>JBFARE010000005.1:0-24099 GCA_040674215.1 Nocardia sp. NPDC050193 | reverse complement strand
TGCCAGGTGCCAGGTGCCAGGTGCCAGGTGCCAGGTGCCAGGTGCCAGGTGCCAGGTGCCAGGTGCCAGGTGCCAGGTGCCAGGTGCCAGGTGCCGGGTGCCGGGTGCCGGAGGGCGGGCCGCCGAGACGTGGGGATGCGGGGCCGCCGGGCGGTGGAGGCACCGGGCTGCGGGGCGCCGGCGTGGCCGAGCTCAGCGTGCTGCGTAGGGCCGCGCCGCACGGGCGGTACGCAGCGCCTCACCCCACCAGGCGAGCTGGTCGAGCAGCGTGCCGGCCGCGGTTTCGGCGCCTGTGCCGGCTGCCAGCGCGCCGGTGGCGTCCCGCTGCCCCCACGGGTTGTGGAAACTGACGGTGTCGCGCACGGTGACGGCGTGCAGTTCGGCGAACACCGTGCGCAGGTGCTCGGTCGCTCGCAGGCCGCCCGAGATACCGCCGTAGCTCACGAAACCCACGGGTTTGGCCTGCCATTCCGCGTGGTGCAGGTCGATGAAGTTCTTCAGCGTGCCGGGATAGCTGTGGTTGTACTCCGGGGTGATCACGACGAATGCGTCGGCGGCCGCGAGTGTCTCCCGGGTCCCGGCGAGCCCGGCGGCGGGCGCGCCGAAGGTGTGCGGTAGTTCGGTGTCCGCGATATCGACGGTGGTGGATGTCAGGTCGGTGCGCAGCGAAGCTCTGGTCAGGAACCAGTCGCCGACGGCGGGTGCGAAGCGGCCGTCGCGGCTGCTGCCGATGATGACCGCGACACGCAGGGGTGTGCCGGTGCCGGATGCGGCGGCGATTTCCATATTTCCTCCAGGGGTGTGCCGGGCGGCGGGTGCACCGCTCCGGACACCACTCTGAATCCTCAACTATTGTTAAGGTCAAGTCGGGGTTCCAGCCTTCTGTGACAGACCTTCGCCGGCGGGTATGCCGACAATAGAACGTGGCGCATCACGGAACGGTTGCGCGAGCTCTACACTGGCGCGGTCGGCGAGTCGACGTTCTAGGCTGGTACCGGACGGCATATGCCCTGGCACGAGGGAGCACATGGATATCGCGGAGGCGCCACAGCCGGTGTACCGGCAGGCCCGCTTTGCCGATCTCGAGGACATCGCGGCCATCGAGGCCGAGGTGTTCGGCGAACCGTACCTGTACCTGATGCTGCGCCAGCTCTACGACCTGCACGGCTCGGAATGGCTGGTCGCCGAGGTCGCGGGCACCGTCATCGGGTACGCGCTCACCCTGGAGAAGTCCGGACGGGCGCTGCTGTTCACCTTCGCCGTGGCCAAGCGGTTCCAGGGTGCCGGTTTCGGCCGCGCGCTGCTGAACCAGACCCTGCGCGTATGCCGCGAACTGGGTACCGACACGGTGTACCTCACGGTCCGTCCCGACAATCATCCCGCCGGAAACCTGTTCAAGCAGGCCGGTTTCGAGTTCGTCGAACACGACGATCGCTACTTCGGGCCCGGGGAGCCGCGGGACCTCTACGAATTCCGGCTCCATCCCTGAACGCTAAACTGGTTCGTATGGGCGAGATCTCGCCGTTCGTGGCGTCGGTCTCCACCCGGATCGCCAGGCACGCAGCGGCCTACACCGCCGAGCTGGATGCCGATGCGCATCCCGAGCGGATGTCACTGGACAGATTCGCCGTGCACGTCGAAGCCGTCCTCGACGATTACGATCCGCCCAGTGCGCGCCGCCGGCACTCCGACACACTGGTCTTCCCGCACCTCTACGGCGCGGCCCGCGACCCACGTCCGGACGAGGAGGGCTGGCGGGTGCCCAGCGCGGTACCGGCCGCGCTCATGGCCGCCGAGGTCGAGTTCCGCGGCCCGCTGCGCCTCAGCGCCCGCCAGAACACGCTGCTCGCCGAGGAATACGAGTCGATCGGCGCGCAACTGTCGGAGGTGGGCCTGGCCACCCACGCGGCCCTGGCGTTCCGCCGCGCCATGGCGTTGTACCGGGTCAACGAGGACGACGAAGCCGAGGACCGCTGCGGCCTGCAACTGGCGCGTGCGAACACCCGCGGACTACCGCACGGGTTGCGGCGCTGGGCCGGCCAGGGTTCCTATCTCCTGTGTGGTCACGGGTACCGGCCCTCGTGGCTGCTGGGCTGGGTGATCCTGCAAATGCTGCTGTTCACCGGGGTGGCCCTGGTAGTGGGTGGTCAGGCGGTCGACGACACGATCTACATGGGCGTCACCGGTTTCCTGAATCCGCCGGGCCCCGGTGATACGCAGGACCTGCCCGGCACCGTCCGGACGCTCTTCGTCATCGAGGCGTGGACCGGCGCGGTATCGATGTCGGTGTTCTTCGCGCTGCTGGTCCGGAAGTGGTTCCGGATGTAGTCGGTACGGTGGTGCGGGTGGGTCACCACTCCGCGTCGAAGATCTTGTGCCGCAACGCCGACAGCGTGGCGACCGCGATATTGTCGCGTAACCGGCCCACCAGCGTATTCCACTGCCGGGAGAAGCCTGGATCGTTCTGCAGATCCTTCCACAGCGCACGGAGTACCGGCGGCGTATGGGCGCCCGGCATCCACAGGCCGGCCAGATGTTCGAGAGCGGGCGCGAGGATATCTATCCGTTCGCGGCTGTGCGGGGCGAACCGGTCGGCTTCGTCGAGCACGTCGGCCAGTACCGTCAGCAGCCAATCGTGCGCGGCCAGATCCTCGCAGAACCGTTGCGCTGCCTCCAGATCGGTTTCGTCGCGCACGATCAGGCGCACCGAGCGGACGGTGTCGTCGTCCAGATGCAGGGTCGCGGCCGGGCCGCTGCTGCCGCCGACCCGGGCCGTCCAGCGCAGGCGGGTCGTCCCGGCCTGGACCGGAGGGTTCTGGTCCAGCCGGGAGTCGGCCCGGACCCGGGCCAGCAGCCGTTCACTGATCGATGCCAGGTCCAGCGGGGCGGTCTCCGGCAGGGGGGCGGCGGCCAGGTAGCCGTCGGCCAGGACGTTCCCGGCCGCCATCCGCTCGGGAATCCGGGTGACGACCTCGGTGACCCCCTTCTGGCTGATATAGTGGGACCAGGTCTGGCGGCGGCGTTCTGCGGCCCGTACCACCCGGGTGCGCGCCGAGGATTGCAGTACCCGCCCGCCGGCCAGTGCGAGACTGGTGGCCACGGTGCCCACGATCCGGGCCGGCTGCTCACCCAGCCGGAGATCGCAATCGACCCCCACCGCCGTGGTCGGGGACAGGCCCAGTGTGCCCGGTCGCTCCCGCCACCGCACGCCGCAGCCGGGGAGCAGGGCCAGCAGTTCCCCCGCCTCGGCCCGGGTCAGCGCCGTGGCCGAGGGCAGCAGGCAGGTGCGTACCTCGCCGAGGACGACCAGGGGCGCGGTCGGGGCCATCTCAGGACCCGTCGAGTAGCAGGTGGGACAGCCGTTCGCTGATCTTGCGCGAGACCACCACGTTCTCGGCCGCACCGGTCGCGATGACCTGCGCGAGCACGTCCTCGTCCAGGTCGAGATGGTCGAGCACCAACCGTACCGCGTGTTCGATACCCAGATAGCGCTTGGGCAGCATCGACAGGGTCTGATACGCCGCGAACGGCGCCGCGTCCGGGTTGAGCTGCACGACCGGCGGTACCTCGTGCCAGCGGCGCGGCCACGGCTCACCGTTCCACTGCTGCGGATCCACCATGGCGGAACCGTGATATCGCAGCATGCCCAGCCGCAGCAGATGCCAGACCGCGGCCAGGAACGGGCAGGACCAGCGGGTCACCGTGGTGCCGTCGACGAGCTGGGTGCTCCACAACTGCACGTCCAGGAAGATGGAATGCTCGCGGCGGCCGAACTCCTCGGGCGGTTCGTAGGTGCGCCCGCGCATGGCCTGTGCCGGTTCGTGTTCGGAGGAGCGGCGGCCGTTGCACAGCCAGCCGGATTGCGCGGTCGGCGGCCGGCGCCCGGTATCGGGCGGTGCCGGTTCGGCGACGATCCGCGCGGCCACCATCTCGGCCACCGGTATCGGCTCACCCAACGGCACCCCGTCCATGAACTGCGAGGTCTGCCAGCAGCCCGATTCGCGGGCCAGATAGTCGATGGTGAGCCCGGCCGCGTCGGCCGCGGTGAGCAGTTTGCCGAGGACTTCCGCGGGATCGGTATCGGGCTGGAAGTAGTCGTCGATCAGATAGCAGGTGCTGACCCGGACGTCCGGACCGAACCGGATGCGGGCGGATTCGGTGAACGCCGCGACCAGCGGCACGATCCGGCGGAATTCCTCCTTCACCCGCTCGAGATCGCCGAGGAGGTCGTTGAGATTGAAGTGGCCGACCTCGATCGACAGATGCGAGAGCGGAACCGGGGCGACCCAGGGCTGTTCGGTGGCCTCGGTGTAGACCTGCCTTTCCCGCATCTAGAGCCTCTCCCAGCTGGCGATATCGACCAGGCGCCGCGCGAGTTCGGTGTAGGCCTGCGCCGTTTCGTGATTGGCGATATGGGCGTTGACATCGCTGTCCAGGATCAGCTGCTCCCGCCACTGCAGTATCGGTTCCATCGGCGTAGCGCCCAGGACCGCGGTCGCGCCCAGCCGGTTGGCGGTGGCCAGCCGGCGCAGCGCGACATCCTGTTCCTGGAGCCATGCCGCCTGCGCCGCGCGCTGCGCGGTGAGATGCGAATTGGCGGCGGGGACGGCGGTGCGGATATAGCGGGTGGAGCCCAGCAGTTCGTCGGGCTCGTGCCCGCAGGCCGCGCCGGTCTGTAGCAGCCCGTGCGGACCGTAGACCAGCCCGGCCGCCGCCAGGATGTGCTGACGGGTCCAGCGGTGGAAGATCAGCCAGCGCGCTGTCCGGCGGCGCAACTGCGGGAGCGCGGTCGCCTGCAACGCGATCTCCAGCGCGACCGACCGGCCCGCGCTCAGATCGACGATCACCACCCGGAACTCCTGTTCCAGCGCCACCAGCAGTTCGGCGCAGCGGGTCACCACCGCGTCGTCGGCGGTGAGGAATTCGGCGCCGCCCTCGTCGCCCGGGAACAGGACCAGCCGCCCGGAGCGCGGGGCGACCCGTTTGAGTTCGGAACGATCGGTGGCGGTACCGACATCGACCCGGGCCGCCGTCCCGGTCTGACCGAGCAGATAGGAGTGCACACCGCCGTCGGCGACGCCCCGTTCGACCGTGCCGATCTCGAACAGCGCCCCGGCGGTCGGTGAGCCGAAATCGAAATCCACATAGGCCACATTGCGGCCCGACATACACAGCCGGTACGCGATATTGCAGCTGGTCACCGAACGTCCGGTGCCGCCCTTGTCGGAGGTGGAGAATACGAGCACCCGGGCCCCCTCAGCGCGTCGCGTCCTGGCGCGCGTACGCCAGTTCGTCGAGCTGGATCAGCGCCTGGGTGGCCAGACTGTAGGCGGTACCCGGCCGCTCGTGCAGCACACCGCGGGCCCGGTCCAGTGATTGCCGGATGCGGTTCACCGCCGCCTGTTTCGGGGTCAGATCATCGCCTTCGACCTCGAGCTCCTCTTGGTTGAGCAGATGTTCGGCCTCGCTCAGCAGGTCGACGGCGCGGGCGACCATGGTCGCGGGGGCCAGCGGTGGTTCGCGGAAGGTGTCATAGGCGATCACCAGGCACTCCATCACGCGTTCGGTGACGAACCAGGAGGGCCCGGCGGAGACCGGGAGCTCCGGTCCGAGCAGCGCGGCCGGATCGTCCCACAGACCGGCCGCCGGTCCCTCGCGCTGGATACGGCCGTCGAGATGATCCATCGCCGCTTCGGCGAGTGCCATCAGCTGATCCCGGGTGTCGACGTCGGTGCGCAGGCGCGCCGCCTGCAGGCAGCGTTTGAGCATCATGGTCACGAAATCCGGGACATACCATTCGAGAACGGATCCGCCGCCGATGTCCTCGCTACCGGCCAGCCCCAGCCGCACACCCGGATAGTGCAGGACCGCGGCCGCGTCCCCCGCGGTGAGGCGGCTGGTGATCCGGCCCCGGCGGGCCAGCTGATCGAAAACCGCCACCGTGCGGGCAAGGTCCTCGGTGCTGTCCCGGTAGACCAGGTCCTGGATGAGAATGGCGGTGACGGTGAGACTGAAGTAGTCCGATTCCTCGCCGTCGGACGTGCGCCAGGGAATATCCTCCAGCGGCCAGCGGCCGCCGCCGAACCGGGCCACCGTCGACCAGTAGTTGCGGGCCAGTTCGAACCGCAGCTGCAGGGCATCGGCGAGTTTGCGCTGCTCGTCGGTCAGCAGGTCCAGCTCCCGGATGCGTTGGGAGGACAGATCGATGATGCCGTCGAGGGCGACGGCGGTGAAGTACAGGTAGGGGCGGGGTTCGGCGTGCCCGGCCGCATGGCCGACCTCGCCGGGGACGAACTCGATGGGTTCGGCGGTGCGCACGATGCCCCAGCCCCAGCCGCATTCGAAGAGTCGCTCGTCGTCGGCGACATCCACCTCGGCGGTCTGGCTGAGCCGGACCTCGTTGGCCGCCTGGACCCGCAGCCGCTCCAGCCGTGCCGACAGGCGCCGGATCACCTCGTCGGCGGGGGCGTGATTCTGGTTGATCATATGCAGGATCGCCTGCCCCGCCTCGGACTTCGGCTCGGGCGTGTGGATGACGAAACTGCGCACCAGACCCGCCATCGCGGCGGTGAGCCGGATCCCGACCGCATCGATCACCAGCGGAATGCGCTCGCTCAACTGCCGTGCCTCGCGCCGCACCTCACCGCCGATGAAACGCTGGAAGCCGCGCAGAAAGCGCAGCGCCGCGATACACAGGCTCAGCGACATGGAATAGGAGTCGACAATCCCCAGCGCGAGCTGTTCTTCGGTGAGCGGGCGGTCACCGGCCGCGCGCAGGTAGGAGCCCGCGGCGAAGGCCGGCTCCCCATCGGGGCCGGTGTAGCGCCGCAGATAGTCCTCGAGCAGGCCCACCAGTGCGCCGCCGATCCGGGTCTCCTCGCCGAAGGGGTCGAGTGCCCGCCGGGCGTCGGCCGCCATATCGTCGGGCTGGTCCAGGGCGAAGGCCTCGAGCTCGGTCGCCGGGTACAGCAGACACAGCAACTGTTCGGCGTCGCTGATCGAATTGCTGCCGTCGCGACCACCCCAGGTCCAGGTGCCGCCCCGGTAGGAGCAGGCGAGCACAGCCCGCCACAGGTCCAGCAGCTGTTGCCGCGGCCTAATTCTCATATCCTGTGTCCTCGCCCCCGCGTTCGACCGGCGCGTCGAACGACGTCACTTAAAGTGTGCCCCGAAGTCATTCGCCGGGACAACTATTCGGCCGGTTTCGCATTTGCCGCGAGATAGCTTGGGTCACAATTGCTTCCGGTTCCCGTGTGCGGGAACGTGCGCGGGGTTCGCTACCGTCGTCGCCCGGGCCCCCGGGCCGGATCGGTCCGCGTCCGGCATTGCGCGCGTGCCGAGCGGGCGGGTGGCAGCAGACTGGTATCCCATGGACCAGTTGGTGCTGACTTTCGTGATCCTGTTCGCCGCGGTACTCGCCGAGGCGATCGGGCAGCGGATCGGTGTCGCCTCGGCGGTCCTGATGACACTGTTCGGTGTCGCGCTCGCCCTGCTGCCGTTCGTACCGCAGATCGCGATTCCGCCGCACCTCATCCTGCCGCTGGTCCTGCCGCCGCTGCTCTACGCCGCGGCCCGGCGCACCTCGTGGCGTCAGTTCGCGGAGAGCTGGGAGCCCATCGTGTTACGGGCCGTCGGACTGGTCCTGGCCACGGTGGCGGCGGTGGCCGCGGTGTTCCACGCCTGGTATCCGGGTCTGCCGGTGGCGGCGGCCGTCGTACTCGGGGCGATCGTCGCACCACCGGATCCGGTGGCGGCGACCGCGCTGGCCGGTCGCCTCGGACTGCCGCGCCGGCTCGTGGTCGTACTCGGCGGCGAGGGACTGTTCAACGACGTCACCGCGATCGTCGTCTACTCGGTCGCGGTCGACGCCGTGCTCACGGGACATTTCTCGGGGCCGCGGGCGGCGGGTGAGTTCGTGGTGTCGGCCGTGGTCGCCGTGGCGGTCGGCCTGGCACTGGGTGTGGCGGGGAGCAAACTCACCCGCTATCTGGCCGAAGCGAGCGCACAAGTCGCGCTCAGCCTGCTGCTGCCCTTCGCGGCCTACGGTCTGGCGGAGTCCTGGGGTGGTTCGGGGGTGCTGGCGGTGCTGGTGTGCGCGCTGTACCTGACCGACGCGGTCACCGAATTCGCCGACGCCGACTATCGCGTGGTCGGCAATTCGTTCTGGGAGATCACCGAGCTGCTGATCAGCGGTTTCGCCTTCGGGCTCATCGGTCTGGAGCTGAGTGCGGTGCTCGCCGCCACCGGGAACAGCTGGCCGCAGCTGCTCGGCGGCGCGGGCGCGGTACTGGCCGTGGTGGTGGGACTGCGGCTCGTCTGGCTGATGACGACCTGGTGGCTGCGCGAGAAGTTGTGGCACGACGAGGACGCCGATGAGCCCCACACCTGGCGGGAAACGGTGGTGACGTGGTGGACCGGTATGCGCGGGGTCGCCACGGTGGCACTGGCGCTGGCCATACCGCTGTCGACCGAGGCGGGCGCGGATTTCCCGGGACGCACCGAAATCCTGTTCACGGCATTCGCGGTGGTCCTGTTCACCTTGCTCGTGCAGGGCCCGACGCTGCCGCTGGTCGTCCGGCTCACCGGTGTGCGCGCCGATACCCGGGCCGAACGCCGGCTCGAACGGCAACTGTGGGAGCGGGTGGTACGAGCCGAACTGGCCCGCCTCGAGGAACTGGCCGACGCCGAACAGGTACCCGAGGAACTCCATGAGCGGCTGCGGGAAGGTATCCGGCGCCGGCTGGCCCGGGCCGATCCGGAAGCGGCCGACGAGGACGCGCGCGCCCGCGCCGAGCGGGAGGCGCGGATGACAGTCGCCGTCAGGCGTATCCGGGCCGAGGTGACCGAGGCCGGCCGGCGGGAAGCGCAGGCCGCCCGCCGTGAACCGGGTATGCCCCCGGACCTGGTCGACCGGGTGACCCGGCGCCTGGATCTGGGGCCGGGCCGGTGATCCGCGCGCCGCGGGTCACCGCCGCGCGGAATCGTGAATGTAGGTGAGGTCCGCCAGGAACTCGGCATACGCCGCATCGCGGTCGGGGGCCCGCAGCACCGACGAGGGGTGCACCGTACCGGTCACCCAGAATGCCGGGCGTTCTACCGTGCGGCCGCGCAGCGAGCCGACCGTGGCCGCCGGGCCCAGCACCGCTTTCGCCGCGACCGCGCCCAGGCAGACCACCAGATCCGGGGCGATCAGATCCAGTTCGGTGGCCAGCCAGGCCGAGCACGCGACGACCTCGGTCCGGCTGGGCTGTTTGTGGATCCGGCGTTTGCCGCGTTCGATGAACTTGAAATGTTTCACCGCGTTGGTGAGGTAGAGCTCCTCGCGCTGGAACCCGGCCTCTTCCAGCGCACGGTCCAGCAGCCGCCCGGCCGGTCCCACGAACGGTTCCCCGCGCAGATCCTCCTGGTCACCGGGCTGTTCGCCGACCATGAACACAGGTGCGTGCGCGGGTCCCGCGCCGAACACCGTCTGGGTGGCGTTGCGATAGAGGTCGCATCCGCGGCAGTCCGCCGCCGCCGCGCGGACCCGGCCGAGGTCGGCGCCGCCGGGAACGAACTCGGCGGCGCCGACCGGTTTCGGCGCCCGGGAGCGGCCGGTCGCCGCGCGGGCTGTGGTGCTCATCGGCGGGCGCTACTTACCCAGGGCTTCGGCCAATTCGTTCTTGGTCATCTTGGAACGGCCCTTGATATTGCGGCTCTTGGCTTCGTTGTACAGCTGGTCGCGGGTCCGACCCTTGGGCTTGTCGGTACCCGAACGCAGGCCGCCGCGTCGCTGCGGTGACATATCGCGGGTCGAGGTGCGGCTCGCGGTCTTGGTCTGACCGGCTTGGGCGCGGTTCTTGTTGACCGTGCGCGCGCCGATCTCCTTCGCCCGCTTCGTACTGGCCCCTCGCTCCTTCGCCGAGTCCTTGATGTGCTCGTACTGCCGTTCCTGCTTGTCGGTCCATTCCTTCGGCATGACACACCTCCTGTCTGCCCGGCCGTATACCCGCGCACAGCCAGGACAATCAGCATGCAGGTCGCCGCGGGTCCCGGGCGTCCTACCCCGGCCGGGCGGCAGTATGCAGAAAACTTCCGAGGCTCCGGCGTATCGTCCGGTTACCGGTCGCTTGCTCCCCGGGTCAGCGCGGCATGGTGGTCCCGCATGGCGGAGACCACCGCGGTGAGCACCCGATGGGCGGCGGCGAGATCGGCGGTGGGCAGGGCGGCGAGTGCCGAGCGGGTGCGCCGGCCCAGCGGGTGGAAGAATTCCTCCGCCACCGACATCCCGTGGTCGGAGTAGTGCAGCAGCACCCGCCGGCGGTCGCCGGGATCGGTCTCGCGGTGGATATGGCCCGAGGCGATCATCCGTTCGATCAGGTAGGTGATCGCGGCCGGGGACAGGCCCATGAGTTCGCGCAGTTGTCCGGCGGTGAGCGGCCGGCCCTCGGCCTCGGCGGTGGCGATGTGCATGAGCGCGCGGAAATCGGTGCTGCGCAGGGCGTGCGAATGGGCGAACAGGTGCCCGATCTGCTCGGACACCGCGGTCAGGGCGCGGATATCGGTGGCGATCTCGGTTTCGGCGTGTGTCCGGGTCGTACTGTCCGTCTCCGCCGAGGGTTCGTCTCTCACTTGCGCTGTCCTTTCCCTGATACCGCTCGCAAGAGTCTAGGTGCCGGGGGCGTCGGCCTTGCCGATTATTTCAGTTTCTGAAATAGTTGCCGGGTGAATGCCTGGGAACGCTTCGCCACCGTGGTCACCGGCCGCCGCTCGTGGGTCCTGCTCCTCGCCGTCCTCGCCGCCGCCTGCGCGGTGATCGTGGGCGTCGGTGGAAACGACGATGCGGGCCAGGCGCCGACCTCGCTGCCGCGCGACTCCGAAGCCGCGCGGGTCGCCGCCGCGGTGGCGGAATTCCCCGGCGGCCGGGATGCGCCGGCGATCCTGGTGATCACCCGGACCGACGGCGCGGAACTGACCGATTCCGACCGCGCCGCCGCCACGAAGACGGTTCAGGAGGTCTCCGGTACCGCCGCGGACGCGCTCGTGGTCGCACCGGACGGTAAGGCGGCACTGGGACGTGCGACGGTGTCCGCCGACCTGAACGGCGCGGACCTGGCCACCGAGATCGACCGGTTACGCCAGGTGGCCGCACAGCACGCGCCACCCGGTCTCACCGTGCAGATCACCGGCGGCCCGGCGTTCGGCGCCGATATCGCCGATTCATTCGCCGGTGCGGACGTGACCCTGCTGGCCGTGACCGCGCTGGTGGTCGCGCTACTGCTCATCGTCACCTATCGCTCACCGGTGCTGTGGCTGGTGCCGCTGCTGGTGATCGGTCTCGCCGATCGGACCGCCACGAGTATCGGCACAGCGCTCGCCCGGATCACCGACCTCTCCTTCGACGGCTCCACCGCCGGCATCACCAGTGTCCTGGTATTCGGCGCGGGCACCAATTACGCGCTCCTGCTGGTTTCCCGCTATCGCGACGAGCTGCACGGGCACCGCGACCACCGCGACGCGCTGCGCCAGGCCGTCCGGCGCGCCGGGCCGGCGATCCTCGCCAGCAATGTGACCGTGGTGCTCGCCCTGTGCACGCTGCTGCTCGCGACACTGCCCAATACTCGTTCGCTCGGTCTGATGGCGGCCGCCGGCCTGCTGGTCGCGGTGGTCTTCGTCCTGCTGGCGCTGCCGCCCGCCCTGGCCCTGTGCGGCCGGAAGGTCTTCTGGCCCTTCGTTCCGCACGCGAGCGCCGACGGTACCGCGGCGCACGGTGTGTGGCATCGGATCGCCACCCGGGTGGTGGCCCGGCCCGCCGTGGTCGCCGGCGGGGCGATCGCGCTGCTGGCCGTGTGCGCGGCGGGTCTTACCGGTGCGGATATCGGGCTGTCGCAGACCGAGCAGTTCCGGGTCCGGGCCGAATCGGTGGATGGTCTGGATACCCTTGCCGCCCATTTCCCCTCGGGTGCTTCGGATCCGACCGTCGTGCTCGCCCGGCGTAACGCCGCCGCGACGGTCCGTCCGGCGCTGGAGGCCGCCCCGGGTGTCTCCGCTGTGCTGCCCGGGGGTGGACACGCGGGGATGGACCGGTGGATTGTCACCCTCGAGGCCGCGCCCGAATCCGAGGTGGCCTACACGACGATCGAACAATTGCGCGGCACGCTGGCCGGAATACCCGGCGCCGAGGCCATGGTGGGCGGGAGCGACGCGAAAGCGCTCGACACCCGCGACGCCGCCCGGCACGACCAGCTGCTGGTGATCCCGCTGATCCTGGTGGTGGTCTTCGCGGTGCTGCTCGTCCTGCTGCGGGCGCTGCCCGCCGCGGTCCTGCTGATCGGCGTCACCGTGCTGAGCGCCCTGGCCGCGCTGGGGCTGGGCAGCCTGGTGAGCACGTATCTCTTCGGCTTCCCCGCGCTGGATACGACGGTGCCGCTGTTCGCATTCCTTTTCCTGGTGGCACTCGGTATCGACTACACGATCTTCCTGGTGACCCGGGCCCGGGAAGAGACGCCGGGCCACGGCACCGTCGACGGTATGGTGCGCGCGGTCTCGGCGACCGGCGCGGTGATCACCAGTGCCGGAATCGTCCTGGCCGCGGTGTTCTGCGTTCTGGGTGTGCTGCCGCTGATCACGCTCACCCAACTCGGCATCATCGTCGGCATCGGCATCGTGCTCGACACCTTCCTGGTGCGCACCGTCGTCATCCCCGCACTGTTCGCCCTGGTGGGCCCGAAGGTGTGGTGGCCCAGCGGTTTCGGCGGCGATCCGCACCCCGCGCCCGCCGCCGAACTCGCGAAACAGCGGCGGGAGCGCAGGAGTGTCGGCCGATAAGTGAGCCACCCCTGATTCACACCGTCTGATAGGTAAGGCTAACCTGAATCCTGTTTGTACGATTCAGAGGCAGGACGGTAGAGCGCATGGCATCGAATATGCAGCGTGCACGGCGGTGGAAGCGGAGTTTGCCGCCACGGCGATGGATGGTCGCCGGCATGATCGGGGCCCTCGCGCTGACCGCCGGGTGTTCGACCCGGGACGCGCAGACCGAGGAAGCGGCCGCCACCGGCACGCTGTCCTTCGTCGATCAGCGGGGTGAGACCGTCACTTTGGACGGTCCGGCGGACAAGGTGGCGTTCACCGTGATGCCGGCGCCGTCCATCTTCGCCGCGGTAGACCGCGGTTACGACCGTATCGTCGGCATCAACCAGTCGACCCTGGTGGCGAACCGGGGCGGCATGTTCGCCACCATGTTCCCCGGCTCGGCCGATTCGGCGGTGGTCGCGGGCAACGATTTCGTGCCGAACGTGGAAACCCTGCTGCAACTCGACCCCGATGTGGTGGTGCAGTGGGGCGACCGGGGCTCCGAGGTCACCGCGCCGATCGAGGCGGCGGGTTTCCCCGTGGTGGGCCTGAAGTACGGCACGCAGGACGATCTCGAACAGTGGATCACCCTGTTCGCGCAGATCGCGGGTAAGCCCGAACGCGGCCAGGAACTCGTCGACTGGCAGCGCACCGAACAGGCCGAGATGCGCGCGCAGGTGGCGGCGCAGACGACCCCGCGGCCCCGCGCGATGATCCTGTCTCGCACCGGCGACACCTACAGCACCACCAGCGCCAAGGGCTACGACGGCTTCCAATTCGACCTCGTGGGCGCCGACCTGGTGACCAAGGGTTTCGTCTCCGAATCCGGGCAGGTGAGCCCCGAGCAGATCCTGGCCTGGAACCCCGAGGTCATCATGCTCAGCGGATTCGACCAGAGCACACCCGCCGATATCTACGCCGATCCCCGGCTGTCCGGTGTCGGCGCGGTGCAGAACAAGCGCGTCTACAAGACCCCGCTCGGCGGTTACCGGTGGCAGGTGCCCAGCGCGGAATCGCCGCTGATGTGGCAGTGGATGCACCGGATCCTGTACCCGGCCGCGCGCGACGGGCAGTTCCGCGCCGAGATCCGGGCCGCCTTCGATGACCTGTTCGCGTACCGCATCTCCGACGAGGAGATCGATCAGGTGCTGCGCCTGGACCTGAACAAGGACGCCGCGGGTTATGACCAGTTCCTCCGCTGACCCGGCGGTCGCGGCGCCGGAAGCTCCGGCGCCGCGCCGCGCGCGCTTCGACAGGCGCTTGCTCGCGATCCCTGGATTTCTGGTCCTGCTGATCGTGGTGGCTCTCGCCGCGCTCGCGGTGGGCCGCTACACCGTGCCGCCGAACGAGATCGTACGGATCCTGCTGGGCCAGGTGTTTCCGCTGGAACAGACCTGGTACGCGCAGGAACGCACCGTGGTGCTGGATGTGCGGCTGCCCCGGGTGCTGCTGTCGATCCTGCTGGGCGCCGGTCTGGCGCTCACCGGCGCGGTCATGCAGGCCGTGTTCCGCAATCCGCTGGCGAGCGCCCAGGTGCTGGGCGTGTCCTCGGGCGCCTCCTTCGGCGGCGTGCTGATCCTGCTCGCCGGATTCGGCGGTGCCGCACTGGTCGGCGGCGCCTTCCTGGGTGGTGTGCTGGCGCTGGTGCTGGTGGTGGCGATCGCCCGGGCGGTACCCGGCGCGCCGCTGCTGATGATCGTGCTCGGCGGCACCGTGGTGGGCGCGATGTTCCAGGCGATGGTCTCGTTCATCACCTATATCGCCGACCCCTACAGCGAACTGCCCTCGATCGTGTTCTGGCTCATGGGTTCGCTGGCGACGGCGACCTACCTCGAGGTGCTCACCGCCGCGATCCCGATCGTGGCGGCCGGCCTGGTGGTGCTCGCCCTGCGCTGGCGGCTGAACATCCTCGCCATGGGCGACGAGGACGCCACCGCACTCGGCCTGAATCCCACGCGGCTGCGCAATTTCCTGCTGCTGTGCGTCGCGCTGATCACCGCGGGTTCGGTCTCGGTCGCCGGGGTGATCGGCTGGGTGGGCCTGGTGGTCCCGCATCTGGTGCGCATGATGGTCGGCACCGACAACCGGATGGTGCTGCCGGTCAGCGCGCTGCTCGGGGCCGCCTATCTGACCGCGATCGATACCCTCTCGCGCACCCTGAGCACCGCCGAGATCCCGATCGGGATCCTCACCGCCATCATCGGCGCCCCGTTCTTCGTGGTGCTGCTGATCCGCAACCGTTCCCGCCTGTGGGGTGCCGATGCTCGAGGCTAGATCGCTCTCCTACCGCTATTCGGTCAAGGGGCCGTGGATCTTCCGCGATGTGTCGGCCCGTGCCGCCGCGGGCGAGGTGTTCGCCGTGCTCGGACCGAACGCACGCGGTAAGACCACCATGCTCAAATGCCTGGCCGGTCTCATCCGGCCGGCCTCCGGTTCGGTCGAATCCTCCGGACCGGTCGGGTATGTCCCGCAGAGTCATTCGGTCGTGTTCTCCTTCTCGGTGCTCGATATCGTCCTCATGGGCCGGGCCCGCACCGTGAAGATGTACAGCACCCCCACGGCCGTCGATCGCGCCGCGGCCCGGGAGGCATTGCGCCGGGTGGGCGTACCGCACCTCGCCGACCGCGACTACACCGCGCTCAGCGGGGGCGAGCGTCAGCTGGTGCTCATCGCCCGGGCGCTGGTCTCCGACTGCGACACCATCGTGCTCGACGAACCCGCGGCCGCCCTGGACCTGCGCAACCAGGCCGAGGTGCTGGCCGTGCTGCGCGCGCTGGCCGACGAGGGAATGGCGGTCGTGATGACCACCCACCATCCCGATCACGCTTTGCACGTGGCCGAACGGTCCATGCTGATGGTCGCCGCCGACGATCAGCGCCTCGGCCCGACCCGCGAACTGCTCACCGGCGCCCTGCTGTCGGAGATGTACGGCGTGCCGATCGTGACCGCCGATATCGAGACACCCAGCGCGGTCCGGCGGCTCACGGTGCCGGATTTTGGACGGGGGATCTCGTGACGGTACTGAAAGCCGTGATGGCCCCGCGTGGCGGCGAGTGCGTCGACGGATTCCGTGAGGTCGACGTCTACGACCTGCCGGGGGAGTGCACCGGCGAGGTCACCGGTCTCTACCTGACCGGCGATGTGGACCAGGAATACCTGGCCGGACAGCGCCCACTGCTCGATTCGTTCGTCACGCGCGGCGGACGGATCGTCGTGAACGGGCATGTGCAGCGGCTGTTCCTCGACGGGCTGACGAGATGGCGCAAGCTGGAGTTCCGCAACCCGCGCGATCTCGCGTTGACGCGGGTGACCGAACACCCGGTGTGGGCGGGCACCGATCCGAAGTCGTTCCTCTACAACACCGGCACCCACGGACCCGTCCCATTCGCGGAACTGGAACGTATCGGTGTCGCCGGATTCTACGGGCGCGGTTGCTATCCGGATCTGCCCGAGCACGCCCGCGTCGTCCACACCATCGGCCGCACCCGGGCACCGATCGATTACGACTACCCACTCGGTGCGGGCCGGGTCCTGGTCCACGGCGGCAACGATCTGCTCCAGTTCGCCACCGCCGACCGCGGTACTGCGCGGCTGCACCCGCAACTCCTGCACTGGCTGGAAGGCGCTGATGACTGACCTCGATCGCGGTATCGCCTTCCTGCACGGCGGCAGCCACGCCCAGCTGGCCACCCTCGCCGATCCCGCCCTGGCGCCCTACCGGATCCGGCCGGTGCACGTGCGCACCGGCGCCCTGGCGGAAATCGGCGAGGCGGAGGTGATCATGGTCGCCGACCGCCTCCGCCCCGATCTGCTGGGGCGGTGGTCCGATACCGTCCTCGCCGGCCTCGACCGGGGTGCGACCGTGCTCGTCTTCGGCGAGAACCACGCCGGGCAGTGGCTGCCCGGCGTCCGGGAAGAACCGCGGCCCACCGTGTTCTGGTGGTGGCGCACCGGCGAGGACCACCGGCTCCGGAAACAGGCCCCCGGCCATCCCGCCTGGGAGTTCTTCGCCGACCGCGCGGTCATCTGGCACTACCACGGCGTGCTGGAACCGCCACCGGGCGCGGTGAGCCTGGTCGACCTGCACACCGAGGACGGTGTCCGCGATGGTTCCGTCCTCTACATCGACGAGAGTTCCACCGCGGGAAGGCTGCTCGTCACCACGATGGACCCGGTGTACCACCACGGCTCCGGGTTCATGCCGGGAGCGACGCAACTGCTCTATTCGGCACTGCTCTGGGCCACCCGGAAGAAGGAGAAGACATGCTGACAGTTCTGGAATCGGGGACGCCGATCGAACTTTCGTTCGCCGATCTGATGAAATATCACGGCACCGGGTTTCCTGGCGGCGTCGCGCACGCGTATTGCGCCGTGCGGCATGCTGTTTCGTTGCTCGGCGCCGTCGAACGCCGGGAGGTGACGGTCCGCACCGCCTTCCCCGGACCGGGCGGCCGGGACGCGACCGAGATGGCGCTGCGCGCGGTCACCGGCGACCGCTTCACCGTCGTCCCCGAACTCGCGGCCACCGAGCGCGGGCCCGTCCTCGCCCGCTACGTCTGGGAATTCACCTACCGTGACCGGACCGTGTTGCTGCGCTTACGGGACGCGGGATTCGTCACCGCCGAATTCATCGAACTCGGCGCGCGCCGCGACCGGGACACGGCGGACGACGCCCGGCTGACCGTATTGAAGCAGGAGATGACCGACCGGCTGCTCGCCGGCGCCGTGGGCGAGGTCTACGAAGAGGTGCCGCCCCCGACGCGCTGACGCGCATTCCCCTCCCGCCCCGGGCCCCCGCCCTACACTCGGCGCGCAGTGCGTGCCGGTTTTCCCGACAAGGGCCCGGGTACGCAATCGGTATCACGTGCGGAAGGAGGGCCCGATCATGGCGGCCGACGGAGTACAGGGATTGCGGACGGTAGTACTGGACTGCCCGGATCCGCGGAAGCTGTCCGAGTTCTATCTCGGATTGCTCGGTGGGGAAGTGGTGAGCGCGGAAAGCGACGACACCTGGGTCGCCATGGTCGACCCGCAGGGCCGGCGGCTGGCATTCCAGTTGTCGCCGGAGTACCGGCCGCCCCGGTTCCCGGATCCGGCCGGCTCACAGCAGGTCCACTTCGATGTGCTGGTGAGCGATGTGGAGGTCGCCGAACCGGCAGTCCTGGCGCTGGGCGCCACATTCGTCCACGCGGAAGAGACATTCCGGGTCTACACCGACCCGGTCGGGCATACGTTCTGCCTGGTCTGGTTCACGTGACCACGGCGGCGGTCGCCCTGTTCACCCGCGATCTGCGGGTGCGGGACAACCCGGTGCTCACCGCGGCGCACCGGGAGGCCGCCACGGTGGCCCCGCTCTTCGTCCTCGACGAGGCCCTCCTGTCCGGTCGTTCCTGCCCACCCAATCGCGCGCATTTCCTGGCGGCCGCCCTGCGTGAACTCGACGACGAACTCCGTGCGCTCGGCGGCGGTCTGATCGTCCGCGCCGGAGACGTCGCCGAGGAGGCGGCGCGGGTGGCGGAGACGGTGGACGCGCCGGTCGTCCACATCGCCGCCGATGTCAGCGCCTACAGCCGCTTCCGGGAGCGGCGGTTGCGGGACCGGCTGGCCCGCGACGGTCGGGAACTGCGGGTCCACAATGCGTCGCTGACCGTGGTGCCGCCGGGAGACCTGGTGCCCGCCGGCAATGATCACTTCGCCGTGTTCACGCCCTACCTGCGGCGCTGGACCAGTGACCGGCATCGGGCGGCGCTGCACGCGCCGCGCCGCCTCCGGCTGCCGGAGATCGCCGCGGGGTCGCTCCCGGAGCCGGACGAACTCGGTGCCGGACAACCCTCGCCCGAGCTGTCGGTCGGCGGAGAGACCACGGGCCGGAAAATACTGCGGGACTGGCTTTCCCGTAGCCTCGACGGCTACGCGTCCGGCGGCGACGATATGGCCGCCGACACCACCTCGCGGCTTTCCCCGTACCTGCATTTCGGCTGCCTCTCGCCGGGGGAGGTGGTTCGCCGCGCCGGTGATTCCACCGAGGGCGCCGCCGCGTTCGTCCGGCAGCTGGCCTGGCGGGACTTCCACCACCAAGTGCTGGCGGCCCGGCCCGGCGCGGCATGGGCCGACTATCGCGCGCGGAATATCCGCTGGCGTGACGACGAACAGGCACTGGAGGCCTGGCGCGAGGGACATACCGGTATCCCGATCGTCGACGCCGGAATGCGGCAATTGCGCGCACAGGGGTGGATGCACAATCGCGCCCGTCTGATCACCGCGAGTTTTCTCGCGAAGTCGCTGCGGGTGGACTGGCGGGCCGGCGCGCGCCACTTCCTGTACTGGCTGGTCGACGCGGACCTGGCGAACAATCAGCTCAACTGGCAATGGGTCGCCGGAACCGGTAACGACACCCGTCCGAACCGGGTACTCAATCCGCTGCGCCAGGCCGACCGCTACGACCCGCACGGCGACTACGTGCGGCGCTGGGTACCCGAACTCGCCGATATCGAAGGCCGGGCGATCCACCGGCCGTGGCGGCTCGATACGGACTATCCACCGCCGATCCTGGAGTTCCCCGGGATGTGAGGTGACGATGCCCGGACCGTACGGCCGGGCATCGTCGAAGCCGCCGCGTATTCAGCGGAGTTTGGACTTCGCGGCCTTTTTCTTGGCCTTCGCCTTCGCTTTGTCGGCCTTCGCCTTCGCCTTGGCCAGCTGGGCGTGTTGCGCCTTCGTCGAGGCGCCGAGTTCGCCGCCGCGGTGTTTGGTGTAGTCGGCCAGTCCGGCGGCGCGGTTCTTGGCTGCTTCGGCCCATTCGGGGCCGCGGTGCTGCGCCGTCTCGGCGAGTTCGCTGCCGCGGTGTTTGGTGTAGTCGGCGAGTTCGGCCGCGCGGCTCTTCGCCGCTTCCGCCCACTCCGGTCCCCGGTGCTGCGCCGTCTCGGCGAGTTCGCTGCCGCGGTGTTTGGTGTAGTCCGCCAGCTCGGCGGCCCGGCTCTTCGCCACGGCGGCCCATTCGGGACCGCGGGTCTGCGCGGTTCCGGCCAGCTCGGCACCGCGATGCTTGGCGATATCGGCCCAGTCGGCACCCCGCTTCTTGGCGGTGTCCGCCCACACCGGGCCTCGCTCCTGCGCGATCTCCGCCAGCTCCGCCCCGCGGTCGGCCGCGGAACCCGCCAGATCCCGGCCCCGGTCGGCGGCCTGGTGCAGTTGCTGCCGCACGGCCTCGCCCGTACCGCTCCGGGCCGACGAACCCACCGGCAGCGCACCGCCGACGGTGGCGGCGGCCCGGCGGGCAGCACGGCGTCCCCGCCAGCCCAGCGAGGGCTTACCCGCGGTATCCGACGCTGCGATCATCAGACCCCCGAGCAGGCTTACATCCTTGAGGAATGCCGTCCGTTTCGCCGCGCGGCGCTCGGGGTCGTTCTCGGCCCAGAAGTTCTGTTCGGTCACCGTCGCCGGAACCACGGTCGCCGCCAGCGCCAGCGCCGCCGGGCGCGGTGCCTTGCCCAGCGCCAGGAGGGCGCCCCCGGCGATCTGCACGGCCGCGGTAACCCGCACCAGGGTGCTGGGGTCGGCGGGCAGGTTGCCCGCAATATCGGACGGCAACGATTCCTTCCCCTTGTGGACCAGAGTCGACGCTTCCTTCACCCGTGATTCCGGATGCATCAGTGTTTCGACTCCGTTGACGACGAACGCACTCGCCAGCAGGGGGCGGGCGAACCGGCGTAGCAGCATGATGTGCATCCCTTTCTTCGGTGTTTCGCATCTGTCACAGCTGGTCACCAGGGGTAGTAGGCCAGAGTACTGCCGATCTACCCGGCTTCCGGGCCGGGAAACAGAACCGGCCGCAACGTGTCCGTCCGCGCCGGCGTCGGGGTGGTGGGCGAATATCCGGTAACTCATCTATAGTGTGATGAGAATCACAACAGGATGATCGGATGTATTGTCGCCACCAGGCAGGGACTCGAATCATCCCGCTCCGTGTAGGATTCGCTGTCGCGCCACGCCGCCGTCCCGGATATCGTCCGGCAAATATCGCCGCCGGTGGTGCCGACAGGGGACCGCTGTCTACTCTCGGTTGCAGGGAATCCACGCCGCAGGCGCCGGCCGCCGCGCCGGCGGAGCCGCGGTGGCGGGTCGCCTCCACTGCGACCACCCAACAGTCGTACGAGCCGGAAGATCTGCACATCGCCTGCCATCGGAAGGACGAAACACAATGTCCGCCACGATCCCGGATCGTGAGGCCACCGACCTCGCCCTCGGCCTGGCAGTCCGAGCGCCGTCCGTGCACAACACCCAGCCCTGGCGCTGGCGGTCCGCAGACTCCGGTATCCAGCTCTTCGCCGATACCGGCCGGCAGCTGATCGTCACCGATCCCTCGCTGCGCTCGCTCGTCGTCAGCTGTGGTGCCGCACTGCACCATATGCGCGCGGCCCTGGCAGCGCTCGGCTGGGCTTCCACCGTGGATTATTGCCCGGACCCCCACGATCCCGACCATCTCGCCACGATCCAGACCACGCGCCGGCCGCCCACCGACGCAGACATCGAATTGGCCGCGGCCATCCTGCTACGCCGCACCGACCGTCGCCACTACCTGCCCAAGCCGATTCCCGCCCGCCATCTGCGGTCACTGGCCGTGCAGGTATCGGCCCGCGGCGCCGCCGTCCGACAGGTTCCCGACACCCTGCTGCCCCGTCTCACGGTACCCATGCAGCAGGCGGTCGCCGCGCATGCCACCGACCGGCTGTATCAGGAAGAGATCGCCTATTGGAGTGGACGTGACCGGTTCGCCGACGGTGTGCCGTCCCGGAACGCTCCCGCGGCGCGCCCGGCCGGTGAGATTCCGGTACGTACTTTCGCCGATCCGGCCCTTATCGACCCGGCGAACCAACCGGACGCCGCGCGATGGCTCGTCGTCGGCACCATCCGTGACGACCGGCGGGCCCAACTGCGGGCGGGGGAGGCCACCAGCGCGCTCCTGCTGACCGCGACCGAATTGGGGCTGGCCACCAGTATTCAAACCGAGCCCCTGGGCGTGCCGGACGCGCGACAGGAGATCAGGACCGGCCTGCTCCACGACTGCGCCTACCCCCAGGCCATGGTGCGGGTCGGCTGGAGCTCCCGCCGCGCCGCGCCGCTCGCCGACACCCCACGTCGCCCGATCGACGAAATACTCGAGATCTGAGCGGAAGTCCGGGGCGCGGGTCGCCTACCCGGCAGAGTCAGTAGCCGCGTTCGGTATCGACGAGAGCCAGCAGCGGCTCGCCCGCTGCGAACCGCTCCACATTCGCACGCACATGCTCGGCCAGCAGGCCGGGCAGACCGTTGGACGGATTGGCCAGGTGCGGGGTGATCACCGCATTGGGCAGCGACCACAGCGGGTGCCCGTCCGGCAGCGGCTCCGGATCGGTGACATCCAGCGCCGCGCCCCCGATGGTTTCCTCGCGCAACGCCCGCACCAGCGCATCGGTATCGATCAGCGAGCCCCGGGCGATGTTCACGATCCAGGCCGCCGGTTTCATCCTGGCCAACGCCTCAGCGTCGACGAGGTGTGCGGTATCGGCCGTTGCCGGTGCCGCGATCACGATATGGTCCGCGCGCGAGAAGAGTTCGGCGTTGCGGCTCGCGTCCACCGTTTCGACCGCGCCCGGTACCGGCGTCCCGGACCGCGTGGAGGCCAGTACCTGCGCGCCGAACGCATGGAACAGCGGGATCATCGCCCGGCCGATCCCGCCGCAGCCGATGATGGCGACAGTGGCCCCGTGTAGCGTCCCGACCCGCGTCTCGAACTCGGCCTTACGCCACGAGTGCGCACGGGCCTGTTGACCCAGCCCGCGCACCCCGGCCAAGAGCAGCAACACCGCGTGTTCGGCCACACTCGGCGCATAGGCGCCGGCCGCCGAGGTCCAGACACGGTCGTCGTCGACGAGCCCCGCCGCGAACCACCGTTCGATCCCCGCACTCGGTAACTGCACCCACCGCACGGCGTCCGGTAACCGCTCGGGGAAGGAATCCGGCCCGCCCTTCCACACCACCGCCTCGGCATCGTCCAACGGCACCAGCCGACCGCCCCCCGCCTCGATTCCCCGGGCGAGGGCGGGGTCGTATTCCGGACCCAGGTGGATGGCGGGGACTCTGATGTGCGGCACAGTTCACTTCCGGGACGTCGGGGCTGATGGCCGCATCATCATCCGTCGGCGCGGGCGGCGTCAACCATTCCCCTCACCCGGACCGGGACGCTGGACGCGGGACCGGCCGCTAGGACAGGTTCCCGGAGGCCAGCGCCCGCACCCCCGCCACCGTCCCGCCGTCGACCAGCAGATCGACCCCCGAAATGAAACTCGACGCCGGGTCCAGCAGGAACGCCGCCGCATGCGCGATATCGTCCGGAGTCCCCAACCGCCCGGTCGCCGACGCGTTGACCATCGCCCGCATCGCCGCCCCCGACTCGCCGTCCAGCTCCTGCCGCCCCATCGGCGTCGAGATCACCCCCGGACTGATCGAATTGAGCCGCGCACCCCGCCGCCCCCACGCCACCGCCGCGGCCTGCACCCGTGCCACATTGCCCCGTTTCGCCAGCGCATAGGCGATCCCCGGATGCGCCTCGTGGTCCAGGAACGGCAACGCCGGCAACTCCGCCGCCGGCGTATACGCGAGCGCCGCGACCTGATCGTCCGGCAGCGGCGCCATATACGCCGACATACTCGCGATCACCACCCCCGCCCCGCCCTCGGCGACCACATCCCCGAAAGCATCCAGCACCAGCGCCGTCCCCAGTAAATCCACCTCCAACACCGCCTTCGTCACCGCCTGGGTCGGCGACACCCCCGCCGTATGCGCGATATGCGTGACCCGCCCCGCCTCGCCGGCGGCCTCCGCCAGCGCCGCCACCGACTGCACGTCCGAGACATCGACATGCTGCCCGCGAACCTCGTGCCCCTCCCCGGCCAGCACCTCGACCACCGCGCCCAGATTGTCCTTGTCGAAATCGGCGATCAGCAGCCGCCGGCCACCCCCCACCCGGCGTGCGATGGCCCGCCCCATACCCCCGACCCCGATAACGACCGCGACATCCTGTCCCACCTGGCGCTCCTCACCGCGACTCCTCCGCTGCGCACCACAATCTACCCACGCACCGCAGCCTCCGGACCGGAATTCGTCACCCGCTGACAATGGACCGGAAATCCCGGGAGTGTCGGAATTTTTGTGGGCAGAACGGTGAATTACCCTGCTAGTTTCCGGTTATCCGCTCACCGTAGAACAGGGCGAGCGTGTTGAGTA
>JBFARE010000004.1:0-254183 GCA_040674215.1 Nocardia sp. NPDC050193 | reverse complement strand
CACGGCCTTCTCACGAACCTCGGGCGGGTAACGCTTCGACATGATGGGGACCATCTTCCTCTAGGAAGAAGCGGTCCCCAACCCGTGACGGTTCAGAACCGCACAAACGCCGGATTTTGTTCGACGCTTGCAAGACAGCCGATGTCATCAAGAAGTTGGACGACGCCGCCAACAAGGCGCCGCTCACGGTTCGCGGCTCGATGGGCCAAGAGGTGATCAACCCACTGATCTCGCAGGCTCAGTCTGCGCGGTCGCTGTTGGCGCAGTTGCTCGCACGGCTCAACTTCGCCGGAGTGGAGGACGAATGAGTAGGGCTATGCCTCGCACCCTGCGTAACAACCGGGTGCGTAAGAACCCGGAACCGTTACTACCGCCGGAGTTTCGTTCGTTCTCCGAGTGGCTGTACTCGGAGGATGGACAACCCACCGGATTCCGAGACTACTGGCGACGGCTCCACGCGAGCGGAGCCGATAACCCGGTATCGACGATGGCCGCTCACGGCCTCAACCCCGCTGACTGGTACCGGGTGATGCTGAGCCGCCCACTACAGCCCTGAGACCCGGTTACACACTCCGAAGCTTCGGCGTGATCTCGATATCGAACACGCTGGGTGCCGCGCCACACGCGGCGATCATCTCCCGGGCTGTCGCTGCGATCTGCGACGCCTGACAGAACCGTCCGACGCCGAACGCCGGGGCGAAGACGTAGTACTCGTCTGTGTTGCCGACGCTTGCGGCGGATACCTCGAACGTAGTCATCCACTGAGTATGAATTGATCACTACCGGTTGTCATCACTTCCACAACAAATCGTTACTGGTAGCGATCACATCGTGGCTCTAGAGCTTCCGGAAGTTGACCATGAAGGCATGGCCGAAGGAGAGCTACAGAAGACCGTCGGGGCCAACGTGGCCCGGATACGTCACGGGCTCGGCCTGAGCCAAGAACGCTTGGCGAACGATGTTCTCGGGTTGTCCACGCGGTACGTCGCGGGTATCGAGGCCGGCCGGCAGAACATGACGTTGAGGTCGCTGGAACGGCTGGCCGATTCTCTGGGCGTACCACCGCTGGAACTGTTGCAGGGGGAAACGTGAACCGATACCTGGTCGGCGCGGTGTCAGCAGCCTCCCTACTGGTCGCCGGATGCGGCACGGGGACTACGGACACACCAGCGCCAGCCGCCACCACTACCGCTGCGCCCGAGCCGTTCAACGTTTGCCGGGACCTGCCCGACGCCGCACTACAGGCGGCCGGTCTCGACCCGAGCACCGAGCTGGTGATTACCGATCCGCCGTCTGGTCCGTCGTCATGGCGTGTCTGTGGCTGGGACCCGATCGAACCCCCGGTGAATCACATCGTCGAGCTGTATTCGACCTCCCACACGGTGGAAGAGACTCGGCAAAACGAGAATCTGACCGATTTCGCCGAGGTTGACATAGCCGGGCACTCGGGAATCACGTTCAGGGAGAAGAACACCGCTGACACCAGGTGCCGGGCAGCGTACGGAGCCGAGCAAGGGTCGTTCATCGTATCTGCGGCGTGGCTCGAAACCGGTGGCGAGAAACCGGCGGACCTGTGCGGACTGGCCGTGCAGTACCTAACCGCACTGGAACCAGCACTGCCGAAATAAGGGGGGCCCATGGCCGAGCAAGACCAGCTCAAGCACTGGCAGGGGATGAAACAGCAAGCCATCCATGGCGAGATGACCATGGAGGAGGGTGTAGGCGAAGCGCTGGCGAGTGAGTGCCAGACCTTGCTAGACAACTTGCACCGCCGATTGCGGCAGGCCGAATCATTGGGCTTCCTG
Source organism: Nocardia sp. NPDC050193 (assembly GCA_040674215.1). Lineage (GTDB taxonomy): Bacteria > Actinomycetota > Actinomycetes > Mycobacteriales > Mycobacteriaceae > Nocardia. The sequence goes on along the minus strand of JBFARE010000004.1, from coordinate 252,378 downwards.
TCCGGATACGGCGGATTGCCGTCTGCGCTGGACATGAAGAAGAAGTTCGAGACCGTGGCGGCCGTGGAGGCCGTAGACCGGCTGAACGACTTGATCGCGATTGCTGAGCTGATGCGGGACACTTACCTTGCCGCTATCGGCAAGCTCACGGAGACGGACCAGCAGACCTCGCAGGTTCTCGGCAACGCTGGGGTCTGAATCACCTCGGGTGTGATACTGTCTCAATCTATCTATACCCAACCGAGGTATCAATCCGTAGGTGCCAATTCCCTTGCCCTAGCGTCCACGCTGAGCGGTTTCTGTGGCTTCCATGAAGCTTGGTTGATCTCGGTAGCTTCGTGGCTCCCAGGGTCACTGAGCCGATCGCGGCCAGTCGACCTCTCAAGTACGGTGAGCGATCGGGGATCGTGCCGCTTCCGTAAACCCCGCGACACTCCCGGGATACCTTTCCTGCGCGCGGGAGAGCGAGTGAACGCACGCGCGCGTACGCGTATAAGGAATATATATACCCCGGCCTACCTCCGGCCGGGGTTCAAGCGGCCCCGATGGGCCGCATAGACATTCATTAGGCCAGCCCCGAAAGGCTGGCCTATCAGGATATTCGATCATCAAGGGGCCTAGCGGCCCCGTAGGCGAATCAGCCCTACGAAACTACCCAACTGATACTCGAAACCCCCCGAACGGCTCTCACGGAGCCGCACAGGGGGCTGTGTAGTGCTTGTGTAGTTACCCCGCTGGGTCTATGATGCCCGACTCGGTGAGGTACCCGCCGGGAATCCACGGTAGCGAGACACCGGTTCCCGCAAGTACATCATTACGTACCCGCGGAGGGACGAACACCATGTACTCGGCAGAGTTGCCCATCATGTCTTCGTCCCGGCGCTCATCGTGCACGGCGAGTACCAGCCCATGAGTCCGGATATAGTCCGCCACAGGGCGGTGCAAGGCATCTTGGTCTTCCACCTGGCTGGACCTGTAGACGTCTATCCGCTCAGGTCCACCCATCGCGTACAAGAAGCACGGGGAAGCTGTCTCGAACTCCATCGCTACCCCTGTGCTCTCGTGACTCGTTCCCGGATGTCTTCCGGTACGTACAGATGGAACGTCGGATACGCCGTAGGTCCGTTGGCCTCGAGCCGAATACCCGAGTCGAGCAGAAGCGCTCGGCGTTCCTCGGTATTCATCCGGTGCCATGCCTCGGCGTAGGTCTCACCGAGATCCCGGTATTCGAACCGTGCAGGTTCGGCAGGCAGCGTCTCAAGCTCCCGTTTTCGGGTTACGAGCCGCTGCACCCGGTCTATGTACTCGTCCTGCGAGCCTTCATAGAGCCCTAGCTCGTTTTCTCGTCTCGCCGTGGCGAGAGCGACCCGGACCCGCTCCAGCGCCTCAGCGTGGTCACTGGCGGGTACGAACACCCGGTCTTGCCGTTGCACGTCGCCTACCTCCTCCAAGAACGTTTCCCCCAGCAGTCCGGTAAGCGTCTCGGCCCGGATGTTCCGGTACGTGCATTTCGGTGTGCCGTTGTGTGCCGCAGGGCATCGGTAGTACGTGATCCCGCGCTTACGGTAGATCTGTCGGTACAGCGGACCCTTGCAAACCAGGCAAAACGCTAGTCCGGTAAGGAGGTTCGTGGACTTGTCCGCCGGAGTCTGACGTATCGAGCGTGTACCTAGTTCGGCTTGCACCCGGTCGAATTCCTCACGGGTGAGTATCGGTTCGGCGCGTTGGATCGGTACCCCGTCGTCGTCCGTGACGATTTCACCCTTGTGCATCCCGTACCCGAGCAGCGTGGGTGACTTCAACACGCGACGGACCACGGTCGAATCCCATGCCCCGGAGTGTGCTTCACCTTTGCGGGTGCGGTTCGTGAACTTGGTTGGTACACCCGCCATGTTCAGGTCTGCGGCTATCGCGTTGGCGCTACGGTGCGCCAACAACGGCTTAACCATCTGTTGCCGGACCACTTCGGCCTGATCCGGGTCTATCACCGCGTACCATCCTGCGGTTTCGGCTTTAGCCGCCCCATAAACGGTTTCCCCCTCAGCCAACCGAACCCGCTGGTACCCGTACGGGACCACTCCCGAGTGCAGACGGCCCAGCTTCCGGGTTTTCTGCTGAGACCCGAGGTTCCGCTCGGTTGCGGCTTCTAACTCGCCTTCGGCGACGATCGCCAGCACCGTAGCCACCAGGCGCCCCGCCCAGGTGCTGAGGTCGATACTCTCGGAGGTAGACGCCAGGGACTTGCCCCGCTCGCGTAGGAACTCGATCAGTGACGACAACGGGATCAGTCGTCGCGATACTCGGTCGAGTCGATAGCCCACTAGTACGTCCCACTCGTGCAGCCGCTCAGGCTTCAGCCACGCACCGAGTTCCGGTGTCTTGAACGGGTCGGTACCACCGGATACCCCGAGGTCTACCGCCCACCCGATCACAGTCGCGCCGTGCATCCGGGCCCACGCGTCGATTGCTTCGCGCTGCCGATCCGCTGAGGTTCCGGCATCGTCTGCCTCACGCGACAGCCGGATACGGCCGAGGACCCGTTTACCTACGTGTTCGTTACTCATGCTTCGGCCCCGTGCAGTAGGCGGAACAGCGATTGCAGTAGTTCTACCGAATCCACGCTGATGTATCCGTGGCGCTCGATGGCTTGTTTCACGTCGTAGATCAGACCGAACGTGAACCGGCTTTCGCCGGCGGTGTGTGTCGCTTCCATGTCGGAAGTTGTATACGTCCGACAGTAGAGATGTCCACGGTCGAGTTCCATCCATGGAACTCGCGCCGGGCCGATACCGAGAGTCCGGACGAATGGCGGATCGACCTCGATCCCATGCCGGACTGTCCCTGGTCGCGGGTGCAGCGGGTGGCGGGGGTCGTCCATGAGGTGCTCGACGAGATCGGCGCGGTCGGCTGGCCCAAGACCTCGGGCGGTAAGGGCCTGCACGTATACGTGCGGATCGCGCCGGAGCACGGTTTCCAGCAGGTGCGGCGCGCCGCTGCGGCCTTCGCCGAAGAGGTCCGCCGCCGGGCACCCGACGATGTGACCACGACCTGGTGGCGGCGCGACCGCGATCCGGCGCAACTGTTCATCGATTACAACCAGAACGCCCGCGACCATACGATCGCCGCCGCCTATTCGGTCCGCGGCAATCCCGCGGCGACCGTGTCCACCCCGGTGGGCTGGGAGGAGATCGACGATATCCACCCTCGCGACTTCACCGTCGCCACCGTGCCCGCCCGGTACCGCCGCCTCGGCGATCTGCACGCGGGTATCGACGACGCGGTGTTCGATCTGCGGCAACTGATCGAATGGGCCGACCGTGACGAGGTGGATCTCGACGAGGAGCCGGCACCGGAATCCTGACCGGCCCCGGCCCCGCGCCGCTCACTGCCGCAGGATCACTTCCAGGGTTCCAGCAGTCGTTTCGCCTCCACCGCGAGCGCGGCCTGCAGGAACGGCCCGAAACTCACCCGCGCCGCCCCGGCATCCGCGAAGTAGGCCTTGTCTGCCTGCTCCGGCACGGTGACCGCGTTGACCGGCAACGGCAATTCGGCGCACAGCCGGGCCAGCACATCCGGCCCGTAGCGGCCGACCGGATACAGCACATCGGCCCCGGCCGCGGCCGCCAGCCGCAACCGTTCGATCGCGGGGCCGACGAGTTCGGCCGGATCACCGGAGGGCGCGAGCAGCAGATCGGTGCGGGCGTTCACGACGACGTGCACACCGCTGTCGTCGGCCGCCTGCCGCAACCGGCCCACGAGATCGGCGTGCTCCTGCGGTTCACGCAACCGCCCGCCTTCCTTGTGCACGGTGTCCTCGAGGTTGAATCCGACCGCCCCGGCCTGCAACAACCCGTCGATGAGTGCCGCCGGCTCGATACCGTAACCGGATTCGAGATCGACCGAGACCGGCACGTCCACCGCGGAGGTGATCTCCCGGACGCGGCCGAGCACATCGGTGAAGGCCATACCCTCGTGGTCGGATTTGCCGAGCGAATCGGCGAGCGGATGGCTGCCGACCGTGAGCGCCGGGAAACCGGCCTGCTGGACGAGATCCGCCGACCAGGCGTCCCACACCGTGGGCAGGATCACCGGGTCACCGGGGCGATGGAGTTCGAGGAATGCGGCGGCCTTCTCGGGCAATGTGGTCACCGCACCGATCCTGCCGCACCCGGGCCCGGATACGCACCCGCTGTCGCGTGTCGCCGGTTCGGGCGCGGCCGACGACCCGGTCGCACCGATCAGGCCGGGGTCGCCAGGGCGAACGGAAGAACCGCCGGGGCGCCCGCCCGGCGTAGCGCCCACGCCGCGAGGGTGAAGGTCCAGCCGGTGTCGGTGAGGGTATCCACCAGCAGGATCGGACCGTCCGCCGCGCCGAGGTCGGGGATCTCCCACCCGTCGTACAGGGCGGCGACCCGGTGGGCCGAGTTGACGGCGGATACCGGTGGCCGGTCCGGACGAATGCGCAGGGTGCCCAGGTTACGCAGCCGGCCGATCACGGCGAGGCGTTCGGCCAGCGACCCGGTGAGGACCGGATGCGTCTCCGATTCCAGGGCCAGTACCGCGGTGGGCCGGACGGCCCAGTCCCATTCCCGCAGGACCGGAATGCACGCGTCGACCACCTCGTCGGGAACCGGGCCGTCGGGACCGTCGAAGACCGGGCGCAACCGCCGGCCCCAGCCCAGCGAATTCAGCCGGCCCAGCACCCGGCCGGTCTCGGCGCCCTCGGCGATCTTGCCGGACAGCGGCACACCCAGTTTCGCCATCCCGGTCGGCCACTGTTTACGCGGCGCGATATCGATACCGGGCCGGTCGAGCCGGGCCCGGGTGGCGGCCACCGCCGCGGTGTCGACGGCGGTCTCGTGATACTCGCCGGTGCAGTTGTCGCAGCGGCCGCAGGCGCCGGTACCAGGCGCGGCGGCCAGCAGCGCCGGATCGTCGAGTTGGCGGCGCAGGAACTCCATCCGGCAGCCGGTGGTGCGCTGGTAGTCGAGCATGGCCTGCTGTTCGGCCGTGCGGGCGGCATCGAGCCGTTCGTACCGGTCGGCGTCGTAGGTCCACGGCTCGCCGGTACCGAGCCAGCCGCCGCGCACCCGGCGGACCGCGCCGTCCACATCGAGCACCTTCAGCACCATGTCGAGCCGGGAGCGGTTCAGTTCGACCAGCGGTTCCAGGGCGGCGGTGGACTGCGGACGCTCCCGGTCCAGCGCTTGGAGGACCGACCGGACCACATGTTCGCGGGGAAAGGCGACCGAGGCGAAGTAGCTCCAGATGCGGGTGTCCTCGGGGCCGGGCAGCAGGACCACCTCGGCACGTTCGGTCGCGCGCCCGGCGCGGCCGACCTGCTGGTAGTAGGAGATCGGCGAGGACGGCGCACCCACGTGGACGACGAAACCCAGGTCGGGCTTGTCGAAGCCCATACCCAGCGCGGAGGTGGCTATGAGCGCCTTGATCTCGTTGTTCAGCAGCGCGGCCTCGAGCGCTTCCCGTTCGGTGGGGTCGGTCTGGCCGGTGTAGGCGGCGACCTTGTGGCCATGCGAATTCAGCACATCGGCGAGGTCGTGGGCACCGGCCACGGTCAAGGCGTAGACGATCCCGGAACCCGGCAACCGGTCCAACCGACCGCTGAGCCAGGTGGTGCGTTCCACCGCGTCGTCGAAACGGACCACCGACAGATGCAGCGACTCACGGTCGAGGTCCCCGCGCAGGACCAGGGTGTCGGTGCCGATCTGCCCGGCCACATCGGTCACCACCCGGTCGTTGGCCGTGGCGGTGGTGGCCAGAACCGGTACGTCGGCGCCGAGATCCGCGATCAGCGTGCGGATGCGGCGGTAGTCCGGGCGGAAATCGTGGCCCCAGTCGGACACGCAGTGCGCTTCGTCGATGACCACCAGACCGGCATCGGCGGCGAGCCGGGGCAGCACCTGGTCCCGGAAGTCGGGGTTGTTCAGTCGTTCGGGGCTGACCAGCAGCACATCCACCGAACCGGCCGCCACCTGCTGATGGATCTCGTCCCATTCGGTGACATTGCCCGAGTTGATGGTCGCCGCGACCACTCCGGCCCGCTGGGCCGAGGCGACCTGGTTGCGCATCAGGGCCAGCAACGGCGACACGATGACGGTGGGCCCGCGCCCCTGCGCGCGCAGCAGCTTCGCCGCGATGAAATAGACCGCCGATTTACCCCAGCCGGTGCGCTGCACCACCAGGGCCCGACGTTTACCGACCACGAGCGCTTCGATCGCGGTCCACTGGTCCTCCCGCAGCCGGGCGCCCGGCCCGGCGAGTTCGCGCAGCAGCGCCTCCGCGTTCCCCCGTAGTTCGCCGGCGACTTCGCCGGCCCCGCCCATGGTGCTGCCCGGTGCTGTCGACATGGCGCCCATACTGCCGCAGGCCACCGACAGCGGCCGGCCCGCCCGCCGTAGCCGCCGCCCGCTCCCCTGTTTGGGCGGCGGCTGCCGGAATCGCCCCTGATCACCCCGGTCGCCGGCCATGGCGTGATCCCGGAATCCGGCACGCTCCGGTGCGCCGTCCGCGATGCCGGATCTCCGGCGGCCGCGGTCGTGCCCGGTGACGGCCACGCGGCGATGGGCCGAGGTCAGCCCAAGAGTTCGTCGACGTAGCACCAGCGCCACGCCTCACCGGGCTCCACACTGCGCATGACCGGGTGCTCGGTCGACGTGTAGTGCCCGGCCGCGTGGTTCCCCGGCGAGGAATCACAGCAGCCGATATTCCCGCAGGTCAGGCACATGCGCAGATGTACCCATGTCAGGCCCTCCGCCACACACTGCGCGCACACGTCCGGCCCGTCGGATTCGCACACCAGCGGGGCGGTCCGCAGATGCGCGCAGTCCTCGGCCGCGCCGCCGGGGACCGCCAGCGGCTCGGGCCGCTCTTCCTCGTCGCCCTCGTCGAACCGGTCGATCATGGATTCCTCGAGGTCCAGCCGGGCCAGGACGTGCTGCAGGATCTCGTAGTCCACCCCACCCGAGTCGCGGACCCGCAGCACCGTCTCCCGTTCGGCCCGCAACATCTCCAACCGCAACCGGCGGTATTCGGCGGTGGGGGTCGCCAGCTCGGACTCCGGCCGGCCCAGCCGCTCCCAGGCGGCATTGGTCCGCCAGGTGACCCGGTCGCGCAGGGAGCGCACGACCTCCTCCGGAGTGTCGGGACCGATCGCCGTGTCCAGCGCGGCGAGTCCCGCGTTGGCGGCCTGGGTCAGCAGATTCGCCTTCTGCAGCGCGTCCTCGGCCCGGCTCGGCCCCCGCAGCCGCAACCTTCGGACCAGCCACGACAGCGAGGTGCCCTGGAGCAGCAGGGTGCCCGCGACGACGACGAGGGCCAGCAGTTTCAGTACCGGCAACTGGGGAGTGTTCGCGGGCAGCAGCAGCACGGCGGCCAGGGTCACCACCCCGCGCATCCCGGCCCAGGAGACCACCGTCGAATGGGCCGCGGGCGCCGGGGACCGCCCGAACATCCGCTGGCACAGGGCGTAGCCGAAGATCCAGACCGGTCGCGCCAGTATCACCGCCAACAGGACCGCGATCGCCGTGACGATCAGGGTGCCGTGGTCCAGCCCGCTCGCCCAGGCGTCCCGGACGATTGTGTTCACCTGCAGCCCGATGATGAGGAACACCGCGCTCTCCAGGATGAACTGGACGGTGCCCCAGTTGATGCGTTCGGCGGTACGCGAGGCCGCGCTCTGCCACACCGGTGCCCCGTGCCCGAGGATCATCCCGCAGGTGACCACAGCGATCACGCCGGAGGCGTGGATCTCCTCGGCCGGCAGATAGGCCAGGAACGGCGCCAGGAAGGACAGGGTCGTATCCAGGACCGGGTCGGTGATCCGCCGGCGCAGCAGGGCGAGCGCGTACGCGACCGCGATCCCCACCACCGCGCCGCCACCCGCCGCGAGCAGGAAATCGCCGCCGGCGTTCCACACCGATACCGCGCCCGCCGACGCCGCGATCGCGGTCCGCAACGCCACCAGCGCGGTCGCGTCGTTGAACAGCGATTCCGCTTCGAGAATGGATACGATCCGCCGCGGCATCCCGATCCGCCGCGCCACCGCGGTCGCGGCCACGGCATCCGGCGGCGCCACCACCGCGCCCAGCGCCACGGCCACCGCGAACGGCACCGGCAGCAGCCACCAGACCACCGCGGCCACCGCGAACGTACTGAACAGGACCAGCCCCACCGACAGCAGCGCGATCGCGCCGATATTGGCCCGGAAATCCACCAGCGAGGTGCGGATCGCCGCGGTGTACAGCAGCGGCGGCAACAGACCGAGCAGCACGACTTCCGGTTCCAGATGAACCTCGGGGACGAACGGCAGATACGACGCGGCCACCCCGGCCAAGGTCAGGGCGAGGGGCTCGGAGATGCCGGCCCGGCGCGCCAGCGCCGCCACGGCCGCCGCCGAGGCCACCAGGACAACCAGGCCGATCGCGATGTGCATTCGCGAATTCTCGCAGGTGGCCGATTACCGCTGACACGCTCGTCGGTCCATACCGGGATCAGCGCGCGCCGGTCCGCCAGTCGGCCGCGGTCACCGGGCGCAGGGCCCGTGGTTCGGTGCCGGCCCGCATCGGCAGCACCTCGGTACCCAGGACGACCGCCGACCACGGGTCGATATCCAGTCCGGACGCCAGGGCCCGGGTCAGCATCGCGGCGCAGGCCTCGGCGGACCCGGCGTCGAAATCCGCCGGCACGGGGGCGCCCGCCCGATCGAGATCGCGCAGGATGCGGTCGAGCGCGACGGCCGTGTCGAAGGAGCGGCACGGTGTCCGGGCGTAGAGGGCATCGGCGAGGGTCCGGGCGGTCTCGGCGCTGTCGGCGCCGGTGTAGGCCCGGGAGATCACCTCGGCCCGGCGGGCCTCGGGGAAGAAGACGGCCAGTTCCCGGACCACATCGGCGGGGTCTTCCGGAGTGTGCACGGGGTCGAGCACGGTGCCCTGCCGGCCGAGCAGATAGCGCAGCTGGCCCGGGCGCCGCTGCGCCGGATCGTCGGGACCGGCACCTTCGGCCAGCCGCACCGGGGCCGGGAGCTCCCCGTCGGGACCGGTGACGACCAGCAGCAGCGCCTCGGATATCCCGGCCAGTAGATCGGTGAGCCGGCGCCGCGCCGGTGAGGCGGTGTTCCAGCCGTAGCGCCACAGGGCGCGCACCAGATGCCGGTTCAACGGCACAGCGGCCGCGTCGACCGCCCGGAAGCCGTTGCCGGACAGCCATGTCAACGTGGGATCCACTGCCCGCGAGACGATGGCACCGGGCGCCAGCAGCAGCAGCGAATGGCGGGACGCGAACGCGGCGGGGTCGACCCGCAGCCGCCGCAGCTGATCGACGCATTCGAGCACGTAGGTGTCGCCGTGGTAGGCGCCGGCCTTGTCTTCGGCCGGGGTGAGCGCCGACAGCAGCGCCGCCAGCGGGTCCGGTGGTGGCGGCGCGGCGGGTCGCGCGGTCTGCGGATCGGTCATCTACTCCACCTCATCTCCGGCCCGCCCCCGACAACACCGTCACCGTGCCCGCGGACCCGTCCACCCGCAGGCGCATACCGGTCCGGAGTTTCGCGGTACCTCCCGGCACCCGTACCACCGTGGGCACACCGAGCGCCCGGGCGACGGTCGCCACCACGGTGAGCGGGCCACCGTGTTCGATCACCAGGGCCGACGCCGACGGCAGGGCCGCCACCCAGTGCGGATCGGCGCTCTCGGTGACCAGGATCCCCGGGGCCGGGTCACCCGATCGGTCCACCACCACCGCGGTCCCCTCGGCCACGCCCGCGGCGGACGCGGTCCCGGTGAGCACCTCGCCGTCGCACGCGGCCGCGATCCGGCTGCGTGTCGCCCAACCCTGTTCTGCCAGTTCACTATCCGAGAAATCCGGCCCTTCGGTACTGAAGCGTACCGGAGCCGAGAGCGCGCCGGTGGCGTGGGCGGCCTTCCGTGCCGCGATCCGGGCCCGCAGATCCGGTATCGGCACCCGGTCGTAGCAGTCGCGCAGTTCGCCGGCGGTGAGATACCGGATATCGGCGGAATCGTCGAGAAACGCGCGCCCGGCGAGATCGCGGGCCATCACCCGGATCATGGCCTCGACGAGACCCGCCGCACGGGTCCGGCTCGACCGGATGGTCTCCCGGTGCGCGGCGCAGCGCGCGGCGCGTACTCGCACCAGGTCGTAGAGCCATCGGCGCGGACCGCCCAGGGTTCGGTCGAGGTAGGCGTCCGGGTTCACTCCGGTGCCGACCTGCTGCCCGGTGGCCGGCTTCTCCGGTGTGCCGGGTGATGCGGTATCCCCGGGCGGCCGCAGTGCGGTGTACCGGAACGACGGGGGTACCCCCGGCAGATAGGACTCCGTCAGCGCGACCACGGCGCCGGTGAGGATCAGCGCGACGGCGTCCAGGACCGCCACGGGGCCCCACAGCAGAATCAGCTCCCGGTCCAGGCGTCGATACTCCGCGTAGGCGTGCTCCCCGTGCACGTAGTCCATCGTCTCGTAACGGTCACAGACGCGGTCGAACTCGGTGCGGAACTCCCGCATCATCGATTCCATCCGCACTGCCCGGTGCACGAAGACCCCGGTCGTCCGAATGCGCGTCCGGAGCCGGCGGGCCCGCGACTCGAAGGTGAAGGGTCGCAGGGTTTCCGCGATTTCATCGAGCAACGGGTCGGCCGCGCCCAGCACCGCCTCCAGCCCGCGGCGGTTCAACCGGTGAGCGGGCGCGATCGCCGCCAGCCGATACCAGTGCAGCAGATCGAGATAGACCCGCCCGTGGAAACTGCCCAGCAGGTATGGCGTCCACGCGTCCATCTGCGCGAGCTGGTCCGCCGGGACACCGAGCGAACGCGCGTATTCGCGGCACACCCGCCCGTGGATACCGGCGGCCAGGGTGAAGGTCAGCGGTGCGGTGGCCGCGGGGAAGTCCTCGGCGGTGGTGGCATCGTCCCAGATCCGCGGTTCCCCCGGCGCCACCGGCTCGCCCGCACCCCGGATCACCCCCGCCATCGCCCGCCCCCGCAGAGGAGAGCACACGCGGTGGCGGCCGCCGTCCACCCCGGTAGTCGCGCCCCCGGCACACACGGCCGGCGGGCCGCACCCCGCCGCGCCACGATCTCCGTCTCGGTGTCGTCCGTCCCGAGCACCCGCAAGAACCGACCTCCAACCCGGTCTGCCACAACAGGACATCGTCGTCCGTGCCGACGAGTAAACCCGAGAACGACCTCGTCCACCGCGTATTCGGGTTTTGTGTCCGACCGCGGGGCACCGGTCCCGGCCGTGCCGAGGTCGGGGTAGCGTGAAACAACCGATAGTCTGAGAAGGCCCGCGCAGGTTTCGGTGAGGATGTGATTCCGCGTGAGTTGGAGCCTGACCCCCGACGAGTTCGCGCATGTATGGCGTCGCGCCGACCTGGACCGGATCCCCTATCCGCTGCGGGTACTCGAATCGCCGCGCACCGAGCGCGACGCCCGGCTCCTGCGCGCCGAACTGGCCCAGCGGTTCCCGCCCGACCCCGATCTCGATGCCTGCCTGCGCATTCTCGCCCTCCCGCAGACCCGGGTGATCGCCATCGGCGGGGCGCCCGAACCGGGCCGGGAACTGCGCATACTGGGTTGCGTCGTCCACGACCGTGCGGTCCTGGCGGTCCAGGCCCCCGGACGCACCCGCGAATTCGGCGGACCGGTCCAGCTCTCGATCGGGCACAGTACGAAACTCGGCGCCCGGCTGGCGGCACTGCTGCCGAAGGCACCTGCCGGCCGCTCCCCGGCCCGCACCGCCTCGGCCGCGGCGGTCCGCGATACCGAAACCGTCGTCCAGCAAGAACGCGCCGCACCGCTGATCCGGAAACTGTTGTGCGCCCCGCATACCGCCGACGGCCACATCCGGATCGAATCCCATCTGGACCGGCCGAATCCGCCGCCGCCGCTGCACTACACCTGGCTCGATGTCGAGAACGACGGCCGCTACCTGCTCAAGGCCGACGAGAACGTGCACATGGTGCCTGCCTCCCCCGAACAACTGGCCGCGCATCTGCAGAAACGGATACCCGGCTGAGCCGATATCGCGCCGGACCGGCTGCCCCGCACCACCGGTTCCGGCTACTCTGGGCCTGACCGACGGAGGGGTACCCGAGTCATGAAGATCGAAGACAGCCGCGCCGAGATCGTCCGGTTCCGCCAGGCAGCCCATGCGGGAACGGTCAAGTTCGATCCGGAGGCGGCACGCCGCTGCGCGGAACTCTACGACCGCCAGGCCGATCGGCTCATCCATCTGCGACAGCGCCTGGAAGACGCCGCGGACCCACACGGTTTCGGAGGTCTGATCTCGGCGCAGCAACTCCAGGCCGGGTTCGGGCACAAGGCCCGCGACGCCGCCGCGCTGCTCGATCACTACATCGAAGCGGCCTACCGGATGAAGGAAGCGTTCCTGGTCAGCGGCGGGCTCTACGACGAGGCCGACGCCGCGAACGCCGCCGCGATACGCGCCCTCGAAGCGAGGCTCGACCGATGATGCGATTCCTCCGCCCTGGCCACGGCCTCCGCGGACCGCACGCACTCGCTGCCAAGGAGGCCTTATGACAGGGATCGATCCCGACTACATCAGCGCCATGGAGCATTTCGAAGCCATGCGCCACGAGGATATCCATCGGGCCACCCAGCAGATCGATGCCGGAGAGATCCTGCGGATCTCCGGCACCTGGATGCACGCCGCCACCACCTTGCAGACCTCGCTGCCGCTGACCCGCGCCGGCGCGGACCGGGTGATGAACGCGATGGAATGGGACGGGGAGGCCGCCGACGCCGCCTTCGCCAGCACCCGCAGTTTCGCCGATTCGGTGGAGGAACTGGCCGGCGTGCTCGGTCAGGTGGGGTTGCGCCTGGGTGCGGTGGCCGCGGCCGCGGAAGCGGTGAAGATCGCGGTGGTGCCGCCGGGAGATTCCGGCCCGGTCGGCGCGCTGGCGCGGCTGCTGGAGGCGGCCAAGGTGATCGACGCGCAGATGGTGCAGGAGGTGCTGCGCCAGGAAGCGATCCTCACCATGAACATGGTCTACAAACCCGCCTATCTCGCGGCGGGTACCGCCGTGCCCGCGCTGCCCGAACCGCCGGCCGCCCCCGGTCCGCTGCCCCCGCTGGGGCCGCCGCAGGCCCCCCACGCCCGGATCGATTCCGCGGTCGGCGCGGACTCGGCACCGGCGGCGGGAGATTCCACCGCACCCGGCGGCGAGACCGCCGGGCCCGGGGGCACCGCCGATCAGCCGGTGCCGCAGAGCGACTCGGCCCCGCCGACTCCCGCGCCGGAGGGTCCCACTGCACCGGAGAGCACCCCCGCGCCGGCTCAGGACCACGAGCCGCCGGCACCCGAGGTTACGGAGCCGACCGACGACTCGGCGCCTCCCCCTGCTCCCGGAGATACCGCGCCGGCACCACCCGGCCGCCCGCCCGCTGCCGAACCACCACCCGCTCCCGCGAACCCGGCCGAGCCGGACCCGCCCGCTCCACCGGGTCCGACCGCGGTGCCGCTCTCGGATCCGGCCGGACAGCCCGGTATCACCGGGCCGGTGCCCGGACAGCGCGCCCCCGACCAGCCCGGAGTCATTCCGCCACAACCCTGAGGCGGACTCGCGGTGCACTACTGGGCGGGATAGTCCTGCACCCAGTGGAACCGCGGACCGTTCAGCGGGAAGGCACCGGGATCGATCGCTCGTAGCTGGACGGTCACCGGCCGTCCGTCCAGTTCTCCGTCCAGTCGCAGAATGCCGGGTTCCGGACGGGCATAAGTGAAGTCGGCGGTCGGCATGCCCGCCGGATCGATACCGGCCGGAGCGGCGACCGTGAGGGTCCGCGCCGACGCGTCGACCTGGGCGGGCACCGTCACCAATGCCCCGTCCATCCGCTGCCACGACACCACGCCCTCGGTCTCGATCATCAGGCGCTGCCAACGATCCGGGTCGGTGAGCAGCGGGGGTACCGGCCGGCCGTCCATCCGGAACTCGGTGACCTCCCACAGCCCGTGCAGTTCGGGCTTCGGCGCACCGCCGCCGTAATCCCACCAACTCGACCAGCCGAGTACCGCCACTCCGACGACCAGCCAGACACCGACTGCCGCCTCGGCGAACCCGGCGATCCGCGCACCCCGCCGGCTCGTGCACAACGGCGGTTGCACGGCGGGATCGGCACGGCGGGCGAGCACGAAGAAATTCGCGAAACGGCGGGCCTGCGGGACGAGCAGGATCAGTGAGAAGACCAGCAGATGGAACGACACGATCTTGACCGGGACATCGAAGGTCATGTTCAGCACGAACACCTGCGCCATGCTCACCACACTCAGCATCGCGCCGAGGGTGGCCGTGCGCGGTACCAGCAGCAGCAGGCCACCGACCAGTTCCGCGACCCCGAGCAGGATCTCGTACACCGGCGCGCTACCCACCTGCAGCCACAGCACCGCCATCGGGGTGAGCTGACCGTAGGGCTGGACGAGCGCCGAAAACGGCGGCGGCGGCATCTGGGTCGGTACCGCCTTGGCGATGCCGTAGAACAGCATCTGCCCGGCGACGCACAACCGCAGAATCGTCAGGAACCACGCGCCGGCCCGCGGATACGCGAGGCGCCGCCGGTCGAGCACCGACCACACCACGGCCGCCACGGCCGCCACCACCAGCGCGGTGAACACCATCACCCAGATGATCGCCTGGTCGCCACTGCCGGAGTCTCGGTTCAACTGCACATCGATGCCGAATACCGTCCGCCCCACCCAGTTCAGCACCGACTCCGCCGCCAGCAGCGGCCACATCGGCGCGGTCTCGGGCAGGAACTGGTGGGTGAACCCGGTGAAGACGAACAGGATCTGCCCGATCATCACGCAGAAGATCACGCTGTAGACGACTCCGAACCGGAACGTCACCCGCGCGAGCCACGACCAGCCCACCGGCTGCGGGTCTTCGGGTTCGGACAGCTCTCGCCCGGAACCGGTGACCGTCCGAACCGCACCCATACCACGACCTCGCTGTTCCGACTTGTTCGACGACCCACCCCGACCGGCCCGACCCGGACCTCCACTCGAACCTAGACCACCTGCCGAACCGGGCGCCTCCGTGACAACCCCGATTCCTCGGTCCTCCTTCCGCACTAGTTCACCCACTGTGTCGAGGCTTTCCGGAGGACCTGCAACGGACAGCGATCGCTGTCTTCGGAGAAGTACATCTCGGCCCCGCTCGATGGCCGGTGCGCCGTCGATACCCCGCTGCCTATCGTGGATCCGTGCCCACACCACCTGCCGGCCTCGCCGCGGACACCGCGCCGATCACGCGAATCGTCACCGATCTGTTCGGCGCCGACCTGCTCGGCCTGTACCTGTACGGGTCGGCGGTGACCAGCGGTCTGCAGTACGACAGCGACCTGGACTTCCTGGCGGTCACCGCCGGTGCCCTCGACGACGACCTGCGTACGCGTCTGTCCGGGAGACTGCTCCGGCAGTCGGGACGGTGGCCCCGGACGGGCGCGGCCAGGCCGGTGGAACTGACCGTGGTTGCGCACGACGCCGTCGTGCCGTGGCGCTTTCCGCCCCGCGGCGAGTTCGTGTACGGCGAATGGTTGCGGGCCGAGTTCGAGCGCGGTGTGGTGGCGCCGCCCGCGCCCGACCCGGATCTGGCGATTCTGCTCGGTATGGTTCGTGATTCGTCGGTGGCGCTGGCCGGACCACCCGCCGATCGGTTACTGGATCCGGTACCGCCGGAGGATCTGGTCCGCGCGGTCACGGAGAGCCTGCCCACATTGATCGCCGGCGTGGACGGTGACGAGCGCAATACCGTCCTGACGCTGGCCCGGATGTGGGTCACGGCGGAGACCGGAGCGGTGGTCTCCAAAGCCGAAGCGGCCCAGCGCATCGCGGCCCGGGCCCCGGCCCCGCACGCCGCGCTGCTGCGCCGCGCGCGGGACGGCTATCTCGGTGTGGCGGTGGACGACTGGACCCGGCATCGCGACGAGACCGCGGCCTTCGTGCGGTATGCCGCCGCGGGGATCACGGCCGCCGCCGCGGTCACCGGCCGGGCACAGCGCTGAACGGTCCGCCGCCGCACACCGGCACCCCTGTGGGCCGGGGCGGCCGTTCGTGGGCTCGGCACGGCCGGATCCGTCGCCGTACCGCCCCCGTCGCCGCGAGCGCGGTCGAGTCCCGTATGGCGCCTCCCCCACAGCGGCCCGGGTGCCCGGCGCCGCCTACCAGGCGATAGCCCCCTGCGCGCCGACGAAGGACCCGACGGTGGACACCTCCGGTGATTCCGCCGCCGCGAGGACGACCTGGGCGGCCTGCTCCGGTGTCGTCGGCGCGTCGGCCGCCGCGGGCGCCAGTTCGGTCGCGACGAAACCGGGGCACACCGAGATCACCCGGACGGTGGTATCGGCGAGCGATTTCGCCAGGCCGACCGTGATGCTGTTCAGTGCCGCCTTCGACGCCTGATAGCCCGGGACCACTATCGAGTAGTACGCCGACTCCGGGTTCCGCTGCTCGGTGAGCGAGCCCATCTCGGTGGAGATGTTGACGATCCGCCCGGCCGGCGCGCGGCGCACCAGTGGCAGCAGCGCTTCGATCACATTGGCGGGACCGAAGGTGTTGGTCATCAATGTCTCGGTGAACGCGCCGGGGTGGGCGAAGTTCACCGTGCCCGCGGCGGTGGCCTCGGGCAGAATGCCGGCATTGTTCACCAGCACATCGATGTGGTCATACCGTTCGGCGAGGGAATCGTGCAGGCACCGCGCGCTCTCCACCGAGCACACGTCGAGGATTTCGCCGTCGGCCGTCAGCCCCGCCGACCGCAATTCGCCCGCCACGGCGTCCACCGCCGGCGCGCGGCGCCCGGTGACGATCACCCGGTAACCCGCGCGGGCGAACGCCGTCGCGGTGGCGCGTCCGAGTCCGCGGGTCGCCCCGGTGACCACCACGATCTTCTCCGACATGTCGTTCCTTTCGTGATTTCCGTTCGTGCCCTATGAGCATCGGGGAGGGCACCCGGTGCGCGCTGGCAGGAAATCGCCGTCGCATTCGCCCGCCGCCGATACGAGTCGGTCGAACGTCCAGTTCCCTGTCGGATAGCATGGGCGACGGCCGCGCTGCGGTCGCGGTGTGATGAGGGAACCCGGTGGGAATCCGGGACTGGCGCGCAACGGTGACACCCGCGTGGTGGAGTCCGATCACTCATCCGCCGAGCTCGGTTCCCGGCCTCGCGCACAGGCCCAGACGCAAGGAGTCCACGCCGTGACGCGGTCCTTTTCCCTGGCGGTCACCGCCGTGGTATCCACCCTTTTGCTGGCCGGATGTGCCGGTGCACCCGATTCCAGCGGTCCGGCCGCCGGGTCCGCCGCCGGCTATCCGATGACGATCGAGAACTGCGGGGTCGAGGTCACCGTGGCGGCGCCGCCGCAGCGGGCGGTCGCGCTCAATCAGGGGTCGGCGGAAATCTTGCTGTCGCTCGGTCTGGCCGATCGCATGGTCGGCACCGCCACCTGGACCGATCCGGTACGGGAGAACCTGGCCGCAGATAACGCGCGAGTGCCGCGGCTGGCCGACAATCGACCCTCCTTCGAGGTGGTCCTGGACAAGGAACCGGATTTCGTCGCCGCCTCCTTCGGCGGCACGCTCGGGCCCGGCGGCGTGGCGGAGCGGCGGCAGTTCACCGAGCTGGGTGTCCCCACCTACCTCTCGCCGACCGACTGCGACGGCAAAACCGATATCAGCGTCAATGCCGACGGTGCCCGTACCGAACCGTTGACCATGGATTCGGTGTACCAGGAGATCCGCGACCTGGCCGCGATCTTCGATGTCGCGGACCGTGGTGAGCGGCTGGTCACCGACCTGCGTGACCGCTACGCGGCCGCGGCCGGGCGGATCGCCGCGGACCGGGTCTCGCTGGCCTACTGGTTCGCCGACACGGCGACACCGTACGTGGCGGGGTGTTGCGGTTCCTCCGGGATCATCACCGATGCGGTGGGCGCGAAGAACGTATTCGACGACACCACCGACGAATGGCCGCAGGTCGGCTGGGAGACCGTCCTCGACCGCGACCCCACCGCCCTGGTCCTGGCCGACCTGAGCCGGCGCAGCCTCGCCGGGGACGCACTGGACAGCAAGATCGCGTTCCTGGAATCGAATCCGGTGACGGCGAAGCTGACCGCGGTCCGCGAGCGGCGCTACATCGTGGTCAACGGCGCCGATTTGAACCCCTCGATCCGGACGGTCGACGGGATCGAGAAGGTCGCCGACGCCCTGGCGCGGTGGGGCTACGGTTCGTGAGTCCGGCAGCAGCACCGAGTTCCACCGTCCGGCTCGCCCGCGCGCCCGCCACCGCGGCGCTGGTGGTGGCCGGGGTGGCCGTGCTGGTCGTCTCGATGGCCTTCACCATCACAATCGGTCCGGCCGAGCTGTCGGTCGGCGAGGTCTACACCGTACTGTTCGAGAAACTCGGTATCGGCACCGCGGCCGTCTCGCCGATCCGCGAGGGCATTGTCTGGCAGTTGCGGCTGCCCCGGACCCTGCTGGCCGCGCTCTGCGGGACCGGTCTGGCGGTATGCGGGGTGGTCATGCAGTCGCTGCTGCGTAATCCGCTCGCCGATCCGTTCGTGCTGGGGATCTCCTCCGGCGCCTCGACGGGTGCGGTACTGGTGGCGGTCCTCGGTGTGGGCGGCGGCCTGATCTCACTGTCCACCGGCGCTTTCCTCGGCGCACTCGTCTCGTTCGGGCTGGTGCTGGTACTGGCCGCGGGAGCGGGAGGCGGCACCGCGAAGGTAGTCCTGGCCGGGGTCGCCGGAACCCAGCTGTTCTCCGCGCTCACCTCGTTCGTCGTCCTGTCCTCGGCCGACGCCGAACGCACCCGCGGCATCCTGTTCTGGCTGCTGGGTTCGCTCGCGGGCGCCACCTGGACCGATGTGTGCACGACCGCGGTCGTCTGCGCCGCCGGGCTGGCATTGTGCGGGTGGTACGCCGCCGCGCTGGACGCGTTCACCTTCGGCTCGTCGACCGCCGCGACGCTGGGCGTCGCAGTCGGCCGGACCCGGCTGATCCTGCTCGTGATCACCGCGCTGATCACCGCGGTCCTGGTCAGCGCGGCCGGGGCGATCGGCTTCATCGGGCTGGTGCTACCGCACGCCGCGCGGTTCCTCGTCGGGCCGCGGCACAGCCGGCTCATCCCGGTAACCGCGGTACTGGGCGCGATCCTGCTGGTCTGGGTCGACGCGCTCGCCCGGACCGTGTTCGCACCACAGGAGGTGCCGGTCGGCGTCGTCACGGCACTCATCGGTGTCCCCGCCTTCGCCCTGCTGCTCTTCCGCACCCGGAGCACGCAGTGACCGGCCGGGCAGCCGAGAACCGGACCCCGACCCCGCGGAGCGCACAGTGACACTGCACGCACAGAATCTGTCCTGGACCCGCGGCGGCAATCTGGTCGTCGACGCGGTGACTGTCCGTCCAGAACCTGGGCAGACAGTGGGTCTGCTGGGACCGAACGGTTCCGGTAAGTCGTCGCTGCTGCGCCTGCTGGCCGGTGTTTCACGACCGGATCGCGGCAGCGTCACCCTGGACGGGATTCCGCTGCACCGCCTCGGCCGCCGCCCGCTGGCCCGCCGGATCGCCATGGTCGGGCAGCATGCGCACACCCAGGTCGATATCACCGTGCGGGATGTGGTGCGGCTCGGGCGTATTCCGCACCGCGACGTGTTCGGCCAGGACGGTGACGAGGAAGCCGCGATCGACCGGGCCCTGCGCGATACCGGGCTCTCCGGCCACGCCCACCGCTACTGGAGCACCCTCTCGGGTGGGGAACGGCAGCGCACCCAGATCGCCCGTGCGCTGGCTCAGGAGCCCGGTGAACTGCTGCTGGACGAACCGACCAACCACCTCGATATCGCCCATCAGCTCGATATCCTCGATCTTGTCACGCGGTTGCCGCTCACCACCGTCGTCGCCCTGCACGATCTCAATCTCGCCGCCATGTTCTGCGACTACCTGCTGGTCCTGGACCGGGGGCGGGTCGCCGCGCACGGCACCCCCGCCGGCACCCTCACCGAAGAACTCGTGCGCGACGTCTACGGTGTGACCGCCACGGTCACGATCGACGACGGTGTGCCGGTCGTTCGCTACCGGCGCCCTGCCGTAGCCACTCGCTCCGGCTGACGGCCCGGGGCCGCACGGGTCACAGCCCCGTGAAGCCCGGGTGGCTGACCGGGGCGCTGAGCAGGCCCGCGCAGGCGTCGGTGAGGAAGTAGCCCAGGGCCGTCCATTGCGCGGGTTCGGCGCCGGCCCCCACCCGCTCCTCGTACTCCGCGCAGATATCGATGATCATCCGGGCGACGATTCGTTCCCGTCCGGACTGCACCGCCGGCGGCACGGCCGCGAGCAGTTCGTCTATGCGCACGATGATCTGTTCGGAAACCCGGTCGGCGCGCGCGGATTCGGTGAGCATCCCGGCTGTGGAGGGTGTGGTGGCCAGCTGACGCTGGAATCTGGCCCGCCAGGTGGGCGCGGGCAACTCCGCGATATGGCCGGTGACCGGCAGGATCAGGCATTGCAGGTACTGCGCAAGGCCGGGTTCGGCGGGCAGGTCGGCGAACAGTCGCGCCCGGGCCCGGCTCACCGGTTCCCGGTAGCGCTCGACCAGTGCGCGCAGCAGTTCGTCGCGCCCACCGAAGTGGTAGGCGACGGCGGAGTGATTGGCCTGCCCGGCGTGTTCGGCGATCCGGCGGTTGGACACCGAATCGATGCCGTGGGTCGCGAACAGTTTCTCGGCCGCGTCCAGTAGCGCCTGCCGGGCCAGATCACCACGCCGTCCCACTGTGTCTCCTCGTCGTGCCGCCGAACTGCCCATTCTTCCGCCGCCGATTTCGCCACCGCGCTGGAGGCGGGCCAGGGGGCGGCCGTGGACGCACGGGTGGCCGCGAGCGCCGCCGAAGCCCGCGCGCTCGTGTTCGACCGCGAGGTCACCGCGGCGATCGCCCTCCCCGAGCGGCCGGGTGAGACCACGGCCGCGGTCTACACCGCGAGCGCGGCCGGCGCCTCCCAGGCGTCCACCATCGGGCAGGTGCTCTCCGCCCAGGCGGTCGCCGCCGACCTGCAGCCCCGCGCCGAAGACCTCGCGCCGCTGCCCGGCCGGGACCCCGCGGGGCTGGCCGTGATGTTCATGACCACCGCGCTCATGCTGGCCGGTTACATGCCGCTGAGCCTGATGCTGTCCTCGGCGCCGGAACTGTTGCATTTCCGGCGTTTCGTACCGCTACTGGCGGGCTGGGCGGCGCTGACGGCGGGTCTGGTATGGACCGTGGCCGGACCGATTCTCGGTGCCCTCGACGGCCATACCGCCGAAATCCTCGGTATCGGCTGGCTCGCCGTGTTCGCCGTGGGTTCGGTGCAGTTCTTCCTCACCCGGATCCTCGGACCGATGGCCGTCCTGGCGGGCATGCTGTTCCTGATGGTCCTGGGTGTCCCCGCGTCGAACCTCGGTATGTCGGTCTACACACTGCCCGGCCTCTATCCGATCCTGCACGGATTCCTCCCCACTCCCGCCACGGGCGAAGCGCTGCGCGCGGCGATCTACTTCGGCGGCACCGGGTTGCCCGGCCACCTGATCGTGCTCACCGCCGGTGCCGGTGCGGCCCTGCTGGCGACCCTCGGCATCGACGCGCTGCGCCGACGCCGCAACCCGGACGCGCCACTGCCGGCCCGCACCGTCGAGTCCCTGCTGCCAGCCCCGCGTCCGCGCACCCGGGTGCACTACGCGCTGCTGGCCTTCTTCCCGCTGGCGATGGTCGCCATGATGATGACCACCATGCTCGGCGCCATGTACCAGCCGGCACCGGAGAAGATGCCGGTAGCGGTCGTCGCCGCGACTCCGGAAATCGCCGATCAGGTGGTCGGGGGCCTGGACCGGAATATGACCGGTCTGTTCGAACTGCGCGGCCTCACCGACCCCGCCGAGGCCCGCGAACTGGTACGCGATCGCACGGTAGCCGCGGCCTACGTACTTCCCTCGGACGGCACCCCGCATGCCACGCTGATCACCAACGAAGCCGCGGGCATGAGCCAGCAGCAGGTGGCGCGGACCGTCTTCGCCCAGGTGGCGGCGGGTCAGCAGCTGCCGTTGGAAACCGAGAACGTCACCGCCCTGGCCGCCTCCGACAGCATGGGCACCGTGAGCATGTATCTGGCGATGGGCTGGATCATGGCCGGTTTCATGATCATCATCGTCGGCTCGACCGCCGCGCCGATGGTCATGGGGCTGCGCACCCTGTTGCCGATCCTGGTCGGCTGGTCGGTGGCGATGGCCGCGGTGATGTGGGTCATCGCCGGGCCGATCGTCGGTGCCATCGACGGCCACTTCCCGGCGCTGGTCGGCGTCGGCGCGGTCGCGATCTTCAGCACGGCGCTGTTCACCACCATCTTCGTCCGCCTCCTCGGCATGCTGGCGGTACTACCGGTGATCGCGGTACTGATGTTCCTCGGCGTACCGGCCTCCAACGGAGCGCTGTCGATCTACCTGGAACCGCAGCTGTTCCGGATGCTGCACGACGTTCTCCCGATGCCCGCGGCGGTCGAATCGGTGCGCTCGGTCCTGTACTTCGATGCCGATATCGTGGGCACCCATCTCACCACCTTCGCCGTCTGGGGTGTGGTCTCGCTGATCGTGGTGGCGCTGATCGACCGGTTCCGGCCGCCCCGGACACTCGTCCCCGCCGCCGTCGAATCCTGAACCGCGCGAACATCTCCCGGTCGGTGATCGCGGCGTAACGCGCCGGATCACCGGCCGGGGCGGAGACGAGAGGGCGTGTCCGGGGCCGATCCGAGCGGTGGCGCACAGACGACACGATGCGCGAGGCCGAGTTGCCCTTCGATTGCCGATATCATCGCAGGCGCCCGATCGAATCTGAAGTACAGGTAGTACCGATGACAAGCCAGCCGCACACCGTATCCCCCGAGCAGCCGAAAGCCGTTGCGGGGCCGGACGCGGTGACCGATCCGCGACCGGCGCCGGACCGGGATTACTTCCCGCCCCCGCGGGAACTGTGGGGCAACCTGAACGGCTGGACCTATCCGGCGGTGTTCCTGGTAGCCGTGCTCGCCACTTTCCTGCTGGCCCAGGCCGCGCTCGCGCTGGACTCCGGGCAACCCTTACAGCCGGCGTTCCATATCGCGGCCGCCGTCTGGGTCGCCTCCTACCTGCCGATGCTCTCGGCGACCTCGCGGGGCCGTTCGCGGATCCGGATCGAAGGCGCGCGATTCGCCGTCGACCAGGGCACGCTGGTGATCCGCCGGTCCCTCGGGTACGAGGTCGCCCTGGTGATCTGTTTCCTCGGCCTGGCGACACTGTGCGCGATCTTCGGTATCGGCACCTGGACCGGCGCACTGACCCTCAACCCGCACCCGCCGATTCCACCGTGGGTGGCTCTCACCGCCGCCGGGCTGGTGCTGCTCTATCTCTGTGTGTACGCGCGGCGGCCGGAGATCCGCCGGCTGGTGCTGACGCCGATGCATATTGTGCTGCCCAGCAAGACCTCGATCGCGAACATGGTGAGCTGGACCTCGATCGAACAGATCGAGGTGGTGTCGCGCAACAATTCCAAGGGCACCATCCGTATCTCCCGCCCCGGCCGCAAACCCGGTCGCCGGGTTCTGAAACGTATCCATGCCGAGAAACTGTCGATCGGTTCGGCGGCCACGTACTGGCTGATCCGCTTCTACCACGAGAACCCGGACCTGCGCGCCGAGCTCACCGACGAACGGGCCGCCGAACGGTTGCGCACCTACGCGGTGGTCCCCGAGGCCGGATAGGCTGCCGGCATGGTACGGGTCCGGCAGATGCACGAATGGGCGGTCAGCGCGGACGAGGCCGTCGCCGTGCAGCAGCGACTGCGCGACCGGGTACGGGTGGGCGACGAGCACGGCCCGATCCGGCGGGCCGCCGGACTGGATGTCGCCTACCGCGATCCGGATATCGCGATAGGCGTGGTCACCGTGCTGGATGTGGATTCGCTGACGGTGGTGGACCGGTCGGTCGTCCGGGAACGTATCGAGTTCCCCTATATTTCAGGGCTTTTCGCGTTCCGCGAGATACCCCCGCTGACCCGCGCGCTCGAAGCCCTGCGCATCGAGCCCGATGTGCTCGTCTGCGACGGTCACGGGCTGGCCCATCCCCGCCGCTTCGGTCTCGCCGCGCATCTGGGGGTACTCACCGACCTGCCGAGTATCGGTGTCGCGAAGAAATCCTCCGGCGAATACCACGAGCCCGGCCCGGACCGCGGTGATTCGAGCCCGGTCACCGTGGACGGCGAGGTGGTCGGCCGCGCCCTGCGCACCCAACCCGGGGTCACACCGCTGTTCGTCTCGGTCGGGCATCGCTTCACCCTCGACTCCGCCTGCGCGCTGGTGCTGCGGCTGGCCCCGCGCTACCGGCTACCGGAAACCACCCGCACCGCCGACCATCTGGGCCGCATCGCCTGACGCGGCCGCACCCGCACCGGCGAGGTCGTCCCCGCGGTCAGATGCGAACCAGATCGTCGGCGTGGATCACCGGACGCTGCATACCGTCCGGCAGCTCCCGGGTCGAACGGCCGAGCACCGTGGCGAGTTCGGCGGCGTCGTATTCCACGACTCCGCGCGCCACGACCGTACGATCCGGGCCCACGAGATCCACCACATCGCCGCCGTGGAAACGACCACGGACCCCGACGATTCCGGCGGCGAGGAGCGAGCGCCGGGCATAGGCCACGGCCTCGACCGCTCCGGAATCGATGAGGATCGCACCTCGGCTGTCGGCGGCGTGCCGGACCCAGAACCGGCGCGCCGACAACCGCACCGGGCGGGCGGCGAAAGCGGTGCCGACCGTACCGGTCCCGAGCGCTTCAGCCGCCTCGGCGGCCGCGGCCAGCAGCACCGGGACACCGGCGTCCGCGGCCAACCGGGCGGCCGACAGTTTCGAGGCCATCCCGCCGGTGCCGAGCACGCCGCCGCTCCCGGCGATCACGCCGTCGAGATCGGCGCTGGTGCGCACCTCACCGATGAAATTCGCGTCGCCCTTACGCGGATCACCGTCGTAGAGCCCGGCCACATCGGAGAGCAGGAACAATGCGTCGGCACCCACCAGATGGGCCACCAGCGCAGCCAGCCGGTCGTTGTCGCCGAACCGGATCTCCTCGGTGGCGACGGTATCGTTCTCGTTCACCACCGCCACCGCGCCCAGCGAGCGCAGCCGGTCCAGGGTGCGCTGCGCATTGCGGTGATGTTCCCGGCGGGCGAAATCGTCGGCACTGAGCAGGATCTGACCGACGGTGCGGTCGTACCGGGCGAACGAGGTACCCCAGGCATGGACCAGCGCGAGCTGGCCGACACTGGCCGCGGCCTGTTTGGTCGCGAGGTCCCGGGGCCGCCGGGTCAGGCCCAGCGGGGCCAGGCCCGCCCCGATCGCCCCGGACGAGACGACCACCACATCGGAACCGGCTCGCATCCGGGCCTCGATGGCATCGGCGAGCCGGTCCAGCCGGGCGATATCGAGTCCACCGGTCAGGCTGGTGAGCGCGGACGAGCCGATCTTCACCACCACCCGCCGGGCCCCGGCGATCGCACGCCGAGCGTCACTGAGTTCTGCGGAAACCCGGGTCACGGCCGTGCCCCTGCTCCGTGGTTACCCTGGTTCACCCGCCTACTCCTCGCTTTCCTCGTCCACCAGACCGCGCCGCACCCGCGACGCGTGCTTGCGTTCGGCCGCACTGACCCGATCGGTCTGCTCGAGCCGGATATCGGTACCGCGGCCGGTCGGGACCATATCGGTACCCGCGGCGATCAGCGGTTCCCATTCGAAGGTCACCTCGCCGATGGTCACCGGCGCACCCGGTTCCGCGCCCAGCCGCACCAGTTCGTCCTCCACGCCGAGCCGGGCCAGGCGGTCGGCGAGATAACCGACGGCCTCGTCGTTGTCGAACTGGGTCTGGCGCACCCAGCGTTCGGGCCGGGTGCCGCGCACGATGAACCCGCCCGGCTCCTCCGGGTCGGCGCGCACCGTGAACCCGGAATCGTCCACCGGGACCGGTCGGATCACCGGCCGCTTCGGTGCGGCCGCCGGGTGCGCGTCGCGATAGGCCTGCACCAGTTCCGCGAGTGCGAAGGTCAGCTGCCGCAGTCCCGAATGGGCGACCGCCGAGATCCGGAATACCGGCCAGCCCCGCTCCCGCAGTTCGGGCGTGACCAGATCGGCGAGGTCTTCCGCCTCGGGTACGTCGACCTTGTTGAGGATCACCACCCGCGGCCGGTCCGCGAGGTCGCCGAGACCCACGTCACCGCGCAGGGCGGGTTTGTAGGCGGCGAGTTCGGCTTCGAGTGCATCGATATCGGAGAGGGGGTCGCGGCCGGGTTCCAGCGTCGCCAGATCGACCACATGGGCCAGCACCGCGCAACGTTCCAGATGCCGGAGGAAGTCCAGGCCGAGGCCGCGTCCCGCACTGGCGCCGGGAATCAGTCCCGGGACATCGGCGAGCGTGAACGTTGTATCGCCCGCGTTCACGACCCCGAGGTTGGGCACCAGCGTGGTGAAGGGATAGTCGGCGATCTTCGGTTTGGCGGCGGACAGCACCGAGACCAGCGACGACTTCCCCGCGGACGGGAATCCGACCAGCCCCACATCGGCGACGGATTTGAGTTCGAGGACCACATCGTGGGCCTCCCCCTCTTCGCCGAGCAACGCGAAACCGGGTGCCTTACGGGCCCGGGACACCAGGGCCGCGTTACCCAGACCGCCCCGGCCGCCCTTGGCGACGACGAACCGGTTACCGGCCCCGACCAGGTCCATCAGGACCTCCCCGGCGGCGTCCAGCACGACCGTTCCGTCCGGGACCTTCAGCAGCAGCTCCCCGCCCTTCTTCCCGTCCCGGTTGCCGCCCTCGCCCGGTTTGCCGTTACCGGCCTTGGCGTGTGGATGGAAGTGGAAGTCCAGCAGGGTGTGCACATTGGCGTCCACCTCGAGGACCACATCCCCGCCGTTGCCCCCGTTTCCGCCGTCGGGGCCGCCCAGCGGTTTGAACTTCTCCCGGTGCACCGACGCGCAGCCATGCCCACCTTTGCCGGCACGGACATGAAGAACGACACGGTCGATGAACTTGGCCATGGCCGGATCATCCTCCTCAGGGGTTCGGGGGTGGGATGGATACTGCGTTCGGGGGTGGGATGAATACTGCGTTCGGGGTGGGATGAACGCTGCGTTCGAGAGGTTGGACGGATGCGTTCCGGGGATCGAGCAGGCGCTGCCCCGGAAACGGGACCGGGCCCGGCCGGGGTGGCGGCGCCGTGGGTGCAAACGCGAAAAGCGGGCCGAGGGTTTATCACCCTGACCCGCTCGCTGTGGTGGAGTCGTCAGCCGGTCAGGCTTCGACCGGCTCCGGGACCACGATGTTGACGGTCTTGCGACCCCGCTTGCTACCGAACTCGACGGCACCCGCCGCGAGCGCGAACAGGGTGTCGTCCCCGCCGCGGCCGACATTGACGCCGGGGTGGAAGTGGGTGCCACGCTGCCGCACCAGGATCTCGCCGGCCTTCACCGACTGCCCACCGAAACGCTTCACGCCGAGCCGCTTGGCATTGGAATCGCGGCCGTTCCGGGAGCTGGATGCGCCCTTCTTATGTGCCATTGCTGATACTCCTTCAGCGCGGGCCTGCGCGGCCCTGCGGGGTGGTTACTTGATGCCGGTGACCTTCAGGACCGTCAGCGGCTGGCGGTGTCCCTGGCGCTTGTGGTAGCCGGTCTTGTTCTTGAACTTGTGGATGCGGATCTTCGGGCCCTTGGTCTGCTCGACCACCTCGGCCGACACCGAAACCTTCGCGAGCGCGTCGGCGGCGGTGGTGAGCTCGGCGCCATCGACGACGAGCACCGGCGACAGTGCCACGGAGGTGCCCGGCGCACCCTCGATCTTCTCGACCTTCACCAGGTCACCGACCGCGACCTTGTACTGCTTTCCGCCGGTCTTGACGATCGCGTACGTTGCCATCGGTCGGCTGCCCTTCTTCCTATAGTGCTCGGCACTCGTTCACACGGTAGTACCTCGGTTTCGCACCGGGGTACACCGCACGACTGGTCTGGTAATCCGCCGCCTCGGCCACTGGTGGCTCTCGGTATCGGGAACCGGCCACGGAACAGCACATGCTGTCGCCGGGCAGCGACTGCCAAGATTACAGGATGCCGGTACATGCGACCAAACCGGTCCCCGCGTCGGCCCCCGGAGGACCCACCGGAGCACCGGACGCGGTGTGACGCGGACCTCCGGTTTCCCGGGTACGGCCTATCGACGACACCGACGCGCCGGGTGCCCGGCCCGCATTCCGCGAGCCGGGCACCCGGCGTGATGACTCAGTGCTGTTCGTCGACCGGCGGCCCGGACGGACGACCCGCGGCCCGGCGGCGCGCCCGGCGTACCGGGACCTCGACCTCCGGCGGATCGGCCGTGAAATCGGTCACCGGTGGATCGGACTGCTCGGCGGCGGACAGGACGAAGACCGCGCCCGCGCTGTCGGCGGCCGGCGCGGCGGTCGACCGGGCGACCCGACGCCGCCGGCTGCGGGTTTCGGTCCCACCGTCTCCGGCGGAACTCGCCGCGGCAGCCGGCTCCGGGGCCTCCGCCGGCTCGGTCGCCGGAGCGGCGGCCGACTCCGCCGGATGGGCCGTACCGTTCGCCGAAGCCGCCGTACCGTTCGCCGAAGCCGCCGTACCGTTACGGTCCGCGGCGGGGGTGGACACCGCGGCGGGAACCTCCGCGGTGTCGTCGCCGGCCGGGGTTTGCGCCGGCTCCGGCGCGGCAGCTCCGCTCTCCTCGACCGTGCCCGATTCGGCAGCGACTGCTTCCACCGGGGCGGCTTCGGACACGACCGGCTCGGGAGCCGTGGATTCGGTGGCAGCCGGTTCGGCGGCGACCGGCTCGGGAGCCGTGGGTTCGGCGATCCCGGAGTCGGTGTGCGTACCGCTGCCGTTCGGTCCCGCGGCCGGAGTCGCCGCCGGGGTACCGGCGGCACCGGCCGACCGGCGGACCCGGGTGCGCCGGCGCCGCGGTTCGGCCGCACCGTCCTTGCCGGTCGCGACCGCCTCCGGTGCCGTATCGGAACCGCCCGGTTGACCCCCGGCAGCGGGTTCCGCGGCCCGCTCGGCCGATTCGGCCGCGGGCGCGGCGGCCGGTGCGGACTCGGCCTGCTCGGTCTCCGGATGGTGGGCGGCCATGGCCAGTGCCACGGGGTGCGCCCGCTTGGCCGCCGCGTCCTCTTCCGACACCTCGGGGATGGACGGCTGCGGCGCCGTGGGCGCCGCGGCGGCCTTGTCCCGGTTACGACGGCGTCGCGAACCGGACTCCCGGCCCCGGCCGGCACCGCCCTCGTCGGAGCCCGACGGCTCCACCGGGTAGCTGTGCACCAGGATGCCGCGACCGTGGCAGTGCTCGCAGGTGGTGGAGAACGCTTCCACCAATCCGGTACCGAGCTTCTTACGGGTCATCTGGACCAGGCCCAGCGAGGTCACCTCGGAGACCTGGTGCCGGGTGCGGTCCCGGCCCAGCGCCTCGGTGAGCCGGCGCAGCACCAGGTCGCGGTTGGACTCGAGCACCATATCGATGAAGTCGACCACGATCATGCCGCCGATATCGCGCAGCCGCATCTGCCGCACGATCTCCTCGGCCGCCTCGAGATTGTTCCGGGTGACCGTCTCCTCCAGGTTGCCGCCACCGGAGCCGGTGAACTTACCGGTGTTGACGTCGACCACCGTCATCGCCTCGGTGCGGTCGATCACCAGGGTGCCGCCCGAGGGCAGCCACACCTTGCGGTCGAGGGCCTTGGCCAGCTGCTCGTCGATGCGGTACGTCTCGAACACATCGACGCCGTTGTTCTCGTGCCGGGAGACCCGGGGAAGCAGATCGGGTGCGACGGTGCCGATGTAGTTCTCGACGGTGTTCCAGGAGCGTTCGCCCTCGATCACCAGTCGCGAGAAGTCCTCGTTGAACAGATCGCGCACGACCTTGACGAGTAGATCCGGCTCCTCGTAGAGGGTTTTCGGCGCGCCCGACTCGTTCTCGGCGGCCGCCGTGATCTTGCGCCAGGCCTTTTGCAGGCGTTCCACATCGCGGGTGAGTTCGGCCTCGCTGACGCCCTCCGAGGCGGTCCGGATGATGACACCCGCGTCGGCCGGGACGATCTCGCGCAGGATCTCCTTGAGCCGTTTGCGCTCGGTAT
This sequence comes from Nocardia sp. NPDC050193, assembly GCA_040674215.1. Lineage (GTDB taxonomy): Bacteria > Actinomycetota > Actinomycetes > Mycobacteriales > Mycobacteriaceae > Nocardia. Next base: position 222,156 of record JBFARE010000004.1, on the reverse strand, counting down.
CGGGCAGTTTGCGGCTGATCCCGGTGGAGGTACCGCCGGGCACGTACACCAGGAAGCGACCGGCCAGGCTGATCTGAGTGGTCAGCCGGGCGCCTTTGTGACCGACCGGGTCCTTGCTGACCTGGACCAGCACCTGATCGCCCGGTTTGAGCGCCTGCTCGATCTTGCGTTCCTTACCGCCGAGCCCGGCGGCCTCCCAGTTGACCTCGCCCGCGTAGAGCACACCGTTGCGGCCCCGGCCGATATCGACGAACGCGGCTTCCATACTGGGCAGCACATTCTGCACCTTGCCCAGGTAGACATTGCCCACCATGGATGCCGATCCGGTGCTGGTGACGAAATGCTCGACCAGGATGTTGTCCTCGAGCACGGCCACCTGGGTGGCGGACGGATGGCCCGGGAACTCCTTTTCCCGCACGACCATCACCCGGTCCACGGCCTCACGCCGGGCCAGGAACTCCGATTCGGTGAGGATCGGCGGACGGCGGCGGCCGGCCTCGCGGCCGTCGCGCCGACGCTGCCGTTTGGCCTCGAGCCGGGTGGAACCGGTGATGCCCTGCACTTCATCGACGGTGGCGCGGGTACGGGTCTTGTTCCGTGGTTCCCGCTCGTGCACGACCGTATTGGGCGGATCGTCCTCGGCCGGTTCGCTGTCGCCGGATTCACCGGCGACCTTGCGCCGCCGGCGGCGCCGGCGACGGCGGCTGGACCCGCTCTCGGAGTCGTCGCCCGCATCACCGGACTCGTCGGTCCCGGTCTCGTCCGTCTCGTCGGGCTCCGTGGTTTTGTCGTCGGTCTCGGTGGTCTGTTCGGCGTCGGCGCCCGGATCACCCTCGGACTCGGTGTCCTCGGCATCGGTGGCCTGCTCGCCCCGGCCGCGCCCACGCCCGCGCCGGCCGCGACGACGACGCCGCGGCTGGTCGTCGGAGTCGCCCTGCTCGGACTGGTCCTCGGAATCGGCGCCGCTCTCGGCGTCCGAATCGGTCTCGGCGCCGGATTCGGGCTCGGGTTCCGGTTCGGGCTTACGGCGGCGGCGCAGCTGTTCGGCCGCGGCGGCGTCCGGGGAGAGGAACAGCGGGGCCGCGACGACCGCGGATTCGAACACGATCGGTTCGGCCGAGGCGGGCTCGTCGGGCACCGGGCTCGCGAACAGATTCACCGCGGCCGTGAAGGCGGGTGGCGGGGTCACCGGCACGGCCGGGGCGCCACTCGTGGTAGCGGTATCCGCGGTTCGGGAGATCTCGGCCGATGCCGACACCACGGTCGCGTCGGCGGATGAGCCGGACTCGGCCGCGGTCCCGGAATCGGCGGCGGTCGCCGCGACCGCGGATTCCGCTTCGGTGCCGGGTTCGGCCGCTGGTTCCGCGGCCGGCTCGGCGGCACCGGCCGACACCGGTTCCGCGCCGATGCCAGGGATTTGCCCGGAGCCGGTGCCCGGCTGCGCGGCGGCGGCCGGTTCCTGGGCGGCCGGCGGGGCAGTGCCCGCGGTCGCCGGCGGGGCCGCGGCGTCACCCGCGCCGACCGGACCCGCCGAGGTACCGGTGGGCTCGAACAGCCCGGGCTCGGCCGGAGCGAGTGCGGGCGGAGCGGTCAGTGATTCGCGCACCGACTCCGCGACGGCCCGGTCCACGCTCGATTGCGGGCTACGGGCCTCGGTCCCGAGTTCGCTGAGTTTGGCCAGGATGCGCTTACTGGTCACGCCGAGCCGTTTGGCCAGGGCATGTACTCGGATTCGCTCCGGCAAGTGATCGTCGTCCTGTGATGTTGTGTCCAGCGGCTCTTGATCGGCCACGAAGTCTCCTCGGGCCCCCGGGCGCGTTCCTCAACGAGTGACGCGGCCGTCGCGGGGACGCTTTCCGTCCGCCTCGCGCGGTTGGCGCGAGGTCAATGGTCTCGCCCCGCGTGCCCGGTTATCTCCACTATCGAACGTCGGTCGGGCTAACTGGCCACGCGGCGCCTGGCATATGGCTGAACACAGCGGTCCGAGCGCTCGTCCAGCGCGCCGGGCAGACGCAGCCCAGAAATCCGGCTGTACGTCCGCGGCAGCGATGGCGGCATCGGTCCGCAGTGTGTCATCCGGTCGTGCCCGCTGTGGAGCGCAACCGAGTACCAGTATCCCACACCGTGCGCCAGGTGTTCGCCATGGCGCCGCGCGAGGCACTCGCACGGGTCCGATCAGCCCGGTACCGGACGGTGATCAGAGGGGGAATTCGGGGAACCAGAGGGAGATTTCGCGCTTGGCCGAGTCGGGCGAGTCCGATCCGTGGACCAGGTTGTACTGGGTTTCCAGGCCGAGGTCGCCGCGGATGCTGCCGGGCGCGGCCTTCTCGACCGGATCGGTGCCGCCGGCCAGCTGCCGGAAGGCGGCGATGGCGCGCGGGCCCTCCAGGACGGCCGCGACGACCGGGCCCGAGGTGATGAAGTCGATCAGCGAGCGGTAGAACGGCTTCTCCGCGTGCTCGGCGTAGTGGGCGGCGGCCACTTCCTCGGTCACCTGTTTGAGCTCGAGGGCCGCGATGGTGAGACCCTTGCGCTCGATCCGGTTCAGTACTTCGCCGACGTAGCCGCGGGCCACACCGTCCGGTTTGATCAGAATCAATGTCTGCTCTGTCACGCGGTCAGCCTAATGGGCGCCGCCGGGCGAGGCCCAACCGCAGTCCACCCGGGCCTACGCGCGAGTAGCAATTGCCCGGCCGGGCCGGGTGGTCGGGCGGATCGCGGACGACGCCCCGGCGCCGCCGGACGACCTCGGTCAGGAACCGCCGGACATGCGCTGGCTCGGCAGCGTCCCCTCGTCCATCCGCCGTTTCACATCCGCGCGAAGCAGCAGGATGAAGACCCAGACCACGAGGAAGATCACGCCGATGACCGCGATCGACAGATGGAACACCCCGCCGATCAGCACCAGCACCTGCAACCCCAGATTGAACGGGACCGCCCAGGAACGACGCTGCAGGCCCGCGCCCGCGATCATCACCAGGGCCAGTACCACCAGGTAGGTCCCCGACACCCAGGTGATGCCACCGGCGATATCGGCGACCACCGGCAGCGCCAGCAGCACCGTGATCGCCTCGAGTACGAGGGCACCCGCCATGACCCCCCGCAGCCCCTTCCAGGGATCGGGCGGAGCCGGGGGCGTCGCCTCGGGCTTCGGCGCTTCGGGCTCACTCATGCTGTTCCTCGTCGTCGGCGGTGGCCGGTCCGCGGCATTACGCCGGGTCCTTCCCGAACAGGGCGCGCGCGGCACCGGCGGTCACCACCGAGCCGGTGACCACCACACCCGCGCCGGAGACCATCTCACCGGACACCCCGACCTCCTCCGCGAGCGCGACAGCGGTTTCCAGCGCGTCCGGCAGCGAGTCCGCGGTGACCACACGCTCGTCGCCGAACCGCTGGACCGCCAGATCGGCGAGCTGATCCACCGGCAGCGCCCGGGGGGACCCGTTGGTGGTCACCACGATCTCGTCGAAAACCGGTTCCAGCGCGGTGAGGATACCGCCGACATCCTTGTCGGCCAGCACCGCGACCACCCCGACCAGCTTGCGGAAATCGAACTCGGCGGTCAGCGTCGCGGCCAGCGCGGTGGCACCGGCCGGGTTGTGGGCGGCATCGATGAACAGAGTGGGCGCGTTGCGCATCCGTTCCAACCGGCCGGGGCTGGTGACCTCGGCGAAACCGGCGCGGACCGCGTCGATGTCCAGCTGCCGCTGCGCGCCCGCACCGAAGAAGGCCTCCACCGCGGCCAGCGCGAGCGCCGCGTTGTGGGCCTGGTGCTCGCCGTGCAGCGGCAGGAAGATCTCGTCGTAGACCCCGCCGAGCCCCTGTAGTTCGAGCTGCTGCCCGCCCACGGCGATCTGCCGGCTCAGCACCTGGAACTCCGAACCGGCCCGCGCCACCGCCGCGTCGGTTTCCACCGCCCGGCGCAGCAGTACTTCCAGCGCCTCGGGGTCCTGTTCGGCGATGATCGCGACCGTATCGGTGGGGACCAGCGACTCCGGGGCGCGTTTGATGATCCCGGCCTTCTCCTTCGCGATGGAGGTCAGGTCGGGGCCCAGGTAGTCGGTGTGGTCGAGGCCGATGGGAGTGATCACCGCGACCTGCGCGTCGATCACATTGGTGGCGTCCCAGCTGCCCCCCATACCGGTCTCCACGACCGCCACGTCCACCGGCGCCTCGGCGAACGCCGCGTAGGCCATGGCGGTGAGCACCTCGAATTTGCTCATGGCCGGGCCGCCCGCGGTCGCCGATTGGGCGTCGATCATCTCGATATAGGGCTGCATCTCCCGGTACAACTCGACATAGCGGGCCGGGGAGATCGGCCGGTTGTCGATACTGATCCGCTCGGTGGCCAGCTGCAGATGCGGGCTGGTGAGCCGGCCGGTCCGGCGGTGCAGCGCGGTGAGCAGGGAGTCGATCATCCGGGTCACCGAGGTCTTACCGTTGGTGCCGGCGACGTGGATCGCCGGGAACCCGCGCTGCGGTGAACCCAGCACATCCATCAGCGTGGCGATCCGGGTGAGCGAGGGTTCGATCTTGGTCTCCGGCCAGCGCTGGTCGAGTTCCGCCTCGACCAGCGCCATCTCCGCCAGATCCACCGGAGACGGTCCGGTGCCGAGCCGGGAGCCGCCGTTACGGGGCTCCGGCTCGGGATCGTCGCCGTGGGCGTTCACTTGCCGCTCAGCTCGGCCAAGCGGGCCCCGATCCGCTCCACCTCGGCCGCGGCGACCTCGCGCCGGGCCCGGATCTTGTCCACCACCGCTTCCGGTGCCTTGGCCAGGAACGCCTCGTTACCGAGTTTGGCCTCGGTCCCCGCCAGTTCCTTCTGCGCGACCGCCAGATCCTTCTCCAGGCGGCGCCGCTCGGCCGCCAGGTCCACGGTGCCCGAGGTGTCGACCTCGACGGTGACCGTGGTACCGCTGAGCCGCACCTCCACCGAGGCGGTCGCCACGAAATCCGCTCCGGGCTCGGTGAGCCGGCCCAGCGTGCTCACCTCCGGATGGAGATGCGCCAGCCCGGCCGCGTCCAGGCCGAGCACACGTGCCGCGACCTTCTGCTTATCGTTCAGCCCCTGATCACTGCGGAACCGGCGGATCTCGGTGACCAGCCGCTGCACATCGGCGATGCGCTGAGCCGCGCCGGTATCGGTGGGCGTGCCCGTGCGCTCCGGCCAGGCCGCGACGACCACCGACTCCGCGCCGGTCAGCGCCCGCCACAGCGATTCGGTGACGAACGGGATCACCGGGTGCAGCAGCCGCAGCACCGCGTCCAGCACCGACCCGAGCACCACCCGGGTGGATTCGGCCCGCTCCTCGCTCTCGGCGAACTGGACCTTGGACAGTTCCAGGTACCAGTCGCAGAGTTCGTCCCACGCGAAGTGGTAGAGCGCCTCGCAGGCCTTACCGAACTCGTAGGCGTCGAACGCGGCGTCGACCTCGGCGAGCACCTCGTCGAGCCGGTCCACGATCCAGCGGTCTGCGTCGGTCAGCGTCTTCCGCGCCGGCACCGTACCCGGGCGGGCACCGTTCATGAGCGCGAACTTGGTCGCGTTGAACAGCTTGGTGACGAAGCTGCGCGAGGCCAGGGCATGCGGTTCGCCGACCGAGAGATCACCGCCGGGCTGGGCGCCGCGGGCCAGCGTGAAGCGCAACGCGTCCGCCCCGTAGTTGTTGATCCAGTCCAGCGGGTCGATCCCGTTGCCCCGGGATTTCGACATCTTCCGGCCGAACTGGTCACGGATCAGACCGTGCAGGAACACATCCTTGAACGGCACCTGATAGGCCCCGCCCTTACCGGTGGAGACCGCGGCATCGTCGGCGACGAAGGTGCCGAACATCATCATCCGGGCCACCCAGAAGAACAGGATGTCGTATCCGGTGACCAGCACGCTGGTCGGATAGAACTTCGCCAGCTCCGGAGTCGCGTCCGGCCAGCCCATCGTGGAGAACGGCCACAGGCCGGAGGAGAACCAGGTGTCCAGGACGTCGGGATCCTGCACCCATCCCTCGGGGGCCTGCTCGTCGGGGCCGACGCACAGGACTTCGCCCTCGGGCCCGTACCAGATGGGAATGCGATGGCCCCACCACAGCTGCCGCGAGATACACCAGTCGTGCATATCGTCGACCCAGTCGAACCAGCGCGGTTCCTGGCTCGCCGGATGGATCACGGTATCGCCGTTGCGGACCGCGTCACCGGCCGCCTTGGCCAGCGATTCGACCTTCACCCACCACTGCATGGACAGCCGCGGCTCGATCGCTTCGCCACTGCGCTCGGAATGCCCGACACTGTGCAGGTAGGGGCGTTTCTCGGCGACGATCCGGCCCTCGGAGGCCAACCGTTCCCGGATCTTCACCCGCGCCTCGAACCGGTCCATGCCGTCGAATTCGGTACCGGTATCGGCGATCCGGCCGCGTTCGTCCATGATCGTGGGCATCGGCAGGTTGTGCCGCAGGCCCATCTCGAAGTCGTTCGGATCGTGGGCGGGCGTGATCTTCACGGCGCCGGAACCGAATTCGGGATCCACGTAGTCGTCGGCGATGATCGGGATCTGCCGGCCGGTGATCGGATGCTCGAGGGTGGTACCGATCAGCTCCCGGTACCGGGGATCCTCCGGATGCACCGCGACCGCGGTGTCGCCGAGCATGGTCTCCACCCGGGTGGTGGCGACCACGACATGCGGTTGGGCATCGTCGAGCGATCCGTATCGCAGCGACACCAGTTCGCCCTCGACGTCCTCGTATTTGACCTCGATATCGGAGATGGCGGTACGCAGTTCCGGCGACCAGTTCACCAGCCGCTCGGCGCGATAGATCAGGCCCGCGTCGTAGAGGCGTTTGAAGATCGTCTGGACCGCGCGCGACAGGCCCTCGTCCATGGTGAACCGGTCCCGCGACCAGTCCACACTGTCGCCGAGCGCGCGCATCTGCCACTGGATCGCGCCACCGGATTCCCGCTTCCAGTCCCACACCTTCTGCACGAACAGTTCGCGGCCGAAATCTTCTTTGGTCTTCCCGTCCGCGGCGAGCTGCTTCTCCACCACCGTCTGGGTGGCGATACCGGCGTGATCCATCCCGGGCAGCCACAGCACCTCGTAACCCTGCATCCGTTTACGGCGTGCCAGGGTGTCCATCAGCGTGTGATCGAGCGCATGACCCATGTGCAGCGTGCCCGTCACATTGGGCGGCGGCAGCACGATCGAGTACGCGGGCGCGGAACTGTGCGGGTCGGCCCGGAAATAACCGGCGGCTACCCAGCGCTCGTACAGGTCGGCCTCCACCTCGCCGGGATTCCAGCTCTTGGGGAGGGCATCGGCACGATTACGCGTGTTGTCAGGGGCTGCGCTGGTCACGCCGCGATTCTAGTGTCTAGGGCGTCGCCGCCGGTGCCGCGGGGTCGGAGCCCGACCGCCCGGAACGGACACGAGGCGAGCGCCGACGCCCACCCCGGCGGGCCCGGGCAGGCCGGCCGCACTGCCGGTGGCCGATGGCAGCCCCCCACGGACGGCCGGCCACGCACGATCGGTCGCCGCGCTCCCACGCTTCACCGGTCGAGATACGGGCCGGGCCACGACCACGGATGCTGTTCTCCGGAAGGAACGCGAGGCGCCTTCACTCCCGGCCGGCCGGGACAGGCACACGTACGGCCGATCGCGGGCCTTCGATCGCAGTGCACAAGGGTGGGCCCGACCGGGACGAGCGGCCTGCCGGATGCTCGGTGTCGCGAATGCGAACAGCGGCGTCCCGCTACGTGAGACGTATGGAAGAACGCGACCGTGGGAGGACAGCAACGAGGGAGGTTGCGCCACGCCGGACCCCGGGAAAGGTGGCGGAGAAAAGCGAGGCGAAGCCTTCGGTGGATGAGGGACACCGAAGACTCCGCCTACAGCAGTAAGACTACCGCCGATCCTGGCCTGCGCTGCCAATCCATAAACAATTCTCAGCTTGAGCACCGGGATTCCCAGGCGGGCGCCCCGCTCGCCGCGCGGGGCGGTCCCGGCCGGAACCTGTGACCTCGAGCGGACAAAGGCGACATTCTTGCCGAAACCGGTTCGACTGGGGACTCTGGACGGGGTGAACCCCCCGCTCGACTCGGTACCGTTGAACCCCGCGGAATCCATCTTCCCCGAATCGGATTCGGAGATCGTCCGGCCCCGGGCCGTCGACGACCTACGGGGCCGGCCGACACGGGAGCTGCGGTACCCGGCCGGCGCGGCCGTGCTGTTCGCCGGAATTCCCGGCGCGGGCAAGAGCACCGCGTTGCGCCGGCTGTTCGGTTCCGATCCCGATGCCGAGCAGGCGCTACCCGGTCCCGATCAGTCGGTCGTGCTCGATTCCATCCACGCCCGCAACGCGTGGCGGCGCCGGCTGGCCTGGCTGCCCTACCCGCTGTGGCGGCCGGTGGTGCACGTGGTGCATTTCGGCCGCATCTGGGTCGCACTGCGCGATCACACCGGCCCCGTGGTGATCCACGATTGCGGCACCATCGGTTTCACGCGCCGGATGCTGACGCGCTGGGCCGTCCGGCACGGCCGCGAACTGCACATGGTGCTGCTGGATGTACCGGCGACGGTCGCCCGGGCCGGACAGTACGCGCGGGGGCGGCGGGTCGGGCGGCTGTCGTTCCACTGGCACGTGTGGCGCTGGAGACGGATGCTCGGGCGGCTGGAAGCCGGAACCGGTCCCCGGCCCGCGCCCGCCTCGGTCGTAGTGGTCGACCGGATCGGCGTGGACCGGCTGCGGGTCCGGTTCGCCGCCTGACCGCGCCGGGTCAGGGAGTCAGTACGGTGAGCGCCCGGGGTTCGACGCGCACGGTGAGCGGCAGCCGGCCCGCGGGTTCGCCGTCGGCGGTGGCCGGCGCGCCGGGAGCGGTCAGACTCAGGGATTCGGCCCGGTACTGGCTCACCGCGGGGTGATCGATGCGCCGGCCCGCCGAGAGGGCGGGCAGGATCCGCAGCATCTCCAGATGGGAGACCTTGCCGACGACGGTCACATCGAGCAGGCCGTCGTCGCACCGGGCGTCCGGGCAGATGAGCATGCCGCCGCCGTAGGTGGTGGTGTTGCCCACCGCGACCAGCAATGCCTCGGTGGTGATCACCTCCGCGGCCGGGCCGCCCAATTCGATCCGGTAGGGCACCGCGATTCCGTGCGTGATCTCCGCGACCGCGGCCAAGGTGTAGCGGGACCGGCCGCGCGGGTAACGCATCCGGTTGGCCCGCAGGGTGACCCGGGCGTCGAAGCCGGTACACGCGACGGTGGCGAACCACATCGGGTCGTGCCCGGCGGGTTCCAGCCGGCCCAGGTCGAGAGTGCGCACCTGCCCGGATCGGACCAGTTCCGCAGCGCGCGCGGGCTCGTCGACGATACCGAGTTCACGCGCCAGATCGTTGCCCGTACCCGCCGGGACCAGGGCCAGCGGTACGCCGGAACGGGCCAGGGGGTCCAGGATCGTGTTCACCAGACCGTCGCCCCCGACGCAGACAACCGCGTCGGGCGCGCCGCCGGTCACCACGTCGCGCACCTGTTCACGGGTCCGCTCGGCGGAAGGCGCGTGGATCTCGACGACCGCCACACCGGCTGCGCTCAGCCGCTCGGCAACGGTGCGGGCGGCCTCGCGCGCCCGGCCCTGCCCGGAGGCCCGGTTGGTCACCACGGCGACCGTACGCACCTCCCGCGGCTCCGCTGCGCGTGTCATGGCAGCAGTTTGCCAGGGTTGAGGATGCCGGCCGGGTCGATCTCGCGTTTCACCGCACGCAATACCCGCACGCCCAGGTCGCCGATCTCGCCGGGCAACCAGGCGCGGTGATCGGCACCCACCGCGTGATGATGGGTGATGGTGGCGTCGGCGGCGGCGATGGCGTCGCCGGCGGCCGCTTTCGCGGCCCGCCACTGCGCGATCGGGTCGTCGAGCGATTTGGCCACCACCGTGAAATACAGTGACGCGCCGGTCGGATAGGTGTGCGAAATATGGCACATCACCAGGGCGGGCGCGCCCTGGGCGGTCAGCGAATCGGTGAGCGCGTTCGTCACCTTCGCCTTCAGTTCGGACAGCGCGCTCCAGGTGGTCGCGGTCTCCAGGGTTTCGCACAGCACCCCGACATCCAGGAGCGCATCACGCAGGTAGGGGGCCGCGAAACGACCGTGCTGCCACTCCCGGGCCGGGTCCGGACCGAGTTCGGTACCCCCGGCGGCGCGCAGTAGTGCGGTGGCCTCGGCGCCACGGGCCGCAGTGTGGGCGGCGGTGCCCTCGAAGGTGGTCACCGCGAGACAACCGGAAACCGATGCCCCGCCCACATTTCCGGCCCGCGCCAGGTTCAGCCCGGTTTCGGCTTCGTCGGACAACCGCAGCACCGTCGGCGCCGCGCCCGCCTGCACGACGGCGCGCAAGGCGGCGGCTCCGGTCGCGAAATCCGGGAAGGACCAGGCCATATGGGTGGTGGTCTGCGGAACGGGATGGACCCGGACCGTGACCTCGGTGAGGACGCCGAGCGCGCCCTCCGAACCGACGAACAGTTCACGCAGATCGGGTCCGGCGGCCGAGGCGGGCGCCCGGCCCAGCCGCACACTTCCTGTGGGCGTGGCCACCCGGACCCGCTGGACCATATCGTCGAATCGGCCGTACCCCGCGGACGCCTGACCCGACGACCGGGTCGCGGCGAAGCCACCGATACTGGCGAATTCGAAACTCTGCGGGAAATGTCCGAGCGAGAGCCCGTGCTCGGCGAGCAACTGTTCGGCACGCGGGCCGGTGACCCCGGCGCCGAAGGTGGCGGTCCCGGAGATCTGGTCGCAGTCCAGCAGGGCGTCCAGCCGGCGCAGGTCCAGCGCGATCACCGTGTCGAACGCACCGCGCACCGGGTCGAGCCCGCCGACCACACTGGTGCCGCCACCGAAGGGCACCACGGCGATGCCCTGCTCCGAGCAGTAGGCGAGGACGGCGGCCACCTCGTCGTGGCCGGCGGGGAAGACCACCGCGTCCGGTGCGTCCTGGGGAGCCGGATCACGGCGTCGCAGCAGGTCGGGGGTGCTCTTTCCGCCGGCGTGCCGCAGCCGGGTGACCGGTTCGGTGGAGACGTGGTCCGCGCCGACGAGGTCTGCCAGACCGGCCCGCCGGTCCGGGGACAGGACCGACGGCCGGAGCGGCACATCGCCCTCATCACGACGCGTCGCCGGCTCCCCGGAGACTCCGAACACCTGGGTCAGCAGGCCGCGGATCTGCTCGGGCAGCGGTGTGTGCCCGGCGGGGACACCCCAGGCGTCCCACACCATATCCGGTCGCTGCGCGCTCGACGCCGAGTTCACCGGACGTTCGCTTTCCTCAGCTGTCATGCGTTACAGTTTGACATAGAGTGTCAAGCAGTAATCCGAAGTGGAGACGAGGTCGAGTCCGTGTCATCCGGTGCAGCGGCGGTCGAGCAGACGATCCTGGATGCGGCCCGGGAGTGCGTCGCCGAGTTCGGTGTCCGGCGAACCACGCTCACCGAGGTCGCCCGCCGGGCGGGCGTGAGCCGGCCGACCGTCTACCGCCGGTGGTCCGACAGCCGCGATCTGGTCGCCGAACTACTGGTGCGCGAACTCCGCGAGATCATCGCCGCGGCCGTGCCGACCGGCGGCCCGGCCCGGGACCGGCTGGTCACCGGGGTGGTGACCGGCGCGGCGGAGGTCCGGTCGAACTCACTGTTCGGCAAGATCTTCCGCACCGACACCGATCTGATGCTCACCTACGTCTTCGGCCGTCTGGGACGCAACCAGCGGCAACTGCTCGACCTGTTCCTCACCGGCATCCGGGACGGCCAGGCCGACGGATCGGTCCGGGCCGGTGATCCCGGCCGGTTGGCGGCCATGATGCTGCTGATCACCCAGTCCGCGGTGCAGTCGGCGGCCACGGTCGCCCATCTGCTCGACGGATCCGCGCTCGACACCGAACTCCGGCACGCTCTCGATACCTATCTCGCCCCGTGATCCCACCTGCCAGGAAGGAGTAGCGCCCGGCGCATCCGGAAGCAGCGGCGATCGTGCCCGCCTTCCGTGCCGTCACCCCGGCGGGCGTCGTGCCCAGAAACAGATGGCCCAGAACCCTTCCCCCACCGTGGGGCCCGCGTTGAACGCGCATCGCCGGCGTCGTGAGCTCACGACCCTGGGTGACCACCCGGAGATCGACCTGCTGGTGATCGGGGGCGGCGTCACCGGCGCCGGCGTCGCGCTCGATGCCGCCGCCCGCGGGCTGCGCACCGTCCTGGTGGAACGCCACGACCTCGCACACGGCACCAGCCGGTGGAGTTCGAAACTGGTGCACGGCGGACTGCGCTATCTGGCGAGCGGGAAGATCGGCATCGCGCACGAGAGCGCGGTCGAGCGCGGCATCCTGCTGCGCCGCACCGCGCCCCATCTGGTCCGGCCACTCCCCCAGCTGGTCCCGCTGCTGCCCGGGATCGAGTTGTCCACCCGGAGCCTGATCCGGGCGGGTTTCCTGGCCGGCGACGTGCTGCGGGTGGGCGCGGGTACGCCGGGAGCACTGCTACCGCGGTCGCGGCGGGTGACCCGGGCCGAAGCACTGCGACTGGCACCGACGGTGCGGCAGCACGGGCTGCGCGGCGGCCTGCAGGCCTGGGACGGGCAATTGGTGGACGACGCGCGGCTCGTGGTCGCGCTGGCCCGCACCGCGGCCGCGCACGGCGCGACCGTACTGACCCGGGTCGCCGCCGAACAGGTCGACGGTACCGGGGCCGTTCTGCGCGACACCGTGACCGGCGAAAGCCTCGAGGTGCGGGCCGCGGCCGTGGTCAACGCGACCGGTGTCTGGGCGGACCAGGTCGATCCCAGTATCGAGTTGCGGCCCAGCCGCGGCACCCATCTGGTGTTCGACGCCGCCGCCTTCGGCGGGCTCACCGCGGCACTGACCGTGCCGGTGCCCGGCGGCGTCGGCCGGTTCATCTTCGCCCTGCCGGCCCCCCACGGACGGGTCTACCTGGGATTGACCGATGAGGACGCACCCGGGCCCGTCCCCGACGAACCACGGCCCACCGGCACCGAGATCGACTTCCTGCTCGACACGGTCAACACGGTGCTGCGCATCCCGCTGACCCACACCGATATCCGCGGCAGTTACGCCGGCCTGCGGCCGCTGCTGCGCACGGCCGGCGACAGCACGGCCGATATCTCCCGGGAACACGCGGTGCTCACCGCGCCGAGCGGACTGGTGACGGTGGTCGGCGGCAAACTCACCACCTACCGCAAGATGGCGCAGGACGCCGTCGACGCCGCTGTGGCCCGAGCGCGCCTGAGCGCCGGCCCGTGCCGGACGAAGAATCTGCCGCTGGCCGGCGCGGTCGCCGGGGCGGCACGGGACCGGTTGGCGGCGCCCCAGCTGCTGATCGAACGTTACGGCGCCGATGCCCCCGCGGTCGTCGCGCTCACCGCCGCGAACCCCGATCTGGCCGTCCCGGTCGCGCCCGGGGCGGATGTGCTCGCGGCGGAGTTCCGGTGGTCACTGGAGCAGGAGGGCGCTCTCGACGCCGGTGATCTTTTGGACCGCCGCACCCGGATCGGGCTGGTCCCGGCCGACCGGGCCGCTGCCCTGGCCGCCGCCGAAGCCGCGGTGGCCGCCGCGGTGTGAACTCAGGCGTACTCCCAGGTCCCGACCGCGGCCCACATACACGACCGGGGCCAGCGGTCGAGACCGTGCGCGATCTCGGCGGCCCGCACAGCGTGCAGCTGCGGTGTCTCCGCGGCCGGATCGAGATAGCGGAAACCCAGCCGCTGGTAATACGGCCCGTTCCACGGCACCTCGGTGAACGTGGTGAGCGTTATCGCGGGCAACCGGTGGTCGGCGGCCCAGCGCACCGCGCGGTCGATCAGGCGCCGGCCAATCCCCGCCCCACGGTATTCGGGCAGTACCGACACCTGATCGATATGGGCGTTCCCGTCGACGATGCTCGCGATGAGATAACCCACCGGGCCACGGCCGCCGGCCTCCCAGACCCAGGCGCGCTCGTCCAGGACGAATTCGCCCAATACCTCGGCCGGCAACGGTTCATCACCGGCGACCACGTCCATCCCCAGCGCCGCGAACGGCTGCCCCGCCCGCACCTCGATCTCCTGCAGCACCGGGATATCCGCGGCGCTCGCCGCGCGGATCACGCCGCACCCGCCCGGACGACGTACGACGGCGTCGGACGCCCGGCCGATAACCCGGCAGCGACCGCGGTGCGTTCGTCCGGTGCGCTGAGCGGCATAACGGTCCCTACTCTCTGTTCCGTGCGGCGAGGTGGTCTTCCCGCTCACCCCGGCGATCCATCGTCACCATCTCATAAGCCGGGTAACGGATTCGCATCTATGCTGGATCCGGTGGTGCGCCAGGAAGGAGCCGCGGGTGCGCGTTGATACGTCCACTATCGGGATCGCACCGGGCGAGGGCCTGGTCGCGCGGTTCGGCGACGTCGTGATCTATCTGGTGGGCGCCAACGCGTCCACCGAGCGGATACTCGGTGCGGTCGAAGCCGTGGCGGACGCCGAGCATCCCGGGGCGGCCATCGCCCAGCGGCTCGCCGCGGTCGTCTTCGGTACCGGTTCGGAGCCGCCCCCGTTCGGACTCGTCGCGCCTACCACCGACGGCACCTTGGTCCTGCTGCGCGGGCCGGTATCGGCGATGATCTCCGGCGCCGAGGGCTCCCGGCGGCTCGTCGGCGCCCGCGCCTTCACCTGGGTGGACGAGATCGTCCGCGACCCGGTACGCACACTGACCGTGGGCCCCGGGGCCGACAGCCGGATCACGCCGTATCCGCGCACCGATCTGCGCGCCGGAGTGGTGCCCGGCGGTGGTTTCGTCATCAAGGCCGCGGTGCGCCGCAGCACCAAGAACCAGAACCGGGCCACCACCCCGGCGAAAAAGGCGGCCGCCTCCTACGAGCCCGTGGCGACGGCGCCGGCCGGGCTCGCCGCGAGCGAACCGGAACCCGAATCGCACCCCGGGCCCCGCACCGGCCTCGCCGAAGCCCCCGCCGCGGAACCGTTGCCCGGCACCCGCGCGTGGTCGGCCGCGCCGACACCCATGCGGGTCGATCCGGAACCGATCCGCCTGCGCAAGGAACCGGCCAGGGCCCATCCGCACAGCCGCGCGGCACCCGGCGCCGAACCAGCCCATCCGGCCCCGCCGACCCTGGTGGCCGAGGACGGTACCGCCTACCCGCTGGACCGCGCCTACGTCATCGGCCGCGGCCCGTCGGTCGACGAATCGGTACGCCGCAAAACCGCCGCGCCCCTCGTCCTGCAGCGCGATCGTCACATCTCCCGGGTCCACGCCTATCTCTCGGTCGATTCGGGCAAGGTCTTCCTCCGCGACGCCGGAACCGCCGCCGGAACCTTCGTCTCCACCCCCGGCGAACCGCGCTGGACCCGGATCAGCCAGTCCCCGACCGAACTCCCACCCGGCGGCCGGATCCGCATCAGCGAACAGGTCCTCACCTACCACGGCGGCGCTGCCTGACCCCGGCGCCCGCCGCCCCTCGGGGCCCGGACGCGCAAGCCGAACATCCGCAATAGACGAAACGCATGCGGAACGTACATGCGCACAGCCGAGTGGGCCACAGGACTGCCGCCTCTCGAAGTCGCCGGTTCGCCCGACCGCAACCCGAAACCGCGGCCGACCTCAGCAGGCTCACAGCACATACGAGTGCTCAACGGCTCCCGCTCTATGGATGGTCCACCGCACACCCCACAATGGTCGGTATGCACCGCAACGCCCCGACCGACGATTTCGACGAGTCCGAACTGACTGTCACCCCGCCGAAGGAGCAGGCGGCGGGGGTCCGAGCGGTGGCCGTGGCGCTGCAGCGGGCGGTATCCGATATGGGTGTCGTGCGCACCGCGCGGACCCTGGCGCGGGTCAATCAGGTGCACGGATTCGACTGTCCGGGCTGCGCCTGGCCGGAACCGAGCGGTCATCGCCGGCCCGCCGAGTTCTGTGAGAACGGCGCGAAGGCCGTCGCCGAGGAGGCGACGCTCGAGACGGTCGGGCCGGAGTTCTTCGCCCGGTATTCGATCGACGAACTCGCGCAACGGTCCGGCTACTGGCTGGGGCGGCAGGGCCGGCTCACCCATCCGATGGTGCTGCGGCCCGGTGACACCCACTACTCCCCCATTTCCTGGGCGGAGGCCTACCGGCTCATCACCGAGCAGCTCCGCCGCCTGGACTCGCCGGACGAGGCCGTCTTCTACACCTCCGGCCGTACCGCCAACGAGACGGCGTTCCTATACCAGCTGCTGGTGCGCAGTTTCGGGACCAATAATCTGCCCGACTGCAGCAATATGTGCCACGAGTCCTCAGGTACCGCGCTGACCGGTTCGATCGGTATCGGCAAGGGTTCGGTGACCATCGACGATTTCGCGGCCGCCGACCTGATCCTGGTCGCCGGCCAGAATCCGGGTACCAACCATCCGCGGATGCTCAGCGCCCTCGCCGACGCGAAGAAGGCGGGCGCGCGCATCATCGCGATCAATCCGCTACCCGAGACCGGCCTGATCGGTTTCCGCGATCCCCAGACCGTCCGGGGCCTGACCACCGGCGTGGATATCGCCGACGAATTCCTGCAGATCCGCCTGGGCGGCGATATGGCGCTGTTCCAGGGCTTGGCGAAACTGCTGTTCGAGGCCGAGGACCGGGCTCCCGGCACCGTGCTGGACCGGGCCTTCGTCGACGCGCACACCGCCGGTTTCGCCGACTACGAGCGGCATATCCGCGCTGTCGACCTGGACACTGTGCTCACCGCGACCGGACTGTCCCGCGCGGACCTCGAACGCACGGCCGCACTGCTGGCCGGTTCGACGAGCACCATCGTGTGCTGGGCGATGGGACTCACCCAGCACACGCACGCGGTGGCCACGATCGAGGAAGCGGCCAATCTGCTGCTGGCCCGCGGCATGATCGGTAGGCCGGGGGCGGGCCTGTGCCCGGTGCGCGGACATTCCAATGTGCAGGGCGACCGCACCATGGGTATCTGGGAGCAGGCGCCCGAATCCTTTCTGGCCGCCCTGGACCGGGAGTTCGGGATCACCAGTCCGCGGGCGCACGGTTACGACACCGTCGCCGCCATCCGGGCTCTGCGCGACGGCCACGCCCGCGTCTTCTTCGGTATGGGCGGCAATTTCGTCTCCGCCACCCCTGATACCGCGGTCACCGAAGCGGCGCTGCGCCGGTGCGCGCTGACCGTGCAGGTCTCCACCAAGCTGAACCGCAGCCATGTCGTGCACGGGGAAACCGCCGTGATCCTGCCGACCCTGGGCCGCACCGACCTGGATATCCAGAACGGGGTGCGGCAACAGGTCTCGGTGGAGGATTCGATGTCGATGGTGCACCTGTCCACCGGCAGGCTGAAACCGGTCGGCCCGGAACTGCGCAGCGAGGTCGCCATCGTCTGCGAACTCGCCCGGGAACTGCTCGGCCCGGACCATCCGGTGCCGTGGGACCGGTTCCGCGGTGACTACGACCTCATCCGCGATGCCATTGCCCGGGTGGTGCCCGGGTGCGCCGGTTACAACACCCGGGTTCGGCAGCGCAACGGTTTCGTCCTGCCCCATCCGCCGCGCGATTCCCGCGAATTCCGGACCGCCACCGGGAAGGCCAATTTCGCGGTGAACGAACTGCGCTGGGTGCCGGTTCCGCCGGGACGGCTGATCCTGCAGACCCTGCGCAGCCACGACCAGTACAACACCACCATCTACGGTCTCGACGACCGCTATCGCGGGGTCCATCACGGGCGCCGGGTGGTGCTGGTGAACGCCGCGGATATCGCCGACCTGGGTTTCCACGACGGCGATCTCGTCGATCTGGTCTCGGAGTGGAGCGACGGCGTCGATCGGCGGGTCGAGGGTTTCCGGGTGGTGGCCTACTCCACTCCGCGCGGCAATGCCGCCGCCTACTACCCCGAGACGAACCCGCTGGTACCGCTCGATCATGTGGCCGCCCGCTCGAACACCCCGGTGTCGAAAGCCGTCACCGTCCGGCTCGAACCCCCTACCCACCGCCGATGAGCAGAGTTACCGCCCGCCGCCGTATGCGGCGTATCACCCCGTCCGGGGAGATCGTCCGTCCCGACACCTTGGCCGTGGAAGAGCCCCTGGAGATCCGGGTGCGCGGCGAGTCGCTCACCGTCACCATGCGTACGCCCGGCCACGATATCGACCTGGTGCACGGTTTCCTGTTCGGTGAGACCCTGATCGGCGCGGCCGCCGATATCCACAGCGCCCGCTACTGTGCCGGAACCGACGACGAGGGCCGCAACACCTACAACGTGCTGGATGTGGGTCTGCACGCCCCGATCGTGCTGCCGGACCGGCCGTTCCTCACCACCGGCGCCTGCGGGCTCTGCGGGCGCACCGCGCTCGACGAGGTCCGGATGCGCAGCCGGTATCCGCTGCCGGCGCCGCGCCCGCTGCTGGACGCCGCAGTCTTGGCGGCCCTGCCGGATCGCCTGCGCGCCCACCAGTCGGTTTTCGATGCCACGGGCGGGCTGCACGGGGCGGGCCTGTTCACCACCGACGGTGCCGCCCTGGTCGTACGTGAGGACATCGGCCGTCACAATGCCGTGGACAAGGTGATCGGCTGGGCGCTGCGCGAAAACCGTATACCGGCGTTGGATCTCGTGCTCGTGGTGAGTGGGCGCGCATCGTTCGAATTGGCACAGAAAGCTGTCCTGGCCGGTATCCCGATCCTCGCCGCCGTCTCGGCGCCCAGTTCGCTGGCGGTGGACCTGGCCGACGAGGCCGGTCTCACCCTGGCGGGGTTCGTACGCGGCGACACCATGAACATCTACACCCATCCGGAGCGGATCCGCGGTATCGGCGCCACCGGATGACCCGGGCCGGGGTGGCCTCGGCACCTTCCTCCGAGCGCGAACGGTAGGGCCCGGCTTCGGCGCCAACGGTAGGTTTTTTTCGAGATTCGGCGAGACGCGCCCGACCCCCGGCACGGAGTGTGCGGGGCCGAAACCGTACTCGCTACCGCGTGACCGCACCGGCGTAGTCGGCCAACTCGATATCGTCCTTGGCGTCGCCGGCGAACTTGTCCATCAGGTCGAACCAGCGTGACCCCAGGAACCAGTTGCGCAACCGCAGGCCCGCAGCCGTTTTCGGCGCCAGGAACGGGCCCGGGCTGCTGCTGCCCCCGAGTTTCGCGTATCGGCGCATGATCCGGTCGTACCGGGCGAAGGCCGCGGTGTGCTCACCCGCCGCGGCGGCCAGTTCACCCGCCAGCACATAGGCTCCCACCACCGCCAGTCCGGTTCCGAAGCCGGCCAGGGTGTTGCCGTAGGCGCTGTCGCCGACCAGGGCCACCCGGCCCGATACATAGCTGGGCATCCGTACCCGGGCCAGTGCGTCGAGGTAGAAGTCGTCGTGTCCGGGCAGTTCGGCGAGCATTTCGGCGACCGGTGCGTTCATCCCGGCGAAGTGTTCGACCAGCACGCGCCGCTTCTCGGCTTCGTCGGCGAATTCCCGTGCGGCGGAGGCGAACATGTACATCTGCTGCGCCTTGGGCCCACCGCGGACCGCGAGCCGGCCCGGCGCGCTGTACGCGTGGGACACTCGCCGCCGCGGTCCGTCGCCGGGTTCGGCGGCGAGTGGTTCCCCGGCGATGGCGTAGTAGTAACCGCGGTGCCCGACGAACTTCTCCTCCGGGCCGAACGCCAGCCGGCGCACCCGGGAATGGATGCCGTCCGCGCCGAACACCAGGTCGAAGCGGCGCGCCGGACCGTGCTCGAACTCGACCTCGACACCGCTGCCGGTCTCCCGCAGCGCGCTGATGGAGTCACCGAAGACATAGGTGCAGCGCTCGGCGGTCGCGGCGTAGAGGATCCGGGCCAGCTCGCCCCGCAGGATCTCGACATCGCCGCCGGTGAAGTCACCGGACATCCGTGCCCGTTCCCGGCCGGCGGCATCCACGAAGACCATATCGGTGGCCCCGGTGCTGTGCCGCCGGATCTCGTCGTGGACACCCATCCGCTCGAGCACCGTGCGCTGCACGGACCCCTTGAAGTCGACGGCCTGCCCACCCGGGCGCAGGGCCGGGGCCCGTTCCACCACGGTCACGTCGAACCCGTAGCGGTCGAGCCAGTAGGCGAGCGCGGGGCCGGCGATGCTCGCCCCGGAGACGAGAACGGTGCGGTTCTGCATGACGAACTCCATTCATAATTTGCGTCCACCAGAAACTGTTTCCGTCGGACGCTGATCAGCGTATGGTAGACACAGTTCCACGTCAATCCACTCCGGAAGGGAACCCATGACGACGCCGACCGCGCTCGAGCTGCTCTGGGGAACCGACCGGCGCCCGACCCGGGGCCCCAAGCCCACGCTCACCCGGGCCGCGATCGTCACCGCGGCGGTCGAGCTGGCCGATGCGGAAGGCCTGGCAGCCCTCTCCATGCAGCGACTGGCCGATCGCCTCGGCTATACGAAGATGTCGCTGTACCGCCATATACCGGGCAAGGCGGAACTCACCGCATTGATGGTGGAAAAGGCCCTGACCGGCCTGCCGGCCCTGGATACCTCGGGATCCCCGCGGTGGCGGACGGGCCTGCGGTCCTGGGCGCTGCTGACCTTCGAGCGGTACCGTCGCCACCCGTGGGTGATGGAACTACTCGCCGGAGCGCGGCCGATGGGCCCCCACGAGCTGAGCTGGACCGAGGCCGCGCTGGAGGCGATGGCGGATATCGCCCTGACCGGCCCCGAGCGACTGGACACACTCGTCGTACTGAACGGACATGTGCGCAGCCTGGCCCAGCAGGTCGTCGGCCCCGGCGCCACCGAGGAAGAATTCACCGGCGCGATGGCCGCGGCACTGGAATTGGCGGGCGACCGATTCCCGCGGCTGATCGCGGCCATCTCGGAACCTTCACCCGCCGAAGCGGCGACATCGCAACGCGACGACGCCCTCGAATTCGGCACGGAGCGCATTCTCGACGGAATAGCGGCGCTGCTCGCCGACCGCGGCACGTCCGGCGAGCGGTAGCGGCACACCCGTATCCGGAAGGCCGCGACACTCACATACCCGGCAGCCGAACGCCCCTGTCCGTCGCGACCCGGGCCAATTTCTCGGCCTCGTCGATGGCGACCGCCACATAGGTGCGCAATCCGTCGTCGTCGCGCCGCAGCAGGTACTCGTAATCGCTATCGGTGAGCAACGCGTCGTCGCTGTCGTAGAAATGCCAGCGCACCCGCGCGCGCAGCAGTGAACCGGTGAGCTCCGCGTACTCGACCACGGTGTGGTCGACCCGCGCCAACCCCAGCATCTGATAAATGGGATGAGCCTGCGCCAGCCCCTGGGCCATCTCTTCCCGTGTATGCAGCGCACCGACGAAATCGTCACCGACAATGGTGCCCGGAGTCCCCCAGAGGGCGGCCGTACGCTCGGCGTCGTAGGCGCTCAGCGTGGACTGGTATTCGTCGAGGAACGCTTCGAGTTCTTCGCGGATGGCCATAACCGCCACGCTATCCATAATCCCCCGACCGAGGCCGCGAACCGCCCGGAATCGGCGAACCGGATACAGCGGCAGCCGGAGACCACCCGCCGGGCCACGCCGGTCGTGTCACCGACCGGCTCGGCCACGGCCGGAGTTCGGAGCGTCCGCCCTCGAACGCTCCACCTCCTCAGTTGGCCAGCGCCTCCAGCAGCGCCGCCCGCTGACGGGCGCCCAGCCCGCCGATCCGGCGATCCTCCGGGATATCCGCCTGGTCCATCAGCTTGGCGGCCTTCACCGGGCCGACACCGGGCAGCGCCTTGATCACGGCGACCACCTTCGTCTTCTTGACCAGTTCATCACTGTCGGCCTTGCGCAGCAGGTCGGCGACCGAGACTTTGCCGTCTTTCACCTGACCGATCAGTTCGGAGCGCGCCTTGCGCACCGCCGCCGCTTTGGCCAGAGCCTCCGTGCGTTGTTCCGCGGTCATCGTTGGCAGTGCCATATCTCCTCCGCTTTCACTCATCGCTCGAACATCTGGTTTGACCGGGTCGATTCAACATCACAATACCGACACCGACCGATCGACACACCGTCCGGACCTGCAGTCATAGCAATGTTTTCTGATTCGATCGCCTGGTAGTAGGCCGGAAACCGGAGGACCTGTCCACGGCGTCCGGCGCGGAAGAACACCTGAAACACGTAACACTCGAACCCGCTTCGGCGAAATCCAGAGCAGACGCACACCTGCACGGCGGCGGTTCAACGGCGAACCGAGGGATCAGCGGAGATACCCGCCCGCCCTGCACGGTCACCGCGGCTACCAGGCATTTTTCCGTCACACCGACGTGGCGGACATATATGCGAATATCCTTTCGTCTTGCGATCCGGCGATCGTACGCGCCCCCGACTGCTACGCTCCCAAACCTAGAACACGTTTCAATTTCTAGGAGTGGTGATGGCACGGGAGATCCGCGACGTGGTCGAGCAGTACGTGAAATTGGTCGGCTCGGGACCGACCTCGGATATCGTCGATCTCTATGCTCCCGACGCCGTGATCGAGGACCCGATCGGGACCGAGCCCAAACAGGGCCACCAGGCCATCCGCGAGTTCTACGACGTGATCGCGAGCCTGGAACGGGAGACCAGCCTCGTCCCGGATACCGTGCGGATCGCCGGAGACCACGCCGCCTTCGTATTCACTCTGGTGACCAGAGCGGGCGGGCAGCGCATGACGCTCAGCCCCATCGACACCATGGAGTTCGACGCCGAAGGCCGGATCATCCGGATGCGCGCCTACTGGGGCGCCGACGATATGTCCGTCGAACCCGAATGAGCCGCGCGGTGGCGCCTCGACCGCGCTGAGCCGCCACCTCGTTTCACTCCCCGGAGCCGCCTACCACCGGCCTGGCCCGCGGCGCGCACTCGGCCTACCCTAAGCACAGGGCATGGGTGCGCTCGGTCACAGTAGGCGCCCGGGGGCGTTACGTCACGGGCCGCTGTCTCGTCCGAGTTGCAGGGAAAAAACCCACCTCAGAGGAGACCCGATGAGCACAACACGCATTCCGGCCGTGGCCCCCGAGAACGCCGGGTTACTGACCAGGGCGCTGTACTGGTTCGCCAAACACCAGTTCGGCGAAGTCCCCGAACCCTTCGCCGTCGGCGCCCACCACACCGGACTACTGGTGGCCGGTGGGGTACACGAAATGCTTGCCCAGAAGGCGTCGAGGAAACTGCCGGCCAATATCCGCGAAATCGCGGTGTACCGCACGGCCTGGACCGTCGGCTGCTCCTGGTGCGTCGATTTCGGGACCATGCTGCAGCGGCTGGACGGCCTGGATATCGAGCGGCTCCAGCACATCGCGGACTACGAGACGTCACCGCACTACACCGACGACGAACGCGCGGCCATCGCCTACGCCGACGCCATGACCGCCACCCCGATGACCGTCACCGACGAGCAGGTCGCCGACCTGGAGAAACGCTTCAGCCGGGCGGAAGTCGTCGAACTGACGTATCAGATCGCCCTGGAGAACTCGCGGGCCCGCAACAACCACGCCCTCGGCATCACCGCGCAGGGGTTCAGCACCGATTCCTGCCGTGTGCCGTGGGCGTGAAACCGGCGCGGCGGCTCAGATGACCCAGCAGGCGTAGCCGATGTGCGCGCCCCGGCCGACGAAAACCCGCACGTAGGGCGCCTGATCGTTCCCGCCGGTCGGCTGGGCCGCCTGCAGGGTGTGATCACCCTCGTAGGCGGGCACCCAGTGCACCAGCGCCAGCCCACCGCCGGCCGGCGCGACCGTGGCGAACGGGACCCCGTTGTCGAGGAAGGTCACCTCGGTCACCGCCTCGGTGAGCCACGCCCGCACGGTGTAGCTGCATCCGGTGCCGTAGTCGGTCCGGATACCGGCGTTCAGGTCCGGGGTCACACTGACCTCGCGCACAGTCGCGCCGGCCGGGGGCGCCGCGAGCAACAACGAGACCAGTACGCCCGCCGTCGCCGACAGCGATAAGCCCACGCGGCTCCACCGCGTGGGCTTGTCTGCATCCCCACGTCGACCGGACCGGATATCCCGCGCAAGCAACTGTGCCGCCATGACCTGCTCCTCCATCGCACGAATGCCGAGGGGTCACCGAGAATACTGCGGGACGGCTCCGGACCGGTCCCCGTCGCGTATCGCCGCGGCTGCGCGGCTCTCAGGCCGACTTGTCGCGGCGCTCCGGACGCTCCCGCTTGCGCGGCACGATGGTCGGCAGCACATTGTCGTTCACCGTATCCGCGTCGACGACGACCTTGGCCACATCGTCGCGGCTCGGAATATCGAACATGACCTGCTGCAGTACTTCCTCCATGATGGCGCGGAGCCCGCGGGCACCGGTACCGCGCAGAATGGCCTGATCGGCCACGGCCTCGAGCGCGTCCCGAGTGAACTCCAGATCCACGCCATCCATCTCGAACAGCCGGATGTACTGCTTGACCAGTGCGTTCTTGGGTTCGGACAGGATCTTCACCAGGGAATCCTTGTCCAGGTTCGTCACCGACGCCACCACCGGCAACCGGCCGATGAACTCGGGGATCAGACCGAACTTGATCAGATCCTCCGGCATCACCTCGGCGAAATGATCGGTGGTGTCGATCTCGGCCTTGGACCGCACCTCGGCGCCGAAACCGATCCCACGATGCCCGGTACGGTCGGAGATGATCTTCTCCAGCCCGGCGAACGCCCCCGCCACGATGAACAGCACATTGGTGGTGTCGATCTGGATGAACTCCTGATGCGGATGCTTGCGCCCACCCTGCGGCGGCACACTCGCCTGGGTTCCCTCCAGGATCTTCAGCAGCGCCTGCTGCACACCCTCACCGGAGACATCGCGCGTGATCGATGGGTTCTCGCTCTTGCGAGCGATCTTGTCGACCTCATCGATATAGATGATCCCGGTCTCCGCGCGCTTCACATCGTAATCGGCGGCCTGAATGAGTTTGAGGAGAATGTTCTCGACGTCCTCACCGACATAACCGGCTTCGGTGAGCGCGGTGGCATCGGCGATCGCGAACGGCACATTCAGCATTTTCGCCAGCGTCTGCGCCAGATAGGTCTTACCGCAACCGGTCGGGCCGAGCATCAAAATATTGGACTTCGCCAACTCGACGCTTTCCCCGCGCGCATCACGGCCCTTGTCTCCGGCCTGAATACGCTTGTAATGGTTGTACACCGCGACCGCCAGCGTGCGCTTGGCCGTATCCTGCCCGATCACGTAGTTTTCCAGGAAATCCCGGATCTCCGCGGGTTTGGGCAACTCATCGAGTTTGACCTCGCTGGACTCGGCCAGCTCCTCCTCGATGATCTCGTTGCACAGATCGATGCACTCGTCGCAGATGTACACCCCTGGTCCCGCAATGAGCTTCTTGACCTGCTTTTGGCTCTTTCCGCAGAACGAGCATTTGAGCAGATCGCCGCCGTCGCCGATGCGCGCCATCTCGTGGGTCCCTACTTCCTTGTTCGCGTGCAACCATCCGTCCAGCTTCCAGCCGACCGCCGCCTGCGGTGGAGCGAATCCGGCTCGATCACCCGGATCGAAGGGCGGTGCTGTCAACCGGGAACAAAGGTCCCTGGGTTTGACCGTACCCGGTGTGTGCGATGGAGGTCGACAACTCGGGCAGGTTTCTCGTCGCGGTTGTGCGGGGATTCACGCGGATACCGCGTCACGGCACATTTTCCGGATACCGAATCATCCAGGGTGTGTCGCCACGCAGCAGCGGGAATCCACCTGGGCCGGGCCCCGCCGCCCGGCCGGTCCGGCGTACCGTTCACACGGCGCGCCGGACCCGGAAGCGCCTCACTTCTGGGCGCTGAGCTTGCGGTAGTCGAATACCGTGTCGATGATCCCGTATTCCTTGGCCTCCTCGGCCGTCAGGATCTTGTCGCGGTCGGTGTCCTTACGGATGACATCGGCGTCCTTACCCGTGTGCCGGGCCAGGGTGGTCTCCATCAACCGGCGCATCCGCTCGATCTCGGCCGCCTGGATCTCCAGATCCGACACCTGTCCCTGGATACCGCCCTCGACCGACGGCTGATGGATCAGCACACGGGCGTTCGGCAGGCAGGCCCGCTTACCCGGGGTCCCGGCCGCCAGCAGCACCGCCGCAGCCGAGGCCGCCTGGCCGAGGCAGACGGTCGCGACATCGGCGCGCACGTACTGCATGGTGTCGTAGATGGCCATCAGCGAGGTGAACGAGCCACCCGGCGAATTGATGTACATCGTGATGTCGCGATCGGGATCCAGCGATTCGAGCACCAGCAGCTGCGCCATGATGTCGTTCGCCGACGCATCGTCGACCTGCACGCCGAGGAAGATGATGCGCTCCTCGAACAGCTTGTTGTACGGGTTGGATTCCTTGACGCCGAAACTCGAATGCTCGATGAACGACGGCAGGATGTAGCGCGACTGCGGGCCCGCCGGGGCGATACCGCCGAGGCCACGAGGATCGTTCGGATTGGCCATATTCGTCTCCAAGTCTGTGAGTGAGCTTTCCGCCGGACGGATTCGCGAACCCCCGGCCGGTACCCGGCGCGGATTCGCCGACAACGCCCTAGTTGCTGCCCGTGCCGCCCGCCTGGCGCGCATTGGTGATCACACGGTCGATGAAGCCGTACTCCAGCGCCTGTTCCGGTGTGAACCAGCGATCGCGGTCGGCGTCGGCGTTGATCTGGTCCACCGGCTTACCGGTGTGCATCGCCTGCAACTCGTTGAGCTCACGCTTGGTGTATGCGAACTGCTCGGCCATGATCGCGATATCCGCGGCCGAACCACCGATACCGGCCGACGGCTGGTGCATCATGATCCGCGTGTGCGGCAGCGCGAAACGCTTACCCGGCGCACCCGCGGTCAGCAGGAACTGCCCCATGGACGCGGCCAGACCCATCGCGGTGGTCGCGATATCGCATTCGGCGTACTGCATGGTGTCGTAGATCGCCATACCCGCGTTCACCGACCCGCCCGGCGAGTTGATGTAGAGCGAAATATCTTTGGTCGGGTCCTCCGCGGACAGCAGCAGGATCTGCGCACAGATCTTGTTCGCGATGTCGTCGTCGACCTGGGTGCCGAGAAAGATGATGCGCTCACGCAGCAGGCGCTCGTACACCGAATCGCTGAGATTGAGCCCAGCGGTCGGAGCTGTCATGACCTCGGCTTTATTGATTGTCACGGATACCTGCCTTCTCTCGCCGGCTCGTTGCTGTCACAAACATTAACGAAGCAGGGCGGCACCGAACTCCCGGTACCACCCCGATTCGCTCAGAGCGCAATATCATGGCGCCGCCTCCGGCGGCGCGGGGGTTGCGGCCCCCTCGATCCTGCTGTCGCGCGCCCGGGATTCGCACCTTCGGCGCATGCAATGTGCGGTCGGCCGTCCGCGGGTGCGGCCGTTCAGCACCTTCGGCAAAGACGCGGGACGGGCCGCAGCCCTTGGTGGGCCTCGCCGAACTCGGCACCGGGAGGATTCGGCCGTTCGCGGCGGGAAACCGCTCCACGTCCTGCAAACGAACCCTGCGCGCGCCAGCGCGCCGAAAACACAGGCCTTCACGAGCGAGCCCTCTTCCCGCCTTCGCGTGCAAGCCCACTCTCGGCCCCAGGAGTACCCGCTCACCCCAGCAGGACCGTCTCCCAGCACTACCGTCCCCGAACCCCGAACGCCGCCCCACAGCACCGCTCGCATGGTCCGCAGTCCCGGCAGCGCGCGCACCGCAGGCCCTGTCGTCCCCGCGGAACGCAGAAGCCCCGAGGCTTCGGATGTGCGCGCACCCGGGACAGCGATTGCCGATCTTCTGTCTCCGGATTGCCAACACCGCCTAGGTCTCAGGGCTTCCTACCCGCAATTCTCGCGTGGGTCACTCCGCGTCGGAGGTGGCCTCTTCGGTGGTCTCCTCGTCGGATTCCTTGGCGGTACCGAACATTTCGTCGGTGTCGACCTTGTTGCCCGCGGAATCGGTGACCGTCACCTTTCCGACGACCTCGGCCAGGGCCTTGCCGCGGCGGACGTCGGCGAACACCGCGCCGAGCTGGCCGGCCTGCTGCACCTGCTGGATGAACTGCTCGGGCGCCATCCCGTAGCGCTGGGCCTGGAACAGGATGCGCTCGGTGAGCTCCTCCTGGCCGACCTGGGTGCCCTCGGCCTCGGCGACCGCGTCCAGCAGCAGCTGGGTCTTCACCGATTTCTCGGCGGCCTCCTTGGTGTCGGCGTCGAACTCCTCGCGGCTCGAGCCCTGGGCCGCCAGCGCCTCGGCGAACTTCGCCTCGTCGTGGTCGAAGCCGTGGATCGCGTCGTGCTCGACAGCGTCGATCTCGGCCTTCACCACGGCCTCGGGCAGCGGCACCTCGACGCTTTCCAGCAGCTGCTCGAGCACCTTGTCGCGGATATCGCCGGCCTGCTGCACCTTCTTGACCCGCTCGACGCGGGAGCGCAGGTCGTCCTTCAGCTCGTCGATGGTGTCGAATTCGCTGGCCAGCTGGGCGAATTCGTCGTCCGCCTCGGGCAGCTCACGTTCCTTGACCGAGCCGAGGGTCACCGTGATGGTGGCTTCCCGACCGGCGTGCTCACCGGCCACCAGGGTCGAGGTGAACTCCTTGGATTCCCCGGCCGACATCCCGATCAGGGTTTCGTCGAGGCCCTCGATGAGCTGACCGGAACCGACCTCGTGCGACAGACCGGTGGTCGCGGCCTCCGGCACCTCTTCGCCGTCGACGGTGGCGGACAGGTCGATGGAGACGAAATCGCCTTCCTGGGCCGGGCGTTCGACACCGGTGAGAGTGCCGAAACGCTGGCGCAGCGACTGCAGCTGCTCATCGATATCGGCATCGGTGATCTCGATGGCGTCCACGCTGACGGCGATGGTGCTGTAGTCCGCGGGCAGGGCGATCTCCGGCCGGACGTCCACCTCGGCGGTGAAGGCCAGTTCCTGACCGTCCTCGATCTTGGTGATCTCGATCTCCGGCTGCCCGATGACCTTGACCTCGGAGGTGGTGACGGCCTCGCTGTAGCGGCCGGGCAGGGCGTCGTTGACGACCTGTTCCAGAACCGCGCCGCGGCCCAGGCGCGCCTCGAGCAGCTTGGCCGGCGCCTTACCCGGACGGAAGCCGGGAATGCGCACCTGCTTGGCCAGGGCCTTGTAGGCGCGATCGAAGTCCGGCTTCAGCTCCTCGAAGGGCACCTCGACATTGATCCGGACCCGGGTCGGGCTCAGCTGCTCGACGGTGCTCTTCACGGACATGCTCCTTGTTCTCGTCGGTTCGTGTTCGCCGGCCCGCACGATATTCGTGCTGGTGGCCGGGTGATGGCGCGTGGTCTGGCGACGGCGCGCGGGTACGCGCCCTCGGCGTACCGACCGAAGCGGCGGGCACCTGCGGTTTCACGCGCTCGGGATACGCATCCCGACCAGGGTAGTTGACCGGGTCACGCGCGCCGCAGCCCGGTGCTGTGTTTATGGCGGCGCCTCCGGCGCCGCGGGTCGGGGGCCTGGTGACCCCGACCGCCGAGGCAGACCATCCGGCATAGCCGGAAGGTGTCCGCGAATGTGCACCTCGACCCGCCTGGATGGCTCAGCCGCGGAAAGTGTTCGATGGTCGCATTTCCGTGAACAGCCGACCACCCACGCTCCGGAACCGGGGCGGGGCTCCAAGCGGTGATGCGAACGCTCGGGGAGCCCTCGGGTGCCGTACCTCAGCACCTCATCCCTGGGGTACGGATACGGCGTCGGTGACGAAGACCAGCGTCTCGTTCGGCTTCACTCCGTTGCCGCCGGCACCGTAGCCCAGGTCGGGCGGGATGATCAGCAACCGGCGGGCACCCTGCTGGACGCCTTCGAGTCCCTGTTCCCAGCCGGGGATGACCATACCGTCGCCGAGGGTGAGCTCGAAGGGTTCGCCGCGGTCGAAGGAGGAATCCAGTTTCTGCTTGTCCGACCAGGCGACCAGGGCGTAGTTCATGGTCAGTTGCCGGCCGGGAGCCGCGCCGGGGCCCGAACCGGGGACGAGGTCCTTGGTCAGGAGCTGTTTCGGCGGGTCGCAGTCATCGGGAAGGGTGATCTGCGGGACCTCGCCGAACCCACCCTGCACGTCGATATCGTCGGCCGTGCATTCGCGGCCCTTCGACGCGGCGGGCGCGGTCTGCCGCGGGGCGGCGGACGAGTCGGCCGCCGTGGAGGTGGTCGCGGTGTCGCCCGAGTCGTCGGAGCCGCATCCACCGAGGCCGAGGGCAGCCGCGGCGACGGCGGTGACAGCGAGGATCCTGCCGATTGTCTGCATGGGCCGCACCCTACCGCCGCCCGCGAACGGGCGACCCGGCGATATCGCGGCTCCGCTCCGGATCGCCGGCACGGGGCCGCCGTGCACGCCGAAGGTGGCGATCGGCACGCAGGCTCGGGTTCGGTACCACCGCACCGAGACGGCACTCGCCGCCCGCCGGTGCCGGTCGTATCGGACCGGAGCCGTTCGGAATCGCCGCGGGCTCCACCAGCCACCGGGTTCCCGGGGCGGGCACCGGTTTCCATCACCCGGGGTGGGTAAGGCGTGGACGAGAGTGAAGAATTTTCGTCGGCCGCCGTCGGCGAACCGAGGGCAGTGCGGCACACCTCCAGCTATCGTGGTGGCAGTCCGCACTCGGGGTGCGGTAGCCCGGCGCGACCACGACCTCCAGGAGGTTAGGCGTATGACGCAGTTGGCGAGTGCAGGCGGGGACACCAGTGCCGACAATGTGGGCAGTCACGGTGGTGAATCCGTCGCACCCCGGCCCTATGTGCTGTCGGCGGCCCCGGGCCCGCTGGACCCCGAGGAGCTGGAATGCCTCGACGCATGGTGGCGGGCCGCCAACTACCTGTCGGTGGGGCAGATCTATCTGATGGCGAATCCGCTGGTGCGCGAACCGTTGGCGCCGGAGCACATCAAACCCCGGCTCCTCGGGCATTTCGGCACGGTGCCGGGCCTGAACCTGGTCTGGGTGCACGCCAATCGCGCCATCCAGGCACGCAATCTGAACGCCGTGTTCGTCGCCGGGCCCGGGCACGGCGGACCGGGGCCGAACGCCTGCGCCTGGCTCGAGGGCACCTATTCCGAGTTGTACAGCCATGTGCCCCGCGACGGCGAGGGCATGCGCGCGCTGTTCGCCCAGTTCTCCTTCCCCGGTGGGGTTCCCAGCCATTGCGCGCCGGAGACACCGGGCTCCTTTCACGAAGGCGGCGAACTGGGCTATTCGCTGTTGCACGCGTTCGGCGCCGCGCTGGACAACCCGGATCTCACGGTGTTCTGCGTAGTGGGTGACGGTGAAGCCGAAACCGGACCGCTCGCGGGCAGTTGGCACTGCAACAAGTTCCTGAACCCGGCGCGCGACGGCGCGGTCCTGCCGATTCTCGCCCTCAACGAATACAAGATCGCGAATCCGACTCTGCTGGCCCGTATCCCCGAGGACGAGTTGGTCTCGCTGCTGCGGGGTTACGGTTACGAGCCGCTGATCGTGGCCGGTGCCGAGCCGGCCCGGGTGCATCAGGATATGGCCGCCGCCGTGGACACCTGCCTGGAGCGGATCGCGCAGATCCAGCGCGCGGCCCGGGACGGCAGCGACACCACCCGCCCGCACTGGCCGATGATCGTACTGCGCACCCCCAAAGGCTGGACCGGACCACCGATCGTGGACGGCGATCCGGTGGAGGGTACGTTCCGCGCCCATCAGGTCCCGCTGCCGGGCGCCCGGGAGGACGCGTCGCATCGGGCGGTGCTCGAGGAATGGTTGCGCTCGTACCGGCCCGAGGAACTGTTCGACGAGACCGGCGCCCCGGTCTCGGAACTGCGCCGGCTCGTCCCGGCCGGGGGCCGGCGGATGAGCGCGAATCCGGTGGCCAACGGGGGCGCGCTGGTGCGGGATCTACGGTTGCCCGACTGGCGCGCTCATGCGGTCGACGTGGCCGAACCGGGCCGCACCGCGCATGAGGCGACCCGGGTGCT
The DNA here is from genome assembly GCA_040674215.1 of Nocardia sp. NPDC050193. GTDB lineage: Bacteria > Actinomycetota > Actinomycetes > Mycobacteriales > Mycobacteriaceae > Nocardia. The sequence goes on along the minus strand of JBFARE010000004.1, from coordinate 190,220 downwards.
CGGCGGCTGGTTGCGCGAGGTCACCGTGGCCAATCCCGACAATTTCCTGACCTTCGCCCCGGATGAGCTGGCCAGCAACCGGCTGCAGGACATCCTCGCGGTCACCGGTCGCAACTGGCAGGCCGAGATCGGTGTCCACGACGAGAAATTGGATCGCTCCGGCCGGGTGATCGAAGTGTTGTCCGAGCATATGTGCCAGGGCCTGCTGGAGGGCTACCTGCTCACCGGCCGGCACGGGGTGTTCACCTGCTACGAGGCGTTCGTCCACATCGTGGATGCCATGTTCAACCAGCACGCCAAATGGCTGGACGCGAGCTCGGCGGTGCCGTGGCGGCAACCGCTGGCGAGTCTGAACTATCTGTTGTCGTCGCATGTGTGGCGGCAGGACCACAACGGTTTCACCCATCAGGACCCCGGTTTCCTCGATGTGGTGCTGAACAAGAAACCCGAGATCGTGCGGGTGTATCTGCCGCCGGACGCCAATACCCTGCTCTCGGTGTACGACCACTGTCTGCGCTCCCGGCACTACGTGAACGTGGTGGTGGCCGGTAAACAACCGCAACCGGATTGGCTCGGACCCACCGATGCCGCACTGCACTGTGCCCGAGGTATCGGTATCTGGGAGTGGGCGGGCCATCGCGACGAACCGGCCACCACCCCCGATGTGGTCCTCGCCTGCGCCGGTGACGTACCGACCCTGGAAACTTTGGCCGCCGCGGCGATCCTGCGCGAGGAACTGCCCTGGCTGCGGGTGCGGGTGGTGAACGTGGTCGATCTCATGCGCCTGCTACCTGCCGACGAACATCCGCACGGGCTACCGGACAGCGAATTCGACACCCTCTTTACCCGGGACTCCCCGGTGATCTTCGCCTTCCACGGATATCCGTGGCTGATCCACCGGCTCACCTACCGCCGCACCAATCACTCGGGTCTGCACGTACGGGGATACAAGGAACGCGGCACCACCACGACCCCGTTCGATATGGTCATGCTCAACGACCTCGACCGATTCCACCTGGTGATGGATGTGATCGACCGGGTGCCCGCGCTGCGGCAGCAGGCGGCGGGGCTGCGCCAGCGGATGGTCGACGCACGGTTGCGGGCCCGCACCTGGACCCGTGAGCACGGCGAGGACATTCCCGAAGTCGCGAACTGGCGGCCCGGCCGGCCGGGCGCCTGAAAGCGCGAGCCGAGTCGCCTCCGGGACCGCCGCCGACCGATGGCGAGGCCGAAGGCTGATCGCCGCGCCCGGTCGGCATGCTCGCCTACGGCGCACCGAAGCCGGACCGACGGGGTTCCGGTACCGCGCAGGTCCGGGGTGCCGTCGGCGATACAGCGGCCGGGGCAATACACGCGGCCGGGCCGGCGGCCGAGGTCGCCGACAACCGCAGTTTCCTTCTAAAAACATCAGCTGACCAGCAGTATCGGCCGACCCGAAAGGCTGTCCGGTCCAGTCCGATGTCAAGAGGCATCGACCGGAGTAGCCGCTAACCGCCACGGGCTCGAGCGTCTCCGCGAGTTGAACCCGGGTCGGCGGCGCGACCGCGGGCGGTGCCGGAAATCGTCGCCGGCACCTCGGGAAATGACCTGGATATCGAGGCCGCGGACCGGTTCGTAACCGGCGCGCCGGTGCGGCGCGTACCTGCCGGCGGTGTTGGCAACTCCGGCCCCGGGTTCCGGAGCCGGCCGAGTCCCTGCGGTTGCTCGCACCTCGGGAAAGCGGCCCCCCGTTCCCATTTGTGGGAAATGCGTAGACGCTTATTCAAACACTCGTGTACCGTACCGTTAGACAGCGGCACATAGAACTACGGACCCACACACATCGACTCACCGTAGAAGTTCTATCCGCCGGAACAGAACGGAGCACGCCATGACCATCGCCCGCACCTTCGGATTCGTGAAGAGAATCGCCGCCGCCACCGTGCTGGCCGGAGCGCTCGCCGCGATCCCCGCCACCATCGCCCCGCAGCTGGCCCTCGCCGACGTCCCCGGCCACAGCAGCCGCGACGACTCCCACCCGGGCAAGGGCAGCTACGGCGACACCCACGACCTCCCCAGCGATCCCAGCAACCGCAGCGAGCCGGTGCACGCGATCCCGGCCCAGCGCAGCTTCACCTACGACAACGACCAGGGCGGCTACCTCGATATCTGCGCCTACAAGCCGTACTACTACGCCTGCCGGTGATCCCGGTGCCGCACGATCACTACCGGTCGGGCAGGCGCGATGGACGCAGCCGGCTCCGGGAACGACCGGCGGCGGTAATCCGTTCGGCGTCCACCTCACCGGCGAGGTGGGCCGGAATATGATCCGGTATCTGGCGCCGGGAACCGATCACGAGCTTCTGCCTGACGCTGGCGACCTGCGCGTCCACCGTGCGCACCGAACTAACCCGCCGCTCGGCGATGGCACTGTTGGGCCAGCCCGCGGCCGCCAGCACCGCGACCTCACGTTCGGCCGGCGATAGGCTCCCCCAGCGCGAATCGGCCGATTCCCCACGATCGACCGGTGTGCCCGCTGCGACCGGACACACCGGCCAACGGCGACGCAGGTACTCCCGTACCGCGTCGCTTCCGGGGCGGAACTGTCCGCCCCGTTGCTCGGCGACGGCGAAATCCGCCGGTCCGATGACCGCGGTGGCGACCTCGGTCGCCCGGCGCACGCCGAGCACCACCATCGGCACCCGCTCGATACAGACCCCGATCGAGCGGTGGCAGGCCCGGAAAACCCCGACCAGCCAGGCCAGTTCGGTGGCACGGATGCGGACGGCCGCCGCCGCACCCAGCGCGGCGGGATCCCCCGCGAGCACCTGGGTCAGCACCAGCATGCACACCGCCACCGACCATGAGGTCATCCAGGTGTTACGGCCGGCGGCCATCCGGGACACCGCGATATGGGCCGGCTCCAGCGCGGCCGCGGGCTCGGCCGAACGCGCGAGTGCCAGCGTCCGCGCCACTCCCGCCCACCTCGCGGCCAGCGACGACCCCGAGGCCACCGAGCGTTCCAGGTGCCGACGGGTGATCCGGTCGGCCCGCTCCGGATCGCCGAGCATGGCGGCCGCGAGCGCCGCGAAGATCTGACCGCGTTCCACTCCCACCCGGTCGCCCTGCGCGGTGAACTTGTGACCGGCCCGTTCCAGCACCGTCACCGCGTGCGGGTCCAGCCGGAACAGCATCAGTTCCAGACCCCGGATCCATTCGACCGAAGCGGGCAGGCCGATATCCGTTCCCGGCGTATCCCGCCAGGAGCAATCGCCCACACGGGCCGCGGGCGGGCCGCCGACACACTCGTCCAGCAGCGCCGCGGCCCGATCGGCCTCGCCCTGCCACAGGTAGTACCAGCCGAGCAGCGCGGTGGCTCTGATGTGGTGTTCGGTGGCCCCCTCGCCGCGGGTGACGTCGAGCGCCTGCGCGGTGAGCCTGGTGAGCGCCCGGCTACCACCCTTGACGAACGGCACCCATACCGACAGCAGCACGGATGCCGTCTCCAGGCCGACGAGTGCCTCGGCGGGATCGCTGAGACCGGTTTCGATACCGATCAGGATGTCGTCCCAGGAGGTCCGCGCCCAGTCGAGCCACGACCGGTCGCCCGGCCCGTACCAGAGCGAACGCGCCTCGACCACGCGATCGCGGTGGTAGCGGCGATGCCGGGCGGCGATCCGAGCCGCCTCGGCCGGTTCGCCGCGCAAGCGGTCGCCGGCGAACAGGCGCACGCTTTCCACCAGATACCAGCGCACACTCGTCCCGGTGCGGAAGGTCGAGACCAGGGAGCGTTCGGCCAACCGCTCCAGCAGCGGAGCCACCCGCGCGGCGGGCAGCGCCTCGTCCGCGCAGACCGCGACGACAGCGGGCAGTTCGACCCCATTGCGCTGCGGCACGACCCCGTCGGTTTCATATCCGGCCGCGAAGACCGACATGCGCCGTAACAGCATCTGTTCGTCGGCCGCACACAGATCGAACGACCAGGCGATCACGTCGTAGACCCCCCGGTGGCGCCGCTCTGTACCCGCCCGTGTGCTCTGGAACCAGCGCATGCGCTGATCGGCGGCATCGCCGCTGAGCTCGGCCAGCACCATGGCCGGTGGCTGGTGACGCAGCCGGGCGGCGGCGAGCCGGAGGAACAGCGGATTGTGCTCGACGCGCCGGCAGATCCGGCGTACCAGTGCGAGCTGGGCCGGATCGTCGGACACGGGGTTTCCGGTGAGCTCGGCTCGCTGCCGGAACAGCTGCAGCGCTTCGAAGGCCGACAGCGGCGGCACGGCGAGGATGTACTCGTCGGCCCAGCCGATGGGCTCGCGGCTGGTGGCGAGCAGGGTGAGACCGGGGGTGACGGCGAGCAGGTCGATGACGGCACGAGCGGCCGCCGCGAGCACATGCTCGCAATTGTCCAGCACCAGGATCGCGTGCTCGGCGACGGCGCCCGCAGGCGGACCCACCGCGACGTCCAGGGCATCGGGATCGCCGATATCGGTCCGCACCACCGAACGCAGCACGTTCTCGGCGCACTGGCCGCAGTCTCGTTCGAGTTCGGCCAGGCGCGCCCAGTACACGGGCCGGTCCGGTTCGGCTCGGTGGATCCGGCGCGTCGCTTCGGCTGCCAGTCGGGTTTTGCCGATACCGCCGGGCCCCACCAGGGTGATCAGTCGTGCCGAGTGGGAACGCAGCAGGTCGTCCAGGCGTGCGAGTTCGCGCGTCCGGCCGAAGAACTCGGTGGCAGGTGCGGCCGGTGCCGCACCGTCCGGGTAGATCACCGCCATAGCACCGTAAATTAGTGCACGTCACGTCGGACCGTCCGACGAACCGGGGCATTTCACACGATGCCCGCTCCAGGGGCGCTCAGCACATCACGCAGGCCTGCTGGCGGTAGTGCATCTGGACCACCGCGCTGTCGAAGGTCAGTACATCCACCAGTTGCAGCCCGCTGGTGTCCACCGGCGACCGGAACAGGGGAACCCCGCCGCCCAGGAGCAGGGGGTGCACGAAGAGCCGGAACTCGTCGATCAGATCGTGTGCCATGAAGGACCGCGCGGTTTCCGCCCCGCCGAAGAGCACCATGTCCTGGCCCGCGGCCCGGCGTTGCCGCACCTCCTCGATCGGATCCGGGCCGGTGACCCGGGTGTTCCACGAGGGATTGCGCAGGGTGCGGGAGACGACGAGTTTCGGCGCGGCACGCCAGAATCGCGCGAAGTCGACATAGAACGGCGAAACCGGGGCCAGATCGGCGGTGGGCCAGAAGGCCGCCAGGATCTCGTAGGTTCTCCGCCCGTACAGCAGCAGATCGGCTCTGCGGAGTTCATCCAGGTATTCGGTACAGAGTTCCTCGTCCACGACCGGCCAGTGGACCGCCTCCTCGGGTCCCTCCGCGAACCCGTCGAGTGATATCTGCATCCACAGTGTCACGCTTCCCATTCCATGCCTCATCTACCGCGTCAGGTGCCAAGAAGCAGATTCTGCACCCGCTCAGGGTCGCGCGCATCCGTAGGAGAGCGGAAAGTTACCTAAGTAGTCGTTCGCCGGGGCATCGACCCGGCCGACGGAAGAGCCACCGTCCAATGTACCGTCATCCAACGCAACGATCCCCGACCCCTTTCCCAGGCAGGAGAAGCCGCAGTGCGCGGTTCAGCTCTCCGCGGGAAGGTCGGCGAGTTCGCTGTCGCTGTCGATGTAGTGCGCGACGAACTTGTTCACCAGCTCCGCCGCCGCCTTACCGGGCAGGGTGCGGGCGAGCTGCAACTGTCCGGTCAATTCCGCCAGATCGGCGGCTTCCTGCCCGGAGTTCTGGTACTTCTGCCAGGCCGTGCGATGGAACAGATCGACGAAACGGCGGGCCATCCGATCGCAATCGGCCCGGATCCGTTCCAGCTCGCCGAGGACCTCGGCATCGGGCACCCCGGCGGCCACCAACTGTTCGGCGATCCGGATGAGCTGCCGGTCGGCGGGCCGATAGGTGGCGGCGTCGACCGGCTCGTAGAGTCCGACGGCAACGATCCTGGCCAGCCCGTTCGGTACGGAACCGTAGCGTTCCTGCAGTTCGGTGGCGGGAATGGCATCGGCTGGGGCAGCCGACTCGCCCGCGGACGGTTCGCCGGATTCCATACCGCCGAGCAGCGGCCCGACACCCAGGATGTCGCCCAGATCGTCCCCACGGTCCCAGGCCTTGAGCAGTTCCTTGATCCCGTTCAGTTTGATGCCGCGATCGAGCAATCTGCTGATCGTGCGCACCCGATTGAGGTGATCCGGACTGTAGTAACCCGTCCGCCCCTTGACCTGCGGTGGAGGCAGAACCCCCCGTTCGTGGTAAACCCGCAGGCTGCGCACGGTCGTGCCGGCGGCCCGCGCCAGTTCATCGATCGTGTACTCCTCACCAGCAGCCATATAACAAGGAAACCACAAAGGCGAGACGACGACCTGCGCCGGACACGACCGAAAGGTCCGATTAAGCCCGAGTTGGGGTGGGGTTCGCTAGTTCGTCGAGCGCGGAGTAACGGCTCGTTGGGTATGTGTGCGGCGCTCGTCCTCCGACATGCCGCCCCACACGCCGTACGGCTCGCCCACCGCCAGTGCGTAGCTGCGGCACCGGTCGAGGACCGGGCAGGTATCGCAAATCTGTTTGGCCCGTTGCACCCGAGCGGCGCGCGCCCGGCCCCGCTCCCCCTCGGGATGGAAGAACACGGTGGATTCCAGGCCGCGGCAGGACCCGTTCAATTGCCAGTCCCATGCCTCGGCGGCCGGGCGCCGAGACTGGATCACGGTGGACATACACAACTCCTCTGCCCGCAATTCTGTGAAGCCAGCGTAATTACTCCCCAGATCTGGGAATCGGCGCCGAGCAACCGCGTGACGGCTTCCCGGCAGTGGCGACCGCCGGGCCGAGCCGGACCACGGAAACCGTCCTATGCTGCGAGTATGAGTGAGCTACCGGGCGCGCGCATCACCGTCGAACAACGCGATCGCGCGCTACGGGAGCTCGCCGAGCATCTCGGTTCGGGCCTGCTCTCGCTCGCCGAATACGAAGAACGCACCGCCGCCATCACCGCCGCGCGGACCACCCCGGAACTCGCGGCCCTGTTCACCGATCTCCCCGCCCCGCCGGCGGCGCCCGGCTCGAACGAGACCGCCGATCCGGCCCTCGGTTTCGCGGCGCTGGCCGGCGGCGCCGCCATTTTCGCGCTCGTTCTCGCGCTGGTGTACGGCGGCTGGCTGTGGCTGCTGTTGCTGGTGATCGTGCTGGTCTCGGCGCCACTGCTGCCGGCGGTGGTCAAGCGGCGTCGGATCGCCGGGCAGTCCTGATCCCTCACCAGCGCGTATGCGGTCGTACGCTATTGGCCAGATCCACCAGCCGATACCGGTGCAGGCGGCCGGGCGCGGTCCGGGCCAGGGCACGCAGCCGTGACTCCAGCCCGCTGCGCAGGCCCGCGACGGTGAGCGGATAGCCGAGCAGTCTGGCGTCGGCGGACGCGGGCCGCATCCGGGATTTCAACCACTCCAGTGCCGCGCCGACCACCACGACCTGCATCTGCAGTGCCCGCGGCTCATCGACGAGTTCCAGCCGCGAGGCCGCCTCGCGCAGATCGATCTCGGTGATCTCCCGATGCGGCCGTGATACCAGCAGCAGACTGCCCGTCATCCGGGCGGTGCCGTGATGCCGGGAGGTCTCGGGCACCTCGTCGAGGACCTGCACGGCCTGCAACAGTTCACCGTCGGCGGCCAATCGGCGAGCCAGACCGAACGCGGCGCTGACCACCGCGTGATTGGTCTGCCAGACCAAGCGGTAGAACTCCGACGCGGCGCTGTGCCACCGGTCGGAATCGCCGGGATCGCTCAGCGTCTGCAGGGCGAGTTCGGCCGTGGCGGCCAGGGCCAGCGGCGGCGCCAGCTCACCGGGCAGCATGGTGTGCACTTGGTCGAAATGCAGATGGGCGAGCTCGTACTGCCCGTCCAGCAGATCGATGACACCGCTGAACCATTCGACCCGCCAGTCGGTCACGGCACGGGGGCGCAGCTCCTCGAGCAGTGCGCGCGCCGGAGCGAGTTCACCCAGGTCGAGATGGGCGCGAACGGCAGCGAGCGCCCCCTCGACCTCGAAGGTCTCCGGCGCGTCGATGGTGCCGGCCGCGATACGTTCGGTGGTCTGGCGCAATGAGTCCAGGGTCTGGCGGGCGTCACCGTGCAGCAGCGGGCTCAGCAGCTGGACACTGGGATCGTCGGCGTCGATCAGCGGGATCGGCAGGGTGGCCACGACCGCCGCGGCGTCGAGACCGAGGCTGCGATGCCCGCCGTCGACCATTCCGTCGGTCTGCCCGATCAAGGTGTCGATACCGAAATCCCCACGCAGCGAGCCGAACTCCACCGATGCCTGCGGGTGTTCGCGTCCGGAATCGGCGGCCAGCACCATCCGCAACACCCCGGCCAACTGACAGTACATGGCGTAGGTGGAGGGGAAACGCCGGCTCGGATCCGCATGCGTCGCGCGCACCAGCAGCCGATACAGGCACGGATAGCGCTGCAGCAGCGGGTACTGCTCCGGGGTCGGCATCTCGGTGCGGTAGTTGCCGTGGGAATCCTTGCGCAGGTCCAGGATCAGGGCGGCCAGCGTGCGGCCGGCCGCGTACACGTCGGTGGCCACCGTCGGGCCGGTCTCGATGATCTCCGGCGCCTGATAGCCGGGGGTGCCGTAGATACTGCCGTAGGATTCCATCGCCGCGACGGCGCCGAGATCGATGAGTTTGACCTCGTCGTCGGTGACCATGATGTTGTCCGGTTTGAGGTCGTTGTAGGCCAGCCCGAACGAGTGCAGATAGTCGAGAGCGGGCAGTACCTCCATCATGTACGCGATGGTCTCGGCCACCGGAAGACGTTCCGGCCCCGCCATATCCAGCATTTTCTTCAACGAGCGCCCGCCGACGTACTCCATGACGATGTAGCCGTCGGCCACCTCGCGGTGTGAGCGGTGCTTGACGAAGTTGTAGATCTTGACCACGCCGGGATGGGTTATCTCGGAGAGGAACTGGCGTTCGGCCAGCGCCACCACGTGCGCCTCGAAGTCCTGGGGGTTCTGCAACCCCTTCAGGACTACCCATCGGTCACTGACATTCGTATCGACCGCCAGATAGATCCAGCCCAGGCCGCCGTGCGCCAGACAGCCTTTGACCACGTACTGTTCCGCCACGACCTCGCCGGCGGACAGTGCGGGCAGGAAGTTGTAGGCCGACCCGCAGCGCGCGCATTCCCCGGCCACCGCGCCGGGCCCGTCCGGACCCGACCGCCCGTTGGGCGCCTGGCATTTCCAGCAGAACCTCTTGTGCTCGGGTACCACCGGATCCGCGAGCACCGCGGTGGCGGGATCGACCGGGTCCACCCGCGGCAGTGCCACCAGTCCGGCACCGAGGCGGCGGACGCTCGGGCGGGAGCGGGCATTGCGCCCGGAGGGCATATCGTCCTCGAAGCCGGCGAACGGGTCGGGATCGTCTGCATCCTCGTCGTCGTCGGCGAGCAGCAACTCGTCGAGGTCGTCGTCGTCGTCCGGACCGCCGAGACTATTGAGCCGGGCGATATCGTCGCCGGTCAACGCGGCGATCGCCCGGTCGAAGTCCGACAGCTCCGGCGTCGCGGGCGGACCGTCCGATCCCGGGGGCGCGGTGACGACCGGGGGCACCGAACCCACTGTCACCGGCACGAAGACACCGGATCCGCTGGGGACCGAGGCGGCGTCGGTGGCGCTGCGCGGTTCGGCGCTGCCGGATTCGGCGAGTAGTTCCTCGGCGGCTCGGGTCAGATCGGACTCCGCGGCCCGCTGGACGCTTTCGCTGCTGTTGGTGCGCAGCGTCGACCAGGTGTGTGCGCCGCGGCGGGGCATTTCCGCACCACGGGTCCGCCGCTTGGACCAGGGCGGCGGGAGCGGACGCTCGGAGCTGGGCTGCGACGAGCTGGGCTGCTCTGGCATGCACGACCTCTCAAACCCGCGGAAGAACAGAGAGAGTCTATTGTGATCCCGGTCCGCGGGCGCGAGAAGCCGATCGTTCCCTGCTCTGGGAATACGGAATACCCCGGACCTGCTATCCGGGGTATTCCACGCAGTTCGGCCTTACCGCTGATCCTCGGGTTCGTCGAGGATGCGGACAGTGCTGCCGGGCTCTTCGGCCGGCGCCGGCGCGGCGGGCGCCGCGGCGCGTGCGGTGGTGAGCTCGCCCACCCGCTTGCGCGCCAGGAACCAACCGCCGACCAGGGCCGGAACCCCGATCACCAGCATGGCGATCACCGCGGCCCGCTGTTCGATCTCATCGCTGAACAGCATCAGCAGCACCACACCGACCAGGAACACCAGGGTGGCGTAGCTGGTGTACGGCGTGCCGGGGAGGCGGAACTTCGGCCGGGTCACCTTGCCGTCGCGAGCCCACTTCCACAGCTGGAGCTGGCACAGCACGATCGCGGTCCACGAGAAGATGGTGCCCAGCGCCGAAACGTTCAGCACGATCTCGAACGCCTTATCCGGGACCACCGCGTTCAGCCCGACACCCGCCAGCGCGATCACACCGGTGGCGAGGATGCCCACGTACGGGACGCCGTTCTTGGACATCCGGCTCGCGACGGTCGGCGCACTACCGTTCATGGACATCGAGCGCAGGATGCGGCCGGTCGAGTACAGGCCGGCGTTCAGGCTGGAGAACGCGGCGGTCAGCACCACCAGGTTCATGACCGAACCGGCACCGTCGATACCGATCTTGGAGAAGAAGGTGACGAACGGGCTCTCACCGGACTTGAAGACGGTGTAGGGCAGCAGCAGGCCGAGCAGCACCAGCGAACCGACGTAGAACAGCGCGATCCGGGCGATCACCGAGTTGATGGCGCGCGGCATGATCTTCTCGGGGTTCTCCGCCTCACCGGCCGCGGTACCCACGAGTTCGACAGCGGCATAGGCGAAAACGACACCGGTGGTGACGACGATCAGCGGCAGGAAACCACTCGGGAACAGACCGCCGTTATCGGAGAGGACACTGAGACCGGTGGGCTGGCCCTCGATATCGAAGCGACCGGCCAGGAAGATGGTGCCGATGATCAGGAAGGCCACCAGCGCGACGACCTTGATCAGCGCGGCCCAGAACTCCAGCTCACCGAACCACTTCACGGAGATCAGGTTGATCGCGACCACGATGGCCAGCGCGACCAGCGCGATGGTCCACTGCGGTATCACCTCGAACGCACCCCAGAAGTGGACGTAGGTGGCGATCGCGGTGATATCCACGATGCCGGTCATGCACCAGTGGAAGAAGTACATCCAGCCGACCGCAAAGGCCAGCTTCTCGCCGTAGAACTCACGGGCGTAGGACACGAACGATCCGGAGGACGGGCGATGCAGGACCAGTTCGCCCAGGGCCCGCAGGATGAAGAATACGAAGATGCCGCAGACGGCGTATACCAGGAACAGACCGGGGCCGGCCTCGTGCAGCCGGCTTCCGGCGCCGAGGAACAGGCCCGTTCCGATGGCGCCACCGATGGCGATCATCTGGAGCTGCCGGGGCCGCAGCGACTTGTGATAGCCCGCATCTTCGGCGTGCAGACCGTTCGCCGGCGCCGCCTGACCCGGAGGCTCTTGAACTGTTGTCATCATGTTGCCTTTCGAGTGGCGCAGATCATGTCTGCGAGCAATGTACCGCTAGTTAGCGGCACGATCAATAGGGGGCCGTCATGTGTAACGCAGTGAAAACCAGGCACTTTGGTGAAAACCCGAGGTCGGCCGTACTGCAAGAGCCATTGATCGAGCCGCTGAACGTCGATACGCTGGACACGTCAAATGCGTAGGGAGCACCCAGATGGCCTGGTTCGAACGCGAGTTCATCGCCGTCCCCGAGACCGGTAAGAAACAACTCGTCTACAAGTGGCCGGATCTGAACATCCGGCGGTACTCCCGCGCCATCGTCAACGCCGATCAGACCGCGTTGTTCGTGAAGTCCGGTCAGGTCCTGGGCGCGCTGGGACCGGGCCGGCACCGGATAGACGCCGACGAGCTCCCGGTTCTCGGCGCACTGGTGGACACACTGACCGGCGGCAACCTCTACCGGGCCGAGCTCTATTTCGTCTCCACCCGGGAATTCGCCGGTATCAAATTCGGCGGCCGTCTCGCCGATATCGCCGACCCGGTCAGCGAGCAGATCGTCACCCTGCGGGTTTTCGGTGAGTTCGCGCTCTCCGTCCGAGACGCCCGGCAGCTGATCACCTCGCTGGCCGGCAGCACCGATCTGCACGATCCGGCCGGGGTCGAATCCTGGAGCGCAGACCTGCTGCTCAAGGCGATGAAAGTCGCGGTGACCCAGGGCGTTTCCCAGGGCGAGTGGCCGGTCCTCGGCCTGTCCGGGCTCCTGCCCGTGATCGAGCAGGCGGTCGTACAGCAGACGAATACCGTGCTCTACGAGTACGGGTTACGGATACCGCGGCTCGGCAATTTCGACATCACCCTGGCCCCGGAAGATGCCGACCGGCTCAAACGGCTCGCCAAGGATGTCACCTACATCCGGCTCGCCGGAGATTTCCGGCAGTACGCCGCCGGGGAGATGGCCCTTGGCGCGGGCCAGGGCCTGGCCTCCGGGCACGGCCACGACGGCGGGTTCATCGGCGCCGCACTGGGCATCAATGCCCTGCAGGAGCCGGGGCCCGCGACCCCGGGGAATTTTCCGCCCCCGCCGAGTTCACCCTGGCAACAGCACCAGCAGTCCCGGGAGGAGCCGAGCGCGCCGGCGCTGCCGCCCACCGCGAAACCCGCCGAACTCGGTCCCGCGATGAATCCGGTATGCACCGACTGCGGCACCAGCAACCCGCCGGGCGCCAAATTCTGCGTCGAATGCGGTAACCGCTTCGCCCCGGCCGAACCGGCCCGATGCCGCGAATGCGATGCCGAACTGCTGCCCACGGCCAGGTTCTGTGCCTCCTGCGGGACCCGCTGCCCGGACTGAAACCGAAACCCGGCCCGGTAGGTGAGCGGACCACTGCCGGTTGCCGGGCGCCGAACTCGAGTCAGCGGACGCTGGATCCGGCCGCCCGGCCGACAGCAGTGTCCACTCGCGGGCCCGGAGAACACCGGGCGCGGGCCCTCGCCCGGAGCGTGGGCGCGAGTGGGAGCACCGACAGGCGATTGGTCTGCGGCCGATCGGTGCCGGTGCTACAGCGGAAACGACGGGTGGCCGTCCGGCACGAACCGGACGGCCACCCGCGAATCCGCCTGATCAGGCAACGATGCCGGACTCCGAACTACCCGCCAGGCTCCGCACCTGCCGCGCCGCCACCGAAAGGGTCGCCAGATCATGCCGGCTCACCCCGAAGATCTCGGTGAGCGCGGCGCGAGCCCGGGTCAGCCGTGACCGGTTGGTCTGCTCCCAGTAATCCAGCTTCTCCGCCACCGGGTCTTCCGGGTCGGTGGCGGTGGCGATATCGAGGGTCAGCAGTCGCAGCGACTCGTACAGGTCGTCGCGCAGCGCCAGCCGCGCGAGGCTGGCCCACCGCTGATCATGATCGAGATCGCCGACGGCACTGATCAGCCGGGTGATCTCCAGATGCGCGTTGAGCGCGAAATAGAGTTCGGCGATCTCTCGTGCGTCGCGCTCGGCGATATCGGCGATATCCAGCACGTCCAGCAGCGGGAACAGATGGATGAGCCGGTAGACCTCGGCGGCCAGATCCTGCGGGGCGCCGTGTTCGGTCGCCTCGGTGGCATGCGCGGCGACCCGTTCGGCCAGCGGTTTCGGCAACCAGCCGGGCACCCGGTCCGCCAGCGCGCGCACCCCTTCGCGATAGCGGGAGATATCCGCGCCGATCGCGATCGGCTGCGGCCGGTTGAGCAGCAGCCAGCGTGCGGCACGTTCCAGCGTGCGGTTGGTTTCCAGCTCGAGCTGATCGCGTACCGAGGTCGGCATCTGCTCGGACCGGATGCGCTGCCACAGCTCCCGCAGTCCGAAGATCTCCACCGCGGCGCTGAACGCGCGCACCGCGTCGTCGGTGGTGGCGCCGATCTCCTCGGACAACCGGAAGGCGAACGTCGCACCGCCGAAATCGACCATCTCGTTGACCACCATGGTGGCCACGATCTCGCGGCGCAGCGGATGCCTGGTGATCGCGCCGGCGAACCGCTCCCGCAGCGGAGTCGGGAAGTAGTCCGGCAGCACCGCCGCGAAGGTGGGGCTGTCCGGCAGGTCCCCGGCGAGCAGATCGGCCTTCAGCGTGAGCTTCACATGGGCGATCATCGTGGCCAGTTCCGGAGAGGTCAGCCCCGCCCCACCGGCGATCCGGCGCTCCATCTCGGCGTCCCCCGGCAAAGCCTCGAGCCGGCGGTCCACACCGCGCCGGGTCTCCAGCTCGGTGAGCAGCCGCCGGTGCACCGCACCACGCCGCCCGGCACCCGACCTGGACAACCCGATCCGGAAGTTCTGCGAGATATTGTCACGCAATACCAGTTCGGCGACCTCGCCGGTCATTTCCGCGAGCAGCGGATTACGGTCCTCGATATCGAGTTCACCCGCCGACACCACACCGTCGAGCAGAACCTTGATATTCACCTCGTGATCGGAGCAATCGACACCCGCGGAATTGTCCAGCGCATCGGTGTTCATCTTGCCGCCGTTACGGCAGAACTCGATACGCCCCAGCGCCGTCGCACCGAGGTTGCCGCCTTCACCGATAACCTTCACCCGGAGCCGATCGGCATTCACGCGCACCGCGTCGTTGGATTTGTCGCCCACATCGGCATTCGTCTCCGAACTCGCCTTGATATAGGTACCGATCCCGCCGTTCCACAAGAGGTCGACCGGGGCCTCGAGGATCGCGCGGATCATCTCCGGCGGCGAGAGCCTGGTGACGCCGACCGGAATTTTCAGTGCGGCACGGACTTCCGGGCTGACCGGAATGGCCTTTGCGGTGCGGTCGTAGACACCGCCACCAGCACTGATCAACGAACGATCATAATCGGCCCAACTCGACCGAGCCAACCCGAACAACCGCGACCGCTCACCGAACGACGACCCCGCATCCGGATCCGGATCCAAAAAAATATGACGATGATCGAACGCCGCCACCAACCGAATATGACGCGACAACAACATCCCGTTACCGAACACATCCCCACTCATATCCCCCACACCCACCACAGTGAAATCCTGCGACTGAGTATCCACCCCCATCTCCGCGAAATGCCGCTTCACACTCTCCCACGCCCCCCGCGCAGTAATCCCCATCGCCTTGTGGTCATACCCCGCCGAACCACCCGACGCGAACGCATCCCCCAACCAGAACCCATACCGACCCGCAACATCATTCGCGATATCGGAAAATGTCGCCGTACCCTTATCCGCCGCAACCACCAAATACGTGTCATCACCATCACGACGCACCACCCGCTCCGGCGGGAGCACGGTTCCGGTGCCGTGTTCGACATTGTCGGTCAGGTCGAGCAGACCGGAGATGAAGGTGCGGTAGCAGGACACGCCCTCGGCGAACAATGCCTGGCGGTCGGCGGCGGCGTCGCCGGTGGCGGCCGGTGGGCGTTTCACCACGAAACCACCCTTCGCACCCACCGGCACGATCACCGCGTTCTTCACCGCCTGCGCCTTCACCAGACCCAGAATCTCGGTCCGGAAATCCTCCAACCGGTCCGACCACCGCAAACCACCACGCGCCACCGCACCGAACCGCAGATGCACACCCTCCACCCGCGGCGAATACACGAAGATCTCGTACTTCGGCCGCGGCTGCGGCAACAGGGCGATCGCCTGCGGATCGAACTTCAGAGAAAGGTGCGCGGGCGGTTCGCCCTCGTCGTCACGACGGAAGTAGTTGGTGCGCAGAGTCGCGGTGACCACATTGAGCACCGCGCGCAGCACCCGGTCGGTGTCCAGACTGACCACCGCATCGATCTCGGCTTCCAGCCATTCCGCGATACCCGCGGCCGATTCGGCGTCGCCGTCGGGATCGAAATACGCCTCGAACAGGCGCACGAAACCGCGGGACATATCCGGGTTGGCCAGCAGTACCCGGGTGATCCCGGCGGCACCGTAGGAGAAGCCGGCCTGTTTCAGGTATTTCGCGTAGGCACGCAGCACCACGACCTGACGCCAGTGCAGCCCGGCCCGCAGAATCAACTCGTTGAGCGTATCGACCTCGGCGACACCGAACCACATGGCTTCGAAGGCCGCGGTGAATCTCTGTGCGATTCCCTGGGCGCCGGGGCTTTCGGGCTGATCGAGGTCGGCCTCCAGCTCGGGATCCAATTGCGTACGCAATACGGCCGAGACCACGCGTAACCGGAAATCGTAGATCCAGTCCGAACGGGCGCCGTCGGATTCCAGCTGATACGGCCGTTCGTCCACGACCTCGACACCGAGGCTGTGCAGCACCGGCAGTACCCGGCTCAGCGAAACACCCTCGCCCGCGGCGTAGAGCGTGAATCGCCACTCGCCCGGCGGCGCCTCGGCCGTACGGTACAGCGCGGTCCGGAAACGCGCCGACCCCAGTTCGTCCGGATCAATCCGGAATCGCATCGGCGAAACTGTGTCCTGCATTGTCGTCACCGTGATCCGCGCCTTTCCGCTTCGGTTTCGAACTTCTTCACCAGGCACTCTACGCGTTTAATGTGCCGCTGTATAGCGGTACGTTACGCGTGTGTAAACAGTCACCGGATCCGGCGCGCCGGGAACAAAGCACATCGATGAGATGTTCGCCACGGCACGGCCTTCGGATGGCCCGGGCTACGGATGCAGCAGACCGGACCGCATCAGAAAGGTCCGCGCACCCGCGCCGTCGGTGAACGCACCGGTGTCCACCCGCAGACCCGATTGCGTATCGGCGTACCAGATCGCCGCAGAGGCGCTGATCGCCGCGAACACCGCGCCGTCGGATACGACGGTGCCACCGGCGGAACGCCACTGCGCGACCGCCTGGGCGAGAGCACCGGGTGCGGCGGTCTGCACCTGGAACGTCAGCTGCCGACCCCCGGTTATCCCACCCATCAGCAACGGGCTCCCGGTGTCGAGTACGCAGCTCTGTACGCCGTCGGTCTCGTCATGCGGACGGCATGAGGCGGATCGCAATGGAGCAGGGAGCGCGGAGACCGCGTCGGTTGCTGCGGCGGGCCCATTCGGGCCGAATCCGGGCGGCCCGGTGAGCGGCGGGCCGGTCAGTGTGCAGGACTTCACCATCAGGAAGGCGAGCACCAGCAGGACCGCCACCGCGATACCGCCCGCCGCGCGCCACTGCCATTTCGGATGATGCTTCCGGACTACGGCCTCCGTCTCGTCCACCAGATGCGAGCGGAGGAATCCGAATACTCCGTGCCGCCCCTGGTGATGACCGGATTGCCCCTGGACATGAGGCCCGGCCTCCGGCTGGTCCGGCGATATTGCCCCTCGGTGGTGTTCGTGCGACAGCCCGGCCAATGCGCCCGCCCGGCCGCTCATCTCGGCCAGATGGGTGCCGAGACCGCCGTGCGGCCCCTCCGGCACCGCGGCACCATGGGCCGGCGGCGGTCCACTCTCCGGAAGCGGTGCACCGCAATTGCCGCAGGACGAAAGCCCCGCGGCCGCGGTATGCCCGCAGTACTGGCATCGGACCGTCATCGACGCACCCCGTGTCTCATACCGGCCTCATTGCCCGGTGATGACGATCGAGGAGATCGCCACGATATTGCTGGAGCTGTCACCACCGGATTTCAGGACGGTCAGCGTGATCTCCGAGGTTTTGATCGGCGGCTCGATCTGGGTAACCACCAGTGACCGCTGATCAAGTGTCTCCTGGGTGTAGGTGGTCTTGTCGTCATCGTCGAACTGATACGAGACACGACTCACCGTCCGGTATTTCGTCCACTGGTCGGTGCCGTCGGTGCCCACATGGTCCCAGCCGGGCACGATGGCGATCGAATCGACCTCGTACTCCTTGCCGAGATCGATCCGCAGGACCTGACCATCGATCTTGTACCCACGCGGGCACGACCACGCCTTGCCCGGTTCGCCGGAGAAGGCGTCCATACCGTCGGTGCCGCCCGATGGGCATTTCGACGACGCCGACTCCGGGACGATGGTGCCGCTGCCCGGCTGCTGCGTGGTCTGGGGCGCCGGCTGGGCCGGCGCCGGGGAGACGGCCAGCGGCTGGGTCTGCGACGTGTCCTCTTTGCCGCCGGTGACCACCAGCAGCACCACGATCAGCAGCGCCACTACTGCCGCGATCGCGAGGGCCACCCGCGGTTTGCGCAACTGATCGGCGACCTCACGGGCGATTTCCTGCGGAGTCTGCCGATCGGTGTGGGCAGGCTCGCGGGCTTGCGGCCGCTCCGGCGGTGCCTCGGCCGGGGCGGTCGCGTTCAGCCGGTCCGCGACGCGTTCGGCGTTGTCGGAGGCGAAGTCGGCGGATCCGTTGCCGGGCGCCTGCCCGCTGAGTAGGGCGTTGATCCGCTCACTCGCCGAAGGTCCCGCGGTCGAGCGACGAGGGCGCGATACCGCGGCACCGGAATCGGGTTCGGCCACAGGCATGCCTCGACCGACCGGCGACGGAGGGTCGCCGGGCTCGGCCACGGCATCACGGACCGGCGCCGCCGGCGCGAGCAGTGATTCGTCGAAGGCGATCCCCGGCCCACCCGAACCCGGGCTCGGCTCGGCGTCGGGCGCGGTGGTCTCCGCGGGAGTGTTGCTGGTGAGCCCGAAAGCCGGATCCGCCAGGAGGGCGTCCAGAATCGCGCCTCGATTGCGGAGAAATACGTCTCCGGAATCCGCATCGGGCATAGCCGAAATGGTATCGGCTACCGTCCCGGCGATAGCTCCATCATTCCCAGCAATGGGAACTCAGTAGCGCCCGTCGGCCGGCCGGTGGCGGCCCCGGACCGACCGGCTCATCGTGTCTTCTCGGCCGTCACGAAGTACTCCGGCGGCACATCGAAAACCCGCGCCAACGCGATGATCAGATCCAGCCGTGGGATGGCGTCGCCGTGGATCAACCGATACAGGCCCGACTGCGAGACCGGCACATCCGGATACGCGAGCTCCAGGTGCTGGGCGAGCGAATACAAGGTTAACCCACGTGTCGACCCGTCCTCGGTGGACACCACCGATTCGGCGATCAGTTCCGAGAGGCGGCTGGAGAAAATCGCCGCGGCCGCTTGTCTCGGTGTCTGCTCCTGTACGCCGTCCGGGTTGTCGAATCTGCCACTGTCGGGTTCGGGATCCGCTACCACGGTCATCGAGATTACCTGCTCTGTCCTAGTCACCGGGCTGGATATCCATGAGGTCGGGTCACCGGGACGGTCCGTTCGGAATTACCGGATAGCGGAGAAACCGTCGGCGGGCGGTCGCCGTGGTCGAGATAGCGGGTCTCGCCGCGCGGTTCGACCAGATTCACCCGGACGGTACGCATCGGGATCCGCACATCCAACTGTGCTTCCCCGACCTGTTCGATCGACAGATCCACCGAGCCGCGACGCGGGCTACCCGGGTCGCTGATCGACACCGTGGTCGGCGCGGCCGACGCCTGGGGCGGGAGCTGATCGAAGACGGTGATGGTGGCGTGCGCGCCCGGCTCCTCGTCGTCGGCCCGGGCCAGCCGCAGCGACCTGGCATCCCCGACCGCGGTGACCAGATGCTGCCATCGCTGCGGCCGACTGGTGTGCACTTCGATATCGGCCCCGACGACCGTGGCCCGCAGGACCAACTGCTGGGCGACCGGAAGCATGGCGTGCACGTCGACGGTCCGGCGACGGGGGTTGTAGGGTGCCGGATCGTACAGCGGTAGCGCGAGCTGATGCCGGGTCTGCCCGCTGATCGCACCCAGGATCTGGCCGTTGGGGCCGATCGCGATCGACAATCCCCGGCCCAGCTCGGGCGGAGCCTCCTCGACCGTGTTCTGGTCACGAGTCAGCACACGCAGCGAAACACCCGTGGGCAGAGTGGAGCGCAGCGCCAAGGACTGCCGCCCCGGCAGCCGCCGCAGATAGTCCGGGAGCGCCTCGGTCATGGCCGGGCCGATATAGCGCACCACGGCGCGGGGACCGTCGGTACCCGACAGGCTGACCACCAGGGTGGTACGTCCGCTGTTCCAGGTCCAGCAGTCGTCCAGACCCGACTCGTCGAGCTCGGACCAATCGATTCCGAAGCTGGTGACGAATCGCCCCGGTACCGAGGTCTTCACCCGGTCCCATTGCTCGGTCAGATCGCCGAGCTCGACACCGGCATGCAGTAGCCGGGTCGCCTCGGCCACGGCCGCCGCGGGCAATGGATGCGCCGCCATTCCGCGTTCACGCAGGCGCCCGGCGATCCGATGCGCCGCGGTGGCCAGCGTCCGGGGCGCGACGATGGCGCACGGACCGCGTGCCCCCAGCGCTTTCAGGTTTCGCTGTTGATCGAGCCGGAGCACCAGCCAGGTCAGCCGGTTCCCGACCACCGGATGGGAGCCGATCAACTGGTCGTAGAGCATGCTGTAACTACCCGCCGCCCGGACCCGCTGGCCGGTCGTCACGATATCGATATCGATACCGATCCCGTACTGGTCGAGCATCGGCAGCAGACTCTCCACCGCGACGGTGTCCTCGGTGTAAATGGTCTGCTCGGCGATCACTGTGGGCAGGTCGAGATTGGGGGCGAGCTGGATCATCGCGACCAGCACGTCTCCGTCCTCCAGGAGACCGCACAAACCCGCCGGCACCTCGATATCGCGCAACGGCAGCTGGGCGGTGAGCAATTCCGCCCGGCCCGACCGCCCCGTCCGGAAGTGGAGCCAATCGAGGAACCAGCGCATGGGCGTCCGGCCGCGGAACCGCACGATCACTGTGAGCAACAGTCCCGCGACGATCAGCGCGGCACCCCACAACGGCAGATACGCGGACAACCCGGCCATCACCACACTGCCTCCGATCGCCATGACCGCGAACGGGCCGCGTTCCACTCCGGCGACCCGGCGGTCCGGCCCTCGGACTGCCCGGTCCGTTGTCGAGGTCACCGCCGCTGCCTCCGCCGCGAGTTCACACCGTAGGTCGCGGTCGCGCCGATCAGTACCGCCGCGCCGATCACGATCGCCGCGGTGATACCGGGTCTCCCGTCCGGAGGCCGGGGCGGTGGCGGTAATTCCAGCCCCGCCGCCTGGTACAAGCCCTCGGGAGGTTCGGGTGGTGTCCGATAGCTCAGCGCCGCGATCGGGTCGATCATCCCCGCACCCACCGTATTGTCGATACCCCGCGCCGGAGCGTGCGCGCTGGCGGTGAGCCGGGCCGTGATCTCGGCGGGAGTTTCGTTGGGGAAGCGCGAGCGTACCAGTGCCGCGACGCCGGCCGTGTAGGCGGCGGCGAACGATGAGCCACCGACCGGCACCAGTTTGTCCGGGGCACCGACCCCGTTGATCAGACCGGCCGAACCCGGACCCAGCGATTCGATACCGGTGCCCGGTGCGGCCACGCTCACCCACGGGCCCATCAGCGATTGGTCGGTGACCCCGCCGTACGCGGTGGTGAATCCGACCGACAGCACCGACTCACCGAATACTCCGGGGACCGAGGCCGTCCGTACGTATTTCCAGTTCCGCGGATCCGCGGGTCGGCCAGGATCGTAGTCGGGGTTCTGGGCGCACCCCGGACTGTCGGAATTACCGGCTCCGGCCACGATCAGCGACCCTCGGGTGTGCACAGCGTAGCCGACCGCTTCGGCCAGGACACCGAGGTCGACGCCCGAATCCACCGGAAGGCACACCGGCAGCGGCACCACGATGATGCCTGCCCCCAGATTCGTGGCATGGGTGATCGCCCGCGACAGTGTCCGCACTTCCTGAGCGAGTCGTTCCCGCTGATCACCCGAGCTGCGTTCGACCCGGAAAGCCGACGACCGGTAGCGGATCGACAGGATTCGCGCATCAGGTGCGACCCCGGTGAAACCGTCCGCGGGATCGGCGGCACTGCCGATGATGCCGGCGATCAACGTCCCGTGGGCGTCACAGTCCTGCAGTCCGTCGCCACCCGCCACGACATAGTCGCCACCGCTCACCAGATTGGGCAGCCTCGGATGCGGGGTCACCCCGGTATCCACGATCGCGACCGTGACTCCGGCGCCCCGGCTGAGAGTCCGTGCGTCGGCCAGGTTCAACGCCAATTCCGAGGGGGGCGTGCGGGAGATATCGGTATTCTCCAGCACGCCCGACGCCAGACAGCCGCTCTCCTGCTTCGTCGGCAGTTCCGGTCCCGGCGGACCGTCCGGCGGCGCCACCCCGACGATCACCTCGGGTGGCACCAAGGCAACGGCCGGTCCGGCACCGGTGCCCATCGCCAGGATGGTCAGTGCGACCGCGGCCGCACTGATCAGACGCAGACGCATCAGATTCCTCGCATGGCGGTGTACACGCCCATGATCCAGAAAGCGATCACCGGAACCACGAGGATCAGCGCGTACTCGATCAGGTCGGTGATCCGCCGGGTGACCGGTGTCAGTCGCTTGCCCGGCAGCCGCAGCGCCGCGGCCAGCGCGCAGCAGGCGATGAGAGCGGCGACGAGAACGACGGCGAGGCGCGCGAACGGGCTCTCGTAGGCGCCGACCAGTACGGCCGCTACTCCCAGCACCGTGACCGCGGACCCACCGATCAGCGCGATCGCCTGCACCCGGTCGGGGTACCAGCGCGAACGCATGGCGAGGATCCCGGCCACCGCCGCACCCATCACGATCTCCCGGATCCCACCGGGACTGACCGCCGCGCAGATCACTGTCGATACCGAGAGCAATCCGGAGATCGCCACGATGAGGCCACGCAGGCTGGTGACCGCGAGCCGCGCCCGGCTCTCGATACCCACCTCGTGGCTGCGCCGCGACTGTTCCGCTGCCGCCGCGTCCTCGGCGTCCTGCTCTACATCCCGGTGGGTTTCGGCATCGAAGATATCGGTGAGCGTCGCGGGATTCACCTCGTTACCCGGATCGGGCAGATCCGGAGGCCGGATACGGGCGATGACCACCGCGATCCGAGGCGCGAGCGTCAGCAGTACCAATCCGGCGAATACCGCGCCGCCCGCGACCTGACGGGTCACCAGGTCGAAATAGGCCAGCGGTAGGACCGTCAGCGTCACCGTGATGCCGAGCACGGCGACGCCCATCAGCGTGGCGATCCCGGTTCCGGTCAACCGCATCATCGCCATGGCGGCGACCGCTGTCACCACCGCGCCGGCCGCGATATTGGCGGGGGCGAACGGCCCCGGCTCGCCGTATGCCGGTGGGACGAGCATCGCGCTGCCGGCGAACAGCAGCGGGATCGCGGCCAGACCCGCCCCCAGCGAAATTCGCCGGGCGGCACCGCTACCCCGGATCGCGATGGCCGCGATCCAGCACAGCACTCCCAGGAACAACGCCGGAAGACCACACCACAGTAGTGAACCCGACTGAGTCCACGCCCAGGAGAGCATGGCGGCCAGTCCCACCGAGCCGATACCGAAGACACCGAGGCCCACCACCGCGGCGGTCTCGGCATCGAACTCGGCGAATTCGCGTTCGTTGATGAGCGCGAGGGCATCGGTGATGTCCTCGACCACCGGGGTGAAGACCTCGGCCGATTCGACCGGCGCCAGCATGAGCACCGTGCCGTCGACGATGTCGTGGTCACCGAGGCTGCGCCAGCGCGGGATGGGTGGCTCACCCGGACGCGCCAGGCTCCACTGACCGTGTGGCGGGGTGAAATCCACCTCCTCGTCACCGATCGCCGTCGCGAGTACGGTCACCAGGTCGTCGATGAAAGTTTCCACCGTGAACTTGGTCGGCACGACCACATCGACCTGGTAGCTGGCCACCATCACGGCGACCCGCGCTCGGGCGACCTCGGCAGGCGCGGCGCCACCCGGCGCGGGCGGGGTCGCTGTCTGCACAGCGGTCACCGAATTCCCCCGCGCTCGCCGCCGGAGGGTTCGGCGACATAGCCGGGGAAGTCGTCGGCCAGACCGGCCGCGAGGTCCTCGAAGGCCAACAGTGTTTCCTTCTCGAGCATGCGCAGATCGATCTCACCGCCTTCGGCGAGATGCGGATCGAACGGGATCTGAATGGTGGGTCGCTGCGCCGAAGCGAACAGCTTCTCGATGGCCTCGATATCCACCGTGGGTTTGACCGGATGCTGCCGGACGATCGCCACCACCGAGGAGGCGATCAAATGGTCGAACCCGTGGGAACTGAGCCAGTTGAGGGTCGCGACCGCCCCGGTGACACCGCCGACGGTCGCGGGGGTCACCACGACCACCGCGTCGCTGTTGCGCAATACCGCGTCGGTCGAGGAATCGAGCACTCCGGTTCCACAGTCGACCACGAGCAGATTGTAGTGCCGGCGCAGGATGTCCACACCGGCCTGGTACTCGTTGCCGGTCAAGGCCTCCGCCGTATCGGTGGTCCACGGCGAGGCCACCACAGCGAGGTCCGCAGAATTGACCGAGGTGTAGGAATGCACCGCCGAGAAGGAATCCAGTCGCCCACCGGCCTCCGCCAGATCCCGCAGCGTGAGACCGAACTGGTGCCGCGTGGTCCGGCTGGACAGATCGCCGAAATCCGGGTTGGCGTCGATGGCGACC
This sequence comes from Nocardia sp. NPDC050193, assembly GCA_040674215.1. Classification (GTDB taxonomy): domain Bacteria; phylum Actinomycetota; class Actinomycetes; order Mycobacteriales; family Mycobacteriaceae; genus Nocardia. The sequence goes on along the minus strand of JBFARE010000004.1, from coordinate 165,685 downwards.
ACCCGGTCGGGCCGCAGTTTCGCGAAGGTCGAACCGAGACCGGCCGTGGTGGTGGTACGGCCCACGCCGCCCTTCACACTGACCACCGCGATCTGGTAGGGCACGGTGAGTTGCCGACGGATCCGATTGCGCCGGTTCTCCGCCCGCTGTTCGGCCGGCGAGAGGCCCAGGTTGAAACCGACCTTGTTCAGCGCCCCCCGCATACCCTTGTTCGAGCGCAGATGGGCTTGGCGCACGGCCGCGATCTCGGCGAGGAGCTCCGCGGATGCCAGCGCCGGAGGCAGCACCTCGATACGCCCGGTCGAATCGTGGGACGGCCGGTGGACCCGATCGGGGACACGCGACGGATCGGCGCCGACGCGCCCGGTGGCCGGGTCGGTGGCCGCCATCGGGGAGTAATCGGTGTAGTACTGCGGATTGCCGGTATATGCGGCGCCGGTGGCCGGAGGCTGCTGCGCCGCGGTCTCGGGCGACGTCGTCGCCCATCCCTCCGCCGGCGCGGCACTCTGCTCCGGCGGTGCGGCCGGGGGCGGCGCGGCCGCTCCCTGGGCGTTCTGCCGACGGCGCGCTATGGCGCGGCGTTCCTCCTCCGCGGCCTGCTGGTGAGCCGTCGCCGCCCGCTGCCGCAGATCGGATAGGTCACCGTCGGCCACCGGTGGGCCGTCGGCAGCCGGAGCGCCGGGCGGCGGTGAGGAGACCGCGGAAGGCGGGGCACTGACGGTGGACGATGCGGGCGCAGGTCCGGTCGCTGGATCCGGAGACGCTGCCGAACTCATCTGATCGGTACCTGTTTCCGGTGCTGTCGGCGATTCGGCTCCCGGTGTGGGGGCCGCGGACGGGATCTCGGCACGGGGGGGAACGAACGGGGCAGCTGCCCTGGACGCTCCGCTACCGGGATGTTCCTCGAGCTGTGCGAAGTAGGCGTCGTAACCGCCCTTGGCGAGCGCAGCGGTTGCGTCGCCGTTGGTTGTCGGTGCCCGGTTCATCTCACCGTCCTCTCATCCAGCACTGGAACGTCAACCGGTGCGCGCGGTATCGAACCAGCTCCGGCCGGGCAGCAGCTCGGCCAGACCGTTGATACCACTGTGCAGGGCGGGATCGTCACCCGGCCGGAAGGTCGACCATATCCGGCCGTCCAGCGCCCTGCTGGGTGTGATGACCAATCGCCCTGCGAGCGTGTCCAGCACGCTCAAACAAGCGTTGAAGTCGGGTGTTGTCGCGCCACCGTCACGGTGCTCGATCATGAGCACCTCGGCCCGGCGGACGATTTCGTCCAGCGCCCGGGTGAGCACGCTCGCGGTGCGGGGCTCCGCACCGAGTTCCCGCAGCGCCGACCTGCGGCCGTCCGGATCGACCGGGATCTCCCCCAGGTCGTCGATCGCGACGCCGAGTGGCTCGAAGCTCAGCACCGGATAGTCGCCCAGTGCCGATCCCAATACCGCCGCCAGTGTATTCAGTTGTCTGCCCTGGTGGAATACCGACTGGATGATCACCTCGTCATCGCAGCGCACCGCGAGTACATGTTTCTCCCCCGCGCGCACCAGCGACATGCGCAGCATGGTGGGGGTGTGTCCGCCACGGCCGTTGTCGATCACCCGGACCACCAGTTCGACATCCGGGCGCTCGAGGCACCGGAGCCAACCGGCCACGACCGGATGTACCTCACCACCGACGAGGATCCCCGCCTCGGTGAGCTGTTCCTTGACGACCGCCCAGACCCGGTCCCGATCGTCGATCCGATAGATATTCGGCATGATGGCCAGGACCGGAGGATAGGTGTCGATGCCGACCATGTCCTTGAGGACAAGGGCGGCATCGACATTCAGGTCGATGGTGACCGGATCGCTATCCGCCGGTCCCGCCATCTCGGTAGCGCCCGAGGGTTGGCCGAACAAATTACCGCACGCCTCAGACGAGACCCATGAACTTGTTGGCGACCGCGAGGTCGGCGCCGTCGATCATGCCGCCCTTGGTCGCCACCTCGATCACCTTGCCGTTCAGGCCGGCCAGGCTGGCCTCGTAGGAGTCGAGCCGCTTCTCCAGTTCCATGGCGACGGTTTCGTACCCGCCGGCACCGGAACCCTTGAATTCCTCGAGCAGCATCTGCTTGATACCGCGCAGCTGGCCGAGGTTGTCCTGCATACCGCTGAGCACGGACTTGACTCGCACGGTGACATCGTCGACCTGTGCGTAATTGGCATAGATGGGATTGGTCATCGGAACCAACCTTTCTTACGAAGATTCGGAAATACGGCGTGCCGGGCCGATCAGAAGTTCAGCGACACCTTGCTCATATCGCGGTTGCCGACGCCTTCCACGGCGTTGTTGGCCCAGGTGCCGCCGGCGCTGCCGACGTCCAGCGAACCGTCGGCACCGAAACGCGCGGCCCCCTGGAGGTCGAGGTCACCGAAGTCCACACCGCTGGCCTGGATCGTATCCATGATGGTCTGGAGGAACTCGGCGACTTTCTTGCCTGTTTCGTAGGCGTTACCGAACGCGTTCTGGACCGCGGTGCCGGTCTGCCCCTTCAGGGACGTCTGCAGATCCGACTGCGAACCGGCGAGTGCCTGCAGGTGTCCCTCGAGCGTGCCCAACGGGCCGGCCATTTTGGTGGCCACCGCCTTGAGGGTGTCCTCACTGGCCTGTGTGATACCACTCATATCACCGGACAGAGTGCCAGCCATGGTGTTCTCCTTTTCGATAAATCCTCAGCGAACCCCGGACAACTCACCGGAAGTTCTCTCTATTGTCTTGTTCCACCTCGTCATCGAGGCGATCGAGTACTCCCACGAGTGAAGAGTCGACCAGCAGTTCGGTATCCGGCTCCTCGTCCTGGTATTCGATGACACCGATCGCGGGAGGCCGCTCGAGAACCGGCACCTCGAACTGCTCACCCGGGGTGAAGACCTTGCCGGTCCGCTCTTCCTCCTCCTTCCTGCGCCGCCGCATCCGCGCCGTCGGCGCGGAGACCCGTCTGGGAGTGTTGCGCACCGGCGCGCCGCTGGGGGCTCCGGACGAAGCGCCGAACGGGGTACCGGAACCCGGCGTCCAACCCCCGGGCAACCGAAATCCTGTCGCGGCACCGGGCATCATCCCGATACCGCCGCGCGCCATACCGAGCGCGACCAGGCTTCCGGCCCCGCCGCTGAGGCCCGCGAGGGTGGACGAACCCGGTGAAGTGCCGTACAGACTCTCCGGATTCGCGGAGTCGAGCCCATAGTTCTCCGTACCCGGTCCCATCGCGGACTCACTGCCGATCGGCTGCTGGATATCGGACAGCGGCTGGTCCGGGGTGGACTGGGTCGGGGGCTGGGTCGGGTCGGTGCCCGGGTCCCCACCGCCCCCGTCGTTGCCGCCGGTGGACTGGCCGGGATCACTTGTGGACTGGGTGGGGTCGCCTGGGGTCTGGGTCGGATGGTGGTCGCCCGTCAGCACCTCGCTGTTCGGGCCGTTGGTGACGAGATCCTGCAGTACACCGCCGGTATCCGGTGGGTTCACCGTGCCGGATCCTCCGGTGGGGACGACGATAGGTGGCGGCGGCTCGATCGGAAGGGATATCAGGCCCGACACAATATTCAGTGCGTTGGCCTCGTAGGCCGCCATCCCGGCCCCGGCGCGTATACGGAGCGCGGTGTATTCCAACTCCGCGGCGGCGACCGCCCCGGTAGCCACGAGGGCCGCCGGTGTTCCACTGGCCGCGGCCGCGGCACTGGCGGCCGCCGCCCGCTTGGCGATGGCGGCCAGGATTTCCAATTTCGAAGGGATGAACGCATCGACGGCCCGGTGCAGCGCGGCGGAAGTGGCTGCCGCCTTGGACAGGGCGCTGGCGACGGTCGCCTGCCGACGGACCCATTGGTTGTGGTTCCGAAAGGCCGATTGAGCGCGTTGCGAGCTCAATCCACCCGGCCATGCCTCCGCCATGGTGGTCATCAGACCGTCCGTGCCGGCCGCCGCCGAATCCAGCGCGGTCTCCACTCCGCTGTACGCGTTCGACGTATTGTCCAGCGGCATCGCACCGGGACCGTCGTCCATCATGTTCCGGATCATCAGGGGATCCAGCGCGAGATAATCGAAGAACGGCATACGCAGCTCCGTTCCGCAGCAGCTGGTGGGTCAGTTGCCGAAAACCGCGCCGGCGATCGACGCGCCGGCTGCGCCGACGTTGGCACCGCCTGTGGTATCGGTGATTTCGAAGGTCATGCTCGCCGGCACCAGGGTCTCACCGCCATGCAGTTTCTCGACGACACCGACGTCGAGCATCTGGAAGTACGCGGCCTTCATGGCAGTGAAGCCGGCGCTGAGCAGGAGGCCCGGGAAATGTGCACCGGTGGGCTCCGGCTGAGCCCAGGGGGCGGCGGACTCGAGGAAGCCTGCCAGGGTGGACTGCTCGGCACTCACCTGAGCGCTGATCCCGGGGAGCTGATCGGTGAATACTGAGAAGGGGACCATCGATGACTCCGATCGATTGTTGCCTACTACCGCATCCGGAGCGGTACACCAAGAACGCTAAGCCATTCCCAATCTTGGGGAGTCCCACTCATCGGTCGGGCCCGGCCCCTCCACGCGGCTACGCTTCCGGTAGCCAGGCCGCCTGTACCAGGTCCTTCCGCGAATGCAGCGGCTCGACCAGAATGCCCCGGCCCACCGGCTGTTTCGTCGGTTTCACATCACCGATGAGCATACCGTCCAGTTTCGACCCGTCCATGATGAAGCCCGAGGAATTCAGGTTCTTCACCTGCCCCAGCACACTGTCATACATGGCCGAATCAGCCTGGGCGATATTGCGTGCGGCGACCAGATGGAAGCCTGTGTCGCGCCCGTCGACGATAATATCCTTCAACGGATCGAGCGGATTCATCTGACCACGCTGGGCCACCATGTGATAGTCGTCGACAACCACGAAGATCTCGGGGCCACTCCACCACGACCGGTCCTTCAACTGCTGCGAGGTGACCCCATCCGGCGGGCGCCGGGTACGCATCTTCTGCACGAACGGCGGCAGATTCTCCACCAGATCGCGGGCACTGGTGAGGTATCCGACCAGTTGCTCCGGCGGCAGCGCGTCCATATGCTGGCGCCGGTAGTCCACCAGCAGCACCCGAGCCTCTTCCGCGGTGAACCGGGTGCGAATCGACTCCAGTAGCGCGCCCACGGTGGTCGATTTTCCGCAGCCGGACGATCCGAGGATCACAAAATGGGTGGACACGCCGAAATCGATGGTGGCGGGCGCGAGGTCGGACTCGCGGATGCCGAACGGCACCGCCAGTCGCTCGGCAAGATTCGTCGGTTGCGGGACGCGCGCCAGGATCTCGGGCATGGTCACCTGGGCGGGCAGCAGTCGCACTTCGGGTGCGCGGCGGCCCGAGAAGGTCTGGGTCAGCTGGGTGATCGCCGCGTTCAAACCGGCCGCGGCGGTCTCGGCATCACCGTTGCCGTCGGTCCGCGGTAACGCGGTGAGCATATGGAGCGCCTCGTTCGACACACACCGGCCAGGCCTGTTCGGCGGTACGGCGGCCACCACGGCGCGGTGCGTATTGAACACGGTGTCGGTGAGATCGCCGAGCCGCATCTCCAGCCGGGTCTGGATCAGGTCTTTGATCGCGGGCCGGATCGCCGCCCAGCGAGAGCTGCTTATCACCAGGTGCACACCGTAGTTGAGGCCCTGCAGAGCGATGGACTCCATGGTCGGCATGTATTCGTCGTAGTACGGACCGTTGACGGCGAACCCGATATCCCAGCCGTCCACCACGACGAACACGTCACCGTGTTCGTCACCGTAGGAGGACAACTCGGCCGCGGACTCCGGATCACTACGACGCCGCCGGAATTCGCGCATGGAGTCGATACCCAGGTGATCGAACAGTGCCTGTCGGGAAGCGATCAGATTGCGGATGAGCGCGAACGTCCGCCGGATCCGATCCACGTCCCGGGCCGAGGCCACCGCGCCCACATGCGGGAGTGTACGCAGGGCGGACAGGCCGCCGGAGAAATCGAAGCAGTAGAACTGCGCCTGCTCCGGGGTATGGGTGAGCGCGGCAGACAGGATCAATGTCTGCAGGGCCGTGGATTTGCCCGACTGTGGTCCACCCACGACCGCCACGTGGCCGCCGGCACCGGAAAGATCCACCGACCAGACGTCCTGGCGCTGCTGACGCGGTTTGTCCACGATCGCCCAGGGCAGGACCAGCCCACCCGGTTCCACCGAAGAGACCAGCCGATCCAGAGTGGGAGGGACACCCAGCGGGGGCAGCCACATCTTGTGTGCCGGTCGTCCGTGCCGGCTGAACTGCTGCAGCACGGTCTCCATCACGCTGACCGGTTCGCCGTCGGTGTCCTCGGGTTCGGCGGCCCGTACCGGCTCCACCACCTGCACCGGACGCGTCTCGGCGATATAAGCGGCCGTGAACCGCTGCGGCGGCTTGTAACCGCCGCCGGGGCGGCGGGCTCGTTGCGCGCCGGACGCGGTCGTCTGAGCCGGCGCGGTATAGGGGGCGCCGACATAGGCCGCCTGGAATCGCTGCAGATCGCCGGCTCCGACGCGGAGGTACCCCGAGCCGGGTTTCTTCGGCAGGTGATAGGCATCCGCGGTACCGATGGCGTCGCGCGAATCACTGGTCTGGTTGGTGCGCAAAGCGATTCGATAGGACAGGTGCGCCTCGAGCTCGCCCATCCGGTTGGCGGGTACCTTCTGCGAGGACAGCAGCAGGTGGATCCGCAGCGAGCGGCCCAGGCGGCCGATGGCGACGAACAGCTTCGAGAAGCTGGGATGCTGTTCCAGCAGTTCGGCGAATTCGTCGAGAATGATCAGCAGGGTGGGCAGGGGTTCCAGCCGCGCACCCTGTTCCCGCGCCCGCTCGTAATCGGCGACGTTCGCGAAGTTGCCCGCATCGCGCAGAATGCGCTGGCGGCGGCCCATCTCGCCGTTGATCACGTCCTCCATACGGGTGACGAGATCGGCTTCCTCCTCCATGTTGGTCACCACCGCGGTCACATGGGAGAGCCGATCGAAACCGAGGAAGGTCGCGCCACCCTTGAAGTCGACGAGCAGCAGGTTCAGCACATCGGGTGAATGCGACGCGATGGCGGAGAGCACCAGGGTTCGGAGGAATTCCGATTTACCGGATCCGGTGGCACCGATGCACATCCCGTGCGGGCCCATGCCTTCTTCGGCGGACTCCTTGATGTCCAGATGCACCAGCTGTCCGGTGGGGTCGTGACCGAACGGGATATTCAAGCGGTTGCGGTCGGCGTCGCGGCGGGTGGGCCACTGGCGGTCGACCCGGATATTGCCCGGGTCGGTGATTCCGAGCATGTCCTCCCAGGAGGTGCTGCCACTGGCCTGCTCGGCGGCCACGGCCTCCACCACCGTGGTGAGGCGGTACGGCGACAGCCTGCGCGCCACCGCGGTGGCCTGCGACACCGACATGGTGTCGGCGGTTCCGACCAGACGGCTGCCGCGTGGTGTCTGTTCTTCCAGGGCACGGTCCGTGGTCACGGTGAATTTCAGCGAGCGGGGCAGCGATTGCTCCGACTCCCCCAAACGCAACCAGGTGCAGCCGTCGATACCGGAGATATCGCGATCGGTGTTCGTGCCTCCGGATTCCACGAGCAGGACGAAATGCGATTTGTCCAGCGCCGGCTCGTTGTTCGCGGAGAACGGGCCACGGTTCAGTCCGGCGAGCACCTTGGCCCGCAGTTCGGCCACCGTGCGATACACCATACGGCTCGGTCCGATCGCGTCGGCCTCCGTCGGATGTTGCGTATGCGGCAGCCATTTCAGCCACGACCACTGCGGATCGTCCGGATCGTGGAGAACCGCCGCGACCGCGACCTGGTCCGGCCCGTGCAGGACCGCGATCTCGGCGATCATGGCCCGGGCCAGTCCCGCGATCGCGGCCGGATCACCGTCCAGGCCGACCAGCGGCGCCGACAGCAGATTGATCGCGACCGGCATGCCCCCGACCGTCGAGTACGCCTTCGCGAACCGGGTCAACTCGACGACACCGACGGGGTCCAGATCCGAGGTGGGGGCCGCCTCCGGGACTATCACCCGGACCTGGTTGGCGATCCGCCCGCGTCCCATACGCACCCGCAGGAACTGCGGATTGGCGACCTGCACCTCCCACATCCGCTTGCCGCCGACCAGGCGGCCGAGCCCGGCCGGACCGGGGTGGGTGTAGGACAGGTACTCGTAGAGCTCGGTCTCGGCCTCGTGCACGGTCTTGCGGTTGTCGGTGATCGACCGCAGATAGTCCTTGCGTTCCTCGTTCATTCCGGCGGCGGTGCTGTTGGCGCCCCCACCACCACCCAGCTGCCCGCCGAGCATGCCGAACATGGACACGACCATCATCATGGGGAACATCAGCATCATCGGCGACATGGCGCGGCCGCTGGAGAACATCATGGCCATCATGCCGACCATGGCCGCCACCATGATGACGGGCATGATCATCTTGAGCTTGGACATCGGCACCGGCCGTGGCAATTCGGTCGGTGGTTGCAGGCGCAGTTCGGTCACCGCGGGCGCCTTCGGGCCGCGCACCATCCGGGCCGGACGGACGAAGCGGCGTGTCGCGGTCATTTCCTACCCGTCATTTGCACACCTGTCATATTCGTCGGTATCCCGTCGTGCTGGATCATGGCGTCACCGACCGAGAGAGTGGGGCCGACCGCGAAGAGCGAAACAATGCTCCAGGGGGCGGTCACCGGTTCGCGCAACCCCAGCGCGGACAGCGTCGGATCGTTCTTGCCACCGCCCTTCATATCCGCCCCGATACCGTATCGAACCCCGCTGTCGGAGATCCAGAACAGCGATTCGCGCAGGGGCGACCCGGGTTCGGCGCCGGTCACCTGCACGAACTTCCCCGAGGTCCGGGGCAGATACGCGTAGTCGGCGGTCGCGCCACCGGAATAGGGCGCGGTCACCAGTCCGACGGTGCGCCCCTGTTCCTGTTTGGTGAGCGGCAGCTGCCGGCCGTAGAGCAAGCGGGTGTGCGCGTCCGGATCGGTCCCCGTGCGCTCCCAGTGATAGCAGGTGACCAGGTCCCGGATGGGATCGAGGATCTCGACCGGCTCGGCCGGATAGGTGGCCGTACCGGGCCAATCGCCCGGACGCAGGTTCGCCGCCGCCACATCGGGACCGACCGTGCCGGTCGCGACCGCCCCGTGCGAATTCGAATTACGCACGATTGAGGCCAGCACCGGGCTGACCCGCACCAATCCGGCATTGGACACCAGGTAGTAGGCGGCGGGCTGGTTCGGCGTCGAAACAGTGACGATCGATCCGATCACCACGTCCAAGGACGGTTTCAGTGTCGCCGGCGATCCGGCGCCGGGCACATCCGGGACCCGGATCGGCGCGACCTCGGGTATCGCGCCCAGCAGGCCCGGCGAGGCCGCGGCCACCTGAACGCTGCTGTCGATCCCGAGCGCCAGCATCACCGGCGAATCCGAGAGGTTGATCTCGGCCCGGACCACGCCCTGGATCGGGTCGGAGTACACGAGCCAGGTAGCGTTGTCGCCGCGCAGCAAGCGGGCCTGCCGTCCGCTCAGTTCGTGTACGGCGTCGTCGTCGACGGTGAGCGGTCCGGCGATGGCGGTTGTCAGTACCGCCGAACGCAACAGCGTCGGCAGTCCGGTTTTCGGATCCACCGGAGCGGCCGCACCCGTGCGTGCGGTATCACAGACGGTCCACTCCGAATCCTTTTCCGCTTCGTCGGTGATCTGTCCGGGAGCGCCGGGGATCCCGACCCACGGGCCACGCGGATACTTCGCCAGTTCGTCGCGTGACACTTCCACCGGGTTGGCGGCCTGGCCCACTATCAGCCGCGCAGAGGTCAGGTTGAGTGCGGGATGCAGCCGCTCGCCGAGCTTCACGTATAGTGCACCGCTGTCCTTTTCGGCGATGATCGGCGAATCACCGACCGGCTTGGCCGGTTTGAAGAAGGCGAGCACAGCCGCGCCGGCGATACCGACGCAGGCCAGCGCCACCCCGATCGCAAGCGCCGTCGACCGGCCTCGCGACGGATCGTCGATCATCGAGGCGTCGCGGCGGACCAGGGCGTGCTCGATCCGGTGCAGCAGGAACCGCCAACCCGAAACCTGGTGCTTGGTCACCACCCGGAAGCGTGCCACCGGTATCCGTTCCCTTCCGCCGAGCTCGGCCACAACCTAACGCGCACCACGGAACCAGCCACTCCCCAAGGGTGGGAATAGCCGGCCGGGACGAGTTGCGGACGCTATTTGCCGACGGGCGCCAACCCCTGGAGCGCGGCGGTGATATCGAAGGCGTCGACGGTCATGAGTTCCTCATCGGTGAGCGCCGCGATATCCACATTGTCTCGGGTGAACCGGAAATCGCGCTCGGCCTCGGCAGCCTCGACAACGTTGCGCACAAAACGGCCGTTGCCGGCGAGATCGATGAGACGCCGCCCGTTCTTGCTCTGCTCCGACATCATCGTGCATCGGTCCCGCAGTACCTCGCGGGCCTGGTCCGACAGGATCGAGTCCTTCTTCGCCGCGATGTGATCGGCGATCTGGACCAGCTCGTCCGGATCGTAGCTGGGGAAACGGACCCGCTTGGTGAACCGTGAGGACAGACCCTCGTTCGACTGGAGGAACCGATCGATCTCGGCCTCGTACCCGGCGATGATCACGACCAGCTTGTCGCGGTCGTTTTCCATACGGGCCAGCAGCGTGTCGACCGCTTCCTTACCGAATGCGTCACCCCCGGACAGACCCTCCTGGATCAGGGTGTAGGCCTCGTCGATGAAGAGCACGCCACCGAGGGCCGAGTCGATCAGCGCATTGGTCTTCGGGGCGGTATGGCCCAGATGGGTGCCGACCATATCGTTACGTGATGCCTCGATGACCTCGGCGTTCTCCACAACCCCGAGCCCGGCGAAGATCTTGGCGATCACCCGGGCGATCGTGGTTTTACCCGTTCCGGGGGGTCCAGAGAAGATGAGGTGATTGGACCGCGAATCGACCGCGAGCCCACGTTTGGCGCGGACCTGATCCATCAGCACACCGGATTTCAGCCGGTCCACCTGCTCTTTGACCGAGTCCATACCAATCTGCGCCTGCAGGAGTTTGGAGGCCTCCTCGAGCAGTTCGTCGCGTTCGGCCTTGGCCGCGCTGGCCGCCACTTCGGCCGGGTCGTCGCCGGATTTGGGATCCCAGATATCGGTCCGCGAAGCGACCACCGCCGGAGTGGTGACCTCGAGACGGAAATTCTTGTCGCGTACCGCCTGTTGCCAGTCCGGCCGGTTGGGCCACAGCCCGGAACCCTGCAGGCCCTTGAGGATCTTGTCGGCGGCGTCGTGGTCGCCATTGTGCCGGAGGACCATTCCGAGCAGGTAATGGGCATCGGCCCAGATGTAGGACAGGTTGCCGGACTGGCTGTCCTCGACGATCCGCTGGGCGCGCGGCAGCGCTTCACCGAATCGTCCGAGGTGGGCCAGTGCGCTGGCGGCCATGAGTTCGGCAGCGATATCGAGCAACCCGTCCTCGAGCACGGGTTTCGCGGAGCGGGCGGTGAGCACATCCGGCCAGCGGCCGGTCCGGTAGAACAGCGAGATACGGGCGAACTCGGCTACATCGTCACCGCGCACCTCGTCCAGAATGGCGGCGGCCTCCTGCCATTCCCCGCCGTCGGCGTAGGCGCAGGCCTGCGCGATGGCGATCTGGTCGCGGTCGGCCATGGCGACGCGCAATCCGAAGACACCGATCTCGACCTGACACCAGAGGGCACGGTCCACCAGGCCCGCCCGCTGCTGATCCCGATAGAGATTGTGCGAGGAGCGGTAGGCGCCGTAGATGACCTCGGAAGTGACCTCCCCCGCCATAGCGCGGCCCAGCCACGCATCACACATATCCGGATCGAGATCCGTTGCCGCCGTGAACGCCGCGCGGGCATGCTCTTCGTTGCGCACCCCTCCGGCGACCAATCCCAAACTCTGCACGCCCGTGTAGAACGCGTCTTCGGCCGCTGACACCTCGGACATCCCTTCCGCCGACCCTCGTCTGCTCGCAGGGTAGGCCACCCCGGCCCAGCAGCGGGGCAGACGATTCCCCGCCACTGGGAAGACCAGCATTCCGCGGGAAGGCTCGGTGAGGTAGACCGGTGCGGATTTGCGCGAATCTGCGCACATCCTCGAAGATTCGGACAAAAGCCGCGGCACGGGCAGTCGGTCATCCCACCAGTGGATGTACCGTAATCCAGCGTTAAAGTACTAGCCGGTCCCACACCGAACCGACGTACGGGACCGGCCGTGCGGTCGACCGGCATCTGCGATCCAGAGCCGGTCGACGCACCAACCATCAAGTCTCCGTATATCTTTCGCGACCAGCCGGGGCATTTACCCGGCAATTGACGCGCATCTTCGAATCGGACATATTTCCCCGCACTGGCAATAGTGCCGTTATTGAACGGCACGTTGATGGAAGCTATAGTGGGCGGCAGGTCACCAGTTCCCTCATCCCTGATGACCTCACCCGCGGCGGCCGGTGGAAACAGCGAGCCACCGGCCGCCGCACCTCATCCGATCTCAACCCCGCGATGGCGGACCCTCGTCCGCTCGGGCCGGAGCCGAGACAGCCGGAGCACCGGCCGCAGGCGCCGGAACCGCCCCCTCCCGCGGACTCGTTTCCCGCTCGGCGCTCTCCCGAGCAGTACCCCGCTCCCGGTCGTCCGAGGCGATGGGCGGCGGGGTGTCCCCGGCCGCGGCCACAGCGGGTGGAGGTGGGGCGCTCCGTTCGGCGGGACGAGCCCACGGCGTCTGCGCGCGCTGGGAGCCGCCGGCCGGTTGCCCGGCCCAGGGATTCGGCCTGACCGCCCGCCGACGCCGGCCACCCGCGGTCCGGCCCGCCCGTCCGCCGTCGGCACCCCGCCGGCGCCGCTGGCCGCCGGGCGCCGAATCGCCCGGGCCACCGGCACCGGAGCCCGGTGTCCGCCGATTCCATGGGCTCGACTGGCTTCCTTGACCTGCCGGTGGTGCGCTCCCCGGCGCCGCGTTGCCCTCCGCCGTGGTCTCTTCCGTCCCCATACCGGAAGCCGCTCCCGCCATGGAAACGGGGCTCCCACCGGGAACGTCGGCATGGTGGGCCGGGCGGTCGCGGGCGGCGATCGGGTCGTCTTCGTACTGGCCGGAATCCCGGTTCGCCGGTGCCGGAGCCGGCCCGGCGACCGCGGCGGATACCGGTGCCTCGACCATCGGTGGCCGGCCCCCGTGCGGTTCGGCCGGCGGCGCTCCGGCCGACCTCGCTTCGGCCCCGGGCATCCCGGCAGCGGTGGGGTCGGCCGGCTGCGTGCCGGTGGACCCCGCCCCGGCACCGGCACTGTTCGCGGAACCACCGCGTGACCCGGCCGTACCCGATTCACCGGCCGCCGATACCGCGCCACTCTTTGCCGACCCCTCCGGCGTCGTCGAATGCCCGGGATCCGCCGCCGGCACGGGCCCGGACCCCTCGGCTGGCGCCACCGGCGCCGGTATCCAATTCCGGGGCGCGACGGGCACTTCCGACGGCACGCTCTGGCCGGTGTCCTGAATACCGGCCGGGGCCCGGGTCCCGACCCCCGGGGTACCATCGGGCGACCCGGTCGGCGCCGGCAGCGCGACCGGTGTGGTGAAGTCGAGTTCGGCCACGCTCTTCGCGAATTTCTCCGCGTGTTTCACGATATCGTCGGCGTGATCGTCGAGGACCTGCGCGTAGCGGCGGACCTCGTCGGGATCGATATACAGGGAGTCGTTCCCGCCGCCGTCCACCCCCAGCAGATCGGCGGCGGCGTTGTAGGCGACCCCGTTGATCATGTCCGAGACCGCCTCCTCGAGCGGCTCGATGGCCTTGCCGAGCACCTCGGCGACGATATAGGCCACGAGCATCTCCTCCATGGCCTTGATCAGACGTTTCGCCGCCAGTGAGATCGTCTGCCCCAACGCCGCGGAGGCACCGGAGGTCGCGATCGTCGCGGCCATGGTCGCGGTGTAGGCGGCCGCGAGCAACGCGAGTTCGGTCAGTACGGCGGCCTTCACCGCGGTAATCACCTCGGCGGCGATCTCGAGCGCTCTCGCCACCGCCCGGCACAGTTCGTCGAGCCGCTCCATGTGCGAGGCGCTCAAACTCGCCCAGGACGCCACCAGGGCACGGTACGACTGGCCCTGGTAGACCGACCCCATATCGTTGATCGCCCCGGTGGCCGCCTGGTGCGTACCCGAGACATCGTCGGCGAAGGTACGGACCTGAGCGGCCAGCTCGCGGACCTGATCCTCGTTGATGTCCGGGTAGGGGACACCGATGAAGTTCAGGAACTGCGCTACTTCGTGGGGTATCTCTACGACCAAGGGCGGGGGTTCCGCTCAGACGACTCGTACAACGACGGCGCTGGGGGGCATCGGGGAATAGGTCACGGTGGCGCCGGAATACGGCGCCTCGATCACCATACCGTTACCCGCGGCGAGTTGCACGTGTTCGGGCCCGCGCGAGCTGAACGACGACGCCGGGAAAACCAGATCGCCGGCCCGTACGTCGCGCGGATCGATGCGCTCGCCCGCGTAGATCTGCTCGTAGGTGGTGCGCGGCAGCACCACCTCGCCGTCGGTGGCCTGGGCGATGGCGTATTGCGTCAGCCCGGAGCAGTCGAAACCGCCGCCGCTGGGCCCGCCGGCGCCGCCACCGCCCCAGATGTAGGGCAGACCGAGCGCGCCGTCCGCGACCTGCGCCGCCCGGCCGCCGCGGGTCTTGTCCCAGTTGCGGCGGATGCCCCGGCGGGACGGCTGATGGGCCACCCTGCCGACCTGTTGCCCGGAAACCATGCGGGGTCGGCGTCGTCGCCGCTTGCGCTGCGGCGACGCCGCTTTCCGTGTGCGCTCGGCGAGTGCCACCGGCGGCATGATCTGGGCCGCTTGTTTGCGTGCCGCGTCGATATCGGCGTTCACCTGCCTGGTCGCATTCGTGATGGTCTGCTGAGCCGAGTCGAGTAGCGCCGGGCCGCTGAACCGGGTGTCACCGATGGAGGTGATGGCCTGGATCCGAGCCTGCAGGTCGGAGATCTGGCTGCTGAGGACGCCGCGCCCGTTGAGCGTGCCGGCCCCCGATTCACCCACCGTCTTGGTCACCACCCCGTCCCGGCCGTACTGGGTGTCCAGCACCATACGTTGCTGGCCCAGCGCATCACCGTAGCCACGGGCGCCCCCGCCGGAGAGCCGGGTGAGATCGGCGGCCATGGCCTGCGCAAGCGTCCTCGAGACACGATCGGACGGCTGCCCGGTCCCGTACAACCCGAGCAGCTCGCGCAACACACCGTGCACATCGTCGGTCAGTGCCGGCATGCGATCAGCTCGCCATCGCTCATCGCACCGACTTACCTCTCTGCCCCAGCACCCCGGGCAATTACTCGGCAATCATGCCTCTGTTGTCCGTTCGACTATGCGACAACACACCGATGAACGACGCTTCTCGTATTCCCATCCTTAGGAAGACAACACAATGAAATGGATATCACGGGAGGCGACGACAGCGGATGGACACAGCGACGGCAGACGCGGATCTCGACACCCCCGGAACCACAGGTGGCCACCTGCCACCCGGCACCCGGCCGGGTGATCCCCGCCCCGGTCACCCGGCTCCCGGCGCGGCCGAGAGCCGGCCGACCACCCTGATGAGCAAGAAGGACCCCGCGACCGGCGAGACCGTTGCGGCGCGCACCGGCGGACCCGCGGCCGAGAACGGGATGCAGGTGGTCGGCAAGTCCGGCCCGAACAAACCCAGTTACCAGGTACAACTGGCGGTACCGCCGGGCGGTTCCACCGAGCTGAAAACATTTATCGGACAGGCCCAGAGCACCATTCAGCAGTCGGTCGACGTACTCGGCTTCGGCCGGTCCGACCCACCACCGCCACCGAAGAACGGTAAGACCCCGGACAAGGTCCACACCCTCGATCTGCCCCAGACGGGCAAAGGCGTGGACCTGTACAAGCAGCAGGTGTTCTCGGCCGGCGCCCGGCAGGACACCATGGTGGGCATGGACGCGCAGGTGGACGGCACCTCGCAGATGGTCGCAGCCGAACAGGCACAGACCCTGTTCTCCATCCAGCACATCGTGGCCGACCTGAACACCGCACTGCGCTCGGTGGGATCGAAGAAGCTCAAACCGGCCGAGGAGGCCACCATCATGGATCACGTCGCCGCCGCGGTGACCAAGATCCACGACAAGGTGCAGGCCGCGCAGGATGTGAATGTCGGCGCGGCGGGCGGTGGCTCCGGCTCGGGCGGGTCCTCCGGCGGCGGCGGCGCCGCCGGCGCGGCAGGTGCCGCCGGCGGTCTCGGTTCCATGTTGCCGATGCTCGCCATGCTGCCCATGGCGCTGATGCCCATGCTCGGTCAGCTCCCGGAACTCCTCGGGCAGAAAGACGACGAGGACGACGAGGACGACAACGAAGAAGCTCCGCCCGGCCAGCCCGCTCCGTCGCCCGGACCCGCTCCGAGCGATCCGACGACCACGGCCCCCCCGGACAACGCCGCGCCCCCGCAGAGCGGCACCCCTCCGCAGAACCAGCCGCCGCAGACGCAGAGCGAAATCCCCTACGGCCCGACACCTCCCAGCAAACAGGTGTGACACCGTTGCTCGCACCCCGCGAGCGAGCAACGGCACCACCCGGACCAGCGCTGCGCGGTTCGCCTCCGGCTTCGTACACCGCGGATCGTCGGTATCCGCCGTGTGGTCCCTCGATCGCCACCGCCGCCACTCGTGGCCGGACAACAGCTCCGTGCGGTCCACTACCGCTACCGGCTACCCACCACTGGAACCATGCGTTCGGAGACCGGCGCCGGCGGCCCGGTCCACCGTCCGCTTCACCCTGAGGCCCTCCCGCTCCCAGCGGGAGGGCGTTACCGTCAGGAAGTCGTTCCGCGGGATTCCGGTGGCGGACCCACCGGCGGCGGCACCGCCCCCGCCGGTGGCGCACCGGTATCGGGCGCGGCGACGGCGCCGTTCGGCGGGCCCGCCACCGCGGGCCGCGGCGCGTCCGTCCCGGCGGCGGCTCCCGGCTCCTCGGGGGCCGATACGCCCGTAGGGCCGCCGGCCGGGCGTACCACCTGCTCGTCGACCCCGGTGGATACCGCCGCCGGCGCGGCGACGAACGACGGGTGTTCCAGGATCTGGCTGTGCGCGTATACCGCGTCGCGCAGACTCTGCCGGTCCGGTTCCCGGTCCAGCAGCGCGACGAGTTCGTTGCAGCGCCGCTCCCAGACCATGGCCCGCAACGCGTTCACCTCCTCGCCCACCCGGATGGCGCCCAGATCGACCCGGCCCACATCGACTCGCTGCGAAATCATCGCGGCGGCCAGCAGATCATCGGCGTCGCGGAGTTCGTCCCACCAGGACCGTGGGATGTCTTCGCCGGCATCGACCCGGGCCAGGATGCGATCACGGATACCGCGGGCGCCCACGCTGTCGTAGTGTCCCGGCACAGAGCGACCCAGTTGCGCGTGCGCGTCGAGCGCGAGTTCCACACAGCGTGCGCGCACTCCGGCATCGGGCACCGCGGCCACGGACTCCAGCGCCGGCGCCGAGCCGGTGAGGCCCAGGCGGTCGGTGGTGTCGGGAGTGAGGACACGGAGATCGAGTTCGTAACTCGGCCCGACGAGTCCCTGCATCGCCGCCTCGGGCAGCCGGCTCTGCAGACCGGGATCGATCGGCCCGGACGAGGCGAGCGCGGAAAGCACGGCATTGGCCTTGGCACCCCACGCCTTCCCGAATTCGGCCAGGATACGTGCGGGGTCGGAGACGCCCTCCCATGGAGCCGCGACTTCACCGTCGGCGCCGAGCAGTTCGTCCCACAGCCACGGGGTGGAGACCTGGCGAGGCAGGAACAGCCCGGCGGGCATCCAGCCGCGTCCCTCGTTGGAGGTGATGAACATCCCCGCCCCGGCGGGCCCGCGCAGGACCGCTACCGCCCAGGTCGTCCCGACCGCTGATTCGGTGGCGGCGAGGACGGCCCCGAGCAGGGTCTTGGCGAGCACGAGGTCGTCGTTCACCGCGTCGCCGACGATGTAGGCGGGTTCGGACGCCTTGTCCTTCGCCGAGGCCACCGCCGAATCGAAAGGAGTTCCGATGATCGGGACCGGAGTTCCGCTCGCCGTATTCGCGTCCGCGCCGGTCGGCGGCGGCGCCGCCGCGCCGCGGCCTTCTTGACCGCCGCCGGCGGGGCCGCCGACCACGCTGCCCGGATGAACCGTGTCGCCGGTGACGCCCGAACCTCCTGCGGGGCCTGCGGTGATCGGCGACGCACCCGTCGCGGCGATCCGGTCGCCGGCCGCCGGCACGGCGCCGGGCGGGGCGATAGCGCCGCCGGGTACTTCTCCGTTCCGTCCGGGCGCGGCCGCGCCGTTGCTGGCGGTATCCCCACCACCACCCGAAGCGCCCGGCGCCCCCGGGGACGCCGCGGCTGCGGGCATCTGGGTGCCCGGGGTACCCGGTGCCACGGGCTCGCCGGCCGTTCCGCCCGCCAGCGGGCCCGACGGCCGCCCGGTCGGCATATTCGCCGGCGCGATACCCGGACCTCCGACCGTTTCGCGCGGTCCGTCGGGATTTTCCAGAGCCCTACCGATACCTGCGGCGCCTTCGGCGTCGGTCCGCTCGTAGGCTTCCGCCGATTCGATCAACGAGTCGGCAGTCTGGTCGTGCTCCCGGGCCAGCGCCTCGCCCGCCCGTTGGCGCGCCTCGTAGTAACGTTCCAGCGCTTCCTTGACCGGGTTCGCGATCTTTCCGTAGGTGGGTTCGAAGTTCGCGAGCCATTCGGTCGGCGGCTGGGCCCATTCCCGGGTTTCCGCCGCGACCTGCCGGTGTTGGCTAGCCAGCTGGCGCAGTACCGCAGGGTCGATATCCAGCCATTCCGGCATGCTCGATCAATCCTTTCCCACCAGCGACTCACCCTCATTGTCGATTCTTCCCAATGCTGGGGAGACCGTACGGTCGGCCGGAACCCGGGAACTCAGCGCACCGAAGCAGTACTCACCGTCGCCCGGCGCGGAGCCTGTGGAGCCGCCGCCGGCGGTACGAAGAAGGGGTGTCCGAGGATCTGCGCGTGCGCGTACACCGCATCGCGCAAGGTCTGCCGCGACCGCTCCTCGGCCAGCAGGAGAACCAGTTCATTACACCGGCGCTGGAAGGTGAGGGTGCGCAACAGCGCCAACTCCGATCCGGGATCCAGTCCGGCCGCGTCGGAACGGAGTTCACCCAGGCCGATACGACCGGTATCGACCCGGTGTCCCAACGCGGTGGCGGCGATCAGGTCATCGGCGTCCTGGATCTCCTCCCACCAGCTGTCCGCAAAATCCCGGCCGTCCCGCAGGGCCCGCAGAATGCGCAGCC
This sequence comes from Nocardia sp. NPDC050193, assembly GCA_040674215.1. Lineage (GTDB taxonomy): Bacteria > Actinomycetota > Actinomycetes > Mycobacteriales > Mycobacteriaceae > Nocardia. The sequence continues at coordinate 146,313 of JBFARE010000004.1, read as the reverse complement.
TGATCGCCGGAGCATCCATGGTGTCCGCCGCCGGCAGTTCGGCCCGCGCGACCCGTGTGTGCGCGTCCACCGCCAGTTCCAGGCAGCGCACCGCGATCCCGCTGTCGGGCACCTTGGCCGCCCGGTCGAGCAATCCGGGTGCGGCGGTGATTCCCAGCCGGTCCAGGGTCCCCGGTGCGGGGCTGCGCAGGTCCATGGTGTCCGACGGCGGCACCGAACCTGCCAGCGCAACCGTACCGAGCAGACGGCCCAGCTGTGGATCGATCGGTTGCGACGACGCGAGCGCCGACAGCTTCGCACCGGATTTCGCGCCCCAGGCGATCGCGAACTCCACCAGTACCCGCGCCGGATCCGCGACGCCCTCCCAGCCACACCCATGGGCCACCGACCACAACCACGGCAGCGACACCTCGCTCGGCAGATGCAGCCGGGCGGGTAGCCAGCCCCGTCCCTCGTTCGAGGTGATGAAAGCGCTCACCCCGGTGGAGTGGCGCAGCACCGCGACGGCCCAGTCGACGCCGACCACCCACGAGTCGGCGGCCGCCCGGATACCGCCCAGCAGGGTGCGGGCCAGCACCAGGTCACCGTCGACCCGTTCCCCCACCACGAACGATGGCGCCGACGCCGAGAGCATGGCGGCGCCGACCGCGTTGTGTACCAGTTCGCCTGGCCCGGCGGACTTCCCCGCGCTCGTATCACCGTCCGGTAGCGGAACGAGCTGCTTCCCCGGTGCCGCCGCGCTGACAGCCGAGGACGCTCCGGGCGTGAGCGCTTTGCCGGTCGCCCCCGGCCCCCGATGCGCTTCGGCAGGGACCACGGCTCCCCGGCCTGCCTGAGCGGAAGACACCGTGCCCGCGGCCGGGGCCGAGCCACCCGCCGACGCGGCGGGTGCCTGAACCCCGGTATTCGCGGCGGTCGCCGACGAGACCGCCGGGGTGGCGGTCGCTCCCGCCGCCGAGGCCACCGCGGCCGGGAAGATCGGCGGTGCCGCGGCCGGTGCGGCCGGATGCTCCTCGGACTCCGGTGCCGGTGCGCCGGTTCCCCGGAGCACACTCCACGCGTCGGCGGAGCCGGTATCGCGGTGCACCTGCACTTCACGATCGGGCTGTTCCGATACCTCCGCGTGGGCGGGAACATCCGCCGCGGCCTGTTCGTCGCTCGGGGTATCGGCCGCCGCGACCTCGGGCACGGCGGTATCGCCGGTCCCACCGTGGACATCCGGTTGCGGCGCAGCGCCCTCGACACGCGGTACCGGAGGCCCATACCCCGGGGTGCCGGGCCCTGGTCCCGGATCGGCGGTCACCGGGCCCGGGTCGGGGGCAGGCCCGGTGACCGCGGGGCCGCCGGGCATCTCACCGGCATTCACCGGCAATCGGACCTCGGTCGGCGACAGCGGCTGCGGCCCGACCGGATCCGGTCCGGGACGTAGCAGATCGTCGATCAGATCGATCAGTATCCGGCCGAGCTCCGGATTCGGCAGCACCGGCCGCTCGAAGCCGGGAACCCACGGCCCGCCGTCGTACCCCGGCGTGTGCCGCCCCGGGCGGTGGTGGTGATCGGGACCACCGTGCGGGCCGGGGCGCCGGCGCGGGACATGCGGGACCGCACCCCCGGTACGCCACGGCCCCGGCTGACCGAGCGCCTCGGCGATATCGTCCAACCTGGGCAGTCCCTGCGGTCCCAGTGAATTCAGTGCCGCGTTGACGATATCGACCACCTCTCCGCGAGCCTCGCCGAGGATCTGCTCGGTCGCCCGACGGTCGGCCTCGGCTTCGGCTTCGTCATCCTCTTCGCCGTCGCCGTTGTTGTCACCGCGGGTGGCCTGCTCGATCCGGTCGGTGGCATCGTCGACCACATCGAGAATCTGGTTCCTGGTGCGCCGCACCACATCGCCGAAGGTGCCGAATACGTCCGCCGCGGCCGACAGGGCGGCCGCGAACGCTCGCGGATACTCCTCCAGCGCAACGAGCGCGCGCCGGATCTGGGCGAGCCCCTCCGAGTGCCGGACGACCTCGTCGAACCGCCGCCGCGCCTGTTCCAGATCGGAAACGCTCAACGCTTCGGCGCCGTCGCGGGCGGCGGTCTCCAGACTGCGCCAGGCGGAAGGTGGTATCTGCGGCCAGTTGGTGCCGACGATCCGGTCCCAGTACGGGCTCGTGTGCTCCGGCGCCATCGTGTCGGGTCAGGCTTCTGCCGAGCGCACGGTCTCGCTGCCCTCGATATCGGCGTTGGCCAGTATCGTCGTCCCCAGGTCGGTCGCCTGCACCGTGGTAGCGGATTGTTCGGGCACCTCGGACATCTTCGCCGCGAACGTCGCCGCGATCCATTGCTGCTTCCCGACCATATCGAGGTCCAGCCGGGCAAAGGCCGGCGAAGCACTCGACGATGGCCCGGTCCCGCCCGACGGCGAAACGACAGCTGTTCCGACATCCTCGACCATCACCGCGAGCGCGCCGGCGACATCGCCGACGATCCCCGCCAGCGCGTCGAGAGAATCGATATCCACCATGACTCGTGTCCTGTCTGTCCGGTGTCGCGGTCAGGCCGGGCGGAGACCGAAGGCCTGGTCCTCCAGGGCCTGATAGGCGGCTTCGGTCGGCAGGCCGAACGAATCGATGGTGTAGGAACGCGCGCCGTTGGCCTCCATCTCGCGCCGCAGCCCGAGCCGGGACTTCGCGTGCGCGAGCCCCGCGACCTTGAGAATCTCCGCGCTCAACCAGGTGTCACCGTTTTCCCGGGCGTCGTCGGTGATGTGCAGCCCGACGATTTCACCGTCGCGGTCGCAGGCCACCCCGACGGTGTGGTCGGGGTTGAACACCTCGTGCACCTGGGGCGGCCCTACAGATTTGGTGCTCGGGGTGCCGTCGAGACCGTCGTCGGTGTCGCCGTAATCGAAATCGTCGTTCATTTCCGTCTCCTGCAAGTTGCGCCGAGCTTAGGCCAGAGTTTCCGACAGCGCCGACCACGGTGCGTCGCCGATGGTCATCACCAGCCGCAGCGGCCAGACCCGGGCGCCCAGATACATCTCTCCACTCCCGTCACCGATGAGGTCCAGATAGTCGGCGCCATCCACATCGGCGTTCATCGAGATCGTGGTCACCGGGGGATTTCCGTCGTCCACGCTGACGATCGACCCACCGCCGCCCGGGATGAAACTCTTGCGGCATCGCGGACTGTTACCGATCGCGACATCCCCGTTGTTGGTGGTCACGGTGATCGCGGGATTCAGCAGCAACTGGGTGACCCAGGACCGCGCGGCCAGTTCGGGCCGGTCCCCGTTGATCCCGAGCACCAGTGAGCCGGCCAGATCCACCACCAGCAACTGGTCGCTGTTGGTGATCCCGACGATCACCAACCGGTGGGGACCATCCACCGGCGGCGGCAGATCGTCGGCGGAGACCGTACTCGAATCCGCGCCGATACCGCCGTTGGCTGCCGGATACTTGGTGACGATCCCGGTGGCCACGTCGACGGCGAAGGCGACAGCCGGGTTGGGCGAACCGGAACCGAGCGCCGCCAACCGGGCCAGGCCTTCCTCGTGTAGCCAGCCGATCGCGTCGGCCGCCGATACCGCATCGTCGGCCGCATCCGTCTCCACGGCCCCGGTCATCGCATCGCCTCGCCGACCCCGGCGGGTTCACGTCCCTCCGGTTCGGCGTCGGCCGCCACATTGTCGGTGATCACCGTTTCCATGATCACCTGGTATTGCCGGGCTGCGTCCTGGGTGCTCTCCCGGATGGCGGCCATGATCTCGGTGACCAGTTCCGCGCTGGTGAAGCGATCCGTGGTGCCGGGCGCCAGATAGATGCTGGTGAGCCGTCCCATCGCGTCCACTTCGGGGATCACCGTGCCGCTGGGTGAGGGCCGCCGCGCTCGTACATCGTCGATACGCTCGCGCATATCGGCGATACGGTGGCGTAACTCGCGGGCCGCGTCCAGCGCGGCCTGTACATCGGGGTGGATGCTCATGCGTTTCCTCCGGAGCGTGACGGGGCCTGGTTGGCCGGCGCCGGTGTCGGTTGGGTGACCGTCGGCGCGATGGTGGGCCGTTCCCCGATAACGGGTTCGGTGTGCGGGGTGTCGTCGACATACATGAGACGGTCCGGGTGCCAGGCGACCACCCGGTTGCGTTCGCCGCCGGCTCCGCCGCCGCCCGCGCCGCCCATACCCGGCGACATGGGCATGTACGGCATCATCGGCGAACCGGCAGCGCCGCGACCGTAGGCGGTTCCGCCGCCCGCGGCGGTCTCGGCCACCGGCACCCGGGGCGCGCCGCCCACATTGCCGCCGGTATTGGCGGCGGTCAGCGGCATGGCTGTCGTCGCCGACAGGGTCTGCACATCGGCGGCGCTCGGTATCCCGCCGCCGGGCATCGGCGGCAGCGACGGCGACCCACCGGAAGGGCTTCCGTACGACGGTATCGCGTAGTCCCCGAGACCGTAGTCGTCGTAATAGTCGTCGTACCAGTCGTCGTCGGAGATATCCCCGGTATCGGACAGACCGTTGCTGCCGAGCTGCATCATGCTCATGAGCATCGGGAGCATCTGGGAGAGCGCGTCGCCGGAACTACCCGAACCACCGGAAGCACCGGCGCTGGTCTGCGCCGCCGCCTCCCCCGTACTCTGCGACGAATTCGCGATACTCGTACCCGTCTCGGTGGCATACGAACCCGTCGCTTCGCCCGACCGCACGTTCAACTCGTTGTATTCCGCGGTCGCGGCAGCGAGGGCCGCCTGATTCTTGGACCGCGCCGCCGCCAACATCTTCTTGCGGGCGGCCAGGATCTCCTCCGGGGTCGGGTGCTTGGCCTTCGCCCGGGCGAACGCGTTGCCATAGGATTCGACGCCCTGCGCCAGCTTCTCCATCGCGTCCCCCAGTTGGTCCATCCAACCACGGTAGGTGGTGAACCGCTGCGCGACCTGTGAGCCCACCGGACTCCAGTTCTGCAGGATCGAGCCCGCCCGGTCCATATCACCGGCGGCCTGCGTCCGGGAACTGGTGTTGAACAAGCGCACCGAATCGGCGAATCGATGCGCCGGTTCGGGGCCGGGCCCGCTCTGCAGCTGACGCGCGAAGGTCAGCGGGTCACCCGTGGTGACCGGCATATTGCTCAACCCCGGCGGAACCCGGCGATATCCCACCTGTTCCACGGCGGGTACAGGATTGTCCACCAGCTCCCCCGCCGATCCGTTGATCAGCCGGGCACCTTCGTCGTCCGCGGCGGCATATTCCACCGCCGCCTGCCCGATGAGGTGCGCATCGCGCTGGATCTTGTTCAGCACCCCCACGGTGGCGTTGAACAGTGCCGCCGCCTGCGCGTTCAACTGCGGGACGGCCTGCGCGGAGATCGGATCGGAGCCGGCGGGGAGCACCCATTCACGGGGCACGGCCGCGCCGGTGAGCCGGGCCAGGTCCGCGGAACGCCCCGCGACCGACACCAGTTCACCGAGATCGACATTCAGCGCCATGTCTCATCTCCTCTCATCCCTACCTTCCGGCCGTTATACCGACGCGGACAACGCCGGCATATCCGCCGTGGCCTGGTCGGTGGACGTCTGCACCGTGTCCTGGTCCTTGTCGCCCGCGGTTTCCACTCCCCTCGGACGCGCGAAGCCCGCGAACTCACCGAAGTCGCCCTCGGCATCCGACATTTCCGCCGCGTACTCGCGCAGTTCCCCGGCCACGACCGCTTCCACAGTGCCACTCTCGCCGTCCCCGAAAACGACCAGTATCGCCGTCCGGTATTCCGGCTCGTCGCCCGATCCCGTATCCGGTTTGTCCTTCGGCGGCTGCGCCTTGTCCTCGGTATCGCCGCCGACAGTGACGACGGCCGCGGGTTGGCCGGAGGCCACGGCCGGTACCAGCGCGGGCTGCTCCGGCGCGCTCTTCGGCTTCCGGAGCCATCTCACGACATCACCGGTGGCCAGCTTGAACGAACCGACGGCCGACCCGATATCTCGATTGTTCGCCCACGCTGCCGCGGTCCCCTGATAGGCGGCCTTGGCGTCGGTACCGTTCTTGTTGGCGATCGCGCTGTCGAGCCCCTGGGCCACCGCGAGCGGAACCCGCTGGGTGCGCCCGTCGGGCAGCACGTAGGGCACCAAGCCGTCCTCCCCGGCGACCCGCTTGGGCGCACCGACGCCGGTCTGGCTCGAGTGGACGCCGTTCGGGGGCCCGGCCTGGTTGTGTGCGGGCTGGGCAGGTGTGGCGGTGGCATTGGTGGCCGCGGCCGCCTGGTTCGACCACGGTGTGGTGCCGGCCGGCGGTGTGGCCTGTGGCATGGTCGGGGCGGCGGCCCGGTCGTAGCGCGACGGGTCGAGATCGCGCATACGTCCGGCCATATCGTCGTCCAGACCCTGGCGCATGCCCGTCTGGTTGGCCAGCATCGACATCATCGGCAACTGGGACATAAAATTCCCCAGCGCGCCGCCCATCGGGTCGTTCATTCCGGCCCCGGCGGTGTTCGGATTGTACGAAGGGGTGTTCGGGTTGTACGAGGCCGGGTCGGCGGTCGACGGGCTCTTGCCGATTCCCAGCGCGTTGTCGGCCTGCTTCTGCAGGTCTTCGGCCTGCTGCTTGAACTTGTCGCTGGACTCCTTCAGGTCCGCGGTCGTCGGCGGATCGGAATAGCCGGGGAGATTGCCCGGGTCGTAGGGGTTGTTCAGTCCGATCTGCGAACTGTTGGGGTTCAGGGCCGGGTTCTGCTGTTGATTCGCGTAGCTGCCGACGGAGTTGGCCAGGTCCTCGGACGCGGCCTTGTCCGAGGCAGCGGTTTCCTTCGCGATCTTGTCGGCAATCTTCGAGGCCTCGTCGGCATCCCCTTTCAATTGCCCGGCGAGCTCGCTGAACCCCTGGCCCAGTACATTGATGACCTCGACATCGGAGCCCTGCTGAAGCCTTGTCTGCATCCATTCGTTGACCCCGGCGATGATCAACCCGATGTTCTCCTGGCCGGTCGCCGTGATCTCTTCCACTTCCGGGAGCGCGTTCACCACGGTCTCCTGCTGGGTCGTCAGCGTGCTCGCGGTTTTATCGAGCGCCTCTGCGGCAGTTTTGTATGCCTCACCGCCGGTGCTCTGCACAGCGGCCCGCTTCGCCAACGTCGGAACGGGCTTCAACTCGATCTCTTTCTTCTTTTTCAGGTCGCCGTAGAGTTGATAGTTGGCGACAAAAGTGGAGGCGAAGGAGTCTTTCAGCCCGCCGTACCACTCGGTCAGGTTCGGATTCAGTTTCTCCGGCCGCAACAGGAACCCACCGGGCACGCCCTTGGCGTTGACTCCCGTCTGCTGGACGAACGGCTCCGTTCCCATGACTCCCGCGGCGCTCGCGGGCTTGATACCGTCCCACACCAGCGGGATGTTTTTCCCGGCAGCGCCCGGGGCGGTATCACCGCCCCCGCCCTCGTCCGCGGAAAAGAAGTGGTTGTACGCCGCGCGGGTAGCGGCCGAGCCCAGGCCGATGAGGACCGGCTGTCCCCACTTGTCCAACCACTTGCTTTGCTTGTCGAAATTCTTCAGCGCGTCCTCGGCCTTTTTCAAGCCTGCCGCCGCGGAGTCGGCCTCGCCCTGCTGACGAATCCAGTTGTCGAGTTGGGCGTCCCGGGTCAGTACGGCATCGTCGCGGGCCGTCTGTGCGTCGGCCCGCTTCCGGGTCGCGTCACGAACGGCCTGCTTGGCATCCATCTCCTGCTGCCGCAGCGATTTGCTGCTCCCGTTCCGCCGAATGAGATTCTGGATATCGGCGAGCCTGTCGTTGGCGTCGGTGAGCGCTTGGTTGGCGGCATCCAGCTCCCGTTGCGCGACGGTGAGAGCACCATCGGCCGAACTGTGCGCGCCCGCCGCGGTGGTAGCGGCCGATTTCGGCTCACCCGCCTTGGCCACGGCCTCGTCCAGCGAGTTCTTGTATTTTTCGAGGCCCTTGCCCACCCCGAACTTGCTCACCCCCACGCCGAGCAGACCACCCGCGGCTCCCAGACCGGCGCCGGACACGAACCCGTCCACGCTCGGGCCGTCTTCCCAGAACTCGCCGGCCACCCCACCGGCCGCACCACCCACGATCGCCTTCGCAATCGCCCCACCGGGGACGACCTTCCCGATGACCGTGCTGACGGCGACATCCGCAATGAAACCACCGAGACCCATATCAGCTCCTTATGCGGTGATCACGGCGCCGGCGGTGGGCTGGTCCGCGGCGGCGCCCGGCACCGCCGCGGCGATATCGGAGCCGGCGCCGGCCGTGCTCTTCTCGATTCCGGGCGGATGGAACATTCCGACGAACAGACCGAATTCACCACCGCGATCACTCATCTCCGACAGCGACGTCACGACCCGGAGCTCCCCTTCGATCACCGCTTGGAGCACCCCGGTGGTTGCGTCGGAATCCAGAACCACCAGCAATGCCGTCCGGCTGCCGCGCCCTTCCCCTTCGGCCGGCCCCTCCCAGAGCCCGACATCACCGGTCATCAGCTGGTACGGATCGATACGGAGCCCGATCCGCTTCTCGTCGGTCCATTCGGCCGGGGTCCCCGCGTAGGCAGCCCGCGCGTCGGTGCCGGCGGCGTTCCCGAAGGCCGCGGCCAGTGCCCGCGCCACCACGGCCGACACCTCCTGTGTCTCGCCGTTCGGAAAGGTGTAGACGACATTGTCTTCCGATTTGGCGGCGGCCGGCTTGGGCACCGGGGCGGCCGCCGGGGCAGAAACGGCCTTCGCGGGCGGTGCCCCAGAGGTGGACTGCGCCGGCGCCGCGGGCTGCCCGGCCGGCTGACCGGGCGTGGGGGCAGGAGCGGGAGCCGCGACAACGGTCTCGCCCGGCCGTGCGGCGACTTCGTCGCGGTCGCGGGAACCATCGTGCTCGCGGCGGGCCGTCCCGCTGCCACGGTTGTTCAACGCCTGCAACATCTGTGGCAGCATCATCGCCCCGAGCATCGAATTCATACCAGGTGCTGCAGTGGTCGCCGGTGCGACGGATGCCGGTGTGCTCAGCGCCCCGGCGTCCGGGCTCGTACCGGTGGTCGTTGTGGTCCGAGCCGCACCGCCGTCTCCGGCCGAGCCGCCGGTTCTCTCGTCGACCCCGTCGGTGGTGCCCGACTCGGTTCCCGAGCCGTCGTCGGAGAGGTCGAGTGCCGGCGGCGGCTGCGAAGTCTGCGCCGCCGCGCCAGTGGTGGGATCGGTCGCGGTGCCCGGCGGAGTGGTCGGCCGGAAGACAGGGTCCTGATCCTGGCCGGTTCTCGTATCGGAGCCCTTGTCGGTCTCCTTCTTGTCGCCACCGTCCTGCTTCGTGTCCTTGTCCGCCGGCTTCTTCGCCTCGGTCTCGGCGGCCAGTTCCTGGAATTTCTGCGCGTAGGCCGCCATCACGTTCCCCCCGCTGCCCAGGGCGGACTCGACGAGCACCATCACATAGGCGTCTTCACTCGGGCCCAGACTGAACAGACCGGTCGCGACCAGGAGGCTCCGGTCGACCACGAAAGCCGGCATGTGGGTCTCCCGGCTCGGACTCGCAGCGTATTCGTCGTTGTAGCCCTTTATCCGCTCGCCATCGCGCGGGTGCGTACCGGCGAATTTCTTCAAGGCGTTGATGGATGCGTTGACATCGTCGCGGGCCGCGTTGCACAGCTCACCCGTGCGATGCACCGCAACCGCCACCGCCTCCGTCGTATCCCGTAGGTCGTTGTAATACTCTCGCAGCGCCGCCACCCGATCGACGTAGTTGGGGATTCCCGACGCTTCCTCGCCGGAGATATCGCTGACGTCCAGTTCCTTCGGCAGCGTGTCCTTCGACGGCTTCGTTCCGAGGCTCTTCCAGAAGCTCTCGTAGGTGGCCGGCAGCGTCCGATAGTTCTGCTGCATGGGAGCGGTGAATTCGAGACCGTAGGGCAGATTCCCCGGATCGGGCATGTATATCCGCGCCATCTTCTCCGAGGCTTCCGGAATCTCGTCATCGGTGATATCGATAACCGGCACTTCGGGATAGCCGCCCATGTTCTTGTAGTAGTTTTCGCGCAAGTTCATATCGGTCTGCCACGGTGTGGCGCCGATGCCGGAACCGAGCATTCCGGAAACCAGCCGCATCGTAGAATGATTGAGCCCGGAGCGCACTCCGTTGAACGCGCCGGGGATGGCTCGCGCCACCCCATTGGTCACCAGGCCACGCCCGCCCTGTAATGCCGTTTGACCGACCGCGCTGAAGAATCCACGACCGACGAGCCCGACAGCCCCGCCCAGGAGACCACCGGCGGCGCCGAGCGCCATGCCGGCGAGGAAATCCTCGCCTTGAACCGCCGCGGTCAGGCCACCTGCAAGTCCACCGGCCAGGGCGGCGCCCGCCGGCCCACCCAGCGCGAAACCGGCAGCGCCCGCCACACCGCCGACGACGTCGTCCCAGTGGTCCTCGAACCAGTCGCCTATGCCCACGCGATCACCTCTCGCAAGCTGTATCGGCAGCGACGCGAGCGACCGGCCCGCCGGCATGGCAGGCGTTCACGATCGGGCCGGTACCGGGACCCGAGCATCGGCAGCCGACCATGCGCGCGACTCCTTCCTGACCCCACTCATTGTCTTGGATTCCCAATGACGGGAAGCGCTGACCTGGTGGAACAGTCCATCATCGAAGTCCCCGGTCATACACTGACGTGCACGAACACCACTGTCCCTCATGGTCACCCGAGGGCCGGATAGCGCCGCAGGAGGAAACAGGCGATGAACCTGCGTCAACCGCGAGGCGAAGCGGCGGCAAATCCCCCGGCACGGCGAAGCGGACCGGCGGCCGGGCCGGCCCGCGGGTCCGCAGGTCGGCAGCCGATCCGCGGCGGCGCGTGTCCGGCGGTGACCTGCCCATGACCACTTCGACATCCTCGGCACAACGGCCCGTACCCGCATCGGGGCCCGTACCCGCATCGGAATGGGATGCCCTGCACTGGTATCCGGACACGCTGGTACGACGGGCCCGCGAGTGGATCGACGGCAATCCCTGGCGGCGCCGCCTGCTGTGGTCCCTGCTGATCGTCTTGGTCATGGTCGTCTTCCCCGGAGTCGTCGGCGCGGTGGCCACAGCGCAGACCAGTAGCGGTGTCTCACAGATCGACGGCCTGAGCTGGATGAACGTGCGCGACTCCAATGGGGTGCCGCTCGCCAGCTACACCTTCGCGACCGACAAGGGTGGCTTGTTCAATCCGGGCAATACCGTTTTGTGGACCCTCATCAGTCTCGAATTCGTCGGCTACATGGCCATTGTCACCACCGCCATCTGGATCATCGGGTTCGCGTTCAGTTTTACCTGGCTGGATATGTTCGGCAACGCGCTCACCGGTGTCGCCGACGCCCTCGCGCGCCAGATCGCCACCCCGCTGCTCCTGATCACCGCTGCCACCATCGGCGCGTTCTTCGTGGCCTGGTTCATCGTCCGCGGATTCCCCAGCAAAGCCGTGATGCAGATCGTCACCATGCTGGGAGTGGCGATTCTGGGTCCGCTCTTCCTGGCCGAGCCACTGGCCGATGTGCTCTCCTCCGACGGATTGCTCACCCAGGGCCGTGATGTCGGCCTGTCGGTCGCGGCGGGGCTCACCGGGGACGGCAACCCGAATCCCGCCCTTCTGGTCACGACCATAGAGCACGATCTGGCCGACAATTTCGGTCGTAAACCGGTGCAGGTGTGGAACTTCGGCCAGGTCGTCGACAACTATGCCGCCTGTGAGACCGCCTGGACCTCCGGCGTGCTGTCCGGAAAAGACAGCAATGTGCGAGAGGGAATACAGAACTGCGGTAATCAATCGGCCTACGCGAAAGCCTCCACACCCACAATGGGCCAGGTCGGGACCGGTCTGATCCTGTTGATCTGTGCCACCGTGCTGCTGATCTTCGCCATCTATCTCGCGCTGAAGGTGATGAAGGCGGCAATGAACGCCATCTATCACGGATTCATGACGATCTTCGGGTTCGCCGCCGGCGGTTTCGTGTACGGACCCACGCAGACCTTCCTCGTCCGCAATATCGTCGATGCGTTCATCGCGGCCGCTCGTATGACGGTGTTCACCGTCTTTCTCGGTGTCTACGTGCTCTTCATGAGCAATCTTTTCAATCAGGCACAGGGCCAGGTCATGTCGGTCATCGTCATCGCCTGTGTCGTGGAGATCGTGGCGATCTCGCAGGTCCGGCGGCTGAACAGCAGTTTGTCCCGCGGTAACGACTGGATCGCGAACCGGTTCTCGCTGGCCATCCAGGGCGGCTCCTCCGGCTCCGGTTCCGGAGGAGGTACCGCGCTGGGCATGGGTATGGGCGGCGGGGGCGGCGGCGGGGGTGGCGGCGGCGGACTGTCCGGACTGGCCGCGGTCGCGGCGCTGAACACGGTCAACAGTTCACCGCTCACCGGCTGGCTCCTGGCCGCCACACCGAACCCGTTGAATCCGCTGTCCCGCGGCAAGAAGCGTTCGGAACTGGCCAATATCCATACCGCCGACTCGCGCTTGGAAATGTACCGATGGAGCCAGATGGGCCGAGCGAACTGGCTTCTCAAAGCCCAAGCCCGCTCCGCTCCGCACGGCGGTATGACAGAGGCGCTCGGTATCGCCAACGCACTCGACGGTCTCGGCGACAGCAGGGTCCCGGAGGGGCAGTTGGCGGCAGCACTGCGCGCCTCGGGCACACCGGACGAACAGGTGCACCAGGTATTGCGGGCGGCCTCGGCGATGAAGGCCAGTATGTCGACGAACCCGTACGGTTGGGCACCCCTGCAGAAGGCGCTCGCCGCATCGCGCGCGGTCCAGAACCATCTGCGCCCGACGGACTCGTTGACCACCCGCCGGGCCTTCGCCGCCCAGGCGTGGGTGGCGGCGGACAACTTCGCCAGGCACACCAGCACACCACCGCCCGGGGCGCTCGTGGACCAGAGTTTCGTCAGTCGCGTGCGCCGGCACTGGGATTCGGATATCGCGTTGCGTCAGGCGATCACCCCGGCGGAGTGGAACGCCGTAGGCCGCGACACGCGATGGACGATCGCCACCGAGACGGCCACCGAGTTCCAGCAGGCGACCCGGAACTACTACAACAACCCGTCCGAGCAGAACCGGATGATGTTGGCGCGGTGGGCCACCCGGATCGCCAACCTCGACCATCTCGACCCGGAAGCCGGCCTGGATCCCTGGGATTCGTAGCGTCGACAATGTCGTCCGATCCGGCCCCACCAGCGCCGGATCGGATGACACTCAGGCGAATCGGCGGGCCTCGTAGCTCTTGGGCAGACTGGTGACCCGGACGACGTCACCGGTTTTCGGCGCGTGCACGACCTGCCCGTTGCCGATGTACATCATCACGTGCCCGTACTGACCGTTCTTGTAGCTGGTCGACGGGAAGATGAGGTCACCGGGCTGAATATTGCTCGGGTTCACCGCCGGGAGTTGCCGGTACTGATCGTTGGCGACACGAGGAATATTGACCCCTGCCTTCGCGGCCGCGTATTGGGTGAGTCCGGAGCAGTCGAAGGTGTTCGGTCCCTCGGCACCCCACACATACGGGTCGCCTCGCTGAGCAAGCGCGATCTTGACCGCGTATTGCGCCCGGTCGGATCCACCGTTGACGGACGTCCCCGCGACAGGGGTGATCTTCACGCCCCCGGGCAGTTTCTTACCCAGGATGTTGTACAGGTACTGGTTGGTGAGCTGGTTGATCGCCGAGGCGGTATCGGCCGAATTCGCTGTGCCTCCGGATACGATCTTGTGCGCGGTCTGCAGGGCCGCGGTGAGGATCCGCCGGACCTTCTGCTGTCCCTCTTTGGTGTATGCCATCGGGCCCAGCTCGGCCAGCGCCGCATTCGTCTGTTTCAACAGCTGCCGCACGGCATTCTGGTCGACCTTGTTCGTCCCGGCGAGCGCGGAACAGTAGTTCGCGAGCTGCTTGTCCAGATTGTTGAAGGCGGTGGCCCGAGTGGCCTGGAACATCCGCTTGGCCTTGATCATCGCGGGGCCGTCACCGCTGCCGCCGGCTTGGGTGCCGCCGACCTTCTCCCGCAGTTTCTTCACTTCGGGATCTTTCGGCTCCCCTTCTCCGTACATCGCCTCGAGCAGTTTCAGCACCTTCATGGCCCGATCCGACTGCGGATCGATCGCCGCGCCGCCCGATTCGGCAGCGGGCGCTCCGGTGCCGGCACCGGAACCGCCGCCCAGCAGCCCGGACAGCGCGGAACCGATCATCGGCAGCAGCGCCGAGCCCGCCATCAACGCCATGGGCGCCATCTGCGCCAGCATTTCCGGGTCGACCAGCGGTTCGGGTTCCGGCTCGTCCTCCTTCCGCGTGGCAGGAGCAGCAGCGGGCGGGGCCGGTTGCGCGGACACCGGAGCGGCGACCGCCGGAGGCGCCGCGATCGGGGCCGCGACAGGTGTGACGGGAGGGGCGGAGATCGCGGAGTTCGGCGCGGGCGCAGCGGGCGGCGCCGACGCGGAATTGCCGGCGGGAGTGGCGCCGTTCTGCCCTGCGGGGCCTGCCGGTGTCGAGGGCGCTCCCGGCGGTGATCCGTTGCCCGCTCCCCTACCCCACTGCCGCCGCTCACCCGGCTGCCAGGGCGGGCCGGACTGCGGCACAGCGTTGTCAGGCTCCGCTTCGCCATCGGCCTCGACCGGGTAGGGTCCGACTTCCGCGCTGGTCACGCCACATCCCCCAGTACCCGTTTGATCTGCACCTCGGCGCCCTTGGGGACATCGAGCCGCACGAACCTGCCGTTGTCCACGGTCACCAGTTCGCGTGGCCCGAGCGCGATACCGGCCTTGGTGGCGGCGTCGTCGCGGTACTCCCAGAACACCACGTCACCGGGTGAGGCCACGTCCGGGTCGACCAGGTGCCCGCAGTAGCCTTGGGCGCCCACGCTTACCGGCAGCACCACCGCGGCGACTTTTTTCGTGGGGTCCGCACAACTCTCCTCGGCGACGGCTGCCGGGGCGCGGGTCGGCGCACATTGTCCGGTCGTGGTGATGATCGAGGCGCTGTACACCACATCACGTATGTACTCCGCCATGGCCGCCGTTCCCCCGGCTTCGGGATATCGCAGCGCAAGGTCGGCGGCGCAAGCCACCGCAGGGCCGGTATTCGGCTGGGACAACGGCCGGCCCTGATGCGGCGCCCACTGCATCGCCCGGTGACAGGCCAGGTCGCGATCGGTCAATTCCGCGCCACTGTCTTCGATCTGCCACGCAGCGTAGGGATTCGCGGTGGGATGAGGCGAGGTGGGGGCCGCGTCCGGGGCGGAGGTCGTCGTGGCCGGTGCGGTGGGGGCTGCGGTGCCGGTCGCCTTCCCCAGGGCGATATCGCATTGCCACTGGTAATCGCTCCGGCCCAGGGAGACCATCTCGCCCAGCGGGGCGATCACCGCCATTACCATCCCGCCGCAGCCACATACCACTATCAGGAAGACGATCAAGACCATCGTCCTGAACTTCCTCCCGTCGCGTACTTTGCCCTCCACCGCGTTCACGTCCCGGTCACCGCACTGCCTCCGGCTCCCGTCGTTCGGTCTTCGCGACGACGGTCGGAGTACTGGTGATGGCTTCGGCCCGGTCCGCCCGGGCCGGTCCCAGCACCTTGCCCCGGCCGATCCGGCTCAACGCGTCCCGCATGAACATCTCGCCCCGCCGTTCCTCGGGCACCTGCCGGCCCGCCCCCACCGGCGGTGAGGTCTCCTCGCGGAGGGCTTGGAGCAGGAACGGTGCTTCTTCCAGGTCGACTCCGAGCCACTCCAAACTGTTACGGGCCAGCGTCTCGTCGCGCTGGCGGAATACGAAGCGGTTCGGGATCAGATTGTGCGCGGCGCCCTGGAAGTCGGTGGCCGGATCGTGCGAGGCGAGGCCGATCGCGGCCAGGTGCTTACGTCCGTCCCGGCTGAAGTCCGAGGTCACCGCGGCGCCCACCTGGGTCTGGGTGAAGTGGTGCGCCTCGTCACCGACCAGCAGTCCGAAGCGGCCGTTGTCGGAGAGGAAGGCCTCCCGCGCCGTCACACCGACCAACTCGTACAGGGCGGTACCCAGCCGTTTGGTCAGCGGCAGCCGGTTGTACAGATGCGGGGTGGTGAGTTCTTCGGCCGTCGGCAGCGCCAGCCGGTGGCTGCGCACCACGGTCGCCGCGGCGTCGAGCCGGATCGGCGCCAAGTTCGGGTCGAACAGCACCGGTACCCGTTCCACAATGGTGCCCAGCCGGGCCGCCAGGTCGGAGTACTCCTCGAGCGCGCCCGGTTCGTCGCGCAACCGGCAGACCACGCGGAACAGGTCCAGCAGGCTGGTGATCCCGTGTTCGGCGATCCCGCGGGGCGAGAGCAGATTGCTGATGACCGCGCCGGTACCCGAGGTGGGCGACAGGTCCAGCAGCGGCAGCACCGAATCCAGTGCGCGTTCACCGGCCACCCGGGGATCGAAAAGACGCAGCGGATCCAGCGACACCGTCGGGTTGGCGAGGTCGATGATCACGGCATCGTCGATGGCGGAGGCGAAATGCTCCCATTCCCCGACCTGACTGCGATCGATGGCGAGGAACTGCCCGCCCATATCGTGCACCAGCACGGCCATCAGTTTCAGAAAATACGATTTACCCGAACCCAGTTCGCCGGTCACCGCGAAGGAGGCGGACAGATCGTGCAGCGCCGCTTCCATGATCCCGAAATGGATGGGTTCGAAATGGCCGGACAGCAGGTTGATACCGATGACCGGACCGCTGTCGTCGCCGATCTGACTGGTGGTGAACGGTACGAACCCGGCCCACATATCGGAAGGGACGATATGGGCGAAATCGTCGAACGCACGGCGCGGCGGACTGCCCGGAATCAAGAGCGACCACAGATCGACCTGCGCACCGACCGGCGCGGCCATCTCGACCTGGAACCGTTTGTACCGGCGCCGCAGCGTGTTGACGGCGTCCATGGTGTCGTCGCGGGACGGGCCGCCCACCGCGATGACAGTGGTGAAGGAGACTTCCGATTCCCCGCCGTTCACCTCGAAATGCTGATTGTATTCGCCCAGCATCTGCGCCTTGGACATCAGCGTGTTCTGCGCGAAGGAGATCTCCTGGTCGCGCTGATCCATTTGCTCGCCGAGGCGGCGCAGGTTCACCTCGTTCGCCTTGAGCACCTGGTCGGCGGGTTTGGTGGAGATCCGCATCCCCCAGTCGACGGTCACATCACCGAGCCCGTCGATCACACTCAGGAATTCGCTGCCGCCGGGAAACATCATGCCCGCGTACGGAAAAGAACGCGGGGTGAGCATCGCCTGGTAGGACGGCCGGTAGCCGGTGTCCGGCTGCACCACCTTGATCACCGGTACAAAAGAGGGGCGCAGCCGCCGCTGCGAATCGGCCCGGGCGCCCTCGTCCAGGGCGGCGGATTTGAACACCGCCGCGGTCGCGTCGTCCAGGGCACCCGCCCGAGTGGGCGCTACCGGATCGCCCACCGCACCGCGGGCCAGGTAGTGCTCCCACAGCCACTGGAACATGGCGGCCGGTACCGGCACCGGATCGAAATCGCCACCGATACGGGAGAGGATGTCGTTCGCCTCTTCCTCGTAGGCGTCCAGTTCGGCGCGCGAGATGGCCGTGGCGTCGATGGTGGTGGTGCTACCCCGCCACATCCGCGACAACGCGGAGATCCCGCTCGTGTTCGCGGTGCCGACCGGAATCGACAACAGGAATATCCGGGTCTGCGGGGAAATCGCCCGGACCCGTTCGTAGGAGGCGAACACCTCGTCGGCGTAGTCGGCGCATTCGTCCAGGTCTACGCCCTCGACCATTTTGCTCAGCACATCGATCGTGTTCTGCCGGGCCTGGATGCCGAGTAGCAGCGAACCATTGGGCAGGTTGCTGATCAGGGAATGATGTGCAAGCTTGACGTCGAATTTGTCGCTCGCCTTGCGCAACCCGTAACCGAGCGGAGTGATGAAATAGGTCGCGGTGACCAACCCGGTGTGGGTGAACTGCAGATGCCCGCGAATCGCTGCCGTGGGTTGTAGATCCCGGTTGAACCCCATCAGCGTCCCTCTCCGCTCTTCGGCCGCCCCCCGTTACCGTTGATCATCGTCCGCCAGTTCGACGGTGCGCCGGACGCGACGGCGGGCTCGACCACTTCCACCGGACGCAGGAAACGGTTCGTGCCCAGCATTTCGAGAAGTTGCCCACCCCGGGCGGCCGCTCGCTTGCCGCGTTCCCTGGCCGGCACCGGGGTAGTCGGCTCGTGGGGCAGGATCGCCACCACTGTCTCCTCGACGAACATGGTGATCCGGGCCGATTCCGGAGTCACCGGCATCCCCGAGGCGAGGGCCGGTTTCGGATACAGGATCAGCCGGCCGAACCACAGGACCCGGGACAACAGCCGTACCCCGGTGTAGGGGATCAGGCCGAGCCCGAACCCGATGAGAACGGTCAGTGCCACACCGACCAGAAAGGTGATCGCCGGATTCACCGGCAGGGTCATCGCGCCGACGCCCGTGAGTATCAATCCCACGGCGACACCCGCCACCTGCGGCAGGGTGTAGGGCCCGAACGGCAGCTTCTGACCGTTCTGGGCCTTGCCGATCATGGTGGGGACACGTTTGACCGGCGTGAAGACCTTGATCACCTTGGTCACCTATAACCACCCACGGGGTGGTCCGGCACGATCATATTGGCGTCGCCGCGGGCGTAGTTCACCAGCGTCGGCAGCATCCAGAACAGCACCGCGGCCAGGATCGCCGAACCGGCGACGCCCAGGATCTTCGCCGGGGACAGTTTGGACTTCGCCGCCTCCGAGATCATCACACCCATCGACACGATGGTGATGAGGATCAGGCCCGCCCAGCGGACGAAGACGAGAATGCCGTACAGGATATTGGATATATTGCCCATGGGTTGGTCGCCTCACGTCAGTTCTGGGTGGCCGGTGGAATCTCTACGGTCGTGGTCGGAGCTCCGGTGGTGTTACCGGGCGCCGGGCCGGCTTTCTCCCCCTGTGGTGCGACGGCGGTGAGCGGTTCTTTCAGCGCGGGCAACGTTTCGATGACCCGCACCTGCCACTGCCCGTCCCCGCGGACCATCGTCAGTGGATAGGCCAGCGCCGGAGCGGCACCCGTCGGCCCCTTCGGGGTCACGGTCGCCAAGATCCGGGCGGTCTCACCGGCGGTACCGCAGGCGGAGTCCTCGGCGGTGACGGCCACCGTACTCAGTTCGGTGAACGGCGCCGGGCGTAGCGCGGCGATACCGGATTCGACGGTCACATACCGCGCGACATCTCCCGATCCGGTCAGGTAGGCGGTCAGGAATCCGGTGGCGACCTGCGTGAACGCGGTCTCTTCCCCGCACGGCGCCGCATAGGCCTGCGCCAGATCGGCGCCGATACCGGGCGGCTGAACCGCGGCGGGCAGGGTGAGTGCCCGGAGGTTGCCCTCCGATACCGAGACCGGGACCCGGTAGTACTGTCGCGGGCCGTCGGTCTGGCCACGTCCCACATGCACCGACACCGTCACCGACCAGACCTCCACGGTCCCGGCGGACAGCGTCCGGGTGGTGTACACGACGATCGGGTCACGGACTTGCTGACCGGTTTTGGGTAGCGTGATCTGCTGGGATCCACCCACATAGCGGGACAGCGATTCCTGTTGCGCGGTTCCGGCGCTCAGATAGGCGACGACGAAATCCTCGGCGAAGGACCCGGCCAGCCGGTCGTGACCGGTCAGGGTCACCATCGCATCGTCACCCGGCGGCTGGGGATCGGCGGCGAAGAAGCTGTAGACGGCGTGGCCACCGCCCAGGACCGCGAGGACGGCCAGAACGACCACGACGATATTGTCGCGGCGCCTGCGCGCGGCCATCTGGCGAAGCAGCGCTTCGCCCGAATCCGCACGTCCGGCCACCCCAGTCCTCACTCTCGAAATGGTAAAGAGCGGCCCCGGAATCGACCGGGGATGCCTTCCCACAACTGGGGACTCGGCTGGGTCGGCACGGGCCCCGCGACGCTAGGACACCGCGCTGTGCCGCAACCGGCCCGCCAGTCGATAGCGGAGTTGGTCGTCGTACCCGATCGGCGACCCCGGCGCGGCCAGATCCGTCGGTTCCGGCTCCACCATGGGTATATCGTCGGCCACCCGGACCAATTGGGCGATCGCCAGCTCACGATTGGAGAACCCGGGATAGGGATAGAGCAGTAGCGAGGTCGGGGTGTAGCCGCCGGCGTAGTTGAGTGTCCGCAGTGTCACCCCGGCGCTCTCACCGCTGCGCACCCGGGAACCCAGCTCCACCAACCGGACCCGATCATCGGGATGGAACACATCGACCGGACGGAACAGGTAATCCCATCGGATCCACGGCGCCGGATCGGTCAGCCAATGCGAGATGCTCGTATGCGCCAACTGGACCACCGCCAGGTGGTTCCCCGCGCGCCGGTGCGCCTCGCGCAGACCGACACTCTCCAGGGTCGGCCAGACGGCCGGGTCACTGTCGGAGGTGATGTCCTCAATGAGCCACCAGGCCCCGCGCGTGTACTCGTCGTCGCGCGCCCGAACCGTGATCCGCCACCGGGTGGCCCGTCCCGCGTTGCGCAGGACCGAAGCCTCGAATTGCAGTTTGTCCCCGGGCACCGGCCGGTACAGGAGGTCGAGCACTTCGGCGTGCCGATCGAAGGCCGAGACCCGATGGAAGAATTCCGCGATGGACATCCGCGGCACATATTCCTCGGGCGCGATCCCCGACAGCGCGGTGATACCGCTGGGTTGCGCGAGGGTCTGACTGTCCAGGTCCCAGATCACCCCGACCGCCCGCGGCAGCGGCGGTACCGGGCCTTTCTCCGGCCCGGCCCACCAGCGCACGGCGTGTACCTCGCCGCCGGGGCCGAAGACCGGGCGCACCATCAGTTTGTGGGGGCCCGCACGGGTCGGGACGATTTTGTCCACATCGGCCGAGCCCTCGATCGAGGCGCGGAGCGCCTCGGTGATCTCACGGGTACTCAGCCCGTCGTACAGCGCGGGCGTGCGGGCGAGCTGCCGCTGCAGCACCCGCCGCCAGTCGGCGAACTCACGTGCGGTATCCCCGACCGACGCGACCGAGAATCCTTCCGGCGCCAAAGTTTCGACCGTCACCCAGGGGATCACTGCGCCCTCTCATCGCGTGCGTCCTACCGTTGCGCGGTGGGTGCCTCAAACGAGACATCGGCCGCAGAAGGTAATGTACCGTTGCGCAGCGGTACGTTCAACAGTGGACCTTGGGCGTAACGCGGAGAACGGAACCGGCAACCGGGCAAACCAGCAACCCCCATTGACCGAGCGCGCCGGTAGCCGACCGGGAGATTCTACGGAAACCATTGGCGACACGAAAAGTTCAGGTCCCGGATCGGCTACCGTCACGGCATACCGCGGTCGCCGGACCCCTGCCCCGGATACCGGGGCCGACCTGCGCTAATCATCGGCAAATCATCCGACGAAGACCACGACCGCCCGATCTCGCTCGTGGACGTGGAAGGTGCGCCCGGACCGCCGTGACGGGGGTGCGCCGGGAGCGAAGGCGCCCGAGCCACCTCCGTGGTGGACGCCGGCGAAGACCCGGGTCGCATCAAAGGCCGACCCGGAGGGAGCGAAGGCGGGGTCGCCCCACCGAGCGGCCCCTACCGGGAATTCCGGTGCGGGCCCGGCGAATCCGGACCCGGCGACACCGGGATCATTCGTTCTGTGTCGTCAGCGCGATAACGCCCGCGCCGGCCAGCAGGCCGAGGTCTTCCAACTCGGAGGGCACCGCCCGCAGGCCCGTCAGAAAAGGCAGCCGTGCGTGCATCGCGATCGCATTGTGCAGCGGCTTCCACAGCGCCGTTCCGGATGCGGCGATCGGCCCGCCGATCACCACCCGATCGATATCGAGCAGGGGGGCCATCGAGGCGATCGCGCGGCCCAGTGCCGCCCCGGCCCGCTCCAGCGCGGCCACCGCGATCCGGTCCCCGGCCTGCGCGTCCGCCGCGAGAGCCTCGATCGAGTTACCGCCCCAGCCCTGGCCCCGCGCCCACTTGGTCAGCGCCGCACCGCCGGCCACCGACTCCAGACAGCCGCGACCGCCACATACACAGGGGTCGTCGTAGCCGGGCACCAGCACGTGGCCGACCTGGCCCGCATTGCCGGTACGCCCGACCACGACGAATCCGCCGACCATGACCCCGCCGACGATCACGTCCGACATGTAGATCGACAGCGAGTCCATGATCTCCCGGGTGGCGCCGAAATGGCGTTCGGCCAGGGCCAGGCATACGCCGTCGAGCGCCATCGCCACGATCGCGGACGGAAACAGCTTCTGCACCGATTCCACGAGCGGAAACCCGGCCTGCCACTCGCGGACCTGTTCGGGAGCGACCACGCCGGACGCCATGTCGATGGGACCGCTGGAGGCGATCCCGACCGCGGTGACCTCGCGCCCCGCGGCGATACGGAGCAGCAGTTCCCGTACTCGATCCCAGGCCGCGTCCAGCGGAACCGGGATCCGTTCGACCCGGTCGGCCCCGACGTCGTCGGCGATCTCGATCGCGGCGAACCGGGTCGGACCGATCTCCAACGCCAGGATTGTCATCTACGCACCACCAGAGCTAGATCCGTGTTTGCCCCGGAGCATAGTCAGACAGCCGCCGACTCCGTCGGCCGAAGTGGGCGACCCAGCACGATATGCCGTTTCGGGGCACCGGCGACCGCCGTGCCGTGCGTGGGGCGCGGGCCGTTGCGGATGATGCGCATCGGGCGCTTGTGGTCGATGGGCACGGTCCGGTGCCGGTCGAGGTTCTCGATGATGTTGCCCGAGTTGTCATAGGCGACGCCCGCCCAGATCATGGCTCGCGGCGCATCGCCCCGCTCGATGAGTGTCTGCGCCAGCCGGCTGCACTGCGCGAAAAGCGGGCACCCATAGCAGATGCGCACCGCTGAATGCCAGGCTTCCGGAGTGCCGGAGTCGAGGTCCCAGCTGTCGGGCACCTCTGCACACGGGGGCCGCTGCGCCGATTTCGCGGGCGCCGGCAGCGGCGTCGCGGGAAGCCGGGAAGAAGTGGTGGCGCGGGGTGTAACCACGCTCAGGGAACGAACTCGCATTGTGCTCATAACCGTCTCCGGAACTGCCGAGGGCACGCCGGGGGAACCGATACGTGTCCCGTTGGTCGGGCGGAACGTCAGGGCTGCTCAACAGTCCCCGGAAACCAGCTGGTGTCAGCTGTATCACGCACGTTAGAGCACGGAAGCCGCTTCAGGCAAGGGCTCATGCCGTTAGGTAACGGGACGTTGACCTGTTTTTCATATCTTTTAGCCGCTGCTCAGCGGTTCGTTTGGTTACGGACCGTTTATCTACGGGCCCGACTATGGTTTCCTATACGTATGGCTGGCGAATCCGAGTACACGATCGACGAGCTGGCGCGGGCTGCCGAAACCACCGTGCGCAGTGTCCGCGTGTACCACGAGCGTGGGCTGCTGCCCTCGCCCGACGTCCGGGGCCGGATCGGCTACTACGGCTCGGACCATCTCAACCGATTGCAGACCATCAGCCGACTGCTCGGCCGAGGTATGAAACTGAACGGCATCCGGGAACTCCTGGCAGCCTGGGACCGCGGTGACGGCCTCGGGGACGTGCTGGGTGTCACCGACCAGACCGTCAGCACCCCCGGGCGGCAGGCCCCGGCCGCGGCGAAGCCCGAGCCCGAAGAGCCGGCCCACGAACTTCCCGAATACGTCCAGCAGGCACTGGCCGCCAGTGACGATCCCTTCGACGTGTACCGGGTCACCAACCCGCGCTGCAGCGATCTGGCCACCCGGCTCACCGACGCAGGCCTACCCGCCGCCGCCACCTTCCATCTGGTCGAACGTATGCGCGCCGATTGCGACCGCATCGCCGACCGCTACGCCGCCGAGATCTTCTACGTACTGGCGAGCCGCGCCTACGAACAATCCGAACGAAACCCCAAGGACCGCACCAAACTGGAGACCGACCTGGCCATCGCGCGGCTGATCGTCACCCGGGCCGCCTCCGAATTGATCGACCAGGCCTTCGGGCGCCGCGCGGAACTCCCGGCGCCGGATGTGGAGATCGGACTTCCCCGCACCGGTCAGCAGAGCGCGGTGAACGACGGAAAACAGCCGTCGCGGTCGCGGATCTGAGGGCCGACCGGCGCCCCGCGCCGGTGCGAACGAACAATTGTCGGGGTGACAGGATTTGAACCTGCGACCACCCGCTCCCAAAGCGGGTGCGCTACCAAGCTGCGCCACACCCCGTACTCTTCCCGAGGGAAACGAGCACCGGACCGGAGCGGGTGACGGGAATCGAACCCGCACCATCAGCTTGGAAGGCTGAGGTTCTACCATTGAACTACACCCGCATGCGTACGACATCCATGGGATCACCACGATATCGTGCGCACAGCGACTCTACCCAATCGCGGTTTCATTTCGCCAATCAGACCCGCGTCCGCGCGGATCTCACCGGTTGCGCGGAGCCCGGGCAGGCCTCGCCGACTTACCAGTGACGGGAAGTCGAATCCGGGTTGACCAGGCCGAGCGCCGGACCGGGTCGCGTACGGCACCCATATTTTCTGCGAAAGTATGTAACGCAAGCGTTTCCGCGACGATAGGGGCAGAGATCACTGTTGTACCGGGGCCCCGGAACCTGTTCTAGAACGCAGGTCGGCGGGTTCCACCATCTTGCTACGATCTTCTTTGCCGGACGGGGTATCTGGAAAGGGGGCGGTAGTGTGCACCCGACAAGGTGGACCATCCGCATAGCAGTGCGACAGAGCCGGCCCAGCCCGGTGCCGACGCGGCGGACCCTGATCCGCGGCGTGAGCTCCACCGACTCCGGTGGTCGAGATGACCGCTGAGATCCGGCCACCCGTCCGTTCCACGGCACGGGAGTGGGCGCTGGCCGCCGGCGCCCAGCGCGACGCCGATATCAGCGCCGCCGAGATCGAACCCGTGCTCGTCGAAATCCTCGAGCAGCTGCTGGACCTCACGGTTTCCGATCCCTTCCCGATTCGCGCGGCCCGCCGGCTCGGTGCCCGTCTCTGCGCCGAACCGCTGCATCAGGTGCGGATGCTCGCGCTGGTCACACGCACCCTGCTCGGCTTTCCGGCCGGCCCGCGCGGATCCCTGGTGGCGACCCGGTGGCCGCTGGTGGCCAGCCAGGCCATCGACAGCTATGCCCAGGCGCTCCAGGAGCTGGCCCTGGCCCAGCAGAAAAAGAGCCTCTCCGACGAGGCCACGCAGCGGGTCCGCGAGTTCGCCGCGCTGCAGCAGCGGCTCGAGCACGAGGCCACCCACGATGCGCTGACCGGGCTGGCCAACCGCACGCTGCTGCGCAAGCGGGTACGCATGATGGCCGACCAGGCCGACCGCGGGGTGGGTCTGCTGGTGGTGGATCTGGACCGGTTCAAGCAGATCAACGACAACTACGGTCACGCGGTGGGCGATGAGGTACTGGTCGAACTGGCCAAGCGGCTACGGGAGGTGGCGCCACCGGGCGCGGTGGTGTGCCGCTACGGCGGGGACGAATTCGTGCTGGCGGCCGGGATGGCCGACAACTGTGTCACCGAACTGGCCCTCGCCATCGTGCACGCGCTGAACGATTCGGTGTGGTCGTCGGCGGGGCCGGTACCGGTCTCGGCCAGCGTGGGCACCACCTATGCCCCGCCGCAGGACCGCTGCGAACTGGCCGAACTGCTGCGCCGGGCCGATCAGGCGATGTACTCGGCGAAAACTGCGGGCGGGCGCCGCTACGCCGGAGCCGAAACGCTCGGCACCGATACAGCCGTCGCGGGCTGACCCGCGCGGCTCAGGCGGGCTGGCACTGCGCGCACCAGAACAGGTTCCGGCCCTCCAGCACCGTATGCCGTACCGGCCCGCTACAGCATCGGCAGGGTTCACCCGCCCGGCGGTAGACATAGGTGCGTGGCCGGTCCGCGGCATAGGAGGGCGCACCGTGATCGTGCTCCGGCCGCACCACATGCATTTTTCCGCGACGTACACCCACCCGCATCAGGTCGACCAGGTCGGCCCACAGTGCCGACCATTGCGCGGCGGTCAGTTCCGCGCCCGGGCGTTGCGGGGAGATACCGTGCCGGAACAGCACTTCCGCACGGTACACATTGCCCACTCCCGCGATCACCCGCTGATCCATGAGCAGGGATCCGATACTGCGCCGCGAGCGG
Source organism: Nocardia sp. NPDC050193 (assembly GCA_040674215.1). Lineage (GTDB taxonomy): Bacteria > Actinomycetota > Actinomycetes > Mycobacteriales > Mycobacteriaceae > Nocardia. The sequence continues at coordinate 120,174 of JBFARE010000004.1, read as the reverse complement.
CGGATCCGCGCCCATGCCCGGTCCGGGTCGGCGTCCGGGCGCAGCGGGTCGGGTCCGAGCCGGGCGATGAGCGCCTCGGTCTCCGGCGGGGTGAGAATTTCGCAGGCGGTGGGACCGCGCAGATCGGTGCCGAACCCGCGGCCGTGGCGGCCCGGTCCGGTCAGCCGCAACCGGACCTGCCCCACCGGCTCGGGCATCGGCAGCTCCGATTCGCTGAAGGTGCCGTACAAGCCCAGATGGATGTGCACGTACAGCTCGCCCTCGTATTCGTGGAGCAGATGTTTGCCCCACGCCTCGGAGCGGACGAGAACCCGGCCGTCGACCCGGGCGGCTCCCGTCGCAAACTTCCCCTGCGGACTCGTCACCCGGACCACCGCCCCGGCCAGCCGCTGTTCGTGCCGGCGGGCGAGGCGGTGCAGAGTGTGACCTTCCGGCACCCGGCTACTCGCTCGACCAGGTGGATCAGTGGGCGGGCAGCGCCGGCGGTTCGCCGGTCTTCTCGTAGTCGGCGAGGATATCGATCCGGCGCTGATGCCGCTCCTCATCGGACCACGGGGTCTCGATGAAGGCGTCCACGATCGCCAGGGCCTCCTCGCGCGAGTGCATCCGGCCACCGATACCGATGAGCTGCGCGTTGTTGTGTTCCCGCGCCAGACGGGCGGTTTCTACGCTCCAGGCCAGGGCGCACCGCGCACCCGGCACCTTGTTCGCGGCGATCTGCTCGCCGTTACCACTCCCCCCGAAGACCAGCCCCAGGCTGCCCGGGTCGGCGACGGTGCGGCGGGCCGCCTCGATGCAGAAGGCGGGATAGTCGTCGAGCGCGTCGTAGACGAGGGCGCCGCAGTCGACGACCTCGTGACCGGCCTTTTCCAGGTGGTCCTTGACGGCGTTCTTCAATTCGAAACCAGCGTGATCGGCACCCAGGTATACGCGCATGGGTGCGATTCTGTCAGGCCTCCGACCGGGCGCCGACGGCGGGCGGGGTCACCGGCGCACTGCCTAGAGTCGTGGGTATGCAGCCGCACGACCCTCAGCAGCCGTCCGGATCCGGCCCCGGCGCCGCCTGGTCCGCGAGTACACCGGAGCCCGGACCCTACCCGTGGCTCACCGACCATCCCGCCTCGTCGGTTCCGCTCCCCGGCGGCTACCCTCCACCGCCGGTCCCGCGGCATGAGCCCCGCGGGCTGTCGCCGTTCGGAATGCCCGCCCGGCACAGCTGGGAGATCCCGCTGCTGGTCGTGGTGATACTGCTCACCGTTGCCTCGTATCTGCTGGCGTTCTTGTTGCTGTTCCTCGGGCTGGTCAACCAGTTCATCCTGATCCTGGTGGCGGCCCCGCTGCTGCTCTGGTTCGGTCGTGGCATCAACCTGTCGTCGCAGCGGGTGAACGGGGTGAAGATGTCGCCCTCCCAGTTCCCCGAGGGATACCGGATGGTGCAGGAGGCCGCGGCCCGCTTCGGTATGGCCAGTGCCCCGGACGCCTACGTCGTACTGGGCAACGGGCGGATCAACGCCTTCGCCTCCGGGCACGGTTTCCGCCGCTACGTGGTCGTCTACAGCGATCTGTTCGAGATCAGCGGCGCTGCCCGGGAACCGGACGCCCTGGCCTTCATCATCGGCCACGAGGTAGGTCATATCGCGGCCGGTCACACCTCCTATTGGCGGCAGCTCGGCATGTTCCTGGCGCCGTTCCTGCCGATTCTGGGCAACTCGCTGATCCGCGCCCAGGAGTACACCGCCGACAACCACGGCTACTGCAATCGGCCGCAGGGGGCATCGGCCGCCATGGGCACCCTGGCTGCCGGGAAGTACTTGAACTCGCTGGTGGGGTTCGACGAGATGGCCGACCGTGCGGCCCAGGAACGCGGCTTCTTCGTCTGGATGGTCAACGCGACGACCTCGCATCCCGTGCTGACCTGGCGTATGTGGGCGCTGCGTGATCGCAGCCGGCACGGGAAACTGTTCTGGCGCCCCGATCCGGCCCCGCCGCGACCCGGCCCGATGCCCGGACAGCCACCGGTGACCGGGCCCGGCGACCCCCTCACGTTGTCGAAAGGTCCGTACTGATGTGAGTGAGTTGCGGCTGCCCAGCGGAAACCGCAACCCCGCGGCTCAGTCGAATACCGGGCTCTCGTCCCGGGTGCGCTTGAGTTCGAAGAAGTGCGGGTAGGCCGCCAGCGTCACCATGGCGTCCCACAATTTGCCCGCTTCCGCACCGCGCGGGATACGGGAGAGCACCGGACCGAAGAACGCGACTCCGTTGACGTGGATGGTCGGCGTCCCGACATCCGGGCCGACCTTGTCCATCCCGGCATGGTGGCTCTTGCGCAGCGCCTCGTCGTATTCGCTGCTCTCGGCGGCGGCCGAGAGTTCGGCCGGCAGCCCGGTCTCCGCGAGCGCGTCCGCCACGATCGCGGCGAAAGTGCCCGAGCGGTCGTCCGCACGCTCGAACTCGGCGCGGCGGTTGTGGAACCGGGTCCCCAGTGCGGTGTACAGAGGCGACAGGATCTCCTCGCCGTGTTGTTCGGCCGCGGCGACGGCCACCCGCACCGGCCCCCAGGCGTAGGTCATGAGCTCCTGGTACTCCGGGGGCAGATCCCGGCCCTCGTTGAGCACCGCCAGGCTCATCACATGGAACCGCGTCTCGATATCGCGGACCTTCGCGACCTCCAGGATCCATCGGGAGGTGATCCAGCACCACGGGCACAGGGGGTCGAACCAGAATTCGGCAAGGTCCTTCTTCGCGGCCGAGTCGGGCACGTTGCGTTCCTCTCCACAGGTCGGCGGCGGATACAACCCACCGCCACGGCTACCGCCGCAGTGCCGGCGGGTCGCCGGACACAGGCGCTGTAACGAGCAACCCCGGCCGGTGGATTTTCGTTCCCGAACCGGCCCGGAGATCGCGGCTGACGTTTGTAGGCTGACGGAGGATTCGGATCGTCGCTGGAACCACCCACCATGAGGGAGTATCAGCCATGACCTCTACGCAGCATTTCGTCATCGTCGGCGCCGGACTGGCCGGGGCGAAAGTCGCCCGGGCGCTGCGGGACAACGATTTCGACGGACACATCACCCTGATCGGCAGGGAAGAGCGACTGCCGTACGAACGGCCGCCGCTGTCCAAGGAGTACCTGGCCGGTGCGAAAACGGTCGAGGAGTTCACCGTGGAGACCGCGTCCTGGTACCGGGACAACGCGGTGGATCTGCGGCTGGGCACGGAGGTCACCGCGATCGACCGGGCCGCCCGGGCCGTGGCCCTCTCCGACGGATCGGCACTGGAATACGACAGACTCGCGCTGGCCACGGGCGCGGAGCCCCGTAGGTTGCCCCTCCCCGGCGCCGACGCCGAGGGTGTGTACACCCTGCGCACCCTGGGCGAATCGGATGCCCTGATCGAACTGTTCCGCACCGCGCGACGCCTGGTGGTGATCGGGGCCGGATGGATCGGGCTGGAGGTCACCGCGGCGGCACGCGCCGCGGAGGTGGCGGTCACCATCCTCGAAGCCGGCTCCGCGCCGCTGTCGGGCGCGCTCGGCCCGGAGATGGGCGAGGTATTCGCGGATCTGCACCGCGACCACGGGGTCGACCTGCGTTTCGGGGCGCAGATCCGGCAGATCACCACCGCGGACGGGCGCGCGACCGGTGTCGCGCTCGTGGACGGTACCGAATACGCCGCGGACGCGGTGCTGGTCGCGGTGGGGGCGAAGCCGAATATCGAACTCGCCGAGGCCTCCGGTCTGCTGACCGATAGCGGCGTCCTCGTCGATGCGAGCCTGACCAGCAGTGATCCGAATATCGTCGCGGTGGGCGATATCGCCGAGCAGGACCATCCGGTCCTGGGCCGCCGTATCCGGGTGGAGCACTGGGCGAACGCGTTGAATCAGCCCGCGGTGGCGGCCGCGGCCATGCTCGGCCGCGCCGCGTCCTACGACCGGCTTCCCTACTTCTTCACCGACCAGTACGACCTCGGCATGGAGTACACCGGTTTCGCCGCACCCGGCGACTACGAGCAGGTGGTCGTCCGCGGCGACCGCGCCGGCCGGGAATTCGTCGCGTTCTGGCTCGATCCCCGGCACCGGGTCCTGGCGGGAATGAATGTGAACGTGTGGGATGTCGGTGAGCGGATCAAGGAGCTGATTTTTTCCGGCGAACCGGTCGATCCGGCCCGGCTGACGGACCGATCGACGCCATTGTGAATCGTGATACACATCACAAAAAAACCGACTTAGTTTGTGTCGGAATCACCGACCCGGCGCCGACTTCTTCGTGAACGCGCCACCGGGGCGCGCCCGGAACCAGGAGAACCCGTGAAGTACATGCTGATCAAGACCTACGCCGCGGCCGCCCACTGCGATACCCCGCTGCCGGAGTGGGCGCCCGAGGACATCGCCGCCCATATCGAATTCCAGCGCACACTCGGCGCCCAACTCGCCGCGGCGGGTGAGCTGGTCGACGCGCAAGGGCTCAGCGGCCCGGACGAGGCACGGCTGGTCAGTTCCGACGGCCGGTCGGCACCGGTGGTGACCGACGGACCATGGGCCGAGACGAAAGAATTCCTCGCCGGCTACTGGATCGTGGATGTCGACAGCCCCGATCGGGCCGTCGAGATCGCCGCGCAGGCCTCCGCGGCCCCAGGCCCCGGCGGCAAGCCGATCGGCGAATACATCGAGGTCCGCCAGATCATGTCCGCGCCCGCCGCCGACCTGTGACCGATACCCGTCGCCACGGCGGTGATCCGATCGAGGACCTGCTGCGTGATCTCACGCCGCGGGTCCTCGGCGCGCTCCTCCGGCGGTCCGGCGATTTCGCCGCGGCCGAGGACGCGCTCCAGGAAGCGATGCTCGCGGCCGTGCACAGCTGGCGTGCCGACGGGCTCCCCGACAACCCGGGCGCGTGGTTGCTGACGGCGGCCCGCCGCCGGGCCACCGATGCCGTCCGGGCCGATATCGCCCGGCGCGAGCGGGAATCGCTCGTCGCCGCGCAGCCCCGGTCCGCCGGTACGGCTTCGCCGGTAGCGGACGCGCCCGGCGACGATCGGGAACACGACGTCACACTCACCCTCTTCTTCTCGTGCTGCCACCCGGCCCTGGCTCCCGCGCACGCCGTGGCACTCACGCTACGCGCGGTGGGCGGACTCACCACCGCCGAGATCGCCCGCGCCTTCCTCATCCCGGAAGCGACCATGACCCAGCGGCTGACCCGGGCGCGGCGCCGACTGGCGGCACTGGACAGGCCGTTCGCACCCCCGGCCGCCGGCCAGTGGGAACAACGACTCGCCACGGTGCTGCACGTGCTGTACCTGATCTTCACCGAGGGGCACACCAGCACCTCCGGCCCGCGGCTCGCGCGCACCGATCTGTCTGTGGAGGCCATCCGGCTCACCCGGCAGCTGCGTCAGCGGTTGCCGGGCGACCCGGAAGTCAGCGGTCTACTCGCCCTGATGCTGCTGACCGACGCCCGCCGCGACGCCCGCACCGGCCCGCACGGTGAACTGGTCCCCTTGGCCGAACAGGACCGGCGGCGGTGGAACCGCGCCGCGATCACCGAGGGCCTGCGGCTGGCCTCCGCCGCCGCGGCCCACGGCCTCAGCGGCACCTACCGCATCCAGGCGGCCATCGCCGGAGTGCACGCGCAGGCCGCCCGGTACACCGATACCGACTGGGAGTCGGTCCAGCGCCTCTATCTGCTGCTGGGGCGGGTGGCACCGAGCCCGCTCATCACGCTGAACCTGGCGGTGGCTACCGCCATGGTGGCCGGGCCGCGGGCCGGTCTCGGGCTCGTCGCCGACTTGGACACGGCCCTGCGGAGCACCCATCGGCTGGCCGCGGTGCGCGCTCACCTCTACGAGATGGCCGGCGACACCGCCGCCGCGATCGCCCACTACACCGACGCGGCAGGCCGGACCGGCAGCCGAGCCGAATACGACTACCTGACCCTACGAGCGGCCCGGCTCCGGCACCCGCCTCACAACTCCGGCGAGCCCCAGCTGCGTCCGGTGATCAGCTCATAGGCTTCGACGTACTTACTCCGGGTCGCGGCGACGATATCGGCCGGGATCTCCGGCCCGGGCGGTTCCTTGTCCCAGCCGGTGGAGGTGGCCCAATCCCGGACGAACTGCTTGTCGAACGACCGCTGCGGCCGGCCCGGCTCCCATTCCGCGGCCGGCCAGAAGCGGGAGGAATCGGAGGTCAGGAGTTCGTCGCCCAGGGTGAGGACATCACCGTCCCAGCCGAATTCGACCTTGGTATCGGCAATGATCACACCGCGTTCGGCCGCGTAGGCCGCGCCCCGGGAGTACAGGCCGAGCGTGAGATCACGCAGCCGTGCGGCGACCTCGGCACCTTCCTGCGCGACCACCTCGTCGAAGGTCATGGGCTCGTCGTGGCCGGTATCGGACACCTTGGTGGTCGGGGTGAATATCGGCGCGGGAAGTTTGTCACCTTCACGCAATCCCGCGGGCAGCCGGATCCCCGAGACCGAACCGGTGCGCTGGTAGTCCTTCCATCCCGACCCCACCAGGTAACCCCGGGCGACGCACTCCACCAGCACCATCTTCAACGGCTTCACCCGCACAGCCCGGCCCGCGAACTCCGGCGGCACATCGGTAGCGGAGAGCACATGGTTGGGGATATCGGCGAAATACTCGAACCACCAGTTGGACAGCTGAGTCAGCAGGGCACCCTTGTCCGGTATCGGGGTGGGCAGCGATACGTCGTACACCGAAACCCGGTCCGAGGCGACCAGGAGCAGGGTGTCGCCGTCGGTGTACAGGTCGCGCACCTTTCCGGCGTGCACATGCTTCACGTTGTCGCTCCGATCCTGGTGGTGTGGCCGGCGGGATCGACTCCCGCGCGGGCAACCTTACCGGCGTGGCATTGTGGACAACGCCCGTGCCCGTTGCACTCGTGTCCTCGAAGGAGCCCGATGTCCGCACCGAACCTCACCCGCGAACAGGCGATCGAACGCGCCGAGGTCGTCTCGGTCGAGAACTACCGCATCGAACTCGATCTGACCGACGGGGCGGGGAAACCGGGCGAGCACACGTTCCTGTCCCGCAGCACAGTGACCTTCACCGCGAAACCCGGTGCCTCCACCTTCGTCGATATCGTGGCCCGGGGAGTGCGTTCGGCGGTGCTCAACGGCATTCCGCTCGAGATCGGCGGCTACGACGAAGCCACCGGCCTCACCCTCACCGACCTCGCCGAGCGCAACGAACTCGTGGTCGAGGCCGACTGCGAGTACTCCCACACCGGTGAGGGCCTGCACCGGTTCGTCGATCCGGCCGACGACGCGGTCTACCTCTACTCGCAGTTCGAAACCGCCGACGCCAAGCGGATGTTCGCCTGCTTCGACCAGCCCGATCTCAAAGCCACCTTCGATATCGAGGTCACCGCCCCGGCGGACTGGAAGGTCATCTCCAACGGCGCCGGCACCGTCGACGGCGGGAAGCACCGATTCGCCACCACTCCGCTCATGAGCACCTACCTGGTGGCTCTCGTCGCCGGTCCCTACGCCGAATGGACCGACACCTACACCGACGACCACGGCGATATCCCGCTGGGCATCTACTGCCGGGCCTCGCTGGCCGAACATATGGACGCCGACCGGCTGTTCACCGAGACCAAGCAGGGATTCGGCTTCTACCACAAGAACTTCGGTGTCCCCTACGCGTTCGGGAAATACGACCAGCTGTTCGTCCCGGAGTTCAACGCCGGTGCCATGGAGAACGCGGGCGCGGTCACCTTCCTCGAGGACTATGTCTTCCGGTCGAAGGTCACCCGGGCTTCCTACGAGCGGCGCGCGGAAACCGTATTGCACGAGATGGCGCATATGTGGTTCGGCGACCTGGTCACCATGAAGTGGTGGGACGACCTGTGGCTCAACGAATCCTTCGCGACCTTCGCATCGGTGCTGTGCCAGGCCGAGGCCACCGAGTACACCAGTGCCTGGACCACCTTCGCCAATGTCGAGAAATCGTGGGCGTACCGGCAGGATCAGCTGCCTTCCACTCACCCGATCGCCGCCGATATCCCCGACCTCGCGGCGGTGGAGGTGAACTTCGACGGCATCACCTACGCCAAGGGCGCGAGCGTGCTCAAACAACTCGTGGCCTACGTCGGGCTGGAACCGTTCCTGGCCGGTCTGCGTGCCTACTTCGCCGACCACGCCTACGGCAACGCCACCTTCGACGACCTGCTGGCCGCGCTGGAGAAATCCTCGGGTCGCGACCTGTCCACCTGGGGCGCCCAGTGGCTGAAGACCACCGGCCTCAATATTCTGCGACCCGAGTTCGACGTCGATGCCGACGGCAGGTTCACCTCCTTCGCGGTGGTCCAGGAGGGCGCGGCGCCCGGCGCCGGGGAACGGCGTGTGCATCGCCTGGCCATCGGTGTCTACGACGACCGCGACGGCAAATTGGTACGCACCCGGCGGGTGGAACTCGATCTGGACGCCGCCGAACGCACCGAGGTCGCCGAGCTGGTCGGTACCGAACGCGGGAAGTTCGTGCTGGTCAACGATGACGATCTCACCTACTGCTCGGTGCGCCTCGACGCCGATTCGCTCGATGTGCTGGTGAACCGGATCGCCGATATCGCCGATCCGCTCCCCCGCACCCTCGCCTGGTCTGCGGCCTGGGAGATGACCCGGCAGGCCGAATTCCGCGCCCGCGATTTCGTCGCGCTGGTCCAGCGCGGCATCGGCGCGGAAACCGAGATCGGCGTGGTGCAGCGGCTGCTCATGCAGGCCAATACCACCCTGCGCAGCTACGCCGATCCGGCCTGGGCCGAGACCACCGGATGGCCGGAGTACGCGAATCGGCTGCTCGAGCTGGCGCGCGAAGCGGCGCCTGGCTCCGATCATCAGCTCGCGTTCGTCAACGCCCTCACCGGCGCCAAACTGTCCGCCTGGCACACCGAGGTGCTGCGCGAACTGCTCGACGGCGATCCGGCGGCCGTCGGCCTGCCCGGCCTGACCGTCGACACCGACCTGCGCTGGCGGTTGCTCACCGCGCTCGCCGCGGCCGGGGAGATCGATGCCGACGGCCCGGACACCCCGGCCATCGATGCCGAACTGCGCAACGACGAAACGGCGGCAGGCCGGCGGCAGGCGGCCACCGCGGCCACCGCGCGCCCGCTGCCGCAGGTGAAGGAAGCGGCGTGGGAGAAGGTGATCGGCGACGATTCGGTGCCCAACATCACCGCCCGTTCCATCGTCGGCGGTTTCGCGCCGGCCGGGCAGGACAGCCTGCTGGCGCCGTTCGTGGCACGGTACTTCGACGAGATCCCCGCGGTCTGGGAACGCCGGTCCAGTGAGGTCGCGCAGACCGTGGTGGTCGGACTGTACCCGGCCTGGGATATCAGTGACGACGCCGTCGCCCGCGCCGACGAGTTCCTCGCCGCCGATCACCCGCCGGCCCTGCGGCGCCTGGTGAGCGAGGGTAAGGCGGGGGTCGAACGGTCACTGCGCGCCCGCGCCTTCGATATCTCCTGATCCGGAACGGCGAACGGCGCGTCCACTGTTGGTGGACGCGCCGTTGTCGCCTTCCGCGAGCGCTCCCGGCCATCGGGCCGGGGTGTCAGCGGCCGATGGCCGCGGCCATCACCCGCACTGCCGAGATCAGCCCGTCGATCAGCTCGCCCTGTCGCAGCGAGCTCAACGCGGCGGTGACCCCGAGCTGGCACACCCGGTCATTCGCACGCTCGGCCACAGCCCGGCCGGAGCGGACCTCGACGGCGTGGTCGTTCGGGGAGACGGCGATGAGCACCGAACGGGCCGCCTCCGGAGTGTTGGGGAACAGCGCGTCCACCGCGGCCGCGGGATCCACGCCCAGATCGCCGATGAAGACGTTGAACCGGACCTTGGTCGCCCGAGTGGCCTCGGTGAGCACATTGTCCATGGCCAGCCGCTCGTTGTTGTCGAACGGCGCCTCTTTGAACACGTCACCGGCCTCGTGCACCCCGGAAACCCGGCCGCTGCTGGTGAGCGCGTATCCGCGCGGCAGTTCGGACTCGACCACCGCCGGCCACTTAGTACTTGCCACTTGCCCGGCCTCCGATCAGCGCTTCCTTGGGTGCCTCGAGGGCATCGAACGCCACATGCGAGCCGTGCGACGACTCACCGGCGTCATAGGAGTGACCGGTACCGGTCACCTCGTCGGTGGCACTCCACAGCACCGGGGCGGCCGTCCACTTCTTGCTCATATCGAAGTGGACCGGCTTCTCACCGGGCAGCGGCTTACCGAGGTACGACAAACCAGCGATTATGAGGTAGATCCCCAATGGGATACCGGCGAAAATCGCCACCGTCTCGAGAATGCTCACGCCCTAAAGGTAGACGATCCTCTGTAGTAGTTCACCGAGGGATAGCCCGTGTCACCGGTAACGCCACCAATAACACGAGGTCACGGTATCCAACAGGCACCTCGCACCCCACGCAACCACCTGCGTCGAGTCTTACGAGACACTTCAACGGGTTGAGGCCCGTCTCGCCGTTTCGGCCTCGAAGTGCATGCGGCGAAGCCGCGAGTCTCGAGGCCGAAACGGCGAGACTCGCGCCTGCGGCGCATGCGCTTCGAGGCCGAAACGGCGAGACGGGCCTCAACCCTTTGAGGTGTCTCGTAAAACTCGACACATGCGGTTGCGTAGGCATTCGGTGTCCCGATCGAATGCCGACTTGCCCGCTCGACCGGCCTGGCGTCTGATCGGGCTTCACGAACAGCAGCGCCCTCCTGGTGCCGAGTTCAGCGAGGCCCTGAAAGGGTCGAGGCGCCGGAGGCGCCGCCAATTCAACTGAAGTTGTTTCCCGGGCCTACGTTCCGGCTGTTGCGGGTGCGCAGAGCGTGCACATACTCCTCCGGGGCGCCCGCCTTCTCGGCGGCGTCGGCCATCACGCCGATGTAACGCGCCGAGGGGAGCCCGCCTTCGTAGGCGTCGAGGACGTACAGCCAGGCGAGGATCGGGTCGCTGCCGCTTCCGGGACTGGGGGTCACGCGGAGCCGGATCTTGCGGTGGATTCCGAAATCGGAGCCCTCCCAACGGTCGAGCCGCTGCTCGTCCTCGGGGGAGACGTCGTAGAGCACGACGAAGACCCGGGAGCCGGGTTCCTCCACCACGGTGGCGAGCGGACCTTCCCAGCCGATGTCGTCCCCGCTGAAGGTGAGGCGCCAGCCCTCCAGCCAGCCCGTCCCGAACATGGGGGAGTGCGGACAGCGCTCGAGCATCTGGGTCGAGTCCATATTGGACCCGTAGGCAGCGTAGATCGGCACACCGGCAGCTTAGTTGTGTGCTCGCTCTCACCGGTACGGGGCGTCGTAAATCGCGTTCCGGGATGTGCTCCGGGCCGGTGTGACCAGGCCGGGAGCGTGCTCGGGGGCGCACGCCGGGGCTGTCCCCGCCTGCGCCGCCGCCCCGCGCGGAATGCCGATGGGGTGCGCTCGCCGGCACCTACTAGGCTGGTCTCGGCGAGTGAGGGCCGCGAAGCTGCCGCGCGCCGCGCGCGGGTGATTAGGACAAGGGGAATGTATGACCCGCATTGCGATCATCGGTGGCGGACCGGCAGGCTACGAAGCGGCGCTGGTCGCGGCCCAGCACGGGGCGCAGGTGGTGCTGATCGATTCCGACGGTATCGGCGGGGCGTGTGTGCTCTGGGATTGTGTGCCGTCGAAGACCTTCATCGCCTCCACCGGTGTTCGGACCGATCTGCGGCGCTCCCGGAATTTGGGAATCACCTTCGACCCGAGCCAGGTCGAGGTGCGGTTGCCGGAGGTCAACGAGCGGGTGAAGGCGCTGGCCCTGGCGCAGTCCTCGGATATCCGGTCCAAGTTGCAGGCGGCGGGGGTGCGGGTGCTGCCGGGCCGGGGCCGGCTGGCGGGCCCGGGATCGGGCCGGGCGACGCATCGGGTCGTCGTATCGTTCCCGGACGCACCCGAGGAGACCGTCGAGGCGGAGGTGGTCCTGATCGCCACCGGTGCCTCACCGCGGGTGCTGCCCGGGGCCGAGCCGGACGGGGAGCGGATCCTGAACTGGCGGCAGCTCTACGATCTGACGGATCTGCCCGAGACGCTGGTGGTGGTCGGTTCCGGTGTGACCGGCGCCGAATTCGTCTCCGCGTACACGGAAATGGGCGTGCGGGTGATCCTGGTGTCCAGCCGGGACCGGGTGCTGCCCGGGGAGGACGCGGATGCCGCGCTGGTGCTCGAGGACGCGTTCGCCGAACGCGGCGTGGAACTGGTGAAGCATGCGCGGGCCGACAAGGTGGAGCGCACGGGTGATTCGGTGGTGGTCACCCTGGCCGACGGCCGTACGGTGTCGGGTTCGCACGCGCTGATGACCGTCGGGTCCACGCCGAACACCGGTGGGCTGGGCCTGGAACAGGCCGGTATCGAACTGGACCGCGGCGGATACCTTCGGGTGGATCGGGTCTCGCGGACCGGGGTGCCCGGTATCTACGCTGCGGGTGACTGCACCGGCCTGTTGCCGCTGGCCTCGGTGGCCGCCATGCAGGGCCGGATCGCCATGTATCACGCGCTGGGCGAAGGAGTCAGCCCGATCCGGCTCAAAACGGTGGCCTCGGCGGTGTTCACCCGCCCCGAGATCGCGACCGTGGGGGTGAGCCAGACCGCCATCGACAACGGGGAGACCCCGGCCCGCACGGTGATGCTGCCGCTGAACACCAATCCGCGGGCGAAGATGTCGGGTCTGCGCCGCGGTTTCGTCAAAATCTTCTGCCGTCCGGCCACGGGTGTGGTCATCGGCGGTGTGGTGGTCGCGCCGATCGCCTCGGAGCTGATCCTGCCGATCGCGCTGGCGGTCCAGAACAACCTGACGGTCAACGACCTCGCCCAGACCTTTTCGGTGTATCCCTCGCTCACCGGCTCGGTCATGGAAGCCGCCCGCCAGCTCATGCGCCACGACGATCTGGGCTGATTTGCCGGCGGGGTCTCGGGCGCGGTGGATCGGAAATGCCGACCCGTCCGGGAAATGCGACAGTGCACGAAATCGATTGCCGGAATCGGTCCGGGTTCCTGGTCGCGGCACTGCTTTTTCACCCGCGTTTCACCCGTGAGTGTTCCTGCCCGTGGTGAGTTTTCGTCACATTGCCGGAATTGCTCGAGTGTGGTTCACTTCCGAGGCAGAGATGCGATCGACGGGCGGTCGTGGAGTTTGGTGCCGGGGGGTTCGTCCTTTCGGACTCGGACAGCAAACGGCCCGCTTCGGGTGAACCGCTGGAGTTCGTGTCTCGGATGAGACGGAACTGGACGCGGACCGCAGGTGGCGCCGCATCCGGGAAAGGGATTGGGCGAAAAGTGAAACATCGTAAGCCGAACCGGGCGGGCCGGGCGGTGGCGAGCACTTCGCTGCCTCTTGCGACTGCCGCGGCCATGGCCATTTTCGCGTCGCCGGCGGGGGCCGTTCCGAGCGACCAGCCGGCTACGCCGACCACCCCGGCACCCGCGCCCTCGCAGCCGGGCACCAATAATCAGCAGCGGCCCGGCACCGATGGCCAGCAGAACGCGCCGGAGACCACGCCGAGCCAGCCCGGTGTCCAGAACGACGAGGAAAAGCCGGAGAGCAGCCCGACTCCGAGCCCCAGCCAGCCCGGTGTCACCACCCCGGAGCAGGGCCGGGACGATGAGGGTCTCACCGGCCCGACCCAGCCCGGTGTCACCACGCCGCGCGTGGCGCCGCTGCCTGTCCCGGGGCAGCCCGCCCCGGCGCAGCCGGCCATCTCGCCGAATGCACCGCAGGGTCAGCAGCCGCCCGCGCAGCCGGGTGACGCGCCCGCCGTGGCGCCGGAGGCCCAGGGGGAGAACGCGCAGCCCAGTGCTCCGCAAACCGATAACCTGGTCGAGCCGCAGACTCCGCAGTGGCAGGCGCCGAGTCTGGACGAGGCGCCGGTCGCGCCGGTCGTCGAGATGCAGGGTCCGCATATGGAGGTCGGTGCCGCCCTCGACGGTGGTTCCCTGGCTCCCGGGCATTTCGCCAACACCCACCACTTTTCCAACCAGTCCGGCTATGTCGGCACCGCCGGCTTCCGTACCCCGACGGGTACGGGCGAGGCCGGTATCTCGGTGGAATTCGTCGACGAGAACACCATCAACGTCTCGACGTTCACCGGTGGGAACGGACTGCCGGACAACCGGGTAGACCACGTGATCGACACCACCCCGGTGAACACGGCGAAGGCCGCCGTGGAGCACTGGATCGCTCAGCAACCGGGCGGTGCCGCCGCGCTGGACGCTGCGGCCAAGATTCCGCCGCCGCCGCCGCTGCTGCCGCCGGGCAATTACCCGGAGCAGGCGCTGAACCTCGGTGGCGTCAATACCCAGTGGGGTGGTTCACTCCAGTACTGACACGAGTGAAATCTTGCCGGGTGGGGCGGTCGTGCACGGCCGCCCCACCCGCGTGTCTCGGAAGGGATGGGCTGTGACCGGCGAGGGCGAAGGTAGAGAGCGCGAACCCGAACGGGCGGATTTCGGACCCCCTACCGGCGATTTCGGTCCGCCGGTATCGGAGTTCGGGCCGCCGACGGGTGAGCTATCGATGCCGGGCTGGCAGCCGAATACGCGTCCGAAGGATTCCGACCTGACCTGGCGCCCGGCCCCCGGTGCCGGTACGGCCGAGCCGCCGGCTGTTCCTCCGCCGCCGCCCCGGTATCGCGCGCCGGAGAGTTCGACCCCGGTCCCGCGACCGTCACCGCCGGAGCCCCGGCCGACGACACGGCCCGCGCCCGACGCGGACTCCACCACGATCCGCCACCAGCTTCCCCCGGATCCGGCCCCGCGCCCCTCGCCGAGGGGCGAACACGCCCCGGAATCGGATCAGGCAACTGTTCGCCATACCGGCCCGGACCTGCGTTGGCCGGGGCCGGGTCAGCCGAACCAGTCCGGTGGGTCCGAGTCGGCCGCGGGTTCGGTCCGCCCTCGGGCGGGTGGTCTGTCCTGGGACAGCGACCCCATCGCGCAGAAGCTCACGCCGCAGTCGGTCGCCGGGGCGCTGGCCGCGAAACCGCGCCGCGGTATCCAGGCAGGCCGGATCGTGACGGTGGTCGCGGTGCTGGTGGCGTTGGTCGCGGTGGGGGTGGCGATTGTGGTGGTGAGCGGCGGTGACGACGCGCCGGCGGGGCCGCCGGTCGCCGATTCCGGTTCCACGCTGAGCTGCCCGGCCAGTACGGAGGGCGGGGTGATCGTCGGCGACGGGGTCGGCGATACGACCAGCGGACCGGGTGCCATTCTCGGTTTCCAGCACCAGTTCTATGTGGAGCGCAGCGGAGTGGGGGCCCGTCAGTTCGTCGCGGCGGATTCGCCTGCCATTTCCGCCGCGGAGACGATCCAGTCGGCGATCGATACGCATATCCCGGCGGGTACCGAGCATTGCGTGCGGATCACCGAGCGGGCGCCGGCCTCCTTCGACGTCGACCTGACCGAACTGCAACCGGACGGCAAGCGGACGGTGTACAAGCAGACGGTGACCACGGTGGACCGGAACGGGAAAACTGTGCTCTGGGTGATCGCGGACCGCCGCTGATCCCAGTATATGAAATCACAATGTCATATGGTGATAATTCATGGGATGATCGGGCTTATCAGCAGGTAATTTCCGGAGGCCCCCATGTCGCATTACGAACCGCCGCTGGCCGGCAAGCTGGCCGGCCTCACCAGCTCCGCCATTCGTGACCTGCTGAAACTCACCGCCGACCCGAATATCCTGAGCCTGGCCGGCGGCCTGCCCGACGCCGAACTCATGCCCGGCGCGCGTATCGCCGCCGCCGCCGAGTCGGCACTGCGGGGCAGTGCCGCGCTGCAGTACACGGAGTCCCCGGGATGGGGTCCGCTGCGCGAAGTCCTGGCCGGCCGGGAATCGGAGCGAATCGGCCGCCGGGTCGATACCGCCGAGGTCTTCGTGACCCACGGTTCGCAGCAGGCGCTGTCGCTACTCGCGGAGGTGCTGCTCGACCCGGGCGCGCTGGTGGTGGTCGAGGACCCGGCCTACATCGGCGCACTACAGGTGTTCCGGGCGGCCGGTGCGCGGATCGTGGCCGTACCGCTGGACAGCGAGGGACTGCGGGTGGACCGGCTCGCGGAGCTACTCGCCGCCGGGGAGCGTCCGGCACTGGTACACACCGTGAGCAATTTCCACAACCCGGGTGGCGTGACCATGAGCCCCCGCCGCAGGCAGGCGCTCGCCGCACTGGCCGAGGAGCACGGGTTCTGGGTGATCGAGGACGATCCGTACGGCGAACTGTGGTTCGACCGGCCCGCGCCCGCGCCGGTGGCCTCGTATTCGAAATCGGTCATCCGGCTTTCCTCGGCGTCGAAGATCATCGCACCCACGCTGCGGGTGGGCTGGATGGTTGCTCCGGAGCGGGTGTGCCGGGCGGTCGAACTCTTGAAACAGGGGGCCGACCTGTGCGGTTCGGCGCTCACCCAGCAGATCGCCGCCGAACTGCTCGCCGACAGCGACTGGCTCACCGGCCATATCGACACGGTCCGCGGGGTGTACGCCACCCGCGCCACCGCCCTCGTCGCCGCGGCCCACGACCGTTTCGGCGACCGTCTGCGCTGTACCGAGGCCTCCGGGGGCATGTTCGTCTGGGCGGAGTTCAGCGACGGCACCGACACCGGTGCACTGCTGCCCCGGGCACTCGAGGCGGGCGTCGCCTTCGTGCCGGGCGGGGCGTTCGCGGTGAGCAACCCCTACCCGAACGCCATGCGGATGTGCTTCACCACCGCCGCGCCGGAGGCGCTCGGCGAGGCGATGTCACGGCTTGCCCGGGCCGCGGGCGACCGGGCACCGGTTCAGTCGGCCCAGTTGTAGGTGCGTTCGACTGCCTTGTTCCAGTCGGCGAGGCGGCAGTCGCGGTCGGCGGCGGACATACTCGGGTTCCAGGTTTTGTCGGCGGCCCAGTTGGCCCGGATGTCGTCGGTACCCGCCCAGTATTCGACCGCCAGCCCGGCCGCGTAGGCGGCCCCGAGCGCTGTGGTCTCGTTGACCAGCGGCCGGACGACCGGTAGATCGAGGATATCGGCCTGGAACTGCATGAGCAGATCATTGGCGACCATACCGCCGTCGACCTTGAGGGCCGTCGCCTCGAGGTCCAGCGAGCGGGATTCGGCGTCCGCGCGCATCGCGTCCATCACCTCACGGGTCTGGAAGGCAGTCGATTCCAGGATCGCGCGGGCGAGGTGGGCCTTGGTGACGAAGCGGGTGAGCCCGGCGATCACCCCGCGGGCGTCGGGCCGCCAGCGCGGAGCGAACAGCCCGGAAAACGCCGGGACGATATAGGCGCCGCCGTTGTCGTCCACGGTGCGCGCGAGATCTTCGATCTCCGGCGCCGAGGAGATGATGCCGAGATTGTCGCGGAACCACTGCACCAGGGCGCCGGTGACGGCGATGGATCCCTCCAGCGCGTACACCGGCGGCTGGTCGCCGAGCCGATAACACACCGTGGTCAGCAGCCCGTGCTCACTGAAAACGGGGGTGGTGCCGGTGTTCAGCAGCATGAAGTTGCCGGTGCCGTAGGTGTTCTTGGCCTCGCCCGGCGCCAGACACGCCTGCCCGAACATCGCGGCCTGCTGGTCACCGAGGATGCCCGCGACCGGCACCCCCGCCAGCGGGCCCGCGCCGATCTCCGCGTAGACCTCCGAGGAACTCCGGATCTCCGGCAGCATCGCTGTCGGCACCCCGATCTCCGCGCAGATCTGTTCGTCCCAGGCCAGTGCGCGCAGATCCATCAGCAGGGTGCGCGAGGCATTGGTGACATCGGTGATGTGCCGGCCGGTCAGCTTCCACAGCAGCCAGCTGTCCACGGTGCCGAAGCAGAGTTCGCCCGCCTCCGCCCGCTCGCGCGCGCCGGCGACGTTGTCGAGGATCCAGCGCACCTTCGGGCCGGAGAAATAGGTCGACAGCGGCAGGCCGGTGCGCTCGGCGTAGCGCGCCGCGCCCGAGGATCCGGCGAGTTCGGTGCACAACCGATCGGTGCGCGTGTCCTGCCAGACGATTGCGTTGTGTACCGGCCGGCCGGTGTCGCGTTCCCAGACGACGGTGGTCTCGCGCTGGTTGGTGACGCCCACGGCCGCGATATCGCCGGTGGTGATTCCGGCCTCGTCCAGCACCGCGCCGAGCACGAATTCGGTGTTGCGCCACAGTGTTTCCGGATCGTGCTCGACCCAGCCCGGCTTCGGGAAGATCTGGTCGTGCTCGCGCTGGGCGACCCCCGCGATCTTTCCCTGCCGGTCGAACAGTATGCATCGGCTCGAGGTCGTGCCCTGGTCGATGGCGGCCACATAGCGCATGGCAGGAGGCTAGCGCAATCCGGCCTATCGGTGACGGGTGTCTCGCTGCCGACGTGTGCCAGGGGTTCCCCCGTAGGCTGGGAGACCGAACGCGCAACCCACAGCCGACCCCGATCGCGTACTCGAGGAGTCGATACCGATGATGCGATACCTACGCCAACGCTTCGGCCTCCGCGGACCGCATGCCCCTGCTCCGGAGGGGGGACGGTGATGTTACAGCCGGGATCGCAGTTTCTCGGACCCGAGCAGCGCCGTTCCGCATGGGAACGTCTGAACAAGGATCACTTCGACGTGATCGTGGTGGGCGGCGGTGTCGTGGGGGCCGGGATCGCGCTCGACGCCGCGACCCGCGGCCTGAAGGTGGCGCTGGTGGAGGCGCGCGATCTGGCATCGGGAACCTCCAGTCGGTCGTCCAAGATGTTCCACGGTGGCCTGCGGTATCTGGAACAGCTCGAGTTCGGCTTGGTCCGTGAGGCGTTGAAGGAACGTGAACTGTCCATGTCGCGCCTGGCCCCGCATTTGGTGAAACCCCTGCGGTTCCTCTATCCGCTCACCCGGCGGGCGTGGGAGCGGCCCTACGTCGCGGCGGGACTGTTCCTCTACGACACCATGGGCGGGGCGAAATCCGTACCGGGCCAGCGGCATCTGTCGCGGCACGGCGCGCTGCGGCTGGCTCCGGGCATGCGGCGCAACTCGATGATCGGCGGGATCAGCTACTACGACACGGTGGTGGACGATGCCCGGCACACCATGACCGTCGCCCGTACCGCCGCCCACTACGGCGCGGTGCTCCGCACCTCCACCCAGGTCGTGGGGTTCCTGCGGGAAGCCGACCGGGTGGTCGGCGTGCAGGTACGCGACAGCGAGGACGGGACCACCGGCGAGGTGCGCGGTCATGTGGTGATCAACGCGGCCGGTGTGTGGACCGACGAGGTGCAGGCGTTGTCGCTACAGCGCGGCCGGTTCCATGTGCGGGCCTCCAAGGGCGTGCACATCGTGGTCCCGCGCGATCGGATCGTCAGCGACGCCGCGATCATCCTGCGCACCACCACCTCGGTGCTGTTCGTGATCCCGTGGGGCGCGCACTGGATCATCGGCACCACCGACACCGACTGGAATCTCGACCTGGCCCATCCGGCCGCCACCAAGGCCGATATCGACTATCTGCTGGAACGGGTGAACGAGGTGCTGGTCACCCCGCTGACCCACGCGGATATCGACGGGGTGTACGCGGGCCTGCGGCCGCTGCTGGCCGGGGAGAGCGACGAGACCTCGAAACTGTCGCGGGAGCACGCGGTCGCGCGTATCGCGCCGGGGCTGGTCGCCATCGCCGGCGGCAAGTACACGACCTACCGGGTGATGGCCTACGACGCGGTGGACGAGGCCGCCCAGGACATCCCCGCCCGGGTCTCGCCCTCGATCACCGAGAAGGTGCCGCTGCTCGGCGCCGACGGATATTTCGCGCTGGTCAACCAGACCGTGCAGCTGGCCGAAGACTACGGAATACACCCGTACCGGGTGAAACATCTGCTGGACCGGTACGGTTCGCTGGTCGACGAGGTCATGGCGCTGGCCGCCGACCGCCCGGATCTGAAACAACCGATCGCCGCGGCCCCCTCCTATCTGCGGGTGGAGGCGGTGTACGCCGTGGCCGCGGAGGGTGCGCTGCACCTCGATGATGTGCTCGCCCGGCGCACCCGGATCTCCATCGAGTACCCGCACCGCGGCGCCGAGTGCGCCGAAGAGGTCGCCGGGCTCATCGCCCCGGTACTCGGCTGGAGCGACGCGGAGACCGACCGCGAGATTCGGACCTACCTGGCCCGGGTGGACGCCGAGGTGCGGTCGCAGACCCAGCCCGACGACGCCTCCGCCGACGCGCTGCGGATCGCCGCGCCCGAACCCCGGCCGGAAATCCTGGAGCCGGTGCCGACCGAGGGCTGAATTGTCCCTCGCCGGGCGGGCCTGCCGCTCAGTGGGCGGCCGGGTGATGGCTCGGCGTCGTGGTGGTCGCCGGTCCGAGCGGTACGGGGGCCGGCGCCTGCGGGGTCGCGGCGGGATGCAGCAGGAAGTAGCAGAACGCCGCGGTCGCCACGATGGCCAGCACCGCGGAGAGCAGTTTGCCGGTGAGGGCGGCCAGTCGGACGGTTCGGGTGTTCATAGGACCTGCTTCCGGTGCGGTACCCGTGTGTCGTCGGAAAGCGGCCGATCATTACTGCGTCCATCGCGGCCGTCACAGAAGAGGCGACGGCCGGTATGCGACAGCGTACGTGCTCAGACGGGCGGGACCTGGCATTTGGGGCAGTAGTAGATGCCGCGTTCCCGATAGCTCACCCGGTCGTTGCGCGGCATCTTCTCACCCAGCATGTCGACCCGCAGCGGAGTCCCGCACCGTGGGCAGGGCCGGTGCGCCAGGCCGTAGACCAGCGGTCGCCACGGTGGGCCGTGCGCGGCCCGGTGCATTACGCGGTGCGCTTCGTTCACCAGCGCCGGCAGGTCCTCCACTTCACCCACCGGGCGCGCGGGATGGGCCCGGCGCAGAAAGCAGATCTCGCTGCGGTAGATATTGCCGATCCCGGCCAGATTGCGCTGATCGAGCAGGGCGACACCGATCGGGATATCCGGCGCTCGGCGGAGCCGGTCCAACGCCTCGGCGGGATCCCAGCCCGGCCCGAGCAGATCCGGCCCCAGATGATCGATGGCGGTGTGCTCGTCCCGCCGGCGCAGCACCTCCACCAGGCCGAGATCGAATCCGACGGCCTCGGCCTCCGCGGTGCCGAGCACGATCCGGGCGGCGACCCGCGGTTTGGTCCAGCGCTGCCCACAGTGGAAGACCCGCCAGCTACCTTCCATCTTCAGATGGGTGTGCACACTGACCGTGTCGGTGCGGATGAACAGATGCTTCCCGTAGCTGCCCACGCTCTCCACGACCTGACCGCGCAGGTCGACGGTCGCGTAGCGGGGCACGCGGAAATCGCTGCGGGTCAGCGTCGCGCCCTCGAGTGCGGCGCGCAGCCGCCGCGCGGTGCGGAAAACGGCGTCACCCTCGGGCATGGCAATCCTGTATTCCAGAGCCGAGGCGGTCCGGCCGGAACCGGCTCGGGTCACGAGGTTCGTTCACCTCGTGACCGGGGCGGGTCCGACTGTGCACGCGTGCCTCGATCACCTGGGTGGGCTCACAGCACTGTAAGTGCTCAATGGTCGCCTCTCTATGCACGGCCGACCACACCTCGCAGGCGCAGGCCCTGCGGGGTGCCGGCGAAACCGGCGTCGGTGAGGAATTCGGCGAAGGTGTTGCCGTGCACCGATTCGCCGTCGACCCGATCGATGACCAGTGAGTCCGCCCGGCCGGTCCGGACGAGATCGGCCAGGGCACCCGCGGCCGCCTGCCGGGCGGCGGGATCCTCGGTGCAGGTGAGCAGGGTTTTCCCGCCGCGTTCCAGATAGAGGACAAGCTCGCCGTCGACCAGGACGACCAGCGCGCCCGCCTTGCGGCCGGGCCGGTGACCGGCCCCGCCCTCGGTTTTGGGCCAGGGGAGGGCGGCGCCGTAGGGGTTGGCCGGATCGCAGGCCGCCAGAGCCAGCGCGGCCCCGGCGGGCCGCCGGTCGCCGTCGAACGAGCGCAGGCGGTCCACCACGTCGGTGGTGGAGAACTGCGCGCCGCCCAGGGAGTCGACGAAGTAACCGCGGCGGCAGCGTCCGCGGTCCTCGAATTCGCTGAGCACGCGGTACACCAGTGCGAAACCGCCGGGCACGCCCTCACTCTGCACCGAGCCCTTGGTGAGTACGCCGTACCGCTCGAGCAGCAGGTCGGCGGTGGCGTGCGCGCGGACGGTGTTGTCGGTCGCGCGCTCGGGTAGCAGCGACCACCGCCCCGCCACGGTGGGCGGACCGGACCTGCTCGGCATCGCCGGCCGGGGAAGGTAGGTGCGGCCGCGGGGTGCGCGCCGCGGGGTGCGGTGTGCGGTCGGAGTCCGGGTGGAGCCGGAGAGCCGGGCGCGCACCGGGGCGAACGTATCGCCGGAGACGAGACCCGCCCACACCAGATCCCACAGGGCGGCGGCGACGGCGGTGTCGTCGAGCAGGCCCGTCGCATCCGACAGTTGGCGGAAGAAGTACGCGCCCCCACTGTGCGGCACCGGTGCCGCGGCGTCGGCTCCGGCCCGCTGCTCCGCCGGCGCCGTGAGCGCGGGACCGGCACCGAGCGCGGTGAGCAGCGTCGAATGGGCTTCGGTGAACTCCGGTTCGTCGGCCGGCGGCAGGGTGAGCGGAGCCTGATCGGCCGGATGCAGCGCGATCCAGCCGTCCTTGGCGTTGATGGCGCCGTGGCCGGACCAGCGCACCTCACCGGTGGCCATGAGCTCGTCGAGGAAGGCGGGGGAGTAATCGCGGACCCGGGCCGGGAACACCAGCGATTCCCACGCCGAAGCCGGTACCGGGACGCCGGCGAGCTGTTCGACCACCATCGCCACGCCGTCGATTCCGCGCAGCTCCCCGGTCCCGATGTGCTGCCAATCGGGCAGGAACCGGCCGAAGGTCGCGGTGGACACCGGTTCGACCTCGTGCCGGGCGGCGGCGAGGCTACGCCGGCGCAGCCGCCGCAGCACCTGGGCGTCACACCATTCCGAACCGCCGGTCTCCGGGGTGAACTCACCTTCCACCACGCGTTTCTCGAGGCCGAGACGGTGCAGCGCGGCCGCCGCGACCGCGGGACCCAGACCGAACCGGTGCGCGACCGACTCGGTGGTGAACGGCCCGTGCGTGCGGGCGTAGCGGGCCACCAGATCGCCGAGCGGATCGGGTACCGGCTCGATGAATGCGGCCGGGGTGCCGATCGGCAGGGGCACCCCGAGCGCATCGCGCAGGCGGGAAGCGTCCTCGATGGCGGCCCACCACGTCTGTCCCGCGTAGGAGACCTCGAGCGCGCGCCGGGCGGCCGTGAGTTCGCCGAACCAGTCCGCGGGGTCCGCGCGGCAGCGCTCTCGCGCCTCGGCGGGGGTCAGCGGGCCGAGCAACCGGAGGAGATCGGCCAGACCCTCCATATCCCGCGCGTGGCGTTCCGGCGTGCGGCGCTGGAGTTCCGATTCGACCTGGGCGATGACCTCACTGTCCAGCAGTTCCCGCAACTCCACCCGGCCGAGCAGTTCGGCGAGCAGGGCGGAGTCCAGGGACAGGGCCGCGGCGCGCCGTTCGGCCAGCGGACTGTCGCCGTCGTACATGAACTGGCCGATGTAGTCGAACAGCAGCGCGTTGGCGAACGGGGACGGGGTGGCCGTCTCCACCTCGACCAGTCGTACCCGGCGGCGCGCCACCGCGGTGAGCAGTTCGCGGAGCGCCGGCAGGTCGTACACATCGCGCAGGCATTCGCGCACCGTCTCCAGCAGGATCGGGAAGGCCGGGAATTTCCTTGCCACATCCAGTAATTGGGCCGACCGCTGCCGCTGCTGCCACAGTGGCGCGCGCCGGCCGGGATCGCGGCGCGGCAGCAGCAGCGCCCGGGCCGCGCACTCCCGGAAACGGGACGCGAACAGTGCCGACCCGCCGACCTGTTCGGTGACCAGGTCGTCGATCTCGTCGGGTTCGAACACGAACAGGTCGGCGCCCGGCGGCTCGTCGGTGGTATCGGGCAGGCGCACCACGATGCCGTCGTCGGAGGCGTTCGGGGCGGCGTCGACGCCGAAGCGTTCCCGCAGGCGGGCGCCCACGGCCAGTGCCCAGGCCGCGTGCACCGGCATCCCGTAGGGCGAGTGCAGGACCAGCCGCCAGTCACCGAGTTCGTCGCGGAAACGTTCGACCACCAGGGTGCGGTCCGTGGGCAACCGCCCGGTCGCGTTGCGCTGGTCTTCCAGCAGCGCGCGCAGATTCGCGGTCGCGTTCTCGTCGAGCCCCGCCGCGGTGGTCTGCTCGGTGAGGGTTTCCGGGGAGGTCTGCGCACCGGCCCGGCGGACGAATTCGCCCAGCGCGGCGCCGAGTTCGGCCGGGCGGCCGAGCGAATCACCGTGCCAGAACGGCAACCGCCCGGGGTGGCCGAAGGCCGGGGTCACCAAAACGCGATCGTAGGTGATCTCCTCGATCCGCCAGCTGGTGGCGCCGAGGGCGAAGACATCGCCGACCCGCGACTCGTAGACCATCTCCTCGTCGAGTTCACCCACCCGCGAAGCCTTCTCCCCGACCATGTACACCGCGAACATGCCGCGATCGGGGATCGCGCCACCCGAGGTCACCGCCAGCCGCTGGGCGCCGGGACGGCCGGTGAGCGTGCCGGCGTCGCGGTCCCAGACCAGGCGCGGCCGGAGTTCGGCGAACTCGTCGGACGGGTAACGGCCGGCCAGCAGATCCAGTACCGCCTCATAGGAGGAGCGAGGGAGCGCGGCATAGCTGCCGGTGCCGCGCACGGTGTCGAACCAGGTGTCGACGTCCAGCGGTTCCAGGGCGCAGGCCGCGACCGTCTGCTGGGCGAGGATATCCAGTGGATGCGCGGGGATCTTCAGCGCCTCGATCTGCCCGGCCAGCATCCGCTGTGCGGTCACCGCGCAGTGCACGACATCGGTGCGGTGCTTGGGGAAGAGCACGCCGCGCGATATCTCGCCCACCTGATGGCCTGCCCGGCCGATGCGCTGCAACCCGCTCGCCACCGAGGGCGGCGCCTCGACCTGCACCACGAGGTCCACCGCGCCCATATCGATACCGAGTTCGAGACTGCTGGTGGCCACTACACAGCGCAGCCGGCCGCTTTTGAGGTCGTCCTCGATCAGGGCTCGTTGTTCCTTGCTGACCGAACCGTGATGCGCGCGGGCCAGCAGCGGTTCGGCGCCGTGGTTGACCTCGGTGGACGGGCCGAGCTGGGCGGGCGGGGCGTGGGCGGTGTCCACGGATTCGCCCAGCCGGCCGGCGTAGGCCTCGTTCAGCCGGGCGGTCAGCCGTTCGGCGAGCCGGCGCGAATTGGCGAACACGATCGACGAACGGTGTTCGAGTACGAGTTCGACGATCGCCTCGTCCACATGCGGCCACAGTGATCCTGGCTGATCCGACTCGCCCGGTTCGGTCATATCCGGGACCGGGACGCGCACCGAGAGGTCGAAGGTCTTGGGCGCGGGCGGGTCCACCACAGTGATCGGCGCCGAGCCCACCAGGAACCGGCCCACTTCCTCGGGCGGCCGGACTGTTGCGGACAGGCCGATCCGCTGCGCGGGCCGCTCGGTGAGGGTGTCCAGCCGGGCCAGGGACAGCGCCAGATGTGACCCCCGCTTCGAACCGGCGATGGCGTGTACCTCGTCCACGATGACCGTGCGTACGCCGCGGAGGGTTTCCCGGGCCGCGGAGGTGAGCATCAGGAACAGCGATTCCGGGGTGGTGATGAGGATATCGGGCGGGGTGCGCTGCAACCGGCGGCGCTCCTGCGCGGTGGTGTCACCGGAGCGGACACCGACGCTGATCTCCGGGGCCGGCAGGCCGAGTCGGCGGGCCGTCTGGCGCACTCCTACCAGTGGCGCGCGCAGATTGCGCTCCACGTCCACGGCCAGGGCCTTGAGCGGGGAGATGTAGAGCACCGAGGTACCCGTTTCCGGCGGATCGGCCGCGGCCAGCCGGTCGATGGCCCACAGGAACGCCGACAGGGTCTTGCCGGACCCTGTCGGCGCGATCACCAAGGTGTGCTCACCGGCCGCGATCGCCCGCCACGCACCCAGCTGGGCGGCCGTCGGCGCGGGGAACGCACCGTCGAACCACTGCTGGGTGGCGGCGGAGAACTCGGTCACGGAAACCAGTGTGCACCGGAGCACCGACATCGGTGCGGCCGCGACCCGGCCGGCACGGGCCGGCCGGGCGACCGACCGGTCAGGCGGGGGCTCCGTCGACCAGGTCGGTCCCGGGGAACCCCGGGCCGGTGAATTCCGTTTCGGCGAGGTCGGGAGAGAGCAGGTCGGGGGTCCGGCTCTCGCCGCCGAGTCCGGCCAGCCGGATCAGGTCCTCGGTGGTCACTCCGCCGACCCGCCGGAATTCCCGGGCGAGTCGGCGGCGGAGGAATTCGGTACGGGATATACCCAGGCCGTTGGCTTGCCGGTCGATCTCGTCGATGACCGCACCGGGCACGGCGCGGATGAGTATGTCTGTCATTCCTCGATCACCTCCTGGCTGGCAGCGGGGCACGATGGACCGGCAGCCGTGATGGTGCTGCGAGCCGGCTACCGGTGACAGTCCGGCGTTTCTATGCTTCGACGGTGCCTGGTGTTCGGAAACTCGATCTGATCTCCCACGGTGTCACCGAGGCGTCACGGGTGGCGCGTTTCCCGGCCGATGAACCGCTCACCCCGGCGGGGCGGGCGGCGCTGGCGGACCGGACGGTCGAACCACCGGCAGGCGCACGGATCGTCGCGGGCCCGGAGCGGCGGACCAGAGAGACTGCCCGGCTACTGGGCTTGGATGCCGCACCACTATCGAGATTACGCGATCTCGACGCGGGCGCCTGGCGTGGCACGGAACCGGGCCTGTTGCCGCCGGAAGAGGTGGGTCGCTGGCTCACCGACCCCGGATACCGCGGGCACGGGGGAGAGTCCGTCCTGGATCTGCTGGACCGGGCCCGCGGGTGGCTCGTCGAGCCGGCCGGTGGCGAGGCGCCGCATACGATCGCGGTGACCCATCCGGCGGTGATCCGGGCGGTGCTGGTCGTCGCCCTGGCGGCCGCGCCGGAATCGTTCTGGCGTTTCGATGTGGCGCCGGGCGCCCGGGTCCGGCTGCACCACCGGACCGCGTGGACGCTGCGGCTGAACTGAGCCCCCGGGTTATCGAGCCTGCAGGGCGACCGTGGTGCCGAACGAGAGCGGGAAATCGCGGAAGGTCATGCGCGCGGGCACCGATCCGGTGGGTATCTCGAAGACCAGGTGGGTCCCCAGCGACTCGTCCGGTTGCAGGGTGCGCGGGACGGCCGCGGCGGCCGCGCGCTGCGCGGTGGCGGTCACATCGGGGGCGTATTTCGCGTCCGCCGTGTCGTGGAGTTCCTGCCCGAGCGGCAGATAGGTCTTCGGTTGGGTCGCGATATTACGCACGGTGAAACTGACCACCACGAACATCCCCTGGGCGCGTTCGATACCGACCGCGCTCACCCCCGACTCCACATTGAGTACCGCGAACTCGAAGTTGCCGTCCCGGACCGGGACGCCGGGATCGGCGACTCTCTCGGCCGCCGGCGTGTCGTCGCCGTCGAAGAAGCGGATCGACCCGGCGCCGCCGACCAGCGCGGCCACACAGCCGCCGATCAGCAGCAGCGGCACGAGTACGAGCACGATCAGCCACAGCACCAACCGGCGCACGAGGCTCTTGCGGCGCCGTGGCGGTTTCGCCCGGGTGCGCGCCGGGCGGCGGCCGGGCGGAGGCCCCGGCCGGTGGGGCGCGGGACGGTTCGGCGCGACCGCCGGTCCCGCATTGTCCCGGCTGTACGGAGTGGGCCCGGGAGGTTGTGCCGGAGCACTCCCGGACCGCGGCCTGGGGTCCGGACGGGTGTATGCCCGGGTCGGAGGATGGGCCGTGGGTGGCACCGGCGCCGGGTCGCCGGGGGTGTGTCCGGTGTAGGCCCTGGTGGCCGGGTGGGCCGGGGAGTGACGGACTGCCGAATCGCCGAGAGCGTGTCCGGTGTAGGCCCGGGTGGCCGGGTGTGACGGGGATTGTTCGGACGCTGGGCCTGCGGGCAGGTATTCCGTGTAGGCCCGGGTGCCCGGAGGGGCCGCGACCGCCGCGGCGGGCCGGTCGTCCAGTTCGTAGTGGCGGGTCCCGGGATGCTCCACCGCGCCGGGGACCGAGACCGTAGCCGCGCCCGGGAGAGCGCCCTGCGCGGCCCGCGCGAATTCGCCGGCGGTGCGGTACCGGTCGTCCGGGTTCTTGGCCAGCGCCCGGGCGATCACCCGGTCCAGTTCCACCGGAATCCCCGGAACCAGCGCGCGCACACTGGGCGGCGGTGTCGTGAGATGGTCGTGCATCTGCCGCGCCGGATCGGTATCGCCGAACGGGCGGGTACCGGCCAGGCATTCGTAGAGCACACAGCCCAGGGAGTAGATATCGGCGCGAGCGTCGGTGCTTGCGGTGAATCGTTCCGGAGCCATGTACGCCCAGGTCCCGACCGCCAGCCCAGAGGCGGTGAGGGCGGTGCTGCCGGCGCCGTGGGCGATACCGAAATCGATGAGGTACACGAAACCGTCGCGCCGGACGACGATATTGGACGGTTTCACGTCCCGATGCACCAGTCCGGCCCGGTGCGCGGCATCCAGCGCCGCCGCGGTCTGGGCGACGATATCGACCGCGCGCCGCGGTGTCAGCGGACCGTTCGTACGCAGGACACGCCCCAGATCGTCGCCCTCGACGTATTCCATCTCGATGAACAGGCGGCCGTCCAGCGCACCGTGGGCGTGGATCGGCACGATATGACTGTGGTGCAGGCGGGCGGCGAGTTCGGCTTCGCGTTCGAACCGGCTGCGGTAGGTCTGGTCGGCGGCCAGTTCGACAGGGAGCAGTTTGAGCGCGACCCGCCCGCCCGGGCGGCCGCCGGCGGGCTCGGCGTGGGCCAGCCACACCTGGCCCATCCCGCCCTGGCCGAGCAATCGCTCGAGCCGGTAGCGGCCCAATCGCTGCCCGGTCATGACGCGTCCTTCCCTCTCCCGGCCCACGGTCCGGGCGGTTGCGGAGATCCGGGACCTGCCCGGGGCCGGACTGTACCCCGACCCTATCCGCGGGTGGCGGTGCGGCACAGTGTGAGGTCGCCGACCTATATCGTCCGCGACCGTGAGCCTGCGAAGCCGCACCGGCGTCGGCCGGGCCCGCCGGGCTGTGCGAGGGTGACCGGATGGAGGCGATCGAGATCAACGCGGGCGCATGGTATCTGCGGGCGCTGCGGGCCGATGACCGGATCGACGACCGGCCCGCACTGGCCGCGGGCGGGATCACCGACGCGGAGTATGTGACCCGCCGCGGCGTCGAGTGGGCGGCGGAATCCCATTACTCCTGGGCGGTGTGCGAACCGGCCACCGCGGAGTTGGTGGCCGAGATCGGGGTGACCCCGCGACCGGACGGGACCGCCGCGGTCGAGGGCTGGGCCCGGCCCGGTCAACAGGCGGCGCTGGTCGCCGCGGCGGAGGCGGTGCGCCGGTTCGCCGCGGACGCGCTGGGGCTACGCCCCGACGCGGTCTGATCGCCGACGGGGTATCAGCCGAGGTCGGTGAGCACCCGGTCCAGCGCGGTCACCGCCGCGATGAGCTCGCCCGGTTCCACCGTCAGTGGTGGCCGGAATCGGATGCCGCGTTCGCCGGAGCCGATCATGAGCACCCGTTCGCGTTCTCGCAAGGTGGTGAGGACAGCATCGCGGAAGGCGTTGTCCGACAGCGTCACAGCGCACATGAGACCGCGCCCGCGCGGATCGCTGACCGCGGGCTGCCGCTCGGCGAGGTCCCGCAGCAGGTCCAGCAGCAGGACCCCCGATTCGGCGGCCCGGGCGATCAGATCGTCGCCTTCGATGACCTCGAGGATCCGGGTGGCCCGCACCATATCGGCGAGATTGCCGCCCCAGGTGGAGTTCAGGCGTGAGGGCACCGTGAACACATTGTCGCCGACCTCGTCCACCCGGCCGCCGGCCATGATCCCGCACACCTGCGTCTTCTTCCCGAACGCCACCACATCCGGTTCCAGCCCGAGTTGCCGGTAGGCCCAGGTGCTTCCGGTGATGCCGACGCCGGTCTGCACCTCGTCGAGGACGAACAGCGCGTCGTTGGCGTGGCACAGTTGCTGGACCGCGCGCAGGAATTCCGGGCGCATATGCCGGTCGCCGCCTTCGCCCTGGATCGGTTCGGCGATGAAGCAGGCGATTCCGTGGGGTCGCTCGGTGAAGGCGCGGGCGGCCTGCTCGAGGGCGCGTCGTTCCGCCGCCTCGATATCGATATCCGGGCCCAGCCAGGGTGTTTCGATCCGCGGCCAGTCGAACGCCGGGAAGCGCTCGGTTTTCACCGGGTCGGTATTGGTCAGCGACAGGGTGTATCCGCTGCGGCCGTGGAACGCACCGGTCAGGTGCAACACCCCGCCCTCATATCCGGGTCGGGGTGTGCGTCCGTGGAGTTCGTTGTGCCGGCTCTTCCAGTCGAACGCGGTTTTGAGCGCGTTCTCCACCGCGAGAGCCCCACCGTCGATGAGGAACAGGTGCGGTAGGCGTGGATCGCCGAGCACCCGGACGAAGGTGTCCACGAAACGCGCCATCTCGACCGTGTAGATATCGGAGTTGCTCGGCTTGTTCAGTGCGGCCGTGGTCAATTCGGCGCGGAACCGTGCGTCCTCGGCCAGCGCGGGATGGTTCATCCCGAGCGCGCTGGAGGCGAAGAAACCGAACATGTCGAGGTAGTCGCTGCCGTCGCGGGCGTCCACCAGATGGCGGCCGCGGGACGCGCGCAGATCGAGTACCAGGTCGAAACCGTCGGCGAGCATACTGGCCGACAGGGTCTCGAACACGCGAGAGGCGGGGATGCGGCCATCTGTCCTGCCGTCGCCCGTGCCGGAGTGCTCCAGTTCGATGGTCACACTCCGACGGTACGGGACCGGACACCGGCCTGTCAGGAAGATTTACTGACAAGTCCGTAACTAATAAGAGTTGTTACGGTATCGGCTACTTTTCGTAGAATGTCTGAAGGATTATGGTGCTCCGGGTTCGGACATTGGCCGTCGCCCGGATCTGCTGCAGCAACTGTTCCAGATGCCGCGGCGAGGCCACCCGGACCAGCAGGATGTAGCTCTCGTCGCCCGCCACCGAATGGCAGGCCTCGATCCCGGGCATGTTCTGCAGCGCCGCCGGGGCATCGTCGGGCTGGGAAGGATCGAGAGGAGTGATCGCCACAAATGCCGACAGCAGCTGTCCCAGCGCTTCGGGATCGACATTCGCGGTGTAGCCGCGGATCACGCCGCGCGCCTCGAGCCTGCGCACCCGTGACTGCACGGCGGATACCGAAAGACTCGCCTTCTCGGCCAGATTGGACAGGGTCGCCCGTCCATCGGCCATCAGTTCCCGGATCAGCAGGCGATCGATCTCGTCCAGGGTTGGTTTTGCCGGTGTTTCCGCCATCAGCGAAGGCTAACGTAGCGGACACACCGCCGGAACACTGTTGTGAACGTTCATTCTCCGGCCGTGCCATTCGCACAGCGCATTTCGTCCGGCCGAACCCGAGGAGTTCGCGATGACCGAGACCGAACAGCAGACCGTCCGCACCGGATACGCCGACCGGATCGGCGCGCTGCTACGCGCGCTGGAGACCCCGGACCCCGCACCCGGCGATATGTTCGTGCGCTGCCCCATCGACGGCGCGACACTGATCGGCCTGCGGCCCGACGGCGCCGCCGACATCGATACCGCGATCACCGAAGCGGCCGACGCCTTCGCCTCCTGGCGGTTGGTCCCGGCGCCGCAGCGGGCCGCAGTGGTGCGCGAACTCGCCGTGCTGCTGCGCCGCCACCAGGACGAACTCGCCGAACTCGTCACTCTCGAAGTGGGCAAGATTCCCGCCGAGGCGCGCGGTGAGGTCCAGGAGATGATCGATATCTGCGAATTCGCGGTCGGACTGTCGCGCCAGCTCTACGGGTACACCATGGCCTCGGAGCGGCCGGGCCACCGGCTCATGGAGACCTGGCATCCGCTCGGTGTGGTGGGGGTGATCTCGGCCTTCAACTTCCCGGTCGCGGTGTGGGCCTGGAATACCGCCGTCGCGCTGGTCTGCGGCGACACCGTGGTGTGGAAGCCCTCGGACCGTACCCCACTGACCGCCCTGGCCTGTCATACGCTGCTGCGCCGCGCCGCCGCCACCGCCGGGGCGGACGGCCGAGTCCACCAGCTGATCCTGGGGTCCACGGACGCCGGCGTGCGGCTGACCGACGACGAGCGGGTCGCACTGGTCAGCGCGACGGGCTCGGTCGCCATGGGGCGCGCGGTCGGCCCGCGCGTGGCCGCCCGATTCGGTCGCTGCCTGCTGGAATTGGGTGGGAACAACGCGGCCGTGGTGGGGCCCTCCGCCGATCTGGATCTGGCGGTCCGGGCCATCGTCTTCGCGGCCGTCGGCACCGCCGGACAGCGCTGCACAAGTCTGCGCCGGCTCATCGTGCACTCCTCGGTCGCCGACGAACTGCTGGACCGCCTGGTGCGTGCGTACCGGCAGTTGCGGGTGGGCAACCCGCTGGACCCGAAAGTCCAGGTGGGGCCGCTGCACGGCCCTGGCGCGTGGGCCGGGATGCGGGACGCGCTGGTGCGTGCCCGCGGGGACGGCGGCACGGTGCTGTGCGGAGGCGAGCGGGTCGAACCCGAGGGCGTGGGATCCGAGGCGTACTACGCCGACCCGGCGATCGTCCGGATGCCCGCCCAGACCGAGGTGGTGCGCGAGGAGACCTTCGCTCCGATCCTCTACGTCCTCACCTACGACGATTTCGACACCGCCCTGGTACTGCACAACGACGTACCGCAGGGGCTGTCTTCGACCATCTTCACCACCGACCAGCGTGAGGCCGAACGCTTCCTCGCCGCCGACGGTTCGGACTGCGGTATCGCCAACGTCAATATCGGTACCTCCGGCGCGGAGATCGGCGGCGCATTCGGCGGCGAGAAGCACACCGGCGGCGGCCGGGAATCGGGTTCGGACGCCTGGAAGGCCTATATGCGGCGCGCCACCAACACCATCAACTACTCCACCGAGCTACCCCTGGCCCAGGGCATCCGCTTCGACTGACCACGACCGGTGCGGGTCCCGACACGATTCATCCACCACCTGATATGCGAAAATCTGGGCATACACTACGACAGACGGCGCATGACAGCAGTTGCGAGCGGTGATCGGCCCCGAGCGAACGGTCGGCCCGCGGCCGGGCGGCCGGCGGCTTCCGCCGGTTCTCGGGCTCTGCGGACGCCGCCTCCTCGGAAGCAGTCTCGGCCGTCCGGTTCATGTTGATCAGCAGGGTACTGACCGACGCATGGCAAGGGGTGCGCAATCTCCTGTCGGGCAGGATCGAAGCGGCCGGTGCGATCACCGCCGGCAAATCCCGCGCGGCAGGCAGTGCCCGAGCACGTCTGGCGGCCGATACAGTCGAAGCCGAGGACGTGGGGATCGGTAGAAATATCTCGGCCCCAGAGCGCGAAAATCAGCCGGTTGCGACGACCGGGGAGGCGCAAGAACACCGCGCGCGACCGCCGAATGCGACCGCCTTGCCGAATGTCGCTCGCGGCCGCGACCTGATCGACGAGCTCGATTACCACCACCTGTACAGCGCGGGCGTCGCCGCGGGCCGGCACGACAGTGCCTTGGCGGAGATCTATCGGTTGCAAGGCTTCGACGGCCGTCCGGCGGAAGTGGGCTGGGAACTCATCGACGAGATCGTGTACTCGGATAGTGGGAGCGGCAGGCTGTTCCGCGGCGTGAGCAGCCCGGCTCACGTCACCAAGTTCAAATTTGGGGAAACGCATTTCCCGGGTACCGGGGATTACGGCAATGGGACCTACACGACGACGGATTACGATCGGGCACTCCGCTACGCGGGCGACCGGGAAGATCAGGTCATGGAGATGGCGCTGCGTCCCGGCGCGAGGACGGTGAGCTACCACGATCTCCATGCCGAACAGGAAAAGGCTCTGAACCCGATCAAGAGTGAACTGACCCGGCTGCTCGGTGATGCGACCCCTGATGCCACGACACGAAGGAAAGAGCTGGAGGAGAAATTATTCATCCTCTCCGACCGGGGTCGCTTCGCTGCTGCCAAGGGCTACGACGCGTA
Source organism: Nocardia sp. NPDC050193 (assembly GCA_040674215.1). Lineage (GTDB taxonomy): Bacteria > Actinomycetota > Actinomycetes > Mycobacteriales > Mycobacteriaceae > Nocardia. The sequence continues at coordinate 86,109 of JBFARE010000004.1, read as the reverse complement.
CGAGGTCGACGACGGGACCGTCGGTCGTCATGAGGAATGGGTGATCCTGAACCGCACAGCTCTGGCCATCCGGCAATGAGGACTGCGGACCGTCGAACGGCCGGGTCAACAGGGTCCCGCCTGCGCTCCATCGAGGGCAGGACGAACAGACACAGCGAAGAACTCGGCTGCTACGCGGCGGCCGATCTCCATACCGCGCGCGAGGATGCCGGGATCGGTTTCGACGCTGCTGATACCCGGTGACCCGGCCGGCGGATGGATCTGGCAGGCCGCCGCACCCATCCCGGCGATCACCCCGTCCTCCAGCGCCTGCTGACCGGGCCGCAGCTTCCAGGCCCGGTAGGCGCCGGGGGCGATGAATCGCATATAGGTGCCGCCGACCACGTCGTGCAGCCAGGGCGGCGGTGGACGGCGTTCGTCGGCGCGCCGGGTCCGCAGGATGAGGGCATGGGTGGCCCCGGCCTGCAACGCGCTGCGTACCGGGACCGTTTCCGAGAGACCGCCGTCGAAGTAGCGGCGTCCACCCAGCTCCACCGGCGGGCCGGCCAGCAGCGGCAGCCCGGAGGACGCCCGGAGGGCGGTCTGCAGTGTGGCCTTGTCGACGATGAACGGGTGCAGGTCCACCGGTTCGCCGGTGCGGATATCGGTGGCGATCGGATGAAAGGTGGTCTCGTTGGCCAGGATGGCCGGGAAATCCATCGGATGCAGGCCGTCGTACACCTTGTGCACCAGATAATTCAGGTCGAACGCGGGCCGGCCGCGCAGCATCCGGGCCGGGGCGATGGCCCGGCGCATGATCGCGGCGTCGGTCCAGGCCTGCATACCCCGTCCCGCTCGGCCGCACAGTAGCCACGCCGCGTTGATCGCGCCCGCCGAGGTGCCGTACACCGCGTCGAAGACCCGGGTCATGCCGAGCTGCTCCAGCGCGTGCACCATCCCGCTGGAGTACACACCGCGGCTGCCGCCACCCTCGACGACGAGTACGAGCCGATGGCCGTCGGCTCGGCTGCCGGATGCGAAACGGCCGCGGATCACCTCCGCGACCGTCGGTTGTACTGGGCTCACCCGGTCACCATACGCCGGAGCGGGTGGCGGCAATCGGCCGCTCACCCGCTCCGGAGCAGTGTGCATCTACTGTTGGCTCACCGGTCGGCATGCTGTCGCATACCGGCCGCGGCCCCGGATGAGGCCACTGCGTGCGCCCTACTTGATCTCGGCGAGAACGGTGCCCTGGGTGATCGCGGCGCCGGCCGCCACATTCAGGCCGGTGACCACACCTGCCTTGTGCGCGTTGACCGGGTTCTCCATCTTCATGGCCTCGAGCACCACGATCAGATCGCCCGCCTCGACGGTCTGGCCTTCCTCGACCGCGACCTTGACCACGGTGCCCTGCATGGGAGCGGTGACCGCGTCACCGGAAGCGGCGCCGCCGCCCGCGCCACCCCGCGTCCGCGGCTTCGGCTTCTTGCGGACCGCGCCCGCCGCGGGAGCGCCGGAACCGAGTGAGAACTGGCCCGGCAGCGAGACCTCGACCCGGCGGCCGCCGACCTCGACCACGACCTTCTGCCGCGGCTCCTCGTCCGCTTCGACCGGGGCGCCGCCGGTGAACGGCTCGACGGTGTTCTTCCACTCGGTCTCGATCCACTTGGTGTAGACGTCGAACGATTCACCGTCGCCGACGAAGGCCGGATCCTCGACGATGGCCCGGTGGAACGGGATGACCGTGGCCAGACCCTCCACGTGGAACTCCGCGAGCGCCCGCCGCGCCCGCTCCAGGGCCTGGGTCCGGTTCTCGCCGGTGACGATCAGCTTGGCCAGCATCGAGTCGAACTGGCCGCCGATCACGCTGCCGGCCACCACGCCGGAGTCGACGCGCACACCCGGGCCGGTCGGCTCGGAGTACACGGTGACGGGGCCGGGAGCGGGCAGGAAGCCGCGGCCGGCGTCCTCGCCGTTGATCCGGAACTCGAAGGAGTGGCCGCGCGGGGTCGGGTCCTCGGTGATCTCCAGCTTCTCGCCGTTGGCGATGCGGAATTGCTGGCGGACCAGGTCGATACCGGAGGTCTCCTCGGTGACCGGGTGCTCGACCTGCAGGCGGGTGTTGACCTCGAGGAAGGAGACGGTATCGCCCTGCACCAGGTATTCGACGGTGCCGGCGCCGTAGTAGCCGGCCTCCTTGCAGATGGCCTTGGCCGAAGCGTGGATGCGGGCGCGCTGATCGTCGGTCAGGAACGGGGCCGGAGCCTCCTCGACCAGCTTCTGGAAGCGGCGCTGCAGTGAGCAGTCGCGGGTGCCGGCGACGATCACATTGCCGTGCTGGTCGGCGATCACTTGCGCCTCGACGTGACGGGCCTTGTCCAGGTACTGCTCGACGAAGCATTCGCCGCGACCGAAGGCGGCGACCGCTTCACGGGTCGCCGACTCGAACAGTTCGGGGATCTCCTCGATCGTGTGCGCGACCTTCATCCCGCGGCCGCCGCCACCGAACGCGGCCTTGATCGCGACCGGCACGCCGTACTTCTTCGCGAACTCGACGACCTCGTCGGCGTTCTTCACCGGGTCCTTGGTGCCCGCGGCCATCGGTGCCTTCGCCCGCTCGGCGATATGCCGCGCGGTGACTTTGTCACCGAGGTCGCGGATGGACTGCGGCGACGGGCCGATCCAGATCAGTCCGGCGTCGAGGACGGCCTGGGCGAAGTCGGCGTTCTCGGAGAGGAAGCCGTAACCGGGGTGGATGGCATCGGCGCCGGATTTGGCGGCGGCATCCAGGATCTTGTCGAAGACCAGGTAGGACTCGGCAGAGGTCTGCCCGCCGAGGGCGAAGGCTTCGTCGGCGAGCTTGACGAAGGGTGCGTCGGCATCGGGTTCCGCGTAAACCGCGACACTGCCGAGACCGGCGTCCTTGGCCGCCCGGATAACGCGCACGGCAATCTCGCCTCGGTTAGCTACGAGTACCTTCGTGATCCGCGCGCTGGCATGGCTGGGCACTGAGCCTCCTGTGTGCAATCTCTGTGTTCGCTGTGCGGGATGGGCCGCGCTTCGGCTCCGCTCCCGCGGATCGGGGTCCGCTGTCCGGCTTCCGAAGAGGATCGGATCGCTTGGTGGGCTCCGGGTCCGTGGGTTCGGATCCGCTACGCGGGCTCCGCGCCCGTGGTCGACACTATCTGTCTCGGGGCGAGTGTAGGCAGTCTGCCAACAAAGCCGGAACTCGGATAGGGCTACCGGGCAGTAGGTCGCAGATCACAATGGGTCGGCCGGGACTGTGTGGCACACTGCCGCGCCCGTTCATGGCGCCGCCTGCGGCGTCGCGGGGTTGAGGCCCCCTTGTGTCTCGCCGTTCAGGCCTCCGGACTCGCCGCTTCGCCGCATGCGATGTGCGGTGGGCCGTCCATAGAGTGCGACCCTCGAGCACCTTCGGCCAAGCGGCGAGACGGGCCTCAGCCCTTTGAGGTGTCTCGCAAAACTCGACACACGGGTCAGGTCGGCGTGGATGTTGCGGGTGCGGATGTGGACCTGCTTCGGGAGGGAGCGGTCTCTGGGGCTTTCTTTCATGCTCCGCCGGTGGCTATGGGCATGCGGACCGAGTTACCCCATTCGGTCCAGGAGCCGTCGTAGTTGCGTACCGTCTCGCGGCCCAGCAGGTATTTCAGGACGAACCACGTGTGGCTGGAGCGTTCGCCGACGCCGCTGTAGACGGTGACGGGGCCGGGCTCGATGCCGCCGTAGACCTCGTCCAGTTCGGCGCGGCCGCGGAAGCGGGAGCCGGGGGTGAGAGCGCTGGTCCAGGGGATGTTGACGGCGGTGGGGATGTGTCCGCCGCGCAAGGCCGTGCCCGGGCCGCCTTCGCCGGGGTCGCCCGCGTACTCGTGCGGCGAGCGCACATCGACCAGCGGTTCGCCCAAATGCTCGAGGACGTCCTCTCGGAAGGCCCGGATCGACGTATCGTTGCGCCGCACCTCCGGGTACCGGCTGCGGGCGGGTTCGGGGGTTTCGAAGACCATGTCCCGGCCCTCGCCGATCCAGGCGTCGCGACCGCCGTCGAGCAACCGGACGTCCCGGTGCCCGAACATGGTGAAAAGCCACAGCGCGTGCGCGGCGTGCGAGTTACCGTCATTGCCGTACAGCACGACGGTGTCGTCGTGTTCGACGCCCTGGGAGCGCATGAGTGCGGTGAACCGCTCGCCATCGATATAGTCACGGGTCACCGGGTCGTCGAGGTCGCTGCGCCAGTCGAGCTTGCTGGCCCCGGGAACATGGCCTATGCCGTAGAGGAGGACGTCGGCATTACATTCGATGATCTTCAAACCGGGCGTGCCGAGGTTTGCCGACAGCCATTCCGTGGTTACCAGACGGTGTGGGTGCGCATAGGAAGCGAAGGCGGGATATGGGTCCGGGGCGACGGGCACGTTCGGGTTCCTTCACAGGAGGCGGGCAGTGCTGACGACAGGTTCGAGCCGCACTGTGGATAGTAAGTGTGACTTGACGTGGATCTGTTGATGAGCACAGAGTCGGTGCAATGGGCGATTTGATCGCACATGTCTCCGATAAAGTCTCCCCGAAGGAGGGGTGAGCATGTCTGATTCTTGGCCGCGGCGGCGCCTGCTCGCGATCCTCCGCGGCGCGAGCGAGCCACTGGACGCCCAGCAGCTGGCGCAGATCACCGGCCAGCACGTCACCACGGTGCGGTTCCATCTCGACATCCTCACCCGGGAGTCCCTGGTCCGGCAGTTCCAGCAGCCGCCCCGCGGCCGGGGCCGGCCGCGGATCGGGTACCGGGCGGTGCAGCGGACCATCGGCTATCAGGACCTGGCCCAGGTGCTGGCCGACCAGCTGGGGCCCGATCCGGAGCGGCAGGCGGCCGCCGGCCGGGCGGCCGGGCGGGCCTGGGGAGACAAACTCGATACCGCCGGTGAACCGGTCGAGTCGGTGCGCGACGCCAAGGACCGTGTCGTCTCGCTGATGTCGGAGCTGGGTTTCGCCCCCGAACGGGACGGGCGGGAGAGCGCCGCGCGTGATCCGGATCAGGGTGCGGTGGTCCGGTTGACGGCCTGTCCGCTGCGCGATCTGGCGCGAACGCATACCGAAGTGGTGTGCGGGGTGCATCGCGGGCTGCTCGCGGCGCTGCTGGAACGTTCCGGGGCCGAGGGTGTGGTCGAGGCCGAACTGGTCCCGTTCGTGACCGAGGAGATGTGCGAGGTGCGGCTGCGGCGAGTGGGTCCGCCACCGGCGCAGGCTCCGGCCGCGGAAGCGGCCGACCCCGCGGTGACGGCCGCGCGCCGCTGTCCGCAGCCGGGCCGCATCGACGCGGCCGCCGGGCAGGCGGCGCGGTTGTCACGGGTGTCGGGGCAGACGGTGCCGCCGGGTAGCCAGTTGCCGCCCGCGTCGGCCTCCTCGGACGCGGAGCCGTTCCCGCCGGCCAGCGGGCCGCTGGCGCCGCCCGCGGGGCAGCAGGGAGGCCGGGCGTTGCGCGCTGCTCCGCCCTCAGGCGCGGTCGGCCCACAGCTGGGCGACGCCAACACCCACTTCCTGGAGCAGTCGGCGCAACAGTGGTAATCCGATCCCGACGACGCTGGAGGGGTCACCGTCGATCCGGTCGACGAACCAGCCCCCCAGCCCGTCGAGGGTGAACGCGCCCGCCACCTGCAGCGGTTCGCCGGTGGCGATATAGGCGTCCAGTTCGGCGGGATCGGGTTTACCGAAGTGCACGGTGGTGGCGCTGCAGTCGATCGCCTCGGTGGTGACGACGCCGTCCCGTACGCGCAGGACACAGTGTCCGGTGACCAGGTCCGCGAAATGCCCGGCCATGGCCTGCCAGCGCGCCAGCGCCGCCTCCGGCGTATGGGGTTTGCCCTGGAGTGCGCCGTCGATCAGCAGCATGGAATCGCAGCCGACGACGACCAGATCGGCGTCTGGCGGGTCCTCGGTCAGGGTGGACGCCACGGCCCGGGCTTTCGCCCGGGCCAGTTCGACGACTACCTCCCGGGGGCCGGTATCGGCCGGTAGAGCCGCCGCTACGGCATCCTCGTCCACGTCCGAGACCCGGACGATGGGTTCGATGCCCGCGGCGCGCAATACCGACCGGCGGGCGGGTGACGCGGATGCGAGGACCAGCCGGGTCACGTCTGGAATTCTCCTGAGGTCGGGGTCAGAACCGCAGATGCGACAACTGCGGATAGGAGTACGGCGAGAACGGGGAGTTGCCCCGGTGCATCATCGTCGGCTTACCCCAGAGATCCTGTGGGCCGGAATCGGGGGACGCCGAACCCGCGGCGGCGGCAGCGGTGAACACGCACACCAGCGCGGCGATCTCCGCGTCGGTCGGCGCACCTTTCTCGATCACGAGGAACGGCTTCTCCCCGTTCGTCGTGGCGGCAGTGCCCGCGGCGGCTTCGGTCGCGGTATCGGCCGGCACATCCCTGGTCGCGAGGTCCAGTTCCGCTGCGGCCAATACTTCTTCTTCTGCCACAATCGTCACAGTGCCAGATCCTCTCTCTTGCCTCGAGCGGGCTCGCGCGGTTCAGCGGAACCTGGTCGATCTTCTCTCACCGATCGCATACCCGAAATCGGTGTGCGGCCTACAGAGCGTATCGCCGGATCACAGCGGGATGTTGCCGTGTTTCTTCGGAGGCATAGTGACCATCTTCCGCTCCAGCAGGCGCAGCGCGGAGACGATCTGGCCGCGAGTATGCGACGGAGGGATCACCGCGTCCACGTAACCGCGCTCGGCGGCGACGTACGGATTGACCAAGGTGTCCTCGTACTCGTTCTGCAGTTCCAGGCGCAGTTTGTCCACGTCGGAGCCGTCGCGGGCGGCGTCGGCCAGTTTCTTGCGGTACACGAATCCGACCGCGCCGGAGGCGCCCATGACGGCGATCTGGGCGGTGGGCCAGGCCAGGTTCACATCGGCGCCCATATGCTTGGAACCCATGACGTCGTAGGCGCCGCCGTAGGCCTTGCGGGTGATGATCGTGATTTTGCCCACAGTGGCCTCGCCGTAGGCGTAGAGCAGCTTGGCGCCGCGCCGGATGATGCCGTTGTACTCCTGGTCGGTACCGGGCAGGAAGCCGGGCACATCCACGAGGGTGATGATCGGGACATTGAAGGCGTCGCAGGTGCGGACGAACCGCGCGGCCTTCTCCGAGGCGTCGATATCGAGGCAGCCGGCGAACTGGGTGGGCTGGTTGGCGACGATGCCGACGCTGCGGCCGTCGACCCGGCCGAAGCCCACGATGATGTTCATGGCCCGCTCGGCCTGGATCTCCAGGAATTCATCGTCGTCGAGCAGCCGGCGGATGACCTCGTGCATGTCATAGGGCTGGTTCGGCGAATCCGGGATCAGCGTGTCGAGTTCGATGTCCTCTTCGGTGAGCGATTCCTCGATCGCGCCGGTGATCGGGTCCGAGGCCGGGAAGCGCGGCGCCTCGGCGCGGTTGTTGCTCGGCAGATAGGACAGCAGGTCCTTGACGTAGTCGAGGGCGTCCTGTTCGCCGGAGGCGACATAGTGCGCGGAACCCGACTTCACCATATGGGTGTGGGCACCGCCCAACTCCTCCATGGTGACCTCTTCGCCGGTGACGGTCTTGATGACGTCCGGCCCGGTGATGAACATCTGGCTGGTCTGGTCGACCATCACCACGAAGTCGGTGAGCGCGGGGGAGTACACGTGCCCGCCCGCGGCGGCGCCCATGATCAGCGAGATCTGCGGGATCACGCCGGAGGCCTGAATATTGCGGTGGAAGATCTCGCCGTAGAGGCCGAGCGAGACCACGCCCTCCTGGATCCGCGCGCCGGCGCCCTCGTTGATGCCGATCAGCGGCCGGCCGGTCTTGAGCGCGAGGTCCATGACCTTGACGATCTTCTCGCCGTACACCTCGCCGAGGCTGCCGCCGAACACGGTGACGTCCTGGCTGAAGATGCACACCTCGCGGCCGTCGATGGTGCCGTAACCGGTCACCACGCCGTCGCCCAGCGGGCGCTGCTTGTCGAGGCCGAAGTTCACGCTGCGGTGCCGGGCCAGGGCATCGAGTTCGACGAAGGAACCCTCGTCGAGCAGGGCGAGAATGCGCTCCCGCGCCGTCATCTTGCCCTTGGCGTGCACCTTGTCGATCGCGGCCTCACCCATCGGATGCTGGGCTTCTTCCAGCCGATTCCGCAGGTCAGCCAGTTTGCCGGCGGTGGTGTGGATATCGGGCGCACCTGCCGAATCCGGCGTGGGCTGCTGCTGGACACTCGTCATGGCTCGGAGTGTAACCAGAGGCGCACCGCGCTGTTAACTCCGATCCCACTACTGGCGAGTAGAACCCGGTGCAGAAAACCCCAGGTGGGCAAGTCCTCACCGGTTCATATGTGTACCGCGAATCGCGGCGTACGTCCACGCGGCACGCCACGGTGAGCCGTCACAAGCCTAACCCGTCCGGTTCGTATGCGCGGGGTCGGCGATTAATTCGCTTTCGCTCCAGGGCGGTGGGCAATACCCTTGCGGCAGGCCACTTTTGGAACACAGAGGGGAGGTGGCCCGCTATGTGGCACTGGACAACTCGAGACGGCCGATTCCCGGAGGCCTTGGCGTTCACCCGGGTGACCGAGCCGGAACCGACCATCACCGAAACAGTCGCCGAGAGCGAATCCGAAGAGACCGACACCGGGGAGAACGAGGCGATGCCCGCGGTTTCCCGGCCCATCGGTTACGACCTCGCCGGCTAGACCCGGTGGTCACCGCACCCGCCGTGCGATGACCACCGACCCCGGCCAGTACCCTGCCCTGGTGCAGAGGCCACCGTTGGACGTCGAACATCTCCGGCGAGTACTGACCGGAACTCCGGAACTGGTGTTCTACACCGGGATCGACGTGATCGAATCGACCGGTTCCACCAACGCGGACCTGATCGCGCGCGCCGGGGACCCGGATATCGATCGTGTCGTACTGGTCGCGGAAGCGCAGGAGAGCGGGCGCGGCCGGCTCGCCCGCGCCTGGGCCGGTCCGCCGCGCGCGCAGATCGCGCTATCCCTGCTCGTCCGGCCCGAAGGCCTTAATCCCGAAGCGCTCGGCTGGTTGCCGCTGCTCACCGGAATTGCCGCGGTCGACGCGATCACGACGACCGCCGGGGTGCCCGCCGCCCTCAAATGGCCCAACGATGTGCTGATCGAGGGTCGCAAGGTCGCCGGCATCCTGGCCGAAGTCGCCGCCGCGGGGCCCCGTCCGGCGGTCGTCGTGGGGATCGGTATGAACGTGAGCCTCACCGCCGACGAGCTCCCCGTCCCGCACGCCACCTCACTGCTGCTCAGCGGCGCCACCGATATCGACCGTGCCCGCCTGGTGCTGTCCTTCCTGACCGAGTTCGCCCGCCGCTACGCCCGGTGGCAGGAATCCGGGTGGGCGGCAGAGGCACTCGCCGACGCCTACCGGGAACGCTGCGCGACACTGGGCTCCCGGGTCCGGGCCGAACTGCCGGGTGGCGGGGTGCTGACGGGGATTGCCCGCGATATCGATTCGGCGGGGCGGTTGCTCATCGAGGACCGGGCGGTCGCGGCGGGGGATGTGACGCACCTGCGGCCCGGAGACTGAGAGTTCCGGCGGGGAGGCCGGGTTTCCTGGGTCGGGCGGTCCGGGGCGACGACGCGGAGTTGGTCGCGGAGGTGGAGGGGTGGGCTTGCTCGTGAAGGTGCTGTGTTTTTGGCGCGCCGGCGCGCGCGGGGTTGAGACGGGCCTCAACCCTTGGGTGTCGGTGTCTCGTAAGACTCGACACATGTGGTTGCGTCGGCATTCGAGGTCCTGGTCGGGAGGTGCGCTTCTTTGCATGGCTGAGGGGCTGAGTGCTTTCCGTACCCGGCCAGGATCGGGTATTCCGGGTGTTTTTGGGGGTAGTGTGCGCACATGGGTTATCCGGAGGATGCGCTGGCGCCCGACGAAGAGTTGATCCTGCACACCCATCCGCATTGGAAGATGCTGTTCTGGCCCATCGTCACGCTGATCGTGGTGACCGCGGTGGCCGGCTTCCTGGGCGGTCTGGTGTGGCGTACCGCCGACGAGTCGTGGCGGACGATCCTGCTGCTCGTGGTGCTGGTGGTGTGGCTGTTGCTGCTGGCGTGGCGCAGTATCGCGCCGATCGTGACCTGGAAATCCACCCATTTCATCGTCACCGACCGCCGGGTGCTGGTCCGTGAAGGCGTGATGACCCACACCGGAATCGATATCCCGATGAGCCGGATCTCGAGTGTCCAGTTCCGGCACGGGCTGGTCGACCGGATGTTCGGGACCGGGGAACTGATCATCGGATCCTCCTCCGAAGAACCCCTGGAATACAGCGATATCCCGGATGTGGAACAGGTGCACGCGCTGCTCTATCACCAGGTTTTCGAGGCGGCGCCCCGGTACGGCGGCCTCTGATCCCGGCGCCGTGGGCCGCTGCCCGGGCGTGAGGAGGAGGGTACCGGGTCGGTGGACCGTAATCTTGTCGCATGACCGCCGTATTGCTGGGCGAAGACGACGAGGCCATCGCGGCGCCGCTCTCGCGGGCGCTGGGCCGCGAAGGGTATTCGGTGACCGTGGAGAGCTTCGGTCCCGCGGTGTTGGACCGTGCGCTGGAAGGACACCATGATCTGCTGATCCTCGATCTCGGGTTGCCGGGAATGGATGGCCTGGAGGTGTGCCGGCAGGTGCGGGCCCGCGGCGCCGAGATGGCGGTGCTCATGCTCACCGCGCGGACCGACGAAGTCGATTTCGTGGTCGGGCTGGACGCCGGCGCCGACGACTACGTCGGCAAACCCTTCCGGTTGGCCGAACTGCTGGCCCGGGTTCGCGCACTGCTGCGACGCAGCGGGATCGGCGATGACACCGTGGAGGTCGGCGGGATCCGCCTGGAACCGGCGGCACGGCGGGTCCTGGTCAACGGCGTGGAAGTCGGGTTGGCGAACAAGGAGTACGAGCTGCTCAAGGTACTGATCGATCGGGCCGGTCAGGTGGTGCCCCGGGAGACGATCCTGCGCGAGGTCTGGGGCGATGCCGAACTGCGCGGATCCAAGACCCTGGATATGCATATGTCCTGGTTACGGCGCAAGATCGGCGACGAGGGCCCGATGGCGGAACGACGGATCGTCACCGTGCGCGGTGTCGGTTTCCGATTGAACACCGACTGACGTGCGGCGGCGGATTCTGCGGTCGATGCTGACCGTGCTGATGCTCACGACTGTCGTGCTCGGGGTGCCGCTCACCTATACGGCGTGGCTGTGGGTGGAGGACATCACCCGCAACGATCTGCGCAGCCGGCTGGAACTGATCTCCGCGGAGGTCATCGGCCAGGAACACGGCAGCGGGGTGATCAGCGGCGGCCTGGACCTGCGCACTGTGCAGCCGCTGGTGCCCGAGGGCGGGCGGCTCACCGTGGTGTATCCGGCGCCGGAGGATACGGCGGTGAAGGTCGAGGTCGGTGCCGCGACGGTGAGCGACCCGCTGGTGGAGTCGCTGTCGATGGGTACCGATGTCTCGCTGCGACTCGAAGTGCCCGCGACGCCCATGGAGGCCCGGCAGCGCCAGGCGGTGGCCGGGGTGGCGCTGGCCGTGGCGGTCTCGCTGGGCGCGGCGATCACGGTCGCCATCGTCACCGCGCGGCGCGTCGCCGACCCTATTCGTGATGTGGCCGCCCGGGCCGCCCGGCTCGCCATGGGCGATTTCCGCCCGGATCCGCGTCGCCACGGTATCGCGGAACTGGACCGCGTCTCCGATGTGCTCGATTCGGCCACCGTCGAGATCGCGGGCCGGCTGCAACGCGAGCACGCACTGGTCGCCGATGTGTCCCATCAGTTGCGCAGCCGGTTGACCGCGGTCCGGTTACGGCTGGACGAACTGTCCGCGCATACCGATCCGGCGGTGGTGCACGAGGCCGAGGAGGCCATGGCCCAGGTGGACCGGCTGACCGAGGCCATCGATGATCTCGTCCGGGCCTCGCGCGACGAGGACGCCACCGACCGCGACCCGGTACCGGTGATGGACGAACTGCGCGGCATCGTGACCGAGTGGATGCATCCGTTCCGGGAGGCCGGGCGCACCCTGTACCTGACCGGTGACGAATCGCTGCGCGCGCCCATCTCCGGGTCCCGGCTGCGGGAGGCGGTGACGGTGCTGGTCGACAACGCGCTGATGCACGGCGGCGGCACCTGTACGGTCTCGGTGCGTACCGTGCGTCCCGGGCAGGATCGCGAACCGCTGGTATGTGTGCAGGTCGCCGACGAAGGCGAGGGGGTCAGCGACGAGCTGGCGCCGCATATCTTCGATCGTGGTTTCTCCGGGGCGGGATCCACGGGTGTGGGCCTCGCACTGGCGCGTGCCCTGATCGAGGCGGACGGCGGCCGGCTGGAGTTGCAGCGGCGTCGGCCCGCGCTGTTCGCGGTGTTCCTCGGTAAACCGCTGGCCGCGCGGGTGGAGACCCGGGTGGTGGGGGAGCCGCGCTGACCGCTCGCGGCAGCGGACTCAGCGGCCGAGGGGGCGGCGCCGGTCGTGCTCCTCTTCCACATACTCTTCGAGCTGTTCGAGCATCTGGTCGACCTCGTCGGGGAAGACCCAGCGCCGCATCGCCCAGTACCGGAACGCCATCTGCAGCAGGTTGCCGATGATGTAGGCGCTGATGAAGTCGGCGATGTTCTCCACCATGAAACTGACCGTGGGCTGGTGCAGCTGGAAGACATAGCGGGAGATGTACAGCGGCGCCATGCTCAGCACCACGCCGACTCCGCTGACCGCGAAGAACAGCAGTGCCTCGTGATGGCGTTCCCGGCCGCCGCGGTTCTTGAACGACCATTCGCGGTTGAGGATGTAGGAGGCGATGACCGCGATGACACCCGAGATGATCTTCGCGGTGACCGGCTTCTCCTCCAGCACCGTCCACTTCAGGATGTAGAAGATGCCGCTGTCGATAACGAACGTGGTCGCTCCGACAATGGCGAACTTGATGAGCTCGCGCTGGCGGTAGGCGATCTCCTGGAGAGATCGCGGCAGGACGCTGACCACGTCGTCGACGAATGACACAAGTCCGGAGCATACCGCCAGCTGCCGTTGCCGCAGGACATGACCAGAAACGTAGTGCGGCTCACACGTTCTCCAAGCTCGGGTTAGAGCATTTCCGATGGTGCTGGTACGGTGGGTCGCATCCTCACCGCCGGGCGGGCGGAGAGGCTAAATGCCTGTGGAGCGAGTGTAAGACCTTCACTTTTGGGGGCCGTTTGCTATGAAGCAGGAACCCACCGAGATGTCGCGGAGCGGCATGGTAGGAGTCCCTGGCGTTCATGGCAGGGAGGACGTCAAAGTATTGACCGACGTGAGTGCACGTATTTTCAACCGTTCGGCGATGCCGAGCGTCACCATGGTGGGTGGCGGTCAGCTCGCGCGAATGACGCATCAGGCGGCAATCGCACTTGGGCAGCGGCTCCGGGTCCTCGCCGAGCGGCCCGACGATCCGGCCGCCCAGGTCAGCCCCGATGTCGTACTGGGTAGCCATACCGATCTGGACGCCCTGCGCCGTGCTGCCACCGGTTCGCACGCGCTGACCTTCGACCACGAACATGTGCCCACCGAACATCTCGAGGCGTTGGTCGCCGAGGGAGTCGCCGTGCTGCCGCCGCCGCAGGCACTGCGCTTTGCCCAGGACAAACTGGCCATGCGCACCGAACTGTCCGCGCGCGGACTGCCGGTTCCGCCGTTCACTGTGGTCGAGTCCGAGGCCGACGCAGTCCGCTTCGGCGAAGAACACGGCTGGCCGATCGTGCTCAAGGCGATTCGTGGCGGTTACGACGGGCGCGGCGTGTGGATGCCCGAGGACGCCGACGCCGCGGCGAAGATCACCACCGAGCAGCTCGGTGCGGGGGTGCAGCTACTGGCCGAGGTGCGGGTTCCGCTGAAGCGTGAGCTGTCGGCCATGGTGGCCCGCTCGCCGTACGGTCAGGCCGCGACCTGGCCGGTGGTGGAGACCGTGCAGCGCCGCGGTCAGTGCGCCGTGGTGATCGCTCCGGCGCCCGATCTCGACGAGGAGCTGGCCGCCGAGGCCGAGGAGTTCGCGCTGCGGCTCGCCGCGGATCTCGGGGTGGTGGGCGCGATGGCGGTCGAACTGTTCGAGACCACCGACGGAAAACTGCTGATCAACGAGCTGGCCATGCGCCCACACAACTCCGGGCACTGGGGGATGGACGGCGCCCGCACCGGCCAGTTCGAACAGCATCTGCGTGCGGTGCTCGACTATCCGCTCGGCGATACCCGCCCGCTCGCGCCGGTGACGGTGATGGCGAATATCCTCGGGGCGCCCGAGGCGCCGGCCATGTCGATGGACGAACGCCTGCACCACCTGTTCGCCCGGATGCCGGACGCCAAGGTGCACCTGTACGGCAAGGGCGAACGCCCGGACCGCAAGATCGGGCATGTGAACGTGCTCGGCGACGATGTCGCGGTGGTACGGGAACGAGCCGAGCGTGCGGCGCACTGGATGTCGCACGCGGTATGGACCGATGGATGGGACCCGCATGAGTGACGTGGTGGAAGGCAGTGTTGCGGGCTCCCCGGCGGTCGGGTTGATCATGGGCAGTGATTCCGACTGGCCCACGATGGAGGCTGCCGCCGAGGCGCTGGCCGAGTTCGGGATCCGGTTCGAGGTGGGCGTGGTGTCCGCGCACCGAACCCCGCAGCGCATGCTCGACTACGCCCGCGACGCCGCGGGCCGGGGGCTGCGGGTGCTCATTGCGGGCGCCGGTGGCGCCGCGCATCTCCCGGGCATGGTCGCCTCGGCGACCCCGCTGCCCGTGATCGGTGTGCCGGTCCCACTGAAGTACCTCGACGGTATGGACTCGCTGCTCTCGATCGTCCAGATGCCCGCCGGGGTTCCGGTGGCCACCGTGTCGATCGGCGGTGCCCGGAACGCGGGCCTGCTGGCCGCCCGGATTCTCGGCGCCCACGATTCCGCGCTGCGGGGCCGGATGGAACAGTTCCAGGCCGGTCTCGAGACGATGGTGCTGGAGAAGGACGAGGCGCTGCGCGCGCGGCTGTTGGGCTGATCCGCTTCCCGGGCACGGCAGCTGTCCCACCGTTCCCGGGAAGGGTCGTCCAGCCGGTCGGCCTACGATCTCTGACGGTGTACAGGGTCGACAGTCAGGCGGTTGCGGTGGCGGAGTTTCCGTTCGCCGAGGTGACCGCGAACGAGATGTCCTTCGCCGAGCGTGACCAGTGCTACCGCCGGTTGCACGAATGGCCGGAGCGCTCCTACGCGCACCGGTCGGGCCTGCGGATGATCTGGAAGTACGACGACGTCCGCGAGGTCCTGGCTGCCGGGAAACCGGAGATATCCCGAGCGAACTCGCTGGAGCCGCTGGTCGGGTATCCACGCATCGCCGCGACTCCGCGAGCACTACCGCATCTGTTCCGGCATCTGATCCCGTTGCCTGCGAAAGCGACCGCCGACCTGGCCGACGAGCCCCTGCACGACCGGGTGTGGAACACCATGGCCGGACCGGCCGGTCATTTCACTATCCGGGCTGCGGACCGCCCGCAGCATGTCGCGGCGATGACCGGGCATTTCGAGGCCGCGTTCGCCGCGGCGGCGCCCACCGGGTCGACGCTCGACGTGACCGCACTGTCCATCGCCTACGCCACCAGGGTGACCGGTTCCGCGGTGGGTCTGCCGCCCGAGATATGGCCGCGGGTCGCGGTGTGGAGTGGCGCCCAATCGGGGCTGTTGGGCCGATCGATGCGGGGTCGGGAACTGGCCGGCGCGGTGGGGGCGCTGGGACAGTTGTTCACCGTGAGTGGGCGTGCCGTAGACCACGGTCTGCGCAGTGGTTCGGCCGGTTTCGCGACCCGCCTGCGCGGTGCGGGGATCCCGCGCCGGGTGGCGGTTTCGGCGGTGGCGAATTCGCTGGCCGCCGGGGTGCATACGGTGAGCGGCAGCATTCAGCAGGGACTCCAGCGACTGCTGCACGACCCGGATCGGGAATGGTGGGGACTGCTGGCCGAACCACGGACCGCGGGTGATGTCGCGGCCAAGGTCCTCCAGCTCGACCCCGGGCTGGTGGCCTGGAAGCGGCGGATCGAGCGTCCGGTCGTGCTTGCCGGTGGGACCGAACTGCCCGCAGGGCCGGTGCTGGTCATGTTCGCGGCGGCCAACCGTGATCCCGCGGCTTTCCCGGACTGCGGGAGTCTGCGGCGGGGTGGGAAGCTGCCGCTGACCTTCGGGTTCGGCACGCACATCTGTCCGGGTAAGCAGCTCGCGACCCTCGCGGTGGAGGTCTTTCTGCACCAGCTGTACCTTCGCGCGCCGCGGGCACGGCCGGTCGAGGACGAATCGCGGCCGCGTCGCGCGGCGGACCTGCTGTTCAGCGGGGCCGACCTCCATATCGCGCTCGACGGACGGCTCTGAGGGCACCGCCGCGCCGCTCGCTACGGTGGCGCCATGGACAACGAGGAAACCGCTCGCCGAGTCGGCGGCGCCGAGCTCGTCCGTTTCCGGCTCGGTGTCGTGGACGAGGCGTTGCGTTTGTTCGCGGATCAGGGCTACGAGGCGACCTCGGTGGACGAGATCGCCGAGGCCGCTGGGATATCGCGGCGGACGTTCTTCCGGCAGTTCCGGTCCAAAGAGGATGTGATCTTCGCCGATCACGAGGCCCAGCTGGCCGCGGCGCAGGAGTATCTGCAGCAGGCGCAGCTCGACCCGTGGGACGCGGTCTGCGAGGCCGCGGTCGGGGTGTTCGAGCGGTTCACCCGCTGGCGCGATATCGCCGAGCGGCGCTACCGCGTGGTACGCCGGGTTCCGGCGCTGCGCGACCGGGAGATCGTGACCGTCTTCCGTTACGAGCGCCTGTTCACCGATTATCTGCGCGAGCGGTTGCCCGATTCCCCCGATCTGGCACGCGTGCAGTTCGCGGCCGCGGTGACCGCCACCCACAACTATCTGCTGCGCCGGATGGTCCGCGGCGAATCGGCGGCGGGCCCGGGTGACCTGCGGACCGCGCTCGGTGAGATCCCCCGGGGCAGCCGCCGCCCGGGTGGCGAAGACGAGCTGGTGCTCGCCGTCTTCCGCCGCGACCTGCCCGTACGGCATGTCGCCGAACTGCTGCGGCAGCGGCTGGGTAGTTTGGCAGAAGCCCCCACCGACTGACACTGAGTGCCAGAGCGTGGTGGGAGAACCCGGGCGAGCGCGCGGTATACTGGGACAAGGTCTTGACACTGAGTGCCGATTATTGGCACCGCCCCGTACGCAACAGGAGTGAACCCAATGGCGGGAAACCCGGATTTCGATCTGTTCAAGCTGGCGGACTTCCACGATGAGCTGCGTTCGGCCATCCGCGCCCTGTGCGAGAAGGAAATCGCCCCGTACGCCAAGGACGTCGACGAGCACGCCCGTTTCCCCGAGGAAGCCCTCTCCGCGCTCAATGCCGCCGGCTTCAATGCCGTGCACGTCCCCGAGGCATACGGCGGGCAGGGCGCCGATTCCGTGGCCACCTGTATCGTCATCGAGGAGGTCGCCCGCGTCTGCGGGTCCTCCTCGCTGATCCCCGCGGTGAACAAGCTCGGCACCATGGGCATGATCCTCAACGGCTCCGAGGAACTCAAGCAGAAGGTCCTCGCCGATATAGTCAACGGCGAAATGGCCTCCTACGCGCTGTCCGAGCGGGAAGCCGGCTCGGACGCGGGCAGTATGCGCACCCGCGCCCGCCGGGAGGGCGACGACTGGATCATCAACGGGTCCAAGTGCTGGATCACCAACGGCGGTAAATCCTCCTGGTACACCGTCATGGCCGTCACCGACCCCGACAAGGGCGCCAGCGGTATCTCCGCGTTCCTGGTGCACAAGGACGACGAAGGCTTCGTCGTGGGCCCGCTCGAGCACAAGCTCGGAATCAAGGGTTCCCCGACCGCCGAACTGTACTTCGAGAACTGCAAGGTCCCCGGCGACCGCATCATCGGCGAACCCGGTACCGGCTTCAAAACCGCCCTGCAAACCCTCGACCACACCCGCCCCACCATCGGCGCGCAGGCCGTCGGCCTGGCCCAAGGCGCCCTGGACGCCGCCCTGGCCTACACCAAGGACCGCAAACAGTTCGGCAAGTCCATCGCCGACTTCCAGAACACCCAGTTCATGCTGGCCGATATGGCGATGAAGATCGAAGCCGCCCGGCTGATGGTCTACACCTCCGCCGCCCGCGCCGAGCGTGGCGAACCGAACCTCGGTTTCATCTCCGCCGCCGCCAAATGCTTCGCCTCCGATGTGGCGATGGAGGTGACCACGAACGCGGTACAGCTGTTCGGTGGCGCCGGCTACACCACCGACTTCCCGGTGGAGCGGATGATGCGCGACGCCAAGATCACCCAGATCTACGAGGGCACCAACCAGATCCAGCGGGTCGTCATGTCCCGCGCTCTGCTCAAGGGCTGAGGCTTCTCGCGGCGATCGCTGTCGAGGTCGTCCCGGACCTCCCGGGTTCGTGCGTCCGGTAGCGGCCGGCGCTGTATCCGGGAGGACCGTTTCTGGTATAGACGGACGCCGCAGACTATCCATGGGACGCGGTGGCACCGCATATCATGGCCGCATGACCCCCCGGACCGAGGAGCCCGACCTTCCCGAATTCATGACCTGGGAGGAGCTCGAGCAACTGCCGGAGGAGATCGCCCAGCAGATCGAGCTCTGGAACGGTCGCGTGGTGTGGGTGCGTCGCGGACCAGCCGAACACCAGATGTTCACTGTCCGCATGCGCAACGCAATCGAAGGCTGCGCGCGTAAATTCGTCTCGGAGAATCCGCGGGACTGCTGGCGGGTCAATGTGGAGACCAATGTCTTCCTCGGCGCCGATGGTAAGTCCGATTTTCACACTCCGGACTTTCTGGTTCACCGCTGCCTGGAATCCCCATACGAGGATGTCAGGGCCGTCGACACACTGCTCGTCGGCGAGGTGCTCTCCCCCTCGAATACGCAGTCGGATATGGAAGCCAAGAAGAGCCGATACGCGGGCGCCGGCATTCCCTGGTATTGGGAGGTCGGCCTCGCGCGCAATACCAGCGCGATCGCTGTGGTACGGGCCTATGCGTTGGAAACAGGTCACGCTCAACTTCCGCCCGGGGTGCGTCCGCTCCACCCGGCCAACTACCTCATGGCGGGCGAATGGACGCCTGCCGATGAGCACGGGGTGAAGATCGAGTTCCCGTTCCCGATCGCTATCGACTGGACCGACCTCGAATATTGAGGCGAGGTAAGCGGCCACCGGAAGCGAAAGAAGGCACTTTTATGTCCGGTACGCACCCGGATGTGCCCTCCATCACCGCCGCCGCGCTTCTCACACCGGTGCCGCTCACCGAGCACGAGCTCTGCCCGGTGTCGGGGCTGATGAGCCGTATCGGCGGCAAATGGAGCCTGCTGGTGATCGCGCTGCTGGCCGCGCGTCGCTACCGCTACAACGAGCTGCACCGCTCGATCGAGGGCATCAGTCAGCGCATGCTGACCCGGACCCTGCGCGCGCTCGAGGACGACGGGCTCATCGACCGCGTGGTGTACCCGACGGTCCCCCCGGCCGTGGAATACGGGATCACCCTGCTCGGTGAAACGCTGCTGGTTCCGCTTTCGGCGCTGGCCGATTGGGCCGTGGACCATGCCGGCGATATCACCGGCGCGCGCTCGGGCCGTGCCGGCGGGCGCGCGGCCGGCACGGCCGGGGAAGCGTGATCGGCCGGGATCAGGCCGGGTACCGGTACGCCGGGTAGGTCAGGCAGACCGGGTCACCGCTTCGGGAGTAGGTTTCGGGTTTCCTCGGACTCGTGCGCCAGCGCCACCGAGCGCGTCCCGGCGCCATAGATCACAGCATTGTTGTTTGCGAGCAGTAGCCCACTCATGGGTGTCGTTTATGTGTATGGCGATGCAGGCAGCGCGCCGGCAGCGGTCGGGCAGGTCGGCGAATATCCTGTCCGGCCTGGCCGGTCAGGCGTTGTGCCGACGCTGAATTTCTTCGGCGATGCGCTTGATCCGGTTCAGGCGCGTATCCCAGGTCCGGCCGACTTCACGCAGCTGCCGGACCGCGCGGGCGAGCTGGGCGTCGTCGACTTCGTACCGTCGCTCGCGGCCGGAAGGTGTCGCGTGGACCAGACCGGCGCGTTCGAGGACAGCCAGGTGTTTGGCGACCGCCTGACGCGATATCGGAAGCTGATCGCTCAGTCCGGTCGGGGTACCGCTCCCGGCCGCGAGCAGCTGGTCGAGCAGGCGGCGCCTGGTGGGATCGCCGATCGCGGACCACAGCTCGTCGTCGACGGCGACGGTCATCGCGGCACCACGGACGCGGCGTACTTCTGCAGCTGGGGCAGGTGCATATCCCAGCCGTGCTCGTGATCGTGGAAGGCTTGTTCGAGCACCGCGGCCTCCCAGCCCTTCTCCCGCCAGCCGCTTTCGGTGAGGTGCAGAACCGTGCCGTCACCGGCGGGTTCGAGTTCGAAGGTGACCAGCAGCGAGTTGTCCGCCTCGGGCAGCTCACCGGCAGGGGCGATCCAGCGGAAAACGAATCTGCGGGGCGGATCCACCTCGACCACCTTGATGGTTTCGGTCGCGTGCTCCCCGAAGACCAGTTCGCCGACCGCGCCCGGTTCGGACTCGAACGAAGCCTCCTCGGGCCACCACATCTTCATATGCTCGGGCCGGCTCACCACTTCGAACACGACCTCCGGTGCCGCGTCGATACGGATCTCGCGCACCAGTTTTCCGAATTCCATCATCCACCTCCGATATGCAACCATTGGTTGCTCATTACCTTAGATCGAGCATCCTTTATCGCGCAACCTTTTGTTGCATGATCGGCCGGAACGGTCCGGGCTGGGCCTCGGCGTAGCGGACTTCGCCTCTCGATACGTCACTCCCGCCTCTGGACCGCCGACGAATCGAGTCGTTCGGTTCCTCGCGGAGAACCACAACCGATTTCGTTCGCGATAGCCGACTATCTGCCGGGTGGCCGGCGCCGACCGGGTGACTCCCCACACGATGAAGCCGGCCAGCGCGAAGAGCGCACCGGCCAGGCAGGAAGCCCGCCATCCCCATACCGAGTAGGTCCAGGTCGTCGTGATCGCGCCGACGGCCGAGCCCAGGGAGTAGAACACCATGTAGGCGCCGATAACGCTGCCGGTGTGGTCCGGATGTGCGGTGGTGAGCAGGTGCTGGCTGCTGACATGTACGGCCTGAACGGCGAAGTCGAGCACGACGATACCGATGACGAGCAGCCACAAGGTCGGTTCGGTGCGGGCGATCAGAAGCCAGGACGCGGCCAGTAGCACGAGTGACCCACCGGTGACCGATTGCGCGCGACCCGAATCGGCCCAGCGGCCGGCTCGTGCGGCTCCGGCGGCGCCGGCGAGCCCGGCCAGGCCGAAGAGGCCGATCGCGGTGGTGCCGAACGTCCAGGGAGGTGCGCCGAGTGGTAGTGCCAGGCCGCTCCACAGGGTTGCGAACGAAGCGAAGACGAAGAAGGCGATGATGCCTCGGCCGAGGAGGAGCCGATCCTTCGCGATCGTCCGCCCCATGGCCTTCAGGACCTGCGGGTATCGGCAGCCGGAAGATCTGGGATCGGGCCGTAGTTTCGTCCGGGCACGCACCGCGAGCGCGGCGCAGGCCGCGGCGAGCAGGACATAGACGGCGCGCCAGCCGATGGTGTCGCCCAGGGCCCCGGCCAGGACGCGGACTCCGAGGATGCCGATCACCACTCCGGACGTGACCGCGCCGATGTTGCGTCCCCGCTCTTGTGGTGCGGAGATCGCCGCGACATAGGCGACGGTGACCTGGACGACGACCGCGAACAGGCCGGCCGTCGCCAGGCCTGCCGCGGCGATGATCCCGTTCGCCGCGACCGCCGCGGTCGCGGCTCCGGCGCCGGTGAGCAGTAGGTGGCCGATGATCAGCCGGCGCCGGTCCAGTATGTCGCCGAGCGGAACCAGCAGGATCAGGCCCGCGAAATACCCGATCTGCCCGGCCGCGACCAGCCGGCCCAGCGACTCCGGCGCCGACCCCAGCTCGGCGCCGGCCTTTCCGAGAACCGGCTGGATCGCGTAGATCGTGGATACCGCCACGGCGCACACCATGGCCAGGACGAGTCGCTGTGATTTCGCGTCATCCATACCCGCCTCCAATTGGTAGCAATATGCAACCATCCGACCGTATGGCAAAATGGTTTCGAATTGCAACCGAAGGAGTGAGGTGAATTGATGGAATTCGGTGCCGAGCGCGAATGGACCGACCCCACCTGCCCGGTGGCCCGGACGGTCGATCTCGTCGGCGACCGCTGGAGCCTGCTCATCGTCCGGGACGCCATGGACGGCGCGGCGTCGTTCACCGAGTTCCGGCAGCGGCTCGGCATCGCCCGCAATATCCTCGCCGACCGGCTCCGCCGACTCGTCGACAACGGAATCCTGGCGACCAGTACAACTCCCGGCGGGAAGCGGCACATCTACGAGCTGACCGCCGCGGGTAAAGACCTGTTCACGACAATCGTGGCACTGCGGCAGTGGGGTGAGCGCAATGCGTTCACCGCCGGCGAGGCCCGATCGGCACTGACCGACCTCGCCGGGGACGAGCTCGCCGAACTCGGCCCGCGTACCCGGTCCGGCCGCGAGATCGGGGCGGACACTTCGCGGGTGCGACGCCCGGTGATCTGAGGACCCGGGTGGGACGCGGGGTGCGCGGTGGGTGACCGCTGCGGGCGCGCCGTTCGGAAGTCGTGGTGACGAGCAGGAACGGCTCCGCGCCGGGCATACGCCCGCACGATCGTCGTCGTGGGCTCCGGGAACGGCTTCGTACGATGTTCGGTCGCGATACGGGCCGGCTCGAATCGCCCTGCGCGAGGGCCGCACTGCGGGTATCGTGACCGGGTGAGGGCGCTGGCGGGTGAAGCGGGGCCGAATGGTCAGCGGCGCCGTGCGGGCGCTGCAACAGGCGCTCGCCGGGACGAGAAAATCCATTGCCGGCAGCAGGGATATCCGGGTTTCGGTAATCCGCGGACACGCCGGCAGATCCCGCGCGGCCGCCGACCGATTCGAGCACCTGGATCCGCGGCTCGCCGACGGGATCCGCAGTCCCGACTCCCGTGGTGTGGACGACGGTCCGACCGGTGAGTATCCGTTGCCCGGCCGTGCGGATGTGCCGCGGTTCGAGCCGACCGGGCTCGGTGACAAGGTCGATCGATTGGCCGCCTTGTCGCCGACGCTGCAGGAATTGCTCCGGGATCTGAAGCGGGACGGGTGGACGATCGGGTACGGCGATGTGGGCGGTGGCGCGCATACGAAGCGCAGCGACGTGCGGATAACCGTGCACAGTGGCGACCGTGATGATCCGGGGAAGGTACTCGGCGCGCTGGCTCATGAAGCCGGGCATGCGTATGACTGGGCCTACGAGCCGCAGGCGGTGGCCTATAGCGGGCAGGGCCGAACGAAATGGGTACGTGCCAGTGCTTTCGAACATCTGCGGGACGAGGGTGAGGCCGCGCTTGTGGAAACGCAGGTCCTGCGTGAGATCGCCGCGGCGGGTGGTCCGCGGTTGCGTCCTTCCGGTCGGTTCGGGGCCGAATACGAGGACCACTACGCCCGGTACCGGAGCGGAGAGTTGACCAGAACCCAGGCGCGGGACGAGAACGCGCACTATTTCATGAAGGAATTCCGGAGCGGCAGTGAGGGCTCAGGCACCCCGGAGACCTATCTGGCCCACTACGAGAGCATTTACCATCGAGTCTTCGACGAAGACGAGGCGCTACAGGTGGCGCGGATGATGTACGGCGAGTGAGTGGAAGCGGAATTCGTTGTTCCGCTCAGCGTTCGGGTACCCGATCCGGAGATGTGTGGCGGTGCAGAGCGACGGTGGTGAGTGTTCGGGACTTCGCGGTGAGATCGAGGAACACCACCGTGTCGCCGATCTCCTCCCGCAACGATATGACTCCCTCCGGTGGCGTATGGGGTTCCAGCGCCATGCCCTGCCTCGGCATGGCGAAGTGCCCGTGTAGTTCGTCCTGGCGCACGACAACGCCCGCCCGGATGGTCAGTGTTATCAGGTGCAGCGAGGCCGGCGAGTAGGGGCGCGGTACCCGCAGGGTGAGGCCTTCGAACGGGCCGGTGGCCGGGGAGCCGGTGAATTCCCGCATGAAGGTGTTGGAACACAGGATCTCGCGAAGCTCGGTCGCGAAGACGGCGGCAAGCGTGGCCGGGTCGAACGGGTCGGCCGCGGCGAGCAGCTGATCGACCGATGCTCGGATCGCGTACGCCGGTGATGTATCGGTCATCGCGTATCCCCTCGAAGGTGTGGAAGCGAACCGGTATCAGCATCGCCCAACCCGGTCCGGGCCGCTACCGCGAACGCGGTTGTGGGAGGTGCGTGCCCATATTCAAGGTGACGGGGCGGTGCGGAGGGCTTC
Source organism: Nocardia sp. NPDC050193 (assembly GCA_040674215.1). GTDB lineage: Bacteria > Actinomycetota > Actinomycetes > Mycobacteriales > Mycobacteriaceae > Nocardia. The sequence continues at coordinate 61,713 of JBFARE010000004.1, read as the reverse complement.
GAGGATCCGGCGCAGGGCGGCCAGGGTCTCGGTCAGGGCGTCGGGACCGGGGTGGGTGGCGAGCCAGAGGGCGGCTTCGTTCATGGCGCCGGACAGCAGGTGGGTGAGCGGGAGTATGGGCTGAGGCGGGAGTACGCCCGCGGTGACCAGCGCGGTGAGGGCTTCTTCGAGGTGGCGGACGGAGGCGGATTCGTCCATGGCGCGCCATTCCTGCCAGCCGAGGACCGCGGGACCGTCGATCAGCATGATGCGCTGGATCTCGGGGGTGGTGCAGCTGGTCAGGAAGGTTTCGCAACCCGTGACGAGCTGGGTCCACGGGTCCGATTCGGTATCGGCGGCGGCGGCCACGCGGTCGGCGACCTCGGATTGCACGTCCTCCAGGACCGCGCGGAACAGTGTGAGTTTGCTGTCGAAATTGTGGTAGAGCGCGCCCTTGGTGACGCCTGCCGCGCTGACGATCTCCGAAAGCCCCACGGCAGCATAACCTTTCGCGGCAAACAGCTTCCTACTCTGGTGTAGCAGCGTTGCGCGGGTCTGTTCCCGCTGCTGGGCGCGCAGCGATCCGGCCATCGCGAACCTTCCGTTGACATACCGACGGTATGCGACCTAGCCTAGTTCGCATACCGTTGGTATGTGAAATCTGGCGCGAAAGAGGCAGGTATGGCACTCGGCAGCTTCTATCCGGTCATCGGCACCACTCGGATCGCGCAGGCGCGCGATTTCTACACCCGCTGGTTCGGATTCGAGATCACCTTCGCGGCGGACTGGTACGTCAGCTTGCGGCGGACCGAAGGCGAGCGGTACCACGAGCTCGCACTGCTGGACCCCACGCATCCCACCGTGCCCGCGGGCTACCGCAAACCGGTCCAGGGCCTGCTGTTGAACTTCGAGGTCGACGATGTCGACGCCGAATGGGAACGGCTGGTCGTGCGAGGCGGGTTGCGGGCCGAACTCGATATCCGGTCGGAGGATTTCGGGCAGCGGCATTTCATTGTCGCGGATCCGAGCGGCGTGCTGATCGATGTCATCACCGAGATACCGCCGACCGGCGAATACGCCGGACAGTTCGCCGCCGGAGCCGCGGCGGTATGACGTTCGGTCTCGGGCGCACCCCGGTGCAACCTGTTCGCCGGCAGAGCGGGGAACGGAGCGGCCACCGGTGGTGATCGCATCGCCGCTGTCGCGGTGGACGACCCTGCGCAGTCGACGTGGACCGATCCAGAGCCGGTGGCCGAGCGGACAGACGGTGTACTCGGTGACCTTCGTCCCCGCCCGGGGGAATTCACCGGGGACATTGCGCCGGTGTTCGGCCACGCTGCCGTCCAGCGCTGTCGTCCCGTGCAGGCAGGACAGGTTTTCCGGACAGCGGTACGGGCCGGGGGCGGTCGAGGCGGCGAGCATTGCGACGCGGATCCAGGGTTCGATCCGGCAATCGCGGGCAGAACAAGCCGACTGTGGCGTGCGGTGTGGTTCGACCCGCCGGTGTTGCCGGATGGGCGCACAATGGATCGGATGACATCCGGTGCGCGCAAGCAGTTGGACGACCCGGCCGGCCTCCGGTCGCGACTGCGGCACGTCTATTGGATCGGTGGGGGGAGCGGCGCCGGGAAGTCGGCCGTCGCGACCGCTGTCGCCGCCCGGCACGGTCTGCGGGTGTACTCGACCGATGACGCCATGGCCGATCACGGGGCACGCGGCACGCCCGGTGACACGCCGTATCTGGCGGAGTTCCTGACCATGAGCATGGACGAGCGCTGGGTGCACCGGACTCCGGAGACGATGTTCGAGACGTTCCACTGGTTCCGGGGCGAGGGTTTCGGTGCGATCGTCGACGATCTGCTGGGCATCCCCGAACGCACCATTGCCGAAGGGTTCCGCCTGCTGCCACACCTGGTCGCGCCGCTGCTGGCCGAGCCCGCCCGGGCGATCTGGCTGCTTCCGTCACCCCTGTTCCGCCGCAAGGTCTTCGCCGGCCGCGGCTGGGAGATCCCGCGCCGGACGAGCGACCCCGCCCGCGCGCAGCGTAATCTGCTGCGCCGCGACGAAATGTTCACCGACCATGTGCGCGCGGAAGCGGCGCGGCTCGGGCTGCCCGTGCTCGAGGTCGACGGATCGATGACCGAACACGAGGCGGCGGACCACGTGGGCCGCGCCTTCGGTCTCTGATTGCGGAGGCGGGCTCAGATCCGTCCGAGATCGATCTGCACGGGGAACGGTGCGGTAGCTTCGACGACTCCGGTGAACATCTCGCCGGTCCGGTAGGACCCGGTCGCCGGATCGAGGATGTAGGTGTAGATCAGCGGGACCCCGGTGGCGGCCTGTTCGATCCGCCAGTAGAACGCGATACCGGCCCGGGCGTACTGCTCCACCTTCACTATGCGATCAGTGGTCTCGGAGCCGGGCGAGACGACTTCGGCCACCAGGAGCACATGCTCGGGGCGGGTCGGCGTGATATCGATCGTGTCCGCGCGGTACACCACCACATCCGGGCGTCGATTGTTGAGCGGTACGTCCTGGAGCCGTACATCGAAATCGGTATCAGCGTTCCAGTCGGGTCCGGCCGCGGCGTCCAGCGCGTTCGCCAGGATGCGGGCCAAGCGGTTGTGCCGCTTGGACGCGCTCGGACTCACGGCAACCATCCCGTCCACGATCTCGATTCCCGCACATTGCTCCTCGGTCCAGGAGTCGTACTCCTCCGGTGTGATCTGCTCGTGCATCCACGCGGGGGCTATCGTCTCGGTGGTCATGACGCTCCTCCCGGACACCTGTCGAGCGGGCCCGATCCCGCTGAACGGAGTCTACTTCGTCGACGCGTGCCGCAGCCTGCTCGTTTCGGCGGTGCCACCTGTGGAAAACGTCCGGTCCATCTCGGTCGGCCGCTGTGGCGGCGGACGACGCCCAGGCGGGACGCCCGGCTCGGATATGCGGTCGCGGGTCGGCTCGGTGCGAGCCGCCGGTCTGATGGATCATGTACGCCGTGAGCGATACCGATCTTGTGGACGTGACCATCAGTGGACCCGACGAAGAATGGCTGGCGGAATTCACCCACCGGCTCGTCACGGATCGGTTGGCGGCGTGCGGGAACATCTTCCCCGATGTGCGATCGATCTACCGGTGGGAGGGTGCGGTCGAGGACGCCTCCGAGGCCGTGGTCGTACTGCACACCCGGGCCTCGCTGGTGCCCGAGATCGTCGAACGCGCCAACTCCGAGCACCCCGACGAGGTTCCCCAGGTCGTCGCGGTACCGGTAGCGGGGGTGAACCCGGCCTACGGTCAGTGGATCCTGGACGAGACCGCGAGCTGATCACCGGCGGGTACCGCGCGGGGTCCGTCCGGCGCGGTACCCGGGCTCAGCGATGTACCAGGTCGGCGTACTCGGGATGGGCGCCGATGTAATCGTCGACGTACCAGCAGGTGGCCACGACCGCGAAGCCCGCGGCCCGGGTCTCGTCCAGCGCATACCCGACCACCTGGCCCGCCACCCCGCGCCCCCGGAACTCGGGGAAGGTGATGGTGTGGTGGAAGTTGCGGACCTTGGGCGACTCCGTCTCCGCGTAGTCGGCATAGCCCGCGAGCGTTCCGTCCAGGTAGATCTCGAAGCGGGTGTCGTCGGCGTTGTGCCGCAGTTCGGTACTCACCTTCGGTGAAACGGTGGGCCCGGTGCGGTTTGTTCCGGTATTCAGAGGACAGCGCCGGGGTTGAGGATGCCGTGCGGGTCGAGGGCCGTCTTGATCCGCCTGGTCAAGTCCATCACCTCGGGGCCGAGCTGATCCGGCAGCCAGGCCTTCTTGAGCCGGCCCACCCCGTGTTCGCCGGTGATGGTGCCGCCGAGGGTGATGGCCAGTGCCATGATCTCGCCGAAGGCACGGTGCGCGTGTTCGGTCTCGTCCGGGTCGGACGGGTCGTGCACGATCAGCGGGTGGGTGTTGCCGTCGCCGGCGTGCGCGATCACCGACACCGTGACGTCGTTGCGCCGGGCGATCTCGGCGATACCGGTGACCAGGTCGCCGAGCCGGGGCAGCGGCACCCCGACGTCCTCGAGCAGCAGCGGGCCCAGCCGTTCGACCGCGGGGATCGCGTAGCGGCGAGCGGCGGTGAACGCTTCGCCTTCCGCCGGGTCGGCGGTGTGGAACGCCTCGGTGGCCCCGGCGGCCCGGCAGGCCTCGAGCATGATCCGGGCCTCCTGCGCGGCGTGGTCGCCGGGCGCATCGGAGCGGGCAACCAGCAGGGCGGCGGCATCGCGGTCCAGGCCCATCCGCAGTTCGTCCTCCACCGCATTGATGGCGACGGAGTCCATGAACTCCAGCATGGCCGGGCGTAGCGCGCCGGTGACGGCGAGGATCGCCTCGGTGGCCGCGGTGAGGGTGGCGAAGGAGGCGACGACGGTGCTCTGCACCGGCTGCGCCGGCAGCAGCCGCAGGGTGAGTTCGGTGATGACGCCGAGGGTGCCCTCACTGCCGACGAACATCTTGGTCAGCGACAGCCCGGCCGAATCCTTCAGCCGCGGACCGCCCAGCCGCACCGGGGTGCCGTCGGCGAGCACGACCTCCATGCCCAGGACATAGTCGGTGGTCACGCCGTATTTGACGCAGCACAGTCCGCCCGCGTTGGTCGCGGCGTTACCACCGATCGAGCACATCTCGAACGACGAGGGGTCGGGGGGATACCAGAGCCCGTGTTCGGCGGCCGCCCGCTTGACCTCGGCGTTGAGCAACCCGGGGCCGACGACCGCGGTCCGGGTGACCGGGTCGATGGCGATACCGCGCATCCGCTCGGTGCTCAGCACGATTCCGCCGTCCACCGCGGTCGCCCCGCCGGAGAGGCCGGAACCGGCGCCGCGCGGGACCACCGGGACCCGGTGCTCGTCGGCCCAGCGCAGCGTCGCGCATACATCGGCGGTGCCGGTGGCGCGGACCACGGCCAGCGGGGTCCCCGCCGCCGGGTCCTTCGCCCAGTCCTGCCGGTACCCGGCGAGCACATCGGGATCGGTGAGCACCGCGCCGGCGGGTAGGAGGTCGATCAGTTCACGCAGGTCCACGCCCCAACGCTAACCGCTCACGGCCCGGATGGGGTCCTGTCCACGCAGACGGGACCCCGATGCTCACAGGCCGTGGCCGCGGGCCCCGTTCACCGACTGGGCGAGCTCGGCCTCCGCGGCCGCCGCGAACCCGCCGCGCGCGGCGGCGACGGCGGTATCGAAATCCTCCTCCACGAGGTCGGCGTTGATCTGCGCACCGGCCGTTGCGCCGGCCGCGGCGGCCGCCCCGACCTGTGCGGACAGATCGGTGACGTTGCCGGCGGCCCAGACCCCCGGCACCTCGGTGCGGCCGGTGGCGTCGCACGGGATGTACCGGCCGAATCCGGCCGGATGCTCGGTGGCCGCGAGTCCCAGGCTGTCGAGGAACCCGGCGCGGGCGACCATCCGCGTACCCACGGCGACGACCTGGCGGGCGACGACGGTGCCGTCGGCGAGCCGGATACCGGTGATCCGGTCGTCGGTGACCTCGATTCCGGTCACCGCACCGGACACCACACGGACGCCGCGCGCGGCGAGCCGTTCGGCGACCTCCGGAGCGGGTTCGGGCTGATCGTGGGTGAAGTAGACGATATCCTCGCTGAGCTGGCGGAACAGCTGGACCTGGTGCACGGAGACCGGCCCGCGGCTCAGCACGGCGATCGCCCGGTCGCGCACCTCGTAGCCGTGGCAGTACGGGCAGTGCACCACATCGCGGCCCCACCGTTCGCGCAGCCCGGGGATCTCGGGCAGTTCGTCGGTCAACCCTGTGGTCACCAGCAGCCGCCGCGCCCGGACGACGCGGCCGTCGGCGAGCGTGATCGTGAACCGGTCACCGTCGCGGGCCGCGCCGGTGATCTCCCCGGACACCACCCGGCCGCCATAGCGGCGGACCTCGGCGCGCCCGGTCTCGAGTAGTTCCGCCGGCGGCATACCGTCGCGTGCCAGCAGCCCGTGCACGCCGTCGGCGGGGGCGTTGCGCGGTTGTCCCGCATCGATCACCACCACGCTGCGCCGCGACCGGGCCAGCATGAGCGCCCCGTTCAGACCGGCCGCCCCGCCGCCGGCCACCACCACGTCGTAGTCCCTGTCCATTTCATCGGTCACCGTGACCACCTCCTCGGCGCCGACTATCCGTACCCTCGGATCAATTGGCAAACATTTTTGCTGTAATGACAATTCGATGGAGTCCGCGGCTCAGCGACGCCCCTCCGGAAAAGCACCCTCCAACTGTGGGTTTGCCGTCCGCTCACCTGCCGGACACCTGGTCCTGCGAGGCTGGCGGCGTGCAGGACCTGGCGACGAACACCGATATGTGGGAGATCCGGTTCGCCCGCTGGTGCGGCGCGGTGGTCGCGCGCCTGCCGTGGGGCCTGGATCGCGTCGTCGCTCCCACCTTCCTCGGTTTCGCGCTGATCAACAGCTTCACCTTCGGGGTCGACCTGCTGATCCTCACCGGGATGCGCAGCGGACTCGGGCTACCGGGATGGTTGTCGGTCTCGGTCGGCTACGTCTGTGCGTTCGCGCTGGCGTTCTCTCTCAACCGCCGGCTGAACTTCCGCTCCCACGCTCCTGCGGGAGGCCAGGCGGCGGTCTACACGGTCGTCGTGCTGATCAACTACCTCGCGTTCATCCTGGGCGTCGGCGCCGGACTGGCCGCGCTCGGCGTGCAGTACCACCTCTCGCGCATGCTGGCCGGGGCCTGCGAGGCGGTGTACATGTACTCGGCCCTGCACTGGGTGGTCTTCCGGCGCCGCTGACCGCTGATCAGCCCATGTACACGCGGGTTTCGGCGCCGTCGCGGACCACGACATCGGCATCGGTGAGCGCCCAGTGCGGGGTGCCCGCCGCCCGGAGGCGGTCGGCGAGGGCGTTACCCGTCCGCTCGGGGTCGGTGGGTGAGTCCAGATGCGGCACGATCGGCCGATCGACCACCCCGAGACCCGTCCAGATCGGTTCGATACCGCAGGCCGGGCCTACCTCGGCGGGGTCGTCGGCGGTCTCCAGACCGTGCAGGTCCGGGCTCAGTACACAGGCGCCCGCGCTGTAACCCGCGTACACGACCGAATCCGATGCCAGTAATTCCGGGATCACCAGATCCGCACCGCTACGCGCGAACTGGGCGCGCAGGACGAAGGTGTTACCCCCGCGAACCCAGAGGACGGGGAACCGCGCCAGCCGCCGGCCCAATTCCTCGGGACGCCCGGCGTATTCGCGCAGATCCACTTCCTCGGGCCGGAACCCGAGTGCGCGCAACGGGGTCAGTTCGCTGGTCAGTGCGGCGGCGCGGCCCTGCGGCCAGGAGTCGAAGGCATTGGCGATCACCGCGATCGGGCCCGGTTCGCCGACCATCGAAGCGAAGACATCGTAATGAGCGCCGAATCGGTAGCTCGCCAGGAACAGTCGCATCTCAGATGGTGAATGCCAGATTCCGGACCACCTGCCGGCCCAGATCCGCGTCCCCGTGGACGGTGACCCGGTCCAGTGCCGAGTCGGCATCCACCCGGCCGCCGCCGAGCCGCACCAGTAGGCCGGAGTCCAGTTCCAGGGTCACGGAGGGTTCGGTGGCGGGTGTGTCCACATAGCGGGCCCGGTCACCGACCTCGATGTGCAGGGTGCGCACCAGCGGACCGGTGAGTGCCAGGGTGATCAGGGAACCGGCCGGTGCCTTACCGCGTTTCGCGACCACCCGGGGCAGCGACTGCGCGAACTCGGCGAAGGCGAGTTCGCCCCGCGGGCCGCCCTCGTCGATTCGCTTCCCGAGCGCGTCGGCGATATCGAGTTCGTGCATCCAGCAGTCGAACAAGCGCACCCGCATGAAACGCGCGTAGGGCACCTCACCGATCGGTGACGGTGACGGCGCCGACCATGCCGCGTCGTCCATGGCGGCGAGCGCGTCCCGGCGGCGGCCGACCACTTCGCGGTACAGGTCGAGCAGATCGGCGCCCGCGCGTGGTCGCAGCCGCTGCACCCAGATCTCGTTGAGGGCGCCGATCTCATTGCGCACGTGCGGCAGAGTCTTCACATCGATATCGGGCGCCTGCGGATCACGGGCCGGGGGCCTGTCCCCGAGCAGCAGCGACTCGGTGCCGATCACGTGGCTCAATACATCGAACACGGTCCACCCCGGTAGCGGTGAGGGTGTCCGCCACTGCTGCTCGTCGAGGCCGGCGACCAGTTCGGCGAGTGCGTCGAACTGGTCGGACAACCGCGCGGTGAGTTCGGGACGGTCCAAGGTGTCGGTCATTCGGTCCTCCTGGGAAGCTGGTACCCATACACAGCGGAAGCCGCGGCGAAGGCGGATACATGAGATCCGCGGAGGCCGCGGCGAAGGCGAAGGTATCGCATCATCGGCAGTGCCTTCCGTGGCTGATCGGAATTCGTAACGGGCCGGGGATCAGGCCGGTTCATCGTCGGCGCCGGGCCTCGTGTCCAGGGCGGCCAGGTCCGCGCGGAGTGCGGCGGCGACCCGGTCGGGCTCGTGCGAGCGGCGCAGCACCAGGCCGGTCGCGAACCGGAACTTGTCGCCGTGGCTGCGTGGGATCACGTGCAGATGGACGTGCGCGACCGTCTGGAACGCGGCCTTACCATCATTGATCAGCAGATTCGCGCCGTCGGCGGCGAACCCGGGTCCCTGTACCGCGCGGGCGAGGCGATGGCCCACCCGGAACAGATCCACCCCGGTCTCGGCATCCAGTTCGGACAGATCGGTGGCATGCCGCTTCGGGATCACCAGCGTGTGCCCACGAGTGATCGGCCGGATATCCAGGAACGCGGTCACCGTCTCGTCCTCGTACACCCGATGGGCCGGTGCGGTACCGGCTCCGATCCCGCAGAAAACGCAGTCGCTCACACGGCGCACTCTACGGCGTAAGGGCCCGGCGGGTCCCGGAGTGGTTGTCGTCTTGGCAAACTTTTCAAACTGCCGGGCATGCTTCGGCGGATGTATCCCGTCATCAGGCTTTACCGATGTGAAGACATCCGGCTGTCGGCTCGGAATGTGACGGGCATCTCAGCTAATCTCACTGCGGCCGATGTACGGTTGCCAGGATTTCGGGCGGTGGTGTCCCAGGACACCTCCGCCCGGCGCCGTTGATCGGCGGCCGAAACACCAGGAGAGGGAAGCAGACAAGTGGAGACAACGCAGGCCGTGAGCGATTCGTCGCCGCGCGGGGCGCGTGTCGGTGTCGTTCGCGAATCCGCCGCGGGCGAGCGGCGGGTCGCCTTGGTTCCGAAGATCATTCCCACGCTGGTGAAGCAGGGCGTGGAGGTCGTGGTCGAGGCCGGAGCCGGAGCGGGCGCGCTCATTCCCGATACCGCCTACGAGGAAGCCGGTGCGAAGATCGGCGACCCCTGGTCGGCCGATGTGGTCGTCAAGGTGGCCCCGCCCAACGATGCCGAGGTGGGCAAACTGTCCGCGGGGCAGACTCTCATCGGATTCCTCGCCCCGCGCAACGCCGACAACCAGATCGCCGCGCTGAAGCAGGCCGGGGTGCAGGCGTTCGCGGTGGAGGCCATCCCGCGGATCTCGCGCGCCCAGGTGATGGACGCGCTCTCCTCGCAGGCCAATGTCGCCGGGTACAAGGCGGTACTGCTGGCGGCGTCGGAATCGACCCGCTTCTTCCCGATGCTCACCACCGCCGCCGGCACCGTGAAACCGGCGACCGTGCTGGTGCTCGGCGTCGGCGTGGCCGGGCTGCAGGCGCTGGCCACCGCGAAACGCCTGGGCGGCCGGACCACCGGCTACGACGTGCGTCCCGAGGTCGCCGACCAGGTGCGTTCGGTGGGTGCCCAGTGGCTCGATCTCGGGATCGACGCCGCCGGTGAGGGCGGCTACGCCCGCGAACTCACCGACGAGGAGAAGGACAAACAGCAGCAGGCGCTCGAGGACGCGATCAAGGGTTTCGACGTGGTGATCACCACCGCGCTGGTGCCCGGTCGTCCGGCGCCGCGGCTGGTGACCGCGGGCGCGGTCGCCGGGATGAAGCCGGGCAGCGTCATCGTGGATCTCGCCGGGGAGACCGGCGGCAACTGCGAACTCACCGAACCCGGCGAGACCGTGGTGAAGCACGATGTGACGATCTGCTCGCCGCTGAACCTGCCCGCCACGATGCCCGAGCACGCCAGCGAGCTGTACTCGAAGAATGTCGCCGCGCTGCTGGAACTGATGCTCGCCGAGGGCGAACTGAAACCCGATTTCTCCGATCAGGTGCTGGCCGATTCCTGCGTCACCCGTGACGCCGAACCGACAACGAAGGCGCAGTGATGTACACCGAACTGCTGGCGAATATCGCGATTCTGGTGCTATCCGGTTTCGTGGGTTTCGCGGTGATCTCCAAGGTCCCCAACACCCTGCACACGCCGCTGATGTCGGGTACCAACGCCATCCACGGCATCGTGGTGCTGGGCGCGCTGGTCACTCTCGGGCGGATGGAGGACCCGTCCCTCGGAGTGCAGGTCATCCTGTTCGTGGCCGTGGTGTTCGGAACGCTCAATGTGATCGGCGGTTTCGTGGTCACCGACCGGATGCTGGGCATGTTCAAAGGCAAGAAGCCCGCCGCGGGTGCCGAGAAGGCAGGTAAGTGACCCATGGACAATCTGGTCGATATCCTCTACATCCTGTCCTTCGCCCTGTTCATCTACGGTCTGATGGGGCTGACCGGGCCCAAGACCGCGGTCCGGGGCAACTGGATCGCGGCGGCCGGTATGGCGATCGCGGTGATCGCCACCCTCATCGCCGTCCGTGACACCGGCAACTGGATCCTGATCGTCGCCGGCCTGATCGTCGGTGTGGTGCTGGGCGTGCCGCCCGCGCGCTACACCAAGATGACCGCCATGCCCCAGCTGGTGGCGGCGTTCAACGGTGTCGGCGGCGGTACCGTCGCCCTCATCGCCTGGGCCGAATTCATCGACACCACCGGCTTCTCGGTCTTCCACCACGGCGAAGAACCGACGGTGCACATCATCGTGGGCTCGCTGTTCGCCGCGATCATCGGCTCGATCTCGTTCTGGGGTTCGCTGATCGCGTTCGGGAAGCTGCAAGAGATCCTGCCCGGCCGCCCGATCGGTCTCGGCAAACTACAGCAGGTGGTGAATCTGCTGCTGCTGGTGCTCGCGGTCGCGGCGGCGGTCGTCATCGGGCTCGGTGCGTCCGACGGCGGCGTCTCGCAGTGGTGGATGGTCGGTCTGCTGCTGGCCGCCGGGGTGCTGGGCCTGATGGTGGTGCTGCCGATCGGCGGCGCCGATATGCCCGTGGTGATCTCGCTGCTCAACGCGCTCACCGGTCTGTCCGCGGCGGCGGCCGGCCTGGCGCTGAACAACACCGCGATGATCGTGGCCGGCATGATCGTCGGCGCGTCCGGCACCATCCTGACCAATCTGATGGCCAAGGCGATGAACCGGTCCATCCCGGCCATCGTGGCGGGCGGCTTCGGCGGCGGTGGCGCGGTCGCGGCGGCCGGTGGCGGCGAACAGAAACAGGCCAAGGCCACCTCCGCCGCCGACGCGGCGATCCAGATGGCCTACGCCAACCAGGTGATCGTGGTGCCCGGCTACGGTATGGCCGTCGCCCAGGCCCAGCACGCGGTCAAGGAGATGGCGGGACTGCTCGAAGCCAAGGGCGTCGAGGTCAAGTACGCCATCCACCCGGTCGCGGGCCGGATGCCCGGCCATATGAACGTGCTGCTGGCCGAGGCCGAGGTGTCCTACGACGCCATGAAGGAAATGGACGACATCAACGGCGAATTCGGCCGCACCGATGTCGCCCTGGTCATCGGCGCCAACGATGTCACCAATCCGGCCGCCCGCGAGGATGCGGCCAGCCCGATCTACGGTATGCCGGTCCTCAATGTCGACCAGGCCAAATCGGTGATCGTGCTGAAGCGTTCGATGAACAGCGGTTTCGCCGGTATCGACAATCCGTTGTTCTACTCCGACCACACCTCGATGCTCTTCGGAGACGCGAAGAAGTCGGTCGGCGCGGTCACCGAGGAACTGAAGGCCCTGTAACCGCACGGTAGCCGCCACGGCCCCGGGTGGGTCCACCACCGCGCCCGGGGCCGTGGCGTCTGTTGTACGCTCGATTGATGGCGAGTCCCGGAACGAAACTGCTGCAGTCCCGTTGGTTCGTCCGATCGCCGATCTGGTTGTTCCGGGCCCGGCTCGGGTTCCTGTTCGGTGGCCGGCTCCTACTGCTGGAACATATCGGCCGCAAGTCCGGCGCCGTGCGCTATGTCGCGCTGGAGACGGTGGACCGCCCGGATCCGGGCACCGTGATCATCGCGTCGGGCTTCGGTGAGACCGCGCAGTGGTACCGGAACCTACTGGCCGAACCGCACTGCCGGGTGAGTATCGGAACCCACTACCGGGTGCCCGCCGAGGCCCGCACGCTGGACCGGGAGCGGGCCGCCGAGGTGCTGGCGGGGTATCGGACCCGGCATCCGCGGGCGTATCGGGAGTTGAGTGGCCTCATCGAGGAAGCGACCGGCCGGGGCATCGAGACCGTTCCGCTGGTCGAGCTGTCGCTGCGCCTCTAGTATCCCGGCGATCCCGTGTGGCCGCCCGGCGCCGGGAAAACCGGTGGACGCCGCCCCGGTCCCGGCCGATGATTGTCGGCGATGCTGGAAAGCCACGAACCACTGCGACTGATCGGCCCCGACACCGCCGTCACGGACCCCGCCGAGCTGCTGGCGTGGAATGCCGTACTCGATTCCTACTCCACCCCGCGCGACCTGCTGGACATGCTCACGCTGAGCTTCTTCGGTCGCGGGACACAGCCGTACTACCGGAAGAGCCGGCTGGAGCGGGTGCGGCCCGAGGCAGCGCTGCGGCCGCCGGGGTCGCGTATCTCGCGGTCGGTGGTCGACAGCGAGTCCCGGTCGATCCTGGTGCTCGGCGAGGGCTGGACCCTGCGGGCCGATCGCTGGTCGGATAAATCGGCCCAGGTCGAGGTCACCGCGCTCAGCGACGAACTCGCCGAACGGATTGTGGCGGAATCGGTCCGGGACGCCGAGGAACCGGCCGGTAACGACCGGGCCACGGTCAAAATGGGCTTCTGGCACCAGGGCGAACACGGGGCGCAGCGGCGCGCGCTGGCCGTCACCACGCCGGAGTGGCCCGAGATCCGCGGCAACTACAGCGCTGCCGTCGCCACCGCGCTCGACCGGTTGATGGCCTTGGGCCCGGGCGATATCCGCGGACGGTTGTTGCTGCTGCACGGTCCGCCCGGTACCGGCAAGACGACCGCGCTGCGGGCGCTGGCCCGGGCCTGGTCGGACTGGTGCCAGGCCGACTGCGTTCTCGATCCGGAGATGCTGTTCGCCAAACCCGGCTACCTCATGCGGGCGGCCATGGGCGCCGAAGGAGAGGACGAGGAGGCCGACCGCTGGCGCCTGCTGATTCTGGAGGACTGTGACGAACTGATTCACAGCGAGGCGAAATCGTCCTCGGGGCAGGGGCTGTCGCGGCTGCTGAATCTCACCGACGGCATGCTGGGCCAGGGCCGCGATGTGCTGGTCGCCATCAGCACGAACGAGGACCTCTCCCGGCTGCATCCCGCCGTCACCCGGCCCGGCCGGTGCCTCGCGCAGCTGGAGATCGGCCGGTTGTCCGCCGGTGAGGCGCGGCGCTGGCTCGGGGACCGGGGCGCCTACGCTCCCGCGGCCGGTGCGACGCTCGCCGAACTGGTCGCGCTGCGCGACGGGACGGGCAGTATCGCGGTTCACGACGCGGCGCCGGATGCGGGCATGTACCTCTGACGCCCTCTCCGGCCTGAAAGGCCGAAGATTCCTACCAGCGCCCTCGCGGGCGCCATCTCGACCGGATGGAGGAGATCATGCGGGCGGTGTGCGCCGACTTCGAATGCGAGCCGGTGCAGTTCAACGGCGAATCCGACCCGGTGTATCTGCGCCGGGCTGCCGTCGTGCACGTCCGCCCGCGCAGGTGGCGCCGCACGGGCCGGCGCCCGGTCGGTCGCCCGCCGCGGGAACGCTCATCGCGGATCTGCCGTGGTCGCGGAGTATTCCCAGGATATGCGGCGCCGCTATCGTTGGCGGTGTGGATGCATTGGCGGCCCTGTTGGAGGGCCCGAGGGCGCGGGGCGCGTTCCTGTTGCGTTCACTGCTGAGCCCGCCGTGGTCGCTGCGCATCCAGGACGAATCGCCGTTGACGCTGGCCGCGGTGATTCGCGGGCACGCCTGGGTTCTCACCGAGGACGGTGGCCGGTATCGGATGGGCGCCGGAGATGTGGCAGTCTTCCGGGGACCGCAGCCCTATACCGTCGCCGACGACCCCGCCACCGAGCCGCAGATCCTGATCAACCCGGGTCAGATCACCACCACGGTGGACGGTGAGGTGCTCTGCGAGACGATGAACCTGGGGGTGCGCCAGTGGGGTAACGACCCGGCCGGGGAAACCGTTCTGGTCACGGGCTCCTACGAACAGGCGGGCGCGGTGAGCCGGCGCCTGCTGCGCGCTCTGCCGCAGACTCTGGTGGTGCCACGCGGGCGTTCCGACGAGCGGGTGCTGAGCCTGCTGGTGGAGGAGACGGTGAAGGACCAGCCCGCACAGAGCGCGGTGCTGGACCGGTTGCTGGACCTGCTGCTCATCGCGACCCTGCGCACCTGGTTCGCCGGGAACGAGGCGCCGCCCTGGTATCACGCCTACAGCGACCCGCTGGTCGGTAAGGCGTTGCGGCTGCTGCAGCACAATCCCGCGCACGGCTGGACGGTGGCCGACCTGGCCCGGGAGGTGGGGTCCTCGCGGGCGGCGCTGGCCAGGCGGTTCACCGAACTGGTCGGCGAGCCGCCGATGGCCTTCCTCACCGAGTGGCGGTTGGATCTGGCCGCGGACCTGCTGCAGGGCACCGACGACACGGTGGAGGCCGTCGCCCGCCGGGTCGGGTACGGCAGCGCCTTCGCATTGAGCACCGCGTTCAAACGGCAGTTCGGGGTGAGCCCGCGCGATCACCGGCTCGGCGCCGTCGCGGTGCCCACGGCCGGCTGACCCCGGTATCGTCGGCCGGGTGACGCAGCAGTATCCGGTGCTCTGGCCGGTGCCCACCCGCTGGGCCGACAACGACCACTACGGGCACGTGAACAACGTGACCTACTACGCCTATTTCGATACCGCGGTCAATGCCTGGCTGATCGACGCGACGGGCACCGATATCCGGGAACTGCCCGCCATCGGAATCGTGGCGGAGACGTCCTGCCGCTTCCACGCCTCGCTGAGTTTCCCCGACCTGCTGCGCGTGGGTCTGCGGATCGCCCGCCTCGGCCGGTCCAGCATCACCTACGACCTCGCGATCTTCCGGGAGGCGGGTGATGATCTCGAGCTCGCCGCCACCGGGACCTTCGTCCACGTCTACGTGGACGAGGAAACCCGCAAACCTGTCGAGATCCCCGAGGTGATCCGCAAGGCCGCCGCGGTCCTGGTCACCGACGCCACCGAGCAGTAGCCGGAAACCGGCTCCCGGGCGCCCGCGAATTGCCTTCGGGCACTTCCGGTCACCTGCCGCCGTCTGCGCAGCTCCTTCCCCGGGTGTTCCGCGAGCTCGTGCGGGGGAACGCGCGTGGTCGCGGACAGTTCTCCGGCGGGACTGCCGAATCCGGCCATGAACAGGCGATAACCATGTTACTGTCGTGCCGCGCCGCGCTGCGGAGTAGATGCGAGAGCAGCGCGGCAGGGTGGTCGAGGTCTCACCTCGATCGCACGGAAGGGCAGGCCTGTGCAGGTAGTTGTCGGTGGTCGAGCGAGCGTCGGGAAATCCGGTGACGGCGGGTCGCCGCAGCGGATCCGGCCGGTGCCCGGCGACGGCAGCCCGATCCGGCCGACCTCACTTCTCCGGGCCGCGGCCGGTCTTCTTCGGCGCGCGCCCGGGATCTCTCTCGGTATGCCCGCGGTCTCCGCCCGCGGCGGGACGCGGCAGCCGACGGTGTAGTTCGATAGAACGGAATGGCAGATATGGCAGTGCAATTCGCTGTTTCCGGCGACTTCGGAGCCGATTCCACCCGCTCGGCCGCCCGCTGGGCGGACAATCCCGGGCGCCGGTCGATCCGGAATCGTGCCGCGGTCGTGGCGTCCACCGTCGCCGACGCGGTGGACTGCCTGGGCGGTTGGATATTCGATCGAACCGCGGCGGGTTGCGAGACCGTCGTAGTCCTACCGGATCCCGGCGCGACCCGAGCGCTGGACATCCTGGGCGCGAAGGCGATCGCACTCGCCGATCTGCCGGCCCGCACCGGCTGGGCCGCCGACCTCGACATACTCGCCGCGGCCGCGGATGTGTACCTGGCCGACGGCCGGGTCCGCGACGAGTTCGCGGCGGGGCGTGACCGGGTCACCCAGCAGACCTATCTGTGGGGGAGCGGGCCCGCGGTCGAATTCGGGGACGGGTTCGCGGTGGTGAACACACATCGGGTCAGCCTGGCGGGGCAGGCTTTCAAGCGGGTGGCACTGGACGCGGCCGGTGTTCCGGCCGGATCGCCATCGGCCGCCGAGACACTGTGGGCGCACACCGGCCGGCGGTAGCGGACGGTCGGTGGGGCCCTCCTTGACGGGCGGAGCGACGAAGGGCCGGTGATGACCCACGACCGTACCGGCTCCACCGCCACCGAGTCCGCGGGTTCGCCGGATCCAGGGTGAGGTGTGACCGGTGCAGGTGCGGGGCGTCGTGGCGGACTACCGGGCGGACCGCTCGACGCCCGGCCCGGCCGGTCCACCGCCGTTCGCGGCACCCTTCGGCTCGCCGACGCCGGGGCCGAACAAGGAGAACAGCGAGAAGTCCAGCGCCGGTGCGCCCGATTGCGCTCCCGGCGTCGGCCGCTGTGTCGCCAGTGGGGTGTTGTCGCTGGTCAATCTGTGCATCACCCGGTCCAGCGAGGACAGGATCGTGGGCACGTCGGCCGTCCCGTCGACCAGCCGGCCGACCATGGCATAGCAGAGATTGACCATGACCAATGCGATATCGGTGACGTAATCGCGGTCCAGCCCGGCCAGCAGATGCGCGGCGGCCGGCAGGACGGCCTCGAACCCTTGGCGGTCCAGCCGGTGCCCGCCTGCCGTGGCGCGGGCGCGGAAGAAGGCCGCGGCCATGCGCGGACTCCGCTCCCACGGCTGGAACACCTGCCGGATCAAGCGCATCAATCCGTCGGCCAGCGGCTCTTCGCGGGGATGCAGCGCCAGTTCGTCGTAGGAGTGGGCGGCCATCCACGCCGCCACCGCGGCCACGATCAGTTCATCGCGGCTGCTGTACAGGCCGTAGATGGTGGTGAGTGATACCCGGGCCCGTTTGGCGACCGTGCGCAACTGGACCGCGTCGTAGCCGTCGGCTTCGATGATCTCGACCACGGAATCGAGGATTCGCGCCGCCGTATCCACCTCACCGGGCCCGTTCACCGAGTTATGGTAACCCGGCATTTCGCCGCCGCACGCACGTGACTACCACCTCTGGTGGCCCGTATCGGCGGTGACCGCCGCGGCTCCGCCGGTCGTGCGCGGTGGAGCGCGACGGCGGCGGGGGCGCTACCGCGGAGCCCGGCGCGCCGCGGTAGTCACTGCGGGGAGCCGGGGTTCTCCAGTGCGTGCTGGAAGCGGCGCATACCGCGGATCCAGCGGTCGTAGTCCGACCCTTTGTGCTGGTACATCGTCAGCACTTCCGGGTGCGGCAGGATCAGGAACTGTCCGGCCGCCACGCCGGCCAGCACCGTATCGGCGACTTCTTCCGGGGCGAGCACCGCGCCCGCGGATTTCACGGCATTGATGGCCAGCCGCCCGGCCGCCTCGTTGTCCGGTGGGATCATTCCCTCGCGCAGCAGCGCCGTATCCACGCCCATCGGGCATACGCAGCTGACCCGTATTCCTTTGTCGCCGTATGTGATCGACAGCCATTCCGCGAAACCCACCGCGGCGTGCTTGGACACCGAATACGGCGCGGAACCCAGCTGGGTGAGCAGCCCGGCCGCCGACGCGGTGCTCACGAAGTAGCCCGTACCGCGCGCCAGCCAACCGGGGACGAGCAGGCGGGCGGCGCGGATATGGGCCATGGTGTTGATCTCGAGGGCGGCCGCCCACTGCGCGTCGGTGCTGTCCAGCCCCGCGCCGCCGCCGATCCCGGCATTGGCGAAGTACAGGTCCACCGGGCCGAAGGCGGATTCCGCGGTATCGATCAGCCGCTGGATCACCGCGGGATCGGCGGCGTCCCCGCCGGCGGCGACGGCGTTTTCGCCGATCTCACCGGCCACCTGCTCCGCGGTGGCCGGATCGAGGTCCGCCACGATGACCCGCGCGCCGTGGTCGGCCAGCCGTCGTGCCAGCGCCGCGCCGATACCGGATCCGCCACCGGTGACGACGGCGGTCCGGCCCGAGAAGGTGTCCGCTGCTGTGCCTGAGAGCTCCATCCCGGCACTCTAACGCTTGCATGCGACATACGTCCCCATGTGTCGCTTACTCGGACCGGCGCCCGTCGGCGGAGCGCGCCTGCTCGGCGAGCCGGCGCAGCAGTGGTGCGGTGCGCGGTCCCACCGATTCCTGCATCACCAGGGCCATATTGGTACGGACCACCCCGGGGATCTTCAGGATCTGCCCGGTGATGCGGTAGAGGTCGTCGGCGTCGCGGGCCACCACCCGGACCGTGAGGTCGGTGGGGCCGGTCATACCGCACACCTCGGTCACCTCCGCGATCTCGGCCAATTCGCCGACCACCGCTTCCAGCCGGTGCTGGTCCACGACCACCGCGACGAAGGCCGACAGCCGGTAGCCCAGGGCCCGCAACTCGACCCGGCGTTCGAAGCTGCCCAGTACGCCGGTGGCTTCCCAGCGGGTGAGCCGCGCCTGCACGGTATTGCGGGACAGTCCGAGCCGGGCGGCCAGTTCCACACCGGTGGCCCGGGGGTTGGCGATCAATTCGAGCAGTAGGCGCGCATCGGTGGCGTCCACCACCGCATCGGAAGTCTCCGGACTGGTCATATAACGCAGTATGACAGGGAAAGCCGGGATAGAACCGTGCATCGTGCTCAGTTTCCGGATCGAGACTTGCGCAGATCGCTTAAGCGTGGATGCTATGTGTTGTAGGCCACATCAACGCGTGACCCGCGTGAGGAGGCGAGGCCGATGCCCGGCACAACCGAGTATCCGGTGCAGTTGATCCAGCCCGACGGCGCTCGGGTGCACCACCCCGAATATCAGGCCCTGGTCGCCGATATCGGGCCCGGTGAACTGCGTCGGCTCTACGAAGACCTGGTGGTCACCCGGCGGATCGATACCGAGGCCGTGGCGCTGGCCCGGCAGGGACAACTCGGCCTCTGGGCGCCGTGCCAGGGACAGGAGGCGGCCCAGGTGGGATCGGCCCACGCACTCCACCCCGACGACTATGTGTTCGGCAGCTACCGTGAGAGCGCCGTCGCCTATTGCCGCGGCGTGCGGCCGAGCGCCATGACCGCGATGTGGCGGGGCGTCTCGCATTCGTCCGGGGATCCGGCGGTGGCCAATATGGCCAATCCGGCGATCGTGGTCGGCGCCCAGGCGCTGCACGCCACCGGTTACGCCTATGCCGCCCACCTCGACGGCGCCGAGATCGCGACCGTCACCTATTTCGGCGACGGCGCCACCAGCCAGGGCGATATCGCCGAAGCGCTGACCTTCGCCGCGAGCTGGAGTGCGCCGGTGGTGTTCTTCTGCCAGAACAACCACTGGGCGATCAGCGAGCCGGTGCAGTTGCAGAGCGCCACCCCGATCGCCCAGCGCGCGATCGGGTACGGGATCCCCGCCATCCGGGTGGACGGCAACGATGTGCTGGCCGTATTGGCCGTCACCAGGCAGGCGGTCGCGCGCGCCCGCAGCGGGGGCGGGCCCTCGTTCATCGAGGCCATCACCTACCGAATGGGTCCCCATACGACCGCCGACGATCCCACCCGCTACCGGGCCGCGGCCGAGACCGAGGAATGGGCGCGGCGGGACCCGATCCTGCGGATGCGGCTGCTACTGGACCGCGAGGGCCTGCTCGACGACGAGACCCGGCGGCGCGTGGCGGAACGCGCCGACGAGGTCGCCCACCTGATGCGCACCGAGACCCTCACCATGGCCGACCCCGAGCCCCCGGAACTCTTCGAACACGTCTACGCCACCGCGCACCGGGGCCTCGACGAGCAGCGCCGGGACTATCTCGCGTACCTGGCCGACGATCCGGCCGGGGCGCTCGCCACCGTCGCGCCCACCCCGCGCGAGGAAGGAGTCCGCTCATGATCACCACCTTCGCCGCGGCGCTCAACGCCGGGCTGCGCAGTGCGCTCGAGGAGGACCCGAAAGTGGTGCTGATGGGTGAGGACATCGGCCGGCTCGGCGGTGTCTTCCGGGTCACCGACGCGCTGCAGAAGGATTTCGGCGACCGCCGCGTGATCGACACTCCACTGGCGGAGTCGGGGATCATCGGTACCGCGTTCGGGATGGCGCTGCGCGGCTATCGCCCGGTGTGCGAGATCCAATTCGACGGGTTCGTGTATCCGGCGTTCGACCAGATCGTCTCCCAGGTCGCCAAGATCCATTACCGGACGCGGGGCGCGGTACGGGCGCCGCTGACCATCCGTATCCCGTTCGGGGGCGGCATCGGCTCGGTCGAGCATCACTCCGAATCACCCGAGGCGTACTTCGCGCACACCCCGGGGCTGCGGGTGGTGGCACCGAGCAATCCGGCCGACGCCTTCACCATGATCCGGCAGGCGATCGCCCTCGACGATCCGGTGATCTTCTTCGAACCCAAACGCCGGTACTGGGACAAGGCCGAGTTCGATCCGGCCGCCGCACCCGACCTGCCGCTGGACCGGGCCCGGGTGTGCGTGCGCGGGACCGATGCCACCGTGGTCGCCTACGGGGGCACGGTCGCCACCGCGCTGGCCGCCGCGAAGGCGGGTGCCGAGGAAGGGATTTCGCTGGAGGTCGTGGATCTCCGGAGCCTGGCACCGCTGGACGTGGACACCGTCGCCGAATCGGTGGACCGGACGGGCCGGCTCATCGTGGTGCACGAAGCCTCGCGCACCGGCGGTATCGGCGCCGAGATCGCCGCCCGGATCACCGAGCGGTGCTTCTACCGGCTCGAGGCGCCGGTCCTGCGAGTCGCCGGGTTCGATATCCCCTACCCTCCGGCTAAGCTCGAGAAGCATCATCTGCCCGACCCGGATCGGATCCTGGAGGCGGTCGATCGAACGCTTGCCGCCTGAAGTGTGATCCCGCCCCTGATGCCAGCCGGAGGTGCCCGAAACGTGGACGACGACGCCCGCGCCGACGAAGGTCGTGCCGCAGATACCGGCGAGATCCTGGAGTTCCGTCTCCCCGATCTCGGCGAAGGACTCACCGATGCCGAATTCCAGAACTGGACGGTGTCGGTGGGCGACCAGATCACGTTGAACCAGACCATCGCCGAGGTCGAGACCGCGAAAGCCGTGGTCGCGCTACCGTCGCCGTTCGCGGGGACGGTTGTGGAACTGCTCGCCGAGCCCGGCGAGACCATCGACGTCGGTGCGCCGCTGCTCCGGATACGCACAGCCGCACCGGAATCGGGTACCGGAGGGCGGCCTTCGGTGCTGGTCGGTTACGGGCCGTCGGAGGAGCAGGCCTCGCGGCGGCGGCGCGGTGGGCGGCGCTCCGGCGGAGCGGCGGTACCACCGACGGATCCGTCCGCGGGTAACGGGATGTCCTACGACAGCGGCGTGATCGGCGGAGCACCCGGCGCGACGGCCCGGACGGTGCCGGAGCCGCCGGAACACGGTGGTGACTCCGCCCGCGGATCCGCGGCCGAATCGCAACGGGTGGCCGCGACGCCGGGAGCTCGCAAACTGGCCCGGGAACTGGGCATAGACCTGTGGTATGTGGCCGGCTCCGGACCGGACGGTGCCGTCACCGTCGCGGACGTCCGTGGCGCGGTACCGGTTTCGGAACCCGATACACGCGATCGCGGTTCCGGCGACGAAACGGCGGCGGCCGGGGGCCGGTCCGCGGGGTCGGCCCGGGAGGAACGTACGCCGATCGCCGGGGTCCGCAAGCGGACCGCCGATGCCATGGTGACCAGCGCGCGCACGATCCCGCAGGCCGACACCTCGATCACAGTGGACGTCACGGCCTCGCTGGAGCTGCTGGAACATCTGCGTGCCACCCGATCCTTCGAGGGAATCACGCCGACCCTGCTCGCGCTGGTGGCGAAATCGGTACTCGCCGCGCTGGCCGAGTTCCCCGTGATCAATACCTTCTGGGACGAGGCGAACGCCGAGATCGTCACCCGGCACTACGTCAACCTGGGTATCGCCGTGGCCGCCCCGCGCGGGCTGCTGGTGCCCAATATCAAGGACGCCCAGACCTTGAGCCTGCGGGAACTGTGCCGCGAGATCGGATGGCTGGCCCGCACCGCGCGGGACGGCCGCGCGGGCCCGGCCGATCTGCGCGGGGGCACATTCACCATTTCCAATGTCGGCGTCTTCGGCGTGGAATCCGGAACCCCGCTGGTCAACCCGGGCGAGGCCGCGATCCTGTGCCTGGGCGCGGTGGTGAAGCGGCCGTGGGTCTTCCGGGACGAATTGGCCATCCGTTCGGTGGCGACGCTGACGTTGAGTTTCGATCACCGGATGATCGACGGTGAGGCGGCGGCCCGCTTCCTGGCGACCGTCGCCGGCCTGCTGGAGGACCCGCTGACGCTGCTCGCCCGGATCTGACACCTCGCCGCGGATACCCGTGTACGCGTGGACTTCGCGGACCGTCGGCGCGTACGGTGGCGAAATCTGTTCCAGACCCTTGGACGAGGAGCTGCGTTGAACGCGGTATTGATCTCGGCTGACGAACTCCGGGAATCGACAGAGAAGGATCTGCGCCTACTGGATGTGCGGTGGCAACTCGGCGATCCCGACGGGCCGCAGTATTACCAGGACGGTCATATACCCGGAGCGGTGTTCGTCGACCTGGATACCGAACTCGCCGCCCTGCCCTCACCCACCCACGGCCGGCATCCGCTCCCGGATCCGCGCCGGCTCCAGGAATGCGCGCGCAGCTGGGGTCTGTGTACGGGTGATCCGGTGGTGGTCTACGACGCGATCGGCGGGATGTCGGCGGCGCGGGCGTGGTGGCTGCTGCGCTGGGCGGGTATCGCCGATGTCCGGATTCTGGACGGCGGGCTCCCGGCGTGGATCCGGTCCGGCGGCGAACTGGCCACCGGGGTGGAACCCGATCCCGCGGCCGGTGATATCGAACTCCGGCCGGGCCGGCTGCCGGTGATCGATGCCGACGCGGTCGCCCGCTGGGAAGGGGTCCTGCTGGACGCCCGCGCGGCCGAGCGCTATCGCGGCGAACAAGAACACCTCGATCCCCGCGCCGGGCATATACCCGGTGCGATCAGTGCGCCGACCAGCGAGAACCTCGATCAGGACGGCTGCTTCCTGCCCGAGAACCTGCTGCGCGAGCGGTTCGGTGAAATCGGCGAGGCCCCGGTCGCGGTGTACTGCGGTTCGGGTGTCACGGCCGCGCACGCGATCGCGGCGCTCGCCGTGGTGGGAGTGCAGGCCGCGCTCTATCCGGGCTCCTGGTCGCAGTGGGCCCACGATCCGAAGCGGCCGGTCGCCACCGGCGTATAGGCCGGTGATCAGCCGCAGGTCGCGGCGACCCGGCGCAGCGCCGCGTGGTCGGCGGCGGTGACCGGAAGCCCGTAGCGCACCGCGACCGCGAGGTAGCGGCCCGCGTAGTAACAGTGCCCGGGCCGGGACGGCGGGAGCCAGTCCGCGGGTGTGCCGTCGCTCTTGTCGGTATTGGCCGCGTCGTCGGTGGCCTGCAGGTTGTAATCGATATCGTTGGCGAACCTGATCCGCTGCGCGGCCGGCCACCCGGACGCCCCCAGATCCCAGGCCGCCGCCAGCGGATAGATGTGGTCGATCGGGATCCGCCGGGCGTTCTCCTTGCTGAACGCGATGAGGGTGCCGGTGTAGGGGTCGGCCAGCATGCCGGACTGCACGACGCACCGGTGACTGCCGGGCCGGTAGCCGACTCCGGTGAGCTGGCGGGCCAGCACATTGTTGCGGGTATCGCAGCCGTCCCGGCCGCCGGGGCCGTCGTGGTCGTCGGACCAGGCGGGGCCGAAAACGCACCCCTGCCCGGCCCCACAGCCGCGTTCGTATCCGCCCGGATGCGGGCGTTGCGCCACCACCGCGACCGTGCCGAGCAACTGTTCGAGCTGCGCCCGCCCCGGACTGCCCGGTGCGGGCCGCTGGCCGGTGACCGCCGCGCACCCGGACCCCGAAGCCAGTAGCAGAAAAGCGGCACACAGCGCGGTGACCGCGTGAATCGTCCCCCGTGTCATCACGGATACCGGTATACCGGACCCCTCCGACAGCTATCGGGGGTTTCGGCGTCAGAGCCAGGCGCGGGCCAGCAGTTCGTCGTTGTCGACCCGGCTGTTGCGGGGCGGGAAGCGGGCGGCGACCAGGGATTCGATATGCACGCCGTCGTGACCGATCACCCAGGACCCGCCGCTGTCGGTACATTCGGCGATCTTGGCGAAGGCGGTGAGCAGGAAGGTGACCGCCTCCTCGGGCACGGTGGTATGGGCCAGACGCTGCGACTCCCCGGGGCGGGACAGGTCCAGCCATACTCCGCACTGCCCGTCGAGCCGCATACCGACGATCTTGTCAGCATTCACGAAGGTGAACTTGCGCTGTTCCCACGGGGTCGTCGGCGTGTAGCTCTGCTCGAGAACCTGGAGCAGAATCGTCATACTGCTGCCCTCCGCTTTTCGATGGCACCGCGGTGCCGGGATGCCGCTGTGTGATGGGACCGCTGTTCGCGGGCCGGGCTGCGCCGGACGTCGCGTGGCCGCCGGAGGCAGCCCGAGCCGCCCGGCGGGACTGCGCTCGGCGGGTACGGATATCAGCGGTGACCAGCGGATATTTCCCAGTATGTGCCGTCGCGGGGGATAAATCCAGGGACAGCCCGGGTGCGCCGGGCCGGTATCGCCCCCACCGGCCGGCGGCCGCGGTGGGGGACCGTGCGTGGACTGTCGCACCCGGCTGATTTGATGGGTCCATGTTGCACGGACTGTGGTCGCCCGGTTCCGGGCTGCTGCTGTGGCGTGCCCCCGGCCGCGCGGACGGACCGCCCGTGCCGGGATTGCTCGGGTCGGTACTGGCCGAATCGCGCTTCCGGCACCGGGCCGAGGTGCTCGTGGTGGACGACGCGGGCGCCCGGCGGGAAACCGTGCGGGCGCACGCGCTCGCCCCGGGCCCGGCCGCCGCAGCGCTCCGGCAGCGGTTACCGGCCGGCGCCGTGGCCGGTGATCTGCGCTTCCTGGGCCATATCGCCCAGGGGATCGAACGCTGGGTGCGCAACGGCGCGGTGGTCCCCGAACTCCGGCGCGACGACGCCGAATGGTGGGCGCGATGGCGCTTGTCCGGCGGGTCCGGTCAGCGTGCCTGGCTCGCCGAACTCGCCGCCCTGCTGCCTCCGGCGCTGCGGGTCGCCGGGCCGCCCGGCGATGTGCTCGACGATATGGTCACCGAGCTCACCGATCCGATGGTGCGGGAACTGATCGCGGCGGACCCGCACCCGCACCCGCTGGTGCACGGTCTGCGCACCGATGTCCCGGTGGACACCGGCAGCCATCAGGTGGCCGAGCTGCTACGGCAGTGGCGGGAGAGCCGCACCACCGACGAGACCGGGCTGGTGTTGCGCCTGCGTGAACCCGACGGGGAGTTCGCCGACACCGCGGACGCCTCCGCGCTGTGGCGCCTCGAGGTCTGCCTGCGGGCCGACGGGTCGGCACCGCGGCCGATCCCGGTTCCCGGTGCGGCCGACGAGATGCGGCTGGGCCTGGAATGGCTGGGCCGGGCGCAGCGCGCCTATCCCCGGCTGCGCGATGTCCCGGGCGATCCGCACAGCCTCGATCTGCTGTTGCCGACCGAGGTGGTGGCCGATCTGGTCGCCCACGGGTCGCAGGCACTGTCGGCCGCAGGTATTCCGCTGCTGCTGCCCCGGGCCTGGAACATCACCGAGCCGAGCCTGCGGCTGCGGGTCGAGGGCGCCGCGGTACCCGCCGCCGAGAGCACGGTGGGGTTGGACGGGCTGGTCGGCTACCGGTGGGAACTGGCACTCGGCGACACCGTGCTGTCCCAGGACGAAATGCAACGGTTGATCTCGGCCCAGTCCGACTTGGTGCGCCTGCGCGGCGAATGGGTGCAGGCCGACCACACCGTGCTCGCGGCCGCCGCGAAATTCGTGGCCCTGCACCACGGCGACAACGAGATCACCCTCTCCGATCTGATCGGCCAGATCAGCGAGAACCGGGTCGGGGGCGTGCCGCTGACCGAGGTCACAGCGAGCGGCTGGCCCGCCGCGCTGTTCGATCCCGGCCGCCCGGCGGATCCGGTGCCCGTACCCGGACGGTTGAAGACCCAGCTGCGTCCCTATCAGGAACGCGGCCTGGCCTGGCTGGCGACCATGAACCGGCTCGGATGCGGTGCTGTCCTCGCCGACGATATGGGCCTGGGTAAGACGGTCCAGGTGCTGGCCCTGCTGCTGCACGAACGTGAGGGTGCCCGCGCGCCCGGGCCGACCGTGCTGGTGTGCCCGATGTCGGTGGTCGGCAACTGGCAGCGCGAAGCCGCACGGTTCGCGCCCGACCTGCGGGTCCTGGTGCACCACGGCCCCGGCCGCGCACAGGGCCGTGACCTCGACACGGCGGTGGCGGGGGTGGATCTGGTGGTCACCACATACGCGCTGCTGGCCCGCGATATCGCCGGCCTGTCCCGGCAGCAGTGGGAACGGGTGGTGCTGGATGAGGCCCAGCACATCAAGAACGCGGCGACCCGGCAGGCCCGGGCCGCCCGGGCACTGCCGGCCCGGCACCGGCTGGCGCTCACCGGTACGCCGGTGGAGAACCGGCTCGAAGAACTCCGCTCGATCTTCGATTTCGCGGTACCGAAACTGCTGGGCAGCCCGCAGACCTTCCGGGCCCGCTTCGCCGTACCGATCGAACGGGAGAACGACGAGAACGCGGTAACCCGGCTGCGCACCGTGACCTCCCCGTTCCTGCTGCGCCGGGTGAAAACCGATCCCGCCGTGATCAGCGATCTGCCGGAAAAACTCGAGATGACGGTCCGGGCCAATCTCACCGTCGAACAGGCGGCCCTGTATCAGGCGGTGGTCGAGGATATGCTCGAGAAGCTACGCGATGCCAAACGGATGGCCCGCAAGGGGGCGGTGCTCGGCGCGCTCACCCGGTTGAAGCAGGTCTGTAATCACCCGGCGCATTTCCTCGGCGACTCCTCCGCGGTGCTGCGCCGCGGCACCCATCGTTCCGGCAAGCTGGCGCTGGTCGAGGATGTGCTCGACGCGGTTTTGGCCGAGGGGGAGAAGGCGCTGCTGTTCACCCAGTTCCGCGAGTTCGGCGAGCTCATCGCCCCGTACCTCGCCGAACGGTTCGGCGGCGCGATCCCGTTCCTGCACGGTGGAGTCGCCAAGAAACGACGTGACGGGATGGTCGCGGCATTCCAGGGCGCCGGGGGACCGCCGATCATGCTGCTCTCGCTCAAGGCCGGTGGCACCGGATTGAACCTGACCGCCGCCAATCATGTCGTACATCTGGATCGTTGGTGGAATCCCGCCGTGGAGAACCAGGCCACCGACCGCGCGTTCCGGATCGGGCAGCGCCGGGCGGTGCAGGTGCGCAAACTGGTCTGCGTCGACACCATCGAGGAACGTATCGACGAGATGATCACCGGTAAGAGCGAACTCGCCGATCTGGCGGTCGGGGTCGGCGAGAACTGGATCACCGAACTCGGCAACGACGACCTGGCCCGGTTGTTCACCCTCGGTGCCGAGGCAGTGGGTGAGTAATGGCCGATTTCAGCGAATTCGGCAGGCGCCGGGCCGTTTCCGGTGGGGTCGGTGCGCGCAGCCGGCGCGGCGCCTTCGCCCGCACCTTCTGGGGCAAGAGCTTCCTGGAGGGGGTCGAGCGGCTCGCCGACCCCGGCCGGCTCGCCCGGGGCCGGACCTATGCCCGGGCGGGCCAGGTGGTGAGTTACCGGATCGAGCCCGGCGTCGTGGCCGCCGAGGTGCAGGGCAGCCAGCCGCGCCCGTTCGCCACGACCGTCGATATCCGGCGTTTGCGCGACGAGGAAGTGGAGCTGCTGGTCGAGTTGATCCGGGGTTCGCCCGGCATGCTCGCCCGTGTGGTCTCCGGCGATCTGCCCCGCGAACTCGCACCCCATCTGCTTCCGGAGACCGCCGCCGATATCGATTTCGGCTGCACCTGCCCGGATCCCGGCTGGCCGTGTAAACACGCGGTCGCGGTCGCCTGCCTGCTTGCCGAGCGTCTCGACGATCATCCACGTGATCTGCTGACCCTGCGCGGGCTGAGCCTGGACACCCTGATCAGCGGGGTCGAGGCCGCTGCCCCGGAGGGCGAGGAGCTCGCCGATCCCTACGGTGAAAGTCTGGAACTGCCGGCTCTGCCGGCACCCGAGGTCCGCCCGGCTCCCGACGATCTGGATCCGGCGCTGCTGCGGCGGGCCCTGCGCATGCTGTCCGCGGATGAGTCGACGGCGGCGGAGGCGGGACGGGCCCTGGTGGCCGTGTACTCGGTGCTGACCGGCCGCTAGTACGACAAGGGCAGCACGATGACGACCGGACCAAGGCCCCGGACCCGTAGTTTGTGGGCACCCGGACGGGCCGCGGTCACCGGCCGCTGGATACCGCGTATGGAAACCGGGTGGCCGTCGCTGGATTCGAGTACGGTCAGAGCAGTCGGAGGGCGAGAGCGCTGTCGTCGATTGCGGTGTCCTTCTCCGTCCAGAGGGTGTCTTCGGGGTGATGTTCCAGGTGCCAGCGCACCGATTGCGCAACCCGCACGACCGGATCGCCGGGTGCCCAGCCGAGCACGGCCTGTGCGCGAGCGACCGACGCCAGCAGATGCTGGCCCGCCGCTGCCGTGAGAGCAAGGTCTGTCGGTAACACCCGATCCGGCACACGCACCAGCTCCGCATCGCCATCCGCGGCCTCGATGATCTGCGCGTACCAGGACGACACGGGCCAAGTCGTCGTCTCACCGAGATTGAACGTCATACCGTCTGCGGCACGATTGTCCAGCGCGGCCAGCACACCGACGGCCAGATCGTCGACATGGGCGCGGCTACACAGCAGATTCCCGGCGCCGATCGGGATGCGTCGCCGGCGGGCGCGTAACCTGCGCAGCACAGGCTCTTCACGACGCTGCCAATCATAGGGACCGTACGTCATCGGCAATCGCAGAACAGTAGCCGAACGTGAGGCCCACCGGTCCTCGACATCGAGCTTGTCATACGCATCCGGTACGCGCGGCAGCCCCGATCCTCGATAGAGGTGGCGTTCACGGCGCAGCTCGGCGTCCTCGGTCAGGGGGACGGCGGCGCCGCATTCGCCGCGTAACAGTGCGGCGTGCGCCTGGTAGACATCCTGGCTGGACAGCACCACGGTCGGGACCTCCGGAAGGACCGGTAGCACCGCATCGACGTCGGCAGCGGTGAACGCGCAAGTGTCAACTACCGCATCGGCGGCGAAATCCCGTAGCCGGGCGGAATGTGCGGCCAGCGCTGCACGGTCGGTGTGTAGATGTCCGACCGAGACCCACTCGTCCGGGTCCCGCGGCCCGCGATGGATACACAGCACCTCGTCACCCCGCTGGGAGAGCAACTCCACGATCCGGCGACCGAGGAACCATGTGCCCCCCAAGACCAGCACTCGCATCGACCCGAAATTACCACGGCTGTCACGGCACGGAATCTGCGCGAGAAGACCACCGTGCCCGAGGAGCCGCCGGTTGCAGTCGGCGGTTCGGTGCGGTGATCCCGGGTGCACCCGGGATCATGGCGGGGGTCGGTGACGCGGGGGCCACCGGGCTCGGGCGACGCGCGATCCGGCACGCAGACGAGGCCCGGTGGCCGGACGAGCGAACCCGGATCAGCCGAGCTCGGCCGTGGAGAGCACCACGGTGCCGTAGAGGTCGGCGATGGTGGCGAGGGCGCTGTGGTGGAGTTGGGTCGCGGAGACCTCGGCCGCGGGGGACCGCAGCGAGCGGGTGGCGCACGCGTCGGCTACGACGGTGGGTTCGTTTCCGCGCAGGAAGGCCCCTTCAGCGGTGAAGGTGACACACATATGGGTCATGAATCCGGCAATGACGACCTGCTTGTTCCCGGCCGCATCGACGTGTGCGGCGAGATCGGTGTCCACGAAGGAGTTCGGCGCGGTCTTGATCACGACCGGTTCGCCGTCGACGGGTGCGACCGCCGGGTGGATCCGGCCGATCTCGGCATCGATGTCGTACGCGGACCCCGCGCCGCCGTTGTGGACGATATGGATGACCGGCGCACCGGCCGCCCGGGCCTGCGCGAGCAGGTCGGCAGCCGCCTCCAGCGCGCGCTCCCAGCCGTCGAGTTCCATTACCCCGCGGGTGTAGGTGTTCTGGTAGTCGACGAGAAGCAGAGTGGCCTCGGCCAGGGTGGCCGGGGTCCGGTCGAGACCGTTGAGCTCACGCAACGTGGTGGCCATCGAGGTCGTCCTTTCGCGAGATTCCGCCGGGTTTCCGGCACGTCTCCCACGCTAGGAATCCGCCGACATGTCGGCAATGTCAGGTAACCTGCAATAACCGACATATGCGGGTGTGTGGATGCGGAGGGGAAGTTGTGATCGAACGGTTCATCGTCGTCGCCTTGTTCGACGGTGTCGATCTGCTCGACGTGACCGGACCGCCCGAGGTGTTCTCCCTGCTGCAACGGGAGCTGGACGAACCCACCGGATATCGGGTCGTGCTCGCCGCCGAGACGCTGGAACCGGTGACGACCTCCGCCGGCGTGCGGGTGCTTCCGGATGTCACCTTCGACGAGGTCTCCGGCCGGAGTATCGACACCCTGATGGTGCCGGGCGCGGTCGAGGCCGACGCGCGCCGGCAGGTGCGCGCGGTGGCCGATCCGGTGGTGGTCGACTGGGTTCGCCGATCGGCCGGCCGCGCCCGGCGAGTGGCCTCGGTCTGTGTCGGCGCGCATATCCTCGCCCACGCCGGTCTGCTGGACGGCAAACGCGCCACCACACACTGGTCGACCGCCGGCCAGCTCGCCGTCGAACATCCGGCGGTCACGGTAGATGCCGACCCGATCTTCATCCGAGACGGTGACGTGTGGACCGGCGCCGGGCTCACCGCCTGCCTGGATCTGACCCTCGCGCTGGTGGCGGAGGATTTCGGCCGCGAGCCGGCGATGCGGGTGGCCCGGCAGCTGGTGATGTACCTGCAGCGCCCCAGCGGGCAGAGTCAGTTCAGCGTATCCCTGGATCCGGTGTCGACCACGCGACGCATCGACGACCTGCGTCATCACATCGCGCAGAACATCTCCCGGCCGCTCACCGTCGCGGCCCTGGCCGCCCACGCACATATCGGTGACCGTCAGCTCACCCGTATCTTCAAGGCCGAATTGGGTATGACACCGGCGGCCTATATCGAAGCCGCCCGAGTCGAAGTCGCCCGCAACCGTCTGGAGACCACCGACGACACGCTCGACCGCGTGGCCACCGAATGTGGTTTCGGGACAACCGATACGCTCACCCGCGCCTTCCGTCGCTCGCTCGGAATCACCCCGGCCGCCTACCGGGACCGCTTCCGCGTCGGCACCCGGGTCCCTTGAACGTCTGTCCCGCAGCGATTTCCGGGCTCGCGCGGGTGGTCGGCGCACGGACGCGACCTGTGCGCGGCCCGGGGGTCACTCCAGCCGGTACACCCGCTGGGCATTGGTGCGGAACACCTTCTCCAGGAACTCCGTGCCGCCGAGATATTCGGCCAGTACCGTCGCCACCGCCTCGACGCTGCCGGTGATCGAGGTGATCGGCCGGTCGACCGGGAAGTTCGATCCCCATACGAGGCGCTCGACGCCGAAGACGTCGGCCGCGTGCCGCAGCAGCGGGCCGATCCGGTCGGTGAGGCGGGCCACCGGCGTCGGATGGCCGGGCTTGGGCACGGGGTGACCCAGAATCGGCATCATCAGCCCGCTGACCTTGGCCGCCACATTCGGGAATTCGGCCAGCGCGCTGATATCGGCGCGCCAGCGTTCGAATATCGCGGCGCGTTGCCGGGCGTCGTTACCGGTGTACTTGCCGATCGGCCCGAAGATCCCCGCCGGCGTGCCGAGATGGTTCAGCACGATCTTCGCTTCGGGATAGCGCCGGGCCAGCGCGATCAACTCCGGTAGCTGATTCGAGTACACCCAGGCCTCGAAGATCAGATCGCGATCCACCAGGGCGGCGAAACCGTCCAGGAACGCAATGCTGTGCAGGGCGCCCGGGTCGGTGGTGAAACTGCGGATGCCGGTATCCGGGTGGTGGGCGACCATACTGCGCACTCCGCGTACCAGGGGCGAGGCGGATATATGCGCGTCGAGCAGTGCGGCGAATCCCGGGGCGCCGGGGAATCCGCTCGCGCTCACGGCGGCGAGCGCGGGAGTGTCCACCCCGAACGGCAGGGCGGTGACCCAGCGGGTTTCCTCGACCTTGGGCCCGGTCCACTCGACCTCGATATGCAC
Source organism: Nocardia sp. NPDC050193 (assembly GCA_040674215.1). Taxonomy (GTDB): domain Bacteria; phylum Actinomycetota; class Actinomycetes; order Mycobacteriales; family Mycobacteriaceae; genus Nocardia. The sequence goes on along the minus strand of JBFARE010000004.1, from coordinate 29,136 downwards.
CACCGATTCGACCGGCAGGTCACCGGCGTCTGCCCGGTAGTCGGCGGGTAGGTACGGTGCCAGGTAGGCCGAGGGTTCGCCGATGAACTCCCGGTCCTTACGCGGCGCGAGACGTACCGCGAGCGGGAGCGGGACCGGGACGGCACGGAGCAGTTTCGCCGTACGGCTGAACTCGCGCGCGGTGGTGAACGGGTCCCACTGGTGGATGTGGGCGTCGATGATCCGGATCTCGCCGATATCCATTACGCTCCGGCACCTCCTGCGATCGGCTGCGGTCTGGTCGCCGAGGGTAGCGCGTGACCAGGGCCCGAGGGAGCCGTTCGGCTCGCGCCGGACGAGTCGGCGGATCCGGCACTCATCGGATCTTGTAGCGCGGGAACCCGGGTTTTTCAGGGCTGGGAGGAGCGCGTCGAGTTCATGCTCAACGCTGCCGCGCCAACCTCCTTCGGTGTTTACACCGGGAACGGTTGGCCAAAGCCCACCGCGCCCTGTCCCGGAAACAGCAGGGCTCCCACCATCGCGCCAAGGCACGGTTGAACCTCGCCCGCGTGCATGCCCGCATCGCCGACCGGCGGCGCGATCACCTGCACAAGATCACTACTCGGCTCGTGCGTGAGAACCAAACGCTCATGATCGAGGACCTGACTGTGCGGAATATGCTCGGCAACAGCTCGCTGGCCCGCGCTATCAGCGATGCGTCGTGGAGTGAGTTCCGGACCATGGTGGAGTACAAAGCCTGCCGGTACGACCGCGAGGTGATCGCGGTCGACCGGTGGTTCCCGTCGTCGAAATTGTGTTCGGACTGCGGCGCTGTCCGGGAGAGTTTGCCGCTGAACGTGCGTGAGTGGACGTGTGGTCGCGGCGCGACCCATGATCGGGATGTCAACGCAGCCAAGAATATTGTGGCCGCCGGGCCGGCGGTGTCTGTCTGTGGAGATGGTGTAAGACCTCAACGGAGTACTCCGGGCGGGCGGTCGTCGGTGAAGCGGAAAACTCGACCCGCGAGGGTTGCAATCCCCGCCCTTTAGGGCGGGAAGGATGCCAAACTGGGTCTGTGGCCGCAAACAACACCGCGTCGTGACGGGAAAATCCACGCCCTCCACCCCGCCCCGCCCGGTCGGCGGCCCGGTGGTGGAACCGAAGAGTCCCGGTGCGGCGATTGTGCCGGAACCCGCCCGCGCGCCCGCCGCGCTGCGCGATCTGGTCGAACAGGGGGTGCTCGACGAAACCCAGCTGACCGCGGTGGTCACCGCGCTGAAGCAGGAGCGGCCACGGCCCACCCCGGCCCGCCTGCTGGCCGAGATCGCCGCCTATGCCGGAGCGGGTCTGCTGCTGAGCGGGCTGGTGCTGATCCTGGTGGAGTCCTGGGACGATATGGCAAAACTCGGCCGGTTCGTCCTGTTCGCGCTGGTCGCGCTCGGTCTGATCGTGGCCGGTGGGGCGACCGCGGGTGGTCGCTCGGTGTTGCTGCGTGCGGCGTGGCGGTCGGTACCCGATACCGGGCACACCGCGCGGACCCGGCTCGCGGTGGTCCTGTTCGTGCTCGCGGCGGCGAGTGTGGCTGCGGCCGCGGGGTCGGTTTTCGACAACGGGGATGTCGGCAGCGACACCACCTGGGTCTATGCCGCGGGGGCGGGTCTGCTGGCCGCGGCCGCCGGTTATGCCGCGCTGCCGTCGCTGCTCGGACTGCTGGTGTGCACCGGGTTCAGCGTGGCGCTGGTGGTGGGCGTACTGGGTGAGGTCTTCGATCTCGACGACAGCTGGGTCGGCGGCGGGGTGCTGGTGCTGGGTATCGGCTGGCTCGGTCTCACCCGCGCCCGTGTGGTGCTCGAGGTGTGGGCCGGGTACCTGGCGGGGGTGGTCCTGGCGGTAGCGGGCGCGCAGACCGTCGACGCATTCGACGGGAGGTGGCCGGCCTACGCGCTCACCGCCGTGGTCGCGGTGGTGAGCTTCGGGGTGTACGCCACCGATCGGTCCTGGGTGCTGGTGCTGGGTGGCGCCGCCGCGCTGACGTTGGCGGCGGTGGAGGCGGTCGCGGACTGGACAGGAGAGTCGGCCGGTGCGTCCGGGGCGATCCTGGTGATCGGCGCGGTGGTGCTGGGTATCGGCAGCTATCTGCTGGCCCGGTCCACGAAAACCACCGGTTAGCAGCGTAGATGCCGAGCCGCACGGGCGCGGTCGGCGTGTTTGCGGACAAGTCTGGTTTCGGTCCGGGGCCGGGTGTATCGTTTTGCTTGGACGTCCAACTATTGGAAGACCGCAAAATGATCTTCGTGTGACGGACGGCCGCAGCGCCGCACCCGCCACCCCGACCCGAGGCAGGGAATCGCATGGTTCGAGAACTCACACATTTCATCGGCGGGCAGCACGTCCCCGGGACCTCCGGCCGGTTCGGCGATGTCTACGACCCGAATATCGGCGAGGTGCAGGCCAGGGTGCCGCTGGCGAGCCGGGCCGAGGTCGAGGCCGTTATCGCGAATGCCGAAGCCGCGCAGCCGGCCTGGGCCGCGACCAACCCACAGCGCCGGGCCCGGGTGCTGATGAAGTTCTTGACCCTGGTCAACGATGAGATCGACTCGCTGGCCGCACTGCTGTCCAGTGAGCACGGCAAGACCATCCCCGATGCCAAGGGCGATATCCAGCGCGGCCTGGAGGTCATCGAATTCGCGGTCGGTATCCCGCATCTGCTCAAGGGTGAGTACACCGAGAGCGCGGGCACCGGGATCGATGTCTACTCGATGCGCCAGCCGCTGGGTGTGGTCGCCGGGATCACCCCGTTCAACTTCCCGGCCATGATTCCGCTGTGGAAGGCCGGTCCCGCGCTGGCCACCGGTAACGCCTTCGTGCTCAAGCCCTCCGAACGCGACCCGTCGGTGCCGCTGCGGCTGGCCGAACTGTTCCTCGAAGCCGGGCTGCCCGAGGGTGTATTCAACGTGGTCAACGGCGACAAGGAAGCCGTGGACACGATCCTGCACGATCCTCGGATCAAGGCCGTCGGGTTCGTCGGCTCCACCCCGATCGCCCAGTACATCTACGAGACCGCCACCGCGAACGGTAAACGCGCCCAGTGCTTCGGCGGCGCCAAGAACCACGCCATCGTCATGCCCGACGCCGATCTCGACGATGTCGCCGATCAGCTCATCGGGGCGGGCTACGGTTCGGCCGGTGAGCGCTGCATGGCCATCTCGGTGGCCGTGCCGGTGGGAGAGGAGACGGCGGACCGGCTGGTCGAGAAGCTCACCGAGCGGGTGCACAAACTCAATGTCGGCAAATCCGATGATCCGGGCGCGGATTACGGGCCGCTGGTGGGGCTCGACGGTGTGGACCGGGTGAAGAAGTACATCCAGCAGGGCATCGACGAGGGCGCCGAACTGGTGGTGGACGGCCGCGATCTGACCGTCGAGGGCGCGGAGAACGGGTACTTCGTCGGCGCGACCCTGTTCGACCGGGTCGGTAAGGAGATGTCCATCTACAAGGAGGAGATCTTCGGCCCGGTGCTCAGCGTCGTGCGCGCCGCGGACTACGAGGAAGGCCTGCGGCTGGCCAACGACCACGAATACGGCAACGGCGTGGCGATCTTCACCCGCGACGGTGACACGGCCCGCGATTTCGCGGCCCGCGTACAGGTCGGCATGGTCGGAATCAATGTCCCGATCCCGGTGCCGATCGCGTACTACACCTTCGGAGGCTGGAAGCGGTCCGGATTCGGTGACCTGAACCAGCACGGGCCGGACTCGATCCGCTTCTACACCAAGACCAAGACGGTGACCCAGCGCTGGCCGGCGGGATTGAAGGAGAGCAACAGCTTCGTCATCCCGACGATGGAATGACGGCCGTGTTCACGCTCGACGAAGACGAGCGGGCCATCCGCGACACCGCCCGGGATTTCGCCGACGAATACCTGGCGCCGCACGCCGTGGAATGGGACCAGAACAAACACTTTCCGGTGGACGTGCTGCGGAAATCGGGTGCGGTCGGGCTCGGCGGCATCTACGTGGCTGAGGAGTTCGGTGGATCCGGGCTGCGCCGGCTGGACGCGGTGCGGATCTTCGAACAGCTCGCCACCGGATGCCCCACCGTGGCGGCCTATATCTCGATCCACAATATGGCGGCCTGGATGATCGACGCCTATGGCGACGACGACCAGCGCCGGCAGTGGTTGCCCGGGCTGACGGCGATGGAACAATTGGCCAGTTACGCGCTCACCGAACCCGGTGTCGGTTCCGATGCCGCCGCCATCACCACCCGGGCGGTACGCGACGGTGACGACTACGTGGTCAACGGCTCCAAGCAGTTCATCTCGGGCGCGGGGAGCAACGACCTGTACGTGATGATGGTCCGTACCCAGGACACCGGGGCACGGGGTATCTCGACACTGGTGATCCCCGCCGACACTCCCGGCCTCGAGGTCGGGCCCAACGAGAAGAAGATGGGCTGGAACGCGCAGCCCACCCGGCAGGTGATCCTCACCGACGCCCGGGTGCCGGTGGCCAACCGGCTCGGCGCCGAGGGGGACGGGTTCCGGATCGCCTTGAACGGGCTCAACGGCGGCCGGCTCAATATCGCCGCGTGCTCGGTGGGCGGGGCGCAGGCCGCGCTCGAGAAAACTGTGCCCTACCTGGCCCAGCGCAATGCCTTCGGCGCTCCGCTGCTGAACAATCAGGCACTGCAGTTCGAGCTGGCCGATATGCGGACCGAACTCGAAGCCGCCCGGACCCTGCTGTGGCGGGCCGCGGCGGCGCTGGACGCGGATACCCCGGACAAGGTCGAACTCTGCGCCATGGCCAAACGGTTCGCCACCGACGTCGGTTTCGAGGTCGCCAACGCCGCGCTGCAACTGCACGGCGGATACGGTTACCTGGCCGAATACGGCCTGGAGAAGATCGTGCGCGACCTGCGGGTGCACCAGATCCTGGAGGGCACCAACGAGATCATGCGGATGGTCGTCGCCCGGTCGATGACAGCGTCGGTGGCGGGTGCGCCGTGATCTGTGGACGCCCGGCGGCGAGCGCGAAAGGAAATGAATGAGCGACGAACCCGAAGTCCTGGTCGAACAACGTGGCGGCCTGGGTCTGATCACCCTGAACCGGCCCAAGGTCATCAATGCCCTCAACCACGCGATGACGCTCACCATCACCGAGCGGTTGCGTGCCTGGGCAGGCGACGATTCGGTGCGGACGGTGGCCATCACCGGTGCCGGTGAGCGGGGCCTGTGCGCAGGCGGCGATATCGTCGCCATCCACCACGACGCCAAGGAACAGCAGGCGGCGGGGCATGTGGGTGCGGCGGCGGATTCGGCGACCGGCAAGTTCTGGCGCGACGAGTACATTCTCAACGCGCTCATCGGCCGCTTTCCGAAACCGTATGTCGCGGTGATGGACGGGATCGTGATGGGTGGCGGTGTCGGTCTGTCGGCACACGGCAGCCATCGCATCGTCACCGAACGGTCCAAGGTCGGAATGCCCGAGGTCGGGATCGGTTTCATCCCCGATGTCGGCGGCACCTACCTGCTGTCCCGGGCGCCGGGTGAACTGGGCACGCATATCGCGCTCACCACCGCGCGGCTCGGGGCCGGCGATGCCGTGGCCACCGGTTTCGCGGACTACTACGTACCGGCCGACCAGATCCCGGCGCTGCTCACCACTTTGGAAACCGAGGCAGCGGATATCGCCATCGCGAAATTCGCCGCCGAGGCGCCGGAATCGACGCTGCTCGCGCAACACGACTGGATCGATGCCTGCTACAGCGCCGATACCGTCACCGAGATCGTGGCTCGCCTGCAGGCCCACGAATCGCCGGAGGCGAACAAGGCCGCCACCGACATACTGGGCAAATCGCCGGTCGCGCTGCAGGTGACCCTGCGGTCGCTGCGTTCGGCGAAGGGCACCGGCAGCCTGGAGGCGGTGCTGAACGAGGAGTACCGGGTGTCGATCGCCTCACTGGCCTCGCACGATCTGGTCGAGGGCATTCGCGCTCAGGTGGTCGACAAGGATCGCAACCCGCAGTGGTCGCCCGCCGGCCTATCCGATGTGACCACCGCGCAGGTCGACGGATATTTCGCCGAGCTCGGTGCGCGGGAACTGGGTTTGACGATTCCGGAGGATAAATAATGAGCAAGACGATCGGCTTCCTCGGCCTCGGCCATATGGGCGGCCCCATGGCGGCGAACCTGGTCAAGGCCGGGTACGACGTGCACGCGTTCGACCCCTCGCCCGCGGCGCAGGAACAGGCCCGCGCCGACGGGGTCGCGCTGGTGGATTCCGGCGTGGCCGCGGCCACCGGGCGCGACATCGTGATCACTATGCTCACCAACGGCAAACTGGTGCGCACCGTATACGACGAATTGCTGCCGGCCGCGAACCCGGGCACGCTGTTCATCGACTGTTCGACCATCGATGTGGCCGACGCCCGGGCCGCGGCAGAAGCCGCGGCGGCGGCGGGACACCGGGCCCTGGACGCGCCGGTCTCCGGCGGTGTGTCCGGTGCGGCCGCCGGGACCCTGACCTTCATGGTGGGTGGCGCGGATACCGATTTCGCCGAGGCGCTGCCGGTGCTCGAGGTGATGGGTGCCAAGGTGGTGCACACCGGTGCCGCCGGGAACGGGCAGGCCGCCAAGATCTGCAACAACATGATCCTCGGCATCTCCATGATCGGCCTGTCGGAAGCGCTGGTGCTGGGTGAGAAACTGGGCCTGAGCCATCAGGCGTTCTTCGATGTCGTATCCACGGCCTCGGGGCAGAGCTGGTCACTCACCACCTACTGCCCGGTTCCGGGCCCGGTACCGACCAGCCCGGCGAACAACGACTACAAGCCGGGGTTCGCCACGGCCCTGATGAACAAGGACCTCGGTCTGGCGGTGGAGGCGTTGCGCGCCAACGGTGTCGAGGGCCGGATCGGGCAACTGGCCGCCGAAATCTATCGGGAGTTCAACGAGACCTCGGGCGACCGGGATTTCTCGGCCATCATCACCGACGTACGCGAACGCAGTGGCGGAACGGGCACGGCCGAATAGCCGGTCCGGTGGAACGCAACGTTTCACCGGCCACCGCGAGTCGGTAGCGCAGCCGTGGGCCGGCCCCAAGGCGTAACGGTGTGGCCCGGCACAGGGACCTGTCGTGTGGCAGCACGGCAGGTCTCTGCTCGTCGAGCCGGGAATCGGCGCCGCGGCCGAGCGGCGTCGGGCCGGAGGCCGATTCGCCGGGATATCGCATCGAGTTCAATGCCGCGCTACTGCCGGTTCAGCCGAATACGTTGAGATAGCACTGGTATAGGCCATCAGGGAGGTAGCGGTGAGCCAGCTCGGTCGGACTGTCGCGGCTTCGCCGGTATGACGCTCTACCTACCCGAGGAGTTGCGCTGGCTCGGCTGGATCGCCGGGGCCCCGTGGCCGGACGGGGACGAGGACAAGGCTTGGGAGGTGGCCCGGGCCTGGGAGGAAGCGAGTAACGAACTCACCGCCCTGCTCGCCAAGGTCGACGAAGCACGTCAGGCGACCATGGCCGCGTATCCGGCGGGCGCGGCCCGCGAGGAGATGGGTGGGCGGTTCGACGAGCTGCGCACGGGCGAACACTCTTTGGAGCAGATCGCCGCCTACATGATGACGCAATACGATTCGGCGTTCGATATGGGCACCGAGTTGCAGGCCACCAAGCTCACCATCATTCTGACGCTGTGCTGGCTGGCGATCGAGATCGCCTGGGCCTGGCTGTTCCCCCCGACCGCGCCCGCCGTGGAAGCGGCCGCGATCGTTTCGACACGCTCGGGTCTGAAGTTCATTCAGGACTTCGTGCAGAAGACGATCCAGAACATCGCGGCGCGTATGGGAGCGCCGAACGTGAAGCACAGTCCCTTCTGGAAAGACCTCGTGGGGGCCGGACGCACCGCCCACTGGCCGACCGCCAAAGGCTGGGGCGTCTACATTTCGCGCGCCATCGAGGGTGCGGTGGTGCCGATGGCGATCAACGGCGGTGTTCAGGCGGGCCAGATCGGACAGGGCAAACGGCACGAGTTCAACGGCAAGGAGTTCGGCCTGAGTGCGCTGGGCGGGGTCGCCGGCGCGGTTCCCGCTCGCGAATTCGGAAAATACCTGGGCGAATTCATCGACAAGGGGCTCGGCAAACTCCCCAGCAAGGTGGTGTACAACCCCGCCCTGGGCGCGTTCCGCGGGATGTTCATCGGCGCCACCTCCGACGCCTTCGGTGCCATCTTCGGCAATCTCGCCACCGCACTGGCCTCCGGCGCGGATTTCTCCGCCTTCGGCAATGCTGCCGGCTGGGTCGGCAATATCGCTCAGGGCGGTATCGTCGGCGGCGTGCGCGGTGGGGCGGCGTTCAACAGCTATATTCCGAAGGGGGAGCACGGGTTCGGCGATCTGGCCGGATTCCGGAACGATCACTGGCGGAGTTTCGCCTGGTGGCTGCCGAAGTACGAAGGACCCGGGCTGTTCGCCCCCGGGCCGGCTCCCGCGCCGGCGAGCTCGGCCGGCAGTTCGAGCGACAATTCCGGCAACACGACCATCGATTCCTCGACCGATATCGCGCGACCGCCCGGTAGCGGGCCGGATGATATCGCGCTGCAGAACCTGAACTCGACTGCCGCAACGAACCCGGGTACGCGCGGGCATGCGCGAGCTGACCGATCCCCGGTTCGATGCCATGGTCCGGGCGCTCACCAGGCCCGACATCATGGTGCTGGCGAATCTGTGGAACGAACGGCACCATACCGATCCGCAGCAATGTCTTCGGGTACACGCGGTTCGTCGTGACGATCGGGGTTATGTGATCACCCAGCGGCCGGGCGCAACGGTGGCGCACTCGGCTGGCTTCGATATCGCCGAATGCCGTCCCGCGGTCCTGGCGCGGACGGTGGTCGGTCTGCTTCCCGAAGCCGCCGCGGGCCGTGATCCGCAGACGATGCCGGCCGGGCTCACCACCGCGGCCGCGAACCCGGACGGGTTCCCCTCGTCCGGCACGCCCTCCGTGACATCCGGGCCCGATGCCGGGGTCCTGAAAGTCATCCAGGGGCGCCTGGGCTTCCGGGCGCGGGGAATCACTCATGTGGGTCTGGTCTGGCGAGATCTGCCGGGGGACGGCCGGTACGTGATGGGTCCGGAAGCCGAACTGGCCGGTATGGACGACACCGCGATATGCGCCTGGATCGAGGCGCGGATGGCGGAGATCATGGTCCGCCTCGAGACATAGACACGACCGTGACCGCCGCGCGACGCCCTCGAGCCGTGTCGATAGCGCTCGTCCGGCGCGCGGTATCGTCACCGATGTTCATGACCTTTCGAACCAGAGGATGCGCCGTGACCGACTTCGAGACGATTCTGCTGGAGCGCAAGAATGGGGTCGCCCTCATCACGCTGAACCGGCCCAAGGCGCTGAACGCGCTCAACGCGCAGGTCCTCGACGATGTGATCGCCGCGCTCGACGAGGTCGAACACGACGACGAGATCGGCGCTGTGGTGATCACCGGCTCCGATCGGGCCTTCGCCGCCGGCGCGGACATCAAGGAGATGCAGCCGAAGTCCTACATGGACATGTTCATGGACGACTACTTCGCCCGCTGGGAGCGGCTGGCCCAATTCCGTAAGCCGACCATCGCGGCGGTCGCCGGTTATGCGCTGGGCGGCGGCTGCGAGCTCGCCATGATCTGCGACATCCTGATCGCCGCGGATACCGCCAAGTTCGGCCAGCCCGAGATCAAGCTCGGCGTCATCCCCGGTATCGGTGGTTCGCAGCGGCTGACCCGGGCGGTCGGTAAGGCCAAGGCCATGGATCTGGTGCTCACCGGCCGCAATATGGACGCCGAGGAGGCCGAGCGCGCCGGTCTGGTGGCGCGGATCGTACCCGCCGCCGAACTGCTGGATACCGCGCTGGAGGTCGGTGCCACCATCGCGTCGATGTCGCTGCCGGTGGCCATGATCGCCAAGGAGGCGGTGAACCGGTCCTTCGAGACCACGCTGGGCGAGGGCCTGCGCTTCGAGCGGCGGGTTTTCCATTCGCTGTTCGCGACCGCCGACCAGTCCGAGGGGATGGCGGCGTTCGTGGACAAGCGGCCCGCGAAGTTCACCAACCGCTGATCATCTCGGCGCGTGGCCCGGCCCGGTTCAGGGCGCGGGCGGCGCGTCCAGGATGTCGGTGGGCACGTAATTGCTCCGGGTGGGTTGTGCGGCGCCGTTCTGCGCGGTGAGCAGTCCGGCCACGGTCGCGCCCAGCCCGATCGTCACCGCCGCGGCCGCGTAGATCTTGCGCCGCCCGACGGTGGGCGGGGCCAGCGGTACCACCTGCCCGCCCGCCCGGATATGCGCGGTGCGGATACCGGCGGCGGGTCGTTCGGCCGCGAACAGCAGCGCGCCGCGCGCCGAGACGTACTCCGGTTCGGAATCGCACACCACCGGCAGGCCCAGCAGCTCGGTCAGGCGGGTGCGCAGGGCCGGATTGCGGGCGCACCCGCCGAGCAGGGCCACCGCGTCGGGTGCCGCCTTCGTCTGCTCGGCCACCCGGTGTACCAGCATGGCCGCCGACTGCACCGCGTCCGCACAGAGTTCGGCGAGGTCACTACGGGTGATCACCGCGCGTTCGGCGGTATCGGGGTCGGCGGCGGTCACCACGCGGGCGCTGCTCAGTGCTTCCCGGTACCGGCGCGCCGCCGTCTCGTCGGTGTACACACCGGCGGAGTCCAGCCATTCGCAGAGCAGTTCGTTGTAGCCGTCGCCGCCCAGCCCCGGGCAGTGGGCGCCGGCCAGCACGGTATCGGTGCGGCAGTCGATCTGGGTGAGGGTCAGACCCGAGGAGCCCAGGTCGAACAGGGAGACCACCCCGGTCGTCGGCAGTTTCTCGGTGAACCTGAGGTAGCGCAACTGTGCCAACGGCTCGTCGACCAGGGTGACGCAGCCGGTCCCGAGGGCATCGCCCACCACTTCGGCCTGCTCGCGGTTGTGGCAGGTCACCGCGGTTCCGGTGATGCACTCGTCGCGTCGGTCGGCGGCGCCGTACATCCGGCGGATCGCGATGAGGGCCGGTTCGGCCACCGAGGCGCGGGCCGGGCGGGGGATATGGCATCGGTCGATCGGCGGCAGGTGCGGTTGATCCGAATGAGTGAGCACCGCACGCGCACCTGAGGCGCCTACTGATACCCCGAGAACCAGCACCATAAACATATGGTGCGCCGCGGGTCGGTCGTTGCCAAGCCGAAGTCCCGAGAAACTTGCTGAACGGGTGCCCGGCTGTGATGCGTTTGCTGCCGACCCGGCCCGGCGAACATTCGATATGGCCTGTTCGGGGGCGGGTACGCCGGCCCCCCGCCGGAGGGCCGGGATTCGGTCAGGGTTCGGCCCAGCGGGCCGGTTCCTCGCCGGTATCGAAGTCTCCCGCCGTGTGCCGGAACTCGGCGAGCAACTGCAGCAGCGTTCGCAACCGGTCGGGCGGTAGTTCCGGCCGCGCGAACACGCGTTCGTTCAGATAGCCGGTGGCCTCGGCGACGAGAGCCCGTCCGGCATCGGTGATCTCGATCAGCGTGGCCCGCCGGTCGTTGGGATGCGGTACCCGGTTCACCAGCCCCGCCGCCTCCAGTCGATCGACGGAATTGGTGACACTGGTCGGGTGCACCTGCAACCGGGCGCTGGCCATCGCCATCGGCAGCGCACCGGTCGCACTGAAGTTCAGCAGTTGCAGCAGTTCGTAGCGCGAGAAGGTCAGGCCGGTGGGGCGCAGGGCTTCGTCGACGCGCGCCATGACGATCTGCTGGGCGCGCACCAGTGAGGTCACCGCGGCCATCCCGTCGGCGACCGCACCCCATCCGTGGCCGACCCATTGGCGGTGGGCCTCCTGGATCGGGTCGAGGGGTAGCGGGCGGGGGCGAGACATGTGTTCGATCATTGCACGGCGCCTCGCCGGTGAGTCGCGTCGTGGGCGCCCACCGGTGACGGGTGTCACCCACGATGCCGGGCCGCACCGCCACCGGTCCGGGCGCTGTCAGCGGATGCGATCCGGCTGAGCGCAACTGTGTGCCGTGCGGCGGTGACGGGCCATGATCATCGGGTCACGCGGGCGTGGCCGAGTGGTTCAGGCAACGGTCTGCAAAGCCGTTCACGCGGGTTCGATTCCCGCCGCTCGCTCGGTGTGCCGGCCCGGCCGGAGTCGTTGCCGACTCCGGCCGGGCCGCGCACGACGCCGGGCAGCCTTCGTCAGGTGAGACCCGAGAAGTCCCGCAGCACAACGTGATTACGATCGGCGAAGGTGCCGAGTGTGTACTCGGGGAGCAGGCCGAAGTACTCGGCGCGGGTCAGTGTGCTCCAGCGCCGGGACTCCGGGGTGCGGGTCTTGTAGAAGTTCACCGTGTACCCACCTTCGTAGATCCGCAGCAGGCTGTACCCGCCGGGATACTCCTTGATCGCGCCGACCTCCAGGAATTCCACGGCGCACGCGGTATCCGGCCGGGTGCGGCGATTGCGGTGGGTATGGCCGCTGTGGTGCAGGAAGACCCCCGGCGCGGCCTCGTACAACCGCTGCACACGCAGCGCGGTATCGCGGTCGAGTACGAATCCGGGGCCGGCGATATTGGTGAGCCCGGCCTCCACGGTGACCGGATGGTGACCGAAAACCAGAGTGGGACGGTCGGAGTCGGCACGCAGCAGTTCGGCGATCCGGTCGAATTGCGCGGCGTCGAGTACCCCGCCCGCGCCGTCCAGCGCGCTGGTGTCCAGGCCGAGGATGCGCAGACCGCCGAGTTCGTGTTCGACCAGCTGTTGCCGGGGTCCGAAGACCTCGCTCCAGCAATCACGATGATCCGTGGCACCGGGAACCGCCGGACAGTCCGCGTATTCCGCGCCCGTGTGCGGTCGGTCGTGGTTCCCGCGTACGGCGAGGTAGTCCTGACCGTCGCTGCCCCAGCGGTCCAGCCGGTCGCGCACCGCGCGCACCTGCGCGGGTGTGGCCTCGGCGGTCAGATCACCGGCCAGCAGCAGTAGTTCCGCGCCGCGATCGGGACGGCGCAGATCGCCGAGCACGGCATCGAACATGACCTCCGGATAGGGCGGCATGCCCGGTTGCCGGCGTATTCCGGGTGGCAGCCCGCCCGCCACCAGACCGCTCACGGTCTCCCCGTAGTGGACGTCGCCTGCGAGCGCCAGGGTGCGCAGCAGCCGTCCCGGTGGGGGCACCGCGGTAGTGAACGTCGCGGTGGTTTCCGGGGTGGCGGGCGCACCGGTCGCGACCGAGAGCGCGGGTGTCGCCCGCATCCCGGCCGAGCGGGCCTCGAATCGGTAGGCGCGGCCCGGTTCCAGTCCGTCGATCTGCGCGTAGTGGAACGGCGTGGGGCTCTCGGAAGCCCAGACCGGCCGGAGCGGGCGGGAACCGTCCGCCGGGCCGAGCAGTAGCTCACCGTCGGTGGGCACCGGGTTCGTGCTGCCGGGGTCGCGGCTGGTCCAGGTGAGCACGGCGGCGGTATCGGTGACCGTGACAACTTCCAGGTCGGTCGCCCGCACCGGGCCGGGCGACGCGGTCGCCCGGCCCGCACCGGGGAGTCCGGCGGCGGGCAGCAGTGCCGCGAGGCCGAGCGCGCCCAGTACGGTGCGGCGTGAGGGCCCGCAGCAGCTCATCGGCACCCGCCGTCGCTCATTTCGGGTCGCTGTCGGAGGAGGAGCAGACCCGCCATTCGCCGTCCTCCTTCACGAGGCTCTCTTCGGAACTGTCGTCCATCTGCTCGTCGTCGCCCCCACCCGGCGCCGACAGGCTGAACTTGCCCTTGATCTCGGCTTTCGCGCGGTCACCGGTGACGACGATATTGTCGACCGAGTCGATATCGACGGTGAATCCGAGCTTTTCGGCCTCGGATTTCTCGGCGTCCGACATGGCATCGAAATCGTCCCGGTCGGCTTTGCAGGCCAGCCGGGTGGCGGCCGCGAAACCATCATCGCTGAGCGTGCCGTAGAACTCGCGCAGCGAGGCCTCGATCTGCTGGTCGTCGGAGGACAGCGGAGTGCGGCCTTGCAGAGTCAGCACCACCACGGCGGTGGCGGCGACGACCACAAGTGCGGCCACTACCGCGCCCACGATGAGGCCGGTGCGCCGCTTCCGTGGGGGCCGAGCGCTGTCGCGCGGCTGCGGTCCGGTCGGGGGCGGGCCTGCCGGTGGCTGAGTCAAAACATTCTCCGTTCCCGGGGGATCGCTCCGAACACTACGACACGTTCCGCATTGCTGTCCGGCCCCCGCAGGTCCCCGTGGCCGAACGATCCGCGCGCGCAACGGCGCCGACCCGTCCTACACTCCTTCCGGCAGTATCCGAGAACAGGTGGAGGTAAGTGTTATGTCCGGTCGCGGTATCCATCTCTGCGGCAGTGTGCCGCTCTCCGACGCCGCGGCGGTATTCACCCAGGTCGCTACCCGCCTGGGCAGGCATATCACCCGGATCCCCGACGGTGAGACCGGAGAGCGCGACAACTTTGTGGTGTGGCAGCTACCCAGGCTGCAGGCGCACCCCAACCTTGTCACCGTGCCGCCGCCGAGCCCGGAGTACGGCCCGAGCGAGCGGGTACAGCCGGCGCCGGGAAACGATGCGGCGACAATCGATTTCGGCACGCTCGGGTACGCACAGGCCGCGCGCGCGTCATGGCGGGTGTTCGAACAGCTCCGCGCGCAGGGTGTGCTCCGGCCCGGCGTCCGATTCCAGGTGAGCCTGCCCACCCCGATCTCGGTGATCGGCGCGTTCGTCGCGGGCCCGCAGGCGGAACTGGAGATCCGTTACGAGGCGGCGATCCTGGCCGAATTGGATCAGATCACCTCGGCGATTCCCCATGAGGATCTGGCGATCCAATGGGACGCGCCCGTCGAATTCGCTCTGTTCGAAGGCGTCTTTCCGTGTTGGTTCGGCGACGACTACCCTGCCCGGCTGGGCGGCGTGATCGAGCGGCTCTCCCGTCTCGGTGATGCGGTTCCCGCCGGGGCGGAGCTGGGCTATCACCTCTGCTACGGCGATTTCGGTCATCGGCATTTCGTCGAACCCGCCGATACCTCGAAACTGGTCGATGTGGCCTCCGGTGTGGCTGCCGCGCTGAAGCGTCGGCTGAACTGGATCCACCTGCCCGTCCCGAAGGAGCGCACGGACGCTGCGTATTTCGCCCCGCTCGCGGGCCTGGCCACAGAACCGGAGACCACACTCTTCCTGGGCCTGGTGCATGCCTCTGATGGTTTCGACGGTGCTCGCCGCCGCATCAAGGCCGCGGCCGAGTTCATGCCCGAGTTCGGTATCGCGACCGAATGCGGTTTCGGCCGCCGACCGGCCGCCCAGATCCCGGAGTTGCTGGACTTGCACGCGCGTTTGGCGAATTCATTGGATTGACCGGCGGCCGTGGCCGCCCGGACAACCGGAAGGCTGGATCGACCATGCCGAGAACGCCTGGTGCCGATGCGGGAAAGTTCGCGGTCACCATCGCGCCGCCGCGCACGTATCAGCATCGGGAGGCCTTCCGCGAAATCGCCGAGACGGTACATTTCGCACTGTGCCGGGCCGCTTCGACAGTGTCCTCTCCGATGAGATCGGGATACCGGACCGGCGGCATATCGTCTTCGGCAGCAATACGCTGCACTGGTGGAACATACAGGTCCCCGACGACGCGATCCTGTACAACCTGGAGCAGGTCCTGCCGGGATCGGAGTGGATCACCGAGGAACTGCTGGCACTCTTCCGCCGCCACACGGTGCGGGACTACAGCCTCCGGAATATCGCCGCCCTTCGCGACCTGGGTGTCGAGGGCGTCCGGCAGGTACCCGTCGGCCATGTACCCGAACTGGAGCGGATCGCGCCCGCCGCGCAGCCGGATATCGACGTCCTCGTGGTCGGATCGCTCAACGAGCACAGAATGGCGCCGGTCGAGCGTCTGCGCCGGCTCGGGATAGACGCCCGGGCTCATTTCGGACTGTACGGTCCCGCGCGGGATGCCCTGTACGCCCGCTCGAAGATCGTCCTCGATACGCACTACTACGACGCCGGGGTGTTCGAAATAGTGCGTGTCTCCTATCTCCTCGCCAACGGCATCTTCGTCGTCTCGGAGAACTGTGCCGATCTGGCGGAGTCGTCCCCGTTCGCCCCGGCGGTCGCCTTCGACGACTACGAGAACCTGGTCCCCACCTGCCTGCGCTACCTGTCGCGTCCCGCCGAGCGTGCGGCCCGGGCGGATGTGGGCCGCGCGATCATGCGGAGCCGATCGGCCACCGAATACATCGCCGCGGCGGTGGCGGCACTCCACCTCCGGCGATCCGGCAACGGCCGAGGCCTGACCGGCCATTCGTCAACCTGTGGTTGACGCAGTGACTATCGTCAACTACTAGTTGACGATAGTGGCCGAGTGGCGGACCTTCAGGAGTGGCAGTGGACGATTACGTGAACACGGGGCGCAATCCCAGCGGTCGCGGGGCGAAACGTGCAGTGGTGGTAGGAGCCGGCATCGCCGGACTCGCGGCGGCATTGCGGATGTACCGGGCAGGCTGGGAAGTCGTCGTCCTCGAGCGGGCAGCCACGCGGCGCAGCAGCGGCTATCTGCTGAACCTGCACGGACCCGGATACGACGCCGCCGAGCGGCTCGGTCTCGTGCCCGCGCTCACTGCGCGCGATATCGGGTTCTTCACCTCGGTGCTCGTCCACGCAGACGGCCGGGAGAAGTTCACCGTGCCCGCCGCCGTCGCGCAAGCCGCGGTGGGAGACCGGGCGCTGAGCCTCTTGCGCGGTGATCTGGAATCGGCATTGTACGACGCGGTGGCCGAACACGTCGATATCCGATTCGGCACCACGGTGCGGACGGTGACCCAGGATCCCGGTGCCGTCGAGGTCGTCCTCGGCGACGGCACCCGCCTGCGGGCCGACCTGCTCATCGGCGCCGACGGTGTGCATTCCCGGATCCGTGAACTCGTCTTCGGTCCGGAATCCGATTATCTGGTGGAGCTGAACCACATGGTGGGCGCCTTCCCGCTCGAGACCGTGCCCGAGCATGTCACCGAAGGAGTGGGCACCACCTTCCTCGGGCCCCGGCGCACCGTCGCGGTGATGAACCTGGGCCCGCACCGGTCCTCGGCGTTCTTCACCTACCGCAGCCCCGACCCGGCGGCCGAACTCGCCCGCGGCGCCGCACCGGCGCTCACCGCGGCGTTCGGTGATCTGGGGCGCGGGGTGGCCGAAGCTCTCGAGCAGCTCACCGCCGACCCGGCCGACGCCTACTTCGACTCGGTCGGCCAGATCGTCATCGACCGGTGGAGCAGCGGCAGGGTCGTGCTTCTGGGTGACGCCGCCTGGTGCGTCACGGTCTTCGCCGGCTACGGCGCGGCCCTGGCCCTCGACGGCGCCGACCGGCTCGGCACCGCCCTCGCGGCCCACGGCGACGACCTCGCCACCGCACTCGACGCCTGGGAGCAATCGCTGCGTCCGGAGGTCCGCAAGCGCCAAGCTCTCGCTCGTCAGGGGATCAGCCGATTCGCCCCGCCCACCCGCGCGCATGTCTGGGCCGGGGATCTCATGCTGCGAGCCATCCAACTCCCCGGTATCCGAGGTCTCGTCCAGCGCTCGATCCGGCGCGCGAACAACTAGCCGCCGGCCGATGGGGTCCGGCGCGGGCGCGGGGCCGGGACCATCGGTGTATGCCATTTCGAAAGTGGATAGGAATCGCCGCCTGCTTGTTTCCGGCCGCGTGGATGCGGTATGCGGCGAAGGAGTCGGGGCCGGTAGAAAATTCGCAGTGAAGGAGATGGGAACGATGGGTTCGTTCGAACCGTATCTAGGCGTCGGTATGGAAATGCTGCAGAGGATGTTCGGGATGATGTTCGGGATGATGCCCGGCATCGGCCCCGGCCGGTGACGGAGGAGCGGACAATGGGCCGCCCGCCGGCGGGCGGCCCACGGTGCAGAACATATCCCCCTGCACAGTTGTGTGGCCTGAGTGAATCGGCACCACCACACGGGTACATGGAACTGTGCGTTGCAGGACTGCGGCGAAGACTTCGGAGCGGGCTCGTGACACTCGGGCCGGCCGCGCACGAGAAAGGCCCCCGACCAGAACCCAGCTGGTCGGGGGCCTTCCTCGTGCGTGCCCTCGGCAGGAATCGAACCTGCGGCCTTCTGCTCCGGAGGCAGACGCTCTATCCCCTGAGCTACGAGGGCGGGGATCCACCCGGTGTGACCGGGAGCCGGTCGATCGGGCGGACCACAGCGTATCGCATCATTGCCGATGCGGCCAAAACGAGTGGTGGCGGTTCAGTTCAGAGGCAGTGGCCGGCCGCCGCGGGCGGCGAGCATATCGGTGATGAGCTGAGCCTCACCCTGCTGCGCGGCGAGCATCTGCCCGGCCAGGATGCCGATCTCCCCGGTCTCGGCGTGTTCGGCACCGTATTCCAGCATCGGGACCCCGCCCTGATGGTGGCGCAGCATGAGCTGCAGGAACAGCACATCGAGATCGGTGCCGCGCGCGTCACGCAACCGCTGGATGTCCGCGGTGCTCGCCATACCCGGCATCGCGGCCACCGCCCCGGAGCCGTGGCCGTGACCGCCGCCGTGCCGGTCGTCACCGTGCCCGGTGTCGTGCATCCAGCCCATGTAGCCGTCCGTGCCACGCGCGGGGGCGCCCCACATCTGCAACCAGCCCTGCATCCGTCCGATCTGACTCTGCTGAGTGGTCAGGATGTCGTAGGCGAGGCGCTGCACCGCGGGATCTGCCGACCCCAGCAGCGCGATTCCCGACATCTCCACCGCCTGGGTGTGATGGGCCGACATGTCCTGCGCGAATCCGATATCGACCGGACCCGGGCCGGACCCGCCGGAATCGTCCGGTGACAGCAGCACACCCGCGCCGAACCCGATCACGAGCAGCGCGATCGCGGCGATGATCAGCAGCGGGGTGCGCTGGCCGCGCAGCTGCGCGCGGAGCCCGGACTCGCGCCGGGGCCCGATTTCGGGTGTTTCCGTTTCCGGCATTACTGTCCGGCTCCGGGTACCTGCTGGTCGGACGCGGCTCCGGGTGCCTGCTGGTCGGGCAGTGCGCCGGGGGCCTGCTGGTCCGGCAGGGTGCCGGGCATCCCCGGGATCGCCGGGATGCCACCGGGCAGCCCGCCCGGTAGACCGCCGCCGGGAACGCCCATGCCGCCGAGTTCGCCCTGGTCGGGCTGTAGGCCGGCACCGTCCATCGGCACGGCATCGGGGCCCGGTTCGCTCGGGTCGTAGGGCGGCGGGTTCTGGGTGTCGAAGGCGACCGTCGCGCAGTCCGCGCCGACCTCGGGGTAGGCGAAGTTGTTCAGCCGCAGCGCGGTGATGAACTGACCGACCCGCTCGTCGTCGGCGCTGTTCACGGTGAGCTGATGTCCCCAGGACTGCAGCGAGACGGGGGCTTCCTGGCCGGGGTGCGGGGACATGAGCATGTACTGCTCACCCTCGACTTTCTTCTTCAGTGTGTCGATCCCGGCCTGGTCGACCTTGTCCGGGTTGTAGGTGATCCACACCGCGCCGTGCTCCAGCGAATGCACCGCGTTCTCGTCGCGCAGCGCCTTGTCGTAGACGGTGCCCATGCAGTTGGCCCAGGAGGAGTCGTGCGGCCCACCGAACGGCGGGGTCTGGTCGTAGGCCACCCGCTGGGTGGCGTCGACGTGCAGACCGGCCGGGTACTCCTTCTTCACCACCCCCTCGATCTGGTCGGAGGGGTCCTTCTGCTGCTCCGAGGGGGTGAACTTCTCCAGGGCAGCCTTCTCCTGATACTTGGGCACCAGGTTCACCGCCAGCGCCGCGACCAAGCCGACGAGCACCACGACCGCACCGATGGTGAGCCAGGGGATTCGCTGCGTGATCGGCGGTTTGCCTTTGTTCCTGCTGCTGCTCGCGCGCGCGCCCGCGACTTTGCCCGCCGCCTTCACGGCCTTCGCCGATTTGGCGCTCGTCCTGTTCGGCATACCGGTCCCAGTTCTTTCCACGTCGATGAACAGTGCCGAGCTGCGGTGCCCACTCGCGGCGCGCACCCACTCGGACCATAGGATAGAGACTCGTGACTCCAGCCGACCTTGCAGATCTCCTTCACGCCACCGCGGCGAAGGTCCTCGCCGAACGTGGACTGGATGCCGCGGTGCTGCCCGATACGGTCGATGTGGAGCGTCCGCGGAATCCGGAGCACGGTGACTACAGCACCAATGTAGCGATGAAGGTCGCGAAAAAGGCCGGGACCAGCCCGCGGGAGCTGGCCGGCTGGCTCGCCGAGGCGCTGAGCGATACCGAGGCCGTCGCCGCCGCGGAGGTCGCCGGGCCCGGCTTCCTCAATATCCGGGTCGCCGCGTCCGCGCAGGGCGCGGTGCTCGAGCAGGTGCGGGTGGCAGGGTCGGCCTATGGCACCGGGAACGCGCTCGCCGGTACGAAGATCAATCTGGAATTCGTCTCCGCCAACCCGACCGGCCCGGTGCACCTGGGCGGGACCCGCTGGGCGGCGGTGGGCGACGCACTGGGCCGGATCCTGGCCGCGCAGGGTGCCGAGGTCACCCGTGAGTACTACTTCAACGATCACGGTGCCCAGATCACCCGGTTCGCCGAATCGCTGGTCGCCGCCGCCACCGGCGCGCCGACCCCGGAGAACGGGTACGCGGGCGCCTATATCGGCGAGATCGCCGACCGGATCGTCACCGCCCATCCCGGCGCGGCCGAACTCGAACCGGAGAAGCGGCTGGAGTTGTTCCGCGCCGAGGGCGTGGAACTGATGTTCGCGCACATCAAGAAAACGTTGCACGAATTCGGCACCGATTTCGATGTGTATTTCAACGAGAGTTCGCTGTTCGCCTCGGGTGCGGTCGAACGCGCGGTGGACACGCTGAAGAATTCCGGTGACCTGTATTCGAAGGACGGCGCCTGGTGGATCGCCAGCTCCGAATACGGTGACGATCAGGACCGGGTGGTCATCAAGAGCGACGGGAACGCCGCCTATATCGCCGGCGATATCGCCTATCTGCAGGACAAGCGCTCGCGCGGTTTCGACCTGTGCATCTATATGCTCGGCGCCGACCATCACGGGTACATCGGCCGGTTGAAGGCCGCGGCCGCCGCGTTCGGTGACGATCCCGACAGCGTCGAGGTGCTCATCGGCCAGATGGTGAACCTGCTGCGCGACGGTGTGGCGGTGCGGATGAGCAAACGCGCGGGCACCGTGGTCACGCTCGACGATCTGGTGGAGGCCATCGGCGTCGATGCCGCCCGCTACTCGCTGGTGCGCAGCTCGGTGAACTCGAGCATCGATATCGACCTGGACCTGTGGGCCAAACAGGACAGTGTGAACCCGGTGTACTACGTGCAGTACGCGCACGCCCGCGCCGCGTCCATCGCGCGCAATGCCGCCGAATTCGAATACGACACGGTGGCACCGGATTTCGCTCTGCTCGATTCGGAGTTCGAGGGCGCGCTCATCCGCACCATCGGTGAATTCCCGCGGGTGGTGGCGAGTGCGGCGACCCTGCGGGAACCGCACCGCATCGCGCGGTACCTGGAGGAACTGGCCGGCGCCTACCACCCGTTCCAGACCAACAAGGCCCTGCGGGTGCTGCCGCTGGGCGACGAACCCGTCTCGCCGGTCAACGCCGCGCGCCTGGTGCTGGTGAACGCCACCCGCCAGGTGCTGGCAAACGGCTTGGCCTTGCTCGGCGTCACCGCCCCGGAGCGGATGTGACTGCGCCGGGTAATCGCATCGACCGACTGTTCCGGCAGTGGACGAGGAAGGAAGACCGATGAGTGTCCATCCCGCCGGGCCCCGGCACGCCGAGATACCGCATGCCCCGAATCTGCCGGAGCGCCCGGCCGACCCGCGGCAGCTGATCGACCTACCCGCGCAGGTGTGGCCGCGCAACGCCACCCGCGGCGCCGACGATGTGGTCCGGCTGGCGGGTGTACCCGTCACCGAGCTCGCCGCGAAGTTCGGGACTCCACTGTTCGTGGTGGACGAGGACGATTTCCGGTCCCGCTGCCGCGATATGGTGCGCGCCTTCGGGTCCGATTCGCGAGTCCACTACGCCTCCAAGGCGTTTCTGTGCGGCGAGATCGCGCGCTGGATCCGCGACGAAGGTCTCTCGCTGGACGTGTGTTCCGGCGGTGAACTCGCCGTGGCGCTGCACGCCGGCTTCCCGGCCGAGCGCATCGCCCTGCACGGCAACAACAAATCGGTGGCCGAACTGGAGGCCGCGGTGGCCGCCGGAGTCGGCCACGTGGTGGTCGACTCGCTGGTCGAGATCGAACGGCTGGAAGCCGTCGCCGGTGCCGCCGGGGTCGTGCAGGACGTCCTGGTCCGGGTCACCGTCGGCGTCGAGGCGCACACCCACGAATACATCTCCACCGCGCACGAGGACCAGAAATTCGGTTTCTCCATTTCCGGCGGCGACGCCATGGAAGCGCTGGCGCGGGTGTTCGAGGCCGGTAATCTGCGGCTGGTCGGGTTGCACAGCCATATCGGATCGCAGATCTTCGAAATCGACGGTTTCGAAATCGCCGCGCACCGGATGCTGGGCCTGCTGCGCGAAGCGGTCGACAAATTCGGTGTCGAGCGCACCTCGCAGATTTCGCTGCTCGACCTGGGCGGCGGTCTGGGTATTTCCTATCTGCCCTCCGACGATCCGCCGCCGCTGGACCTGTTCGCCGAGAATCTGCGCGCCCTGGTCGCCCGCGAGGCCGAACGCGCCGGGCTGCCCGTGCCGCGTATCGCGGTGGAACCGGGTCGCGCCATCGCCGGTCCCGGCACCGTCACCCTCTACGAGGTGGGCACCATCAAGGACGTCTCGCTCGACGGCGGCCTGCGCCGCCGCTATGTGAGCGTGGACGGCGGGATGAGCGACAATATCCGGCCCGCGCTCTATCAGGCCGACTATCACTGCCAGCTGGTGTCCCGTGGTTCCGCGGCGCCGCCGGTCGTCGCCCGCGTTGTCGGAAAACACTGCGAGAGCGGCGATATCATCATCCGGGACACCTGGATGCCGGCCGATGCGGGCCCGGGGGACCTCATCGCGGTCGCCGGCACCGGTGCCTACTGCTATTCCATGTCGAGCCGGTACAACCTGCTGACCCGTCCCGCCGTCGTCGCCGTGAGCGACGGCACGGCCCGGTTGATCCTGCGCCGGGAAACGGTCGAGGACCTGCTCGGCCTGGAGGTCTGAATGGACGCGACGAAAGGGGCGAGCATGCCAGAGGGGGCCGAAATGGTACCCGGTCGATGGGGGCCGGACCGTCCGATCGGTATCGCGGTACTGGGCATGGGCAATGTCGGCCGCGAGGTCGTGCGGATTCTGCGGGATCACGCCGAGGACCTGCAATCGCGGGTCGGCGCGCCGCTGACCCTGCGCGGAGTCGCGGTGCGCAGCCTCGATCGCGACCGCGGACTACCCGCCGAACTACTGACCACAGATGCTGAGGCCCTGGTCACCCGGCCCGACGTCGACCTGGTCGTCGAGGTGATCGGCGGTATCGATCCGGCCCGCAAACTCATCCTGGCCGCGCTCAACGCCGGGAAGTCCGTGGTCACCGCCAACAAGGCGCTGCTGGCCGATTACACCGGCGAACTGGCCGCCGCCGCCGAGCGCAGCCGTGCCGACCTGTATTTCGAGGCCGCGGTGGCCGGTGCCATCCCGGTGGTGCGCCCGCTCATCCAGTCGCTGTCCGGCGACCGGGTGAACCGGGTGGTCGGCATCGTCAACGGCACCACCAACTTCATCCTCTCGGCCATGGACGAGACGGGTGCCGACTACGGTGACACCCTCGCCGAAGCGACCCGCCTCGGCTATGCCGAAGCCGATCCGACCGCCGATGTCGAGGGCTACGACGCCGCCGCGAAGGCCGCGATCCTGGCCTCGCTGGCCTTCCACACCCGGGTGACGGCCGCCGATGTCTACCGCCAGGGCATCGCCACGATCACCGCCGAGGACCTGGAAACCGCGTCCGCGCTGGACTGCACCGTCAAACTGCTGGCGATCTGCGAGCGGGTACCTGCGGGTGCGGGCGAACCCACCCCGGCCGAAGGTGGCAAGGACCGGGTGTCGGTGCGCGTCTATCCGGCGCTGATCCCGCGCAGACATCCACTGGCCGCGGTGACCGGTGCGTTCAACGCGGTGGTCGTGGAGGCCGAGAACGCCGGTCGGCTCATGTTCTATGGGCAGGGCGCAGGCGGGGCGCCCACCGCCTCGGCCGTACTCGGCGACCTGGTCATGGCCGCCCGCAACAAATTCTTCGGTGGCCGGGCGCCGGGCGAATCGGTCTATGCTGAGCTACCGATCGCCCCGATCGGCGATACGCCCACTCGCTATCACGTGAATCTCAAGGTCGAAGACCGTCCCGGCGTACTGGCGAGGGTGGCGGGCGAGTTCTCCAACCACGGCGTGAGTATTTCGACGGTCCGGCAGGAGGGGCACGACGACAAGGCGCGACTGGTGGTCGTGACCCACCTCGCGACCGAGGCGGCTCTCTCGGAGACCGTCGCCGCGCTGTCGGGTATGGAATCCGTCACATCTGTCACCAGCGTTCTGAGATTGGAAGGCACCGAAGAATGACAACAGCATCGCGCAGCGATTCGGTGAGGGCCGGCGCGACGGGTGGGCCCACCGCCGGAGTCGCCCCGCAGGCCGGAGTGCACTCCCGCTGGCCCGGGCTCATCGCTGCCTACCGCGACCGGCTCGCGGGCGCGGCCGACTGGGAACCGGTCACCCTGTTCGAGGGTGGGACCCCGCTGGTTCCCGCGCCGCATCTGTCGCAGCTCACCGGCTGCGAGGTGTACCTGAAGGTCGAGGGTGCCAACCCGACGGGTTCGTTCAAGGACCGCGGGATGACCATGGCCATGACCGATGCCAAATATCGCGGTCAGCAGGCGGTGCTGTGTGCCTCCACCGGTAACACCTCCGCCTCGGCCGCCGCCTACGCGACCCGCGCGGGGATGACCTGCGCGGTGCTCATCCCGCAGGGCAAGATCGCCATGGGCAAACTGGCCCAGGCCGTGATGCTCGGCGCGAAGGTCATCCAGGTCGAGGGCAATTTCGACGACTGCCTGGAACTGGCCCGCAAGGTCACCTCGGATTTCCCGTCCATCGGCCTGGTGAACTCGGTGAACCCGGCGCGGATCGAGGGGCAGAAGACCGCGTCCTTCGAAATCTGTGATGTGCTCGGCCGGGCACCCGATGTGCACGCGCTGCCGGTGGGCAATGCCGGGAACATCACTGCCTACTGGCGGGGCTACCGCGAATACCGGGCCGACGGCGTGACCGAAACGCTTCCCCGCATGCTGGGCGTCCAGGCCGCCGGGGCGGCCCCGCTGGTGAACGGCGCTCCGGTCAGCCACCCGGAGACCATCGCGACCGCCATCCGGATCGGCGCCCCCGCCTCCTGGAATGGTGCCGTGGCGGCCAAGGAGGAGTCCGGTGGTGCGTTCCGTGCGGCCACCGACGAGGAGATCCTGCACGCGTACCGTCTGGTCGCGGCCGAAGAGGGCGTTTTCGTGGAGCCCGCGTCGGCGGCGAGTGTGGCCGGTGTGCTGGCCGCCCACGCCGAGGGCTGGCTCGAGCCCGGACAGACGGTGGTCTGCACGGTTACCGGAAACGGTCTCAAGGACCCCGATACCGCACTGCTCGGCATGCCCGAGGTGCAGGCCATCCAGGTCGACCCGGTCGCCGTGGCCGCACGACTCGAACTGGCCTGACGGTGGATACGCGCGAAAGCCGGCTCGTGGCTCCGACCCTGCCGGCCGGTATCACGGTCTCGGTCCGGGTGCCGGCCTCCACCGCGAATCTCGGGCCCGGTTTCGATTCGCTGGGTATGGCCCTGGGGATCTACGACGAGATCGAGGTGCGCAGTACCGATTCCGGCCTGAACATCCGGATGGAGGGCGAAGGCGCGGACGAGGTGGCCTGGGGGCCACAGCATCTGGTGGTGCGGGCGATCGAACGCGGGCTGGAATCGGCCGGTATCTGGGCCGACGGCCTGGACGTACTGTGCCGGAACGCGATTCCGCATTCCCGCGGGCTGGGTTCCTCCGCCTCGGCAGTGGTCGGCGGGCTGGCCGCCGGGCGAGCGCTGGCCGCGCAATTCGATCCGTCCCTGGCGGTGGACACCGATCAATTGGTCCAGCTCGCCTCGGAATTCGAAGGCCACCCCGATAACGCCGCCGCCAGTGTGCTCGGTGGAATCGTCGTGTCCTGGACCGAGACCGGCCCGGGCCCGGATGCCGATATCGGCGCCCCGCAACGCCTCTACCGGGCGGTTCGCCTCGACGCGCATCCCACGGTGCATCCGGTGGTCTTGGTCCCCGAGGAACGGTCCTCGACCGCGCAGACCCGCGGGCTGCTGCCCGAACTGGTACCGCACCGGGACGCGGCGTTCAACGTGAGCCGGGCCGCGCTGGCGGTGGTGGCGCTGACCCAGCGCCCGGACCTGCTGCTGCCGGCCACCGCGGACCGGTTGCACCAGACCCAGCGTGCCCCCGCGCTGCCGCTGACCACCGCCTGGATCCAGCGATTGCGTGATGCCGGCATCGCGGCCACCGTCTCCGGCGCGGGGCCCACCGTGCTCGCTCTTCTGACCTGCCCTTTTCCCGAAGAACTACGGTTACCGGCCGCCGCGGACGGGCTCCGGATCATCGAGCCGGGCATCGCGGAAGGCGTGCAGATCAGCTGACGGGCGCGTCCGCCTTGCCGACCTTCGTACTTGCCCGCTATCCTGGGCAGGTCCGTACATCGCGCGCATCAGACGCCGGTGCTTCATCAGGGCAATCGCTCCAGCAGGCTCCAGGCTCGAGCCCTCATGCCATGGGGGTGCCGCGCAGCCGCTCAACTGGAATGATCTCTTCCACCTTTTCCAGCGGTGGCGAAGCACCCGGTCCCGGAGGGGCAGGCGATACGGCTACAAATCCGAGTCCGGCAGCGAGATCGGGCTACGGAACGAACCCTCGACACAGCACACGGCCATCGAGGGAAGGAAAGGATCTCCGTGACAGATACGGACCTGCTCGCGACACCCGGGGTGGAATCCGACTCCGAACCCTCGGGCAACCGCGAAAGTGACTCCGGACAGATTTCTTCGAAGATGAGCGAGAACACCGACATCGGATCGGGGCTGACTGGAATGTTGTTGCCGCAGTTGCGCGCACTGGCAGGGGAACTCGGAATTCGAGGCACCTCCGGTATGCGCAAGGGTGATCTCATCGCCGCCATCAAGGAAAACCAGGCCGGCAGACCCGCCGCCGCGGAGCGCAGCACCCGCGCGAAGGCTGCCAAAGAACGTAAAACCGCTGACCAGCCTGCCGAGGCCGGGACCGCGGCGCCTGCCGTCGAGGCCGCGCCCGCCGCTGCGTCGGCTCCGGCGGTCGAAGCGCCCGCCGCCGATACCGCGGCCGACAAGGACTCCGCGGCCGCGGACAAGGGCAAGCCCGACCAGGCCGCCACCAACGGCTCGGCGACGGCCAACGGCACCGCAGGCACTGCCGCGGACACCGAATCCGGCGCCAAGACCGGCAGAGCCGACAACAAGCCGGCCGAGGGCGAGGATGCGGGCCGCGATTCCGGCCAGCGCGGCCGTGGCCGCCAGCGTCGTGGCCGCGACCAGCAGCCCAAGAACGGTGAGCCCGCCGGCGAGGACGCCAAGCAGCAGGACGGCGCGAAGAGCGACGCCGTCAAGCAGCAGGACGGTAAGGACAGCAAGGACGGCGAACAGGGCGACCGCCGGCGCGACCGCAACCAGGGCCAGCAGGGCCAGGGCGCCGATCAGCGTGGGTCCGGTGGCAACCGGGGTGGTGGCGATCGCGGTGGCGACGACGAGGAAGGCGGCCGGGGCCGCCGTGGCCGCCGGTTCCGCGAGCGTCGCCGTGGCCGCGACCGTGACGGTGGCGGCGGTGAATCGCGCGAGCCCGAGATTCGCGAAGACGACGTGCTCCAGCCGGTCGCGGGCATCCTCGATGTGCTGGACAACTACGCGTTCGTGCGGACCTCCGGCTACCTGGCCGGCCCCAACGACGTCTACGTCTCGATGAACCTCGTCCGCAAGAACGGCCTGCGCCGCGGTGACGCGATCACCGGTGCGGTCCGCGCGCCGCGCGACGGCGAGCAGAGCAACCAGCGGCAGAAGTTCGATCCGCTGGTGCGGCTGGATACCGTCAACGGCGCCGAAATCGATTCGGCCAAGCGCCGCCCCGATTTCAACAAGCTCACCCCGCTGTACCCGAACCAGCGGTTGCGCCTGGAAACCCAGCAGAACAAGCTGACCACCCGGGTGATCGACCTGATCATGCCGATCGGTAAGGGCCAGCGTGCGCTGATCGTGTCCCCGCCCAAGGCCGGTAAGACCACGATCATGCAGGACATCGCCAACGCGATCGCGATCAACAACCCCGAGTGCTACCTCATGGTGGTGCTGGTCGACGAACGTCCCGAAGAAGTCACCGATATGCAGCGCTCGGTGAAGGGCGAGGTCATCGCCTCCACCTTCGACCGGCCGCCGTCCGACCACACCTCGGTCGCCGAACTGGCCATCGAGCGGGCCAAGCGCCTGGTCGAAATGGGCAAGGACGTCGTGGTGCTGCTCGACTCGATCACCCGGCTGGGCCGCGCGTACAACAACTCCTCGCCGGCCTCCGGGCGCATCCTGTCCGGTGGTGTCGACTCCACCGCGCTGTACCCGCCCAAGCGGTTCCTCGGCGCGGCGCGCAATATCGAGAACGGCGGCTCGCTCACCATCATCGCCACCGCCATGGTGGAAACCGGTTCCACCGGTGACACGGTGATCTTCGAGGAGTTCAAGGGCACCGGTAACGCCGAGCTCAAACTGGACCGCAAGATCGCCGAGCGGCGCGTGTTCCCCGCGGTGGACGTCAACCCGTCCGGCACCCGTAAGGACGAGCTGCTGCTCAACCCGGACGAGGCCGCGGTCCTGCACAAGCTGCGTCGTGTCCTGTCAGGTCTGGACTCCCACCAGGCGATTGACCTGCTGATCGACCGCCTGCGCAAGAGCAAGAACAACCTCGAGTTCCTGATGCAGGTCTCCAAGACCGCACCGGGTGCGCTCGACGAATGAGCTGTGCCTATTTGCGGCGCCGCGGGGTCGAGGCCCCCTGATGTCCCGCCGTTCCGGCCTCGAGACTCGAGCCTTCGGCTCATGCGCTTTCGAGGC
>JBFARE010000003.1:0-273288 GCA_040674215.1 Nocardia sp. NPDC050193 | reverse complement strand
TCCACACGGGGGTATGAAGAACCGAAACCAAATCAAATATTTGGCACTGACATTCATCAACACACTATTGAGTTCTCAAAGAACACACGCACACATTTCAGCGACTGGACTCAACCAGGGCTTCAATGGGGCAGGTTTTCTAGCTTAACCGTCCAGTGACTCAGAGTCAAACTCCGCTCTTCGGTCGGCCCGTCAGGCGCTCCTCGTCCTACCTCGTTTCCCTGGTCCCTCCGGCTCGGCGTTTCCGCCTCGCTCCGGGCCCCTGGTCGGTGTCCGTGTCGCTCTGACGTTGAATAAGTTACGCGGCGGGGAACGCTACGTCAAATCGCCACTTCGGCAGGACGTTTGCGCAGTTCAGAGGCTTGCCGAGAGGCGATCGGGCGGGCCGGATCGCCGAAGTGTGACCCAGCCCACCAAGATCAATTTCCGGAAGCCCGCCGGACACCCGCGAAATTCCGCTTGCCACGGCGCAATACGAGCCATTGTCCGTGCAGGTAATCGCTGGTTTCCGGAGCCCAGTCGAGGTCCTTCACACGCTCATTGTTGACCGATGCGCCCCCCTCGGTGACCGCTCGACGGGCCGCCCCACGGCTTTCGCACAGGCCGGACGCCACCAGCAGATCCACGATCGTGTCGTTGCCGGCGACGACTTCGGCGACCTTCCCGTCGACAGCCGCTTCGCGCAGCGCCGCGGCCAGGGTCGGCTCGTCGAGGTCCCGGAGCTCGCCGCGCCCGAAGAGCGCCTGACTCGCCAGCTGTACCGAGCGGGTGTTCGCTTCTCCGTGCACCAGCGTGGTCATCTCCGCCGCCAGCCGGCGCTGCGCCTCGCGGGCATGGGGCCGTTCGGCGGTGGCCTGCTCCAGTTCGGCCAGTTCGGCGCGGTCCAGGAAGGTGAACCAGCGCAAGTACCGCACGACATCGGCATCGGCGGTGTTCACGAAGTACTGGTACCAGGCGTAGGGACTGGTCAGCTCCGGATCGAGCCAGAGGCTGCCGCCGCCGGTGGACTTGCCGAACTTTTTACCGTCGGCGGAGGTCACCAGCGGCACCGTCAGCGCGTGGACCGCGGCGCCGTCCACCCGCCGGTTCAGTTCGACGCCGGCGATGATGTTGCCCCACTGATCCGAGCCGCCGACCTGCAGGACACAGTCGTGCGTACGGCGCAATTGCAGGTAGTCGTTGGCTTGCAACAGCATGTAGCTGAATTCGGTGTAGGAGATGCCCTCCCCCTCCAGGCGCCGCTTGACGGTGTCGCGGGCGAGCATCACATTGACCGAGAAGTGCTTGCCGATATCGCGCAGGAAATCGATCGCGGTCAGCGAGCCGGTCCAGTCCATGTTGTTCACGATCAGCGCGCCGGTCGGTGAATCGTCCAGGTCGACGAACCGCTCGAGTTGCGAACGGATCCGATCCGCCCAAGCGGCGACGGTGTCGGCGGAGTTCATCGTGCGCTCACCGACGTCACGCGGGTCACCGATCAGCCCGGTGGCGCCACCGGCCAGCACGATCGGCCGGTGCCCGGCCCGCTGGAACCGTTTCAGCGCCAGCAGCGGCACCAGATGGCCGGCGTGCAGACTGGCCGCGGTGGGATCGAAACCGGCATAGAGATTGCGCGGGCCCGAGCCCAGCGCCGCCCGGAGCGCGTCGAGGTCGGTGGACTGCGCGATCAGCCCGCGCCAGGTCAGTTCGTCGATGATGTCGCTGCTCACGGCTCCATCTTCGCCTACGTCCGCAACCACATAACGCCCGGTGCGGTCATCCCTCAGCAGGGCGCCGGCGCGACGGACAGGAGCCCGACGAGAGGCGGGACACTGCGCGAGGGGGCACAGCGGCAGCGCCTGCCCCGGGATGGTGCCGGGAATCCCGGCCGAGCTCGCCGGGCGTCCCGCCTGCCCGACACAGTGTGGGCAGCGATGCCCGCGGACGAGGTTACGAACTGCGGCGGGGCTCCGCGCCGGCACCGGTCGCACACAGCGCGATACCCGCGGCGCGGCCGGGCGGTGGACTGCCGATCAAGCGGATTCGTCGATACGCGGGGCGCGCGGGCTACGGCGGTAGGTGGAGACGGCCGGGGAGTCCGGCAGCCAGACGCGCCAGGGGCGATCGGCTTCACTGCTCACCCCGACACGTGGTCCGGCGGAGATCCGCGCCGGGTCGATCGGGCGGCCCAGTTCCAGCCGGATCGGGGATGCGGGATCGAAGACATCGGTGCCGTAGTCGGCGAGGCCGATGCCGAGCGCACTCCCCAGGTTGCCGGGCCCCTTGGCCAGGTCTGCTTCGGTACGGGCACCCGGCCGGCGGCCGCGGACCGTCTCGTGGCCCGCCACGATCTCGGCGGCCCGCAGCAGCACTCCGCTGGCCACACCGTCCGGTCCGCTGATGATGTTCACACAGGTGTGCATGCCGTAGCTCAGATAACAGTAGAGATGACCGGGCGGTCCGAACATCACCGCGTTGCGCGGGGTGCGGCCGCGACCGGAATGTGCGGCCGGATCGTGCCAGGGACCCTCCGGATCGCCGCCATATGCCTCGACCTCGACGATGCGGGCGCCGACCGGGCCCGACCACAGAATCGCGCCGAGCAGACGCTGGGCGGCGGTCAGCGGATCAACTGCCAGTTCCTCAGCACTCACGGCGTGGATTGTCGCAGCCCGCGCCCAGTACCTGTCGCGGGGGCGTCGGCAGTCGAGACCCAGGGCACAGACAGGCGGGCCGACAGATCGATCACGTGCCCGGGTCTTGCGGGCCGGGGCCGGCCGGCGAATAATTCATCAGAGAATGAATTCAACACCCGATGAATAGGGGCCGACCATGCCCGATACCGGCGCGACTACTGCGGTGCAGGTACGCAACCTCACTGTTCGGCGCGGCAAACGCGAAGTGCTGCATGATATTTCGTTGTACATTCCGCGCGGTTCGATCAGCGGGCTGCTGGGTCCGTCGGGGTGCGGGAAGACCACGCTGATGCGCAGCATCGTCGGAACCCAGCTGGTGGCGGCCGGGGAGATCACCGCGCTCGGATTGCCCGCGGGCAGCGCGGCGCTGCGGCGGCGGATCGGATACGTCACCCAGGCGCCGAGCATCTACGCCGATATCAGCGTGCGTGACAATGTCGCCTACTTCGCGGCGCTCGCCGGAGCCGACCGGGACGCCGTCGACTCCGCTCTCGGCGCGGTCGGGCTGCTCGATCATCAGTCGCAGCGCGGCGACGAACTGTCCGGTGGACAACAAACCCGGGCCTCGCTCGCCTGCGCGCTGGTGGGCGAGCCGGAGCTACTCGTCCTCGACGAGCCCACGGTCGGATTGGACCCGGTGTTGCGGGTGGAGCTGTGGAAGCAGTTCCACGAACTGGCGGCAGGCGGGACGACGCTGCTGGTCTCGAGCCATGTGATGGACGAGGCCGAGCACTGCGACCGATTGCTGCTCCTGCGCGAAGGCGATCTGCTGGCTCAGCTCAGTCCCGACGAACTCCGGGAACACACTGGTGAACAGAACCTGGAACAGGCGTTCCTCGCCCTCATCACGATGGGAGCTCCGGCATGAGCGCGCAGCGAGCGGCATCGACCGCGATCCCGGGCACCGGCGGGACGAAGTCCGGTGGCCCCTACCGCGGTGGACCTCGCCCCGGTAGGGCGTATCTGGCGACGACCACCCGAATTCTGCGGCAGCTGCGCAATGATCACCGGACGGTCGCGATGATCCTGGTGGTACCGGCCCTGCTGATGGCCCTGCTCTACTTCATCTACCGGGACGTCCCCACCCCGCCCACGCAGTCCGCGACCCCGTTCGACCGCATCGGGATCAGCATGCTCGGCATTCTGCCGTTCATCGTGATGTTCCTGATCACCGCGATCGCCATGCAGCGCGAGCGCACCTCCGGAACCCTGGAACGCCTGCTCACCACACCGCTGAGCAAACTCGACCTGCTCGGTGGATACGGCACCGCGTTCTCCCTGGCGGCCGCCGCGCAGGCGGCGGTGGCCTGTCTGGTGTCGTTCGGCCTGCTGGGTCTGGGCGCCGCCGGGAATCCCGGCTGGGTCGTGCTGATCGCAATGGTGGACGCGGTGCTGGGGGTCGCGTTGGGGCTGTTGTGCAGTGCATTCGCCCGGACGGAATTCCAGGCGGTGCAGTTCATGCCGCTGGTGGCGGCGCCCCAGATCTTCCTGTGCGGTCTGCTGGTGCCGCGGGCCCAGCTGCCGGGCTGGCTGGAGGTGATCAGCAATGTCATGCCGCTCAGTTATGCGGTCGACGCGCTGCACGAAGTCTCGGTGCACACCGACCCGACCGCGTTGATGTGGCGGGACCTGGCGATCGTCGCGGCATTCGCGGCGGTGGCCCTGTGCCTGGGTGCGGCCACGCTACGCCGCCGTACCGCATGAGCGCGGCCGAAACCGACGGCCCACGTCCGATTCGGCCGGGCCGGCGGCCCGGCCGGTCCGGAACCCGGGACGCGATTCTCGCCGCCGCCCGGGAGCGGTTCGCGAAAACCGGCTTCGACAAGACCTCCATCCGGGCGGTCGCGGCGGACGCCGAAGTGGATCCGGCGCTGATACACCACTATTTCGGGACCAAGCAGCAGCTGTTCGCCGCGGTGGTGGAACTCCCGGTGGACCCCGAGATCGTGCTGCGGCAGGTGGACGCGGTACCGCTGGACCGGCTCGGCGAAACCATCGTCGCCGCGGTGGTGGGGCTATGGGATTCCCCAGCGGGCGCCGGGGTGGTGGCGCTGGTCCGCACACTGGTGGCGAGCGGAGATACCTCGCCGGCCCGCGATTTTCTCCTGTCGGTGGTGCTGGAGCGGGTGCGGCAGCGGATCGCGACCGATACCGACGACGGGCGGCTCCGGGTGGCGTTGGCCGCCTCGCAGATGGCGGGTTTGGTGATCTCCCGGAAGATTCTGGCGCTGCAGCCGGTGAGTGGACTGCCGCTACCACAGCTGGTCGCGGCCGTCGGACCCACGCTGCAGCGCTATCTCACCGGGGATCTGGGTCAGGACTCGGCCGCGACCGGTGAGTCCTGACCCGGGGAGTCACTCCCCGTACTGGCGGGCGAAGTCGGCGTGCTCGGCGTCGTCGACCGGGCGGGCCTCGTCGGCGAGCAGCACCGGGATACCGCTGTCGATCGGATAGGCCAGGCGCAGCCGCGGGTTGTACAGCAGATCCGCGCCGTCGGCGGCGCGCACCAGATGCAGCTGACCTTTGTCCTGCGGGCAGGCCAGCAGACTCAGCAGGGTGGGGTCCAGAATGGTTTCCTCCGACATGGCTTCAACCTACCGGTCGGCGGAACGAGATGAAGCGGTGGCCGAAATAGCTGCCGATCGCGACCGTGCCCATCACCACGACGGCGGCCGGCGCCCGGGGAGAACCGAGCACTGTGACAGCGAGTTCGAGCAGCAGGGCGTTGGCGACCAGTCCGCCACTGTTGACGGCCACGAACGCGGCGAAATCCCGCAGGACCCGGCCGCGGACCCGGAACACGAGGTTGCGGTGCAGAACGAACGCGATACCGACACCGGTGGCGTACGCGGCGGCCACCGCCACCGACGGTGGCACGGCGGTCCCGAGCAGCCACAGCCACCCGATGGTCAGGCCGATCCCCATCGCCGTGTTCACGGCGCCGACGACGGCGAAGCCGAATTCCTGCCGGTGCACGAGCCGGAGCAGCGGGCCCGGGCCGGCGGTGTCCGGCAGCGGGCTGTCGTGCGAGGTGGCCGGGTGTCCGGCGGAATCGGTCACGGGCGCGCGGCGACGGGCCCCGGCCCGCCGGCCACTGGATCGGTGGGCGGCGGAACAACCGGGTCGACGGGCGGAACCGGCGGGTCGTCAGGAGAAGCGACCGGGTCGGCGGGCGGTGCAGCCGGGCCGACAGGAAGTACGGCCGGGCCGGCGGTCGGTGTAGCGAGCGGGTGGATACGACGCCGACGGCCGCGCCGGTGGTCGGTCTCCAGGACCGCGAGACCGAGCAGTCCGGCTGCCGCGAGTGCGACGCCGATCTTCCACCCTGGCGTCCGCCAGGTGAGTTCCAGTTCGCCACCGTGGGTGCCGGGTGGGATATCCACGGCGACGAAACTGTTCGCGACCACATCGATCGGGAGCTGCCGGCCGTCGAGGTGGGCGCGGTATCCCGGCCAGCCCAGCCGGGCGAAGACGATCCGGCCGCCGGCGCGCGAATCGACCCGGACCCGGCTGGTGGTATCCGATTCGACGGTGGCACCGACGGTGACACCTTCGGTGTGGGCGACCCGCCCGGTGCGCCCCGACACCGGGCCGCCTTCGCGTTCGAGAACCGCGATGTACTGCTCGTGCCCTGGATAATCCACCCATTTCCAGCCCGCGGGCGCGGGCTCGTCGCGCGCCCCGGGAAACAGCGCGCGCTGGAGGACCACGCGATCGATCAGCATCAGGTCCACCAGGGGCCGCCCGGTCTCGGGTTCCGGCGTGAAGGCCCGCCGATAGGCGTCGGGGCAGACGCTGACATCCCAGCGCATGCACAGCAGATGGCCGAAATAGAAATGACCGTTGGGTGTGTAGCCGCCGACATAGTCGGCCTCCAGGTTCTTCGCGTAGTTACCGAAGGCCAGCGAACCGTAGGCACCCTCGAGGGTGCGTTCGCCGGGGGCGATCAACGCCCGGTCACCCAATTGCAGGGTGGTCCCCGGGAAATCGGGGAAGGCCGCCTTCATCTCCGACCGTTTCGTGGGCAGATTCCAACTCATGGGCGTGGGCTGGGCCGCGTGCACCTGGAGATAGGCGATCGGCGCCACCGCGGCCAGCGTGAGCAGACAGGCCGCGGCCCGCCCGCGGGTCCGGCCCAGCCACACCACCACCGCCCCCAGGGCGCCCACCCCGGCCGCGGCCACCAGGTGGCCGAGCACCTTCTCCGGCGCGGCCGCGGCGGAACGCGCCAGCAGCAGGACGACCAGTACCGCGGCGGCGAGTCCGCGCCGGCGGGTTCCGGCGACCGTGCCGAACCGGCCGAGCAGAACGCACACCAGCACCAGCAGCGCCAGCGCGACCATCGGCAGTACCCGGGCCGGCCAGCGCAGCGGACCCATGGTTCCGGGCCCGGCAGTCCACAGCAGGGTGAGGACGGCGAACAGCGCGGGTCCGCTCAGTTCCCGTGCCGCGGCGGCGGCACGTCTCCAATCGACGAAAGCCAGCGCCGGGATCAGGAACCAGGCGATATAGACCATGGGCAACGGCTGCACGTATCCCCACCAGGAGGTGAAGGCGGGCAACGTACTGGGCAGGCTGGCGTTCAGCGATTCCGACCACGGCACGGTCAGGAACTGGTCGTTGTGGATCTCCGACGCGCCGCGCCAGGTGACATCGGCAGTGAGCAGACTCGGCAGATAGGTCGCCAGGCCGGCCGCCGCCGCGCACCCGGCCACCAGGGCGAGCCGGATCACGGGGCCCCACTGCCGCCGGTAGACGAATTCGCCGAGAAGCACGGTGGCGAACA
This sequence comes from Nocardia sp. NPDC050193, assembly GCA_040674215.1. Classification (GTDB taxonomy): domain Bacteria; phylum Actinomycetota; class Actinomycetes; order Mycobacteriales; family Mycobacteriaceae; genus Nocardia. The sequence continues at coordinate 265,827 of JBFARE010000003.1, read as the reverse complement.
GCACGGCCGCTTCCACCGCAGGAAAAACGTACTGTACCGAGATCGTCAGGTAGAGGAAGACGAAAACCGGTACGGGACCTCCGCGGCCGCGGGCGTAGCGCACACCCGACGCCCAGGCATGCACCAGCCAGGCGGTTCCGGTGAACGCGGTCATCCAGCTCGCGGCATCGAAGAACAGCAGGAAACCGCTACAGGGGAAGGCCACCCCGGCCACCGCGGACCAGGCCGGGCGGCCGCCGTAGGCCAGGCAGACCCGGTAGACGCCGAGCCCCAGCACGACCGCGAACAGCAATTTGACCAGTGTCGCGTACAGGGCGAGATCGTCCACCGAGACCGCGAGCAGATCGATCAGCAGCTGCGGCGGATTGAGCAGACCCGTTTCCTCGATCGTATAGTTGCCGGCCAGCCAGTTCTCCGGCACCAGTACCGGAAACCTCCACTCCCGCAGAGCACGGCCGGTCATCACCCATAGCGGCGCGTACTGGGACTCGGTGTCGTCGGTGTAGAAATGCCGGGAATTCGCCAGCAGGACAGCGAGGTAGGCGGCGAGCACCCCCGCCGCGCACACCAGACCCCATCGGAACACATCCCGCCGACTTTCGGCTCGACCATCCGCCACGGGTCCCAGACCCTACCGCCCGCAGCGGCTTCCGCGGCCGGAACGACGCGCTTCCGGATCTGCCCCACCGTCTGCACAGCACCTGCTAGAGTTCGCATTTCTCGGGCTCACCAGCGTCATCGAGACCCGGCACGCGTTATCCACCGTCGAAAGTCGATCTCGCCAATGCCGTTTTCGCCCAGCTTCGCGTCCGCCCGGACCGCCGATCGGTCACCGGCGGCCCGCTCCGTCCCCGATCTCGCCACCGCGGCCCTACGCCCCGGCACCGGCCACCCGTCCCAGGCCTTCGAATCCGATTCGCCCGAAGTGTGCGGTATTTCGGTTGTGGTCCCGGTATACCGCGGCGAACAGACCGTCGCCACCCTCGTGCGGGAGCTGGACGCGCTGGGCGTACCCACCACGACACCCGGCGGGATCGGCTTCCGCGTCGCGGAGATCGTGCTGGTGCACGATCACGGCCCCGATCGCTCCGACCTCGTGCTCCAGCGGCTGGCCCGCGAATACCCGCAGGTCCGGGTGATCTGGTTGAGCCGCAACTACGGTCAGGACGCCGCCACCATCGCCGGACTCGCCGCCGCCCGAGCGCGCTGGGTCGTCACCATGGACGAGGACGGGCAACACGACCCGGCCTGTCTCGCCGCGTTCCTGGATGCCGCGTATCGCGAACGCGCCGACCTGGTCTACTCCCGGCCCACCAACACCCGGCCGCACGGTCCACTGCGCAACCTCACCTCGCGCGGCGCGAAACTGGTACTGGCGACACTTTTCGCCTTCCCCGCCTCCACCCGTTTCGAGAGTTTCCGGTTGATCCGCGGCGATATCGGTCGCCGGCTCGCCGAGGTCGCGGCCAACGGCGCCTATCTCGATGTCGCACTGACGTGGGTCGTGGGCCGGACCGCGACGGTCCCCGTGCTGTTGCGTACCGAGGGCCGGGCCGAGTCCGGGTACAACTACCGGCGCCTGTTCTCGCTGTTCTGGAAGATGGTGCTGTGCACCGGGACCCGCGGCTTGCGCCTGGTGAGCCTGCTCGGTGTGACACTGGCGCTGGCCGGGGCGGTGCTGGCCGGCGTGATCATCTACACGGCGCTGACCGGCGACGACGCGGACCCGGAGGGCTGGGCGTCCATCATCGTGGTGCTGGTGCTGTGCTCGGGCGCGGTGTTGTTCTCACTCGGCCTCATCGCCGAATACCTCGGGGTGGTCCTGCACATCCTGGTCGGCAAACCGCTGTATCTCACGGTGGAATCGCCGACGCCTCGGCCGCCGGAGGAGATGACGGCCACAGCCGGGCACCGGCCCGCCGAGACGGCGGCCGGGTGAACGAGCGCATCATCTTCAGCCGGCCGTATCGGTCGGCCGCGGAACTGTCGAATGTGACCGCCGTACTCGATTCCGACCACTGTCACGGTGACGGCCCGTTCACCGCCGCGGCCACCGCGAAACTCGCCGAGATCACCAGAGCCCGCCACGTTCTGCTCACCACCTCATGCACCCACGCCCTGGAACTGGCCGCGCTCCTGCTCGAGCTGGGTCCCGGCGACGAGGTGATCGTGCCGAGTTTCGCGTTCACCTCCACCGCCGCGGCCTTCGCGGTCCACGGCGCGACCTGTGTATTCGTCGATATCGACAGCAGCACCGGCAATATCGACCCGCAGGCCGCCGCGGCGGCGATCACCGACCACACCAAGGCCATTGTGGTCATGCACTACGGCGGAGTGGCCGCCGATATGGCCGCCCTGCAATACCTGGCCGACCGGTACGGTCTCGCGCTCATCGAGGACAACGCCCACGGACTGGGCGGCACCTGGCGGGGGCGTGCGCTCGGCACCCTCGGCACGCTGGGAACCCAGAGTTTCCACGACACCAAGAATGTGCACTGCGGCGAGGGCGGCGCACTCCTGCTCTCCGACGACATCCTGATGGGCCGCGCCGAGATCATCCGGGAGAAGGGCACCGACCGCGCCCGGTTCCTGCGCGGTCAGGTGGACAAGTACTCCTGGCAGGACATCGGATCCAGTTATCTGCCCAGCGAGCTCAATGCCGCCGTGCTCGACGCCCAGCTCGCCGAATTCCACACCATTCAGCGCTCCCGGCACCGGGTGTGGCACACCTACGCGGCCGGGCTGGGCTCCTGGGCGGCCGAGTACGGAGTGACGCCGATGTCGGTACCGCCGGACCGGCGCCATACCGCGCACCTGTTCTACCTGCGTATGCCGACCGAAGAGGCCCGCGACGGACTGATCCGGCATCTCGCCGACCGCGGGATCGTGGCGCCGTTCCACTATGTGCCGCTCGATTCCAGCGCGGCGGGGCTCAAATACGGGCGGACGCCCTATCCGTGCACCCGCAGCGCCCGGTTCGCGGCGAGCATCGTCCGGTTGCCGCTGTGGCCCATGCTCACCCGGGGCCAGATCCACCGGGTGCTCGATGCGGTCACCGCGTACCGGTGCTGAACCGGATGCGACCGGCCCCGGTCACAGTTTGCCGGGGCTGCTTGCGGTGAGTACTTCGTAGCTCTCCGATTCCGGCTCATACCACCAGGTGAGCGGGCCCGGCCGCGGACCACCCGCCGCCTTGACTGCATGCGCCGACGGCCGGAACGACGGACTGCGCGGGATATCGTCGACGACATAGACCACGTCCGGGCGCTGATCGGGCGCGAGCGAGCGCAGGGCATCGGTGATATCGCCGGATTCGAGGCGGAACCCCGGTCGTACGCTCACCGCCGCGACGGCGAGCACCCGGTCGCCGTCGGGCAGCGCGAAGGCCACTTCCATATCGACGGCGGCGATATGGTTGAGCACATCCACGATCGGCTGGGTGAACACCGGGCCGCGGCGGGTCCGGATCACGGTGTCGATACGGTCGACCAGCCAGTAGTCGCCGTCGCTGTCACGCCGGAACAGGTTCTCGGTGGGCAGCCAGGAGTCCTCGGGGTCGAAGACACCGCGCAAACCGCCCAGCGACAGATCCACACTCGCCCCGGCCGAACCGATCAACAGCCCGACCTCGTTGTCGGCGCACCGCCGGGCGTACCCGTTGTCGTCGACCTGGACTTGGCCGGAGACCGGGTCGTAGGCCACCAACTCCACCCGCGCGGTCCCCGGCACCGGCCGGCCCTTGCAGCCGAATTTCACTCCCGGCACATTCGCCAGCACCACATCGCCCTCGATCGAGGCATAGAACTCGAGCACCCGGGCGGGCGCGAACTGTTCGACGGTGCGACGCCACAGACCGGCGGGCATACCGGAGCCGATGAACAGCCGGATAGGGTGCGCATGTCCCTCCGGGAAAACATTCGCGTCGAGAATATCGCGCAGCATCGTCCACGTGTACGTCACGACCGTCACCCCGTAGCGGTGGACTTCTTCGGCGAAACGACCCGGATCCAGGGAGCGGGCCAGCGCGATCCGGCTCCCCCCGGCGATGGCTCCGCCCAGGCTCACCAGCAGGCCGGACGAATGGTGCAGCGGCGCGAGGCAATACACCGTGTCCTTGTTGTCGAGATCGGCCGCGGAGGCGGTCCCGAACGCCGAGAGCGCCCACCGGTGATTGGTGATGTATTTGATGTCGAGCCGGTCACCGACCCCGGCGACCAGGATGAAAGCCAGTTCCCGGGCGCGTCCCGGGTTCGGGCGATACCAGCCCGGCACCCGGACCTGCTCGGGGTCGATCTGCTCGAGATCCACGACATCGGTTCCGGCGGGTACCGCCAGGCCGCGGGCGTCGCCGCCGCCGAGGACGAACACCCTGGCTCCGGTGGCGACGGCGTGATGCATGTTCTCCGGGTCCGAGACCAGCACCGTGGTCCCGGTCTGCGCGAGGGCGGTGTTCAGATCGCTCTCGGGTGCCATGAGCACCGCTACGGCACCGAGACGCGACAACGCCGCCAAGGTCACCAACGCGCTGGGCCGGGTCTCCATCACCACCCCGACCCGGGTGGCGGGCCGGATCCCGACCGAGATCAGCCCGCGGACCACATTGTCGATCCGGATATCGACAGCGGCATTGGTGTGCACCCGGTCGTCGAAGAGGAAGCATTCGCCGCGTGGCGACCGACGGGCCTGTTCGGCCATCAGCCGGCCGATGGAGATCCGGGTCGTCGATTCGATCGTGCCCAGGCGGGTCAGCCTGGGCAGCGTGCGCGCCGCGCCCTCGACCACACCCACCGATCCGCGCAGCGTATTGGCGGCCAGATGTTCGAGACTGCGCCCCATCTCGGCGCCCGCCTCGGCCAGTACCGCCGCGGTGTGCACCGCGCGTCGCAGGGCGGTGCGCGGCACCCCCTCGGCGACGTGGTCGGTCATCGGCACGATCTCTTCCGGCAGCGCGTTACCACCTTCGACCCAGCCCACCCAGTCGCGCACCTGAGGCCAGGTGAACTTGCTGGCGATCGATCCCGCGACAAGACCGAAATGACCCGAGACCACCGTCGACTCGTAGACCTCGGCTCGCGGCGCGGCCCGTACGATCCCGCGCACCGCCGCGGGCTGGCCGATCTCGTCCAACTCCCCGAGGAAGGCCAGGATCGGGCATTTCAGATCGGCCAGGGAGATCGGCTGGTCGCGGATGACGAAACCGCCCAGCATCATGCGGTTGTGCACCACGAACTGTTTGAGCAGATCGGCCGCGGCGGGTCCGGCATAGCCGATCCAGCCCTCGTTGGTCAGGAAGCGCCGCTGCCGTTCCTTCGGCAGCAGTGCTTCGCGGTCGTGCAGCTGGCGCAGGAAATCGATACGCGCCTTGGCGGTCTTCACCGGGTCGAGGAGCTGGAATCCGATCCGCACCATCCGGTCGGTGATCGGCAGCCGGGGCACGACATGGTCGGCGGCGAAGTCCACCAGATCCGATACCGCGGCATGCGGCAGGCCCAGCGGCATCCCGGCCACGATATCGACGGGACTGCCGAAGGTCACGATGCTCGCGATCCCCTTGCTCGCCCGGAACGCCGCGGTCTGGTAGGCGAACATGCCGCCCTGCGAATATCCCATCAGGTGCACGTCGCGGCCGGTCGCGGCACAGACCGTATCGATCGCGGTGTTCACCGCGAGCACATGATCGGCCAGATCGCGTTTCCAGCCGCCCTCTTCGACCGACGGCGAACCGAAATCGATGACCCAGCAGTCGATACCGCTGCGGTGCAGGATCCCGACCGCGCCGTCGTCGCCGTTGACGTCCCAGATATCGGCGTTGACCATGAGCGGCGGTACGAACAGCACCACCGGGCCGGCGGTGGGGGCCGCGGGGAAGTAGTGGCGCAGCCGGTACATGGGTCGTCGCTCGGCGATCTCGAACGGCGAGGACTCGGTATCCCTGCCCAGTCCGCCGAAGCGGATCACCTCGAGCCCGTTCTGCGCGGTCGACATCACCCGCCGCGCCGTCCCCGCCAGACCTCGCACACTCAACTTCACGTTCCGCTCCCAGCCCTACCTGTGGCGTGGCATACCTCACAAACCCTGCGGTATGCCCAAAGCCTGCCATATCGCACCCCGTACCCGTGAGGTCCGTTGTGACATCTACATCATGTACCCGGCACCTCGGCGGAACCCCGCGCCCGCGCCGATAGGGTGAGGATCGTGACCGACCCGACCCTCCCACCCGCTACCACCGACCGGGAAACCCTGCCCGTCGAACTTGTCGACTCCACCGGCAATACTGTCGGGTCGTGCCCGGTGGCCGAGGCCCATCGCGCCCCCGGCCGCCCGCATCGGGCGTTCTCGGTGCTGATCTTCGATACCTCGGGCCGGACACTGCTTCAGCAACGCGCCGCCGGTAAGACGCGGTTTCCGGCGCGCTGGTCGAATACGTGCTGCGGCCATCCGGCCCCGGGTGTTCCCGTCGTCGAGGCCGCCGGCGTACGCCTGGCCGAAGAGATGGGACTGCGTGTACCGCTGACCGAGGTCGGTGTCTACAGCTACCGGGCGGGTGACCCGCGCACCGGGTTCGTCGAGGACGAATGGGATCACGTGCTGGTGGGCGTGCTCGACGATGCGCGACCGGAGCCGGACCCGGCCGAAGTCGCCGACTACCGCTGGGTGCGCCCGGACGAATTGCGCGCGCGGCTACGGGAGGACCCGGAGGGGTTCAGTCCCTGGCTGGCCGGAGTTCTGGAGATCGCCGCCGCCGGGCCGCCGGTACCGGCTTGAGCCGGCAGCCGGTCCGGCCGCGGATAGCGTCGACGACGTCATGGTTTCTACATCCCGGCCGAGCCCAACGCCTGCGCGATACTGCCGAGAAAATCGGAAACAGCTGGATAAGCCACCGCGAGTGCGACCAGTACGAACTCCATGCCGACTTCATCGGCCGACAGTAATCAGCCGTTATCCCGGCCCCTGCACACCGCCTCCTCGGGATTTAATAGTTGGATGCGCATATCTAAGTAGTTGAATCATTCCCCGCGAGCCGCCGCGGTCGTCTTCGCTGTAACGCATCGCGGAGCGGTCCCGAGGCCGGCAACGGCGGCCGAGTCACCGGCACGTGCGCACCGGGTCGTCGCTTCCGCACCGACCGGGCAGGGCCGGCCGGTCCGCCGCGGCCGGTCCCTCGGAAGGCTCGCCGCCCGGACGCCGGATCAGGCCAGCCAGCTCCGGATATCGGCGGCGGCCGCACGGATCTCGCCGAGCTGTTCGACGACCCGCTCCCCCGCCGTCCCACCGCGGGCGTTACGCGACGCGACGGAGCCGGCCACCGTCAGCACCTCGCGCACCTGCGGGGTGAGCGCCGGATCGATCCTCGCGAACTCTTCGTCGGTCAGCTCGTCCAGGCCGACGCCCCGCGCCTCGGCGGTCCGCACACAGGCGCCGGCCGCTTCGTGCGCGACCCGGAACGGCACCCCGTGCCGGACCATCCATTCGGCGATATCGGTGGCCAGGGTGAAACCGGCAGGAGCCAGCTCGGCCATCCGGTCGGTGTGGAAAGTGAGCGTGGCGACCAGGCCGGCGATGGCGGGCAACAGCAGTTCCAGCTGGGCCACCGAGTCGAACAGCGGCTCCTTGTCCTCCTGCAGATCCCGGTTGTAGGCCAGGGGCTGGGCCTTCAGGGTGGCGAGGAGTCCGGTGAGGTTGCCGATCAACCGGCCCGCTTTACCGCGGGTGAGTTCGGAGACGTCCGGGTTCTTCTTCTGCGGCATGATCGACGAACCGGTCGACCAGGCGTCGGCGAGGGTGATGTAGCCGAATTCCGGCGTACTCCACAGGATGATCTCCTCGGCCATCCGGCTGAGGTCGACCCCGATCATCGCCAGGACGAAGGCGGCCTCGGCCGCGAAATCCCGGGCCGAGGTGGCATCGATGGAATTGGCGGCCGCGGCGGTGAAATCCAGTTCGGCCGCGATGGCCTCGGGATCGAGGCCGAGCGAGGACCCGGCGAGCGCACCGGACCCGTACGGCGAGACCGCGGCCCGCTTGTCGAAATCACGCAGCCGGTCGATATCGCGCAGCAGCGGATGCGCGTGGGCGAGCAGATGGTGGGCCAGCAGTACCGGCTGGGCCGCCTGCAGATGGGTTTTGCCCGGCATCACCGCGTCCGGATGTGCCGCGGCCTGGTCGGCGAGGGCGTCCACCACCGTCACCAGACCGGCTGAGAGACGCCGCACCGCGTCCCGCAGCCACATCCGGAACAGCGTGGCGACCTGATCGTTACGGGAACGGCCCGCCCGCAACCGCCCGCCGAGTTCCGGACCGACCCGGTCGATGAGCCCGCGCTCGAGCGCGCCGTGCACGTCCTCGTCCGATTCCGCGGGCGCGAAGGCGCCGGATGCGACATCGGCGGCGAGCCGGTCCAAGCCGGCGAGCATGGCGCTCAGATCGGCCTCCGACAGCAGCCCGGCCTTGTTCAGCACTCGGGCGTGCGCCTTGGAGGCACGGATATCGTAGGGCGCCAGCGCCCAGTCGAACTGGGTCGATTTACTCAGCGCCGCCATTGCCTCGGCGGGGCCGGAGGCGAACCGCCCACCCCACAACGCGCCCTCGTTGGTGCCCACTACCTCTCCCACGTCTCGGTCGGCCGTGCCGGTTGCGCTGTGCGTTACTTCTGGTTCAGATCCCGCTTGGCCGCGACCTTGGAGGACAGGCCGTGGATCTGCACGAAACCCTTGGCCAGCGACTGGTCGAAGCTGTCGCCCTCGTCGTAGGTGGCCAGGTTGAAATCGTAGAGCGACTGGTCGCTGCGCCGGCCGTTGACCACGACGTTCCCGGCGTGCAGCACCATCCGGATATCACCGGACACATGCTGCTGGGTCTCCGCGACGAACGCGTCCAGCGCCCGCTTCAGCGGCGAGAACCACAGACCGTCGTAGGCCAGTTCGCCCCAGCGCTGCTCGACCTGCCGCTTGTAGCGGCCCAGCTCCCGCTCCAGGGTCACGTTCTCGAGCGCACGGTGCGCGGTGATCAGCGCGAGGGCGCCGGGAGCCTCGTAGATCTCGCGGCTCTTGATACCGACAAGCCGGTCCTCGACCATATCGAGCCGGCCCACGCCCTGCCGGCCCGCGCGGCCGTTCAGTTCGGTGATCGCCTCGAGCACGCTGACCTGACGGCCGTCGATGGCGACCGGAACGCCGCGTTCGAAGGTGACGATGAGTTCGTCGGGTGCCTCGAAGTTGACGGTCGGGTCGGTGGTGTAGTCGTAGACGTCCTTGGTCGGCGCGTTCCAGAGGTCCTCGAGGAAGCCGGTCTCGACCGCGCGGCCCCAGACGTTCTGGTCGATGGAGAAGGGCGACTTCTTGGTGACATTGATCGGGAGCTTGTTCTCCTCGGCGAAGGCGATGGCCTTCTCCCGGGTCCACGCGTAGTCGCGGACCGGGGCGATCACATTCAGGTCGGGAGCCAGGGCGCCGATGCCGACCTCGAAGCGGACCTGATCGTTACCCTTACCGGTGCAGCCGTGCGCCACGGTGTCGGCACCGTGGAACTTGGCGGCCTCCACCAGATGCTTGACGATGAGCGGGCGACTGATGGCCGAAACCAGCGGGTATTCGCCCTGGTAGAGCGCGTTGGCCTGGATGGTCGGCAGGCAGTACTCATCGGCGAACTCGTCCCGGGCGTCCACGACGACCGCTTCGACGGCGCCGCAGTCGAGCGCACGCTGACGCACCACGTTCATATCCTCGCCCCCCTGCCCCAGATCGATGGCCACGGCCACGACCTCGGCGCCGGTCTCCTTGCCGATCCAGCTGATGGCCACGGAGGTGTCCAGCCCACCGGAGTAGGCGAGTACGACGCGATCGGACATGTTCTGGTGCTCCTCGGATGATGTTCGGTGGTGCGGGTGATGTTCCGCGTACGCGGCCCGCCGTCTTTTCAGCAGTATGCTGGCCCGTTGCCTGCTCGGCTCTCGCGCCGCCGCTACAAATGATTATGCACGATGGTGCAATCTCATTCATAATCGGGGTGGCGATGTCCACTACCTGGCAGTATGCCGAGCCCGGAACCGTGGCGATCCATGCTCGCCCCTTCCCCGCCCACCCGCCTTATGAGACGCTGATCACACCGCTCGGCGCTCGACAGGCAGAGGAGGACGAACCGTGCAGACGTTGCAGCAGTGGGCGCAGGACAACTACGAGACGATCGGCTACTACGTCGTCACCCTCGGGAACGCCGCCCTGAGCCTCGGCAAATCGGGTATCGAGATGGCCACACCGTTCCTGCAGGACCTGGTGAACAACCACTGAGCGCTGCCGGCTACCCGGCAACTCCCCTCTCGGGTCCCGCGCCCGAAAGTGCGGTAGCGTCACGGCGTTCGGACGGGAGCGGAAGGAGCGGCGGTGCTGGGGGTGGGCGCGACCTTCGCCGGATACCGGATCGAAGGGGTGCTGGGACAGGGCGGTATGGGGACGGTGTACCTCGCCCGCCATCCGCGGCTACCGCGCAGTGTCGCGTTGAAGCTGCTGAACCGGGAGGTGAGCACCGATACCGCACTCACCCGCCGGTTCGAACTGGAAGCCGATGTCGTCGCCCGGCTGGACCATCCGGGAATCGTCGGAGTGTTCGACCGCGGGACCGACGGCGGGCACCTGTGGATCGCCATGCAGTACATCCGGGGCACCGACGCGGCGACCTGGAATGCCCGCGCGCATCCGCCGGCGACCGCGATCCGTTTGCTCGGCGAGACCGCGGCGGCACTCGACTACGCGCACAGCCGGGGCGTGCTGCACCGCGATGTGAAACCGGCCAATATCCTCATCGCCGATGCCGAATCGCTGCGTGAATCCCATTCGGTACTGACCGATTTCGGTATCGCGCGGCTCACCGACGCCAATACGAAGCTCACCGCCACCGGCGCGTTCACCGCCACCCTCGCCTACGGTTCCCCGGAGCAGTTGTCCGGCACGATGGTCGATCACCGCTCCGATCAGTACTCGCTGGCCTGCACCCTGTTCGCGGTGCTCGCCGGCCGGCCCCCGTACGCCTCCACCAACCCCGGCCAGGTGGTGATGGGGCATATCTCGCAACCGCCGCCGCGGCTCACCGCCGCCCGCCCCGACCTGCCCACGACCGTCGACGCGCTGGTCGCCCGGGCGATGGCCAAACAGCGCGACGAGCGATTCCGCAGCTGCGGCGAGTTCACCACGGCCGTCCGCGACGCACTGGAGGGCAGGCATATCGCGGCACCGCCGGCGGCCCCGGCCACACCCGCACCGGTGGCGCAACCGGCATTCGCCCCCACGCCGCCGGACTTCCGCGCGGGCCACGTCTCCCGGCCGCAACCGCAGCCCGCACCGCGGCGGGTGACGACCGATCCGCGCGCGCCGGTCGCCGACCCCCGGCCACCGGGCGGCCGGTCCTGGCCGCAGCCGCAGGCAGCCGGACCGCAACCGGGACGTGGGACCGCCCTCACCGCCGGACTCGCCACCCTGCTCGTCGCGGTATTCCCGGTCTTCGTCTTCTGTGTCGGGCTGGTGGAGACAGGCCGGACGATCGCCCAAGGCACACCCGCCGGGCGCGCGGATCTCGTCTATTCGGTGATCGCGTTGTTGTTCATCGGAGTCGTTTCACTGCTGTGGGTCGGCGCCGGCCTGCTGTTGCTGGCGGGCAGGCGGTCGGGTCGTGTGCTGACGCTGGTGAGCTCGGTGATCGGCGTACTGTCGGCGATCGCCGGGTCGGTCGCCGCCGTCGCCACACGCGAGTTGGCGGTCCTGGCGCTCACCGGTCCGCTGTTGCTGCTGTCGGCGGTCGCGTTCGTCTGCGTGGTGTCCAGCGCCACCGGGCGGTGGCTGTCGTATCGCACGTCGGCGCGGGCCGGCGGACCCAGATACTGACCGCCGGGTCACGGGCGCACGGGTCAGGCGAGGTTTTCGATCTTCGCGGCCAGTTCGGCGCCGGTGAGGGGCTCGCGCGCGATTACCGCGATGGTGTCGTCCCCGGCGATGGTGCCGACGATATAGGGCAGCGACGCCCGGTCCAGGGCGCTGGCCAGGAAATGCGCGGCGCCCGGCGGGGTGCGCAGGACCGCGATGTTAGCGCTGGAATCGGTGGAGACCAGCAGATCACCGAGCAGTTTGGCCAACCGCCCCGTGCCGCCGGTGACACCGCGCACCGGGCTGCCGTCCTCCGGCACCACGTACACCCCGGCGCCGCCGTCGGCGGCCCGGAGCTTCACCGCGCCCAGTTCGTCCAGATCCCGCGACAGCGTCGCCTGGGTGGTCTCGATCCCCTCCGCGGCGAGCAGGGTGGCGAGCTCGGTCTGGCTGCGCACCGGATGCGCGGACAGCAGCGCGATGATCCGCGACTGCCGGCCGGCGCGGGTGGCGGCGGTGACCGGTCCCGCCGAATGTATCCGGGCCTCGCTCATCGTCGTCGCGCGTCCTCGCGTGCCAGCAGCCACACCAGCAGCGCCTTCTGCGCGTGCAGCCGGTTCTCCGCCTCGTCCCAGACCACGCTCTGCGGTCCGTCGAGTACCTCGTCGGTGATCTCCTCGCCGCGATGGGCGGGCAGGCAGTGCAGCACGATGGCATCGGCACCGGCCCGGGCCAGCAACTCGGTGTTCACCTGGTACGGCCGGAACGGGCCGACCCGGTCCAGGCCGTCGCTCTCCTGACCCATGGAGGTCCAGGTATCGGTCACCAGCACATCGGCGCCGTCGGCCGCGATCAGCGGGTCCTCGGTGACGACGATGCTGCCGCCGGTCTCGGCGGCGCGGGCCTCGGCGGCTTCGACCACCGCGGGCGCCGGGAGGAAACCCGCCGGGGCAGCGATCCGGACATGCAGTCCGGCGGTGGCCCCGCCCAGCAGCAGCGAATGGGACATATTGTTGGCGCCGTCACCGAAATAGGCCAGCCGCAGCCCGCGCAGACCGCCCTTGTGCTCGGTGATGGTGAGCAGATCGGCCAGCACCTGGCAGGGATGGAAGTCGTCGGACAGCGCGTTGACCACCGGAACCGTGGCGGTGGACGCCATTTCCTCCAGCCGCTGCTGACCGAAGGTCCGCCAGACGACGGCCTCGACATAACGCGACAGGACCCGGCCGGTATCGGCCAGCGTTTCGTCACGGCCGAGCTGGGTGGTCTGCCCGTCCACCACAATCGCGTGCCCGCCGAGCTGGGCGATACCCAGTTCGAAGGAGAACCGGGTCCGGGTGGAGTTCTTGTCGAAGATCACCCCGACGCCGCGCGGTCCCTCCAGCGGCCGGTGCGCGAACGGGTTCTTCTTCAGTTCGGCGGCCAGGGCCAGCACCTCGGCCTGTTCGGCGGGGGCCAGATCGTCGTCACGCAGGAAATGGCGGACAGCGGTGGCCGGTTGTAGGGAGGCGGTCATCCGCGCGGTCCTTTCGTTTCGGCCAGTACCTCGTCGAGGATCCCGGGCAGATCCAGCACGAGATTGTCGGCCTGGGTTTCGGTGAGCACCAGCGGCGGCGCCAACCGGATCACATCGGGTTTGGCCGGGTTCACCAGATATCCGGCGGCCCGCGCACGGGCCTCGACCCGGGACGCCACCGGAGTGGTCAGGCCGATCCCGATCAGCAGGCCGGCCCCGCGCACATCGGCGATCAGCGGATGCTCGAGCACCGCGATCCCGTCGCTGAGTCGCTTGCCCACCGATTCGACGTGTTCGAGCAGCCCGTCGTCCTCGAGCGTGCGCAGCACGGCCAGGGCCGCGGCCGCGCAGACCGGATTACCGCCGAAGGTAGTGCCGTGCATACCGGGCGTGAACAGTTCCGCCGCGGGCCCGGTGGCCAGGACCGCCCCGATCGGCAGGCCGGCGCCCAGACCCTTCGCGAGGGTGATGACATCGGGGGTGATACCGAACGACTGATGCGCGAACATCTTGCCGGTGCGGCCGATACCGGTCTGGACCTCGTCCAGGATCAGCAACGCCCCGGCGCGCGCGGTGATCTCCCGGGCCCGCACCAGATAGTCCATCGGCGGCACCACCACACCGCTCTCACCGAGCATCGGTTCGAGGAAGACCGCGGCCGTATCGGCATCGACCGCGCGTTCCAGGATCCGCGCGTCGCCGTAGGGAATATGCACCACGCCGGGCGGCATGGGTTCGAACGGCGCGCGTTTGGACGGCTGACCGGTGAGCGCGAGGGCGCCCATGGTGCGGCCGTGGAATGCCTCGTCGCAGGCGATGATCTTGCGCCGTCCGGTGAGCCGGGCCAGTTTGAAGGCCGCCTCGTTGGCTTCGGTGCCGGAGTTACAGAAGAAGGCACGACCGTCACCGTCACCGAAATGCCCGAGCAGCCGTTCGGCGAGCTCGATCACCGGTTCGCTGCCGTACAGGTTCGACACGTGGCCGAGCGTGCCGAGTTGGTCCATCACCGCGTTCAGGATGGCGTGATGTGCGTGACCGAGGCTGTTGACCGCGATTCCGCCCACGAAATCGACGTAGCGGTTGCCGTCCGCGTCGTACACGACCGCGCCGGTGCCCCGGGTCAGCACGACCTCCGGGGTGGCGTAGTTGCGCATCATCACGTTCGACCAACGTTGCCGCAGTTCCGCAGTGCTCATGCTCTGACTCCGTTTTCCTCGTTCGCCGGCGGTGTGACCATGGTCCCGATTCCCTCCCCGGTGAAAAGCTCCAGCAGTACCGAATGGGGTACGCGACCGTCGATGACGTGTGCGCCCGATACGCCACCGCGGACCGCGCGCAGACATGCCTCCATTTTGGGGACCATCCCCGCGTCCAGCGACGGCAGCAGGTCGGCCAGCGCGTCGGTGTCGATCACACTGGTCAGCGAGGAGCGGTCCGGCCAATTCGTGTACAGGCCCTCGACGTCGGTGAGCACCACCAGTTTCTCGGCGCCGATCCCTTCGGCCAGCGCGGCGGCCGCGGTGTCGGCGTTGATGTTGTGCACCACGCCGTCGGCATCGGGGGCGATGGTGGACACCACCGGGATCCGGCCCGCGCGGATGAGGTCGAGCACCGAATCCGGGTGCACATCGGTGACATCGCCGACCAGTCCGATATCGGTGGCCGTCCCGTCCACGAACACCGTGCGGCGAGTCGCGGTGAACAGCCGCGCGTCCTCACCGGAGATCCCGACGGCGTAGGGCCCGTGCGCGTTGATCAGCCCGACCAGTTCCCGGCCGACCTGACCGAACAGCACCATCCGGACCACATCCATCACCTCGGGTGTGGTGACCCGGAACCCGCCCCGGAATTCCCCGGTGAGGCCGAGGCGCTTCAGCATGGCCGAGATCTGCGGCCCGCCACCGTGGACCACCACGGGGTGCACGCCGACGGTGCGCAGAAATGCCATATCGGCGGCGAAGGCACGTTTGAGGCCGTCGTCGATCATGGCGTTGCCGCCGTATTTCACGACCACGATCTTGTCGCGGAATTTCTGCAGCCAGGGCAGCGCACCAGCGAGGATATGGGCTTTGTCCAGCGCGGACAGTTCGCGCAGCGCGTCGGTCATGAGCTGTAGGCCGAATTCTCTTCGACGTAGCCGTGGGACAGATCGGTGGTGCGGACAGTGGCGGTACCGTCGCCCAGCCGCAGGTCGACGACCACATTGATATCGGCGCCGGACAGGTCGACCTCACGCGCGCCGGGCGCACCCGTACCGTCGACGCAGACCGGGAATCCGTTGAATGATACCGAGATCAGATCCGGGTCCAGCTCGATGGGCGCGGTGCCCACCGCGGCCAGCACCCGCCCCCAGTTCGGGTCGGAGCCGAACATGGCGGTTTTGACCAGGCTGTCCCGGGCGATGATCCGGGCCGCGACCAGTGCGTCGTCCTCACTGCGCGCGCCCTCCACTGTGACGAGCACCCGCTTGGTGACACCCTCGGCGTCCGCCATCAGCTGACCGGCCAGATCGTCGCAGACCGCGAGCACGGCCGCGTCCAGTTCGTCCTGGGTGGGTGTGACCTCGCTGGCGCCGTTGGCCAGCAGCAGGACGGTGTCGTTGGTGGACATCGCGCCGTCCACATCGAGGCGGTCGAAGGTGAGCCGGGTGGCCCGCCGCAGCGCGGTGTCGAGTTGGCCGGCAGTGGCCACGGCGTCGGTGGTCAGCACGACCAGCATCGTCGCCAGGCCGGGGGCCAGCATGCCCGCGCCCTTGGCCATGCCACCGACGTTCCACTTGTCCGGGTGGTGCAGGGACGCTTCCTTCGGCACGGTGTCGGTGGTCATGATGGCGTGCGCGGCATCGGTACCGCCGGACATCCCGCCGCCCATCTCGTGCACGATCTCGGTGACCGCGGGCAAAAGTTTGTCCATCGGCAGCCGGTCACCGATGAGGCCGGTGGAGCACACCGCGATCTCCCCGGCTCCGGTTTCGGTGCCCCAGTTGCTCAGGGCCGCGGCGAGCTCCTCGGCGGTGCGATGAGTGTCCTGGAAGCCCTCGGGCCCGGTGCAGGCATTGGCCCCGCCGGAGTTCAGGATCACCGCGCGCAGCCGTCCGCCTTTCAGGACCTGCTGCGACCACAGCACCGGCGCGGCTTTCACCTTGTTGCTGGTGAACACGCCGGCCGCCGCGTAGTCGGGGCCCTCGTTGAAGACGAGCGCGAGGTCGGGCCCGCCCTTGGCCTTGATACCCGCGGCGATCCCGGCGGCCCGGAAGCCCAGCGGTGCGGTGACGCCCTGGTTGTGCACGAGGTTTCCGTTCTGGTCGGTGGTCACGGTGCCACTCCTACGGTGGACAGCCCGGCGGTCTCGTCGAAGCCGAGCGCGAGATTCATGGACTGCACTGCGCCGCCGGCGGTGCCCTTGGTCAGATTGTCGATCGCGCCGATCACCACGAGCAGGCCGGCGTCGGTGTCGACGGCGACCTGCAGGGTGACGGAGTTGGCGCCCAGCACCGACCCGGTCTGGGGCAGGACGCCCTCGGGCAGCAGGTGCACGAAGGGCTCGTCGGCGTAGGCCTTCTCGTAGACGGCGCGTGCCTCGGCCGCGTCCACCCGCACCGGCGCGGTGCAGGTGGCGAGAATTCCGCGCGGCATGGGCGCGAGCACCGGGGTGAACGACACCCGGACCGGCGCACCGGCGACCGCCGACAGGTTCTGTGTGATCTCCGGGGTGTGCCGGTGCGCACCGGCCACACCGTAGGCCCGCGCGGACCCCATGACCTCGGACCCGAGCAGGCCGACATCGAGTTTGCGGCCCGCCCCGGAGGTGCCGCTGACGGCGACGATGTGCACCGCCGGCTCGACGATGCCCGCGGCGACCGCGGGAGCCAGCGCCAGACTGCTGACCGTCGGGTAGCAGCCGGGGACCGCGATCCGGGTGGCGCCCCGCAACGACTCCCGAGCCCCGGGTAGTTCCGGCAGACCGTACGGCCAGCTCCCCGCGTGGGGTCCGCCGTAGTATCGGTCCCAGGCGGCCGGATCGGTGAGCCGGAAATCGGCACCGCAGTCGATGATGACCGTCGCTTCCGGTAGCTCGGCCGCCAGTGCCGCCGACTGCCCGTGCGGCAGGCCGAGGAACACGATGTCGTGGCCGGCCAGTTCGGCGGCCGTGGTCGGGGCGAGGATCCGGTCGGCCAGCGGCAGCAACTGTGGCTGCAGTGCACCCAGTGCGGTGCCCGCGTTGTTACCGGCGGTCAGCGCCCCGATCTCGAGGCGCCCGGCTCGGTACTCCGGATGCCCCAGCAACAGACGCAGCACTTCCCCGCCCGCGTAACCACTGGCACCGGCGACGGCCACGCGCAGGGGTCCGTTCCGGTCGGGCATATCCGTGAGATCAGCCATGTCATGATTATGCACGACCATGCAAGCTCATTCACAAACCGGTCCCCGTACGCCTCCCCACCAGCGACCGGACGAGGGTCGGACATCACAAGGGGCCCACCCCGGGATCCGGCCGGATATCGACAACGACAGCGACCCAGTGGCCCAGTAGCCCCCGGCTCCACACCCGCCGACACCGCCACGACATCGGCTAGCATTTAGAACATGTGTTCGAATGGCAGGCTGCGGGACCCGCTCGGTGCCTTGGATCAGGCGGTCGACGCATTGCTTGCCTGTAACCTCACCGCGGTGCCCGACAGCGAACTCGGCACCGCACTCGCCCGGCTCGAGTCACGCACCCGCACCCTCGTGGGCCTCACCGCACGACTGGCGCACGAGCGCAACCACCGGACGGGACCGGTCGCCGCGCCCCTCGGCAACGCACCCGCGCAAGACACCGGAAACCCCGCGCAGACCCGGCCCACCGCGCCGAACCCCACCTCGCACTCGCCCCGCCCGAACCGATCGGGCATTGTTGCCGATGACCGCAGCACCGTGGCCCGAGGAGTTACCGTGACCGCACCCGTGCGCGTGGAGCGCACCGGCGACGTCGTCGTCTGGACCATCGACAATCCCGAGCAGCGCAACCCCATCTCCGACGAGGCGACGATCGAGGCCCTGGAGAACGCCGTCCGGGCCGCCGACCGCGACCATTCGATCCGGGTGGCCATCCTCACCGGAGCGGGTACGGCGTTCAGTGCCGGCGGCAATGTCAAGCACATGCGGGACAAGGCCGGCATGTTCGGCGGTGCCCCGGCCGACCTGCGCCAGGGCTACCGGCACGGCATCCAGCGCATTCCCAGGGCCCTGTACCACTGCGAGATCCCCACCATCGCCGCGGTGAACGGCCCGGCCGTCGGCGCCGGCTGCGATCTCGCCCTCATGTGCGATATGCGGATCGCCGCGACCACCGCCACCTTCGCGGAGAGTTTCGTCCGGCTGGGCCTCATCCCCGGCGACGGCGGCGCCTGGCTGCTGCCCCGGGCGGTGGGGATGGCCCGCGCCAGCCAACTGGCGTTCACCGGAGCCGCCATCGATGCCGCCACCGCCCTCGATTGGGGAATGGTCAACGAGGTCGTCGAACCCGGCCGCCTGCTCGAAACGGCCCACCGGCTCGCCGCGGAGATAGCGGTCAATCCGCCGCACGCGCTGCGGATGACCAAACGCCTGTTACGCGAGGGCCAGCAGCAGAGCCTGGAAACGCTGCTGGAACTTTCCGCCGCGATGCAGGCCC
Source organism: Nocardia sp. NPDC050193 (assembly GCA_040674215.1). Classification (GTDB taxonomy): domain Bacteria; phylum Actinomycetota; class Actinomycetes; order Mycobacteriales; family Mycobacteriaceae; genus Nocardia. The sequence continues at coordinate 246,804 of JBFARE010000003.1, read as the reverse complement.
TCACCCACCACACCGCCGATCACGACGAAGCCGTCGCGGCGATGCTGGAGCGGCGCACGCCGCATTTCACCGGAGAGTGACGACCGGCCGGAACCGGTGCGTCAGCGATATTCGGAGATCAGCGTGGCCACCGTCGCAGGCGCGAGGGCCTCGAACATGTGCCCACGGTCCGGCGCGGCGACCCCGCCGGCCGCGGCCGCGACAACGGCCGCGCCACGGTCGGGGGGCGCGCCGTGACACCGCGGCGACCCGCACCCCGGTGCTAACGCTTCTCGACCACGCGCTCGCCCTCGCCCGGTTTCCAGATGGTGACCCGCAGCAGGTCGTCGCCGACCTCGACCGACGACGCCGAGGTCAGGTCGGCGACGAAGAAGTGCTCGAACGGCTGGTTCCGCAGATCCAGACCGTTGTCCTCGTACAGGTACTCGGCGAAACGCGCGTGCAGCGCGGTATCCGGATCGTCGATCACCAGGCCGAACAGTTTGGCATCCCCGTCCGACACCATCGTGTCCTCGGTCGCGGTGTGCAGGCAGAAGCGCGGATCGCGGGCGAGATCCCGGAATTTGGTGGTGCCCGGCATCCCGACGATCACCAGTCTCTCCTCGAAGATGAGCGGCTCGACCGGACTGATCCGGGGGAATCCATCCGAACGCAGGGTGGCGAGCATGCACAGATTGCTGGTGGCGGTGTGGCGACGACGGAAGATCTCGCTGATCCGCGGCGCCTCGGCGGTGAATTCACTCCAGGTCGTCATACAGCCGACGGTACGACGACCGGCACCGCCGCGGGTGGCACCGAGCCCGATCCGAGACGAACAGCGCCCCGCACCGCCGGCCGGCACGGGTCAGCCCGAGTTGCGCAGTGCCGTGGCCAAACCGTTCATGGTCAGCAGGATGCCGCGTTTCACAAGTTCGGAATCGTCCCCGCCCCGCAACCGGCGCAACAGTTCGACCTGCATCTGGTTCAGCGGTTCCAGATACGGGAACCGGTTGCGGATGGATTCCGCCAGCGACGGATTGTCGGCCAGCAGATGATCATTGCCGGTGATGGCGGCATGGACGGCGACGGTCCGGGCGTGCTCGCGCTCGATCATCCCGAAAATGCGCGTGCGCAGCTCGATATCGTCGACCAGTTCGGCGTACCGGGCGGCGATATCGAGATCGCTCTTGGCCATCACCTGCGCGAGATTCGACAGCACGGTCCGGAAAAACGGCCACCGGCGGTACAGATCCGAGAGCCGGGCGAGCCGGTCCGGGTCGCCGTCGATCCACTCCTCGAGCGCGGTCCCGGTGCCATACCAGCCGGGCAGCATCACCCGGGCCTGACTCCAGGACATCACCCACGGAATGGCCCGCAGATCCGAGACGGAGTTGGTGGGTTTACGGGAGGCGGGACGGCTGCCGATATTGAGGTCGCCCACTTCGGCGACCGGGGTCGACTGCCGGAAATACTCCACGAAACCGGGGGTTTCGTGCACCAGCCGCGCATAGGCGGCGCGAGCTCGGCCGGCGAGTTCGTCCATGAGCGCGTAGGAAGGTTCAGCGTCGGCGCCCAGCCCCTCGACATCCAGCAGTGTCGATTCGAGAGTGCCCGCGATAAGCGATTCGAGGTTGCGGTGCGCCGCCCCGCGTTCGGCGTATTTCGCCGCGATGACCTCGCCCTGTTCGGTCAGCCGAAGCGAACCCCGCACGGCGCCGGCGGGCTGCGCGAGAATCGCGTCGTAGCTGCGGCCCCCGCCGCGCCCGACGGTGCCACCACGGCCGTGGAAGAGCCGCAGCCGGATCCCGTGCTCGCGCGCCAGCTCCACCAGATCCAGTTCCGCCCGGTACAGCGCCCAGTTCGCGGCCAGGTAGCCACCGTCCTTGTTCGAATCGGAGTAGCCGAGCATCACCTCCTGACGCATGCCGCGCGCTACCACCAGCTCCCGGTACTCCGGCACCTGTAGCGCCGCGGCCAGCGTCGACGCACCGGCCGCGAGATCCTCGATGGTTTCGAACAGCGGCACGATCCCGGCCGGGCAGGAGGGTCCGCTGTCCGCGTCCCCCGGATCGAGCAGCCCGCCCTCCTTGAGTAGCAGGGCGGCCTCGAGCAGATCGCTGACCGAGGTGCACATCGAGATGATGTAATTGGGGACCGCATCCGGGCCCAGGGCCGCCACCACGGCGGCGCCCGCACGCACGACCCCTAGCTCTTTGGCCGCCAGCTCACCGATCCGCGCCCGCGGCCCCAGCAGCGGACGACGGGTACGTAGTTCACGGGTGAGCAGGTCCACCCGCTCGGACTCGGGCAGGCCCGGATAATCCGGATGCACGCCCGCCCAGGCCAGCAGTTCGGCGACGACCTGCTCATGGGTCTCGGAATTCTGCCGCATATCCAGGCCCTGCAGATGGAACCCGAAGGTCTCCACCGCCCAGCGCAGTGCCGCGAGGCGGTCGTCGGCGAGCAGCGCGTCCCCGCCGGCGCGCAGCGAGGCATCGACGGCGTCGAGATCGTCGAGCAGATCCTGGGGTGTGCCGTACGGAGTGCCGGAAGTGCCCTCGCCGGCCGCGGACGATTCGAACTCCCAGGGACCCGCCGCCTCGGGATCCAGCGCGGCGACGGCCCGCCGCGCGGTCGCGGTGAGCCGGACCCGGATGCCGTACAGCGCCCGCCGGTACGGTTCGTCGGCGTAGGTCTTCGGGTCCGGATAGCCGCGGTCGGCGAGCGCGCGCAGTTCCGCGGTCACCGGGACCAGCCGCGCCGACAGCGCCAGCGTCTTCTCCAACTGCACCAGTTCGCGCAGGTAGCGCGCGAACGCCACGCCCGCGGCCTGCGCCGCCGCCGTGCGCACCACCTCCGCCGTCACATACGGGTTACCGTCCCGGTCCCCGCCGATCCACGAGCCGGGCCGCAACATGGGTTTGGGCAGCAACCGCTGCTCGGGCCAGCGCGATCCCAGCGCCGTGCGCACACTCGCGTTGATCGCGGGGATGACATCGAACAGGGTGAGTTCGTAGTAGCGCAGGCCGACAGCGATCTCGTCCTGGATGCGCAGCCGGGACAATCTGATCAGCGCGGTACGCCAGAGGGTGAGCACCTGCCGCCGGATCTCGACCTCGAGCTGTTCCCGCTCGGATTCGGGGGCCCGCTGCCGCCGGCGCATCAACTCGGTCACCCTGGTCTGGGTGTCGAACACCGTACGGCGCCGGGTCTCGGTGGGGTGCGCGGTGATCACCGGGGACACCAGCGCATCGGCCAGCAGTTCGGCCACCCGCTTCCCCGGTACCGCGGCCGCGTCCAGTTTCCGGTAGGTGGCGGCCAGGGAGGAGTCCTGCGGGGCTTCTCCGGCTGCCTCGTGCGCGGCACGGCGGCGGTCGCGCTGGATGTCCTCGGCGAGATTGGCCAGCAGCACGAAATAACTGAACGCCCGGATCAGCGGTAGCGCCACTGTGATGTCGACCCCGGCCAGCATTTCGCCGACCGCGCTGCGCTCCACCTCCTCCCGCCGGACTCTGAACGCCTCCACCCGCACCCGCTCCACGAGGTCGAAAACCTCGGGGCCCTCGTGATCGCTAATGGTGTCGCCGAGCACGCCGCCGAGGAACCGGATGTCCTCGCGCAGCGGCAGGGTCGCGTCGTTTCCTGCAGCGGTCTGCGCATCGCCCATGATCAGCAGTATGGACGGCCACCGTGCCGGTAGCTGTAACGACGCACACGGCCGGGACCGACCGGGTACGCCGGACGCCGCGGAACCCGGCTGTCGGCACAGGTGACGCCCCTCCTACCGGCTCAGCCCAGCGGCTGGGAGAAACGCAGGAAGTTCCCCCAGGGGTCGGCGAAACCGCAATCGCGCACCCCGTAGGGCCGGTCGGCGGGTTCCTGGGTGACCCGGACCCCGGCGTCGCGCAACCGCGCGAAGGTCTCGTCCACCGATTCCGTGACGAAGATCAGCGTGCCGTGCGCACCGGCGGCGAGCCGTCGTTGCGCCTCGGCGCTCTGTCCGGGGTCGGGCACCATGGTCGGCGTTTCCAGGATGAACTCGATACCGGGTTGTCCGGCCGGTCCCACCGTGACCCAGCGCAGCGGGCCCAGCGGCAGATCCGCGCGGACCTCGAGGCCGATCACATCCCGATAGAACTCGAGGGCCTCCTGCTGATCACCGACCAGCACACCGATATGCGAGAGTATGAGGTCCTTACCGTCGGCCATCCGATTCTCCTTCCCTGCGGTCATGCCCGTACCGGGTCCGGCCGGGCGATTCCCGCCGGCCGGTATGAACATCACACAAGACGTGCCCGGACTCCGGAAATCATCGCCCGGCCCGAGATTTGCTCAGCGTGCCGGCGGCACCGGGGGCCCGGGACAGCTGCGTCAGCCATACCGCGGTCGCGACCACACCCGCGGTGAACACCAGTTCGGCGCAGTTGGTGAGCAGCATGGGCGGCATCGCCGCCGAGACCGCGGTCATGATCACGGTGGTCACGGTCCAGAGCCGGTAACCCCGCGCCCGCCACACCGCCACGGCCGCCACCAGCACGACCACCACCGTCACGACCGGCGACAACAGTCCGGCCACCGACATGTGCGCGGTGGTGTAGCGCACGGTGCCCGCCCACTCCCGCGGTTCCAGCGTGAGCGGAGTCAGTTCGGCGGCCACCCCCAGCACGATCACCCCCGCCGTCACCGCCGCGATCGCCGCCCGTACCCACCGGCTCCGTACCCATCCCACTCCGGCCCGGGCCGCGGCGGCGCACGCCCACGGCATCAACAGCGGTGTGAGCACGAGGTGGGCGACGAACCGGGGCGCCGACCAGCTCTCCAGCGTCGCACCGGCGCCGAGCCAGCGACCCGCCGCGAGTATCGCGTTGTCGTAGGCCAAGGCCGCACACACCACGGCGGGTACGAGGAGCAGCCGGTCACCGGTGGCCCGGAACCGGAGCGCGCACCGGCCGGCGAGCGCCAGCTGGCCCGCGGCGAGTACGGCGAAGAGCAGGGAGGCGAGCACAGGAATCCTTTCCGGCCGCGGTGGGCCGGGACCGGGGCCAGGATACTGCCGCCGCGGCCACCGGATCTGCACCGCAGCCGGCCGCGGTCCTCCGGGTTCGGGGCCGCCGCGTCCCCACCCGCGGCGGCCTGCCCGGGTCACCCGCGCCGACGACCGCGGCCGCGGTGAGATCAACGAACGGCAGAGGGGGCGGCACACCGATTCCGGTCGCATGTTGTCGAACTCTGGACACTGTTACGTTCCGAGTACACCACCTGCCGTTCACCGGCCGATACACCGCGCTCACACAGCGGCTCTGCCGACCTATCGGGTCGCCGCCGCGCTGAGTATCGTGCGGAACCGCAGCGCCGGCAGCAGCGCTACTCCCACCAGGACACCGCTCACCCACATCGGCCCCCGGTCACCCCAGCCGGCCGCCAGGGCGAGCCCCGCCATCGCGGGCCCCGCTGCGGCACCGACATTCAACGCCGCCGTCGCATACGAGCCCGCCATGGTCGGCGCGCCCGCGGCCTCGTAGAGCACCCGCGCGATCAAGGTGCTGCCCACCCCGAAGGACAGCGCGCCCAGTAGGCACACCAGGACGAGCAGGGCGATAGGACGGCCGGCGGTCAGCGCGAGCGCGAACCAGCCACCGCACAGCAGCGGACCCCCGACCGCGATCACCACCGCAGCGTGCTCGTCGGACAACCGCCCGGCGACCGTCACGCCGGCGAAAGAACCCACCCCGAACAGCGCCAGCGCCACCGGCACCCAGAACGCGCCGAGCCCACCCGTCCCGGTGACCAACGGCGCGAGGAAGGTGAAACCGGCGAACGTGGCCGCGTTCACGAGCGCACCCAGCAGCATGGCCGCGAGCAATCGCGGACGTCGCAACTGCGCGAGTTCGCCACGGAGATCGGCGGCGGCCTGCCCCGAGCCCTCGGGGATTCCGGCCAGGACACCGGCCGCGGCCGGCAGGCACAGCAGCGCGAGCGCCCAGAAGGTGGCCCGCCAGCCGAGCATCGTCCCCAGCAGCGCCCCACCCGGCACCCCCGCGACCGTGGCCAGGGCAGTACCACCCAGCAGGATCGCCAGTGCCCGGCCCCGCCGTCCGGCGGGGGCCAGCGCCGCGGCCGCGGTCAACGCGACCGCGAGGAACCCGGCGTTCGCGACGGCGGCCACCACGCGGGTGGCCACCAGGACGGAGAAGCTGCCGGTCACCGCGCCGGCGATATGCGCGGCCAGGAACACCAGCAGAAAACACAGCAGGCTCGACCGGATCGGCCAGTTCCGGGAGAGACCTGCCGTCAGCGGTGCGCCCACAATCATTCCGATGGCGAACGCCGAGGTCAGTAGGCCGGTGGCACCGAGGCCCACACCGAGATCGGCCGCGATATCCGGTACGAGACCGGCGAGCATGAATTCCGAAGTGCCCATGGCGAAGACCGCCAGGGCGAGCAGGTAGAGAGCAAAAGGCATGAAGGGCTCCGAGGTGGAAGAGACAGGAAACGTCTCGTCACCCCGGTCAGCGCCCGGGAATCACCGGATCACCGTGCGGCGGAAGGCGGCACGGTGAACGGGTAGCGAAAGATCAGGGGCTGACGGGGATGACCGGCAGCCCTGCTCTGGATGCCTCCGGGCTCGACACGGTAGGAAGGCTACCGACTCGCCCGGACTGCCGCACACCAATTTCCGTGCCCCGCGACAGGGACCCCCTCGCGCTCTCGATACCCGCGCCTCAGCCGGGCTCGTCGAACCGGACCCGCACGCCGACACGGCCCTTCTCGTCACGCCGTGCGGTCGCGTGCCCGCGCCGATCGCCGTCGCGGAAGTGCAGCACAATGGGCGCGCCCTCGCCGAGAAAGTTGCGCCACCAGGTCTTCTTGTCGGGCATGGCGACACCGATGAGCAAGCCGCCGTCCTTCTTCAGATAGTTCACCGGTGTTCGGAAGGTCCGGCCCGACCGCCGCCCCACATACTCGATCTCCACGAATCCCTTACCCAGCAGCGGGCCCAGCACCGGCGCGTCGAGCAGGGCGACCACTCCCGTGTTGAAGCCCCGGACCGCCCGGCCCAGCAGTGTCGTCGATGCCACGATTTCCTCCTGACAGTTGTCCCCCCGCTGCCTCGACCCTAGCGTGGCGCGACGCGGGCCGCCGGTCCGGCGAAGGCACCCCGGGGCGCGGATTCCGGCGCAGCACGCATCCGATGGCTGCCGGTTTGCGCGGCACAATCCCGGCTGCCACTATCACCTGCGGTGTAGCGCCGGGACCACGATCGCCGCGGTACCGCTCAGCGGCCGAGACCGGGACCGGCGGGGAACAGCAGCGTTCGATACGGAGTGGATTGATGCTCAAAGGTTTCAAAGACTTCCTCATGCGCGGGAACGTCATCGATCTGGCCGTCGCCGTCGTGATGGGCACCGCGTTCACCGCGGTGGTGAGTTCGGTGACCAAGGGTGTGGTGGAACCGTTGCTGGCCGTACTCGGCGGCAGCAGCCAGTTCGGTTTCGGTATCACGCTGCTCGCGGGCAAACCCGCGACCTTCATCGCGCTCGGCCCGATCATCAGCGCCGCCATCGATTTCGTCATGGTCGCCGCGGTGCTGTACTTCGCGCTCATCCTGCCGATGAAGTCCATGCAGAAACGCTTCTACGCCCGCAACAAGGTGGACGCCGAACCGTCGACCCCGGCCGACATCGCCCTGCTGACCGAGATCCGCGACCTGCTCGCCGAACGTGCCGAACTGGACAAGAAGGACACCACGCTGGTGCGCTCCTCCTGACCGTTCGACCGGCTCAGGGCGATTCGGGCCGGGTCCGTGCGGCGTCCGCGGTATCGACCAGCAGCCGGTGCAGCGTGCGGGCCGGCTGGGAGGCCCGGGCCACGTCCAATACCACTTCGGTGAACGCCTCGGCCAATGCCGCCTCCGGATCGAATCGGCCGGCCCGGAAACCACCGGCCAGCTGCGCCCGCCATACCCCGAACCCGGAAACTGTTCGCGCCAGCGAACCAGCGGTGTCCCGGCTCGCCAGCGGAAGGTAGGCGGCGACGAGCGCGCGCCTGGTCGCGGTCCGGGCCCGGAAGCCACCTGCCGCGTCGAGCGCGCGCCCCATTTCGCGCACGACGGAGGAGTACACGGGTCGTTGGGCACAACCGGGGGCGAGCAGACCCGCCGCCTCGTCCGCGTGCACCGCGCGCTGCAGCCCCGCCGGTTCGACGGCCGCGCGGGCCGCCAGGGTGATGCGGGCGATGTAGCCGGTGGCCGCAGCGCCCGACGGCTCCGGCCCGGAATCCGCCGGCTCCGAATCCAGTCGTATCGTCGTTCCCTTCGGCAGGTCATCGATGCCGATGGCGGACAGCGAGAGAGCCGGGTGGCGTGGCAGGACATCGTTCACCGCGGCGACGATCTCCAGCAATACCTCGCGGGGGACCCCCGGCGTATCGAAGCCGAAAGCCAGAATGCCGTGCCGCTCGGCGAGTTCCTGCGCCAGGCGTGAAGCAATCGGCTCGACGGCTGCTCCACCGGGCCGGCGTTCCGGTTCCGCGGGTTTGCCGATGGGCCGCTGTGGCGCGCGATTCGGCATCCGCGGCGGCGCATCGGAGGCGCCCGACCCGGGGGCGGTGACCCGAGGTGGTCCGCCGGCAGCGGATTTCGACCAGGGGGAGGTCGGGGTGGCGGGAGCGGTTCCGGTGGGTGCGGGTACAGCCCCCTTTGGTGGCACCGGTGCAGGGCTCGGGGGCACCTGGGCCCGCTGCGCTTCCGCGGTCGCGGGCTGTGCCGCGCGGGCCGCCGGGGGCACGGTCGCCTGCGCTGCGGTAGGTGAGCCCTCACGCTCGGCCCGGGACCGGTTCCCGGGGGCCGGACCGGCCGGTTGCCCAGGCGATTCGAGTGGCCGCTGCTGCGCATCGGCCAGGGCAGCCGCCCCGCCCGGCGAATCCGGACCGGCCGGGGAAGCCCTCTTCGCCACCGCTCCTTCCGCGGAGGTGCTCGCCGCCGATTCCCGGCTCCGCGGGCCGGTGAGGTCGCTACCCGAGTTGCGGGCCCGCGCGGTGCCGGCTGCCGGGGTGACAGTGGCGCCGGTCGGCGTATCGGATCCGCCGGCGCCGGCCGGGACGGCAGGGTTGTTCGGGACGGTATCCGTGCGGCGGGCGAGGACCGGATCGGCGCTTCGCACCTCCCGCCCGCCCCGGAGATCCCGCTGCTCGAAGTTCGCGGCCACCTGCCGTAGATCCGGACCTGCCTGCCGGACCACCTCGGTGAGACTGTTCAGGTCCGACAGCGTTCGTTTCTCCTCCGGGGCGAAACTCTCGGCGAAGGCCTTGCCGGAATCGTCACCGCCCCACGGAGCGGAATCGGCGGAAACCAGGTCGTGTAAGCGCTGTACCAGCGCCTCGACCTCGGCGCCCAGCTGTTCGAAGGCCGGTGCCTTCGCGCGCAGCCGGTCGGGATCGGCGCGAAATTCGTTGCCCACACTGCGGCCCGCCTTCCGACCCAGACACGAACTCGCTGCCGATAGTGCCATATTCCCATCCACAGGAATCGGCGAGAAGCGCACGAACCGGGCAGGAACCCGGCCAATATGCGAATATCGACTTCTCCATACGTGATGAAGAGGGCGCCTGACCAGCCCTGACAGATTCCGGGAGGCGGGCCGGAATGAATACGAGCGCACTGCTGGCCGAGGTCCCGGCCGCAGTGCGCGACCTGGTCATCGGACATTGGCCCGAACTCGACGTAGATCGGATGCGCGCCCGCGGTGACTGCTACCTCGACACCTGCCGCGGGCTCGGCGCGGCAGCTGTCAGATACGAGACCGAAGGCAGGGACGCCGAAGAGTCGATCGAGGGAGCCACCCGGGCGAGTCTGTCCGAGCGCAATCGCACCGTGGTCACCGCCATGCGCAACCAGGCCGCCCTCTGCGAGGACATGGGCCGGCAGTGTCATGACATCGCCGATATCACCGAGCAGACACAGCATCTGCTGATCGTCACCGGCATAGTCCTGGGTGTGCAGCTCGCCTACGACGCGCTGCTGTTCCTCTACGGCGGCGGGTTCAAAGCGCTGGCCGACCGTTTGGCGGCCGAGCAGGCGATGCGCGCGGCGATCACGAGACTGACGACGACCGTGGCCACCCGCGCGGCAGCCGGGGCCGCGCGCCGGGCCGCCCTGCACGGGGCGGTCCATGCTGCCAAGATAGGCGCCCTGACCAGTGTGGCGATCAGCGCCGGCGCACAGGTCTGGGATCTCGAAACCGGGGTCCGCGATGAATTCGATCTCGGCTCGTTGGCCGAGATGGTGGCGGGCGGCGTCGTCGGTGGCGTGGTCGGCGCGGAAGTCGGACGGCGGGTCGCACCACGGGTACTCGAACGCCTGGGCGGGCGGGCCACCGGTGATATCGGCCGCTTCACCGCTCACCTCGGCGGCACCATGCTGATCGGCGGCGCGGGTGGCGTCACCGGTGGAATCGCGGGCGCGGTCCCATCTTTGATCATCCACCACAAGGACATCCACAGTCTCGGCGATATGTTCAGGATGGTGCGCGAATCCGCGGTCGTCGGCTTCGGGAGCGGTTTCGTCGGCGCGGCGGGCAGCGCGCTGCGGGTACACCGGGCCGGTGTCGACGGTGTGCGCGGCAGGACCGACCTGCCACCGATCGCCCGGCGCCAGTTGGATTTCGGCAGGCGCGTCGACCGACTGCTCGCGGGCGAGCCCCCGGCAGCCGAACCCCTGGTACGACACAGCACCCAGGAGAATTCCGCGAGAACCGCGGAAGTACTGACCTTCCCGGACGGCACCCGAGTAGTGCACAAGGTCGTCTCCGACCCGCGGCACGCGCACGCGGAATTCCTCGCCTCGGTCGTCGGTGACGCGGTCGGCGCCCGGGTGCCGGCCGTACACATCGACGGACGCCACGTCTACATGGAGGTTGTCCCCGGCAAGAACGCGCAGGACGCGTATCCACGCGACTGGACGCCGGAGACACGGTTCCACGGAACCCCCGCCGCCGACAGGCTCGGTCTGCTCGACGCCCTGATCGATGTTCCCGATCGGGGCGCCGAGAACTGGATGATCGATCCGACGGGCGATGTCTGGGGCATCGACCACAGCCTGGCCTTCGCGCCGGATGGCCGTATCGGCGCTTTCGCGAAACAGTTCCTGGATTACGGGCCCGCCGAGGGGACCGTGCAGTGGAAGGAGCACGGTTACTCCCGCGCCGAGGTGGCGGAGATCCGGCAGCGCGTCGACCAGCTGCAGCCTGTTTTCTCCGCGCTGGGGCGCAACGACTGGCACGAAGGAGTTGTCCAGCGACTGGACGGGATGTCCGACGCGGCCCCGCCCCCGCATTCCGCGGACTCGGGGTTCGTCGTTCCACCGCACCAGGGGCCCGGCGACGCCCCCGGTCAGGCCCGCCGGACGACAATGGATTCGCAGCAGCATGTTCCGGCCGATCGGAACAGCAACCGGGCCCCGGCTCGGGAGGGCCGGCCCGAAACCGCAGACCCGCGCGGCCAGGTCCGGCCACCCGCGCGGCAGGATCGCGCGGTGCCCCGAGTCGACACCGGGGACGACCACACGCGCGGGGACCGGGACGGCGACCCCGGTTCCGCCCGGCCACCCGGCACGGTCGACGTACGCGCCACAGCGGACGAGCCGCCCGCGGGCCCGGTACCACGGGAAGAATCGTACGACGGCCCCCCGACCCGACCGCTCCAGCGCATCGCTGCCGGCAATCGCGAGCGCGACGCCTATGACCTGGCCGGTGCTCCCCCGTCCGCGGGCCAGACCCGGTTCTACCGCCACCCGGAGAGCGGGCACGTGGATGTCGTGTTCACTCCGCCGGGCGGGAACGAACTCCCGCTACGGCTGCTGCCGGGCAACGAATACGTGCTCGGCAGCGGCAGAGACGCCCTTCTGCACAATGTGGCGAGCGAGTACGTATCGCGCCGGCACGCCACCATCAGAGTCGACGATGCCGGCCATGTCTTCCTCCGCGACGACAATTCCCTGAACGGGACGTTCGTCGACGGCAAGCAGATGACCGGCGGCGAATGGGTCCGCGTGTACGACGGCCAGCAACTCATGCTCAGCCGCCAGTTCGATCTGGGCCTCGATTTCCGGCGTCAGGTGGCCGATGTGCGGCTGTTCGGGAACGACGCGGCGCCGCTGCGATTGCACCGCGGGCAGAGCATCGGTATCGGTCGCGACTTCGTGCAAAGACCGAACAACACCGACCTGGTGACCATGTCGAAGGATCACTTCGTCATCGGCATGGACGACAGCGGCCGAGTCTGGATCCAGGACGACGGATCCACGAACGGCACCAGGGTGAACGACGAACCACTGGCCCCCGGGGAGAAACGCACGCTGCGCCCAGGTGACTCCCTGCGCTTCGGGCTGACCCGCGGTGAGGCGCAGTTCCTGCCGGCCGACGGAAGCGTCGGAGCACCCCCGATACAGTTCCGTTTCGGCATCGGGCCGGAGGCGGTACCGGCGCAGTTGCAGCCCGGCCGGTCGGTTCCGCTGGGCACCGACCCCAATTCACCGTTCGGCCGGCAATTCAGCCGGTACCAGGGCATTTCCGAGCGGCACGCGACACTGGGCATGGATTACGAAGGACGGGTGTGGATTCGGGACAACCCCGGCTCCAATGGTGTCTGGGTCAATGGCGACCGGATCGCCCCGAACCAGCGGGTGACGCTCAAAGACGGAGATCAGGTCGCACTCGGACCCGGATTCATCGCGCCGGCGCATCTCGGTGGCGAAGCCGTCCACCCGCCCGCGGTCCTGTATTTCCCACCGGACCTGCGGATTCAGCCGATCCGGTTGGATCCGGGGCAGGAAATTCCGGTCCCCGTGCGCTACATCGCCGGCGGATCGGAGGTTCCCAGCGGGTGGGTACAGCAGATCCGAACCGGTATGCGGGATGTTTTCGTCGGACGCGATCCCGACGGCCGGGTCTGGGTCCGCGACCCGCAGCCGGAACTACATCCGGCCACCGAAGTGAACGGCCGGCCACTCGCGGCGGGCGAAAAACGCTATATCGGTCCCGAGGACACGGTATCGATCGACGGTAAGCGCTCCCGGCTCGAAGTGGGCGACGAGAGGCCGCTGTCGCTGCGCCTTTCCGACAGCCGGCACGTACCGCCACTGCACCTGAACCGAGGCGAGGAAATACTCGTCGGCCGCGACCGGACGTCACCGATGGCCGACCAACTCGGCCCGCATCGATCGGTATCCCCGCGGCACGCGACGATCTTCCGGGACACCTACGGCAACCTGATGCTGCGGGACAACTACTCCGAGCACGGAACCTACCTCAACGGTGTGAAGGTCGACCCGTCCGCACCACCGGTGACCTTGCGTCCGGGCGATACCGTCCGGTTCGGGGACTGGGTGGGCAGCGCCCAGTTCGCGGACGGTGACGCCCCGGCCACGCCGAAGACCACGACGGTGAAACTCAACAGCCCGCACGGGGATCGGTCGTTCGAGATTCCGCGCGGCGGCGAGCCGATGGTCCTCGGCCGCGACAACTCGGACCTGCCGACGGAGATCCCGCGGGGTGAACTGACGTCCCGCCGTCACGCCACTGTCGGTGTACACCCCTCCGGCCGTGTCTGGATCCGCGACGAAGGTTCCAGCAACGGCACCCGCATCAACGGTGAGACGATCACGCCCGGCATCAAGATGACGCTGCACCCCGGCAACCATGTCGACCTCGGTGGCGGATACGAATTCACCGTCGCGTTCCCGCCACCGGAGGGCGGGCCGTTCGTCGACATCATGGACAGATCCGAGGCGACGCAGCGGGCGGTCGAACAGCTCGCCCGCGTCCGGAGCCATATCTACCAGCGGGTGAGCGAGCATATGAACGCGATCCCCGGAGGCGGGATCGTGATCGGTAACCGGCAGCTGCTGGATCTGCCGGGTACCGACAGCCTGCGCGGACACACCCCGTACGGCCGGAAGCCGGGCACCAGCTGGAACACCGTCCAAGGCGTGTACATGGGCGGACCGCGGCGGATCGTCATCAATACCGGCGGCGATTCGGGGAGCGCCAACGTCATCTGGCACGAATTCGGGCATGCCACGGACGCCGCCTACGGGACAGGTGGACAGTGGCTGAGCGCCGGGGCCGAGTGGCGGGGCCTGCACGCGGATATGGTTCGGGCGCTCGGCCGCCGCCGTGGCTGGAACAGTTACTTCGACAAGCCGTCGGAAGCGTTCGCCGAAGCCTTCACCGCCTGGATGTACGGCGGGAACTCTAAGCTGAGGGAGTTCACCCTGGGTGATACAGCCCTTGCCGACCGACTGAAGGCCTACTTTGACCGCGTACTCTGACGACACCGGCCCGCCTGTGCTCGCACCGGACGGTGTGACCATCCGGCTCCCGCTCCGGGGCCGGACCGAAGACGGTATCCACTACCGCGGGTATGAGGAACTACGCCCGGGCGAGGAGGGCTACGACGAACTCCTGCCGATCGCGCGGGCCAATCCCGTCGAGCCGGAAGAACCGCCGGAGCGTCCCGTGGATCCCGGGACCCTCGCGCTCATCCTGCGGGATTCCGGTTTCGACCTCGAAGGCGGCGCGGACGCCTGATTCCCGTGGCGCCTACCCGGCCGGGGTCAGGATTTTCAAGATTTCGTCGGAGTAGTAGAACGGTTCCAGCCGTTCGCGGATCAGCCCCGCCAGCACCCCGTCCCGTTTGGCGGTCTCCACCACCGCCGGACCGTAGCGCAGGATCTCGGTGACGATGTCCTCGCCGGTGAGGCCCAGTTCCGCGAGCAGCGCGGCGAGTGTGTGGTCCCGGTACTTCTCGTGGAACACCTGCACGCATTCGGCCACAAGCAGACCGAAGTACTCCTTCTCCCGGGTGGTCACCGCGATCCGGTAACAGAGCCCGACGAGTTCGTGGAGGTCCTGCTTGGTGAGGTACTCTCGCAGTCCGCTGATCGGTTCGTCGGCGTGCAGATCCCAGAACTCCATGGTGGCGTCGTGTACGGGGGCGTCGCGCAGCAATTCGCGGATCGCGTTGTTGGTGCGTTTGAGGGCGTACAGGGCGCCCTTGCCCGCGATATCACCGAGGATGCTGTTGGATTCGGCGACCTTGCGGGCGCGGTCGGCGGCGGACTGACCGATCGACATGAGCGCGCCCATCCCGGGGATCTTCTCCGCGCGCTGCCGGTTGGCCTCCACGAAATCGCCGACCAGTTTGTCGACGAACTTGGAGGCGACTGTGGCCACCAGGGGACTGTCGGTCAGTCGTTCCAGAACCCGTTCCTGGGTCTGGTGCATATCCACGACCTTCTGCAACAGCGCCTCGACCGGTTCGCGTTCGACCAGTTCGCCCAGGGTGTGATCCTCGTTGGCGGCGATACTGTCGTAGATCGCGTCGGCGAACAGACCGGCGGTATCCCCCAGGACCGCGCTACCGCCCACCTTGTCGACCAGGGTGGCCACGGTCTGCTCGAGCTGTTCGACCTCGACCACCTCGCCCCCGTGCACCGTGCCCGCGATCTCGAGCGCGGCCGCCACATCCCGGGCGACGACTTCGGCGAACCGGTCGCCGCTCACCTCGTCGAGCAGCCACTGCACCTGGGCGTCGAGCAGCCGGCCGGCGAGTACGCGTGCGGTATCGGCGGTGTCGGTCATGGGTCCATCCCTGTCGCTCCGGCGCGGGCCGGGCGGGATCAGGACCCTTCGCCCTCGTGCAAGGAGGTGCGAATCTGTGCCAGACGTTCCCGCGCGGCCTGTTCACGCGCTTCCCACTGTTCGTCGGCGCCGCGGCCGGCCGGGCTCGGCCTACCGAGTGCCCGCGCGCCGAACGCGGTGCCGAAACGCCGCTCGACCTTATCGCGTACGGACCCGAACGTCGGCACACCGGAAGCGCTGTAGCCACCGGCCGAACCGGTCGCTCCCCCACCCGGCCCGGCGGCCGCGCCGGCACCCCCGCCCACCTGCAAGGACGAACCGGCGCCAGCCGCGGTCCCATAGCCGGGGGTTCCCGGGGTGCCGGGAATCACACCGGACGCCGCCGCGCTCTGCCCGGTTTCCGACAGCAGCCGGGTGGCGGCTTCGTACAGCGGGGCCAGCTTGTCGCGGCCCGCGGCGGCCACCACCAGGACGGCCAGCAACTGCTCGTCGGGCAGGGCCGCCAACCGCGCGGCGAGCGCGCCCGGATCGCCTGTGCTGGGTTCAGTCATGCGTCCAGCCTACGACGTCCGGTCCGCCCGTTCGGACGGACCGACCACGTTGCCGGAGAACGGCTCTCCTAGGAACGGATCACCGCGCCCACGGCGTCCGACGCGGCGGCCACCGCGGCATCGCGCGCCGCGCTGGCCTCGTCCTCGGTCAGCGTCCGGTCGGCAGCCCGGAAACGCAGGGCGTAGGTGAGCGATTTACGGCCCTGTCCGGCCTGCGCGCCGGCGTACACATCGAACAGCGCGATATCTTCGAGCAGCTCCCCGCCACCGGATCGCAATGCCGTCTCGACCTCCGCCGCCGGAACATCGTGGGCGACGCTCACCGAGACGTCCTGCAGCACGGCCGGGAACGGAGAAATGGCCGGCGCGGGCCGTGCTTCGCGCAGCGGCAGGGCGTCCAGATCCAGTTCCAGTGCGCAGGTGCGCGGCGGCAGGCCGGAGCGTTCCAGCACTCCGGGATGCAATTCGCCGGCGTAGCCGATCACCACACCGTCCACCGTCAGCTCGGCGCACCGCCCCGGATGCCACGGCAGGTGTTTGCCGGGCCGGCGTTCGAGCTGGACCCCGGCGGCCTCGGCGACCACGTCGGCGAGCGCGAACGCGTCGGCGGCCTCGGCCGCCCGCCCCGGACCCCACGGGCCCCGGGGTTCCCGGCGGCCGGTGAGCACCACCGCGACGTGCTGGGGCTGATCGGGCAGCGAGGCCAGCAGTTCGGCAACCTCGGCGTCGGTCGGACGCCGGTCCACCGGCAGCGGTGCCACCGGTGCGGTGTCCGGGCCGGGCAGGACGACCTGGGCGATCCCGTAGAGCGACAGATCACGGGCGCCACGGGAGATATTGCGGGCCGCGATCTCCAGCAGACCCGGCAACAGCGTGGTGGCGAGTTCGGCACGTTCGACATCCAGCGGGTTCAGTACCCGGGTGGTGGTGCGACGAGGGTCGTCGGCGTCCAACCCCCAGAGATCGAAGACACCCGCGGGCAGGAACACCGGCGGCGGCACCTCGATACAGCCGGCGAAGGCCAGCGCCCGGCTCACCGCGCGGCGGCGGCGCTGGACCGCGGTGAGGCCGCGCCCGGCGGGCGCCTGCGGCAGCACCAGCGGAATCTGTTCCAGGCCCTCGAGCCGCAACACCTCTTCCACCAGGTCGGCGGGCTGGGCGAGGTCCGGCCGCCAGCTCGGCGGCGTCACCACCAGCTGACCGTGGCCGCTGGTCTCGTCGACCGCCACCTCGACATGGCAGCCGATCTGGGTGAGGCGGCGCGCGGACGTACCGGGGGCGTACTGGACACCGGCCACCCGGTCGGGCAGGTCGATATCCATCCGAATCGGTTCCGGCGGGGTCAGCGGCAGCCGGATATCGGTGAGCGTGGGCTCCACCGTGCCACCGGCGATCTCCGCGAGCAACGACGCGGCCCGGTCCAGCGCGGCCAGGTTCAGTTCCGGGTCCACCACCCGCTCGTAGCGTTTACTCGCCTCCGACACCAGTTTATGGCGGCGGGCGGTGCGGTAGATGAACAGCGGATCCCAGGTGGCGGCCTCGAGGACGATATCGGTGGACTCCGCGCTCACCTCGGTGGACGCGCCACCCATCACACCGGCCAGCGAGACCACCCCGGTGTCGTCGGCGATCACCACGTCCTCGGCGTCGAGTTCGCGGTCGACCTCGTCGAGGGTGCGCAGCGTCTCACCGGGGCGCGCGCGGCGCACCACCAGGCCGCCGCTGAGTTTCGCGGCGTCGAAGGCGTGCAGCGGCTGCCCGAGTTCCAGCATCACGTAATTGGTCACATCGACCGCCGGAGAGATCGGCCGCACGCCCGCCAGCAGCAACCGGCGCTGCAACCACCACGGGCTCACCGCATGCGGATCGATCCCGGTGACCCGGCGCACACCGAAGCGGGTGCAGCCCGATTCCGGTGCCACGTCCACCGGCCACGCCTCGGGCCCCTCGGGCAGGGTGCGCACGGCCGGGTCGGCGTATTCGAGATCGAAACCGCAGGCCAGTTCGCGGGCCAGGCCGCGGACCGAGAAGCAGTAGCCCCGATCGGGCGTGATGTTCAGTTCGATGACGGTATCGCCGAGACCGAGCAGGTCGTTGGCGTCGGTGCCGGGTTCGGCCGTGCCCGGTTCCAGCACCAGGATGCCCGAGTGGTCCTTGCCGATACCGAGTTCGGCGACCGAGCAGATCATGCCGTTGGAGATGCGGCCGTAGGTCTTGCGGGAGGAGATGGCGAAACCGCCCGGTAGCACACCGCCCGGCAGCACGACGACGACCAGGTCACCGACCGCGAAATTGGTGGCTCCGCAGACGATCTCCTGGAGTTCTTCCGCGCCGATATCGACCCTGCAGAACCGGATGGGTTTCTTGAACTCGGTGAGCTCGGTGATCTCGGCGACCCGGCCGACCACCAGCGGGTGTTCGATATCCCCGCCCACCCGTTCCAGCTCGTCGACCTCTTCGACCTCGAGCCCGACCCGGACGAATCCGGCGTCGAGTTCCGCGGGCGTCACCTCCCAGTCCGGGACGGTGCGGCGGATCGTTTCGGTCAGCCAGGACTGCGCTACTCGCACTGTGACGTTCGCTCTCTCGCTCGAAAAGGGTCAGGACCGGATACCGAAGGGCAGGGTGAACCGCACATCACCCTCGACGATGTCGCGCATATCGGGAATGCCGTTGCGGAATTGCAGCGTGCGCTCCAAACCCATGCCGAACGCGAAGCCGCTGTACTCGTCGGGGTCGATTCCGCTGGCGATGAGCACCTTCGGATTGACCATTCCGCAACCACCCCATTCGACCCAGCCGGCGCCGCCCTTCTTGTCCGGGAACCAGACGTCGACCTCGGCCGAGGGTTCGGTGAACGGGAAGTAGTTGGGCCGGATCCGGGTGGTGGTCTCGGGGCCGAACAGGGCCCGCGCGAACGCGTCCAGTGTGCCGCGCAGATGGGCCATGGTCAGGCCCTTGTCGATGGCCAGCCCCTCGACCTGGGAGAACACCGGGGTATGGGTGGCATCGAGTTCGTCGGTGCGGAAGGTACGCCCTGGGCACACCACATAGATCGGCAGGTCGCGTTCCAGCATGGACCGCACCTGCACCGGGGAGGTGTGGGTGCGCAGTACCTGGCGCGACCCGGCCGGTGCGATATGGAAGGTGTCCTGCATGGTGCGGGCGGGATGGTCGGGCAGGAAGTTGAGCGCGTCGAAGTTGAAGTGCTCGGTCTCCACTTCCGGCCCCTCGGCGATCTCCCAGCCCATTCCGACGAACACATCGGCGACCTGTTCGGAGATGACGGTGATCGGATGCCGGGCTCCCACCGGCCGCCGGTCCGCCGGGAGCGTGACATCGATGGCCTCGGCGACCAGCACCGCGGCATCACGTTCGGCGAGCAGCACCCGCTGCCGTTCCTCGAATGCCTCCGAGACCCGCGCCCGCGCCTTGTTCACCCGCTTACCGGCATCGGCCTTCTCCGATTTGGGCAGCGATCCCAGCGCCCGCTGGGCCAGCGCGATCGGCGACCGGCCGCCCATATGCTCGGTTTTCGCGCCCGCGAGCGCGTCCAGATCGGCAGCGGCCGCGAAGTCCTTCTCGGCCGCCGCGGCCGCGGCGGCCAGGGCTTCTTCGGTGAGGGCGGATTCCTGCCCGCCGGTCGCTGCGCCTGCGTCGGTGTCGTCGGCCACGGTCTACTCGTCTCTCCCCTGGGCATCGGTGAGCGGGCGCGGTCGGCTCCCGCGCCCGTATTGCTGCTGGTGGAATCGTATTCGATGGCCCCCGCCGGGCTCACGTCGATATCCCCCGCCGCTCACTGCCCGGTACACGGACACCTTCAACCGGTAAAGTCCCCTCCGATGACGAACGCCTTGACCCGCACCGAGACGCTCGCCGGACGTGCCCGCCGGCAGGCGGTCTGGCTGCTGCCGCTGCTGGCCGTGGTCGTGACGTGGGTGTGTATGTCACGCCCGATCGATCCATTCCGCGGCATCAGCGGCGAGTACATCGACCTCGAGGTCTATCGGCTCGGGGTCGAGGAGTGGCGGGCCGGCGGCGACCTCTACGGTCATCTCCCGGAGACGGCCGCCGATATCAGCCTCCCGTTCATCTACCCGCCGTTCGCCGCGCTGGCGCTCGGGCTCTACGCACTGTTGCCGTGGGCCGCGTCGGTGATCGCCTATCTCGTGGTCTCCATCGGCGCGCTGGCGATGACCCTGTTCCTGGTGGCCCGGCAGGTCTGGCCGCGCCAGGACCAGCGCAGACTCGCACTGGTGGTCACCGCGACCGCGACCCCGCTCGCGCTGCTGCTCGAGCCGGTCTGGTCGACCCTGGATTTCGGCCAGGTCAATCTAATCCTGATGGGCCTCGTCGCCGCCGACTGCCTGTCCCGCAATCCGCGCTGGCCGCGCGGGGTGTTGCTCGGTATCGCCGCAGCGATCAAACTCACCCCGGCGGCCTTCGTCCTGTTCTTCCTGATCCGCAAGGATTACAAGGCCGCCGCGACGGCCGCGATCAGCGGTGCGATCGCCACCGCGATCGGTTTCGCGGTGATGCCCGACGAATCGGTGCGGTACTGGTTCGGCGGATTCGGCAATGTCGGTGGACTGAGCGGGTCGGAGTTCCAGACCAACCAGTCGATCCAGGCCGTGCTGGCCCGCTTCGAGGTCACCGGCACCCCGGCCACCGCACTGTGGCTGCTCGCCGCGGTGGCGCTCGTGGCGGTGGCGGTGGCCGCCATCCGGCGCACCGGGACGCCTCCGATGATCGCGCTGGCCGTCAACGCGGTGGTGGCGCTGCTCGTTTCTCCCATTTCCTGGTCGCACCACTGGGTATGGGTGGCACCCGCACTGCTGGCGATAATCGGCTACGCGACCACCCGGCCCTGGTCGCAGGCGCGCGGCTGGTATGCCGCGGCAGTGACCACCGCGGTGGTCTTCGTGCTGGCCAAACACAGCGACCTGCCCGGTAACGACGGCCGTGAGCTGGACTGGTCGGCCTGGGACAAGGTGATCGGCAACGGCTACGTCTGGTTCAGCCTGCTGCTGGTCGTGCTGTACGCGACCGCGAGTAGACGGCAGCGCACGCCCCGCCCGGCCGTACCCAGCGGCACCACGGAATCGCTGGTCTCGGTCCGCGAACGCTGATCGGCGACGCGCCGGTGCGCGCCGCCGATGGATCCATCCGATACCGCGCCCCGCGCGCGGCCGGTACCCGTTCAGCTCACCGGCACGGTCACCCGGCCCGGGAGCAGTGCGGCGGCCAGCGCCCCGGCAGCGACGATCCCCGCCCCGAACCAGACCGCCGGTACCAGCCCGTCCACATAGCTCTGCGGGTCGGTGTACGCACCGTAGGAGGCGAACACCGAGGCCAGGACTGCGATACCCACCGCCACGCCGACTTCGCGCACCGTGTTGTTGGTGCCCGAGGCCACGGAGCGATCCGCTTCCGGAACGGCCCCCATCACCACGGTCGCCAGCGGCGCGAAGGTCAGACCCATTCCTACGCCCGCGAGCAGCAGCGGCGCCACGAACGTGCCGTAACCGACGTCCACCGAGGTGATCGCGGCCATCCAGGCCAGCGCCACCGCCAGCAGCGTCTGCCCGGTGACCAGTAGGATCCGGGAGCCGACGCGGTCGATCACCAGGCCCGCGAGCGGGGCCACCACCATCGGCGCCATCGTCCACGACATGGTCCGGATACCGGATTCCAGCGGGCTGTAACCCTGCACCACCTGGAAGAACTGGGCGAGCAGGAAGATCGACCCGAAAACGCCGATCGAGAAGGCGAAGGCCACCACATTGGCGATGCCGAAGGCCCGGATGCGGAACAGCCGGGGCGCCAGCATGGGGGCCGCGGCTCGGCGCTCCCAGGCGAGGAGCGCGCCCAGCAGAACCGCGCCGCCGATCAGTGCGGCGAGCACCCCGCCCGAGCTCCAGCCGTCGTCGGCGCCGTGCACGATGCCCCAGACGACCGCCAGCACGCCCGCCGAAGCCAGGACCAGTCCCCCCGGGTCCAGGCGTCCGCCACCGCCCCGGGATTCACGCAGTGTCCAGACCACCAGCGGCAGCACCAGGACGCCGATGGGCACATTGACCCAGAAGATCCACTGCCAGCTCAACCCGTCGACCACGGCACCACCGAGCAGCGGGCCGACGGCCACGCCGAGCCCGGCGATACCGCCCCAGATCCCGATGGCCGCGCTGCGCAGCCGCTCCGGTACCGCGTCGGAGAGCAGGGTCAACGACAGCGGCATCACCGCGGCGCCGCCGAAGCCCTGCACCACGCGCGCGGCGACCAGCATCGCCGGATCGGTGGCGAGCGCGCAGGCCGCCGAGCCGGCGGTGAACACCGCGATACCCGCCAGGAACACGCGGCGGCGGCCCAGCCGGTCGCCGAGGGCGGACGCGGTGAGCAGCAGGGCGGCGAACGACAGGGTGTAGGCGTTGACGAACCACTGGAGGTCGCCGAGGGAGGCGTTCAGCTCGGCGCGGATCACCGGAAGCGCGTTGGTGACGACCAGATTGTCCAGCGTGACCATGAACATCGGAAGACCGGCCGCGGCCAGCACGGCGGCGAGTGGTCGCCGCCCGGTGCCGGTCGGCGGTGTGACCACCGGGGCCGCGGATGGTGTCGTAGCTGGTGGGCTCAGGATCTCGGTCATGTCCAGTCCTTGTTGTAATCGAATGATAACTGGTCTGGTCATGACGGTATGCATCGACTGATAACCTGTCAAGAGCGCACGAGACGACGAGGAGAACCATGCCGGAATCCACGAGCAGGACCAGGATGACCGCCGGCGAACGGGGGGCCCAGATGCTGACCGCGGCGGTCGAGGCCTTCGCCGAATCCGGCTACGCGGCCACCCGGACCGACGAGATCGCCCGCCGGGCCGGCGTCTCCCAGCCGTACGTCATCCGCCTCTTCGGCTCCAAACAGCGCCTGTTCCTCGCCGCCGTCGCCCAGGTCTGCGATCGCATCGAGGAGGTTTTCACCGAGGCCGCGGCGGGCGCGGGACCAGGAGCCACCCTCGACGCGCTGTCGGAGGCCTACGAGCACTTCCTCGCCGAGCGCACCCTGCTGCAGGTACTACTGCACGCCTTCGCGGCTGCGGGCGATCCCGAGATCGGCCCGGTCATCCGCGACCGGTACGGGCGGATCTACCGGCTCATCCGTGAACTCACCGGCGCCTCGGTCGCCGACACCCGGCGCTTCCTCTCGACCGGAATGTTGCTCACCGTGCTGGCCGCACTACGGGTCACCGGCCCGGAGGCGATCGCGGCCGACTGGGCCCAGGACATCCTCACCGATTTGTACGAGCACGGAATGTGAATCCTGAACCGCTCGGTCCACCGCGGCCTGTGCCGTGATCAGACGCCGTCTCCGAAGCGCGTACGCGAGTTCGCGTAGAGGCAGATCGCGGCGGCCGTGGCCAGGTTCAGGCTTTCGGCCCGCCCCCGGATCGGGATCCGGATACGGTGCCGGGCCCGGCGCGCGACCTCCGGGTCCAGGCCGTGGGCCTCGTTGCCGAACAACCAGGCGACCGGCCGGGTGAACAGTTCGCCGGCGTCTTCGAGATCGACTTCGCCGGCGGCTGTGGTCGCCACGGTGGTGATACCCGCGCCCTCGATACGGTCCAGTACCGCGACGGTATCGCGGGCGCGCACGATCGGGATGTGG
Source organism: Nocardia sp. NPDC050193 (assembly GCA_040674215.1). Taxonomy (GTDB): domain Bacteria; phylum Actinomycetota; class Actinomycetes; order Mycobacteriales; family Mycobacteriaceae; genus Nocardia. The sequence continues at coordinate 222,974 of JBFARE010000003.1, read as the reverse complement.
AATAGGCTGCCCGCGCACGAACGTACGCATTTTCCATTGTGCGGATCCACACTGTCACCGGCCAGGACCACGGCGTCCACGCCGACCGCGTCGGCCACCCGGATGAGAGTGCCCGCATTGCCCGGGTCGGCGATCGCCACCGGCACCGCCAGGATCCGCGGAACGCTCGACCCGGAATCCGGGGACAGGATCCGGTCCAGCGGTACATCGACCAGATCACAGACGGCCACCAGACCGGGCGGCGTGACCGTCTCCCCCAGCGCCTGCGCGGCCCGGTCGGAGACCAGGGTGGTGCGGACTCCATCGGCTTCGGCGCCGGCGATCAGCGCGTGCTCCCGGGCGGCACCCTCGGCGGAGTAGAAGAGTTCGCGGACCCGACCGGCCTCGAGTGCGGCACCGACGGAATTCGCGCCTTCGGCAAGGAATCTGCCGGCCCGCCTGCGCGCTACGCCACGGTGGAGCTTGACGGCGGCGACCACGCGGGGATTCCGCACATCGATGGGTTCATATCGGTCGGGCACCAAGAGATCGTAGAGGGTGCGCCGGCCGGAGCCGCCATCACCGAGACCGCCCTTGGATCCACCGGGCCCGGACCCGGCCGGGGACGGGAATAGGAACAGGCCACCGCGTTCACCGCGAAATGTCAGGAGAAAGTCTCCAAGAATTCGCGTACGAAGCACAGCGGGCAGATCGGATCGAACGGTGCCGTCGTCGTCTCGATCCGCTCGGTGGCCGGGGTGGGCCGCACCGCGATTTCCTCGGCGGCCGCCGAGGCCGGCGGCAGGCCGATCGCCAGCGAAACCATACCCGCGGCAAAGATATTCAACACCCTACGGTTCACAGTCACTCCTCGGCCTCATCGTTGCGGGCAATCACAGTATCAACCCGGTCCGGCCGCGCCCATGCCTCGAATCCAGTGGTCCGGACTCGACCGGACCGATGTTGCTTCAGGCGAACTGGGCGACACCGTCGAATTCGGCGAGCGGCGCGGGACCGGTGGTCTCGTACTCGAGCAAGAGCAGGCCGAGCGGCGTGGCCTCGTGGCGGGTGAGACGCAGCCCCGCCGCCGACGAGCAGCCGCCGACCCGTCCGCAGTATCGTGGGCGCGACGGCGGCCGGACGGTGTCTACCAGACCGACGGCGAGCAGGGCGGCGCCGAACCAGGAGCTCCCGTGGATCTGCAGTTCCCGGCCGGGCCGGCGCGACAGTTGCGCGACCGTGACAACCGGATCACCCGGCAGCACGGTGGTCGGGCTCCACTCCGCCTCGGCCAGGCTGCCGAATACCACATATTTCGGCAGGGTGTTCATCCGCTCCGCGAACGGGTCGCCGGGGCCGGTGACGGCGGGCCGGTCTCGGGCGAAAGCCTCGTAGGTGCGACGGCCGGACAGCAGCCCGGCGACGGCGTCGAGCCATTCGGAGGTCCGCCGGACGAAGACCTCGTCCAGATACAGGACCAGCCGGCCGCGCGGTCGAACCGTCGCTGCTGTCCTCGGTGGACGAGCCCGGCCTCTGCGCCACGCCGTCGAGGGCGAGGAACTCGGCCAGCACGAGTTTCATGCCCGGACCTCGCTCTCGACGAGCTCGAGCACGCCCTGGAATTGTCGCAGGAAGTCCGCCGCGTGCAAGAGTCGCCGAGTGTCCCGGCGGCAGCCGCGGCCCTGCGGGTCATCCGTCCGCAAACACCGAAGGCCCCCTCCTTCGAAGAGGGGGCCTTCGGCACATCGGGCCGGACGGTGACCCGGAACGACGATCAGGCAGCCGGGGCGTTGACATCCTCGGGCAGCGCGGCCTTCGCGACGGCGACCAGACCGGCGAATGCCTCGGCATCGGAGACGGCCAGCTCGGCGAGGATCTTGCGGTCGACCTCCACACCGGCGGCCTTCAGGCCCTGCACGAAACGGTTGTAGGTGATGTCGTTGGCGCGGGCCGCGGCGTTGATCCGGGCGATCCACAGCTTGCGGAAATCACCCTTGCGGGCCCGGCGGTCCCGGTAGGCGTAGGTGAGCGAGTGCAGCTGCTGTTCCTTGGCCTTGCGGTACAGGCGCGAGCGCTGCCCGCGGTAGCCCTTGGAGGCCTCGAGGATGGAACGGCGCTTCTTCTGAGCGTTGACGGCCCTCTTGACGCGTGCCACTGGTCAGTCCTAATCGATCTTGGGGGTGCCCGGTCGAGCGCACCCGAGTGGGTCGGTTCTTCGGCGTCCGGTCGCGGATGCGGTACCGGACGGTATCGGTCCCGGGACGGGGATCAGATACCCAGCAGCTTCTTCACACGGCGGACGTCGGACGCGGCGACCGACTCCGTGCCGTCCAGACGACGAGTCCGGCGGGTGGGCTTGTGCTCGAGCAGGTGCCGGCGGTTGGCCTGCTGACGGCGCAGCTTGCCCTTACCGGTCACCTTGAAACGCTTCGAAGCGCCGCTGTGGCTCTTCATCTTCGGCATGGCAACCTCAATCTGTGTCGTGCCCGCGCAGGGGCGGACCAGGTGTACTGATCAGCGTTATTGCGGGCTCGACGCAATACCGCTGCGGCGTTTGCCGCGTTATGTGCGGCACAGCGCCGCAGTGTTCACGGCAGAAGCCGTTGTTATTGCGCGACCGGCCGACCGGCATTCGGCGCCGCGCCGCCGGGCTGCGACCGGACCGAATCCTCGGCGGCCTTGGCCCGTGTCTTCGCGCCCTTGTGCGGGGCGAGGACCATCGTCATGTTGCGGCCGTCCTGCTTGGCCGAGGTCTCGACGAAACCCAATTCCGCCACATCGGAGGCCAGCCGTTGCAACAGCCGGAAACCGAGTTCGGGCCGGGACTGTTCGCGCCCCCGGAACATGATGGTGACCTTGACCTTCGACCCCGCCTCGAGGAAGCGCACCACATTGCGCTTCTTGGTCTCGTAATCGTGATCGTCGATCTTGGGCCGCAGCTTCTGTTCCTTGATCACGGTCTGGACCTGGTTCTTCCGGGACTCGCGCGCCTTCTGCGCGGTCTCGTACTTGAACTTGCCGTAGTCCATGATCTTGCAGACCGGCGGACGTGCGTCCGGCGCGACCTCCACGAGGTCGAGATCTGCTTCCAGGGCGACGCGTAGTGCATCTTCAACACGCACGATCCCAACCTGTTCACCGCCGGGTCCGATGAGCCGGACCTCGGGAACACGGATGCGATCGTTGATGCGGGTCTCAGTGCTGATGGGGCCTCCTAGGTCTAGCGGTGTCGTCCGACGACCGCTCGCAATGAACCCCTTGTTCAACACAAAGGCCCCGGTGCGGTATTTCACCGCCACGAGGCCCGATGTCGACCGGTCCACGCAGGGCGTACACGCCTGCGCCGCGATCACGCCGGAGCGAATCGCGAACCCACCCCGTAAGGGCGGGCGACCGGACCGTTTGGCCAGGCGATCACTCGCCGGCAACGGTGGGAGTCGGGCTCCACTTGTCTGGCCCCGGACAGGACCGGGGCGGTCGTCGACGAAAATTCTAACAGCTGGGGGTCCGATCCGACGAATCGCGCCCCGGGCCCCGGCCGTAAACCGCTTGCCTCACCGTCGGCACCGTGCCAGGCTCGACGCCCGTGAGCAAGCGACGTGACCTGCTGCGCTGGCAATTCGACCTGGTCTGGTCGCTGTCCCAGCCGCATTTCGAGGCCCTGACCGACGAGGATACGCACTGGACACCCGCCGCGGTGAGCTGGACGGTGCACCGCGGTGCCGACGGCCGCTGGCGCCCGGATTTCGCGGAGACCGAACCCGATCCCGTGCCGGTGCCGACCATCGGATGGCTTACCTGGCATATCGACTGGTGGTGGAGTTCGGCCATCGCACACGCCGAGGGCAGGCCGGTACCCGAGCACACCGAGGTGTACTGGGCGGGTGATATCGCCGCGGCCCTCGCCCGGTTGCACACCCTGCGCGAACAATGGCTCACGGTGCTCGATCGCGCCGGCGAGGCGGAACTCGACGCCGCCAGCTCCTACCCTTGGCCGGCGGAAGCCGGCCTGACCGTCGCGCACCTGGCCGCGTGGGTCGACGCCGAACTGATGAAGAACGTGACCGAGATCGGCCAGTTGCGCCTGCTGCGCGCCGCCGGACCGGTGCACTGACCCCGTCGGCGGTTCTCTAGCCTGGGATCATGACCGAACAGCCCGAAGGCGATGTGCGCGAACTGGCCGAAATCCCCGCCGTGGAGGTGATCAGCCGTGCCGCCGTGATGCTGATGAGCTCGGCGGCGGAGAAGCTCGGGCTCGGCGACGACGACCCGGACAACAGCCCGCGCCGCGATATGGACGAAGCGCGGCGGGTGATCACCGCACTGGCCGGGCTGATCACCGCCTCGGTGGAATACCTCGGTCCGCACGCGGGACCGTTGCGGGAGGGGCTGCAGTCGCTGCAGAAGGCGTTCCGGGAGAGTTCGGCCGTACCCGACGCGCCCGGTGCCGGCCCGGGCGAGAAGTACACCGGCCCGGTCTACTGACCCGGATACGCAAGGGCGCACCGGTGCTCCGGCCGCGCTCCGCGGCGTGGGTCACCGACGGCGCCGATTCCCGTGGGCTGCGCGCCGGGCCCACCCACCGGTTCGGCCCCGCCCGGTAGCACTCCGGACGGGGCGCCGCCGGTCAGCGCAGGGCAGCGGCCTTACGAGCCAGCCGTTTGGCTTTTTGCGGGTCCGGTAATTTCGCGGCCGGTTCCTCGGTCGCGGCGGCCTTCTTCTTCGCCGACGGCGCGGCCTTTCGCGCCGCCGGAGCGGGTTTCTTCGCCGGGGCCGCCTTCTTCGCCGGTGCGGCCGGCTCGGCCAGGATCTCCTTCAGGAACTGGCCGGTGTAGCTGTCCGGATTCGCGGCGATGTCCTCGGGTGTCCCGTCGCCGACCACCGTGCCGCCGCCCGAACCGCCCTCCGGACCCATATCGATCACCCAGTCCGCGGTCTTGATCACATCCAGGTTGTGTTCGATGACGATCACCGTGTTGCCTTTGTCCACGAGGCCGTTGATCACCGCGAGCAGTTTGCGGATGTCCTCGAAGTGCAGGCCGGTGGTCGGTTCGTCCAGGATGTAGACGGTCCGCCCGTTGGAGCGTTTCTGCAGTTCGGCGGCCAGTTTCACGCGCTGGGCCTCACCACCGGACAGCGTCGTCGCGCTCTGGCCGAGCCGTACGTACCCCAGCCCCACATCGACCAGGGTCGACAGGTAGCGGTGGATGGAGGTCACCGGTTCGAAGAACTCGGCAGCCTCCTCGATGGGCATATCGAGGACCTCGGCGATGGTCTTGCCCTTGTAGTGCACCTCGAGGGTTTCCCGGTTGTAGCGGGCGCCGTGGCAGACCTCGCACGGCACGTACACATCCGGCAGGAAGTTCATCTCGATCTTGAGCGTGCCGTCGCCGGAGCAGGCTTCGCACCGGCCGCCCTTCACATTGAAGGAGAACCGTCCCGGCTGGTACCCCCGCACCTTGGCTTCCGTGGTGGAAGCGAACAAGCTGCGGATCTTGTCGAACACCCCGGTGTAGGTGGCCGGATTGGATCGTGGCGTACGCCCGATCGGCGACTGGTCCACCCGCACCAGCTTGTCCAGCTGATCGAGCCCGTTGACCCTGGTGTGCCGGCCCGGCACCTGCCGGGCGCCGTTGAGTTTGTTGGCCATCACGGTCGCCAGGATGTCGTTGACCAGCGTGGACTTCCCCGACCCGGAAACGCCGGTGACCGCGGTGAGCACGCCCAGCGGGAACGCCACATCGATACCCCGGAGATTGTTCTCGGTCGCCCCGACCACGGTGACCCGCCGCTTCTTGTTCACCGGGCGCCGCACCAGCGGGATCTCGATCCGTTCCCGGCCGGACAGATAGGCGCCGGTCAGCGAGTTCTCGTCGGTGAGCAGATCGGCGTAGGTGCCGCTGTGCACCACCCGGCCGCCGTGCTCGCCGGCGAGCGGACCGATATCGACCACCCAGTCCGAGGCCCGGATGGTGTCCTCGTCGTGCTCGACCACGATCAGGGTGTTACCGAGGTTCTTCAACCGGGTCAGCGTCTCGATGAGGCGCCGGTTGTCGCGCTGGTGCAGGCCGATCGACGGCTCGTCCAGCACGTAGAGCACCCCGACCAGGCCCGACCCGATCTGGGTCGCCAGCCTGATGCGCTGCGCCTCGCCACCGGAGAGGGTGGCCGCGGCCCGGGACAGGGTCAGGTAGTCCAGGCCGACATCGAGCAGGAAGCCCAGGCGCGCCTGCACCTCCTTGAGTACCTGGCCGGCGATGGCCGCCTGCCGTTCGCCCAGGGTCAGCGCGTTCAGGAACTGCGAGCAATCGCGGATGGACAGTTCGCTGACCTCGGCGATCGACTTCCGCTCCGAATCCGCCGTGAGCGTGACCGCCAGGATCTCCGGGCGCAATCGCGCCCCGTTGCAGACCGGGCAGGGCACATCGCGCATATAGCCCTCGTAGTGCTCCTTCATCTGCTCGGACTCGGTGGAGTCCAGCCGCCGCTGCAGGAACGGCATGACCCCTTCGAAATCGGCGTAGTAGGAGCGTTTCCGGCCGTAGCGGTTGGTGTAGACGATATGCACCTGGTCGGAACTGCCCTCGAGGACCGCCTTGCGCGCCCGCGGCGGCAGCTCCCGCCAGGGGGTGTCCAGATCGAAACCCTGCGCCGCCGCCAGCCCGGACAGCAGCCGCAGGAAGTACTCGGCGCTCTGCCCGCGCGACCACGGCGCGATCGCCCCGTCGGCCAGGCTCAGCTCCGGATCGGGCACCACCAGTTCCGGATCGACCTCCTTGCGGATGCCCAGGCCGGTGCAGTCGGGGCAGGCGCCGTAGGGCGAGTTGAAGGAGAACGAGCGCGGTTCGAGGTCCTCGATATCGAGGGGGTGGCCGTTGGGGCAGGCCAGTTTCTCGGAGAAACGGCGCTCCCGGTCGTGTGCGTGCTCGTCCCGGTCCACGAAATCGAGCACCACGATGCCGTCGGCGAGACGCAGCGCCGTTTCGATGGAATCGGTGAGCCGCTGTTTGGCGGTCGGTTTCACGGCGAGGCGATCCACCACCACCTCGACATCGTGCTTCTCCTGCTTCTTGAGCTTCGGTGGATCGGTGAGCGGATACACCACCCCGTCCACCCGGACCCGGGCGTAGCCCTGCGCGTGCAGCTGGTCGAAGAGGTCGACGAATTCGCCCTTGCGGGTACGCACCACCGGCGCCAGCACCTGGAACCGCACACCCGGTTCCATGGCCAGGACCTGGTCGACGATCTGCTGCGGGGTCTGCTTGGCGATCAGCTCCGAGCACACCGGGCAGTGCGGGACACCGGCGCGGGCGTACAGCAGCCGCAGGTAGTCGTGGACCTCGGTGATGGTGCCGACCGTGGACCGCGGATTGCGGTTGGTGGATTTCTGGTCGATCGAGACGGCGGGTGAGAGCCCCTCGATGAAGTCCACATCGGGTTTGTCCATCTGGCCGAGGAACTGCCGGGCGTAGGCCGACAACGATTCCACGTAGCGGCGCTGCCCCTCCGCGAAGATCGTGTCGAACGCCAGGCTGGATTTACCCGACCCGGACAAACCGGTGAAGACGATGAGACTGTCGCGAGGCAGATCGAGGTCGACCCCCTTGAGATTGTGCTCCCGCGCTCCGCGCACAGTCAGGCGTTCCGCCACCAGGTCGGTCCCTTCTCGTCATTGTTCGTCGTTGCCGGTGCCGCCGCGCCCGTCGCACCGTGTGGGTCACACCGTGTCCGCGGCAGCGCGGTGAACGGCCCGATCCGCCCGGCCGGTATCCGCGGCGCGGGCCACAGGGCGGGCCCGCGGTGATGGTAGGGCCGGCCACCGACAAGTTTCGCCGGACAGCCGGTCCCGGGCGGTTCACGGGGCGTGACCCGACTGCCGCGCCTACCCTCGCTCGGGGGCGCCCCGCAGGATCGCGGCGCGGGCGCCGGCAACCGGCGGCACGCGCCGGCCGGACGGGCTCACCAGTCCAGAGTAGGCCAACCCGAAGTGTCAGGGGGGCGTGGCACCGGCCACTCCCGCCCCGGTCCGGCCCTCAGACGGCCGGACCCAGGATCACCGTGGAGTTGTTCCCGCCCATTCCGAGCGACAACTTCGCGGTCGGCCCCGGACCCACCGGGACCGGCCCGTTCAGCAACCGCGCATGCGCCGGCGCCACCGCGGGTGGTGCCGGGACGATCCCACGCTCGTACCCCAGTGCCGCGGCCGCGAGCTCCACGGCACCCGACGCGGACTGGCAATGCCCGACGAGTGGCTTCATCGAGTACACCGCGGGCCGGTCGTCGAAGACGCGGGCGAGTACATCACGTTCGGCCCGGTCACACTGGGCGGTCCCCGTACCGTGCGCGTTGAGATAACCGATATCGGCCGCGTCGACACCGGCATCGAACAGTGCGGCCCGCACACAGTCCACGATCCGGTCGTGGCCTGGTTCCACCGAGACCACGTGGTGCGCTTCGCTGTTCATCGCGCCCCCGAGTACCTGGGCGTAGGCGCGGCCGGATCCGCGACTCAGGACGAACCCCACCGCTGCCTCCCCCACGCTGAATCCCCGGCTGCCTTCCTGGAACGGCCGGCATCCCTGCAGCGATTCGACATCGACCACCGCGGCACCGAGTTGCGCGAACTGCCGCACCAGTTCCGGGGTGGCCGACAGATCCGAGGCCACGCAGACCACATCGTCCACCAGGCCGGCGGCCAGCCACAGCCGCGCCTGCAATATCGCGACATTGGCCGAACTGCACGCCGCCGACACTCCCATCACCGGGCCGGTGAAACCGAATGCCTGGGTCACCACGGAGACCGGCGTGGACGGCAGCAGCCGCAGGAAGTCCCGGCCGCGGAACTGGGCCCCCGCGGGGCCGGAGAAGTCCCGGTGATGCCGGACATCGCCGAGCACGGCCGCGTGCACCAGCCCGACCCGGGCGCCGGGTTCCCAGCCGCGGGCCCGGGCATCGGCCACCGCCTCGTCGACCGCCGCGAACACCGCGCGCCCATACCGGGTGCCGTAGGTGGGATCGCCGCCCTCGGGCACCAGCGCGGCCCAGCCCCCGGTCGCGGGGTCGATTCCGTAGCCGGGTTCGAACCGGGCCGCCGAGCGCCCGCTCAGGATTCCCTCCCAGAACGTCTCCCGCCCCCAGCCGTATCCGGTGACCGCACCGATCCCGGTGATCGTCATAAGATCGATGTCGAATCCGGTCCCCGCCATGACAATCTCCTCGCCGGTTCCCGCCCTCGGCACCGCCGGGAACACGTCTTGGCGTGATCAATCGAGATCACGTCCACTATGTCCGATTTTATGCGTGTGGATACCGGAGTAGAGCCGTGTTTGAATGTCCGGGTCCGCCGACGATGGGGGTTGGTATGGGAGAGCGCAGGGCGTCCGCCGCCGAGCAACTCGCGCATCGGTACCGCTCCCTGGTCGAACACTCCCCCGACGGCATCTGTGTGCACGAACGCGGCATCGTCGTCTACGCCAATCCGGCATGCCTGCGGATCATGGGCGCCAAGAACCTGGCCGAGGTCCTCGGGCAGCACATCGCCCGTTTCGTGCACCCCGATTTCCGCCAGCCCATGTACGAGCGCATCGCCGGCCTGACCGCGACGGGTAACGCGTCCGAGCCCACCGAGATGGTGTTACTGGCACTGGACGGGCGCGAGGTTCCGGTGGAGACCGTCTCGGTGCTCACCGCCTGGCACGATCGCCTCGCCTACCAGGTGGTGATCCACGACCTGACAGCCCAGAAAGCGGCCGAACGCGCCCAGCGGCGGGCCGAACAGCACTTCACCACGGTGGTCTCCCAGCTCGAGGAAGGGGTGGCGGTCATCTACCGGGACGGCACCATCGCCTCGGCCAACCCCGCCACCCGCCGCATCTTCGGAATCGACGACCGGATACCGCTGGTGGGCTCCAATATCACCACGCTGCCCTTGGAACTACTGGACTCGAACGGCCGGTCCATGCCCAAGGAGCGGCATCCGGTGGCGCGCACCCTCGCCACCGGCGAAACCGTCACCGCGTACGTGTTCGCGGTGGTCCGCCCCGACGGTCAGCGCCGCTGGCTGGCGGTATCGAGCCGGCTGCTGAATCCCGACGAGCAGGGCACGGCCGCGGTGTGCTCGTTCGCCGATATCACCGAGTACCTCGCCAGCCGCCGGCAGCTCGAATACCAGGCCACCCATGATCCGCTCACCGGGCTGGCCAACCGGTCGCTGATCCTGTCCCAGCTGTCCGGAGCACTCGCGGCCAGTGGCACGCACCAGGTGTCCACGGTGATGTTCATCGACCTCGACGGCTTCAAATCGATCAACGACACGATGGGCCACGCCATCGGCGATACGGTGCTGCGGATCGTCGCGCATCGACTACAGCGCGCGCTGCGCAGCGAGGATCTGGTTGGCCGCCTCGGTGGTGACGAATTCCTGGTCCTGCTGGCCGGACGCCCCGGCGACGACGAACTGGAGCCACTGGTCCGGCGTTTGCGGGCGGCCATGGCCGAACCGATCGTCGCGCGGGGGCACCGGATCGCGGTGAACGCGTCCATCGGGGTGACCACCTTGGAACCCGGCGATACGCGCACCCCGGAAGCGGTCCTGCACGATGCCGATGTGGCCATGTACGAAGCCAAATCGCCGAGCCGGCGCGATGGCACGCGCGGCCGCGGATTGCGCGGCGACAACTCGCACGTCTCGTGATCGAGCCGAGGTGACCTGCGGGAACAACATCCGATACGAACCGGCAGTAGACTCGACAACTCTGTGCACGCCATCCCGCCGTGCCCCGCCGAGCCCGTCCCGCCGTGGGTGAGAAGGAGTCAGAACTTGCCCGACAACCGCACCGAGGAACGCCCCACCGAACCGGCTCCCGATGTGGCGCCTCCGGATACGGCGACGCGGGACCTCGACCACGAACAGGCGTACCTGTCGGTGCTGTACGAGCGGCTCGACGGGATGCGCGCCTACGCCGACAATCGGCTGCGTACCGTCCTACTGGAGACCGGGGGGACCCCGCAGGCCCGCACCGAACGCGAGTCGTTCACTCAGCTCTACACCGAGGACCTGGCCAAATACGATGCCGCCGAGCACGGCCTGTGTTTCGGCCGCATCGATCTCAGCGCCGCGGAAAACGAGCCGGAACAGCGCTATATCGGCCGGCTGGGCATCCTCGACGAGGACAACGACTACGAACCCCTGCTGCTCGATTGGCGGGCCCCGCTGGCCCGGCCGTTCTACTTGGCCACCACCGCGGCACCGGACGGGGTGGTGCGGCGCCGCCACATCCGCTCCCGCAACCGCCAGGTGACCGCGGTCAACGACGAATACCTCGATCTGGCGGCCGCGCACCGGGCCGGTGTCTCGGCCTCCGACGGCGGTGTCGGCAGCGAGAGCGCGCTGCTGGCCGCGCTGAACGCCGCGCGTACCGGCCAGATGGCCGACATCGTGGAGACGATCCAAAGCGAACAGGACGCGATCATCCGCGCCGAGCACAAAAGTGTGCTCGTCGTGCAGGGCGGTCCGGGCACCGGTAAGACCGCGGTCGCCCTGCACCGCGCCGCCTATCTCCTGTACACCTACCGTCAGCAACTGGCCAAAAGCGGCGTGCTCATCATCGGCCCCAACGCCACCTTCCTGGACTACATCGGTCAGGTGCTGCCGTCGCTCGGTGAGACCGGGGTGCTGCTGTCCACCATCGGCGATCTGTACCCGGGCGTGAAGGCCACGCTCACCGACTCGCTGCGCGCCGGAGAGCTGAAGGGCTCGACGAATGTGCTGGCCATCCTGAAGAACGCCGTACGGGATCGCCAGCAGGTGCCGGGTGAACCGATCACCCTGAGCTTCGACGGATATCCGGTGACCCTGGACCGCAAGATCGTCACCCGGGCCCGCGGCCGGGCCCGCTCCTCGCGGCGCCCGCACAACCTGGCACGCCCCATCTTCGCGTCGATGGTGATCGAGGCACTCACCGACCAGCTCGCGCAGACCATGGGCGCCGACCCGGCCGGTACCGGCCGCAGCCTGCTGAGCGCGGCGGATCTGTCGGAGATCAGCGACGAGTTGCGCGCCGATCCGAAGGTCCAGCGTGTGCTGGCCGAGTTGTGGCCGCTGCTCACTCCGCAGCAGGTGCTGGGCGAGCTGTTCGCCGACCCGGATCGGCTCGAGCGCGCCGCCGGCAAGGTGCTCGATCCGGCCGACCGGGCCGAGCTGCTGCGCACCGGTACCGGCGAATTCAGTGCCGCCGACTCTCCGCTGCTGGACGAACTCGCCGAACTCCTGGGCACCGACGACGCCGAGGAACGCGAACGCGCCCGGCGGCGCTGGCGCGCCCAGCTCGCCGAAGCACAGGATGCCCTGGACATCCTGACCGGATCGGCCCCGCAGGACCTCGAGGACGAACTCGACCCGGAGATCCTGATGGCCTACGACCTCATCGACGCGAGCCAGCTCGCCGAACGCCAGCAGGTGCGCAACCGCCAGACCACCGCCGAACGCGCCGCGGGCGATCGCACCTGGACCTACGGGCACGTGATCGTGGACGAAGCGCAGGAACTGTCGGAGATGGCCTGGCGCATGGTGATGCGCCGGATCCCGAACCGGTGGATCACCGTGGTCGGCGATATCGCGCAGACCGGTGATCCGGCAGGCGCCGGCTCCTGGGCGGACATGCTGGAACCGTATGTGGCCAAACGGTGGAAACGCACCGAGCTCACCGTCAACTACCGGACCCCGTCGGAGATCATGGCGGTGGCGGCGGACGTACTGGCCGCGATAGACCCGGCCGCCGAGGTGCCGCGCTCGGTCCGCGATTCGGGAGTGCCACCACGGGCGCACCGGGTCCCGGCGACGCACCTGTCGGCGAACCTCTCCGGCCTGCTGGCCGAGGAGCAGGGACCGGGCACCGCCGCGGTACTGACACCGGCCGCGCTGGTCGACGAATTATCCGGGCTGGCAAGCGAATACGTACGTGTGCTGACGGTGACCGAAGCGAAAGGCCTGGAGTTCGACGCGGTGTATCTGGTGGAACCGGGTACGGTGATCGCCGAATCACCGCGCGGCCGTAACGATCTGTACGTCGCGATCACCCGCGCCACCCAGCGGCTCACCGTGGTGCACAGTGCGGATCTTCCCCCGGAACTGGGCCGGCTGGCCGAGTGACGCCGATCGCCCGCCCGAACGCGGCCGCCCCGCCCGGAAGCCGGCTTCCGGGCGGGGCGGGTGGTTCGTGATCGCGGTATCAGCGCACTGTGTGCACGATCAGCACATCGGACTTCGATTTACGCGCCACATCGGAGGGCACGGAGCCCAGCAGCCGGCCGGCCAGCGTGTTCAGGCCGCGGTTACCGACCACGAGCAGATCGGCCTGGGTCTCTTTGACCAGGTCGAGCAGGGATTCGACCGGTTCGCCGACAATGGCCTTCTCGACGATCTCCTTGGCACCCGCGGCAACGGCCTTGTCACGCGCGGTGCGCAGGATCTCGTTGGTGGGCGCCGAACCACGAACCTGGTACGCCTCGTCCTTGAGCATATCGCTCGCGGCGGCGACGTCACGGTCGTCGGTCGGGTAGTAGGCGCAGGCCACGATCAACGTCGAGCCCGCGGCTCCGGCCAGTGACGCGGCCTTTTCCACGGCGACGTACGACGAGTCCGAGCCGTCGGTACCGACGACAATGGTCCGGTAGGCGGTCATTCTCTCCTCCAACTGTGCAGGGTATAAACGCGGCTGCGCCGGTTGCTCCTGGAATGTCGGGCGACGGCGCAGCGACTGCGTAGACCATAGCCGGAACACCGGCCCGAATATCCGGATTCGTTGTACATCACAGAGGCGTTCGAGGGCGGTGACGTTTCACATTTCGTCCCGGACGAACGGTGAACGCCGCGTCTACCTGGCACTTCTCCGGCGACGCGGGTAAACCTGTGAGCGGTCACAAGGAAAGCGAACACCCTTGGCGCCGTGGGACTTTCCTCACAGTGCCGGTGCTCGCCGCATCCGGCGGGGACCGGCACCAATTCGGCCGCGATCAGAGGGAGAACAGCGGACCGGTAATCGTCAGGCCCAATTCCCCGGTGTGCGCGAAAAAGGCGAACAGCATCAGGCAGGCACCGGCGAGTGCGAGGTCCTTGTTGAACTGGATCGTCTCCGCCTGGGTGGCCTCGGCCTCGGTTTCCTTCCAGAAGGCGTGCATCATGATCATGGTGGGGACCAGCATGATCAGCAGCAGCAGGGCGCCCAGGTCGGCCCAGATCCCGAACAGGATGCTGATACTGCCCAGCAGCATGAGCAGCCCGGATCCCTGCACCGCCAGTTCGGGCACCGGTACCCCCTTGGCCCGCGCGTAACCCGCCATAGCCTTGGTCTGGGTGAAATGCCCCAGCGCCGAACTCAGGAACAGAATGACGAACATCACGCGGCCGATCAACACCACGACATCCATGTACAGCTCCTCATCTGTCGCCGACGGGACCGTTTCGCCGCGAGGCGCTCCGGCGATTATGAGGCCGGCATGACCTTGGAGGTCACCTCATCGCGCGAGCGTATCGAATTCTTGGCATATTCCAGGGGAGCCATTCCGACTTCGGCCGTGAACTCCCGGGTGAAATGCGCCTGATCGAAATAACCGAGTTCGGCCGCCAGCGCCGCCAGATCCGCGATACGACCGCGGGCCAGTAGATCGGCCCCGTCCTGTAATCGATATCGCCGCAGCACCCATTTCGGGCCCGCACCGATATAGCGGCGGAACAGCCGCTGCAGTGTGCGCATCGGTACTCCGAATCGCTCGGTGACCTGATCGACCCGGGTCAGTGCGGGGTCGCCGGCCATCGCGGCGGCGATCGTCAGCACGAGCCGGTAGTTGGGGTCTTCCCGGCGCGCCCGGGTGCCGAGATATTCCTCGACCAGGCGGCGGCGGCCCGGATCGCCGGGTTCGGCGAGCACCCGGTCGACGAGGTCGCCGGTATCGGGCAGCACCTCGTCCAGCGGTACGGCGCGATCCCGGAACGCGCCCACATCGAGACCGGTGAACGCCCCGAACCCGCCGGGCCGGAACCGGACGCCGAAGGTCTCCCCCCGGCCGCTCAGTTCGCGGACGTACTTCTTGGTGCAGACGCCGTTGACGAAACCACCGCGACGGTCGCCGTCGCGTTCGAAGGTGATGTGCACACAGGGATAGGGCAAAACCTCGGCATAGTAGGGCGCCCGGCCACGTACATCCCAGCGCACCGACCAGTACCAGTCCACATAGTCCGATACCACGCCGCCTGCCGCCAGCCGGTTCAGCGAGCGGTACCGCTCCTGCTCGTGGGGGTGCAGGATCGCCTTGCGATCACCGGCCGCGGGCATGTCGGTCGCCGGTAACCCCGCATCAACCACGGCCACGGCCTTCCACACACCGGCCGGCCCGTCTCGGCGCCGGTCCCCGGTCGCCGGAGAATGACCACCATCCGGCCGCGAGCACGCGCACCCGGGCCCGCGCGGCGGTGGTGGCCCGGTGCGGCCGGGGCGGGCCAACCGGGTGATCGCCACCGACCGCACAGCGCGACCCGGGGGTGTCGGCGGACCGGGACGCAGCCGTGGTGAACTGTCGCTTTCTTACAAGAATCCACGGCACCGGCACGGCAGAGTCATGGGTATGAGCGAAACAGTCGATCCCATCCCCGCGGGCTACCACTCCATCACCGTGTTCATCGCGGTCCCCGACGGCAACGCCGCCATCGATTTCTACACCGCGGTATTCGGTGCCGAGGTGATCTCGCGCAACGATATGCCCGACGGGCAACCCGCCCACGCCGAATTGAAGATCGGCGATTCCACCATTCAGCTGGGGCTTCCGGTACCGGACCAGAACGTGCTCGCGCCCAGCGGCGACTGGGTACACACCTCGCTGGTCCACTACTGCCCCGATGTCGACGCGGTGATCGCCCGGGCCCGTGAGCACGGCGCCCGGGTGGCCGAGGACCCGGCCACCTTCGTCACCGGTGACCGCTACGGCGCCCTGAAGGATCCCTTCGGCCACCGCTGGGTCGTGATGACCCGGGTGGAGGACGTCTCGCGCGAGGAGGCCGAGCGGCGCGTGAACGAATGGATGGCCACGCAGGCCTGAGCCCGGTGGCCGGCGCGGCCCGGATCCGGTCACTGCAATCCGGCCGCGTCCATACCGCGCAGCTCCTTCTTCAGGTCGGCGATCTCGTCGCGCAGCCGGCCCGCGAGCTCGAACTGCAGCTCGCGGGCCGCGTTCATCATCTGATCGGTGAGTTCGGCGACCAGATCGGCCAGCTCGGCGCGCGGCATGGATTTGATATCGCGCCCCTCGACGATGCCCGCGCTGACCGCCCGGCCGGGTTCGCCCTGGGCCCGCCGGCCGCGACTGGCGTTACGGCCGGAACCGCCGACCTCCACCTCGTCACCGGCCTCGGAATAGACCTGGTCGAGGATATCGGCGATCTTCTTGCGCAGCGGCTGCGGATCGATGCCCATTTCCGCGTTGTAGGCAAGCTGTTTGGCACGCCGGCGCTCGGTCTCGTCGATGGCGTCGCGCATCGAGTCGGTGATCTTGTCCGCGTACATGTGCACCTCACCGGATACATTGCGGGCGGCCCGGCCGATGGTCTGGATCAAGCTCTTCGTACTGCGCAGGAAGCCTTCCTTGTCGGCGTCCAGAATCGCGACCAGTGACACCTCGGGCAGATCCAGGCCCTCGCGGAGCAAATTGATCCCGACCAGCACGTCGTACTCACCCAGCCGGAGTTGCCGCAGCAACTCGACCCGGCGCAGAGTATCGATCTCGGAGTGCAGATAACGCACCCGCACGCCGAGACCGAGCAGATAGTCGGTCAGGTCCTCGGCCATCTTCTTGGTCAGCGTGGTGACCAGGACCCGCTCGTCCCGCTCGGTTCGCAACCGGATCTCGTGCACCAGATCGTCGATCTGCCCCTTGGTGGGTTTCACCTCGACCTTCGGGTCGACCAGGCCGGTGGGACGGATGACCTGCTCCACCACCTCACCGCCGGTGCGGCCGAGTTCGTAGTCGCCCGGGGTCGCCGACAGGTACACCGCCTGCCCGATCCGTTCGGCGAATTCCTCCCAGGTGAGCGGGCGATTGTCCACCGCCGAGGGCAGCCGGAAACCGTATTCCACGAGGTTGCGCTTACGCGACATATCCCCCTCGTACATCCCGCCGATCTGCGGCACGGTCACATGGGATTCGTCGATCACCAGCAGGAAATCGTCCGGGAAATAGTCCAGCAGGGTGGCCGGGGCCGAGCCGGCGGGCCGGCCGTCGATATGGCGCGAATAGTTCTCGATACCGGAGCAGAATCCGACCTGACGAATCATCTCGAGGTCGTACTGGGTACGCATCCGCAAGCGCTGCGCCTCGAGCAGCTTGCCCTTGCGTTCCAGCTCGGCGAGGCGTTCCTCGAGTTCGGCCTCGATATCGACGACGGCCCGTTCCATCCGCTCCGGTCCCGCCACATAGTGCGTGGCCGGGAAGATACGCACCGTATCCACCTTGCGCACCACGTCCCCGGTGAGCGGGTGCAGATAATAGAGTTCCTCGATCTCGTCGCCGAAGAATTCGATCCGGACCGCCAGCTCCTCGTAGGAGGGAATGATCTCGACGGTATCGCCGCGTACCCGGAACGAACCCCGGGTGAACGACATATCGTTGCGCGTGTACTGGACATCCACCAGCATCCGCAGGAAAGCGTCGCGGTCGACCTCGGAACCCACCTCGAGCAGGACGGAGCGGTCCAGGTAGGACTGCGGTGTGCCCAGACCGTAGATGCACGACACCGACGCGACCACCACCACATCACGGCGCGACAGCAACGCGGAGGTGGCCGAATGGCGCAGTCGCTCCACATCGTCGTTGATCGAGCTGTCCTTCTCGATATAGGTATCGGTCTGCGCGATGTACGCCTCGGGTTGGTAGTAGTCGTAGTAGGAGACGAAATACTCCACCGCGTTGTGCGGGAGCATTTCGCGCAGTTCGTTGGCCAGCTGCGCCGCCAGTGTCTTGTTCGGGGCCATCACCAGCGTGGGCCGCTGTAGCCGTTCGATGAGCCACGCCGTGGTCGCCGATTTACCGGTACCGGTGGCGCCGAGCAGCACCACATCGGGCTCACCCGCGGTGATCCGGCGTTCCAGCTCTTCGATCGCGGCGGGCTGATCACCGGCCGGCCGATGCGGGCTGACCACCTCGAATCGCCCACCGGTGCGTTCGATCTCCCCGACCGGACGGAACTCCGATCGGGCCAGCGGAGTCGCTCCGTCGGCCTTGGTCCCGCTGACGCCGGCCGCACGGAGTTCGGTTGCGAATGCCATGCCCCAAGACTAGGCGCGGACACCGACAGAATCCCGCCCACGACCTGTGCCGGAGCCCACGCCCCGCGGCCGGGCCGGGCGGCCGGGCGGCGGCCCGGACGCGCCCCGGCGGCCCAGTGGGTAGATTCAACAGCTGTGACCGAGGCACCGACCGTGGACGTCCACCGGCCGAAGGTGGAGTACTTCGATATCGCGGAACTGACGAACACCGATCCGAAAGGTTTCGTCCGCGATGTGGAGCGCTACCACCTCGAGCCCTGGGGGCTGTACATGGCACGGACCGCCGACCACCCGCAATTCCACTACATCGAGTCGTGGCTGCTCCCCGGGCTGAATCTGCGCGCGACCGTATTCCATTTCCATCCGGCGCATCGGCGCGACCAGGACTATTACCTCGATATCGGCGAATTCGGCGAGGTCGCGCCGAAGAAATGGCGCTCGGAGGACCATTATCTCGACCTGGTGGTCCGCACCGGACGGGAGACCGAACTGCTGGACGTCGACGAACTCCTGGCCGCGCACGCCGTGGGCCTGCTGGACGCCCGCGCCGCGGAGCGGGCGGTGGCGACGGCCACCCGGGCCATCGACGGTATCGCCGCCCACGGCCACGACTTCCTGGCCTGGACTGCCTCGCTGGATATGCCGCTCACCTGGCTGTGATCCACCGGTCGGCACGGCACGGCGGAACCCCGCCGGCGCCCGCCCCGCGGCGCGGGCGCCGCAATCCGGGCACGTCCGCTACCGCTACCGCGGATGCGCGGCCCGCCAGGTGAGCACCCGCTGGTACACCGCATCGAACCACGGTTCCTTGACCGCGAGGTAGGCCGCGACCGCCTCGTCTCGATCGAGCCCGCCGGCAGCGGCCGCCGCCTTCTGCTTCACTTCGGCGTATTCCGCCCGCGCGGCCGGTTCGGCGCGCAGCCAGTCACGGAAGGCGAGCGCGAACACCTGCCCGGGTCCACCGGCGACCCGTAGATGGACGTATGCGGGGCGCCCGGGATCGGCGCTGCCGTGCACGCGTTTCTCCCAGCTCCCCGGATCCCCCTCGGTCCCGGCGCCGGGCTTCGGACTGTCGTGCATGTGCTGCGGTATCGCCGGGAATCCGGCGGCGGCCAGCGCGTCGCGGATACCGTCGGCCGCGGCGAGGTCCGGCACCGTGATCTGCAGGTCGAGGAGGTCTTTCGCGGGCAGGCCGGGCACCGCGGTGGAACCGATATGGTCGATCCGCACCGCGGCGGCACCGGCGGCCACCCGCAGCCGCGCGATCAGCCGCTGCGCCTGCGCGGCCCAGTCCGGATCCGGGTCCACGAGCCGGGGCGCCGGTCGCACCGCGCTACTGGAACGCATATTCGCCTCGAACGGGACCAACCGCTCGTCCCACAACCGCGCCACGGCGGCTTCGACCGCTCCGGCGGGGCCGTTGTTGTCCAGCAACACATCGGCGGCGGCCCGGCGCTGCTCGTCGGTCGCCTGCGCCGCGATCCGGGCCCGCGCATCGTCCTCGGGTACGCCGCGGAATTCGACCAGGCGGCGGATCCGGGTCTCGGCGGCAACATCCACCACCAGCACCAGGTTCATGAAGGGCGCCATATGGTTCTCCACCAGCAGCGGAACATCCTGGACCACAATGGCGTCCGGCGCGGCGGCGGCGAAGAGTTCGGCCGTGCGCTGCCCGACCAGTGGATGAGTGATGGAGTTCAGGGTGGTGCGTGATTCGTCGTCGCGAAACGCCTTGGCCGCCAGCACCGGACGATCCAGGCTGCCGTCCGCGGCCAGAATATCCGGGCCGAACGCCTCGACCAGAGCGGCCAGCCCCGGCGTTCCGACCGCGACCACTTCCCGCGCGATGACATCGGAGTCGATGAGCACCGCGCCCCGCCTCACGAGCGCTCGCGCGACCGTCGATTTGCCCGCTCCCATACCGCCGGTGAGGCCGATTCGTAACATTCGCTCAGTCTCGCATCCGCGCGCGCCGACGCGGCGGCGAGGTTTCGCGTCATACCCGCTCGACACGCCCAGGCGTGGCGGAACGGCGCAAATGTCCTGATTACGCCAGTGCCTGCGTTAGTGTTCGGCCTGAGTGCACGCCCCGATTCACCGCTCCTGTTACGGATAGCAAAGGAACGAGCATGCGCATCAGGTACTACCGCACAGGCCGGCACCGGCTGGGGGCGCCGGGGCGGGTGCACTGTCTCACCATTCCGGCCGTGGCGGCGTATCTGGCGAAGAATCGCCGCCCCTGGCTCAGCCTTTTCACCATCGCACCCCGCCACAGTCTCGCCGCTCATCGCCCGCGTCCGTCGATCGTCTGGCCGCGCTGGGTCCCGGTCCCGGCAGGTTAGTCCCGACGGACAACGGTGGCCCGGTCTTCGGACCGGGCCACTGTTGTATTCCGGGGCGCTAGAGCTCCAGATCGTCGATCAGCTCGTCCATCTCGGCTCGGAAGAGTTTGGCCGGGTCGGTAGTCTGCGGGAGTAGATGGCCGTACACCTCGAGAGCGACGAGGCCGTGCATCCGGCCCCACATACGCAACGCGAAGGCCAGGCCCGCGGGCGGCAGGGCGGGGAATTCCGCTCGGATGTGCCCGGTGAGCTCCGGGCTGAAATCGGCCCAATCGAAGTGGGCTTCGGCCGCCCGGCCACGACGGTGGGGCCGGACAGCCGCAGCCAAGCCGACCAAGCCGATGCAGGCCCGCAGCTCCGCTTCGGCGGCGGGGCCACCCCCGGCGTACCACGTGAGTACCACCGGGTCGTCGCCGCCTTGCGAGACGCGCTGAATATCTATCGCACGTCGAATCGCCTGTGGACCTACCTCAGCCCGTCCTCGGGTCGCATCGACCCCGGTGAACGGACCGGCCGCTTCCGGATCGGCGGCGACCAGCTGCTCGATACCGGCGGCCGCGATATCTCCGCCGAGGATGTCGCGGTGGCGCTACTGGACGAAGCACAGCTTCCGCGGTACATCCAGCGCAGATTCACCGTCGGGTACTGACACAGAAGACCCCGGTCCGCGAGGGACCGGGGTCTTCTGTTCGGCTACCGCTATCCGCCTCAGGCGTTACCGGACAGCTTCTCCCGCAGCGCCGCGAGCTGGGCGTCGCTGGCGAGCGATCCGCCGCCCGTCTCCTGCTGACCGGCGCTGGACTGCGCGCCGCTCTCGGAGGAGTAGTTGGACGAACCGCCGCCGCCCGCGGCCTCGGCCGCGGCGTCGGCCGCCATCTTCTCCATCTGCGCGGTGTGCATCTTGTGCCGGCGCTCCGCCTCGGCGTAGCGGCCTTCCCACTCTTCGCGCTGCTTGTCGAAGCCCTCGAGCCATTCGTTGGTCTCGGGATCGAAGCCCTCGGGGAAGATGTAGTTGCCCTGCTCGTCGTAGCTGTCGGCCATGCCGTACTTCGACGGATCGAACTCGGCGCTGTAGTCCTCGTTGGCCTGCTTGAGGCTCAGCGAGATCCGGCGACGCTCGAGGTCGATGTCGATGACCTTGACCATCGCGTCGTCGCCGACGACCACGACCTGATCCGGGACCTCGACGTGGCGCTCGGCCAGCTCGGAGATGTGCACCAAGCCCTCGATGCCCTCTTCGACGCGCACGAACGCACCGAACGGCACCAGCTTGGTGACCTTGCCGGGCACGATCTGGCCGATGGCGTGGGTGCGGGCGAACTGCCGCCACGGATCTTCCTGGGTGGCCTTCAGCGACAGCGAGACGCGCTCGCGGTCCAGGTCGACGTCGAGCACCTCGACGGTGACCTCGTTGCCCACCTCGACCACCTCGGACGGGTGATCGATGTGCTTCCAGGAGAGCTCGGAGACGTGCACCAGACCGTCGACACCGCCGAGGTCGACGAAGGCGCCGAAGTTGACGATGGAGGAGACCACACCCTTGCGGACCTGGCCCTTCTGCAGCTGGTGCAGGAATTCGCTGCGTACCTCGGACTGGGTCTGCTCCAGCCAGGCACGGCGGGAAAGGACCACATTGTTGCGGTTCTTGTCCAGCTCGATGATCTTGGCCTCGATCTCCTTGCCGACGTACGGCTGCAGATCACGGACCCGGCGCATCTCGACCAGCGAGGCGGGCAGGAAGCCGCGCAGACCGATATCGAGGATCAGACCGCCCTTGACGACCTCGATCACGGTGCCGCGGACGGCCTCGTCCTTCTCCTTGAGCTCCTCGATCGTGCCCCAGGCGCGCTCGTACTGAGCCCGTTTCTTGGACAGGATCAGGCGACCCTCTTTGTCCTCCTTGGTGAGGACAAGGGCCTCCACCTCGTCGCCCACGGAAACGACCTCGTTCGGGTCGACATCGTGTTTGATGGAGAGCTCGCGAGACGGAATGACGCCTTCGGTCTTGTAACCGATGTCGAGCAGGACCTCGTCGCGGTCGACTTTGACGATGGTTCCTTCGACGATATCGCCGTCGTTGAAGTACTTGATCGTGGCGTCGATGGCGGCGAGGAAATCCTCGGCGGAGCCGATGTCGTTGACGGCTACCTGCGGCGAGGTGACGGTGGTGGGCATGTGGCGGTTTGCTCCGGACGGATTGTGATCGGTTGCGGACATTGAGACTTTCGGTACGCTGCGATACACCCAGCGGCTCCAGGTGTGATCACTTGCGCGTTCAGCGTACGCGACCCGGAACCGGGCGGGCAAACGACCCCCCGCAGCGGATCTATAGGCTTCGCATCGTGTCCGACGACCTCGTTCAAGATCGCCACGCTCAGGCCACCGAACTGCTGGGCACCGCGGGTGCGGCACGCCTCCGGATCGGCTCGGCCGAGAGCGAGCGCGCGAACCGGCGCTGGTGGGACGCCGACGCCGGCCAGTACCACGATACGCACGGGGATTTCCTCGGTACCGACAGTCTCGGCGGCGAATTCATCTGGTGCCCGGAGGGCCTGCACGAAGGCGATATGCGCTTCCTCGGCGAGGTCACCGGCAAACGAATCCTCGAGGTCGGCTGCGGCTCGGCGCCGTGCGCCCGCTGGCTGGCCGGCCAGGGTGCCCATCCGGTCGGACTCGATATCTCGCGGGGAATGCTGTCACGGGGGCTTGCCGCCATGGTCCGGGGCGGACCGCGGGTGCCGCTGGTGCAGGCGGGCGCCGAGGCCCTGCCCTTCGCGGACGAATCCTTCGATCTGGCCTGTTCGGCCTTCGGCGCGGTGCCCTTCGTCGCCGATTCGGCCCTGGTGATGCGGGAGGTCGCCCGGGTACTGCGGCCGGGCGGGCGCTGGGTGTTCGCGGTGAACCATCCGATGCGGTGGATCTTCCGCGACGATCCCGGCCCGGACGGCCTCGAAGCCGTCATCCCCTATTTCGACCGCACGCCGTACACCGAGGTCGACAGCGAGGGCCGGTGCACCTACGCCGAACACCACCGCACCATCGGCGACCGGGTCCGGGAGATAGTCGGGGCCGGATTGGTGCTCGACGATATCGTCGAACCCGAGTGGCCGGAATGGCTGGACCGGGAATGGGGCCAGTGGAGCCCGCTGCGCGGGCAGCTGTTCCCCGGGACGGCGATCTTCATGAGTCATAAGCCGTAACCGCTCGATGTCGCGCACCGAGGTGCCCCGTGCGAATATCCGGACGCACTGTGGACGCCGGCCACCCGATCGAAAACCCGCCACTGTGCTGTCACTCACCTCGGGCCGATGCCGGAAAGCGACGACGCCGAGACCGTCTGTCCGCGTGTTCCCCCCGCTCGCTGATCGGCTTATATTCCGAGGACAGCCGGAAAGTTCCAGCGACATCGGAGGCGGGTATGTCGGACGAGGATCCCACCGTGATCGCGATCTACGAACTGGTCGCGACAGGATTCCTGCGCGTGGCGGAGTTCCGTCTGGGAAGTGCGGGAGTCGTGGAGTTGACGCTGACGGAGCCGGGTGGATGCCCGCTGGCCCGGCATTGGTTCGAAGAGGGAATCGCTACGGCCGATCGACAGCGATTGTGCACCCCCGCCGACGGCGCCGACTTCCTCAGTGCTGTGCTGCGGGCACCTGTGGTGACCTACACCCGGATCGTGAACGAGAGTGGTATCGCCGAATCGGCGAGCAAAGGGGTGCACGGCGGGTGCGCCGCGGAGCCCACCCCCTGGTCGTCCCGGCGGCCGTGAGCAATCTCGGCCCATGGCATGGGATCACTGCGGATCTCGCCCATCGCCTGATCCGAGCGACCGGGGATATAGCGCGGCGTAACGCCGACCTCCAGCGAGAGGTTCGCAGGGGTCTCGATGGAGCTGCGGGCATCGGCCGCGACGACATCCAACTCGCGACCGGATTCCTCTTCACCGAGCCGCGCGTACTGCCCGGAGCTCGTGGCGCGATTCCGCCGAGCGGGCGTTTTCCCCCGTACACACCGAGCGCCGCCGAAACGCACGTCGCCTCTCGTCACCTGGTCGTGGACTTCGAGCTGACGAGAGCACTGCACGGTCAGCTGGAAGATGAACGTATTTCGAGCGTGACGGGCGCCCTCATCACCCGCGATCCCGACGGGGTGCTCTACATGTACAAGCCCTTCGTCAGCGAGACATTCCTGAACTTCAACTGGTTACCGCACCAGGCGGGCCAACTCGGCATCCGGGAGGTGGCCGGTTTCCGCGTATTCGAGCTGATGGGAGCATCCCGTGTACCCCCGACGGCTTTGGTCGACGGGCCGATGGGTCCGGGGGTCGCGCAGCTCTACGTGCCTATGAAGCCGAGCAAAAACTGGAGTCGATACCCTGAGGAGCACCAGGCACAGGCGGCCATGGGGCATTTCATTGCCGGCGCCGCCGACGGTCATCCCGGCAACTATCGCCCCCTTTATAACGGCACTCTCGCCCACCGGAACAGCGATGATCTGGTGGTATACGACCTCGGCCATACCTTCCCGGAGTCTCCGGACCACCTGCGTGGAGGCCAGGGGGTCGACTTTAAATCGGATTTCATCCGGAACTGGAGTGGGAGGGAATTCCCGGCGCCTGTGCTGGAACCAACCCAAGCGATCACCCGCGATCAGATGGGAAGTGCTCTGGAGGATTTGTCACTCAGCGACAATGCCATCGACGGCGCGTTGTTCCGGCTCGATTATGTGAAGACCAACGACACCATCTACCGAGCCTGAACCAGCTTCACATCGAATCGACGACACCACCACATTCCCGGAACAGGCAATTGCGGGCCCGTGGGGCCCGCAATGCCGCATGCTCCGGATCTGCGCGGTCGGCGCCGCGTCAGTCGCCGCGGGCCGGCCGTGGCGAGCGCCCGGCCTGCTCCAGCGCGCGCCGGAGGGCGAATTCGATCTGCGCGTTGACGCTGCGCAGATCGTCGGCCGCCCATTTGGCGATCGCGTCGTGGACCGCGGGGTCGAGCCGGAGCAGGACCTTCTTGCGTTCGGCCATCAGCTGTACAGCGATCCCGCATTGACCACCGGCTGCGTCGGCCGGTCACCGCACAGCACCACCAGGAGATTCGAGACCATGGTGGCCTTACGTTCCTCGTCCAGCTCGACCATGCCCTCGGCGGTGAGCCGGTTCAGCGCCAGCCCGACCATGCCCACCGCGCCTTCGACGATCTGCGTCCGGGCAGCCACCACCTGCGCTGCCTGCTGACGGACCAGCATCGCCTGCGCGATCTCCGGCGCGTACGCGAGGTGGGTGATCCGCGCCTCGATCACCTCGATCCCGGCGGTCTCGGTGCGGTCGCGCAGTTCCACCGTCAGTTCCTCGGCGACCTCGGCGCCGTCGCGCAGGCTGGTGCGGTCGGCATCGTGGGCGTCATAGGGGTGGGTGGTGGCCAGGTGCCGGACCGCGGCCTCGGACTGGGTTTCCACGTATTCTTCGTAGTCGTCCACGGCGAACGCGGCCTTGAAACTGTCGACCACCTTGTAGACGACCACCGCCGCGATTTCCACCGGGTTACCGTCGGCGTCGTTGACCTTCAGTTTCTGGGTCTCGAAGTTCCGCACGCGCAGCGAGATACTGCGGCGATCGGTCAGCGGGAGGACCGAGAAGAATCCGGGTTCGCTCACCGAGCCGATATAGCGGCCGAAGAACTGGACGACCTTGGCCTCGTTCGGGTTCACCACCGTCAGGCCGGTGATGCCGAGCAGCAGGATCACCCCCAGCACGCACGCGACGATCGCCCCCGCCAGTCCCGCGGCGTTCCGATGCTGCGCGAATGCCGCGAATCCCGCTATCGCCACCGCCGCCAGCGCGATGGTGAGCACCAGCCAGATCAATAGCACGACGAACCCGTTGACCCGCGTGGCGTTCCGGAATGTCATGACATCCTCCCTCTATCAAAGTGATATCATCAAGATAGCATGAAGCCAGCCGCTCCTGGTCCGCACGCGATGAATCGCAGCCCGCCCGCGGCCGGACACCGCCGATTGCCTGCAACCATGTGCGGATGGACCAGACGGCACAGGGTGAGCGGCTACGCCTCGGCGTGATCGAGGGCGACGGAATCGGGCCCGAGGTGGTGGGTTCGGCGCGGCGGGTGGTGGACGAGGCATTGTCCGCCGCCGGCACGGCCGGGGCCGACTGGGTCCCGCTGCCGATGGGCCGCCGGGCCATCGACGAATTCGGCACCGCCCTCCCGGAATCCACCCTGACCGGCCTGCGCGGCACCGACGGCTGGATCCTCGGCCCGCACGACAATGCCTCCTATCCTCCGGAGCACCGCATCGCGCCCGGTGGCGCCATCCGGCGCCATTTCGGCCTGCACGCCAATATCCGGCCCGTGAAGGCATTTCCCGGTGTCGCGGCGGTCGCACCGGATATCGACCTGGTGGTCGTCCGCGAGAACAGCGAGGGTTTCTACGCCGACCGGAACATGGCGATCGGGTCCGGGGAATTCTGTCCCACCCCGGATATCGCCCTATCGATCGGCCTGGTGACCCGGGCGGCATCCGAACGGATCGCGCACGAGGCCTTCCGCCTGGCCGTCACCCGGCGCGGCCGGGTGACCATCGTGCACAAAGCGAATGTGCTGCCGCTGACCATGGGGTTGTTCCGCGACACCTGCTATGCCGTGGCGCGCGAGTACCCCGGTGTGACGGTCACGGACGAGCACGTCGACGCGGCCGCCGCGCATCTGGTCCGGTCCCCCGGCGATTTCGATGTCCTGGTCACCGAGAACCTGTTCGGCGACATTCTGTCCGATCTGGCCGCGCAGCTCGGCGGATCACTGGGTACGGCCGCGTCCCTGAGCTGTTCGGCGGACTGGGCGATGGCGCAGGCCGTCCACGGCGCGGCCCCCGAGCTGGCCGGACACAACCGCGCCGACCCGGTGGCCCTGCACCTGTCCGCGGCCATGCTGCTGCGCTGGCTGGCCGACCGGCACGGCCGGCCGGTCCTCGCCCACGCCGCGGAGCGGATCGAACACGCGGTCGCGGCCACCTTCGCCGCCGGTATCGCCACAGCCGACCTGGGCGGCCAGGCCTCGACCGGCGAATTCACCGAACAGGTCACCGCACGGGTCCACTTCCGATAGGCGTGGCCGCCGGCCCCGCTCGGGCGACCCGGCGCCACCGCAGGTGCCGGGTCCGGCAGCGGGCGCCGACCCACCGGGCCGTGCGACGCACCGACGCACCGACCGGCGTCGTTTCCAGGCCACCCGGCCGAGACGGTGTGTTACAGCAACCGGGACAGGAACGCCCTGGTGCGGTCGTGCGCCGGATTCGTCAACAGGTCATCGGGCAGGCCGGCCTCGACCACGACTCCCGCGTCCATGAACACCAGCCGGTCGGCCACCTCGCGTGCGAAACCCATTTCGTGGGTCACCACGATCATCGTCATACCGGACGCCGCGAGCTCACGCATGACCGTGAGAACCTCACCGACCAGCTCCGGATCCAGCGCGGAGGTGGGCTCGTCGAACAACATGAGTTTCGGGTCCATCGCCAGCGCCCGGGCGATCGCCACCCGCTGCTGTTGGCCCCCGGACAGCTGCGCCGGATACGCGCCTGCCTTGTCGGCCAGCCCGACCCGGTCCAGCAGCTCCTCCGCCCGCGATACCGCGTCGGCCCGGCGGGCCTTCTTGACCTGAACGGGTGCCTCGATGATGTTGGCGAGCACGGTGCGATGCGGGAACAGGTTGAAATGCTGGAATACCATACCGATCTCCCGCCGCTGGCGGGCCGCGTCGCGCGGGTGCAGCTCGTAGAGTTTGCCGCCTTTTTCGCGGTAGCCGACCAGTTCCCCCTCCACGTACAACCGGCCCGCGTCGATCTGCTCCAGATGGTTGATACACCGCAGGAAGGTGGATTTTCCCGAGCCCGAGGGCCCGATCAGGCACAGCACCTCACCGTGCCGCACCTCCAGCGAGATGCCCTCGAGGACCCGCAACGCCCCGAAACTCTTGCAGACCCGGTCGGCGCGAACCATCAGTTCGGTCGCACTCATTTCGCCCGTACCTCTCCGCGCGCGTCGGCCAGCTCCTGGAGTTGTTTCGCGGTCAGTTGCCGGGATATGCCTCGCGAATAGTATTTCTCCAGGTAGTACTGGCCGACCATCAGCACACTGGTGATCGCCAGATACCAGGTGGCGGTGACCAGCAGCAGCGGAATGGGCAGGAAGTTCACCCCGTAGATATCACGGGCCCGGCCGAACAGATCGGTACTCAGCGGTATGGCGGTGACCAGCGCGGTGGTCTTCAGCATGCTGATGAGTTCGTTGCCGGTCGGCGGGATGATCACCCGCATGGCCTGCGGCAGCACGGTCCGCCGCATGGTCTGTGACCAGGACATACCGAGCGCGATGGACGCTTCGCGCTGACCTTCCCCGACCGAGTTGATACCGGCCCGGACGATCTCGGCCATATACGCGGCCTCGTTGAGCCCCAGCCCGATCACGGCGAACGCGAACCCGGCCTGCAAACTCTGCACATCGACCTCGAACAGGCGCGGACCGAAGGGCACGCCGAACGCGACGTTCTGGTACAACGACGGGACCAGTCCCCAGAAGACCAGTTGTACGTACACCGGGGTCCCGCGGAACACCCACAGATAGACCCAGGCGCTCGCCCGCAGTACCGGGTTCGGCGACAGCCGCATCACCGCCAGTGTGGTGCCGAGTACGACGGCGATGACCATCGCGAGCACGGTGAGTTCCAGGGTGACCACCGCACCCGCCGCGATCCGGGTATCGCGCAGA
This sequence comes from Nocardia sp. NPDC050193, assembly GCA_040674215.1. Classification (GTDB taxonomy): domain Bacteria; phylum Actinomycetota; class Actinomycetes; order Mycobacteriales; family Mycobacteriaceae; genus Nocardia. The sequence continues at coordinate 193,548 of JBFARE010000003.1, read as the reverse complement.
TACTGCCAGTACACATCCCAGCGGTACGCGGGATTGGTGGCCGCGCCGTAGACGAACAATCCGGCCGGCGCCAGAATCAGCGCGGCGGCCACCCACCGGCCGGGCCGCCGCAACGGCACCGCGGCGATGGGTTCGGGCCGGGCGGCCGCGGCGGCTCCACTCGGATCTGCGGTCATCGCGTCGACTCCCTCGCACCGTTGATCACGGAGGTGCGCAGGGCGCCCTCCTGGACTCCCCAGTTCTCGGTGATCTGCCGGTACTGCCCGGTGTCGATGAGGTGCTGCAGCGCGTCGCGCAGCACCGGCGCCAGCGGTGACCCTTTCGCGACGGCCCACCCGTAGGGCGCCGCGTCGAAGATCAGGCCGGCCGGTTCGATCTTGCCGTCGGTCTGTTCGATCGCGTACGCGGTGACCGGGGAGTCCGCGGACATGGCGTCGACCTGGCCGAGTACCAGCGCATTGGTCACCGCGCTCTGTTCGTCGAACGCGTCGATGATGATCGGGTCCCGGCCCGCGGCGACACAGGCTTCGCTCTTGGCCGGAACCTCCTCGATATGCTCCACCGTTGTCGCCTGGACCGCCACGCGCTTACCGCAGGCGTTCGCGGGGTCGACGGGCCGGCCGGTGCGCTGCGCCCACTGCACCCCCGCGCTGAAGTAGGTGACGAAATCGACCTGTTCCTCCCGCTCCACCGAATCGGTGATCGAGGACATGCCGATATCGTAGGTACCGGCCTGGACAGCGGGAATGATCTTCTCGAACGCCGATTCGGTGTAGCGGGCCCGCAGTCCGAGCACCGCGGTGACCGCGTCCATCAAATCCACATCGAAACCGACGATCGCGCCGTGCCGGTCGCGGTACTCGTTCGGCTGATACGGCACATTGACCCCGACCACCACCTCCCCTGCGGCGGCGATATCGGCCGGCACCCGCGCGGCCAGCGCGTCCACCGCCTGCACCGTGATCTTGGACGGGACGGGCCCGGTGTCCTCGACATTGGTTACGCACCCGGCCAGCAGCGCGATACCGGCCAGCCCGCACAGAATGCGCCGCACCCGGGCGCCGGATCGATCCACCACCGCCACCCCCTGCCGCTCGCGAACAATCGTGGGCCCTCGGCCGCTCGTCGACCTTGTCAGGCACAGTAGGCGACCGGGGCCCGCGGCACACCCCAGTAGCACAAGATTGATCTCCGGGCGCGGCGCCCGGGAATACCACCGCCCGTACTCCGTCCCCCGACCGGCTACCGTCTGCAGATCATGGTGCAGTCGGTGGAATTACTGCTCGACGAGGCGGCCGAGCAACGTATCCGGCGGCAGTGGGAGCTGCTCGCCGAAGCGGGGTTGCCGGGGCTGGGACAGGGCAGACGCGACGGCGACACCGAAAGCCACCGGCCGCACATCACGGTGGTGGTGGCCCGGCAGATCTGGCCGCGGATCGAGCAGGAGCTCGACCGGTTGCCGTTCCGGCCCTTCCCGGTACGTCTCGGCGGGGTGCTGGTGTTCGGGGCGCGGCGGCCGATCCTGGTGCGTGCGGTGGTCCCGTCCGAACAACTGCTGGCCTGGCATCGCCGCATCCACCAGGTGGTCGAACCGTGTCCCGATATTCCGGCCAATCTGCGCCCGAACCAGTGGACACCGCATGTCACGCTGGCGCGGCGGGTCCTCCCGCAGCGGATCGGTGACGCGGTGTCGGCCGTCGCGGCCGACCGGGACACCACCGCGACCGTGGTGGGCATCCGGCGCTGGGACGGCGACCAGCGCCGGGCGTGGCCGGTCGCCCAACACGGCTGACCGGAGCCGGAGCGTACGTCGGTACCCGACACGTAGGGTGGGGGCCGGTGGCGTACGACACCGCCGTGGAACACCGCGGCCGGGGCCGGCGTTACAGCCTGAAACCGACCACGAGAGGACGTCATGGCCACCCAGACACTGACGCAACAGAATTTCGATGACGTAGTCACCAGTAACGACGTCGTACTCGTCGATTTCTGGGCTTCCTGGTGCGGACCGTGCCGCAGCTTCGCCCCGACCTACGATGCCTCGTCGGAGAAACATCCCGATGTCGTGCACGGCAAGGTCGACACCGAGGCCGAACAGGGTTTGGCCGCGGCCGCCAATATCCAGTCCATCCCGACCATCATGGCCTTCCGCGAGGGTGTACTCGTCTTCGCACAGCCCGGGGCGTTGCCACCCGCGGCGCTCGAGGATCTGGTCTCCCAGGTGAAGGCGCTGGATATGGACGAGGTTCGAAAGCAACTCGCCGAGCAGCAGGCGGCCAACGGCGAAGTAACCGAATAGGATTGACGGACGACGGCGGGCTCCACACTTTCCGGGGATGGTGTGGAGCCCGCCGTCGCGTTGTCGTACGGGACGGCCCGCCAGCCCGCTAGCGCAGCGCCCCCAGCCGGTTCACGCTGGCGATCATCGCCCGCACCGAGGATTCCGCGCCGTCGGCGGCGAGGGCGGCGCCCCAGCCGCGGCGGCCGTCGCATTCACATTGCACGAAGGTTGCGGTGCCCGCCGCCGTGCGACGCTGATGGAAGCGCAGGATCTCGACGGGGTAGCCGGCTTCGTAGAGTGCCGAGGTCATGGCGGCGATGGGGCTGCCCGCCGCCACGACCGAACGGGACCAGCCCGCGAATTCGAGGGTCGCGGTGAAGGCGCCACCGCGCGCACCGGTGGACGACCAGCCCGCGAGTCGGATCGGGCCGGCGCATTCGCCGTACCGGTCGTGGAATTGATCGGCCGTCAGTTCCGCGCATTCGGTACGCAGACTCCGCGGGGCGGCCGTGGTCAGGGCGTCGTTTTCCAGAGTCAGTGTGGTCATGAGCACGTAGGTCTTCCCAGAGATGGTCGGCAGGTTTGGGGGACCAGCAAAAGCAGAAAAGGGGGGCCCGCAGCGAGGGGGCCGGTCCGAATCAGACCCCGCTACGGCGGGTTACTACTACGGCAAGTAGCCGACGAGCCGACTCCGCGGTACGCGAGAGAAGCACCGCACCGTCGCGATCTGCGAACATCGGCGCGGCGCACAGGCCGACGGCAGGAATTTGCACGGGGTCGAGAATAAAGACTCCGCGGGAAGATGGCAACCATATTCACCGGCCGTTTCGCCTATCGCCGAGTACTGTTCTCCCTGGTCACCGGTAGGCAACCCGAAAAGCGGCGCCGAGCGGCGGTGACCGAACAGACGCCGTGCCACCGGTGACGAAGCCCGGACACGCCGTATCGGCCACCGACAGCGCGGCGCCGGGAAGCGAGTGCACAGCTGCTGCTCCATCACCGAGCCGGCCGGCGCGGTAGCTCCACGACGTCCGGACACCGGGCATCGTGGAGCTACCGCCGGATACCGCCACCGCCGAATCCTCGTCGGGACACCGCGGCTCCCTACCAGGCGCGCCGAGGGCGCTGGTGATACCCGCAGCGTCGGCAGACCCGGCGGATGGTGTCGGGATCCGGTCAGAACGTGAACGTGGTCCCGTAACCCGTCGTCTGCACGGTGCCACCGGTGGTATCGGCGCGCACGGTGACGAATGGCATGGCGGAGGCCGGCGACAGACAGCCGTTGACCTGCAGCGGAGTATTACTGTGCGCGAAGGTGTAGGGGAAGGTCGACTCCTCGTCGAGTTCCGCCGCCCCGATCACGGCCGTCGTCACCGTGCCGGGCGCCAGGTTGACCGCGAGTTCGCCGGCGAGGCCGCTCTCGACGCCGAAGGATTGGGCCAGGGCAGCAGCCACACCGGCACTGACGCCGACGTCGGGCGGCACTGCCAATTCCAGGCCGGGATCGACCATGGGCGGTGCGCCCGGCTCGGGACCTGGCTCGACCGCGGGCGGTTCGACCGCCCCGAGGCCGAGATCGACCCCGTAATCGACACCCACCTCGGGTATGACCGCGGTGTTGACACCGACACTCGGCGCGATGGCGACCGAGATACCGTTGGCAATATCGACGGCGCAGCCGAGCAGATAGCCGGCGATGATCTCACCGCCGCGCAGCGGTGAGCCGCCGTCGGCGGCGACCGAGAAGTCCCCGGATACCTTGATCGCGTGCGCGAAGGGCACCCCCATCGCCGTGTCACCGGAAGGCTCGGAGTTACTGGAATTCGCGGACGCCACCACGCGCAGCCCACCGGAGGTGATTTCTCCCGGCGCCGCCTGCGCCGCGGCATCGACAGTGGAGACAGCGCCGGTGACGGCCGATATCACCGCGGCGAGTGTGGCCACAATGGATGAATACTTGCGGTTCATCGTGCTCCAGTCCTCATGTTCGGATCGAGAATTCACACGAACGAAATTCACACGAACTCGGACACCGCCGACTGTCACGAAATCCAGATCGCGCAGGCGAACCCGATTTCCAGGGCGATTACCGCCGAAGCCACTATCCGTACCGCACCGAGATTCGCCGATGAGTCGGTGAGCAGTACTCGCGGAGCATCATAAGCAGCTGTGGCCGGTACCGGGCACAGGCCACGCGCCGAATACCTCACTGATCGGTGCACAATCACCGTCCATCCCGCTTCCCGAACGCGGATGGGGATGGGGATGGTCGGACGACGCCTCGCGGCGCAAATCGGTCGCCACCGCTGCGCCCGCTCCGGACAGCGCGGTAAAGGCCGGCCCCGCGATCATCGGTCCGGGCGGGCGCCGACGACCGCTGCCGCCGCGCACGACTCAGTGCGCCGCCGCGTCCCAGCTATGTCCGACGCCGACCGAAACACTCAGCGGCACAGACAGTTCGATGGCGGAGGCCATCTGCTCCCGGGCCAGCTCCTGCAACTGTTCCCGCTCACCGGGCGCGACCTCGAAGACGAGCTCGTCGTGGATCTGCAGCAGCATCCGTGAACGCAGTCCGGACTCGGCGAGCGCGTTGTGCACATTGATCATCGCGACCTTGATGATATCGGCGGCGGTGCCCTGGATCGGGGCGTTGAGCGCCATCCGCTCGGCGGCCTCACGGCGCTGCCGGTTGCTGTGGTCGAGGTCGGGCAGGTAGCGGCGGCGGCCGAAGAGGGTCTGTGTATAGCCCACCTTGCGGGCCTGCTCCACCACGGCGTGCAGATAGTCGCGGATACCGCCGAACCGGGCGAAGTAGATGTCCATCTGCTCCTTCGCCTCCTGGGTGCTGATCTTCAACTGGGCGGACAGACCGTAGGAGCTCAGGCCGTACGCGAGGCCGTAGGACATGGCCTTGATCCGGCGGCGCACCTCCGGGGAGACCTCGGAGATCGGGATGTCGAACGCCTTGGAGGCGACGAAACTATGCAGATCCTCGCCGGAGTTGAAGGCTTCGATCAGGCCCTCGTCACCGGACAGGTGGGCCATGATCCGCATCTCGATCTGGCTGTAGTCGGCGGTCATCAGCGATTCGTAGCCCGGGCCCACCACGAAGGTGTCGCGGATCATCCGGCCGGTGTCGGTGCGGATGGGAATGTTCTGCAGGTTCGGTTCGGTGGACGACAGCCGCCCGGTGGCCGCGATGGTCTGATTGAAAGTGGTGTGGATCCGGCCGTCGTCGGCCACGGATTTCAGTAGGCCGTCCACGGTGACCTTGAGACGGGTGGCGTCGCGGTGGGCTAGCAGATGCTGCAGGAAGGGATGCTCGGTCTTCTCGTAGAGCGATTCCAGCGCGTCCGCATCGGTGGTGTAGCCGGTCTTGGTGCGCTTGGTCTTGGGCATATCGAGTTCGTCGAACAGCACCACCTGCAGCTGTTTCGGGGACCCGAGGTTGATCTGCTTACCGATCACGTCGTAGGCGGCGTTCGCGGCCTCGGCGACCTTGTCCGCGAACTGCCGCTGCAATTCGCCGAGCTGATCGGTATCGACGGCGATACCGGCGTCCTCGAGTTCGGCGAGCACCCCGAGCAGCGGCAGTTCCATCTCGTCGAGCAGCGGCGTGGATTCGATCTTGGCGAGCTCTTCGTCGAGGGCATCGGCCAGATCGGCGACAGCGCGGGCCCGCAGCATCTCGTTCTGCGCGAGTTCGGCGTCCACCGCGTCCTCCGCGTCGAGCAGGGAGAGCTGCGGCGCCGCCTCGGTCTCGGTGCGCAGTTCGCGGTGCAGGTACCGCAGCGACAGATCATCGAGATTGAAGCTGCGCTGCCCCGGCCGGACCAGATAGGCCGCCAGCGCGGTATCGCTGCTCAGACCGCCCAGCGTCCAGCCGCGACCACGCAGCGCGTGCAGCGCGCCCTTGGCCTCGTGCAGGGCCTTGCGATGAGATGTATCGGTGAGCCAGGCACCGAGCGCCGATTCGTCCTCGGCGGTGAGCGCGGTGATATCGATATAGGCGGATTCGCCGTCGGCGGCGGCGAGGGCGAGGGCTCGCACGTCACCGGCCGCCGGCGTGCTGGTACCGGACAACGAGATACCGTGCCGGGCACCGGATTTCGCGTGTTCGGCGAGCCAGTCCGCGACACTGCCGGGCTCCAGCGTGCGCCCGCTGATCTCGAAACCCGATTCGGCCTCCACGGTGGGCGGGGCCAGGGTTTCGAAGAGCCGGTCGCGCAGTACGCGGAATTCCAGATCGTCGAACAGCTGATGGATCCGCTCCCGGTTCCACGCCCCCTGGGCCAGCTGATCGGGGGTGTAGGGCAGCGGGACGTCGCGGACCATCTCGGTGAGCTGCCGGTTGAGCACCACACTGCTCAGATTGGCGCGCAGCGCGTCACCGACCTTCCCGCGGACCTCGTCCACCTTGTCGACGAGCGTGTTCAGATCCCCGTACTCGCGGATCCATTTGGCGGCGGTCTTCTCCCCCACGCCCGGGATACCGGGGAGATTGTCGCTGGGGTCCCCGCGCAGCGCCGCGTAATCGGGGTACTGCGCCGGGGTGAGACCGTATTTCTTCTCGACCTCCTCCGGGGTGAACCGGGTGAGATCGGAGACTCCCTTGCGGGGGTACAGCACCGTCACGTCGTCGCACACCAGCTGGATCGAGTCACGGTCGCCGGTGACCACCAGCACCCGGTACCCCTGCGGGACGGCCTGAGCGGTGAGCGTGGCGATGATGTCGTCGGCCTCGTAACCCTCGATCGCCATCACCGGGATACCGAGTGCGCCCAGGACCTCTTTGGTGAGCTCGACCTGCCCGCGGAATTCGTCGGGAGTCGCCGACCGGTTCGCCTTGTATTCCGGGTAGGCCTCCACCCGGAAGGTCTGCCGGGAGACATCGAAGGCGGCGGCCACATGGGTCGGTTTCTCGTCGCGCAGCAGATTGATGAGCATGGCGGTGAACCCGTACACCGCATTGGTGGTCTGCCCGGTGACCGTCTGGAAATTCTCTGCGGGAAGCGCGAAGAAGGCCCGGTAGGCCAGCGAATGCCCGTCCAATAGCAGCAGCGTGGGCCGATCTCCCGAGGAACCCGGGGCGGAGGCGGAGGTCGTCGGCTGCGCAGTGGTCGGTGAGGTCACACCCCGAGAGTCTAGGGACCCCCACCGACACCCGCCCACACCCGTACCGGGCGGCCCCGCCGACGCCACCTACCACCGGGCCGTCCCGGAGCCGAGACCACCCCGCACCGGCCGGGGCCGACGCCACCCGGTTTGCGGCCGGCCCCCGTCGACACCATCCGTCCGGCGCACCTCCGGCCCGCGCACCTCCGGCGCCGGTGACCAGATGGTGCGCCCGGAAAACGGCGGCCCGCCTCAGCCGACCCCCAGATAGGCGGCCTGTACCGCGGGATCGTCGAGCAGTTCGCGGCCGCGCCCGGTCTTGGTGATCTCTCCCGTTTCCACGATGTAGGCGCGATCACTGCGGGCCAGCGCCTGCCGGGCATTCTGCTCCACCAGCAGCACGGTGGTTCCGGTGGCGTTGATCCCGGCGATGATCCGGAAGATCTGCTGGATCACCATCGGCGCCAGGCCCATGGACGGTTCGTCCAGCAACAGCAACCGCGGCCGGGCCATCAGCGCCCGCCCGATGGCGAGCATCTGCTGTTCGCCGCCCGAGAGCGTGCCGCCGGCCTGTGTGCGCCGCTCCAGCAACCGCGGGAAGAGTTCGAAAACCCGGTCCAGGGCGCCGGCGTACTCGGTCTTCTTCGCGAAGGGCCGGGCGTAGCACCCCATATCGAGGTTCTCCTGCACGGTCATCCCCGGGAAGACACCCCGGCCCTCGGGCGCCTGCACCAGCCCGGCGATCACCCGCTCGTGCGCCTTCAACCTGCTGATATCGCGTCCCTCGAACCGGATCTGCCCGCGGGTCAACGGGAGCAACCCCGACAGGGCGCGCATGGTGGTGGTCTTCCCGGCGCCGTTCGCGCCCAGCAGGGTGACCAGTTCGCCCGGGGCGACCCGTAACGAAATACCGTGCAGAGCTTGAATTCTGCCGTAGCCGACGACCATATCGGTGACCTCGAGCAGCGGCTCGGTGCCGGTGTCCTGCGCGACCTGGTCCGGTGCCGTGGTCATCCCCGCTCCTCCGCTTCGTGCCCGGCGTCAACCGCCGCGTCCTGCTCGGCCCGCGCCGCCGCCGTCGACGTCGCGAGATCCGTCGCGGTCAGCTCCTCGTCCGGCACGCCCAGGTAGGCGGCGATGACCGCGGGGTCGGTGCGGATCTGCTCGGGCAGGCCGTCGGCGATCTTGCGGCCGAACTCCAGTACCACGATCCGGTCGGTGACCCCCATCACCAGCCGCATATCGTGCTCGATCAGCAGCACGGTGAACCCGTCGTCGCGAATCTTGCGGATCAGGTCCATGAGCGCGGATTTCTCGCTCGGGTTGAACCCGGCGGCCGGTTCGTCCAGGCACAGCAGCTTCGGTTCGGTCGCCAGCGCCCGCGCGATCTCGAGGCGCCGCTGATCGCCGTAGGAGAGGTTGCGGGCCTTCTCCACCGCACGCGGGGCGATCCCCACGAACTCCAGCAACGCCATTCCGCGTTCGAGCGCGTCGCGTTCCTCCCGGCGATGCCGCCGCGTCCGCAGGATCGCCCCGGGCACCGAGGTCCGGTGCCGGGCGTCGGTGCCCACCACCACGTTCTCCAGCGCGGTCATCTCGCCGAAGAGTCGCACGTTCTGGAACGTCCGGGCGATCCCGAGCCGGGTGATCGCGTTACGTTTGCTCTTGGTGAGCGGTTTCCCGTCGAAGTACACCGCGCCCGCCGCAGGCCGGTACACCCCGGTGATCGCGTTGAAACAGGTCGTCTTCCCGGCGCCGTTGGGTCCGATGAGGCCCAGGATCTCGCCGCGGCGGATTTCGAAACTCACCGCCTCGAGGGCGGTGAGCCCGCCGAACTTCACGGTGAGGTTCTCGGTTCGCAGCAGCGGCGCCCCGACCTCGGTCCGGATGTCCCGGTGCGCGGCCACCACCTCGGCCACCGTCGCCGAGTCGGCCAGCGCCGGATCGACGGCGGCCACATCGACCTCGCCGGCCGATTCGACCGGTTGCTCGGCCGCGTATCCGGCGGCCAGGTCCTCGTTGCCGAACAGCGCGTCACCCGCGTTCGGCCCGGTCACGGGGTCACCTCCGCGGCGGGCCGGCGGACGGCCCGCACGATCTGCCGGCCGTAGGCGAGCAGCTTCTGCCGGACCGGGAACAGGCCCTGGGGCCGCAGGATCATCATCACCACCAGTGCGATTCCGAAGTACAGATATTTGAGGTCACCGAGACTCTGCGCACCACCGGAATAGAACATGAGCACACTGCTCAGCAGCAGCACGGCGTACACCGCGGCGAGCACGGTCACCGCGAGATACCCCCAGCGCCACGGGCCGGTCAGCTCCCGGGCCCGCAGCCGCCAGCCCACCGTCAGCGCCGCGACCACCACGATCGCGACCGCGAGCTGGAGGTATCCGGTGGTCTCGTCGTCGGTGATCTCCACCGACATCAACCGGTTCGGCAGGTAGACCACCAGGAAGGCCCCGATGATCACACCGAGTTTGTTGCCCTGGCCGCCGATCACCACCGCGCACAGGAACAGCATCGAGTTGATGATGTTGAACCCGGTCGGATTGATGAACTGCACCTGCCCGGCGAACAGGGCGCCGGACAGGCCACCGATCCCGGCGCCGATCATGAACGCCCACAGTTTGAACTTGAAGGTGGGCACCCCCATGATCTCCGCGGCGTCCTCGTCCTCGCGGATGGCCACCCACGCCCGGCCGACCCGACTGCGTTCCAGGTTGCCGACCAGCAGCAGCACCGCCACCACGGCCAGCATGCCGACCCAGTACCACCAGGTCCCGGAGTTGGCACGGTCGATCAGGTCGGAACTGCCCGGGTCGCCGACGTTCCCGGCCGAGAACACCCCATTGGGCCGGGCTTCCGATTCGCCGATATGCGGATAGGCGATTCCGGACAGGCCCAGGCTGCCATTGGTGAGTTCGCCCAGGTTGTCGGCGAGCAGCCGCACGATCTCACCGAAACCGAGGGTCACGATGGCCAGATAGTCTCCGCGCAGCCGCAGCGTCGGCGAACCGAGGATCAGCCCGGATACCGCGGTCACCAGAATGGCCAGCGGAACACAGGCCAGCCACGCCCAATCGGAGTGCAACCAGCCGCCGTCGGTCTGGTTCCAGGGGCTGTTCGGGCTGGTCAGCAGGCCGACGGTATAGGCGCCGACCGCGTAGAAGCCGACGTATCCGAGGTCGAGCAGCCCGGCTTGGCCGACCACCACGTTCAGGCCGATGGCGATCAGGGCGTACATGGCGAACTGTGCCATGACACCGCCGAAGCTGGTCCCCGGGGTATCCAGCAGCGGCGGCGGGAACAGCGGCAGCAGCGCCAGCAGCGCGAGGGCGGGGATACCCACCGCCCACTGCGCCGGGCGGCTCAGCCCGGCCCACCAGGCGCGGATCTCGTCGCCCAGGCCGTGCCCGGCGGCCTTCTCGATCTGCACCGTGCTCATGTACGGGCCCTCCCGAGACTTTCACCGAGAATGCCGGTGGGCCGGAAGAACAGCACCAGCACCAGCACCATGAACGCCACCACATCCCGCCATTCGGTACCGAACAGCATCTGGCCGTAGTTCTCGACCAGGCCGAGCAGCAGGCCCCCGAGCAGGGCGCCGCGCAGATTCCCGATACCGCCCAGCACCGCGGCGCTGAACGCCTTGATACCGAGCACGAACCCGCCGGAGAAGATGATGGCGTTGGGAATTTTCATCACGTACAGCATCGCGGCGGCGCCCGCCAGCAGACCACCGATGAGGAACGTCAACATGATGACCCGTTCCCGCGAAACCCCCATCAAGGTGGCGGTATCGGGATCCTGGGCCACCGCGCGGATACCGCGCCCGAACCGGGTGCGGTTGATGAGTACCTCGGCCAGGACCGCCAGGCTCACCGCCGACACCACGATCACCAGCGTCACATTGGTGACGTCGGCACCGCCGATGGTGAACTGCACCGTCGGTTCGACCAGCATGATCGGCTGCTGCGCATTGGTACCACCCAGGTCCGGCCACAGCTTCGGCAGCACGAAGTGCACGAATTCCTGGAGTACGAACGACATTCCGATCGCGGTGATCAGGAAGGTCAACGGTTTGGCACCGCGGCGGCGCAGCGGCCGGTAGGCCGCGCGCTCCAATCCGACCGCGGCCGCGCCCGACACCACCATCCCGAAGATCATCGCCAGGCCCATATAGGTCACCGTGAGGATCACGCCCTGGCTGTAGACATTGCCGCTGGGCGCGAACCCCAACAGCATCAGGCCCACGTACTGCCCGAACATCCCGAGCATGAACACTTCGGAGTGTGCGAAATTGATCAACCGGAGTACCCCGTAGACCAGGGTGTACCCCACCGCTACCAGCGCATATATCGCACCGTAGGACAATCCGTCGACCGTGAGCCGCCAGAACTGATCGATAACACCCTGGTAGTTGAAGTCGATCGATCCCTGCGCGAGAACGGCCGCGGCGGCCGGCAAGGATGCTGTCATTCGAAATCCGCCCTCATCGTCATCGGACCCTCATCCGAGCAACGCGCGATACGCGCCCCCGGCGAGTGCCGGTGCGCGTATCGCCCGCCGACCGTTATCCGACCTTGTAGACCCAGATCAGCGCGGAGGACAGTTCCCCGTCGGCATTCCACTGGTAGTGCCGGGCCAGGCCGTCCCCGCTGTATCCGCGGACGAACTCCAACAGGTCGGGACGGGTGAGTTTGCCGGCATCGATACCGGCCGCCAGGATGGTGGTGAGGTCATAACCTTCCACCGAGTACACGCCCGGTGCCTGGCCGTTCAGTTCCTCGTAGGCCTGGGCGAACTCATCCGGTCCGGGACCGCACGGGCACGACAGCAGCGCGCCCTCCGACGAGCCGCCCGCCTGGGAGACGAACTGCGGATCATTGGTGCCGTCGGCGGAGACGAAGGTCGCGTCCACCCCACCGGACCGCAACTGCTGCACCAGCGGCGCCGCCTCGGCGTAGTACCCGGAGTAGAAGATCGCGTCCGGCTGGGCGCCGGAGATCTTGGTGACAGTGGCGGAGAAGTCCTTGTCGCCCTTCTTGATACTGGCCGCGCAGGCCGGATCGGCGGCCGCGCCCAGACCGGCGGTGATGCTCTGGGCCAGACCCACACCGTAATCGGTGTTGTCCTGGACCACGCACACCTTCTTGTAGCCGGCCGTGCCGACCAGGTACTTCGCCACCGACGGGCCCTGCACGTCGTCATTGGCCAGTCCGCGGAAGAAGGTCTTCCAGCCGTTCTTGGTCAGCGTGGCATTGGTCGCCGAGGAGGAGACCGCGACCAGTCCGGCATCGCTGAGGATCTGACCGGTGGCCTTGGTCTCGCCGGAGAACGCGGGACCGACCACGCCGAGCACCGACGGATCGTTCACGATCTGCGGGATCACCTGGCTGGCCTTCTGCGGATCGCCCTCGGTGTCGTATTCCTTCAGCTTGATCCGACAGCCCGGATTCGCCTTGTTGTGCTGGTCGAGGGCAAGTTTCACGCCGTTGACGATATTGATGCCCAGCGCCGCGTCGGGGCCGGTCAGCGCGCCGGCCATGGCGATGGTGGTGGTGGGCGGGCAGGTCGCCGCCCCATTACCGGCCGGATCGGCCGCGGCGCCGGTATCGGCGGCCGGCACTTCCTTACCCGCCGAGTCGATCTGCATCAGCGGCTGGATGGACAGTCCCCCCGCTCCTGCCGTATCCGCCTCACCGGCGGTTTTATCGCCGCAACCCGTCAGGACCAGTGCCGCGGCAGCGCCGATAACCAGTATTGTGCGTACCGTGCGCCCGCGCCGGGGGACACCCGGCAGCCAAGTAGAATCAAGCACGATCTACCCCTATGTTCCTCATCAACCTCGGCCGGCCGAGGAAGCCGAAAACTCCGACTCGTGAGAAACATAGCTCCGGCATGTTGATCCCGTGTCACATTCGGATCATCTGGATGATGTCGTCGCAAATTATTTTCCGGCTTGTGTTTCCGGGCTGTTAAGGCAGGTACGCGCCCGCCGCGGGGCTACTGCGGCGCAAGATTCTCCAGGACGACCTCGGCCACCGCCTTCATCGTGGTGCGGCGGTCCATGGCGGTGCGCTGGATCCATTTGAAGGCCTGCGGTTCACTGAGCCCCTGCGTCTGCATGAGCACACCTTTGGCCCGTTCGACGAGTTTACGTGTCTCCAACCGCTCGGACAGGCCCGCGACCTCGCTCTCCAGCGCGGTGATCTCGTGGAAGCGGCTGGCCGCCAGTTCGATCGCCGGAACCAGATCGGATTTGGTGAACGGTTTCACGAGGTAGGCCATGGCCCCGGCATCGCGGGCCCGCTCCACCAGGTCGCGCTGACTGAACGCGGTCAGGATGACCACGGGCGCAACACGTTTGGAAGCGATCTCGGCCGCGGCGTCGATTCCATCCCGGCGCGGCATCTTCACATCCATGATGACCAGATCCGGCCGGTGTTCCACGGCGAGGTCCACCGCCTGCTGACCGTCCCCGGCCTCCCCCACCACCTGGTAGCCCTCTTCGGTCAGCATCTCGACCAGGTCCATCCGGATCAACGCCTCGTCTTCGGCGACGACCACGCGTTTCGCCGCGGCGTCCGCACTAGTGCTCATAAACGACCCCTCTGGTTCCGATGCCTCGTCCCGAGAGCACGGACGACGGATCCCGGCCTGTGCGACCGTCGATCCGCCGTCACGCGATCGGGTGGTGTAGAGACTACCTTTCACCGTGATCGGCGGTGCATATACCCTGCGTAACCGGGTTCCGGCACCTTCGCGACCCCCGCGATTGGGTGTTCCGGGCGAGCAGCGGATACTATGTGCCCCGGTGCGCCGAGTTGGCGGAACTGGCAGACGCGACGGTCTCAAAAACCGTTGTCCGAAAGGACGTGTGGGTTCGAGTCCCACACTCGGCACCAAGGTCGGACGGTATTTCCGAGTCCGGCCCATTCCCCTCTCACACAGTCCGCGGTGAGTCCGCAGCTGCCCAGAGCGCGACCAGGAGGGCTGCCGGGGGCGATAGCAGACCTACCGGTGACAGGAAGAGGCCTGCGGCGTGACCGCGGGAGGTGCCCAGCCGCCGTCGAGAATGCCGGATTCGGGCCAGTAGGCGCGCAGGGCGAGCGAGAAGTCGTCGTCGGGCGCGGGCAGCCAATTGGCGAGCTGTTTCGGATCGCTGGGGCCGGCGCCACCGAGGGTGAGGGTGAGTGATCCGTCGTCACCGTAGGTGAGGTCCTGGTTCCTGGTCCCCAGCGAATACCGGTCCAGTTCGTTGGAGTGGAAGAAGTGCCGCTTGTTGTAGACCGTCAGCGACCAGAAACCCCGGACCGGCGGCAGCTGCCCGGCGGGAAAGTGCATCGTGTAGGCACGGGCACCGTGCAGGCGGTCGCCGGCGTCGTCGAGATCCTGGTAGAAGTAGGCGATTTCGTCCGGCGTGCCGGTGAAGATATTCGCCTTCGCCAGCGCGGTCCGGGTCAGGTAGTCGGCCTCGAACGCGGCGCTGTTGTGCGGGGTGGTCCAGTGCCGGGCCACCGGGATTCCGATTCTGCGGAACTCGAACAGCTCCCTCACGATCGCATCGGCGGCGACCGCCGCCCGGCGTAGCACCTCCGCGATCTCGCGGTCGTGCGCGGCCGCGGCGAGTATTGCGCGAAACCGCGCGTACAGGGCCTGCTCACCCGGCCGGGCCGGTACCTCGTCGAGCACCTCACCGAGTACGCAGAAGAACTGTTCCGGATCCACCCACTGCCGCTCGTGCCGGCCGCGGGCCACGGAACCGGCGCCGAAGGCGGGCGCCGACGATCGATCGGCGATGCGCACACTCCCGTCGAACTCCGAGAGCGGATACATGGTGATCCGGTCCACGAGCGGCGCGATCAGTGCACGGTCGCGCGCGGTGTCGTCGAGGAAGACCCGTGGGATCACCGCCCCGCAGCGGGTGTCGTAGCGGAAGACACCGGTGACCCCGGGGGGTACCGGGCCCGTCCACGATTCGGGCGCGAGCAGATAGAACCCGGGCGCGGTCCCGTGCACGGCGCCGAGCCGGGCGAACGAATCGGTGCGCTGATCCACCGTCTGATACACCCAGAACCGGTCACCGAATTCGGGCACCTGCACCACCGCGGGCTCCTGCCGCGCGTCCAAGACCCCGAACCCGTGGACCACGTCCTGATCCGGGCACGCGACCAGCCGTTCCTCGGGCCGGATGTAATCGCCCAGCATGCTCAGCGTGCCGGGCGGGCCGGCGGGCACGACCCCGGCCATCAGCCCGGGTTCGGCGAGCTGATTCATGGCGACGCGGCGGTTGTGCATGTTCACCAGCGGCCAGCCCCACAGATACGCCGTCCGCGCCACCGCCCGCGCGTACGCCGGAGTCACCGTCGTCGGACCGGGGGCGCCGGCACCGGCCATGAGCGGTCTCCTTTCCCTCGGTCGGCAGTTCCTCCGGGCGTATTGCGCCCGACCGTACGCCGCGAATCGGAGGTCCCGAGTCACCCGGATCGGGTGAACGCGGCGCGGGTGCCACTTACGCCGGGGTTCGCTCGAACCGCTCACCCGCCACTCTCCGTCGGACCCGGGAGATACTCTCACCGCTGCCCCGCCGCGGATACCGCGGCGCGGACGAGGGGTAGGTGTGCGTTGACGTGCTCCAGGCGGTAGGTGGATCGCAACTGCGCGAGCCGCGCCGTATCGGGTCCGTAAAGGCGCTCGGCGAGCGAACCCTCGAAATCGTGCACCCCGTAGAGATAGGGTCGCCCACCCAGTTCACAGCATGATTCCAGCAGGGCGCACAACACCCGCCGGGCGGACTCGACCGTGGCCGGGGTCCGGCGCACCGACATGTACACGCCCATTCCGATGGAGATCTCGGCGGCACCCACCGGGGCGAAGGCAGGGGGTCGCATCGGCCGGACGACGCACGACCAGGAAGTACAGCATGACAGGAAGGCGATCCAGCGGTACGCGCGATCGTAGTACCCCGACCAACGGCGCGAGCCGCCCGGCGGGCACCACATAGTCCGACCACATGCGGACCCAGTCGTCGGGCGGCGCGACCGGACGCCGGTGAGCGGGCTCCATCCGCGCCGTGTGGCGGACCGTCGCCCACCGATCGCCCCCGGATCGAGAAAAGGCGTCGGGCAGCCCGATGGTCGAGGAGAGCTCGCCCCGCCGTAGCGAAGCACAGAAGCTGTCGACATCGTCGCGCGCGGCGATCTGCTCGGTGTACGCGACGAGGTCGTCGAGCCGGGAGTGCGATCGGCGGTGTAGACGGAAGGTACGCGGCAAGGGCACTGTGCGCAGCACGGCTCGCTCGATCACACCGAGAGTGCCCAGCCCGCCCAGCGCGAAGCGGAAGAGCTCGGAATGTTCGGTGCGCGAACACCACCGGCTGACCCCGGCACCGTCGGTCAACTGGATCCGCTCCACCTGGTCCACCTGCATGCCGTACCGCAGCGAGGCGACGCCCAGGCCACCTACCGACAGGGTTCCGCCCACACTCACCGGTAGGTGATCGGTCAGGACAGGGACGGTCCGGCCGCGGGCATTCAGATATCGCTCCACCAGACGCCAGCTGGTGGCGGCCGGCACCTCGACCGCCTCTTCGCCGACTTCCCGGACCTGGTGTTCCGTACCGGCCGGATCGTAGGTGACGAGGAGCTCGCCCCCGGCGACGGTCTGCCCGTCGCAGGAATGCCCGGCACCACGCAGCGTCAACGGGCGACCGGCCCCGAGCACGGCGGTAGGGAACGCGGCGGGCATACGGTGCACGACGCGCGGGGTAATGCGCCGGCCGCCGCCGAAGTCGGTAGCGAATTCGTCGATCGGGACCTCACACCTGATGGATTCGTCTGAAACATTTTCCGTACCGCCGGGAAAACTCGGGCGGGATTCGTGTACGGCACGCTACACGCAGATGAATTGACATCCGAGGTGCTGTGATATTGCACAGCGACCGGTGCCGGGCGCGGGCAGCGCAAATTACCGTTGCGCTATGCACATCCTGTTCGTCTGCAATGGAAACGTGTGCCGATCGGTGATCGCCGAACGGCTCACTCATTCCATCGCGGTCGAATACCGGCTCACGGGCATCACCGCCGAAAGTGCCGGCACCCGGGCGCTGGTGGGATTTCCGGTGGAACCGCGGGCGGCCGAGGCCATCACCGGGCTCGGTGGGAATCCCAGTGGTTTCCGTGCTCGTAAACTCAGCCCCGAGCATATCGATCGCGCGGATCTCGTACTCACCATGACCGAGAACATTCGCGACGAGGTGGGCGAAGCGGCGGCCGGCTCGAATTCACGGACCTTCACCCTGCTCGAGGCCTACCGGATCGCCCGGGTCACCGGTGCCCGCACCGTGGCCGACCTGCATCGCTACCGGCACAACCTGTCCCGGGTCGGTCGGGAGAACATCGCCGACCCGGTGGGCCTGTCGGCCAGGGCGTACTGCGAGGTCGGTGACCGGATCGCCGACGCGCTGGTACCACTACTGGTCGCCCTGGCCCCCGCCGCCACGCCCGGGGAGCAGCACTGGGACCGGCCGCCGCTGGTGGTGCAGCCGAGTACCACGGCGTCCCGGCTCTCACCACTGGTC
This sequence comes from Nocardia sp. NPDC050193, assembly GCA_040674215.1. Taxonomy (GTDB): domain Bacteria; phylum Actinomycetota; class Actinomycetes; order Mycobacteriales; family Mycobacteriaceae; genus Nocardia. Next base: position 175,567 of record JBFARE010000003.1, on the reverse strand, counting down.
GCGGCCCAGCACACCGGCTGGTACGCATGAGGACTCGAGCCCGAATACCGGTCTGAGCGGCGCGCGGGCCGTCGCCCGATACGCTGCGCCGGCCTCGTGCCCGGGCAGCCGCATTCCGCGCCCCGCGAGCCACAGCCGGATCGCCGGCGCCCCGCACGGCCACGAATACCGACACGGGTCCTGACATTCCACGTGCCGGGCACTACACTCGCCCTCCGGGTCATCGTTTCCGAAGAGTCCGGTCCCCGAGGTTCGACACACGACAGGAATCAGGCATGCCGAAACGCATTTCGGATGTTTCGCTTCATGTTTATGTGACACCGGAAATCCTGGACGATCTCGTCGACACCGTACGAGCGGAACTGGACGAGCACCTGGGCGACGGTGATATCTACGCGTGGCATTTCACCCTGCCCGTCGCCGAGGACGATTCCCGGCACCGCGAGTTCGACAACCGCTGGCGCACCGCGAACCCGGGGGCGCAACCGCAGGGGCACGCGACCTTCGAGATCGCGCTGAGCTTGGCCGGCGATCCGGCCGAACTCACCGATGGCTACCTCGCCGCCCTCGAACACCGGCTGCTCCGCGGCCTGGACGCGCACGGCCCCGGTGCGCCGTTCAGCTTCAGCGCCGAACAGCGCACCGATCCGGGCTGGGAGCCGCTGCTGCCGGAGCGACTCTGATCCGGCAGTCCGCGTCTGCTCAGCGGCGGGCCGGGAAGTGCCGGATCACGCCCTCCTGGACAGTGGTGGCCAGCAGGTCGCCCCCGCGGGAGTAGAACCGGCCGGTGGCCAGGCCACGCGATCCTGCGGCGACCGGGGACTCGGTCGAGTACAGCGCCCAGTCGTCGAAACGGAACGGCCGGTGGAACCAGATGGAATGGTTCACCGTCGCGGCCACGATCCGGTCCAGACCCCACGACAGACCGTGTGTGGTGATAATCGAATCGAGCACGGTGGTGTCGGAGGAATAGCTCAGTGCCGCGACATGAATCAGTGGATCGTCGGGCAGAGTGCCGTCGGCGCGCATCCACACCCGGTTGTGGTTGAGCTTCTCCCCGGTTCCCTTGAGAATCCAGGCCGGATCGTTCGTGTACCGCATATCGATCGGATGCGGGGCGTTCACGAACATCTCGAGTTTGTCCTCGAACCCGGCGAAGCTCTCCTGGATCCGCGGCAGGGTCTCCGGCTCGGGCACCTCGGGCCGCTCGTGCGCGTGCTCGAGGCCCTTACCCCATTCCTGGAACGAGGCCAGCATGACGAACAGTTCCTGGCCGTCCTGCGTGGCGGTGACCGTGCGGTTGGCGAATGCCCGGCCGTCGCGATGCCGCTCCACGTGGTACTCGATCGGCTTCTTCACATCGCCGCCGCGCACAAAATGAGCGTTCAGTGCGTGGATCGGGCGATGTCCGGCGGTCCGCCCCGCCGCGATCACCGCCTGGGAGACGAGCTGGCCGCCGAAGGTCCGGCTGGATACCTTCTCCGGGTGATGCCCGAGGAAGACGTCCTCGGACACCTCGTCGAGATCCAGCAGTTCCAGCAGCGTGTCGAGATCGGTGTGGTTGTCCGTCTCCGTTTCGTCGACCGGCGCGCTCACCGAGCGGCTCCGCGATCCTCGGTCATCAGTGGTCCTCCTCGCCGATGCGGTGCACATGGATCAGGTTGGTGGAACCGACGGTACCGGGAGGAGAGCCCGCGACGATGACCACGAGGTCGCCCTTGCGGTACCGGTTCATGCTCAGCAGCGCCTGATCGACCTGTTTGATCATGGCATCGGTGCTGTCCACGGTGGGCACGATGAAGGTTTCGGTACCCCAGGTCAGTGCCAGCTGACTGCGCACTTCCGGAAGGGGGGTGAACGCCAGCAGCGGCAGTGGCGTGTGCAGCCGGGCCAGCCGGCGTACCGTGTCACCGGACTGGGTGAAGGCCACCAGTGCCTTGGCGTTGAGACGTTCCCCGATATCGCGGGCCGCGTAGGAGATCACACCGCGTTTGGTCCGCGGGGTGTGGGTGAGCGGCGGGACGTTGGTGGATTCGGTCTCCACCGCGTGCACGATGCGGGCCATGGTGCGCACGGTCTCGATCGGGTACTTACCGACCGAGGTCTCCCCGGACAGCATGACCGCGTCCGCGCCGTCGAGCACCGCGTTGGCCACATCCGAGGCCTCCGCGCGGGTGGGCCGGGAGTTCTCGATCATCGATTCGAGCATCTGGGTGGCCACAATGACCGGTTTGGCGTTCTCGCGCGCCATCTGGATCGCCCGCTTCTGCACGATCGGGACCTGCTCGAGCGGCAGTTCCACACCGAGATCACCGCGGGCCACCATGACCGCGTCGAACGCCAGGACCACGGCCTCGAGGTTGTCGATGGCCTCGGGCTTCTCCAATTTGCCGATCACCGGCACCCGGCGGCCGACCCGGTCCATCACATCGTGGACGAGTTCGATATCCGAGGGCGAGCGCACGAACGACAGCGCGATGAAGTCCACACCCAGGTTGAGGGCGAATTCCAGATCTTCGATGTCCTTGTCGGACAGCGCGGGCACCGAGACGTCCATACCCGGCAGCGAAACGCCCTTGTTGTTGCTGACCGGGCCACCCTCGGTGACTTCGCAGACCACATCGTTGCCCTCGACGCGAATGACCTCGAGCCCGACCTTGCCGTCGTCGACCAGCAGCCGGTCGCCGGATTTGGCGTCGGCGGCGAGCTGTTTGTAGGTGGTGGAGACGCGGTCGTGGCTGCCGACGACATCGTCGACGGTGATACGCACGGTCTCACCGGTCGCCCAGACCGTCCGGTCCTCGGCGAAGCGACCCAATCGGATCTTGGGGCCTTGCAGATCGGCGAGTATGCCGACGGCGCGGCCGAGATCGGCGCAGGCCTGCCGCACCTTCTTGTAGTTTTCGGCGTGGTCGGAATGCTCGCCGTGGCTGAAATTGAGCCGGGCGACATCCATACCACTCTCGACGAGCTCTCGAATACGGTCCTCGGTGGCAGTGGCCGGGCCGAGGGTGCACACAATCTTCGTCCGTCGCATCACGTGTCGAGCCTAATCCTGCCGAGTTGTCCCGTTCCGTCCGCCCCCGGGCGATCCGCCGGCCGCGCCCGCGGCGAATCAGCGGGTAGACCTGCGAAGCTAAGTCTGCCATACGGATTTAACTGCATAGCTACACGACGGTGAACTCCGCGCTACGGCATACGAAATCGGCATGTCCGCGGGCGGGGGGACGTATCACCCGGGAAACGGAACAGACCCCCGGGGGCGCCGGGGGTCTGTGGAAAGTGTGCGGCGGGTCAGTTCTCGCGCAGGGGGCGCCCCTGCGGGTCCTGGACACTGCCGGTGAGCATCATAATGCCGTCGATGAGCGGCCAGATCCCACCGAATCCGCAGGTGAGCCAGGTGACCGCGATCTGGGCGATCGCGATACCGGTATCGCCGATGTAGAACCGTCCCGCACCGAACGCGCCCAGGAAGATCTGCAGCAGGCCGGCGGTCAGTTTCTGCTTGTCCGAATACGGCACGCCGTTCATATCCCGGCCGTAGGGCGCCTCGGGATCCATCGGGTTGTATCCGCCGGGACCCATCGGCGGGCCGTAGCCGGCCGGCGGCTGGCCGTAGCCGGGAGGCACCCCGTACTGGCCCTGCGGCGGGTACGGCTGCGGCTGGGACGGATAGGACTGGTAGGGCTGCGGTTGCGGCTGCGACGGGTAGCCCGGCGCACCGGGCGATTTGCTCAGGTCCGGCCCGGTTCCGGGTGGGCCGTACTGCGGCCCACCCTGCTGGTACGGATCGGTCATCGTTCCTCCTTGGTCGGTGCCCCCGGCAGCGGAAGACAACCTGGTGTCGCCTCCCCTCCGACAAGATGCTGCCAGACGCCTGCACCGCCCGCCGAACGGAGTCCTATTTGCCTCGCGGAGCAGCGGATTCGGCGGCTTCGCCGTCCTTCTCGGGCACGGAATCATCGGATGACCCGGTCGGGGTCGCCGCCGATTCCGCCGCGGCCGGACCGGAACCCGACTTCGCCTCCGCCGCATCGGGGCCCGCGGCGCCCGAATCGGTCTCCCCGGCTTCGCCGCGCGCTTCCTTTCCTGTCGCAGGCTCGGAAGCCGATGCGGCACCGGCGGTTCCGGCGCCCCCGACCTCATCCTTTCGGGCGCCCCCGGCCGCGTCCTTTCCGAGGCCCCCCGCCGCGTCCTTTCCGAGGCCCCCCGCCGCGTCCTTTCCGGTGTCCTCGACCTCGTCCTTTCCGGCGTCCCCGGCCGCGTCACCGGCGGTGTCCTCGACCGTCTCGCCGGTGGTGTCTGCTGCCGTCGCCACCGAACCCGCCGCGCCGGCGGCCCCCGCCGCACGCAATGCGCCCAGCTGCCACGGCCAGGGCCGGGGGCCCGCGTCCGGGCTCAGCTGCTCGGGGGTTTCGCGCCCCTTGGTCGCGAACAGCACATAGGCGACCGCGGCGAGGAACACCAGACCGGAGGTGAACGAGTTGATCCGGATACCCGCGATCTGGGTGGCCTCGTCGTCACGCATGAGCTCGACGAAGAACCGGCCGAAGCAGTAACCGGCCACGTACAGGGCGAACAGCCGGCCGTGGCCGATGCGGAAACGCCGGTCGATCAGCACCAGCGCGACCACCACCAGCACGTTCCAGATCAGCTCGTAGAGGAACGTCGGGTGCACGATCGAATGCACCTCGCCGGAGGAGACACCGTTCATCATGTCGAGGCGACCGGAATCATCGAACCGTAGATAGATCTCCAGGCCCCACGGCAGATCGGTCTCCCGGCCGTAGAGCTCCTGGTTGAAGTAGTTGCCGAGCCGTCCGATGGCCTGCGCCAGCAGAATCGCCGGGGCCACGGCATCGCCGAGCGCGGGCAACGGGATCTTGTAGATGCGGCAGGCGATCCAGGCACCGATGGCGCCGAACAAGACCGCGCCCCAGATACCGAGCCCGCCCTGGTAGATCTTCAGCGCGTCCATCGGGTTGCCGTCGGCACCGAAGTACTTCTGCCAGTCGGTGGCGACGTGGTAGAGGCGTCCACCGATCAACCCGAACGGGACGGCGAAGACCGCGACATCCAGCACGGTGCCGGCTTCGCCGCCACGGGCCTGCCAGCGTTTCTCGCCCCACCAGATGGCGACGATGATGCCGATGATGATGCAGATCGCATACGCCCGCAGCGGGAACGGCCCGATTTCCCAGACGCCCTGCGGCGGGCTGGGCAGGTAGGCCAGTAGATCGGCGGCGTGCGGTACGGCGCCGCCGGGGGTTCCGGCGGTCGCGACGGTCTCCGGTGCGGCGATAACGGTCACGGGGCAACCGTAGTCGAGCCGATTATCCAGGCAAGTACGGGCTCCACCCGTGTGTCACGGGCAGCACGCCGATCAGGACGCCACAGCCGCCGCGCGGACCCCGCCGGCCAGCTCGCCGGTGAGGGCGCGGACCGCGTCCAGACCCTGCGCGGCCGCCGATACGAGGGCGGATCCGACGATCACGCCGTCGGCGTACGCGGCGATCTCGGCGGCCTGCGCGCCGGAGCGCACACCCAGGCCCACACCGATCGGGATCTCGCTGTGCTCGCGGATCCGGGCGCACAGGGCGGGCGCCATGGTCGAGACGGCGTCCCGGGCGCCGGTGACACCCATGGTCGAGGCGGCGTAGACGAAACCGGAGCTGGCCTCGAGGGTCGAGGCCAGCCGCTCCTCGGTGGAGGACGGGGCGACCAGGAAGATCCGGTCGAGGTGGTGGGCCTCGGAGGCGGCGAACCAGTCACCGGCTTCCTCCGGGATCAGGTTCGGGGTGATCAGCCCGGCACCGCCGGCCGCGGCCAGATCGCGGGCGAAACGGTCCACACCGTATTTGAGCACCGGGTTCCAGTAGGTCATCACCACGGCCTGCGCGCCCGCGCTCGTCACGGCATCGACCACGGAGAACACATCGCGTACCCGGACCCCGCCGCGCAGCGCCTGATCGGCCGCGGCCTGGATGGTGGGCCCGTCCATCACCGGATCGGAGTAGGCGACGCCGACTTCGACGATATCGCAACCGGATTCGACCATCGCGCGCACGACCCGGCGCGATCCCTCGAGATCCGGGTATCCGGCGGGCAGATATCCGATGAGCGCGGCCCGGTTTTCGGCCCGGCAGGCGGCGAAGGTGGGGCCGAGTCGGGAATCGGAACTCACTGACCGTTCTCCTTGCCGGTGTCCGGATCGTCGAAGAGCCCGAACCAGCGGGCGGCGGTGTCCATATCCTTGTCCCCACGACCGGACAGGTTCACCAGAATGATCGCGCCCTCGCCGAGTTCCCGGCCGAGTTCGATCGCCCCGGCGACGGCGTGCGCCGATTCGATGGCCGGGATGATGCCCTCGGCGCGGCTCAGCAGCAGCAGGGCGTCCATCGCGGCGGTATCGGTGACCGGGAGATACTCGGCGCGGCCGATATCCTTCAGGAACGCGTGCTCCGGGCCGACCCCGGGATAGTCCAGCCCGGCGGAGATGGAATGCGAGTCGATGGTCTGGCCGTCCTCGTCCTGCAGCAGGTACGAGTAGGCGCCCTGGAACGCACCCGGCGAACCGCCGGCGAAAGTCGCCGCGTGCCGTCCGGTCTCCACACCGTCACCGGCAGCTTCGTACCCGATCAGCCGGACGCCGGGGTCGTCGATGAAGGCGTGGAAGATGCCGATGGCATTGGAGCCGCCGCCCACGCAGGCGGTCACCGCGTCGGGCAGGCGCCCGGTCAGTGACTGCACCTGGGCGCGCGCCTCCAGTCCGACGACCCGTTGGAAATCGCGGACCATCACCGGGAAGGGGTGGGGTCCGGCGGCGGTGCCGAAACAGTAGTAGGTGTCGTCTGCATTGGTGACCCAGTCGCGCAGCGCCTCGTTGATCGCGTCCTTGAGCGTCTGCGAGCCCAGGGTCACCGAGACGACCTCGGCGCCGAGCAACCGCATCCGGGCCACATTGAGCGCCTGCCGCGCGGTATCGACGGCACCCATGTAGACGATGCATTTCAGGCCCAGCAGCGCGCACGCGGTGGCGGTGGCGACACCGTGCTGCCCGGCGCCCGTTTCGGCGATGATCCGGGTCTTGCCCATCCGCTTGGCCAGCAGCGCCTGACCGAGCACATTGTTGATCTTGTGTGACCCGGTGTGGTTCAGATCCTCCCGTTTGAGCAGGATCCGCGCGCCCCCGGCGTGCTCGGCCAGGTTCACGCATTCGAAGACCGGCGAGGGACGGCCGGTGTAGTCGCGCTGCAGCCGGTCCAGTTCGGCGAGGAAGTCCGGGTCCAGCCGCGCCTTGTCGTATTCGGCGGTGACCTCCTCGATCACCGCCATCAGCGCCTCGGGCACATGCCGACCGCCGTAGACGCCGAAATGGCCGCCTTCGTCGGGTTCGTGCTCGCTGCGCTGGGCCACCCCCCGGCTGGCGGCGGGCAGCGGAGCACTGGTGGACGAGGGGCCGCCCGCGGCCATCATCGCCCCCGCCGGGCCGGTTTGGGGCAGGACGGGTGCGTGCCGGCGGTGACCAGTTCGGATACCGCCGCGCGGGGATCGCCACTGGTGACCAGCCCCTCGCCGACCAGTACCGCATCCGCGCCGGCACCGGCGTAGGCGAGCAGATCGGCGGTGCCGCGGACCCCGGATTCGGCGATCCGGATGACCTCGGTGGGCAGGCCCGGCGCGATCCGGGAGAAGCAATCCCGATCGACCTCGAGAGTTTTGAGGTTCCGGGCGTTGACCCCGATGACCGTGGCGCCCGCGGTGAGCGCCCGGTCGGCCTCCTCCTCGGTGTGCACCTCGACCAGCGCGGTCATTCCCAGCGATTCGGTGCGGTCGATGAGCGAGGCCAGGGTGTCCTGCTCCAGCGCCGCGACGATCAGCAGGATCACATCGGCGCCGTGGGCCCGGGCCTCGTGGATCTGGTAGGGACCGACGACGAAATCCTTGCGCAGCACCGGAATGTTCACGCTGGCCCGGACCGCGTCCAGATCGTCGAGCGATCCGTGGAACCGGCGGCCTTCGGTGAGCACGCTGATCACCCGCGCCCCACCGTCCTCGTAGGCCTTGGCGAGACTGGCCGGATCGATGATCTCGGCGAGTGCCCCCTTGGAGGGGCTGGCCCGCTTCACCTCGGCGATCACGCCGATACCGTCTTCGAGAAGGGCGGCCTTCGCATCGAGCGGCGGGGCCGCGGCGGCGGCCGCTGCCTTCACTGCCGGGAAGTCCAGCACCGCTTCCCGAGCGGCTACATCCGAGCGGACCCCGTCGAGAATCGAGTCGAGTACCGTCATCTGGCTCGAATCCTTTCTGGGGAGACGCGAGTTATTGCCTGCAGGATTCCCCCAGGCGATGTCTCACCGATGCTGAACAAGAGTAAATGGAAGCGCGCGGCGCCGTGACGCCGGGGCCGGATCACACCGCCCCGGCCGACCTGCTAGGGGGCGTCGCCGGATTCCGCCGAATCCGCTTTTCCGGCCGTACCAGGCCGGTTCTCACCGCCTCCGGGCGCACCGGAAATGTTTCCCGGCACCTCGGAATGGGTACCGCGCGTGTCCGGTGTGTCGCCCGGCGTCGCCGGCCGCGTGTCCGCGGGATCGGTCGGGTCGGCACCGGCGTCGAGGGCATCCCAGAGCACTCGTTCCGGCAGAGGACCGCCCGCCGTACCCTCCTGGACCGCCCGCGTCGCCGCGGCCTTGCGGGTGGCGGGTGCGTCGTATTTGCCAGAAAGCTGTTTCACACCGGCCGGCATCCGGGCCAGCAGCAGTCCGGCGCCGAACGCGGCCACCGCCCCGGCCAGCGCGAGCACGGCGGCGCCCGGTGCCGTCGCCAACTCCTGAACCTGTGCCCGGCCGGGCAGTTCGGCCAGCGCCGCCGCCCGCTGTTCGGTGGCCCCGGACCCGGTGAGCAGCGCCAGCGCCGGAACGGCGGTCACCGCGGCGATCAACGCCACCAGCACCCCCACCACCCGGCGCACCCATCCGCGGGTCGCCAGTATCGCGGCGATCGCGGCCAGCAGCACCAGCGCCAGCGGGGTCAGCGCCCCGAACCAGACGCCACCGTTCAATTCGTCGGTGCGCGGCTCGGTGAGTCCATCCGCCGAGGTGACGATGACCCAGGTCAGTCGCGAGGAACCCCACAGCGCGGCCGCGGCCACGGCGAGCAACGCGATCGCGGGCACCGGGGACCGGCTGCCCCGAGCGGGCCCGGCCGGCTCGGCGGCGGGTAGGTCCTCGTCGCCCCAGTCGAGGGGCCCCGTCCGGGGCGTGCCGGAATCGGCACCGCCCGGGGCGGCATCACTCGGGTCGTCGGGCCCGGACTCGGCGGCCGGATCGCCGGGCGTCGTCATACGCCGCCGCCGGGCACCGCGGCGGCGGATGCGCGATCCCCGTCCCGGCGCGGGTCGGCGTCGGTGCCCTCGTCGAAGGCACGCACCGTTTCGGCGGCGGCGACCGCGCGCAGTACGGCCATCGCCTTGTTCCGGGATTCGGTGTCCTCGTATTCGGCCTCGGAGTCGGCCACCACCCCGGCGCCGGCCTGCACGTAGGCGATACCGTCCTTGAGCAGAGCGGTGCGGATGGCGATCGCGGTATCGGCGTCACCGGCGAAATCGAGGTAGCCGACCACCCCGCCGTACACGCCACGCCGGGTGGGCTCGAGTTCCTCGATCAACTGCATGGCGCGGACCTTGGGCGCCCCGGAGAGCGTGCCCGCCGGGAAACACGCGCGTACCGCGTCCAGGGCGATCTTGCCCGGGGCGAGCCGGCCGGTGACGGTGGAGACCAGATGCATCACATGGCTGTACCGCTCGACGTGCCGGTATTCGGTGACGCGCACCGTCCCCGGGACACAAACCCGGCCCAGATCGTTGCGACCGAGGTCGACCAGCATGAGATGTTCGGCGTTCTCCTTCTCGTCGGCCAGCAGGCCCTTCTCGAGCAGCAGATCGTCCTCCTCGGTGGCACCGCGCCACCGGGTGCCCGCGATCGGATGCGTGGTCGCGACCCCGTCCTGCACCGCCACCAGCGCCTCCGGACTGGACCCGACGATGGAGAACCCGGTGTTGCCGTCCTCGTCCGGGATGTGCAGCAGGAACATGTAGGGGCTCGGGTTGGCCGCGCGCAACATGCGGTACAGATCGATCGGCGCGCCGCCGTAGTCCATCTCGAATCGCTGCGACAGCACCACCTGGAACGCCTCCCCGGCCTCGATCTCGGAGACCAGACGCCGCACGCCGGCCCCGAACTCGTCCGGGGTGCGGGCCCGCCGGAACCGCGGTTCGGGCTGATCGAACACCGAAACCGTGGAGGGGGCGGGCGCGCCCAGCGCGGCGGTCATCCGGTCCAGCCGGGCGACGGCGTCGTCATAGGCGGCGTCGACGTTCTCGGAGGTGCCGTCCCAGTTCACCGCATTGGCGATCAGGGTGATCGCCCCCTCGTGATGATCGAACGCGGCCAGGTCCGTGGCCAGCAGCAGCACCATCTCCGGCAGCCGCAGATCGTCGAGCGCCTGCTCGGGCAGCCGTTCCATGCGGCGCACCGCGTCGTAGCCGAGGTATCCGACCATGCCGCCGGTGAGCGGCGGCAGACCGGGCAGACGTTCGGTGCGCAGCAGTTCCAGGGTTTCGTGCAGCGCCGTGAGCGGATCGCCACCCGAGGGCGCCCCCGCCGGCGTGGCGCCGAGCCAGGTGGCGGCACCGTCCACGGCGGTGAGCGCGGACGGGCTGCCCGCGCCGATGAACGACCAGCGCGACCACGATCGGCCGTTCTCCGCGGATTCGAACAGGAAGGTGCCCGCGCGGTCACCGGCCAGTTTGCGGTAGGCCGACAGCGGGGTCTCCGAATCCGCCAGCACCTTCCGGGTCACGGGGACGACCCGGTGTTCGGCGGCGAGTTCGAGAAATCGTTCGCGGGAGGTAGTCGCGGGAGTGGGCGCGCCGTGCATTTGCCCCATCATTCCAGTTCCGGTCCGAGGCGTCACGACGCACCCCGCCCGGCCCACCGCCGCAGGTACTGTCCGAGTATGAAGATCGGCTCGCCCGCGCCCTCGTTCGAACTCCCGGATCAGAGCGGCACGCTCCGCTCCCTGGACTCCCTGCTGGCCGACGGGCCACTGGTCCTGTTCTTCTACCCCGCCGCGAACACCCCGGTATGCACCGCCGAGGCCTGCCATTTCCGCGATCTCACCGCCGAATTCGCCGCGCTCGGCGCGAGTTGCGCCGGGATCAGTGCCGACGCGGTGGATGTGCAGGCCGGGTTCGCGGGATCGCAGCGGTTGGAATATCCGCTGCTCTCCGACGCCGACGGCACGGTCGCCGAGGATTACGGAGTCAAACGCGGCCTGCTGGGCAAGCTGATGCCGGTGAAACGACATACCTTCGTGATCGGTACCGACCGCCGGATCCTGACCGTGATCAGCAGTGAACTGCGCGCGAATGTGCACGCGGACAAGGCACTGGAGTTCCTCCGCGACCACACCGCCGGCTGATCCGCCGCGGGGTCCACCCGGGCCCTGTGAATGAACTCACCTTCGTTTCCGAGATGCCACACGACCGAGCGAAGTCGTGGCAAACTCTCCATAGCCGAGCGACCGCTGCCGCAATCGTCGCCGGGGTGGAGAGAAGGCGGACAAGTGACGGATTGGCTGAACCCGGTCGAAGGACGCGCCTGGCGCGCGGTGGTCGCGCTGTTGAACCGCCTGCCGGGGGCCCTGGACACCGACCTGCAGCGCGAATCCGGTGTCACTCATTTCGAGTACTGGGTGCTCACCCTGCTCTCGGAGGCGCCGGACCGGCGGCTACAGATGAGCGAACTCGCACAAAGAGCTAACTCATCGCTATCCAGGCTGTCGCATGTGGTGTCCAAGCTCGAGCGCATGGGCTGGGCGACCCGGACGGCGGCCACCGGACGGCGCGGGGTGCTGGCCCTGCTTACCGAGGAGGGCCAGCAGAAGGTCGTGGAGGCGGCGCCCGGGTATATGGATGTGGTGCGCCGGCTGGTGTTCGAGGGCCTGGACGCCGAACAGACAGCGGCCCTGGCCGACCTGGGCGAAACACTCACCACTCATCTGGGCACAGTTCTCGGGGGGTCCGGCCGGCCCACCACCTCGGATTCGCGGCGCTGATCCGCCGGCCGACCTACTCCCCGGCCAGCAATACGTCGGTGTCGAAACAGGTGTGCGTACCGGTATGGCAGGCCGCGCCCTCCTGGTCGACGATCAGCAGCACGGTGTCGCCGTCACAGTCCAGCCGCACCTCGTGCACATACTGGGTGTGCCCGGAGGTCTCGCCCTTCACCCAGTACTGCTGCCGGGACCGCGAATAGTAGGTGGCACGGCGGGTGGCCAGGGTGCGTGCCAGGGCGTGGTCGTCCATCCAGGCCATCATCAGCACATCGCCGGTGACGCGTTCCTGCGCGACCACGGCCACCAAACCGGCCTCGTTGCGTTTGAGCCGGGCGGCGATCGCCGGATCGAGGATCTGGTCCATCACCGCACCACCAGATCCGTCGCCCGCATGGAGTCTTTGACCTGCGGGATGGTCAGATCGCCGAAATGGAACACGCTCGCGGCCAGGACGGCGTCCGCGCCGGCCCGCACGGCCGGGGCGAAATGTTCCACCGCGCCCGCGCCGCCGGAGGCGATGACCGGGATCGAGACCGCGGCCCGTACCGCGCCGATCATCCGGAGATCGAAACCGGCCTTGGTGCCGTCGGCGTCCATCGAATTGAGCAGGATCTCCCCTACTCCGAGTTCGGCGCCGCGGATCGCCCATTCGACCGCGTCGATTCCGGTGCCGCGCCGCCCGCCGTGCGTGGTGACCTCCCAACCCGAAGCAGTGGCCGGCTCCCCCTCCGGCACGGTCCGAGCGTCCACCGACAGCACGATGCACTGGGACCCGAATCGCTGCGACATCTCGTGCAGCACCTCGGGACGTGCGATGGCGGCGGTATTGACCGAGACCTTGTCGGCTCCCGCACGCAGCAACCGGTCCACATCCTCGACGGTGCGGACCCCGCCGCCGACGGTGAGCGGGATGAAGATCTGCTCGGCGGTGCGGGTCACCACGTCGAGCATGGTGCCGCGGTCGCCGCTGGAGGCGGTGACGTCGAGGAAGGTGAGTTCGTCGGCGCCCTGGGCGTCGTAGGCGGCCGCCAGTTCCACCGGGTCACCGGCATCCCGCAGATTCTGGAAGTTCACGCCTTTGACCACACGCCCGGAATCGACGTCCAAGCAAGGAATCACCCGGGTAGCAAGCATGGGTTCCTCATCGAAGTTGATACTTGCGGCCCGCGGAGGCCGCAGCGAAGGCGGGGGTATCGCATCACGGGTTCTCCTGCTCACCGCGCGGGCCGGCCGTATCGACCCGGTCGGAGACGGCGGTGTACCCGCTGCCCCGGGTCGCGGCGATCATATCCAGCAGTTCGGCGTGCACACCCGGCGCGGCCGCCAGCACCGAACCGGATTCGATGGTCCAGTCCACACCCTCGAGATCGGTGACCACGCCGCCCGCGCAGCGCACCATGAGCGCACCGGCCGCGTTGTCCCACGGGTGGTGCCCGAAGACGATCGCCCCGCCCAGCGTGCCCTCGGCCGTGAAGGCCAGGTCGATACCGGTGGACCCGTGCATCCGCACCCGCGAGGACAGCGCGCTCAATGCGCCGAGGACCCGATGCCGGAACAGCCCCGGTACCCGCCCGGTGGATTCGATGTTGAAGGCCCCGAAGCCGATCATCGCCTCGTCGAGCACGGCCGGCGCCAGCGGCGGCTGCGGCTTACCGTCGAGCAGCAGCGGACCCCCCACGACCGCCGCGTACCGGCGGCCCAGCGGCGGGAACCACGCCAGGCCCAGTACCGGCTCCCCGTCGCGGACGAGCGCCAGCAGGGTGCCGGTGAGCGGGTGCCCGTTCGAATAGTTGAAGGTGCCGTCGATGGGGTCCAGTACCCAGGCGGTACCGCTGGTGAGCACGGGCCCGCCGAACTCCTCGCCGTGCACCTCGATACCGGTCCGGTCGACGAGCCGGGCGGAAATGGTGCGTTCGAGTTCCAGATCGAGTTCGGTCGCGAAATCCCGCGACCCCTTGGCCACCGCACTGGGCGCGCCCCGGCCCTCGAGAAAACGGCCGCTCACCCCGTCGAGGACTTCGGCGGCGGTGGCCAGCAGAGTGGCCAGTTCGCTATCTGTTCCGGTCATCGTCTCGGCCCCCGATCATCGCGGTTCAACGGACGGCGGCCAGCGCCTCGGGGAGGGTGAACCGGCCCGCGTAGAGGGCCTTGCCCACGATCGCGCCCTCCACACCGTCGGGCACCAGGTCGGCGATCGCGGTGAGGTCGGCCAGGGCGGACACCCCGCCGGAGGCGATCACCGGCGCCTCGGTGGCCATGCACACCTCGCGCAGCAGGTCCAGGTTCGGTCCGGTGAGGGTGCCGTCCTTGGTGACATCGGTGACGACATACCGGGAGCAGCCGTCGCGTTCCAGCCGTTCGAGCACCTCCCACAGGTCTCCGCCGTCGCTGACCCAGCCGCGCCCGCGCAGCCGGTACTCCCCGTCGACCTTCTGTACATCCAGCCCGACCGCGACCCGCTCGCCGTACTCCGCGATGGCCCGCGCACACCACTGCGGGTCCTCGAGAGCGGCGGTCCCGAGGTTGACCCGGGCGCATCCGGTGGCCATCGCGGCCTTCAGCGATTCGTCGTCGCGGATCCCGCCGGACAGTTCGACGGCGACATCGAGTTCGCCGACGACCCGCGCGAGCAGTTCACGGTTGGACCCACGACCGAACGCGGCGTCCAGATCGACCAGATGGACCCATTCGGCGCCGTCCTCCTGCCATGCCAGAGCGGCGTCGCGGGGCGAACCGTAACTGGTTTCGCTGCCCGCCGCGCCCTGTACCAGGCGGACGGCCTCTCCATTGGCGACATCGACAGCGGGCAGCAGCACAAGACTCACTCGGAACAGCCTAGTAGGTACAGACGGGCACCACCCATCCGCAGTCCGCGCACAACCCGGCGGAAGAAGGGGCGCGCCGGTTGGCCGCGCGTTCGCCGGGCCCGCGGGCGGCCAGGGCGTGTCCCCTCCGGCCGGCACCCGCCTACGACCGGCCGCCCGCTAAGGTGACATCACCCACTGGGGCGGTCGAGGTGCCCGCTACACTCGTCCCGAACGCGTGAGTGGTCAAGGACGCGGCATGTCACGATTTCGAGAAGGTTCGGAGTAGGCGCCATCGATACCGGTCAGTTGATCGCGGATCACTACCGCCTGGTCGAGCAGATTGGTAGCGGCGGCACAGGCGTGGTCTGGCGTGCCGTCGACGAGCGTCTGCAACGGTCGGTGGCGATCAAGCAGATCCACATCAAACCCAGTCTGCCGCCCGCGGAGCGCGATGTGCTCCGGCAGCGAGCGACCCGGGAGGCGCGCAACGCGGCCCGGTTCCAGCATCCGAATGCCATCGTGGTCTTCGACATCACCGAGCACGGCGGCGATCCGTGCCTGGTAATGGAGTACATGAAATCCCGCAGCCTGGCGCAGGTGTTGTCGGCGCAGGGACCGCTGCCGCTGCCGCAGGTCGCCCGGATCGGCGAACAGGTGGCCTCGGCGCTCATCGCCGCTCATCAGGCCGGCATCGTGCACCGCGATGTGAAACCGGGCAATGTGCTGCTCGACGATCACGGCACCGTGAAGATCACCGACTTCGGTATTTCCCGGGCCACCGGCGATGTGACGCTCACCGAAACGGGCCTGATCTGCGGAACCGCCGCGTATCTCGCGCCGGAGGTGGCGCGCGGCGCCGATCCGACACCGGCCGCGGACGTGTTCGCCCTGGGCGCCACGCTTTTCCACGCGCTGGAGGGTGAGCCGCCGTTCGGGTCGGGTAACCCGCTCAAGGTGCTCTACGCGGCGGCCAACGGCCAGGTGAGCGAACCGCAGAACGCGGGCCCCGCCACCGATTTCGTGCTGGATCTGCTCAGCTCGGATCCACGGGACCGGCCGACCATGCGCGAGGCCCGGGAGGCGCTGGCCCGGTTCGCCGGGTTCGAGAACGCGGCGGCCGAGCACGGCGGTTTCGTACCGGCGCGCGAAGCCTTCGATCGCAACGGCGGCAACGGCCACGGCGGCGCCGCGGTCAGCACCATGGAATCACCGGCTCCCGGCCGCTACGGCGGCCCCGCCGAGGACGCCCCGCCGCGGCGGCGCCCGGAACCCCGGTCGGCCGGGCGCAACGGACAGGAGTCGCGGCCGCCGCGCCGGCCGGTGAACCACCCGCCCACGAGCACCCAGCCGGTCGCGCGGAAACCGGGCGGTAACGGCGGAGTCAAACGCGCGGTGGTCATCGGCGGTATCGCCGGGGCCGCGGTCGTCGGCGGCGTGCTGTTCTTCAACTCCACCGATTCCGGTGACAGCGGTTCGACGCAGGCGGACACCACGACCAGCGCCACCGTCTCGAACTCGCCCGACACCCCGGCCGCCAGCGGTCCCACGCTCGGTTCGACAGCCAGTACCGGTTCGGTCGAATGGGTGCAGGCCGGGCAGCTGATCGAGCAGTTCTACCTGGATCCCACCGGATCCTGGTCGCTGCTGACCCCCGCCGCCCAGCAGGTGTACGGGAGCCAGCAGGAGTTCCAGCAGTACTGGTCGACCCGCACGGTGCAGAATTTCAGCCGGATCGAGGCGTTCAAGGGCAACAACCCCGACGGTTCGGTGGATATGCGGGTGAACAACCTCAGTTACGGCGGCCAGACCCGTACGCCGACCCTGCGGATCATCAGCTCCGGTGGCAATCTGCTGATCGACAGCGATACCCGCTGACCGGCCGGCCGGCTCCGGGTCCACCGGCGACCGGCCGGGTTATGGTGTGCGGCATGGATATCCGGGGGATGCTCGCCGACGAGCGCGCGGACATGACCGCCCTGCTGCGGGAGCTGTCCGAGGCGGAGTGGGATGCGCCCACCCTGTGTACCGGCTGGCGGGTACGGGAACTGGTGGCGCATCTGCGTTACGACAGCATCTCCCTCACCGAGTACGCCGGGATAACGCTGCGCAATCGTTTCTCCATCGACGGTGTCAACAACGCGATGTCCGCGATCGGGACGCAGCGGGCAGCGGCGCAACTGCTGGCGGAGTTCGCCGCGGCCCCCGGATCGGTATCACGCTGGTGGCCCCGCCTCGGTCTCGCCGACCTGCTCGTCCACCAGCAGGACATCCGCCGCCCACTCGGCCGGGCCCGCGACATTCCCGCCGACCGGTTGCGTGCCGTGCTCGACCGGCCCGACCCGCTCGCCCGTCCCGGCCGGTATACGAAGGGGTTACAGTTCGTCGCCACAGATTTCGACTGGGTCAAAGGGTCCGGTCCTGCGGTCCGAGGCCGGGGCGAGGCGCTAGCGTTGGCGATGGTGGGCCGTCCGGTGGTCCTCGACGAACTCGAGGGCGAGGGGGTGGCGGAACTGCGTCGCCGCTGCAGCTGAACACCAGAGTTCGCTCCACCGATGGGAGACGCGTACATGACCGAGTCCGCGCTGTCCGCGATGGGCAGGATGGTCGGGGAATGGAAGACGACCACGAGCCTGTACCCCGATATCACCGGGCATACGGCGATCGACTGGATGCCCGACGCACGGTTCCTCACGGTCCGCTACACGGTCCCGGACCCCGGGGTCAGCTGGACATGGCTGGTCGGCGCCGATGATCTGTACCAGGAGCGCCTCGTCATCCTGCACTACGACCAGTTCGGCGAGCACCGCGTCTACCAGGGTTCCTTCGACGGACCGCTGTGGCGGGTGTGGCGCGATGCGCCCGGCCATTCCCAGCGGTTCACCGGGAATCTGGACGAGACGAGTACCACATTCCGCGCCACCTGGGAGCGCTCGGACTCCGAATTGGACCCGCGCAGCTGGGAACACTGGCTCGATTTCACCTACACACGCATCTCCTGATCACCGACCACGCGGATATTCGGTGGTAGCGGCCCGTTAGGCTGGAACGGCACCTTGTGCTGATGTAGCCAGGCCGGAGACAAGGATCGAAACCACCATGACATCCCGTATCGAGCTCGCCCGCGTGGATCTGCGCGGTCGCACTCCCACGACCGCGCAACTGCGCACCGCGCTGCCGCGCGGTGGTGTCGATGTGGACTCGGTACTGCATCAGGTGCGCCCCGTGGTGGAGGCCGTCCGCGATCGCGGTGCGGTCGCGGCGCTGGAATTCGGCGCGAAATTCGACGGGGTCACCCCGGACTCCGTCCGCGTTCCGGCGCAGCGGCTCGCCGCCGCCCTGGACGAGCTCGATCCGGCGGTACGCGCCGCGCTCGAGGTCGCGATCGACCGCACCCGCGCGGTGCACGCCGATCAGCGGCGCACCGACACCACCACCGAGGTGGTGCCGGGCGGCACCGTGACCGAGCGCTGGGTTCCGGTGGAGCGGGTCGGGCTGTACGTGCCCGGCGGTAACGCGGTCTACCCGTCCAGCGTCGTGATGAACGTGGTCCCGGCCCAGGCCGCCGGCGTGGAATCGCTGGTGGTGGCCTCGCCGCCGCAGCAGCAGTTCGGCGGGCTCCCGCACCCCACCATCCTGGCCGCCGCCCGGCTGCTGGGTGTCGAGGAGGTGTGGGCGGTCGGCGGGGCGCAGGCGGTCGCGCTGCTGTCCTACGGCGGCACCGATACCGACGGCGCCGATCTGCTGCCGGTCGATCTGATCACCGGTCCCGGCAATATCTACGTGACCGCCGCCAAACGGCTCTGCCGCGGCCTGGTCGGGATCGATGCCGAGGCCGGTCCCACCGAGATCGCCGTGCTGGCCGACGCCACCGCCGATCCGGTCCATGTGGCCGCCGACCTGATCAGCCAGGCCGAACACGATGTGCTCGCGGCCAGTGTGCTGGTCACCGACAGCCCCGAACTGGCCGATGCGGTGGACGCGGCGTTGACCACGCAGCTGACGGTGGTGAAACACGCCGATCGGGTCACCACGGCGCTGACCGGTACCCAATCGGGCACCGTGCTGGTCGACGATATCGAGCAGGGCCTGCGGGTGGTCAACGCCTATGCCGCCGAACACCTGGAGATCCAGACCGCCGACGCCGCGGCCGTGGCCGCCCGGGTACGCAGCGCGGGCGCGATCTTCGTCGGCCCCTACGCCCCGGTCAGCCTCGGCGACTACTGCGCCGGCTCGAATCACGTGCTGCCCACGGCCGGGTGTGCCCGGCATTCGTCCGGGCTCAGCGTGCAGACCTTCCTGCGCGGGATCCACGTGGTGGAGTACAGCGAGACGGCCCTGAAGGATGTGGCCGGGCATGTGGTGGCGCTGGCCGATGCCGAGGACCTGCCCGCCCACGGGCAGGCCGTCCGCGCGCGGTTCGAGGCGCTGTCGTGACCGCCCCCGACGCCGCGGCGACCCCCGCTACCACGATCCCCGGATCCGCCATCGGTCTCGACGCGCTGCCGCTGCGGGCGAACCTGCGCGGTAAATCGCCCTACGGCGCACCGCAACTCAGCGTGCCGGTGCAGCTCAACACCAACGAGAACCCGCATCCGCCCAGCCGTGCGCTGATCGACGATGTGGCCGAATCGGTCCGGGCCGCGGCCGCTGATCTGCACCGCTATCCGGATCGCGACGCGGTGGCACTGCGCACCGATCTCGCCGCCTACCTCACCCGGCAGACCGGGGTCGCGGTGGACGCGGCCAATGTGTGGGCGGCCAACGGGTCCAACGAGATCCTGCAGCAGCTGCTCCAGGCGTTCGGCGGGCCCGGGCGGCGGGCACTGGGCTTCGTGCCCTCGTATTCGATGCACCCGATCATCTCCGAGGGCATCGATACCGAATGGGTCGAGGCGAAGCGGGGCGCCGATTTCGCGATCGATATCGACGCCGCCCTTGCCGCCGTCGCCGAACGGCAGCCCGACGTGGTCTTCGTGACCAGCCCGAACAACCCCACCGGGCACAGTATCGCCCCCGCGGATCTGGCCCGGATCCTCGATGCCGCACCCGGGATCGTGATCGTCGACGAGGCCTACGCGGAATTCTCCGCCGCGCCCAGCGCCGTCGGCCTGATCGACCACTACCCGGCCAAGATCGTGGTCAGCCGGACGATGAGCAAGGCGTTCGCGTTCGCCGGCGGCCGCCTCGGCTATCTCGTCGCCGCGCCCGCGGTCATCGACGCGCTGCTGCTGGTGCGGTTGCCCTATCACCTGTCGGTGGTCACCCAGGCCGCGGCGCGGGCCGCGCTGCGCCACGCCGACGAGACCCTGGCGAGCGTCGCCGAACTGGCCGCACAGCGCGACCGGGTCGCCCGGGCGCTGACCGAGATGGGGTACGAGGTGGTCCCCAGCGACGCGAACTTCCTGCTGTTCGGGAAGTTCGCGGATTCCGCGCACGCCTGGCAGCACTACCTGGACGAAGGTGTGCTCATCCGCGATATCGGAATCGGCGGTTATCTGCGCGCCACCATCGGGCTGGCCGCCGAGAACGACGAATTCCTGCGGGTCAGCGCGAAACTGGCCGGCACCGAACCGACAGCGCACAGCTGAGCACCGAGACGGAAGTGAGTATGAACCGAACCGCGCGGGTGGAGCGCACCACCAAGGAATCCAGCATCGTGGTGGAACTGGATCTCGACGGTACCGGCAAGACCGATATCGCCACCGGGGTCCCGTTCTACGACCATATGCTCACCGCGCTCGGCACCCACGCCAGTTTCGACCTGACGGTGCGCGCCGACGGCGATATCGAGATCGAGGCGCACCACACCGTCGAGGACACCGCGATCGTCTTCGGGCAGGCGCTCGGGCAGGCGCTCGGCGACAAGTCGGGCATCCGCCGCTTCGGTGACGCCTACATCCCGATGGACGAGACTTTGGCGCACGCCGCGGTGGACGTCTCGGGCCGGCCCTACTGTGTGCACACCGGCGAACCGGATCATCTGCTACACGCCGTCATCCCCGGCGCACCGGTCCGCGGCCGCACCGATCCCGGGGCGCCGTATTCCACGGTGCTCAACCGGCACGTCTTCGAATCGATCGCACTCAATGCCCGGATCGCGTTGCACGTCCGGGTGCTCTACGGCCGCGACCAGCACCATGTGACCGAGGCCGAGTACAAAGCGGTGGCCCGCGCATTGCGCGCCGCCGTGGAACCCGATCCACGTGTTCAGGGTGTGCCCTCGACGAAGGGAGCGCTGTGATGCGGTCCCTTCGCCTTCACTCCGGGCTCCACAGACGGCATGTACCACCTATGAAGGAAGTGCAATGACATCGGTGGTGCTGCTGGATTACGGGTCCGGGAATCTGCATTCTGCCGAGCGGGCGCTGGTCCGGGCGGGCGCGCAGGTCGAGGTCACCGCCGACCCCGAGGCCGCGCTCGCCGCCGACGGCCTGGTGGTCCCCGGTGTCGGTGCCTTCGCGGCCTGTATGGCCGGTCTGCGCGAGGTGCGCGGGGAACGGATCATCGGGCAGCGCCTGGCCGGTGGGCGGCCGGTACTGGGTATCTGTGTGGGAATGCAGATCCTGTTCGACCGCGGTGTCGAGTTCGGCGTGGAGACCGAGGGATGCGGGGAATGGCCCGGCACCGTCGACAAATTGGACGCGCCGGTGCTGCCGCATATGGGCTGGAACACCGTCACCGCGCCGGCCGACAGCGTCCTCTTCGCGGGTATGGACCCCACCACCCGCTTCTATTTCGTGCACACCTACGCCGCCCGCAGCTGGGAGCTGCCGCCCAGCGACCACCTCGCCGCGCCAGGACTGACCTGGTGCGAATACGGCACCGGCCGGTTCCTGGCCGCGGTGGAGAACGGCGCGCTCTCGGCGACGCAGTTCCACCCGGAGAAGTCGGGTGACGCCGGGGCGCAGCTGCTGTCCAACTGGGTGAAATCGCTGTGACCTGGGGCTGAGCCCGGGCGGGTCCGGGCTCAGCCGGGCCGGCCGGTCTCGAGCTGCTCCAGCGACTCCCGCAGGGTGTCGCGGCTGTCACGCAGCCGGTGCAGCCGGTCGTCGAGAACCGCCAGCCGAGCCCGGTAGACCTCCATCGCCCGTGCGGGATCGTCGCAATCGTGTGGATCGTGCTGGTCCAGACACGCCTCCAGCTGCCGTATCCCCTCGACGGTCAGGCCGTGGCCCAGCAGTTCGGCGATCCGGCGGACTCGGTGGACGCCGGCCTCGTCGTACTCGCGCCAGCCGTTGGCGGTGCGGTGGGAACGTAACAGCTGGTTCTGTTCGTAATACCGCAGCGAACGCCGACTGACGCCCGTTCGCCGGGACAGCTCACCGATACGCACCACGCCTCCTGATTTGCTCTTGACACCAGTGTCACTGTTTAGCGTCGGAGGTATGGCAACTGATTCCCCTTCGGCCGAATTTCCGTCCACCGCCCCGCACCGGAAGAAGTCGGGCGATTTCTCCGGGATGACCGCCCTGGTCACCGGCGGCGGCTCCGGTATCGGCGCGGCCATCGCGGTGGAACTGGCCGATCACGGTATGGATGTGGTGATCACCGGTCGTCGCCGCGCCGCACTCGACCGGACTGCCGCACATCACCCGGGTATTCGCGTGCAGGTCGGCGATGTCACCGAATCGGCCGCTACCGAGGCGATGGTCGCCGCGGCCGTCGCGGAGAGCGGCCGGCTGGATGTCGTGGTCAACAATGCGGGGTTCGGCATCCCGGCAGTCCTCGGCGAAATCGACCCCGGCGACGCCCTGCGCATGTGGTCCACCAATGTGCTGGGACCCATCCTGGTGACCCAGGCGGCGCTGCCGTTCCTCCGGATACGCGGCGGCGCGGTCATCAATATCTCCAGCACTTTCGGCGCCCGGCCGGCGCCGGGTATCAGCCACTACGGCGCGGCCAAGGCGGCGGTCGAACAGCTCACCCGTAGCTGGGCGCTGGAACTGGCCACGGACGGGATCCGGGTCAACGCGGTGGCGCCCGGGCCTACCGAGAGTGAGGCGCTGAACCGCATGGGCCTGTCCGAGACCGAGGTCGCGGAGTTGAAGGACGCGGAAACGGCCGGTATCCCGCTGGACTCTCGGGGACGTCCCGAAGATATCGCCCCCTGGGTGGCAGCCCTGGCACGACCGGATGCGTGGGTGACCGGCCAGGTGATCCACATCGACGGAGGATATTCCATCGCGTGATCCGGTGTCCGGCTACGCGGCGCATTTGGCGGCCGGTGGCGGCGGGGGCGCGGCCACCACACCGCGGGCGACATCGACCACGTAGTCGCGGTTACCGTCGAGTGGCTCGGTTCCGAGCGCGAGCCGCTCCACTACACAACCCGCCTCGAACAGGGCCGGGCCGACATTGTGGCGGCCCGGTTCGACCGTGCCGTTCAGGGCTCGCCCGCTCACGATCGAGTACAGCGTGCTGGGTTTTCCGGCGAGCATCAGCGCGGCCCGCATCTGGGTACTGGCCGCGAACGGCACCACCTCGTCGGCGGTTCCGTGGATGAGGAACGCATGCCGGATACCCATCCGGCCGGCCTGGAGCGCCGGCGACCGTTCCGCATAGGCGAGGGGGCAGGTCAGGGGGACACAGCCACCCGCGTCTCGCTGGATCTGTGCCTGCAGCGCGGGATAATCCGACGCGGGCCCCGCCCAGTGCGTGGCCAGATCGGACGGACCGAAGGTGTCGACCCAGTAGTCGAACAGTCCGGCCGGGCCGTAGGCGGCGGCCAGGCCGGAGGTCATCGCCCCCTGGCTCCAGCCCCACAGGATCGTGCGCGCGACGCCGGGATGTGCGCCTTTGTACCACTGGGTCGCGGCGACCAGATCCTGCCAGCCGGCCCACAGGTTCCACTCACCCGTACGCCACTGGGCACTGCCGCGCATATCCATGGACAGGACCGGGGTTCCGGTCCGCGCGGCGATCGCGGTGACGTACTCGGCGTACTGGGCGGCGGATCCCTTGTGCCCGTGCGCCGCGACGATCAGTGCGTTCCCGACCGCGCAGCCATGCGGTTCGTAGACCAGGCCGGTGGCCTGCTCACCGTCGACCGGAATCGAGACCGGCCGGGGCTGGACCGAGCACGGCTGGGTGGCGCCGGCGGGCGCGGCGGCCGGCAGTGTCGCCGTCAACGCCGTCAACAGCACCCCGGTCAGGAAGCTCATCACGCGTCTGCTCATCCTTCGAATATTCCACGGCGCGGCATACATTCGCCGGAACCGCGCCGCGGGATGTCGGATCTCGCCACTAGCATCCGGGCCATGTATTCGATCGATACCGCGCAGCGCCGGGCCCGGATCGGCGTCCGGCACCGGCTCGCCGGCGTGCACCGCGGCGCCGACCCGACCGAGATCGTGCGGTCGTTGGTGGTGCTGCACGCCACCGACCCGGCCACCGTGCACCTGTCCGTGGCGGCACGCGGTCATGATCTCGGCCCCGCGCAGGTGGAGCGGGCACTGTACGAGGACCGGTCGCTGGTGCGCATGCTGGCCATGCGGCGCACCATGTTCGTCGCACCGGTCGACCTGGTGCCCGTACTGCATGCCTCCTGCGGTACCGATCTGGCCGTCACACAGCGCCGCACCTACGCGCGGTATCTGGAACAGGCGGGTATCGGCGAGGGCGACGCGGCCGGCTGGCTCGCCGAGGTCGCCGATCGCACGCACCGGGCTCTGCTTGCCCGGGGCAGCGCGACCGGAGCCCAGCTGAGCAAGGACGTCCCCGAACTGCGTACGCAGGTCAATACCGCGCCGGACAAGTCGTATTCACGGCCGACGAATATCACGAGCTGGGTGCTGGTGCTGCTCGGGACCGAGGGCCGGATCGTGCGGACCCGGCCGAACGGCACCTGGTCGAGCAGCCAGTACTCCTGGGCGCCGGCGGAATCCTGGCTGTCCGGACCCCTTGCCGAACCCGGAATCGAGCAGGCCCGTACCGAATTGGTCCGGGCCTGGTTGCGGGCATTCGGCCCGGCACCGATCGGCGATATCAAATGGTGGACCGGGTGGACGCTGGGTCGAGTGCGCGAGGCGTTGGCCGGGCTGGACACCGTGGAGGTCGAGGTGGACGGCGGCACCGGCGTGCTCCTGGCCGACGACCTGGAACCGGTGGCCGATCCGCCGCCGTGGGCCGCGCTGCTGCCCGCGCTGGACCCGACTCCGATGGGCTGGCAGTCGCGCGCCTGGTATCTGGGTGGGCATCAGCCGCGGCTGTTCGATCGCAACGGCAATATCGGGCCGACCATCTGGTATGACGGCCGGATCGTCGGCGGCTGGGCCCAGCGCAAGAACGGCGAGATCGTGACACGGCTCCTGGAGGATATCGGCGCGGACGCCACCGCGCTGGTCGACGCGGAGGCCGAGCGGGCCGCCGGCTGGTTCGGTGAGGTGCGCCCGATCCCGCGGTTCCGCACCCCGCTGGAGCGGGAACTCAGCGCATGAGTTCCGGCAGTCGGGCGAACTGGATCGTCCGATATACGAATCCGTGCCTTCCGGTGCCGCCGATCGTGACGCATTGCGGCCGGCGCTTCGTCCGGGCCGGGGCGAGCGGGTCCACGCCCATCGGCGCACCAGGTTCCGCCACTGTTGAGGCCGTAGGGTGCTCCGTCATCCCGGAATCGAGCCACCGGAAACGGTCGACCAGCTGCCGCCGGCCACGGCGGCGAGCTCGGTCCGGGACGAGACGCCGAGTCTGGTGTACAGGCGAGTGAGGTGTGCCTCGACGGTTTTCTCACTGACATGGAGTTCTTCGGAGATCTGCTTGTTGGTCCGGCCGAGCAGCACCCGGGCCACGATTTCGGTCTGCCGCTCGGTCAGATCGCCCAGCCGGTCCGTGGTCGCTCGCGGCCGGTCGCGTCGCCGCGGTGACCGGCGTCCGCCCACCCGGTGCATACCGAGGCGAGCCTGCTCGGCCAGCCGGGCCGCCCCGCAGAGCTCCGCGGTGCTCAAGGCGCTGTCGAACTCCCGCTCGGCGGCGGCGGCATCGTGGTCGGACAGCGTGTGCCCGAGCAGCAGTCGCGCGCGAGCGACATCCACGGGGGTTCCGGCTGCCGCGTAGGCGGCGACGGACTGCTCGGCGGTGACGCGGGCAGCGGCGCTGTCGCCGCAGTTCAGCTGGATTCTGGCCCGGCAGTATCTGGCGTCGCCCACGCGCATGGACAACATCGGCATCGCATCGGCGATGCGCTCGACCTCGCGCGTGATCTGTTCGGCGGCGTCGACACGCCCGAGGGCGAGTTCGCCGTCGACGAGGTATCGGTAGAAGTACGGCATCGTGGTCGGAAACATCGGTCGCTGCTCGTGTCCCCCGGCGACGCCGAGCAGTTCGCGGCGGCCGTGCCGGTAGCGGCCGGCTTCGATGAGTGCGGCCCCGTGGACCAGCGGAGCGTGCCAGGAGAACAGCGCGTTCGGCGCCTGCGCGTTCACCCGGACGGCCAGCGCGCCAGAGGCCAGGGAATCGGTGACCCGGCCCAACAGCATCAGCAGCCAGCAGCGTGTCGCCTCGGTCAATGCCACCATCGGCGAGTTGCCGAGCAGCAGCGCGCTTTCCACGGCGCTCGCGGCGGTCGCGAGTCCGGCCTCCAACCGGCCCTGCATGAGGAAGGCGAGTGCGCGCAGGTGCTGGAGTTCCACCAGATGCCTACCGTGCCCGGTATCCCGGGACAGCCGGATACCGCGCGCCGCGTGCGCGGCCGCGGACGCGAACCGCTCCAGCGATACCTCGGCGTACACCACATTGGTGAGCCCGTCCAGCAGATCGGGTGCAACCTCGGGGTCGGTGAGCGCGTCCAGCGCCGAGGCGGCCTCGTCGAGGTGCGCCGACGCGTGCACGAGCGAGTCCCCGGCCTGCAGCGTGCCCATGTAGGCACCGGCCGCGGTCGCGGCCAGGTACAACCGCCGGTCCGCGCAGTGTTGCGCGCTGTGGCGTACCTCCTGGGTTACACGGGCCGCTTCGTCCCAGTGACGCATCATCAGATGGTTCTTCGCCAGCTCGAGCCGGAGCGCGCCCGCCGCGAGACCGCCCGGTGGGGTCAGTGCCAATGCCGCGGTCAGCAGCCGCCCGCCTTCGGCGGCGTTACCGAGCCCCTGCTCGGTCAGCGCGATCCGGGTCAGCACACCGGCACGGTCGGTGACGGCCTCGGCGGGAATGAGGTCCAGCGCATGCCGCAACACCTCGCTGCATTCGCCGAGGCGGCCGGTCGCGTTCAACGCATCGGCGAGTGAAAGGGACAGCGAGAGCCGATGTCCGGCCGGTGCGTCGTCGCTCAGCAGCCGCAGGGCCGCACGGAACCACCGCGCCGCGGCAACCGGTGCCCGGGGGGCCGCTGCCACGCCTGCCTCGGTGAGCAGGGCGATCACCTGTTCATCGCCGACCGTGCCGCAGAGCTCCCAGTGGTGCGCGCGGATCGACAGACCCGCACCGCGCCGCGCCAGCGCGGTCGCCGCGCGGCGATGCGCTTGGGTCCGCCATCCGTAGCCCGCGGCCTCGTAGACGGCGAGGCGGACGATGGGATGCCGGAACTCCAGTCGGCCCGGAGTCGCCGACCCGTGCACGATGCCGGTTTCCACCACTTCGTTGGTCGCGTGACGAGCCTGCGCCGTGGTCAGTTCACTGATCTCGACAGCGAGCTCCCATTCGACGGAGCTACCGGCGACGGCCGCGGCGTGCAACAGCCGACGGGCGTCGGGAGACAAGGCGCGGACCTCCTGCGCCAGCGCCGCCCGGACGGCGGCGGGAATCTCGGCCGGGCCGGCGCCGGCATCGCCGGCCACCGAAGTCGCCGATCGCCGCCAGACACGGGCGAGTTCCTGGAGATAGAAGGGATTACCGCCGCACTGGTCGTGTAATTGCGTCAGTTCGCCGACGTCGAGATCTTCGTCGTGGACGAGTTGGGCGGTTTCGTCCAACGACAGCGCCTCGAGTTCCAGCACGGTGAGGGTGCGGTCGTAGGCGGCGCGGTACAGGGCCGCGGACGCGATATCGGGAAGCGACGGGCGGCGATGCGCCAGCAGCAGCAGCAACCGCGGCGACCGGTGCCGCAACAGGTGCACAACCACTTCGACGGAGGCGTGATCGGCCCACTGCACATCGTCGAGCACCAGCAGCACCGGCCGCCGTGCCGCGAGCCGGTGCAGTACCGTTCGGATGGCGTGATGGCAGCGATGGCGCTCGATCTGCAGGGTGGTCGCCAAGGGCTCTGCCCACCCCGCCAGCGAGGGCAGCAGCCGGCCGAGTTCGGCCAGGTTCTCCCGGCCGAGGGCGGTGAGATCGGCGCGACGCAGTGCGCTCAGCGGCTCGTCGAGGGCGTCGATCACGGCCGCGTAAGGGATCGCGTGCTCGAGTTCGGTGCCACCCCCGTGCATTATCTGGAAACCCAGCGTCGCGGCCCGGTCGGCGGCTTCGGTCAACAGCCGGGTCTTACCGATCCCCGGTTCACCGGTGATCAGGATCGCGCCGTCGGCACCCTGCCGGGTGGCGAGCAATGCCGCCTGAATCACCTGTAGTTCCGCCGTTCTGCCCACCAAGGACAGGCCGTCTCGTCCCGGTGCCATCACCGCTCCACTACCTCCGGGCCCAGCGGCCCGATCTGTGCAGGCCTTGGCCGAGGATGGTAGCCAGCCCGAGTCCTTCTGTCGCGCTGAGCTTCTCGCCCCGATACCCGAATGTAGGGATCTCCCTACTGTCTGAGGGCTCGCGATATCGGTGATCCTTGGGATCGGCAGCGGCGCCGGCACGAAATCCGTGGCAGGCGGCGCCGCGCCGGAGCAGAGATTGGACGCGCCCAGTGAACCTGCCCGCCAGGCATCCCCGAGTATCGGTCCCGGTAGTGACCGTTGCGCCGCACGCGATACCGCACACCGAACTGGTCGACGCGGTACGCGACCGGTACGAGCGAGTGTTCCCGCCGGGCAGTCCGCGGGCCCGCGCGGTCGAGCGCGCCCTCACGATGGCCGGACGGCTCGCCATCGATGTGCACCCCATGCACCTGCGCACCGAGGAGATCATGGCGATGCGGGGGTTCGCGGCCCGCAACGCCGCGGCCTGGGACGCATTCCACGCCTATGCGATTCCTGCCGCGCGGGCGGCGCTGGATTCGGTGGGCCGCAGCGGCATCGATATCGATCTGGTGGTCCTCGAGTCCTCCACGCTGGTGGCGATGCCCGCACCGATCAGCGCGCTGACGCAGGCCCTGGGACTGCGCCGGGACTGCGCCGCGCTGCCCGTGGCGGGGATGGGATGCCGGGGCGGCGCGCACGCGATCACGATGGCGCACACCTGGCTACGGGCCCACCCCGGCGATACGGTCCTGATCGTCACCGCCGATACCGCGTCGCCGCATTTCCATGTCGAAACAGAACTGGACGAAGCCGGGTTGGTCGGCAGCATCGTCTCCAGCGCGCTGTTCTCCGATGCCGCAGCGGCCACTGTCGTGTCCACCTCGCTCGACGAGGGCGTGGAGCTGCTGGATATCGCCCGCGCCGAGGTGCCCGGCACCTCGGACGCCATCACCTGGGTCGTCACCGACGAGGGGCCGCGGTTCCGGCTCACCACCGACGCGGTGCGTTCCATCCCGGCCGTGGCGCCCGCGCTGCGGACATTACTGAGCAGGCAGTGCTGGACCGGTGCGGATCTGGCGGTCTGCGCCCTGCACGCGGGCGGCAACAACATCATCCGGGATGTCCAGCAGGCTTTGGGCCTCGGCGCACATCAGGTCGCACCGGCGTGGCGGTCGCTGACCCGCGGGAACCTCATGTCGTCGGCCGTGCTGGACGCGCTCGCACTGATCGCCGCGGATCCGGCGCTGCGTCCGGCGTGGGGGGCTCCGGTCCTGGGCGCCGGGTTCGGACCCGGTTTCGGCACCGACGCGTTCCTCGGCCGCGCCCTGTTGCCCGCGGGCCGGGCCGTGGCGGTGGATCACACAGCAGTGGTGCGCGGTGATGTCGCGGTCGGCTGACCGCACGGACCGTGGATCGAGAGAGGAAAGTCATGCCACAGCCCATCGGGCGTCCCGAGCGGATTGTCACCGTCGAGGAGCACGTGCTTCCGGGTTTCCTGAGCGAATACCTGGACGGCGCCCGTAACAACCTGGACGCCGCGTACTGGACCGAGGCCGAACACCGGCTGCGCGACGTCGGCCACGAGCGACTCGCCGCCATGGATACCCACGGCGTGACCGTGCAGGTGCTGTCGCCGACCGCACCCGGTATCCAGATCGAGCCGGACCCGGCGAAGGCCACCCGCCTCGCGACCCGCACCAACGACTGGATGGCCGAGGTGGTGGCCTCGGCACCGGACCGGTTCGCCGGGTTCGCGACGGTCGCGCTGCAGGACCCCGCCGCGGCGGTGCGCGAGCTGCGGCGCGCGATCGGCGAGCTCGGCCTGGTCGGGGTGTTGATCAATGGCCACACCTGCGGCTCCTACCTGGACGAACCGCAGTACCGGGAATTCCTGGAGTCGGTCGCCGAGCTCGGTGTTCCGCTGTATCTCCATCCGGCGAACGCACCGGACGCCGCGGCCTGGACAGCCGGCCATCCACAGTTGCGCGGGCCGTTGTTCGGCTGGGGGGTCGAGACCGCCGCCCATTTCCTGCGGCTGCTGTGCGCGGGTGTCTTCGACCGCCCGGCGACCCGTGATCTCACCGTCGTCCTCGGCCACGCCGGTGAAGGTCTGCTCGCCGCGCCGTCCCGGCTGGACTCCCGCTGGCAGGTGGCCAACGCGCAGCGGCACGGTCACCATCTCGAGCATCCACCGTCGCACTATCTGCGCACCAACTTGTTCGTCACCACCTCGGGGGTGACCGACCCGCTGGCATTCTGGGCGGCGGTCTCCGGGGTGGGCGCCGACCGGGTGGCCGTGGCGCTGGACTATCCGATGGAGGAAATGGGTCCGCAACTGGCCGCACTACGGGCTCGGTGGCAGGTGGACGAACTGGGCGTCGCCGCCGACGACGAACTGCTGGAGCGGGTCGCCTGGCGCAATATCGATGAGCTGCTCGGGCTTTCGCCGGCCCCGTCGGCGCCGGCCCCGTCCACGACGGCATGGGCCCCGGTCAATGGCGCTCCGGTGCCGAGATGACCGGAGCGCCCGCGCTGGGCAGCGAGACCGTTCCCGATGCCTCCGGCCGGGCCCGGCTGCTCGGTGCCGCCGCCCTGGTCCTCGCCGGATTCGGCCTGCGCCCGCCCATCACCGGTCTCGGCGCCGCGCTGGAATTCGTCCCGGCCGCGACCGGCATCGACTCGGCGGTCCTCGGCTGGGTCGTCACCATACCGCTGTGGTGCTATGCGGTGGGCGGTTTGCTGACTCCGCGGCTGGCGGCGGCATGGGATCCGGCGCACGCGTTCGCCGCCGCGCTGGCGATCATGGCGGCCGGTCAGATCGTGCGCGTCACCGGCGGACCCGGGCTGCTGATCGCCGGGACGACGGTGACGGCGCTGGCCACGGCGGTGATGGCGACCCTGCTACCGGTTCTGGCCGGGCGCTGCGGCCACGGCGCGACCCGGATGACAGCTCTGTACGCGCCCGCGATCGGTATCGGAAGCGCCGCCGGGGCGTTCCTGACCACTCCGGTGAGCGCAGCCGGCTCGTGGCGGTGGGGTCTCGCGCTGTGGGCGGTAGTCTGCGCGGTCGCCCTGGTGCTGTGGCTGGGCATGCTGCGGTGGGCACCGGGGGCCACCGCGGCCGCGGCACCCGCGCCGTCCCTCCGGCGGATACTTGTGCCCCGAGGACGCCTCTTCTGGTCACTGATCGTGCTGTTCGCCGCGTGGGCGACCACAGCGTTCGGCGTCATGAATCTGCTGCCGTCGTTCTACCGCGAGGCGGGGACCGATCCCACCACCGCGGGACTGCTCCTCGGTATCGCGGCTGCCGCCGGGCTGCCGGCCGCGGCGCTGTTCCCCGGGTGGGTGCGCCGCGCACCCGCCGGTCCGGGCCGCGCCCTGCCGCTCGTCGTTGCCACCGTGACCCCCGCGGTGGGCCTCCTGGGTCTGTATCGGTATCCGCAGGCGGTGCCATGGCTGTGGGCCGCGATGATCGGGGTCGGACTCGGTACGCTGTCGCTCATCCTGAGCCTGATCTCGCTGCGCGCGCCCGACCAGGGCTCGGTGACGATGTTGTCGGCGACGACCCACGGAATCGGATACGCGCTCGCGGGTGCCGGAGTCGCGACCCAGAGCGCTCTGCACGGATGGTGCGGTTCCTGGGGGCCGGTCATCTGGCTGCTGGCCGGTCTGTGCCTGGTTCAGCTCCTGGCCGGTGCGGCCGTACCGCGGTCGCCCCGCCGGCCGGACCCGGTGGGCGCGCGGCTACTGGTGGACCATGATCCGCGACTCCCGAACCGGGCGTGACCGGGGCCGTACCGCGGCGGTCAGGTCCGGCCGGGGGCCGCGGACTCCGGATGGGCGTCGAGGATCCGGGTGAGCAGATCGACGAGCGTGCGCCGCTCGACCGCCGAGAGGGCGGCGAGCAATTCGTCCTGCGCCCGGTCCAGCCGGCGGTCCAGGTCGTCGAGGTGTGCGCTGCCCGCTTCGGTGAGGGTGACGATATTGCGGCGGCGGTCCTGCGGATCGGCATCCCGTGCCGCGAAACCGCGGGCGACCAGGTCGTTGAGGACCGCCACCATATCGCTGCGGTCGATACGGGTGCGGCGCCCGAGTTCGGCCTGACTGGCGGCGCCGGCCTCGCGCAGTGTGGTGAGTACGGCGTAGTGGTATCGCCGCGACCCGGTATCGGCCAGCGCCTGTTCGGTGGCGCGGGCGGCGAGCAGCGCGGTCTGGTTGATCAGTCGGGTCGGCAGGGAACGCAGCCTGCCGGGGACGTTCTCGTGCGCGATCTTCATAACCGGAATCTAGCAAGCAATTGTTGGCAACTCCCACAAACCGCCCGGCCGGTCAGCGACGCACCCACGGTGCGGCGATCAGCGCCTCGGCATCCTCGTCCGGGATATCGATATCGAAGACCTCGCCGAGCACCTTCGCCAGCTCGGTGAGTTCCAGCTCCCGGGAATCGCTTGTCCCGTCCGGATACTCGGTGGTCAGCGTGCGGCCGTCGAGCGTGTGATGGACGCCGGGAAGGAAGCGCTGTACGAACGGCCGCCGGGTGAACGGCGAGCGCGGCGAGGTGGCGACGAAATGGTTACCCACCTCGTAGTCGATCCGATACTGCGGTTGCGGCGTGAAGGTGTAGCGATCCACCCAGCCGGCCGACGCGAACTGGTGCAGCACCCACTCGTCACCACCCAGCTCACCCCGGGTGCGTTCGAGCCGGAACCGCCAGCCGCCGAGGGTGAACTCGTCCGGGCGCTCGACCAGCGGGTAGGGTTCGGACGGCCCCGCCCCGAACCCCACATCGGCCAGCCACGCCCGGTCGTCGTCGGAGACGGTGATCCGCAGCAGCGCGTGGGTGGCCGGACGCAGCCCGCCCGACCCCATGGTGACGCGGCCGGACAGGCCGGTGACACCGAATCCGAAGCGCTCCAGCGCCGCCGCGAACAGGGTGACGTTCTCGTAGCAGTATCCACCGCGCCGCCGCCGGACCAGTTTGTCCTGCAGGGCTTCCAAATCCAGCGGCACCGGCCGCCCCAGCACCGCCTCCAGGTTCTCGAACGGCACCACGGTGGTGTGCGCGGCCACCAACTCTCGCAACACGGCCAGTGTCGGAGTGCGCGGGCCGGTGTATCCGATCCGCGCCAGATACGCGTCCAGATCCAGTGCCGCGCCGTTCCAGTGATAGGCGGTATCAACCGGTTTTGCCATGTCATCCCTTTCGCCGGGTACGGAACGAGCAACCCCGTGCACTCGCGGGATGTTCCGCATCCCAGCGGAGGCCGGCCCGCCGACCGGATCGCCGGGGCGGGCGTGCTCCGCGCGCGGCGCCGGTCGCGGCGTTCATGACGTCGTCGAGCTCTCGGCACTCCGGGCGTACGCCTCATCGAAAAGGTCCCAGCCGTCGCGGTGGCCGACTGCGCGCGCGTCCGCCAACCACCCGCGCCGCACGGCTCCATCGACGAATGCCCGGACCACCCCGGGCTTGTTCAGATTCAATGACCGGTCACCGGTCCAGATGAAACCTGATACGGACGCGCCGCCATCGGGCACATGGCGCTCACCGCCGGGGCGGAAGACCAGTGTCAGGCCTGCCACCGACCCGCGCGGCCGGAGCCGCAGGGTTTCCTCGCACCCGGGTACATGCCGGTGCGCGGTCCTCCAGAAGTATTGCCGCTCCCCCACTGTGAGCACGCGGTACCGCCCGTTCTTCCTCATCGCGCGATGCTAAACGCACGACCCGGTTGCTGCCATCGGTTTATCCACCGGGGCCGAATAGGTCGCGGAGCCTACCGCCGGGCAGGCGACGCCGGTCCGCGCATAGTCCGCGGCCGTGTTCAGGGGTGAGACCACCGGGGAATCGCGGCACCGGGCGGATCGGGCCGCCGCGGTCGGCGTCGGTGACCGGCGCGGACAGTGCCGGATCGCTGTCGGTGGCCGCGATGGCGTCGCGGCGCGGCCCGGGTCGAGAACGGAGAAGTCCGCGTATCGCGCCGGTCCCCGGAGCCGGGGTACCAGCGGCGATGACCTTCTGTTTTCCCCGGCGGATGCCGGACTTCGGTGTGGGTGACGTAATCCGGGTCGTGTCGATACCGCTACATATCGAGGCCCAGGTCCAGCACCCGGACCGAATGGGTCAGGGCACCCACCGCCAGGAAATCGACACCGGTGCGCGCATAGTCGGCGGCCATGTCGAGGGTGAGGCCGCCGGAGGATTCCAGCTTCGTCTGCGGTGCGACGGCATTGCGGCGCTGGACCGCGGCCTGGGTCTGCCAGAGCGGGAAATTGTCGAGCAGGACCAGTTGGATCTGCTCGGCGAGTACGGCGTCGAGCTGGTCGAGATCGTCGACCTCGACCTCGCAGTCGATATCCGGCGCGGCGGCGCGGACCGCCCGCAGTGCCTCGACCACCGAACCCGCGGCGACGACATGGTTGTCCTTGATCAACGCGGCGTCGCCCAGACCCATGCGATGGTTCACACCACCGCCGGCGCGCACCGCGTACTTCTGCAGGGCGCGCAGACCGGGCAGTGTCTTACGGCTGTCCCGGATCCGGCAGCCGGTGCCCTCGACCGCGTCCACCCAGGCGGCGGTGGCGCTGGCGATTCCGGAGAGATGACACATCAGGTTGAGCATGGTGCGTTCGGCGGTGAGCAGGCCGCGGGTCGGGGCCACCAGTGTCAGCACCGTCTGCCCGGGCGCGATCCGGGTACCGTCGGACACCCGCTCGGTGATCTCGTAGCCGTCGGCGCCGATCACTTCGTCGAGCACCAGCAGTCCGATATCGATTCCGGCGACGGTGCCCGGCTGCCGGGCCACCACCGCGGCCTTCACCGCCGCGTCGGCCGGTACGGTGGCCGCGGTGGTGATATCGGGCCCGTAGCGCAGATCCTCGTCCAGCGCGGTACGGATGAGAGCGCGGACTTCCGCGGGATCCAGACCAAGATCCACTGTCATTGTCTTCTCCTCGTTCTCGATCCGGGCGCCCAGGCGCGCGGGATCGCTTCGTCGGCGGCTACCGGACCGGCCGGCTCCGGTAGCGGACGGGTCGCGAACGCCGCGGCCACTCGACCGCTCACGACGGCGCCGCCAGCGGCGTCGGTTCGGTGACCACTCGGGGCAACCCGCCCTCGTCGAGGCGCATCATGATCGGCTGGGCCGGGCCCGGTGCCGGCCGCGGATGATCGGAGCGGGTGTGGCAGCCGCGGCTCTCGGTGCGCACTCGCGCCGCCAGCAACAGTGCCCGCGCGGTCACCGTGAGCGCGGCATCCTCCACCCGGGCCACGATGTCCGCGGATGCGCCGGGCCGGGGCACCGGTGCGGCGGTCGCCGAGGCGGCCGGCTCGGCGCCGCGCGCGGTGGCGAGGACCCGGGCCGCCCGGGCCAGCCCGGCGCCGTCGCGGACGACCGAGGCGTGCTCGGTCATCGCCTGCTGGAGTACCGGGCGCGGCAGCACCGGCCGGACCGACCCGGACCCGTCCGTGACGCCGGCCGGTTCCCCCAGCCGCTCCAGCGCCGCGAGCCCCGCCCGTTCACCCATCACCAATCCCTCGAGCAGGCTGTTGGAGGCGAGCCGGTTGGCGCCGTGCAACCCGGTGCGCGCGACCTCACCGGCCGCGTAGAGCCCGGCCACGCCGGTACGCCCGTGTAGATCGGTGACCACGCCCCCGCACTGATAGTGCGCGGCGGGCGCGACCGGGATCAGATCGCGGCGGGGATCGATACCGGCGGCACGGCAGGACATGGTGATGGTCGGAAAACGCCGGGTGAACTCGGAGACCTGCCGGGCGTCGAGGTACACGTGGTCGGCGCCGAGCGACCGCATCCGCGCCGCAATGGCCCGGGACACCACGTCCCGGGGCGCCAGATCACCGCGCGGATGGACACCGGCGGTCACCGAATCGCCCCGCGCGTCCACCAGGCGCGCGCCCTCACCGCGCACCGCCTCGCTGATCAGCGGCTGCCGTCCGAAACCGTCGGGCGTGTACAGGACGGTCGGATGGAACTGCACGAATTCCAGATCCGCCACCGCCGCGCCCGCCCAGAGCGCCAAGGCGACACCGTCGGCCGTCGCGCCGGCCGGGTTGGTACTCAACGCGTACAGCTGCCCGAGACCGCCGGTCGCGAGGAGCACCGCGGGCGCGTGCACGCGGCCGCGACCGCGCTCGGAGACGGCGAGCACCCCCTGGACCCCGGACGTGCCGGTCACGACCTCGAGTACCGTGGTCCCGAACAGCACCGGTAATCCGGCCGCCGACAGCGCCCGCTGCACCTCCGCGCCGGTGGCGTCGCCGCCGGCGTGGATGATGCGGCGGGTGCTGTGTCCGCCCTCCCGGGTCCGCGACACCTGCCCGTCCCGGCCGAGATCGAAGACCGCGCCGAGGTCGGTGAGAGCGGACACCGCGTCCGGACCGCCGGCGACGATGGAGCGCACCGCGTCGGGATCGCACAGTCCGCCCCCGGCGGCGAGGGTGTCGGTGACATGGGAGTCCACCGAATCCCCGTGTGGCGCGACCACGGCGATACCGCCCTGCGCGTACTGGGTGGCGGTATCGGCCGGGCCGCCCTTGCTCAGGATCAGGACCCGTGCCCCGGCCCGGGCGGCCGCGCGGGCGGCGGTGAGCCCGGCGACCCCGCCGCCGATCACGACGAGGTCGGCGCGGGCCTCCCACTCGGGAGGGAGTTGTTCGGTCATCAGGTACTCCACGTCCGCAGGGACGGTGTCATGCCCGGACCGGCGTCATTCCCCGCCGCCCGGGGTGCCGATCTCGATCATCCGCTGTACCGAATGGCGGGCCAGCGCCGCGGTCTCCGGATCGACGTGCACCTCGTCGCGGTTCTCCTCCAGGCAGCGCAGCAGCGCGGCCGGGGTGATCATCTTCATGTACTTGCAGGCCGCCCGGTCGTTCACGGCCTGGAAATCGATTCCCGGGGCGGCCTTGCGCAACTGGTGCAGCATGCCCACCTCGGTCGCGACCAGCACCTGGTTCGATTTCGCGGCGCGGGCGGCGTCGATCATGCCGCCGGTCGACAGGATATGCACCCGGTCGGCGGGGAATTCGCCCTCACCGGCCAGGTACAGCGCCGAGGTGGCGCAGCCGCATTCGGGGTGCACGAAGAGTTCGGCGTCGGGATGCGCGCGGGCCTGCTCGTTGAGTTCGTCGCCGTTGATCCCGGCGTGCACATGGCATTCGCCCATCCAGATGTGCATGTTCTCGCGACCGGTCTCGCGTTTGACGTGCGCGCCCAGGAACTGGTCGGGCAGGAAGAGCACCTCGCGAGCGGGATCGATCGAGGCGACCACGTCGACCGCGTTGGAGGAGGTGCAGCAGATATCGGTGAGCCCCTTCACCGCCGCGGTGGTGTTCACATAGGACACCACCACCGCGTCCGGGTGCTCGGCCTTCCAGTCGCGCAGTTCGTCGGCGGTGATCGAATCCGCGAGCGAGCATCCGGCGCGCTCGTCGGGGATCAGCACGGTTTTCTCCGGGCTCAGGATCTTCGCGGTCTCGGCCATGAAGTGCACACCGCAGAAGACGATCGTCTCCTCGGGTGCCTCGGCCGCGATCCGGGACAGGGCCAGCGAGTCACCCACGTGATCGGCCACGTCCTGGATCTCGGGCAGCTGGTAGTTGTGCGCGAGAATGGTGGCGTTGCGCTGCCGGGCCAGGCGTTTCACCTCGGCCGCCCATTCCGGTGTCGCCTCGACCCCGGTGTAGCCCGCCGGCCCGTCGCTGATCCGCTCCCGCAGTGCGGTACCCGGCGCCGGGGCCAATTCTGCTCCCATCGTCGCCATGGTCGCTCCTTCCTCCGCGCGATCGGCCTGCCGATTCGCACTCAACCAGGTTTTCGACTTATGATCGAAAACGTGGACCAGTTTAGCACCATCCATGAATCACTCACCGCGGTGTTCCAGGTTCGCCGCTTCCCCGTCGGCAATGCCGCAGGTCACAGCGATACGAAGGGCGGGGACCGCCGTGCGCCCCGCCGGCAGCGGGAACTCGCGGTCCTGCTCTGGCAGCGCGCACTGGACCCGCAGCGCGGTACCTGGTCGCTCCCCGGCGGCCGGTTGCGCAACGACGAGGACCTGGACACCTCGGCGCGCCGGCAACTGGCCGAGAAGGTGGACGTCCGCGAGGTGGACCACCTCGAGCAGTTGTCGGTGTTCAGCGCCCCCGACCGTGTCCCCGGCCCACGCCGGATCGCCTCGGCCTATCTGGGCCTGGTCCCCCTCACCGCCGACCCACAGCTGCCGGAGGACACCTCCTGGCACCGGGTGGCCGCGCTACCGGAGATGTCGTTCGATCACGGCACCGTGGTCGAACACGCCCGGGCGCGGCTGGCCGCGAAACTCTCCTACACCAATATCTCCTTCGCCCTCGCGCCGGATCGGTTCACCATGTCCACCCTCCGGGAAATCTATTGCGCCGCATTGGGTTACGACGTCGACACGACGAACCTGCAGCGGGTCCTGACCCGACGGAAGGTAATCACCCCCACCGGGGACACCGCCGCCCCGGGACGGGCGGGCGGACGTCCCGCCTCGGTCTACCGATTCAGCGATTCCGGACTGCGGGTCACCGACGAATTCGCCGCGCTCCGTCCGCGCGCCTGACGCCGCGCGGTCCGGGGGTTCGCCGGGGTGGGCAGTGGCGGGATCAGGTCCGCAGCTCCGGCCGTGGTACCGGCTGTTTCTCCGGGCGCCGGGCCCCGCGGTCCAGCGGCCAGACGATCACCTCGACCACCCAGAACAGCAGCAGGAACAGCGTCACCACCACCGTCGGGATGAGCAGGAACAGGATCGAGAGCACCGCGATCACGAGGAACGCCGCCACGGCCGCCGGGGAGGCGCCGCGCAGCCGGCTACCGAACCGCACCGCCGCCCACATCATCCAGCGCCGGGGTAGCGATACCGCGCATTCCCGCAGCGCCCGCCGGAACAGCCCGTCGGCGTCGACCTCGCTCACCAGCCCCGAGCGGAGGAGATAGTCGTGCAGGATGGCCGCCCGGGTGTACACGCCGTAGCGGGGTATCAGCCAGACCACCGGCCGCGGCACCGAAGCGAAATCGGTCCGGAATCCGACGGGTACTTCGAAATGCTCGTCCGCGCCCGCGTAACCCAGCGGTTCCCGGACCTTCCAGAACGTCCCATCGATCTCCTCGACCACGAGCGCACTGGTGAACCCCACGAGGCAAACTCCTTGTCGTCGTGCCGGATTCGCTCAGCCTACGACCGCCGGTCACGACTCCGGTAGTCGGCCGCTCCGCCGCCCACCGGGACACCTCGTACCGACCGGCTGCCGTCGCGACGCAGCGGCCGGGACCGCGACCCGCGTCCGTCGTCTGCGAGTGTCGGCAGGCATATCACGGAGGACGCAGGACCGTGCAGCACATTCGTGGGTCATCGTTTTGTGGTCTCGACTCCGCGCCCGGCAGTTCAGCGCTGCGGGCTCGGCGCCGCGGCGGGCGGATCACCGTCGGCTTCTCCGGTGAAACCGGCCGGCGCACCGGCTCGGGCCGGGTCGGCGGTCGGCGCGGTGCCGGGCGGGGCCGGGCGATACGCGATGTCTTCGGACTCCGGATCGAAATAGAGCTGGGGCCGGGAGTCGCCGAAGGCACTGACGAAACCGGTCCCGAGATCCTCGGCCGGGCTCAACCCGGCCAGCAGCAGAATCACCAGTCCGGCCAGCAACGGTTGCACAACCAGCGCGAGCTGAGTGCCCAATTCCACGGGCAATGCCACGATCTGACCGACCGGTGGATCCGCGGGCCGCGGATTGTCCCAGGTGACAACCATGTTCCCGGCCCACGCCATCAACTGGGCGCCGGCCACCGAGCCGAGCAGCAGCCCGGCGCACTGGAGCGGGCCGCGCATCCGCCGCCACCGCCACGCCGCCACCGCGGACAGGAAACCGGTGACCGCCCCGGCACCGGCGAACAATGCCGTCGCGTCGAACCGGTGCAGGCTCTCCCCGACCAGCCCGGCACCGCGCCCCGGTTCCACCACCAGCACCCGCTCGGTCGGCGCCAGCAGCCCCCACAGGGCGCCCACCAGTACGCTCACCAGTACCACGGCGAGCAGCAGGACGAGGGCGGCGCGCAATTCGCGACGCGTCCCGGCTCGGTTGCGCCCGGCCATCGCTACCGCCTTTCCAGGCGGGCGGAATCGATCCGCCCGTGCCGGGAGCAGGTCGCCCACCAGCCGTCGGGATCGATCTGCACCACCATCCGGCGGCCGCAGTGCTCGCAGAACCGCGGCGGTTCCAGCCCCAGGGCCACCGCCCGGGCGATCGGTTCGTCGAGTCCGGGCACGATCGGCCGGCCCGTGAACGGGTTGTAGCGCGCGTCCATATCGCCGACAGTACTCACGGCCTCGCTCCTTCCCCGGCCGACATCGCCGATCAGAAGGTTTCGTTGAGTGCTTTGATCGGCATCTCGAGTTCACCGAGCAGGTCCAGGTCCTGCTCGGCGGGACGGCCGAGGGTGGTGAGGTAGTTGCCGACGATCACCGCGTTGATACCGCCGAGGATGCCCTGGCGGGCGCCGAGATCGCCGAGGGTGATCTCGCGGCCGCCGGCGAATCGCAGCAGTGTCCGGGGCAGGGCGAGCCGGAATGCCGCGACGGCACGCAACGCGTCGGCGGCCGGGAGGACCTCGAGATCGCCGAAGGGCGTACCCGGCCGCGGGTTGAGGAAGTTCAGCGGGACCTCGTCGGGTTCGAGTGCGGCCAGGTCGGCGGCGAATTCGGCGCGCTGTGCCAGGCTTTCGCCCATACCGAGGATGCCGCCGCAGCAGACCTCCATCCCGGCCGCGCGCACCATCGCCAGGGTGTTCCACCGTTCTTCCCAGCTGTGCGTGGTGACCACGTTCGGGAAATAGGAGCGCGCGGTCTCCAGGTTGTGGTTGTAGCGGTGCACACCCATCGCGGCCAGCCGGTCGACCTGGTCCTGGGTGAGCATGCCGAGCGAACAGGCGACCTGGATGTCGACCTCGTTGCGGATGGCCTCGACTCCGGCGGCCACCTGGGCCATCAGCCGTTCGTCGGGTCCGCGTACCGCGGCGACGATGCAGAATTCGGTGGCGCCGGTCTTGGCGGTCTGCTTGGCCGCCTCCACCAGGCTCGGGATATCCAGCCAGGCCGCGCGCACGGGGGATTGGAACAGGCCCGACTGGGAGCAGAAATGGCAGTCCTCCGGGCAGCCGCCGGTCTTGAGGCTGATGATGCCCTCGACCTCCACCTCGGGACCACACCACTTCATCCGGACCTCATGGGCGAGTTCGAGCAGTGGTTCGAGACGGTCGTCGCCGAGGCGCAGGACGTCGAGGGTCTGCTCGCGGTCGAGTCCGATTCCGCGCTCCAGAACCTGGTCCCGCGCCAGGGCCAGCACGTCGTCGGTGGTCGCGATGGTATCGGGTGCCTGTGTCACGGGCGGATCCCTTCGTCCGAAAGGTTTTTCCTGGTTCCGGTCCGTACGGAACCCAGAACTTGAACAGTGTTCAGTGCAGGGTAGCGTCAAAGCTTGAACAGCGTTCAGGCTGGGGTAGCGTCAGAAGGAATCAGCGATATCGGGAGGTCCGCACCGTGCAGTTACACCGGGACGACGTTGTGGACGGCGCCCTCGCCATCCTCGACCAGTACGGCCTGGCCGACCTCACCATGCGCCGGCTCGCGGGCGCGCTGCGGGTCCAGCCCGGTGCGCTGTACTGGCATTTCCCGAACAAACAGGCGCTGCTCGGCGCCGTGGCCGACCGCATCCTCGCCCCGATGGAGCACCCGGTGCGCGCCGGCGACTGGTCGGGGGCACTCGCCGAACTGGCCCACCGACTGCGCGACTGCCTGCTCACCTACCGGGACGGTGCGGAACTCGTCTCGGCGACCTACGCCTCCCGCCTGACCACCAGCACGGGCCGGGAACGGCTCGCCGCCGCGGTCATCCGTGCCGGGATCCCGGGCGCGGAGGCCGAACTCGCCGCGTACACGCTGCTGTACTACGTGCTCGGGCACACCGTCGACGAACAGTCCCGGATGCAGATGGACTCCGCCGGGGCCCTCACCGCGGACGACACCCTTGCCGCCTCCGAGGATCCGACGGCCCGCTTCGATTACGGCCTGCAACTGTTCATCGCCGGTATCCGGCACCGCCTCGGCGCCGAGATCCGCTGACCGGAGCGGGGCACGCGACCCTCACCCCCGGACACTCGGCACAACCTTGAACACCGTTCAAGTATGGTGCCTCCGTGACTTCCGATCCACTGGCCTGGCTCGACGACCACGCCGCCGCGCGCACAACCGCCGGCCTACGACGGCGCCTACGACCGCGATCGACCGTCGCGACCGGCCTGGATCTGGCTTCCAACGACTACCTCGGACTCACCCGGCATCCCGAGGTGATCACGGGAGCCGTCGAGGCCGTGCACCGGTGGGGCGCGGGGTCCACCGGTTCCCGGCTGGTCACCGGTACGACCACCGAGCACGAACTGCTCGAAACCGAACTGGCGGAGTTCACCGGATTCGCGGCCGGGCTGGTCTTCGCCTCCGGCTACGCCGCCAACCTGGGCGCTGTCACCGCCCTGGCCGGCCGGGGTTCGCTGATCGTCTCCGATGCCGGCTGCCACGCCTCCCTCGTGGACGCCTGTCGCCTGTCCCGCGCCCGGGTGGAGATCGCCCCGCATCGCGATATCGGCGCGGTGCGCCGGCTGCTGGCTACCCGCGGCGAGGAACGCGCGCTGGTACTCACCGATTCGGTGTTCAGCGCCGACGGCGACCTCGCCCCGCTGGCCGAACTCCATCGGGTGACCCGCGCACACGGCGCGGTCCTGCTGGTCGACGAAGCGCACGGGCTGGGGGTGCGCGGCGACGGCGGACGCGGATTCGTCCACGAGGCCGGTCTGGCCGGCGAACCCGATGTCGTGGTGACCGCGACCCTGTCCAAAGCCCTCGCCGCCCAGGGCGGCGTGGTCCTCGGCGCCGGGCGGATACGAGCGCATCTGATCGATACGGCCCGCACCATGATCTTCGACACCGGCCTGGCGCCCGCGGCCGTGGGTGCCGCCCGCGCCGCACTACGAATCCTGCGCCGGGACCCCGGACTGTCCCGGCGCGTCCTGGACCGGGCGGCCGGGATAGCCCGGATCGCCGGTGTACCCACTCCAGATTCGGCGGTCGTCCCGGTGGTGCTGGGCACTCCCCGCGTCGCCTACGAGGCGGCGGCGGCCTGCCGCGAACAGGGCCTGGAAGTCGGCTGTTTCCGGCCGCCGTCGGTTCCGGAGGGCACATCCCGGCTGCGGATCACCGCCCGCGCCGACCTGTCGGCCGCCGACCTCGCCACCATCGCCGCCGTCCTGACCCCGGTTCTCGT
Organism: Nocardia sp. NPDC050193; assembly: GCA_040674215.1. Classification (GTDB taxonomy): domain Bacteria; phylum Actinomycetota; class Actinomycetes; order Mycobacteriales; family Mycobacteriaceae; genus Nocardia. The sequence goes on along the minus strand of JBFARE010000003.1, from coordinate 131,747 downwards.
CCGCGCCCGCCGTGCCGGGGCGGTGGCGATATGACCCTCCTTTTCGTCACCGGCACCTCGACCGAGGTCGGCAAAACCGTCACCACCGCCGCGCTGGCCGCGGTCGCCCGCGCGGCCGGCCGCGAGGTCGCCGTCTGCAAACCCGCCCAGACCGGTATCGCTCCCGGCGAACCCGGTGATCTCGCCGTCGTGACCGCGCTCGCCGGGGTGACCCGGACCGTCGAACCGGCCCGCTACCCCGAACCCCTGGCCCCCGCCACGGCCGCCCGCCGCTGCGGCGCCCCGCCGCTCACCCTGGCCGAAACCGCTGCCGCGATCGACGGTCTCGGGTCCGCCGACCTGGTACTGGTGGAAGGCGCGGGCGGATTGCTGGTCCGGCTGGGCGAATTCACGCTGCTCGATCTCGCCCGGGAACTGGCCGCCCCGGTGCTGGTGGTCGCCGCCCCCGGTCTCGGCACCCTCAATCACAGCGAGCTCACCATCTGGGCGCTGCGGCAGGCCGGGGTGGAATGCGCGGGCCTGGTGGTGGGATCGTGGCCCGACCGGCCCGATCTCGCGACCCGGACCAACCGCACCGACCTCCCCGAGGTCACCGGCGTCGAGCTCGTCGGTGCGATACCGGCGGGCGCGGGTTCGTGGAGCCCGGCGCGTTTCCGGGCGGCGGCCCCTGGCTGGTTCGACCGGCACTGGGCGCGGCGGTATCTCGGATCGGCAGCCACCGGTCCTTGTAGTTCGTCCACCGCTTCGGTTCCCTGAAACGTGATGTCGGTGGCCGGCCCTGATGCGCCCGGTGGCAGCCCGGCTGCTCAGCTCTTTTCGCGTAGCAGGGCGGTGACGTACACCGAGGTCTCGTGCAGCCGGTTGAAAATCTCCAGCAGCAGTTCCAGTTGTTCGTCGGTGTAGTCGTCGGCGATCTTGGCGAATTCCCTTGCCAGCACTTCGTAATGGGGCGCGATCTCGTCGATGCGGTCGTCGAGGACGGCGACGATGACGCGCCGGCGGTCCGTCGAGTCGTGTTCGCGCCGCACGAAGCCGCCGGCCAGCAGCCGGTCGATCATGCGGGTGACCGCCCCGGTGGTGAGCCCGGTGCGCTGGGCGAGTTCGCCCGCGGTGGCCGGGCCGCCGGCGCGCAGCAGATTCAGGCAGCGCAGGTCGGTGACGTGCAGGCCGAGCTTATCGGCCATGGTGCCGTGCAGCATGACGGCATCGGTGGCGCTGCGCTGGGCGGCGAAGGTCAGCGCCGCACCCAGTTGGTCGTGTCTCTTCGTCATCCCTTGACACCCTAGTCTTGCTCGGACAATATCTTACTCAATCAACTATTTATCGATTCAGTTGATGACTCATTGAGATGAATGTCAGGGGACTGCCATGACCACCCAGCAAGACGCCGACGAAGCGGCCCTGAACGACCTGTTCGACCGCATCAACCAGGCATGGGAGGTGGGCGACGCGAAGGCATACGCCGCCGCCTTCGCTCCCGACGCGGACTATGTGACCTGGTTCGGCGCGCACCTGAAGGGACGCGAGGCCATCGAGGCGTCGCATACGCCGCTGTTCGCGAAGAACCTGAAGAACACCCGCATGGACAGCGGAATCACCGGGGTGCGCTTCGTCACACCGGATGTCGCTGTCGTGCACGGCGTGGGCGCGCTGGTGAAGGGTAAGCGCCGCCGCAACCGCTTCAATACGAAGGTCAATGTCTTCGTGGCCGCCCGTCGGGACGGCGCGTGGACCTTCGTTGCCTTCCACAACACCAAGTACAGCTGGCTGTTCAACGCCCTTGTCGCCAAGCACGATCCGGGCATGCGGATGTCACAGCAGGCGTAGCCGCCGGGGGACCGGAAGTCGCAGCCGGGAGGCGGTCGGCCCTGTCTCCTTGGTTCGACCGGAGCGCGGCGGCCGGGGAAGGCCCCCGGTCACCGACCGCCTGCGACCACCAACAACACAACCCAGACCGACCCGGGAAGCACTCATCTAGGGTTCGGGTACGGCCGTCACGCGTCCCCGGCGCGAGACCACGGCGCCGGGGACGCGCCGGAGGGCCGCGCGATTCGGGCCGGCGGCGGATGGGTCGCCGCTCCCCTGCCGGCAGTCGTACGAGGAAGGCGCCCTATGCACCCGAACCGGTCCGGCGAACCCGATCCCGCCGATGCCGCGACCGCGCCGCTGTGGCGGGCGGTACAGGCTTTCCGCCTGGTCACCCTCCTGTATGCGGTGGGCCAGCAGGTCGCCTCCGTGCAGTACTACGAGAACCAGCGGCTGAGCTGGCTTTTCATCGCTCTCATGGTGCTGTGGTCTGGCGTTTCGGCGCTGCTGCTGGCACAGTGGCACACCCCCGAGACCGCGCGTACCCGCACGCTGGTGGTAGCCGGCGATCATCTCGTGGTCCTCGGCCTGATCGCGGCGACCCCGCTGGTCGCCGACTACGACTGGTACCACGGCCATCAGCCCCTGCCCACCACCATGTGGTCGGCGAACGCGGTGATCTCGGCCGCCATTCTGCGCGGCCCCGTGACGGGAGTCGCGTCCGGCCTGGTCGTCGCCGCCGCCATCATCACCATGCGACAGCAATGGGGTCAGGATGTCTGGGCCGATGCCACCGCCCCGGTGTTGGTTTCGGTGGGCCTGGCGCTGGGTCTGGCCGCGAATACCGCGCGGCGCGCCCAGGAACAACTCCAGCGGGCGGTGCGGCTCACCGCGGCCGCCGAGGAACGGGAACGGCTGGCGCGGCAGGTCCACGACGGCGTCCTGCAGATCCTCTCCTACATCAAACGGCGCGGCACCGCGATCGGCGGCCCGGCCACCGAACTGGCCGAGCGCGCCGGAGAACAGGAGATCGCGCTGCGGCGGCTCCTCTCCGAACAAGGCGCCGCATCCGAGGGCGACGCGACGACCGTAGACCTGCGTCCGCTGCTCACCGCGTACGCCGCGCCGGACGTGGTGGTCTCGACCCCCGGCGATCCGGTGCGGCTCGGCCGCTGGACCGCCGACGAGATCGCCGCCGCCGTCGCGGCCGCCCTCACCAATGTGGAGTTGCACGCGGGCCCCACGGCCCGGGCGTACGTCCTGCTCGAGGACACCGGCGCGGAACTGATCGTGAGTGTGCGCGACGACGGGGTCGGGATCGCGCCCGGGCGGCTCACCGAGGCCGAGAACGAGGGCCGGATGGGGGTGACGCGATCGATCACCGGCCGCATCGCGGCGCTGGGTGGCACCGCCGAACTACTCACCGCGGCCACCGTCGGCGAGGGCACCGAATGGGAGTTCCGCATCCCCCGCGGCTGACCCTGTCCGCGCGTGTTCGTCATACCGGCGGGCCCCGCGGCTCTGGCAGGATGAGGGTGGCGCGAACGCGGAAGGAGCGGCGGCGTGAGCGGACCGGCGGCGGAGACGATTTCGGTGATGGTGGTCGACGACCACCCGATCTGGCGCGAAGGGGTGTCCCGTGATCTCACCGAGGCCGGGTTCCGGGTGACCGCCACCGCCGAGGACGCCGCGGCCGCCACCCGCCGGGCCGCCGCCACCCGGCCCCAGGTGGTGCTGATGGATATGCAGCTGCCCGACGGCAACGGGGCGGTGGCCACCGCCGAGGTGCTGCGGGTGTCCCCGGAGAGCCGGGTCCTGGTGCTCTCGGCGTCGGGCGAACGCGACGATGTACTGGACGCGGTGAAGGCCGGGGCCTCCGGCTATCTGGTGAAGAGCGCGTCGGCCGCCGAACTGGTCGCCGCGGTCCGCGCGACGGCCGCCGGGCAGGCGGTGTTCACCCCCGGGCTGGCCGGCCTGGTGCTGGGCGAGTACCGCCGGATGGCCACCGCCCCGGCCGATCCCGGCGCACCGCACCGGCCGGCGCTGACCGACCGGGAGACCGAAGTGCTGCGGCTGGTCGCCAAAGGCCTGTCCGCCAAGCAGATCGCGACCCGCTTGGATCTGAGCCATCGCACGGTCGAGAACCATGTGCAGGCCACCCTGCGCAAACTCCAGCTCGCCAACCGGGTCGAGCTGACCCGCTATGTGATCGAGCAGGGACTCGACGAGTGAGGCGCGGCGGTAGGTGCACGGAATCCGGGTAGATCCCGACGCCGCTCCGAGTAGTCCTACTCATCCGCCCGGCCCGGTGGCCGCCGACCATCGAGATATGACGACTTCGATCGATCCGGCGCTGGTCGCTCGCGTGTCCGGCGAGTTCACCTCGATCGCCGGCGACTTCACCACGCTCGGCGGCCGATTGAGCACCCTCGGCCGCGACCTGGAGGCCCTGCACCGGCAGCTAGGGGTGGCGACACCGCGGCGATCGGCGCCCGGAACCGGCGCCTCCTCCACCCCGGCCGAATCCGCAACCGTGACCCCGAGCTCCACGGAACCCGCTGCGCCGCAAACCGCTTCCCCTGCCCCCGGGCCCTCCGCGGCCCGAACCCCTTCGCCTGCCGATGAAGCCACCGCGCCGCGAACTGCTTCGCCTACCGATGGCCCCTCCGCGCCGCAGCACCCTGCACCGACCACCCGACCCTCCGCGCCGCAGACTTTCCCGCCGGCCACCGCACCGGATGCGGCGAGGACGCCCGGTGCGTGGGGCGGTGGTCTCGCGGAGCCGGCGGCCGGCGGCCCGGCACCGGCGCCCGCGGGCCCCGCCTCCTGGGGTGCCCCGCAGTCACCCTGGCCGGCCCCACCGCCACCACCGCACAGTAGATATGCCGGGGCGTACCCGATCTATCGGAACCGGCCGCCGACACCACCGGTGCCTCCGGGCCGCGGCCCGGCCGGACCGGCCACGCCGCGCACGCCGTGGTGGCAGCGCGAGGGCGTGATCAGCCGGTTGCTCGCGGTGGCCGGGGTGGCGGTGACCCTCATCGGTGTCGTGATGCTGCTGGTGCTGGCCGCCCAGGCCGGTATCTTCGGTCCGGTCCCGCGCGTCGTCGCCGGGGCGGCGTTCTCGGCGGCCCTGATCGGGGCCGGGGTACGGGTGTATCGGCGCACCGGTGGCCGGGTCGGCGGAGTCGCGCTGGCCGCCACCGGTTTCGCCGGCGCCTATCTGGACGTGATCGCGACGACCACGATCTACGACTGGCTGCACCCGGTACCGGGCTTCGCCGTCGCACTGGGTGTCGCCGCGGCCGGGGTGGGCCTGGCGGTGCAGTGGCGTTCCCAGGCCCTGGCGGTTCTCGTCGCCGCGGGCGCCGCGGTCCTGGCCCCGTTCGTCAGCACCGAGCTGTCGCTGCTCGCGTTCCTGATCGTGCTGCAACTGGCGTGTGTGCCGGTGCAGTACCGGTACGACTGGCCGTTCCTGCATCTGGTGCGCACGGTTCCGGCCGTACTGGCCACTCAGATCGCCGTAGTCGCCGCGGCGATCGGCAGCGACGATCCCGGCCGGGAGGTGCTGGTGCTCGTGGCCGCTGCCGCGGTCGCCGCGGTGGGCCTGGCGGGCACCGTCGTCGTGGTGCGGCACCGCCCCGGCGATATCGTGGCCACCCTGACCTGCGCGCTGGCCACCACCCCGTTACTCGCCGCGCCTGCCCTGTTCGACCGGCCGGCCGCCACCGCGATCTCGTCGAGCTACGCCGTCGTCCTGCTGTCGCTCGCCGCGACCGCGTTGCTGCCGAGAGTGCGCGATCTGGCCCGCGTACCCGGTCATACCGCCACCGTCACGGCCGTCGCCGGTTCGTTCGCCCTGCTGGAAACCCTCTGGGGCGTGACCACCGAGGCGACCCTGGCCCTGGGGTTGTTCCTTGTCGCCGCCTGCTATCTGGTGATCGCGGGCCGCACCCGCAACCGGGTCGCGGCGGCGCTGGGCGCCGGGTACGCCGTCCTCGGCGGGCTCGCTTTCCTGGTGGTCGCCGGACCGGACACCCTGTCCACCGAATGGATCGCTGGAGGCGAGCTGTCGGCCGGGACCGCGGCCTCGGCGATCGCCGGACTGGGTGTGGTGGCGGTCGCGCTGTGGGGTTCGGGCCGGTTCACCGCGCCGCGGCATCCCGGCGGATCCACCGACTCCCGTGCCACCCTGTTGTGGATCGGCGGCAGCGTCGCGGCCCTCTATCTGGTGACCGCCACGACCGTATCGCTCGGGGTGATCTCCGGTCTGGCCGACGGATTCGTCGTCGGCCACAGTATCGCCACCATCGTCTGGATGGCCGGTGCGCTGGCCGCCCTGCTGTACGGGCTGCGCCGGCTGAGCGGGGGGACGCCGACGGCGGCGGCCAAGGTCGCTCTCGGCTCCGGGCTGCTGGTCACGGCCGCGGCGCTGGCGAAGTTGTTCCTGTTCGATCTGGCCACCCTCGACGGACTCGTCCGGGTGACCGCGTTCCTGGTGGTCGGGGTGCTGCTCCTGATCGCCGGCACCCGCTATGCCCGGGCGTTCGCCGAAAACGGAGTCCGCCGCAACGATTCCGGGTCCGCCGCCCCGCACTGAGCCCCGCCACGGCCCGGCCCCGGTGGCATCCGGCCACCGGGGCCGGTGCCGGTTCAGGAACTCGCGCGCGCCGCCGCGACCATGGCGGCGGTGACGGTCGAGATATCTGCGTCGTCGCTGATATAGGGCGGCATCGCGTAGATCAGGTTGCGGAACGGCCTGAGCCAGGCGCCCGCGGCGACGGCGGCCGCGGTGGCCGCGCGCATATCCACCGGCCGAGCCAGTTCGATCACGCCGATACCGCCCAGCACCCGCACCTCGGTCACCCCCGGCAGTTCTTCCGCCGGGGCCAGACCCGCACGCAGGCCGGCGCCGAGCCGGGCCACCTCGGCCTGCCAGTCGCGCGCGAGCAGCAGTTCCACCGACGCGACCGCGACGGCACAGGCCAGCGGATTGCCCATGTATGTCGGGCCGTGCATGAGTCCGCCGTGCGCGGCGCTGAGGGATTCGGCGATCTCGCTCGTGCACAGCGCGGCGGCCAGGGTCAGGTACCCACCGGTGAGCGCTTTGCCCACGCACATGACATCCGGTGCGACCCGCGCCTGCTCGGCGGCGAAAAGCGTGCCGGTGCGCCCGAATCCGGTGGCGATCTCGTCGAAGACCAGCAGGACCCCGTGCTCGTCACACAGCCGGCGCAGGTCGGCCAGGTAGCGGGGATCGTGCCAGCGCATCCCGCCCGCCCCCTGGACCACCGGTTCCACCACGATCGCGGCCAGTTCGGACGCGTGCCGGGCGACGGCGTGTTCCAACTCCCGCACATAATCGTCGCGGTACTCCCGGGGCGGAGCGGAGACAAAGAGTTGTTCGGCCAGGACATCGGTCCACAGCGTGTGCATCCCGCCCTCCGGATCGCACACGCTCATCGGTGTGAAGGTGTCGCCGTGGTATCCCCCGCGCCAGGTCAGCAGGCGGCGCTTCGCCGGGCGCCCCACCGATCGCCAGTACTGCAGGCACATCTTCACCGCGACCTCCACCGAGACCGAACCGGAATCGCAGAGGAACACCCGGTCCAGCCCGTCGGGGGTGTGCCGCACCAGCAGTTCGCACAACCGGGCCGCCGGTTCGTGGGTGAGCCCTCCGAACATCACATGGCTCATCCGGCGCGACTGCGCCACCAGCGCTTCGTCGAGGACCGGATGCCGGTATCCGTGCACTGCCGCCCACCACGAACTCATTCCGTCCACCAGTTCACGGCCGTCGGCCAGCGTCAGCCGGGTTCCCGCCGCCCCGGTGACGACCAGCGGTTCGGTGGTGGGCGGGAAGCCGCCGTAGGGATGCCATACGTAGCGCGCGTCGAGGTCGGAGATCTGCGCGGCGGTGAGTCCGGGGGCGGCGAGCACGGCGATCCTCCACGTCGTAGTGCGGCCGCGACCGGCCGCACGAAACCTTGAACGTCGTTCAAGTTAGCAACCCGGGCACGGCGCACCGCACAGCAGGGACACCCGACGCCGGCGCACGCACCCTCGATTCGTCACCCCGCGCCGTCCAGCATCGCGGCCACCCGGGCCAGCAGCCGCCGCAACTCCGCCGCCCCGGCCTCCCCCACATCCGCCCGTATCCGGTCCTCGATTCGCGCAATCCGCTCCCCGGCCAGTTCCAGCGCCGCGAGTCCGGTCTCGGTACACACCACGCGCCGGGCCCGCCGGTCCTGCGGATCGACCTCCCGGCGGACCAGCCCGGCCCGCTCCAACCGGCCCACCAGTTCGCCCATCGACTGCTGGGTCATTCCGGCGGCCACCGCCAATTCCCCCACCCGCGACCCCGCCGGATCCAGGTACCGGAACACCGCGTAGTGCGCGGGACGCAATTCCGCGGCCAGCCGTGTCCGCAGTTCGTCGTTCAGTTCCGCTTCGACGGCCCGGGTGGCGAGCGTGAGGAGTTTCAGCAGCGACGGGGGCGTTGACATATTACGAAGGTAACCTTTCTAATAGAGGCATGTCGGACCGGGTCATCTCCTTTCGTAACGGTCACCGCGTCACCGTGGTCGACGAGGGGACCGACGCATACGGCCCCTATCTGCGGTTGCGTCACGAACTACCCACCCCCGGGCGGCAGGCAGGCCCGCACTGGCACCCCGTGATCGGCGAGAGCTGGACGGTGCGGCGCGGCGCGCTCGAGTTCCGCGTCGACGGCCGCGAGATCACGGCCGGTCGCGGCGATTCGGTGCGCGCGCCGGCCCGCGCCGTCCACGAATTCCGGAGCGTCGCGCCCGATACGGTGCTCGACCACGAGATCCGCCCACCGCTGCGGCATCTGGAGATGTTCGCGCTGTGGAGCGCCCTCGACCGGGCCGGTGCGACCACCCGCTCCGGCGTCCCGCGCAATCCGCTGGCACTCGCCCTGCTCTGGGAACTACAGGACGGCTACCTCGCCGGAATCCCCGCCTGGCTGCAGCGCGCGACCCTGGGAGGACTCGCCGCAATCGCCCGGCGAACCGGTTACGCACGCCGCTGGACCGCCCCGGCCGACCGGGCCTGAGCGATCGGCCGGTGACCCCCGGCATCCGCGCGCCGAAATGGCGCTAGGGTCATGTCCATGGACGCGTCCGACTCGCTGATCGAGGAAGTGACACCGCCGACGGTGTCCCCGCGTGGCACCCGGCCCTCGGGCGACGCCGAGCATCCACGCTGATTCCGGCCATTCCCAGCACCCCGCGCCGGCCGGCCCCGGCGCCTTCCACCCGCCGCGCTCCTCAGGACCCGACCGAGAACCGTATGCCCGCAGACCCGCCGAGCTTCCGCCGCAACCCATGCGCCACTCCGGTCCGCAGCACCTACCGGCTTCAGCTGCGCCCGGACGGACTCACCTTCGCCCAGGCCGCGGCCACCGCGGAATACCTCCAGCAACTAGGTGTCTCGCATATCTACCTCTCTCCGGTGATGACGGCCGCGCGTAGCTCCACCCACGGCTACGACGTCACCGACCCCACCACCGTCTCCGCCGCGCTGGGCGGCCCGCTCGGACTCAAGGCACTCGCCGACGAGGTGCGCAACCGCGGGATGGGCCTGATCATGGACCTGGTGCCCAACCACGTGGGGGTCGCAGATCCGCAGCAGAACATGTGGTGGTGGCATGTGCTGCAGTACGGTCGCACCTCGCAGTTCGCATCGTTCTTCGATATCGACTGGAGTCCGGGTAACGGTGTGGGCGGGCGGCTGGCGCTACCGGTCCTGCGCGGCGCGAACGACCCGGCCGCCCTCACCGTCGACCGGTCCGGCCCCGAACCGCTGCTCGCCCTGCACGAACTCCGCTTCCCCATCGCGCCCGGTACCGACGGCGACAACGCGCTGCGGATCCACGACAAACAGCACTACCGGCTGGTGAGCTGGAAATCCGGGATCTGCGGCTATCGCCGGTTCCTGTCGATCAGCGGCCTGGCGGCGCTGCGACAGGAGGATCCGGTGGTGTTCGAGGCCACCCATCGCGAACTCGCGGCCTGGTGCGAACACGATCTGATCGACGGCGTCCGGGTCGACCATCCCGACGGCCTCGCCGACCCGGCCGGGTATCTGCAGCGCCTCCGCGCGCTGATCGGACCCACCCGGCTGCTGCTGGTGGAGAAGACCCTCGCCAACCGGGAACCCCTCGACCCCACCCTGCCGATCGACGGGACCACCGGCTACGACGGCATCGCCGATTTCGGCGGGGTGCTGCTGGAGCCCGCGGGGGAACAGATCCTCACCGAGCTGTCCCGGCACATCACCGGGCACGGCAGCGACCGGGTGTGGGTCGGCGAGAAGGAACACCGCATCAAGCGCGCGGTCGCGGAGAGCATCCTGGCGCCCGAGGTGCGCCGGCTGGTCGCCGCCATCAAAGCCGACGCGGGCGCCGACGATTTCGACACCATGGCCCTGACCAATGCCACCATCGAGGTGCTGTCGTTCCTGCCCGTCGCCCGGGCCGACTACACCCCGCTGGCCGGGATGATCAGCGCGGTGGTCGCCGAGGTGGAGAAACGGAACGCCGAACTGCGGGTGCCACTGGCGGTCCTGGTGAGCGCCCTGGTCGCCGGCCGTACCGCGTGGACCCGATTCCATCAGGTGAGTACCGCGATCGGTGCGAAAGCCGTGGAGGACATTCTCTTCTACCGCGCGGTGCGGCTGGTGTCGCTCCAGGAGATCGGCGGCAACCCGGCGCGGTTCGGCCGAACCGTCAACGAATTCCATCTCGCCAACGCCGCACGCGCCCGCCGCTGGCCCGCGTCGATGACGACCCTGTCCACCCACGACACCAAACGCGGCGAAGATGTGCGGGCCCGGATCGGGGTGCTGTCCCAGGTCCCTCGGATGTGGGCCCGCGCGGTCACCCTGTGGCTCGAGAAACTTCCCCCACCCGACGGCGCCACCGCCCTGTTCCTGCTGCAGAACATGTTCGGGATGTGGCCGGCCGACGGGCGTCCGGCACCCTCGGTACCGGGTCTGCGCGACCGGGTGCACCGGTTCGCCGAGAAGGCGATGCGTGAGTCCGGAGAGCACACCTCCTGGGAGGAACCCGATGCCGAGTTCGAGAACGCGGTCCACACCTGGCTCGACCACGTGATCGACGGACCGGTCGGCCGCCAGCTCACCGATCTCGCCCACGATCTGGCTCCGCACGCCTGGTCGGATTCACTGGCGCAAAAACTGCTGCAACTGTGCGCGCCGGGGATCCCCGACATCTACCAGGGGTGTGAGATCTGGGAGGACTCGCTGGTCGACCCCGACAATCGCCGCCCGGTCGACTTCGGGTCGCGGGGCGGGATGCTGCACACCCTCACCACCACGCCCCCGCTGGACATCACCGGCGCCGCCAAGATGTGGCTGGTCGCCTATGCGCTGTGGTTGCGGCGGGAACGTCCGGAATGTTTCGTCGGCGGTACCTACACCCCGGTGTTCGGGCACGGTGAACACGCCGACAAACTCGTCGCCTACGCCCGGGGGCGGGTCGGCGCCGACCCGGAGATCATCGTGGCCGTCACCCGGCACAGTGTCGCCATCGGGGAAACCGGCTGGGGCGATACCTGTATCGAACTCTCGGGCGGGTCCTGGACCGACCGCCTCACCGGGCATACGTTCCAGAACCGCGCCCGCACGGAGAAACTGTTCGCCCGTCTTCCGGTCGCGCTGCTGGTCCGCTGACCGCGCGGCGCTCAGGACCCGGTCGCCGCGGCGGCGATCCGCGGGAACGGCGCCTGCGCTTCCAGCAGGAAACCCAATTCCAGCAGGGTGCGTTCCCCACCGTAGGGCCCGCTGAGCATGACCCCGACCGGCAGCCCGGCCGCGGTGAGCCCGGCCGGAACGGCGAGGGACGGCGACCCGGTGACATTGTTGATCGGTGTATAGCCGACGAAATTCGTGACCCGCTCGATCGATTCGGCGAACGGCACTCCCGGATTCAGGTATCCGATCTCGGGTGTGGTGTGGGTGAGCACCGGCGAGAGCACGGCGTCGTAGCGGGTGAGCACCGCGTCGTAAGCGGCGCGGGCCCGATTCAGCCGGTACAGCGCACCCGGGGTGGCGAACAGCCGCCGGCGGAACGCGGCGGCCAGTCCCTTGGTGAAGGTCTCCAGCCGGGCGGCGTCGAAGGAGTGGCCGTGACTCAGTTTCCCGGTGAACCCCGACATCTGCGCCAGGAATCCCCAGTACTGCAGGAAATCGGCGACGAGCTCCGCCGAGACCGGCGAGGGTATCGGCTCGATGGTATGTCCCGCGCTCTCCAGGATCCCGGCGGTCGCGGTCACGGCGGCCAGGGTCTCGGCATCGGGTTCCAGGCCGTTGCACGCCGTGGTCAGCAGACCGATCCGCAGTTTCCGGGTGACGGGCCCCTCGACCGTGCCGATGGGCGGGAGTTTCGGATTGCGCCAATAGGTTTCGGCGGCGGCGTGATAGGCCGCCTGATCGCGCACCGACCGGGACAGCACGCCCTCGGAGACGAGTTTGATCGGCAGCTGACGCGCCTGGGCGTTGTCCAGGTGCCGGAACCGGCTGGGTTTCAGCGAGACCAGACCCGCGCAGGCCGCCGGGATGCGCAGTGATCCGCCCCCGTCGTTACCGTGCGCCACCGGCACCACACCCGCCGCCACCAGGGCGGCCGATCCGCCCGAGGAGCCGCCGACGGTGTACCCGGTGTTCCACGGGTTGCGGGTCGGGTCGCCGTGCTCGAACTCGGTGGTGGAGGTGAAGCCGAATTCGGGCATGGTGGTCTTGCCCAGAACCGTCACCCCGGTGCTCAGCAGTTGGGCGGTGAACCGGTCGTCCTTACCGGCGGGATGCGCCGTGATCGCGGCGCTGCCGTGGCAACTGGGCAACCCGGCCACATCGGCATTGTCCTTCACGAAGGCCGGCACCCCGTACCACACGCCGTCTCCGGCGGCGGCCGACCGTGGCTCCGGGCACCGGTAGGCGATCGCGTTCAGTTGCGGATTCACCGCTTCGGCGCGGGCCAGGGCGGCGCCGGCCAGCTCCTCGGGACTCGTCGCACCGGCGCGGACAAGGGCGGCGAGCGCCACCGCATCGTGGTCACCCAGCGCGTCATCGGTGAAGGCATGTACTCGATCGGTCATGAATCGGCTCGCGTGTACCTCGGGGACCCGGATATCCGACCCGGAACCAAGTGGACGTGTGTTCAACTCGGCCCAGACTAGTACGCGGCGGAGCCGCGCGAGTGTTCTCGCGCCCGGGTACGGCGCCTATCGACGCGCCGAGCGCCACCACCCGGTGGACCACAGCAGAGCGCCCACAGCCGCCCCGAGCAGTACCCCGGTCTGGGCCGACCCCGGAACGACCGTCCCCACCAAGAACACCAGCAATCCCACGACCAGCGCCTCCAGTTTGTACACCGGCCAGCGCGACCCCGCGATATCGACAACCGCCGGACCGCGGGCGGCGGCGCGCGGGGCGGTGACGAGACGAGGTGCGGTCATATGTTCAGGTTACCCGTGGAGGTGGTGTTCGGTCCATCGAACTTTTGTCTTCCCGACCACATATTCCGCCGTCCGGCGCGAAACGCCGCGCGGGCGGCCGCTCGGCGGGCTCGTCCGGCCAGGTCGCACCACCGGGGAACAAGCGAGCCCGTGCGGGACGTTTCCCGGGATATGCCATTGACTGGAGAATACGCACCGTCCACTTCCGACTGGGCCCGCGAACAGGCCGAGAAGATCGAGAACTCCGGCGGTACCGAGGGCACCACCATGCAGGGCATGCCGGTGGTGGTGCTGACCACCGTCGGCAACAAGACCGGCAAACTTCGCAAGACCGCGCTCATGCGGGTCGAACACAACGGCGAATACGCGATCGTCGCGTCGCTGGGCGGCGCGCCCAAGCATCCCGTCTGGTATCACAACGTGGTCGCCGAACCCCATGTGGAACTGCAGGACGGCACCGTCACCAAGGACTACACTGCCCGCGAGGTATTCGGCGAGGAGAAGGCGCTCTGGTGGGCGCGGGCGGTCGCGGCCTACCCGCCCTATGCCGACTATCAGCTCAAGACCGAGCGCCAGATCCCGGTCTTCGTGCTGAGCCCGCGCTGACGGATCCGGCCCGCGCGTGGTTCCGGCAGCCCGGAACCACGCCGACCAGATGAACGAAAGCGCAGGACACGGCCACCCGCCGCGCGCTCCGGCCGCGGTGGGTGGCAGCATGGACCGGGTGTCCGATGTGCTCACTCACCTGCCAGAAGCCCGTCCCGCGTTGACCGCGGACGAGATCGACGCCGCAGCCAAACGCATCGCCGACATTATCGAGCCCACTCCCCTACAGCTATGCCCGCGGCTGTCGCAGCTGACCGGCGCCCAGGTGTACCTCAAACGCGAGGATCTCACCGTCGTGCGCTCCTACAAGCTGCGCGGCGCGTACAACCTGGTGGTCCAGCTCAGCGACGCCGAGCGCGCGGCGGGGGTGGTCGCGGCGAGCGCCGGTAACCACGCCCAGGGCGTGGCATTCGCCTGCCGGACCATGGGTATCACCGGCCGCATCTACGTCCCCACCACCACGCCCAGACAGAAGCGCGACCGGATCCGGGTGCACGGCGGCGAATTCGTGGAACTGATCGCGGTCGGCGAAACCTTCGACGCCGCGGCCGCCGCGGCCGCCGACGATGTCCGGCGTACCGGCGCCACCATGGTTCCCCCGTTCGACGACACCCGGACCGCCGCCGGGCAGGGCACCATCGCCGCCGAGATCCTCGATCAGCTCGGGGCCGCGCCGGATCTGGTGGTGGTCCCCGTCGGCGGCGGCGGGTGCCTCGCCGGTATCGGCACCTATCTGCGAGAACGCGCCCCGGAGACGGCGATCCTCGCGGTCGAGCCCGCCGGCGCCGCCTCGATGACCGCGGCACTGGTCGCAGGCGGTCCGGTGACCCTGCCCGAGGTCGACCCGTTCGTCGACGGCGCCGCGGTCCGCCGCATCGGCCGGGTCCCCTACGAGGCGGTGGCCGGGTTCGGCGGGCGAGTGGTCTCGCACGGCTCCCTGCCTCTGCTCATCTCGACCGAGCCCCCCGGCGGTGCCGGCTCCTTCCGGCTGCTGCGGGTGGACGAGGGAGCCGTCTGCACCGCCATGCTGGACCTGTACCAGAGCGAGGGGATCATCGCCGAGCCGGCGGGCGCGCTGGCGATCACCGGGCTGCTGGACTCACCCCCGGAACCCGGGTCCACCGTGGTCTGCGTGGTCTCCGGCGGGAACAACGATGTGTCCCGGTACGGCGAGGTCATCGAACGTTCCCTGGTGCACCAGGGGCTCAAGCACTATTTCCTGGTGGACTTCCCGCAGGAACCCGGAGCGCTGCGCCGGTTCCTCGACGAAGTACTGGGCCCCGACGACGACATCACCCTGTTCGAATACGTCAAACGCAACAACCGGGAAACCGGTGCCGCGCTGGTCGGTGTCGAGCTGGGCGAACGCACCGGCCTGCAACCGCTACTGGACCGGATCGCCCATTCCCCGATCCAGTGCGAGCGGCTCGAACCGGGCTCCCCGGCCTACCGCTATCTGACCTGAGCGATCAGGCCGCGGCCTCCCGGGGTGCGCCGCGGCCGATCCGGGCGGCCGAGCGGGCGCCGGACACGACCAGGGGCAGCAGCCAGGCGAACGCGGACTGATCCACGGCCAGGGTCTCCATCGCCAGCCGGTTGTGCGCGAAGCCGAGCGAGATCCCGCTGTCCGGGTCGGCCCAGCCGAACGAGCCGCCGAGGCCGATATGACCGAACCCGCGGGGTGCGCCCAGGGTGGGCATGGCGTGGTATCCGAGATGCCACAGGGGGCCCATGTAGAGGAACAGCCCGGTATCCGGCCGGAACCGTTCGATACGGCGGATGGCCTGCACGGTGGCGCCGGAGAGGTACCGCCGGCCACCGGCGAGCCCGTTGCAGGCCAGCGGTTCGTACACCGCGGCCAGGCCGTGGGCACTGCACACACCGTTGGCGGCCGGCATCTCGCTGTCCAGCAGCGGCGGGTTCGGGCCGGTCAGTATGGCCTCGGCGCCGGGGATGAACAGGGAGCGGCTGCTGACGCCGAGCGCGCCGGGAATGGCCTGCAGCAGGGTGACCAGCCGGGAACCGCGCGGCGTGCCGGCGAAGGAGAAGCCCGCACCGAAGCTCTCGGCCGCCACGGTGACCGAACCCGCGGGCGGGCGGCCCAGATGCACACCGTCGGTACCCAGGGGGAGCGCGACCTCGCGCTGGAACAGTTCCTTCATACTGACGCCGGTGACCTCCCGGGCCAGTCCGGCGAGCAACCAGCCGAAGGTCATGGCGTGGTAGGCGGGCACACCGAGCAGCCGATCCGGGGTGGCGGCGGCCAGCCGTTCGGCCATGAGCTCGTGGTCGAGCAGTTCGGCACCCTGCGCCGCCAGCGCACCGACACCGGACAGACCGGCCGAATGGGTGAGAACTTGCCGGACGGTGATCTTGTCCTTGTTGTTACAACCGAACGCGGACCAGTATTCACAGACCGGGGCGTCGTAGTCGATGAGACCGCGATCGGCGAGCCGATGCACAACTGTGGCCGCGATGCCCTTGGTCGCCGAGAAGACCACCGCGCCGGTGTCGCGGGTCCAGGGCCGGCCCGGCGCCGACTCCCCTGTCCAGATATCGAGAACCGGTTCCCCGTGCCGATACACCGCCAGCGCCGCACCTACGCCCTTCCGGCCGCCGTAGACCCGGGTGAATGCGGACGTCAGCCGCCGAAATTCTGCTCCGGCGGTGCCGGAATAAGCGACGCTGCTCATCCTTACACAGTAAGGTCATCCGAGGATTCCGGCAATATCCGTCCCGGACGGTACGTCTCCGATACACTGCTGCACCCGCGGAGAACGACGGGCCGAAGGACCCCGCGCGCCGCCCTCCCCGGTACCCCGCGGGCAATCGTCCGGGACAGCTGTCGACCGGGGAATACGGAGCAACTCCGCCCGGCCCCCGCCGGCGATGACACCGGCGCCGGGTCGTCGAGGCCGCCGATACCACCCTGAGATCTCACCGAGGTGAGCCGTTGGGTCGTTTGAGGAGATCCATCTGCTTGTAGACGTCACCGAGGTGGTCGAGATGACGGCGCATCAGCGTCATCGCCGTCATCGAGTCGCGCTGTTCCACCGCCGCCAGGATCGCTCGATGGTCGGTATCGACACAGTTCCAGAATCCCTCGGGCGCGGTATCACGGCGGAACCGGCTGCTGAGAACCCGGAAAACCGGGACCGTCACCAGGTCCAGTAGTGGGTTGTCGGCCGCACGCAGCAGCACTCGATGGAACTCGTGGTTGCTGGCGTAGGTTTCCGGGCCGATCGCACCGGTGGGATCGAACAGCGCGGCGCGCAGTTCGCCGAGCTGGGCTTCGGTGTGCCGGAAAGCAGCGGCACCCGCGGCGGGTACCTCGGTCAGCTGGCGCACCTCCATCAGCTGGTCGACGGTGACGCTGTCGGCGGCGGCCAGCAGCGTGACACCGGTTTCGAGATGGGCGCTCATCCGGCCGATATTCGGAGTGGACACGAACGTGCCGCCGGTGACACCGCGGGTGGTGTGCACCAGATTCCCGCTCTCCAGCGAGCGGATGGCCTCCCGCACCGTGCTCTGCCCGACGCCGAACTCCGCCCGCAGCTCGGCATCGGGCGGCAGTTTGGTCCCCGGGGTGAGTTCACCTTCGAGAATGCGGGCACGCAAGGCGTCGGCGACGACCTCGTAGGCCGGACGCCGGCCGGACTTGTTCACCTCTGCCACCACACCTTTCATCCCGCGTCCGCGGGCCCGCGGACGCGGTGTCCTCGTTACGGGCCCGGGAGCATATCAGTCGGCCGGCGTTGCCGGGGCCGGTCGACGGGCCAGTATCCGACGAGCGTGCCGGGCCACGGCCTCGTCGATCAAGCGCCCGTCACGATCCGTCGCGGTACCACCGCCCGCTGCTTCGAAGGCCGTGAGAATGTCGCGCGCCCGATCCACCTCGGCGCTCGTCGGTGTCATACCGTCACGTGCCGGCGCGAGCTGCCGGGGATGGATACAGGCCCGGCCGTGGAAGCCCGATTCCATCAGGCGCCTGGTCTCCCGGGCGAATCCGGCGGCGTCGCCGACAATCGGCGAAGCCGCGGCCAGCGGGGGACGCAGTCCGGCGGCGGCCGAGGCGGCCACGACCCGGGAACGCGCCCAGAGCAATTCGTCCCCGCCGGTCACGGTGATACCGAGATCGGCGGCCAGATCGACTTCGCCGATCTGGAGGAACGCCACCCGCGGGCCCGCCGCGACGGCGCGCACGTTCCACAGCCCGGTACCGGTCTCGAGCAGCGGCGAGACCCGGGTCCGGGCCCGGCCGAAGCGCTTCTCCACCTCGGTGAGCAGCCCGTCGAGACGATCGAGTGCTGCTCGGTCGTCGCATTTGGGCAACCAGATGCCGTCGGCCCCACCGCGGACCGCCGCCGTCACATCGGCGACGAGTCCGGCACCGGGATTCACCCGCACCCAGACCGGCACCTCCGTACGTTCCGGTGATTCCAGCCAGGCCGCAACCGCCCCGCGTGCGGAGTCCTTGGCCGCCAGAGGCACCGCATCCTCGAGGTCGAGCACGACCGCGTCGGCGCCGGAGGCGGCCGCCTTCGCGAACCGTTCCGGGCGGTCCCCCGGAACGTAGAGGTACAGCAGCCCGGTACTCATCCGATCGTCACCGACCCGCCCACCAGGGCTTTCGCTATCACAGTCCGCATGATGTCGTTGGTCCCCTCGCCGATCGACATCAGCGGCGCGTCACGGTAGTACCGCTCCACATTGAATTCCGTGGAGTAGCCGTAGCCGCCGTGCACTCGCATGGCCTCCAGGCTCGCGGTGATCGCGGTTTCGGAGGCGAAGTATTTGGCCATACCCGCCTCGGCGTCCACCCGCGCTCCCGAATCCGCTTTCGACGCGGCCCAGTAGGTCATCAGCCGGGCCGCTTGGAGCTGGGTCGCGATATCGGCGAGTTTGAGTTGGATGGCCTGGAATTCGGCGATCGGTTTACCGAAAGCCTTGCGATCACGCGCATAGGTGAGCGCGGCATCGTAGGACGCCTGCGCGATGCCGACGCTGCGGCCGGCGATATTGAGCCGGCCGATCTCCAGGCCGGAAAGAGCCTGCTGCATACCCCGGCCCTCCACTCCGCCCAGCAGCGTCGACCGGGGCACGGTGACCTCGTCGAGAAATATTTCACACGATTCGGTCCCCTTGTAGCCGAGTTTGCCGAGATCGCGCGAGACCGTGAAACCCGGTGTGCGGGTATCCACCAGCAGGATGCTCATCCCCTTGTGCGCCGGTGTCGCGGTGGGATCGGTTTTCACCAGCACGGGCAGCACATCGGCATGCCGGGCATTGGTGATCCAGGTCTTGGTGCCGCGGATGATGTAGTCGTCACCGGATTTCGTCGCGGTGGTGGCGATACCCTGCAGATCGGTACCCGCGCCGGGTTCGGTCAGCCCGATGCCGGTGCGGCATTCCCCGGACGCCAGCCGGGGCAGCCACTGCTGCTTCTGTTCGGGGGTGCCGTGCCGGGCGATCATCCAGCAGGCCAGGTTGTGGCTGCCCAGGATTCCGGCGATGCCCATCCAGCCGCGGGCCAGTTCTTCGTACACCAGGGTGAACGAGACCATATCGAGTTCCAGCCCGCCGTACTCCTCCGGAGTGGTGATACCGAACAGGCCCATCTCGCGCAGGCGAGCGACGATCTCGGTGGGATAACGGCCGGAGCGCTCCCATTCGTTGGCAACCGGGATGATCTCCTTCTCGACGAGCTGCCGCAGCGCGGCGCGGAAGGCTTGCTGGTCCTCGGTGAAGCTGAAATCCATGAGTCGGATCCGTTTCTGGTCGGGGTGACACCGCCTGGCGGGGTCACAACCGTTGGTGGTCGGGGACGAGTTCGGCCGCGAGCGTGGTCACCGCGGCCACCGATTCGGCCTCCCACAGGTGGAACACCGTGTCTGCCAAGGTCGCCGCGGACGGACCGCCGCCGGTGTTCGCGAGGAACTTCGCGCGCACCGCGGCGTCGTCCATCGGCCGGGCGGACGTGCCGCGGCTGGCGGGCACCCGGCCGGTGACGATCGTTCCGTCGTCGAGGGTGAGGACCGCGTGTCCCGCGGCGTCGGCCGCGGGACGGGTATCGGGGACCGTGGTGACGGCCACCGTGGCCGCGGTGGCCTCGACCTCGGGCCGGGCGATGGAGGACACGGCGTAGGTATCGACAGTGATCCGGCGGTCGTGGATCAGCGCGGCCACACTCCAGGGCAGATCGAATTTCGCCTCGTAGGGGCTGCGTGGACGGCGGCGGCCGGTATCGGGTCCGCAGACGATCGCGGCACTGTCCGGGTGCACGTCCACCGCGATGGAGGTCACCCGTTCCGGTGGTAGTGCCGCGGTGTCCAGAGCGGCGGCGACCGCGTCGAGGGCGGCGTGCATGAGCTGGCAGCTCGGATAGGGCTTGATACCGATGGACGCGCATTCCCAGCGTTCGCCGAGGTCACCGAGAATGGCGTCGGCGTCCGCGGCGCGATCGGCGAGTGTGCGGTAGAGGCCGCGCCGGCCCTCGAGTACCGAATCCGGGCCCACCGCGCCGGCCACCGCGAGCCGGGCGGCCAGCACGCCGTTGAGACCCGCGCTGCCCGGATGCAGGGTTTTGGTGTTCGCGCCGGTATCAAGGAATTCGAGCAGCCCGCCGGACGAGGACGCGGCGATCCCGATGGCATCGGCCGCCGTCGCCGCCGACCCCTGGTAGAGCAGGGTCGCGGCGACCGCGGCGGCCGGCGGACCCACCACGGCGGTCGCATGCAGACCCCGGGAGTGGAAGCCGTGCGGCGCGGCGGCGCCCAACCGGCACGCCACCTCCAACCCGGCGACCAGTGCCGTCACCGCCTCCGCACCGCCGGCTCCGGTTTCCTCGGCCACCGCGAGAACCGCCGGGGCCACCACGGTCGTGGGGTGTACCAGGGCGCCCGCGTGGGTGTCGTCGAAGTCGAGGACGTGCATGAGCACACCGTTGGCGAAGGCTGCCGCGGGCGCCGAGACTGCCGCGGTATCGCCGAGCGGATGGGCCTGCGGTGGCCCGCCCAGTCCGCGGGCCACGGGCAGGGCGGGCCCGGCCTGGCCGAGCCGGCGCGCGGCGACGGCATTGCCGACACCGTCGAGTAGATGTCGCTGCGCGGCGGCGCGGACGTACTCCGGAATCGAGTCGATGGTCAGCGATCGTGCCCAGGCCGCGAGATCGGCGGCGATCACGGCCGGCTCCCACCGGGAGCGGAACCGAACGCGCCCGCCGCGATGAGTTCCTGGACGGTATCGGTGCCGTAACCCAGCCCCGTCATCACACTGTCGAAACTCTCGTTACGTTTCGGGGCGCGCCGATGGCCGGCCGGTTCACCGAATCGCACCGGGGACACGACCTGGCGGACTTCACCCCATACGTCGTGTTCGGTGGTGGCGATCAGGCCGCGGGCGAGAGTGTGCTCCTCGGTGAGAGCCTGGGCGACATCGTTGATCGGCCCGGTGGGCACACCGGCCCCGACCAACAGCCCGGTCCAGTGCTCGACGGTGTCCTCGCGGAAGCGCTTCTCCAGTAGCGGGATCAGTTCGTCCTTGTGGACCCCGCGGGCCGCGAAATCGGTGAACCGGGGATCGGTGAGCAATTCCGGCATTCCGATGGCCTCGGCCAACCGGACCCAGAACTTCTCCTTTGCACAGCCGACCACGAACCAGCCATCGGATGCCTCGAACGCCTGGAAGGGCACCAGTGACGGATGCGCCGAATTCTTGGTCCGGCCGGGTGTGTAGCCGGCGTTGAGGTGCCAGGTGGCCGGGTAGGTGAGCATGGAGATGGCCGTGTCGTACAACGAGACATCGCAGTCCCCGCCCACCCCGTCGCGGCGTGCGGCGTGCAGCCCGGCCATCAGGCTCAGTGCCGCGACGAGGCCGCCGCAGTAATCGACCAGCGACAGACCGGATTTGGTGGGTGGGCCGTCCGGGTCCCCGGTGAGGCTCATCCAGCCCGCCAGGCCCTGCAGAATGTAGTCGTAGCCAGGCTGTTTCGCCCGCGGACCGGTCATCCCGAACCCAGTGAGACTGCAGCAGACGATGGCCCGGTTCAGGTGGGCCAGATCGGCATAGGTGATCCCGATCTTGGCGGGGACGTCGCCGCGCAGGTTGGAGTACACCGCGTCACTGGTCCGCACCAGGTCCTCGAAAACCTTGCGGCCGGCCGGGTTGCCGAGATCCAGCGACAGGCTGCGCTTGTTGCGGTTGAAGGTTTCGTAGAACAGCGAATCCTCCCCCTGCGCGTAGGGCGGGACGTAACGGCCGACGTCACCACCGGAGCCAGGCTCCTCGATCTTCAGTACATCCGCGCCGAGGTCGGCCAGATGCACACTGCCGAACGGCCCGGCTCCGTACTGTTCGACGGCGATGATGCGCACATCCTCGAGCGGCCTCATCGGCTCGCCACCTCCTCGGTCGCGCCGGATACCAGATCGTGCAGCGAGGCTGCTTTGACCTCGGGGAAGTAGTTCTGGCCGATACCGCTGTCCCGGGTGGCCACCATGACCGAACGCCGCCACGAGATCACCACCTCGCCGTCCTGGTTCACCCCCCGGGTCACCATGGACACGATTCCCGCGTACGGGCGTGACTGCGAGCGGCGCAGACCGGTGCACACGCTCTCGGCGTAGATGGTGTCACCCACATAGACCGGATGACTGAGCTTCACATCGGTGAACTCCAGATTGGCCACCGCGTTCTGGCTCATATCGATCACCGACAGCCCCAGGACCAGGGCGATGGTCAGACCCGAGTTGACGATGACCTTGCCGTCGGTCACCGGATTCGTCCGCGCGAGGTGCTCGTTGAAGTGGTTCTGATTCGTATTCATCGACAGGCAGGTGATCCACGCATTGTCGGTTTCGGTGATCGTGCGTCCCATCGGGTGCTGATACACGTCGCCCACGACGTAGTCCTCGAAGAAACGCCCGAGGGTGGCGGGGTGGGTTGTCAATGGTCCTCCTCAGGGGATGCGACGGCACCGGGGTGGAGCGCGGCGTGACACGGACCACCTTAAACATCTGATGTTTAGGACGTCAATAATGCAGACATCCTCGATGTTCTTGAGAACTTTCGACGACTACTAGCCAAATACTCGGATGTATTGCATGATGCCACCAGCGGCCTATGGCTCAGATCACTGCGCCGGTACGGATTCCTCCAGGCGCCGCGGTCGTCTGAACAACGGAGAGAGCGAGTTTCGATGAAACGAATCGGAGTGGATGTCGGCGGCACGTTCACCGACCTGGTCCTGTGGGACGACGACGGGACGGTGACCGTACACAAGACACCCTCGACGAACCACGACCCGTCGATCGGCACCATGGATGGGATCGATGTACTCGCCGAGCGCGCCGGTATCCCGGTCGCCGAGATCGAGATGTTCTTCCACGGCACCACCGTGGCGACCAATATCGTGCTCGAGCACAACGGCAGCGACGTCGGCATGATCACCACCGAGGGTTTCCGGGACCTGCTGCACATCGGGCGCAAGAAACGCCCGCTCAACTACTCCAACTATCAGGACCTGCCGTGGCAGAAATGGCAGCTGGTGCCGCGCCGCAACCGGCGTACGGTGCCCGAGCGGATGGACGCCGCGGGCACGGTCCTGACACCGCTCGACGAGGACGCGGTAAGGCAGGAGGTGCGATTGCTGCGCGAACACGGTGTCGCCGCGATCGCGGTGGCGTTCCTGCACGCCTACCGCAACCCCGCGCACGAACGCCGGGTCCGCGAGATCATCCTGGAGGAATACCCCGGCGTCTTCATCTCGCTCTCCAGCGACGTCGCCTCGCAATACCGGGAGTACGAACGTTTCTCGACCACGGCCCTCAACGCCTTCGTCGGCCCCAAAACCTCCCGCTACATCGAGAATCTGGCCGGTAAGGCCAAGGCCGCGCAGGTGGGCGACGATGTGCATCTCATGACCTCCGCGGGTGGTCTGGTCACCTCGCGCAGCGCGACCGAGATCCCGGTATCGCTGCTCACCAGCGGCGTGGTCGCCGGACTACTGGGTGGCTGCGCGATCGGCAGGGCATCGGGATACCCCAGCGTCATCACCCTCGATGTCGGCGGCACCTCCGCGGATATCGGCGTCGCGCCCGATGGGCAGTTGCGGATGAAACACCTGCTCGACACCCGTATCGGTGACTACCACGCGATGGTGCCCATGGCCGAGGTCGACACCATCGGCGCCGGCGGCGGCTCGATCGCCGCCATCGACGAGGGCGGGATGTTCCGGGTCGGGCCACGGAGCGCGGGCGCCGTCCCCGGGCCGGCCTGCTACGACCGCGGCGGAACGGAACCGACCTCCACCGACGCCATGGTGGTCATGGGATGGCTGCGCGAGGACAGCTTCCTGTCGGGTTCGATGCGGGTGAAACCGGAACTCGCCGCGACGGCCGTGCAAACCCATATCGCCGATAAACTCGGCGCGGACCTCGAACATGCCGCCATGGGGATCTTCCAGATCCTCGCGCATTCGATGACCGAGGCGATCTCGCTGCACTCGGTCCGCAAAGGCTACGACCCGCGTGAATTCTCGCTCGTCGCCGAGGGCGGCGCCGGCCCGCTGTTCGCCTGGCAGATCGCCGAACACCTCGGTATCCCGCGGGTCATCGTCCCGGGCCATCCGGGCATCACGTCGGCGGTCGGGCTGTTGACCACCGATATCCGCTACGAAGTGCCGACCACAGTGTGGACCTCCTCGGCCGAACCGGATCTCGACCTGCTCCGGCGTGAGATGGACCGGCTGGCGGCGGAAGCTGTCGCCCAGTTGCGCGCCGACGGTATCGCCGAAGAGAACATCTCGCTCGAGCGCAGCGTCGACTGCCGCTATGTCGGACAGGGCTACGAACTGCGGGTACCGGCCCCGGACGGCGAGATCACCGCCGAATGGGTGGCCCGGACCGCGGCCGTCTTCCACGAGACCCACGGCCGGACCTACTCCCAGCGGTTCGACGACAAACCGGTGCAACTGGTGAACATCCGGGTCACCGGGGTCGGCGCGGTGGAGCACATCCGGATCGCGGAAATCGAACAGGGCACCGCCGACGCCACCGCGGCCCTACGGTCCACCACCCGGGCACTGTTCTGGAAGAACGGCTCCACCGATCCGGAATGGGTGGGCACCCCCATCTACGACCGCGAACTGCTGAAAGCCGGCAACACCTTCGCAGGCCCGGCCATCGTGCAGCAGTTCGACTCGACCACCATCGTCGGTATCGGGCAGCAGGCCACCGTCGACGCCGTCGGACACATCATCATCGAGAGGAGCGCCTGATATGGCGAAGAGCCTGATGCCCCGCGAGGGCGTATCGCTGGCGGGCACGGCGACCCGCACCTGGAACACCGTGGAGGTCGACCCGATCACCCTGCGCGTCATCGGCGGGGCGTTGAACTCGATGGCCAAGGAAATGGCCCAGGTCCTCTACCGGATGGCCTATTCGAGCCTGATCCGGGAGGCAGAGGACCTCGGCGCCGGCATCTTCGATGTCAACGGCCGCGAACTGTGCGAATCGGATTCCACCCCGATGCACTGCGGGTCGATTCCGGCCTATATCCGCGGTATCAACCGGCGGCTCGTGGGCACCTATCAGGAGGGTGATGTCATCCTGCACAACCACCCGTATCACGGCGCCGCGCATTCGCCCGACTACGGCGTGGTCATCCCGATCTTCTGGGAGGGCGTGCACATCGGCTTCGCCGGCTGTACCGGCCACGTCTCCGATGTCGGCGGCAACTTTCCCGGGTTGTGCATGGACGTGGTCGATGTCTGGGCCGAGGCCAAGCTCATGAACGCGATGAAGATCTACGACTCCGGTGTGCGCAACGAGATGCTGATCCAGCACATTCTCGACAATGTCCGCACGCCGGAACAGAACCTCGGTGATCTGGAGGCGCTCATCGCCTCGGCGCGTATCGGCGAGAAGCGGTTCCGTGAGCTGCTGGGCAAATACGGGCTGGACGTGGTGATGAGCGCCGCCGAACGGTGGATGGACTACTCGGAGGAGATGCTGCGCAGCCGGATCCGGGAAATCCCCGACGGCAGCTACGAGGCACCGATCGGTTACCTCGACGACGACGGCAAGAATCGCGACACTCCGCTCGAGGTGCGGGTCCGCGTCCAGGTCGACGGTGAGGACGTACTCATCGACCTGACCGGGTCCAACGATCAGGTACCCACCGCGTTCAATGTCCCGTTCGAGGGGTCGGTGCTGCCGGTGGCGGTGAGCGCCATCCGGACCATCCTGCTCGACGAGGAACTCACCGAGGAGTTCGTGCCGCAGAACGACGGCTGCTTCCGTCCGGTCCGCGCGTACGCACCCGAAGGCAGTATCTTCAACCCGAACTTCCCGGCCTCCTGTTTCGCGCGCTTCTCACAGGTCAACCGGGTGTTCGACTCGATCAACCTGGCGCTGGCGCCGGTGGTGCCGCATAATGCGATCGCCGGCTCGTCGGCAGCGCTGTGCGCCATCGCCTACTCGGGCCTGGCCGCGGACGGCGAATCGTACTGGGTCTATATCGAGATCAACGAAGGCTCCTACGGCGCACGCAACGGTAAGGACGGCATGGACGCCGTCGACTCGCTGATGGCCAACACCCGCAACAATCCCATCGAGGAAACCGAACTCAATCACGCCATGCGCGCCGAGCGCTACGAACTACGCGGCGAGTCCCCGGCACCGGGACAGTGGCGCGGCGGAATCGGCAGTGTGCGGACCTGGCTCATGCAGACCGACACCTACTTCGGTTCCGAGGCCGACAATCGCAACGACGCGCCGGCCGGCGCCCTCGGCGGGTCCGCCGGTGTATCCGGCTCGTTCATCCGCAATCCGGGCACGCCGGAGGAAGAGGTGCTGTTCTCGAAGGTCACCCAGGAGGTGATCCGGGCCGGGGAGCGGCTGGAGATCAAGATGCCCTCCGGTGGTGGGTTCGGCGATCCGTTCCGGCGGGACCCGCAGGCGGTGCTCTCCGATGTCTGGGACGAATACCTCACCGCCGAAGAGGCCCGCCGCGACTACGGTGTCGTGGTCGATACCGATACCTGGACCGTCGACACCGCGGGTACCGAAGCGTTGCGCGCCGCGCGGGTACCGGCGTGAGCCTGCGGTCGGGAGGGGCCGGCGAGTCCGGCCCCTCCGGGCCGTCCGCCGCGGCGGCCGACGTCGCCCGGCAGCTGAACACGGTTGTCTCCTGGGTGTCCGAGCGGTTAGGGACCGATACCGAGGTCACCGGCGGCCCGCTGGCCGGATACCGGCTCGGGGTCAAGGACAATATCGAGATCGCCGGGGTGCGGTCGACCTGCGGCTCGGAGTTCTTCGCGGACCGGATCGCCGAACATGATGCCGCCGTCGTCACCCGGTTGAAGCGAGCGGGCGCGACGATCACCTGCACCCTCAACCTCGCCGAATTCGCGGTGGGGGTCACCTCGCAGAACTCGGCGGCGGGTGGCCCGCGCAATCCGTGGGATCCTGAGCGGGTCCCCGGCGGGTCCAGTGGCGGGTCCGGCGCTGCGGTCGCGGCGGGCCTGGTCGATATCGCACTGGGCACCGACACCGGCGGCTCCATCCGGCTGCCCGCGGCCTGCTGCGGGGTCATCGGCCTGCGTCCCTCGCCCGGATATATCGATACCGCCGGGGTCTACCCCGTCAGCCCCGATTTCGACACCGTGGGCCCCCTCGCCCGTACGGTCGCCGAGGTGCGCACCGCCTATTCCGTGCTCGTCGGCGAAGACCTCCCGGCTCCGCCGCGCGATCGACTGCGTATCGCCGTGCCGTGGCCTTTCATCACCACCGAAATCGACCCGGCGATCCGGGACGCGTTCGACACGACCGTGCGGCTGCTCGCCGAGATCGGCCACACCGTTCTCGACGCGCCCGTACCGCACAGCGACTCCGCGCAGGATGTGGTGTACACCCTGCTCTATTCGGACCTGGCCCGGTTACACGACCAGCGGCTACGCGCGGAACCACACCGGTTCCAGGCGGCAACACTGGAACGGATCTCACTGGGCCGCAGCATCTCCCACGACCGGCGAGTAGCGGCGCTGACGCAGCGCGATCGGTTCCGGGCGGCCATGACCGACTACTTCCGGAATGCCGACGTGATCCTCACCCCGACCATGCCGATCGATGTTCCACTCATCACCGAGCCCGCCGGTGTGCTCGCGCAGTCACGCCGCATGGCTCAGCTGACGTATCCGTGGTCCCTGCACGACGGTCCGACACTGAGCGTTCCCATCGGGTTCCACCGGCTATCCGGTATGCCGATCGGCGCCCAGCTGACCGCCGCACGGGGCCGGGAGACTACCCTGTTCGCACTGGCCGAACAGCTCGAACAACGGACCACCTGGCATCGACGCCGCCCGCCCATCCGGCTCGGGTAGCGCCGCCGTCCCGGCCGGATACCCGATCACGATCGGCCGGGACGGCCGCCGGCCGGGAATTCCGTTACGGGTACACCCGGGCCGCGGCAATTCCGGTGACGCAAGGAAACAAATCGGTAAAGAATTCCGCCGCGTCCGGATACGGAAAACGAACACACTTGCTACCCCGTGATCCGCCGGCCGGTCCGGCCCCTGCTGCACTCGGCATCCGATATTTACCAGAATCCCCGGTCACACCCGTATTCCGATATCCGTAGCCCGTTCACCCGCTCGCCCACCCGAAAACAATCGCCAATACCCGCGGGGTCGGCGCCGGATAATATCGACGACACTGGATACAAATCTGAAACGCGCTTTCTCGGACCGAATATCCTCCGTCGATATAGTGGCCCCATGACCTCCTTGGCACCGCCGGTCGTGCGGGACCAGGCGCGCGGCGACGCGCTCCCGGTCGCCGACGCGGCCGTCTACGCAGGCTGGTTCTCCTGCCTGGCCGACCCGACCCGGGTCCGGTTACTGCACCAGGTCGCCACGAGCCCCGCCGGCATCCACATCGGCGAAATCGCCGAAGCACTCGGTATCGGACAGCCGACCGTCTCCCACCATGTCCGCAAGCTCACCGACGCCGGGTTCGTGACAGTACACAAAGAGGGCACTGCGACCCTCGTCACCGTCGACCCACACCGCTGCACCGAATTGCCGCATACCGCCGACGCGGTGATGGGTCTGCTCACCCCCCGTCCCCTTTACCCGGAGGAGCCGCCCGGCGATATCACCGTCCGGGCGCTGACCGACGCCGACTGGGAATCGGTACGCGCCATCCACGCCGAGCGGGGGCCTGCCTACCCCGCGGTCGGGGCCGCCGACGTACCGGACCGGGAGACCCTGGACCGCCAGTGGCTGCCCGGGCATCGCTGGGTCGCCGAAGCCGACGGCCGGATTGCCGGCTGGGCAGCCCTCACCCCGGTCTCGGGCCACGAGTTCTATCGGGATGTCGCCGACAGTTGTGTGATGGTCGCCGACGAACTCGAGGGTCGCGGTGTCGGCACCGCCCTGCTGCGCCGCCAGGTCACGGCCGCGGAGGACGCGGGCCTGCGTGCCTTGCAGACCACGGCGTTCCCGGAGGACCGGGTCGGTATCTCCCTGTACCACGCGGCCGGCTTCCGCACCGTCGGTATCCGGGAGCGCAGCGGCCGCTCCGGAGGTCGCTGGCGCGACGCGGTGCTGCTGGAGCGGCGTAGCCCGCTGAACTGATCGGCGCGTCCGGGGCCGTGGCGGCGTGGGTCCGCCACTACGGCCCGGTGCGGACCGGTCGCAGGATCGCCTTCAGCCACAGGGTCGCCAGACCGCACAGCACACACAGCACCGCCACGCCGGCGCTCGCCCAATCGGCGGCCGACAACCCCCGTGGGCCCGCTTCGCCGTAGCGTGCGAGCGGGTACACCCCGACCACGAGCATCGCGACGGTCCCCACCAGCGAGACCAGCGAGGTCGGCAGCCAGCGCACCCAGCGGAACGGGCGCACCGCCTCATCCGGCGCCACCCCGGAGAACACGCGCTCCACCCGCCCCCAGACCACACTGTTGACCACCAGGATCGCGAGGTCGAGCAGGAGCGCGCCGATCGCGAACGACAGCGCCCCGGGCGGGGCGGCCGGCTCCGGGCCGGGCAACGGCAGCAGTCCGGCCGCCCACGGGTAGCAGGCGAGCACGAGGCCGGTCCCGGCAGCCGCCGCCCACACCATCGACCAGGTCCGGCGGGTAGCGGCCAGCGCGACCGTGGCGGCGCGTTCGGCCGGGGAGCACGCCTCGTACCATCCGGGCGCGCCGGCGGAAATCTTCACAACAGCTGCCCCGTACCCCTCGGTCCTGCCCAATACTGCCGCGTGCGGCCCGGGTACACCGGCCGTCCGCGTGTCCGCCGACTCTAACCGTCCGGCCCAGCCGGGGCACCGGTTCGGCTCCGGCCGGGCCGACACGGCCGGGGACGACCGCCCGCCCGACCGCCCGACCGCGCGATCATTACCCCTGTGGAGCAACGACAGGCGGCGCACAGTACCGAAGATGTGGTGGGGCTGGTTGCGCAGACATTCCTCCGGGACCGCGACCAGTTCATCGACCAGTTGTCGCACCGGATGCGCACCCAGGTGCCGGCACTGGACCAGGACCCCCGGCTCCGTGAACTGATGGAGGACGGTACGGCCGACAACCTGATGGAAGCCCTGCAATTCCTGCAGAACGAGGCCGACGAGGACGATGTGCGGGCCCCGGAACGGGCCCTGGTGTACGCCCGGATCCTCGCCCAGCGCGATGTGCCGGCCTCGGCAATGATCCGAGCCTATCGAATCGGCCAGGCCGGCTTCCTGGACACGGGTATGCGCTACGCCATCGAATTCGGTGGCGGCGGCCCGGTGACGACCTCGGCGATCGTCCATATCGTCAACCGCACCTCGGTGTACATCGACCGGGTCTGCGAGCAGGTCGGGGTCGCCTACGAACAGGAACGCGACCGCTGGGTCGGCAATCGGGGCGGGCTCCGGCAGCAGTGGGTCACCCGGCTGCTCAACGGCACGACCACCGATACCGAGGCCGCCGAGCAGGTACTGCACTATCCACTCACCCGCGGGCATATCGCGATCGACACCTGGACCGACCCGCATATCGACCCCGCCACCGCCGTGGCGGTTTTCGACCACCTCCGTACGGCGCTGACCACCGTGTTCGACCGGGCGAACGGAAACCTGCTGGTGCCGGTGGACGAACACGAGGCCCGGATGTGGTTCGCCCTCCCGTACGAGACACCCGTCGACAGCGCCGCGATCGAACAGTTGCGCTCCGACCGGGCCCTGCCGGTACGGATGGCCTTCGGTGGTTACGGCACCGGGCTCGCCGGGTTCCGACGCACCGCGGGTCAGGCCGACCGGGTACGCCGGCTCGCGCTGCTGGGCGGGGAGCACGGCGCCCGGGTCCTGGCGCATCCCGATGTGTCGGCGATCGCCCTGCTGGCCGGCGATATCGATACGCTGCGCGAATTCGTCGCCGACGAACTCGGCGAACTGGCGGTGGACAACGAACGCAACCTCTGGCTGCGGGAGACACTGCGCGTCTTCCTCGCCGTGAACCGCAGTTACGCGGCGGCCGCCACGCGACTGGCCGTCCATCGCAATACGGTCCAGTACCGCGTCCGGCAGGCGCTGAACCTCATCGGCGTGAGCACCGACGCACCCGGCGCGGATCTGTATCCACGGCTGGCCCTGCAGGCCACCCACCTGCTCGGTGCCGCGGTGCTACGACCGGAGACGGGACAGAACTGAGCCGCGGGTACCGATCCGGCCGGCCCCGGCGGACGCAATGCCGGGCGCACGAAGGTCTTTTCACCGAGGGCCTCACAGGCATGTGCTGAGCGCACAAATGCCGGCCGAGCTTTCATGCGGCCGGAATATGGTCTGTCCCACAGCCGGCGCCGTAAGGTTCAGTTATCCCCGGAAACCGGCGTCCACCTGAGTAGTTGGCTCGCCGGCAACCGGTCCGCCGCGCCCGCCGCGGGCGGTGTCGCGGACCCATCACAACCGTCGTACCGGCGTCGTCGCGCTGCGCGCTGCCCTTTTCCAGGAGTTCTCCGTGCCCTCGATCCAAACCGTCCGCGGTGCCGTGGACACCGCCGATCTCGGCGTCACCCTCATGCACGAGCACGTTTTCGTGCTCAGCTCCGATGTGCAGCAGAACTATTCGCAGGAGTGGGGTTCGGAGGAGGAGCGCATCGAGGACGCGGTCCGGCAGCTGACCACCGCCTACGAGGCCGGTGTGCGCACGATCGTGGACCCGACCGTGGTGGGCCTGGGCCGCTACATCCCACGGATCGCCCAGCTCGCGCAGCGGGTGCCGCTGCAATTGATCGTGGCCACCGGCCTCTACACCTACAACGATGTCCCGTTCTTCTTCCACTACCGCGGGCCGGCGCTCGATCCACTGGTCGGCACCCATGTCCCCGATCCCATGGTGGATATGTTCGTCGGCGATATCCGCGACGGTATCGCCGGGACCGGTATCCGGGCGGGCATGCTCAAATGCGCGATCGATGCGGAGGGACTGACGCCCGGCGTCGAACGGGTGATGCGGGCGGTGGCCCGGGCACATCACGAGACCGGGGTGCCGATCACCGTGCACACCCACCCCGAATCGGGGTCCGGTTTCGAGGTCAAACGCATCATGTGCGCCGAGGAAGGCGTCGACCCGGCCCGGATCGTGCTCGGTCACAGCGGTGACACCACGGATGTGGACTACCTGACCGCCCTGGCGGATTCTGGATTCGTGCTGGGCATGGATCGATTCGGGATCGACCTCGAGACCACATTCGAGGCGCGCGCCGATACTCTCATCGAGATGGTTCGCCGCGGCTACGCCGAGCGCATGGTGCTCTCCCAGGACGCCAGCTGCTATATCGACTGGATCGAACCGGCCATGCGGGCCGCGGTCCTGCCGCAGTGGCACTACACCCACCTGTTCGACGACGTATTCCCCTATGTGCTGGATCGCGGAATCGAGGAGCGGCAGCTGCAGACGATGCTCGTCGAGGTACCACGGAGGTTCTTCGCCGCCGGGTGAACCGGCGGCCGCGGCACCGCGACCCCACCCGACCCGGGTGCGCGGACCGGACCGGACCGGACGCTAGGGTGGTCGATCATGCCTGGTCTGCCCGTTCCGCGCGCCCGCGCACTGCTCGCCGTTCTGCTGGTCGCCGTCGCTCTGCTGGCGACCGCGTGCGGCAGCGGCGGCGGTGACGGCGCCGCTCGCGACCTGTGCGCGCCGCCGGGGCCGGAGGCGGCCACCGCGGCCCCGGCGAACCTGACTGCACCGGGTGCGGGCAAAGAGGATCGTTTCACCACCGAATCGACCGAACCGACGGACGCGGTGGACATCTCCCGGCTGGGCCTGATCCGGCCCGGTGTGCTGAGCGTCGGCACCCTCTCCGACGCCCCGCCCAGTATCTGTGTGAACTCCGCCGGCGCGTTCACCGGTTTCGACAACGAACTGCTGCGCGCGGTGGCCGCGAAGATCGGACTGCGGGTCGAGTTCTCCGGTACCGAGTTCGCCGGCCTGCTGGCCCAGGTGGCGGGCAAGCGGTTCGATGTCGGGTCGTCCAACATCACCACCACCGACGCCCGGCGTGAGATGGTCGGCTTCACCAACGGCTACGATTTCGGCTACTTCTCGCTGGTGGTCAAGGACGGCAGTCCGGTGCAGGGGTTCGCCGATCTGGGACCCGGGTCCCGGGTGGCGGTGGTGCAGGGCACAGTCCAGGACGAATACGTGGTCAACGAACTCGGCCTGGACCCGGTGAAGTTCCCCGACTACAACACTGCCTACGCGAATGTGAAAACCGGCCAGGTGGACGCGTGGGTCGCGCCGTCGGCGCAGGCCCAGGGCGCGATCGCGCCGGGTGATGCGACCTCGGTCGTGGACAACTCCTTCAGTCTGGACAATTTCATCGCCTGGGCGGTCGCCAAGGACAACAAGCCGCTGATCGACGCGCTCAACTCCGGGTTGGACGCGGTGATCGCCGACGGCACCTATGCCCGCCTCTACAGCGACTGGGTGCCCCGGGAGCTACCCCCCGGCTGGAAACCCGGGTCGAAGGCCGCGCCGGCCCCGCAACTACCCGATTTCGCCGCCCTCGCCGCCGAGCAGGCCCCGCGGCAGCAGACCGCGCAGGCGCCGAAATCGACCCTGGAGCAGCTCCGCGACACCTTCTTCGACTGGTCGCTCTACCGGCAGGCCTTCCCGGACCTGTTCAAGACCGGCCTGCCCAACACACTGATCCTCGCGCTGGTCTCCGGCGTGCTGGGCACCCTGATCGGCATGCTGCTCGCGGTGGCCGGAATCTCGCGGACCCGCTGGTTGCGCTGGCCGGCCCGGGTGTACACCGATATCTTCCGCGGCCTGCCGGCGGTGGTCATCATCCTGCTCATCGGCCTCGGGGTCGGACCGGTGGTCAGCGGTCTCACCGGTAACAATCCCTACTGGCTCGGCGCGGTGGCGCTGGCACTGCTCGCCTCGGCCTATATCGGCGAGATCTTCCGCTCCGGTATCCAATCGGTGGAGCCGGGGCAGCTCGAGGCCGCCCGGGCGATCGGCTTCGGCTACCGGCAGGCGATGACGCTGGTGGTGATCCCGCAGGGGGTGCGCCGGGTGCTGCCCGCCCTGGTGAACCAGTTCATCGCGTTGATCAAGGATTCGTCGCTGATCTACTTCCTGGGGCTGCTGGCCACCCAGCGGGAGCTGTTCGCGGTCGGCCGTGATCTCAACGCCCAGACCGGCAACCTGTCACCGCTGGTGGCCGCCGGCCTGATCTATCTGCTGCTGACCATCCCACTCACCCATCTGGTGAACTACATCGACCGGCGGATGCGTACCGGACGGCCCGATCAGCCGATCGACCCGGTCGAGCAGTCCGCCATCACCGAAGGCCGGGGGTAACCGATGAGCGCCTCACTGACCGGCACCGGACTCCACCTACGGCTGGGCGGTAATCAGATCCTGCGTGGGGTGGACATCCACGTCGACGCAGGCAAGACCACCACGGTGATCGGCCCGTCCGGTTCCGGTAAGTCCACCCTGCTGCGGGTCCTCAACCGGCTGCACGAACCCGATGCCGGGGATATCCTGATCGACGGCGAATCGGTACTCACCGAGAACCCCGACCGGCTGCGGCAGCATATCGGGATGGTCTTCCAGCAGTTCAATCTCTTCCCGCACCGGACGGTGGCCGACAATATCGCGCTGGGACCGCGCAAACTGCGCGGCCTGTCCAAGGACGAGGCCCGCACCCTGGCACTGGAACAACTCGAGGTCGTGGGACTCACCGGCAAGGCCGACTCCCGGCCCGCCAACCTCTCCGGTGGTCAGCAGCAGCGGGTGGCGATCGCGCGGGCGCTGGCCATGAAACCGGACATCATGTTCTTCGACGAGGCCACCTCCGCGCTGGACCCAGAGCTGGTCAAGGGTGTCCTCGCGCTGATGTCGGAGCTGGCCGCGGGCGGTATGTCGATGATCGTGGTGACGCACGAGATGGGATTCGCCCGCAGCGTCTCCGATCATGTGGTGTTCATGGACGGCGGGGTGGTGGTGGAGTCGGGCAGTCCGGACGCACTGTTCGACAACGCCGGAACCCCACGGCTGCGCAGATTTCTCGACCAAGTGCTCTGAAGCGGCAACACTGAACCCCATGAGCAAGGATTCCCCGGTGGCGAAAGCCCATACGGGAGGGCCGTCAAGGCTAGAGCGTGCCCTGAACCGTACGTTGCTGCTGTTCGATGTACTGCCGCAGCACCGAGTTCGGGGCGCCGCCAACCGAGCCCGCGAAGTACCACAAGGCTCGTGTGCAGGTGGCGAAGGCTCATGTCAGGGTCTCGGATTGGCGGCGGGATTGGGCGCACAGGCATTCGACGGCGATTATCCGTGCGAACCAAGCGGTATACGTCGAGGACTTGTGCGTGAAGGGTCTCACCCGCTCCCGTATGGCGAAATCGGTGCACGATGCGGGATGGGGGATGTTCACCCGCAGGAGAAAGCCGGCCGGTATGGGCGGACCTTCACCCGGGTGGATCGTTGGTACTCGTCCACTCGACTGTGCTCGGCGTGTGGGGTGTGAGGTGCGAAGAAGCCCTTGCATGTCCAGGAATGGATGTGCACCTGCGGCGTAACCCACGACCGGATGTGAACGCCGCGAAGAACATCCTGGCCGCTGGACGAGCGGAGAGTTCAAACGCCTGCGGAGGGGCGGTAAATCCCGCCGCTCAGCGGAAGGCACGCCCCAGTGAACCAGGAACCCATCGAGAGCGCCCGCGAGGGTGCTGGTAGGAATCCTCGCCCTTCAGCTCGGGGAGGACGCCGAAACGGCATCGGTTTCGATATGAATCAATCAATCCCGCCGGCAATCCGAACAAAGCCGATATCTACCAGACCTGGCAGCAGGGCGGTGTGGTGATCGAACTTCGTCCGATGCGCTGACGATCCGGCCGCCCCCGGCGAGCGTTCAGCGCTGGCGCCAGCTCAGCGGCCCCGGTAGATCGACGCTGTTCTTCTTGGTCCGGGAGTTCCACGACCACGGGCCGATCTTGATACTCCACGAGGACAGCCCCGATTGGGTGTAGTTCAACTTCAACGGTCCGAAGGACTGGCGTTTACGGAACCTGATGGGCATGAGCGACCTCCTTGCTCCGCCCCAGGATAACGGATCGGAATGAGCCCCTATGGTTTTCACCGGTCAGGCGACCGCCCCTCGTCGAGCCCGGCCCGGCACCCGATCCGCGCATACGGCGCCCGCTCGTGCCACAGTGGGCGGCGGCCGCGACCGAGCCGGGCGAGTGGTCCGGAACCGTCCGGCGTGGTGGTGCGTCGAAGGGGTAGGAAGCAGTTCCGCGGAAGTGAGGGATCAATGAGCGGTGACGACGACGCGGCCCGGCCGGCCACCGGTGTACTACGCGACAGTGTGGCGGAGTTGCTGAGCACGCTCGAACAACAGCGGCAGGCCATGACCGAGGTGCGGCAGCGACTCGCCGCCACCACGGTGAGCGTCTGGTCCGCGGACAATCTGGTCCGCATCGATGCCAATACCGCCGGCGTGCCGGTGGAGGTGCACCTGACGCCGGAGGCGTTCAAACGGTCCACCCCGGAGAAACTCGGCCGCTCCATCCTGGAGGCGACGCAGCGAGCGGCCCGGCAGGCCGCCGACCTGTCCCGGGAAGCCTGGGCACCGGTGCGGGAGATGGCGGGCGAGATCCCGGACCTCCCCGATATCGCACCCGGTATGCCGAGTATCAAATCGCTGACCGCCGATCTGTTCCCCGACCCGGTCACCGAGGCGGAGCCGTCCACCCCGATGGGTCGGGAAGAAGAAGACGAGTTCTACCGCAACCGCGGGTATCTGGAGGGTGGGCGATGACCGAGATCCGGGTCGACGAGGAAGCCCTGCGGGCCGCCCGCCCGGCGATCACGAAGGTGGCGGACCAGGTCGCCGACGCGGTGCGCGCCGCGCTCGCGGTCATCGAGGCCGAGGGTGAATGCTGGGGCGCCGACGAGATCGGCCAGGAGTTCGGTGGGAAGTACGCGCCCGCGGCCGCCGAGGGCCTGACCGGTCTCGACCTGCTGCAACAGGCGGTGAACGGCGTCGGGGACGGCGTGGGCGCGGTCGCCACGGACTTCGGCGTCCAGGACGACAACAACGCCACCGGCGTCGAGCAGGCGGCGCAGTAGCCGCCCGCCCGGACGCTCAACTCGCCAGGCAGCCCGGCCCGAGCAGGGCCTTCAGGTCGCCCATGAGCGCCGAAGACGGCTCCACCCGCAAACTGTCGTCCAGTTTCAGCAGGGTCGTCTTCTCGCGTGCGCCCACATGCCGGACGTGCACATCCGAGGTCCCCGGATGCCGGGAGAGCACCCGCTTCAGCTCGCCGATCTTATCGGGGGTGCACATCCGGGTGGAGATGGTGACGGCCAGCGGTTTCGCCACGCCGATCGCCGACAGATCCGGTACGGCGAGATCATTGGCGATGAGCGAGATCCGGTCGTCCCGCATGGAGACACGGGCCTTCACCAGAACCACCGCGTCCTCCACCACATCCATGCCGTACACGGAATAGGCCTGCGGGAAGAACAGTACTTCGATACCGCCGGTGAGATCCTCGAGCTGGCAGGACGCCCACGCCAGACCGTTCTTGTTGATCCGGCGGTTCACCGAGGCGAGGATGCCGCCGACGGTGACCTGGGTACCGTCCTTGATATCGCCCTCGAGGATGGTCGGGATCTGGGTATCGGCCTGGGCGGCGAGCACATGGTCGACGCCGTTGAGCGGATGACCGGAGACGTAGAGCCCGAGCATCTCCCGCTCCAGCGCGAGGCGGTGTTTGCTCTCCCACTCCTCGTCGGGCACTTTCACATCGAAGACCGACGCCACCGATTCGCCGCTGTCGTCGTCCATTCCGCCGAACAGATCGAACTGACCGATGGCCTCGGCCTTCTTGGTCGACATGACCGCGTCGATGGCGTCCGAGTGCACCAGCATGAGCCCCTTGCGGGGATGGTTCAGCGAATCGAAGGCCCCGGCCTTGATGAGCGATTCGGTGACCTTCTTGGTACAGGCCACCGTGTCGATCTTGTTCAGATAATCGGAGAAATCGGTGAACTTCGACTTCTCGGTGCGGGCGTTGATGATCGAGTTCACGACGTTCTGACCGACATTGCGCACCGCGCCCAGCCCGAACCGGATATCCGCGCCGACCGAGGCGAAGTTGGTCTCCGATTCGTTCACATCCGGCGGCAGCACGGTGATACCGAGTTTGCGGCAGTCCGACAGATAGATCGCGGCCTTGTCCTTGTCGTCACCGACCGAGGTGAGCAGACCCGCCATGTATTCGGCAGGATAGTTGGCCTTGAGATAGGCGGTCCAGAAGGAGACCAGCCCGTAGCCCGCGGCATGCGATTTGTTGAACGCGTATCCGGCGAACGGAAGAATCGTGTCCCACAGCGCTTTGATCGCCGGTTTGGAGAAGCCGTTGGCCTGCATACCGGCCTCGAAGCCTTCGAACTCGGCCTCGAGTACCTCGGCTTTCTTCTTACCCATCGCGCGGCGCAGGATATCGGCTCGGCCGAGCGAATACCCGGCGACCTTCTGCGCGATCTGCATGATCTGTTCCTGATAGACGATCAGGCCGAAGGTATCGGCGAGGATCTCCTTCAGGGGTTCTTCCAGTTCCGGATGGATCGGCTTGACCTGTTGCCGGCCGTTCTTGCGGTCGGCGTAGTCGTTGTGCGCGTTCATGCCCATCGGACCGGGCCGGTACAGCGCGAGGACCGCGACGATGTCCTCGAAACCGGTGGGCTGCATGCGGCGCAGCAGATCGCGCATGGCGCTGCCGTCGAGCTGGAAGACGCCGAGAGTGTCACCGCGGGACAGCAGTTCGTAGGTGGCCGGATCGTCGAGCGGCAGATTGTCCATATCGAGGTCGATACCGCGATTGGATTCGATGTTGTCCAGCGCGTCACCGATGACGGTGAGGTTGCGCAGACCCAGGAAGTCCATCTTCAGCAGACCGATGGCCTCACACGACGGATAATCCCAGCCGGTGATGATGGCGCCGTCCTGCGCCCGCTTCCACAGCGGGATCGCATCCATCAGCGGTTCGGAGGACATGATGACCGCGCAGGCGTGCACACCCGCGTTACGGATCAGGCCCTCGAGGCCACGGGCGGTCTCGTAGATCTTCGCCACATCGGGATTGCTGCCGATGAGCTCGCGGACCTCGGCGGCCTCCTTGTACCGCTCGTGCTCGGGATCCATGATGCCCGACAGCGGGATATCCTTCGCCATGATCGGCGGCGGCAGCGCCTTGGAGATCTGGTCGGCGATGGCGAAGCCGGGCTGGCCGAACTGGACACGCGCCGAATCCTTGATGGCGGCCTTGGTTTTAATGGTGCCGAAGGTGATGACCTGGGCCACGCGGTCGCTGCCCCAGCGGTCGGTGGCGTAGCGCACCATCTCACCGCGGCGGCGATCGTCGAAGTCGATATCGATATCGGGCATCGAGACGCGTTCGGGATTGAGGAAGCGCTCGAACAGCAGCCCGTGCGGGATCGGATCGATATTGGTGATGCCCATGGCATAGGCGACCAGCGATCCGGCCGCCGAACCACGGCCCGGGCCGACGCGGATCCCGACCTCGCGTGCATGGTTGATCAGGTCACCGACCACCAGGAAATAGGCCGGGAAACCCATTTCGATGATCACGTCGAGTTCGAATTCCGCACGCTCGACGTACTCGCGCGGCACCCCGTTCGGGAAACGCCGCTCCAGACCGCGGTGCACTTCCTTGCGCAGCCAGCCGGCCTGGTCCTCGCCCTCGGGCACCGGGAAGACCGGCATCCGGTCGCGGTGTTCCCACACCTCGGCGTAGGACTGGACCCGCTCCCCGATCCACACGGTGTTGTCGCAGGCGCCGGGCACTTCGGCATCCCACAGCGCACGCATCTCGGCGGCGGATTTCAGGAAGTATCCGTCCCCGTCGAATTTGAACCGGGTGGGGTCCGACAGGGTCTTACCGGTCTGCACACAGAGCAGCGCCTCGTGGTTGCTCGCCTGCTCCTTGGTGACGTAGTGGCAGTCGTTGGTGGCCAGCGGCGGGATATCGAGGGCCCGGCCGACCTCGAGCAGACCCTGGCGGACCCGCTTCTCGATGGACAGGCCGTGGTCCATCACCTCGAGGAAGAAATTGTCGCGGCCGAAGATCTCCTGCCATTTGGCGGCGGCCTCGAGCGCCTCGCGCTCGTGCCCCAGCCGCAGCCGGGTCTGCACCTCACCGGACGGGCAGCCGGTGGTGGCGATGATGCCCTCGGCGTGCGCGGCGATGAGCTCCTCATCCATCCGGGCCCATTTACCGAGCTGCCCCTCGATACTGGCCAGCGAGGACAGTTTGAACAGATTCCGCAGACCGGTCGCGTTCTCGGCGACCATGGTCATATGGGTGTAGGCGCCGGAACCGGAGACATCGTCGCTCTTCTGGCCGGGATCGCCCCACTGGATGCGTTTGGTGTCGAACCGGGAACCGGGGGCGATATACGCCTCGATCCCGATGATCGGTTTGATCCCGGCCTTCTTCGCCGAATGGAAGAACTCGGCCGCGCCGTACATATTGCCGTGGTCGGTCATTCCCACCGCCGTCATACCGAGGCGGTCGGCCTCGGCGAACAGCGGTGAGATCTTGGCGGCACCGTCGAGCATCGAGTACTCGGTGTGGTTGTGCAGATGAACGAATCCGGACGAGGCGGCCAAGATCTGTCCTTCCTCCCAATGGCTCGGCGGGGGTTGGTGTAGCGAGTTTATGCGCACCGTCCGACCGGTTCGGCGCCGGATGGGCGTGCCCACGGGGCCCGGGCGTGTCGGCCCAGGTGTCCCGGCGCGGGAATCCGATTCGGCCCCCGGCACGCTCGGTCACTGGTAGGGTCGTGCCGCGTCACATCCGGCGGATCTCCGCTCGGCCCACGATCGACCCCCGCACGTGTACGACCGACCAGCGAGGTGAACGATGACAGCACGCAGGACCATGCTCGCGCTGCCCACCGCCGCGGCACTCGCGGTGGGAACACTGGCGGCCACCGCCGCGCCCGCCGCGGCCGACGGCGGTTCGTTCCAGACGATCTATGCCCTCACCGACGGCCCGTGCGTCGCCCAGGTCGACACCTCGGTCAACGGTCCCGGCTATCCGGAGCACGCGTCGTTCACCGTCTCGACCATCATGTTCGGCATCGGATCGTGCACCCTGCCGATCACCCTGAACTGGCGCAACCTCGACACCGGCGAGACCGGGTCGGCCACCCAGAACGCGAACGGCCCAGGGCACTGGATGAACGACGGCCGCTCGGCCCTCTTCCGTCCCGGGATCGGGCGTTTCACCGCGACCGTCACCGTCGGCGCGGCCCACCTCCCCCAATCGGGAGCGGTGGAGTTCACCGTCCAGAAGTATCAGGGGTGATCACCGGCCCCCGCAGACAGCTTCCGGCCCGGCCGGCGTAATCGGTCCCGGGCGGCCTCGAACGGCCGTCCCCCGGCCTCCTTCCACCTTCCACCCGGCGCGCTCGCCGCGCCGGATCTCCGGCCTCGGCTCGCCGACGCGGGCCGGTCATCGCTTCCGGAGAAGGTTTCCCGCGGCAATGGCGGTTGCCGCGGGAAGCGTGAGACGATGACCGGCCCCCGACGGCGAGCCGGACCGGCAATGATCGGCCGGCGAGCAGGCTCACGACAGTGACCGGCAACCGGGCGTGACAGGTGGGGCCGAGCCGCGGCGGGCACCGGCGATCCGGCCGGGCGAGCCGCCGGTGGACACCGGTGATCCGGGTCGCGCGAGCCGCCGGTGCGCCTGCTCGTAGCATGTGCCCGAGTCGATCGCGGCGGATCGGCGGATCGGTACAGCGGCGCGACGGCCGGGACGGGACAGGGAGTGCGATGACCGCGACCTTGCTCACCGTGTCCGGCGCGGCGGTGCTGATCGCCGCGGCACTGCTCGTCTGGGCGCGTCCGCGGCGGATGGTCACCACCCCCGCCGAACGCGCGGTGCATACGGCGCTGCACACCGCCTCCCTGGCGGCCCGGCCACTGCGCCGGGGTCTCACCCGGGAGTCCGCGCAGGAGGCCGCCCCGCATCTACGTGCCCTGGTCGGGGCCGAGGGGCTCGGGGTGAGCGATCCCGAAGGCGCGCTCCTCGCCTGGGACGGTGCGCACGAGCCGCCGGCGGCCGAGTTCACCGGGACGGCCCGGCGAGCCGTCGCGGCACAACGTCCGGTGCTGGCGCAGCTACCCGATACCGAGCATCCGGGCCGCACGCTGGTGACCCAGCCGTTGCTCAGCGACAACGGCACCATCGTGGGGGCGCTGGGGATGGTCACCGGGAACCGGCCGGGCCCCGGCGCGCTCGGCGCGCTGGCCGAAGTCGCCCGATACGCCTGCGGCCAGTTGGAACTCGCCGAACTCGACGCCTCCCGGGCCCGGCTCGACCGTGCCGAGGTCCGTGCGCTGCGTGCCCAGATCAGCCCGCATTTCATCTACAACGCACTGAACACCATCGCCTCGTTCGTCCGGACCGACCCGGACCGGGCCCGGGAACTCATCCTCGATTTCGCGGATTTCACCCGGTATTCGTTCCGTGACGCCGGAGAGTACACGGTGCTGGCCGACGAACTCAGCAATATCGAACGCTATCTCGAACTCGAACGGGCCCGGTTCGGGCCGGCGCTACAGGTGCGCTTGCGGATCGCCCCCGAAGTGCTCGGTGTCACCCTGCCCTTCCTGGCCCTGCAACCGCTGGTGGAGAACGCCGTACGGCATGGGCTGGCGGCCACGCCGGGCGGTGGCACGGTCACCATCGAGGCACTCGACGCCGGGACCGACTGTGTACTCAGCGTGGAGGATGACGGGGCCGGTATGGATCCCGACCTGTTGCGGTCCGGGTCGTTCGACACCGCCGCGGAGGGGGCGCATATCGGCCTGGCCAATGTGGACGACCGGTTGCGGGCCGCCTTCGGCAACGACTACGGGCTGGTGGTGGATACCGCGCCCGGCGCCGGGACGAGAGTGAGTATGCGGGTGCCCAAGTTCCGCCCCGGCATCCGGCCGTGACGCGAAACCGGCCGTGCCCCGCTCACCCTCACAGAGCGGGGTCCGGCCGGGCGGCGCCGAGCGGTGCGGGGCCCGGCTGCCGCCGACACGGCAGCCGGGCCCGCACTCAGTGCGCGACCGCCTTTTCGGCGCCGACGCCGGTCAGTGCCCGGACTTCCATTTCCGCGGCCTTCGCCGGATCTTCCGGGTCCTTGCCGCCGAGGTAGGTGCCGATCACCCCGAGCACGAATGCCAGCGGGATGGACACGATCCCCGGGTTGGACAGCGGGAACCAGTCGAAATCGAGGTCCGGCAGCATCGCGGTCGCCGATCCGGAGACCGCCGGGGAGAACACGATCAGCACGACCGTGGAGATCAGTCCGCCGTACATGCTGAACAGCGCGCCGGTGGTGTTGAACCGCCGCCAGAACAGCGAGTACAGGATAGTCGGCAGGTTCGCCGAGGCCGCGACCGCGAATGCCAGCGCCACCAGGAAGGCGATGTTCTGGCCGTTGGCCAGGATGCCCAGGGCGATGGCCAGCATGCCGATCACCACCGCGGTGATCCGGGAGACCCGGACCTGGGCGGCGTCGTCGGCCTTGCCGCGCCGGATGACATTGGCGTAGATATCGTGGGCGAACGAGGCCGATGCCGTGATGGTGAGTCCGGCGACCACCGCGAGAATGGTCGCGAAGGCCACGGCCGAGATGATGCCCAGCAGGACCACGCCACCGAGTTCGAAGGCCAGCAGCGGCGCCGCGGCGTTCTGTCCCCCGGCCGCGCCGAGGATCCGGTCCGGGCCGACGATCGCCGCCGCGCCGTAGCCGAGCACCAGGGTGAACAGGTAGAAGGCGCCGATCAGCGCGATCGCCCAGACCACCGAGCGGCGGGCCTCCTTGGCTGTCGGCACGGTGTAGAAGCGCATCAGCACATGCGGCAGGCCCGCGGTACCCAGTACCAGCGCCAGGCCCAGCGAGACGAAGTTCAGTTTCGAC
Organism: Nocardia sp. NPDC050193; assembly: GCA_040674215.1. Classification (GTDB taxonomy): domain Bacteria; phylum Actinomycetota; class Actinomycetes; order Mycobacteriales; family Mycobacteriaceae; genus Nocardia. The sequence goes on along the minus strand of JBFARE010000003.1, from coordinate 87,318 downwards.
ATCTCGCTGCCGCCGTACTGCGCGCCGGGGGCGAGGACATCCCGCGCGGCCACCTTCGCGTTATCCGACCCGCCGATCGCGCTCTGCGCACCGGAGAGGATTCCGGAGGGATCGAACCCGAACTTCGCCAGCACCATCACCGTCATCACCGCGGCGCCCGCGATGAGCAGGACCGCTTTGATGATCTGCACCCAGGTGGTGCCCTTCATCCCGCCCACCAGCACGTACACGATCATCAGCACACCGACCACGGCGATCACCACGGCCTGCCCGGTCTTACTGGACACATCCAGCAGCAGGGCCACCAGACCACCGGCGCCGGCCATCTGGGCGAGTAGGTAGAACAGCGAGACCGCCAAGGTGCTGATCGCGGCCGCGGTGCGCACGGGCCGTTGTTTCAGCCGGAAGCTCAGCACATCGGCCATGGTGAACTTGCCGGTGTTACGCAGCATTTCGGCCACCAGCAGCAGCGCCACCAGCCAGGCGACGAGGAAGCCGATCGAGTAGAGGAAGCCGTCGTAGCCGTAGACCGCGATGGCGCCGGCGATCCCGAGGAAGCTCGCCGCGGACAGATAGTCCCCGGCGATGGCGATCCCGTTCTGCGGCCCGGTGAAACCGCGGCCACCGGTGAAATAGTCGGTGGTGCCGGAGGTATTGCGGCCCGCCCAGAACACCACGACCATGGTGACGGCGACGAACAGGGCGAAGATGGCGATATTGGCGACCGGATTGCCGACCGTGGCGTCGGCGGCGTACAGCATGGTCACGACCGGGCCCCTTCCAGTTCGGCGCGTAGCGCGGCGGCCCGCGGGTCCAGTTCCCGGTTGGCGAAGCGGACGTAGAGACCGGTGATCACAAAGGTCGAGAGGAACTGGCCCAGCCCCAGCAGCAGTCCGATATTGACCTCACCGAACACCGGAGTGGCCATGAAATCGTGCGCATAGGCGCCCAGCAGCACATAGCCGAGGTACCAGAGCAGGAACAGGGCGGCCATGGGAAAAATGAAGCGGCGCAGCCGGTCACGGAGTTCCTGGAACTCCGGGCTCGCCTGCGCGGCGACGAAATCGGGCGGCGGGTCGGCCCGCTCCCCGCTTTTGTCGAGATCGATATCGGTCATGCCGGGTCCCTCACCATGTGACGTGTATTACCTGAGCAGAAGGTAGCGGCCCGAAGGCAATTCGAGACCCTTGTGACAGGGGTCACTCGGTGGAGGCGGGTAAGTGTGCGGTGAGCGGTCGCTGGGCCGCGACGAGCGGTCGGGTCCGGTCGCCGCCGCCGATCAGTCCGGCCGGTGCCCGGGCACGCGATCGGCGCCCATACCGAGCCGCTCCGGGGCATGCATCCGGACGAACGCCCGGCCCACCCCGGGCGATCGCGGGGTCCAGCGGCTGACCAGCACCATGGTCGCGAAGGCCAGCGGGACGGCCACGGCCGCGGGATATCCGAGCAGCGCCGCGGCCCAGCCATCCGCCAGATGGCCGGAGACGCCGCCGAGCACGGAGACCAGGGTGGCCGCGCCCGCCACGGTGCCACCGGTCACCAGACCGGCGGCCGCGCCCACCGCGGTGAGACCGCGCCACCAGATCCCCAGGACCAGCAGTGGACACAGGGTCGCGGCCGCGAGCGAGAACGCCAGCCCCACCGTGCGGGACAGGTCCAGCGAGACCACGCCCAGCGACAGTGTCAGTGGTACCGCGCCGGCGACCAGCGCCGCGACCCGGAAATCCCGGATCCGACCGCGCAGCACATCCGTACTCAGCACGCCGGCGATACTCACCACCAGCCCCGAGGACGTCGACAGGAAAGCGGCCATGGCGCCCGCCGCGACCAGCGCCGCCAGCAACTGCCCGGGCAGCCCCGCCAGCGCCGACGAGGGCAGCAGCAGCACCGCGGCGTCGGAGGTACCGGTGATCAGCAGTTGCGGTACGTAGAGCCGGGCGAAGACGCCCAGCAGCACCGGGAACAGGTAGAAGGTACCGACCAGCGCGATCACGGCGAGCGCGGTGGAGCGGGCGGCCCGGCCGTCGCGGTTGGTGTAGAAGCGCACGAGGACATGCGGTAACCCCATGGTGCCCAGGAACGTGGCGATCATCAGCGAGTACACCTGATATCGCGGATGCGGTCCGGCGAAACCGCCGCCGGGTAGCAGCCAGTGCGCGCCGTCGGCCGGGGCGCCCGCCACCACCGGCACCGCCGCGCCCGGTTCGAGCACCAGCCGGGTGTCCCGGGCCAGCTCGTGGATGCCCGCCGCCAGCAGAACCGGGCCGTCCACCGCACGGTCGTCCAGTACCCCGTGCACCGTGACCCGCTGCGGCGCGGCCAATTGCACGAGTACTGGGGTGGTCACCTCCACCGTGGTCTGTTCGCTCACCGTCGGCGGGGCGGGCGCGCCGAGTTCACGGTCGCCGCCGGGCCGGTCGGCGGCGAGGAAATGCATCAGCAGCACCAGTGCCGGCAGCGCCACCGCGGTCAGTTTCAGCCAGTACTGAAAGGCCTGGACCAGGGTTATCGACCGCATCCCCCCGGAGACGACATTGGCCACCACGATCACCGCCACCGCGACCGCCCCCACCCAGCCCGGTACGCCCAGCAGAATGCGCAGCGTCAGCCCGGCACCCTGGAACTGCGGGATCACGTACACCACGCACACCAGCACCACCACCACGGCGGCGAGCCGGCGCAACCGCGGCGAACCCCACCGGAACTCGGCGAAGTCGGGCACGGTGTAGGCCCCGGAACGCCGCAGCGGCGCCGCCACGAAGAGCAGCAGCGCCAGATACCCGGCGGTGAAACCCACCGGGTACCAGAGGGCATCGGCGCCGTATTTGGCGATCAGCCCGGCTACCCCGAGAAAAGACGCGGCGGACAGATATTCACCGGAGACAGCGGCGGCGTTCCAGCGTGGGCCCACACTGCGGGAGGCCACCAGGAAATCCGAGGTCGTCCGGGCCCAGCGCACCCCGTACACACCGAGCACGATCGTCGCCGACGCCGCCGCGAGCAGCGCCGCCACGGTGAGGCCGGACGCGGTCACCATCCCGGCCTGCCCCTCGGCCGGGTCCGTGCCCCCGGCGCGGGCGGCTCAATCACCGGTGAGCTCGAGGAAGTCGTTCTCGTTGCGTTCGGACAGCCGCAGGTACACCCGCCCGGTGAGCCACAGCAGCGGGTAGGCGGCGCCGCCCAGCACCAGCCACGGCAGCCGGATACCCAGCACCACGGTCTCGGCGATCGCGGTCACGCCGAACAGTAGCGGGAGCGCGGCGAGGAGCAGGGCGATCACCAGACCACAGCTCAGGGCCAGCCCCAGTTGCGCCCGGATGAGTCCACCGATCAGCGCCTCACCGATCTCGGTCTGCTCGGCGACCTCCACGCGGGTCCGGACGCGGCGCGCGCCCCGGCGTTCGGCGAGCACCACCCGCCGGCGCGGCGGCCGCGGGGCGGGCCCGATCATCGCCGGTCCGGCGACGGATGCGGTCCGTGCACCAGCCGCTGTTTGAGTTCGCGCACCTGGCGACGGCTCACCGGCAGCTCCACCCGCTGTGCTCCGCGCAGACACACCAGCGTCCCCGAACCCACCGTCCGCAGCCCGGTCACCCGCCCGAGCGCCACCAGATACGAGCGGTGCACCCGCAGGAAATCCTCGCGCCAGCGGTCCTGCAACGCCGAGAGCGGGATGCGCACCAGATGAGAACCGGTATCGGTGTGCAGCCGGGCGTAGTCGCCTTCGGCTTCCACCCAGTTCACCTGGGACCGGTGCACGAGCGTGGTGACCCCGCCCAGCTCGACCGGAATGACCTCGTGGCCCCCGGCCGTGCCCGGCTCCGGTTCCGGATCGGTGCGGGTCCGGCGCTCGGCGATCCGCCGCACCGCGGCCCCCAGCCGCTGCCGGCGCACCGGTTTGAGCAGATAGTCGACCGCGCCCAGATCGAACGCGGCCACCGCGCGATCCTCGTGCGCGGTGACGAAGACGATCGCCGGCGGGTGCACGAATTCGGCGAGCACCCCGGCCAGTTCCATACCGTCCAGGCCCGGCATATTGATATCCAGGAAGACCGCATCGACCGCGTGCGCCCGCAGAATCCGCAGCGCGCCGGTCGCGTCGGCGGCGCCGTGCAGTTCGGTCACCGCCGGTTCGGCGCGCAACAGATAGAGCAACTCGTCCAGCGCCGGCTGCTCGTCGTCCACGGCAAGCACCCGCATCCGCCAGACCCTTCCTGCTTCTTCGACTCGACCATGGTAGTCATCGGGGTCCGGCCGCGGGCCGGGTACGGGGGTTCGGGGCCGGTCAGGATCCGAGCCGGTCCATTCGCCGTTGCATCTCCTCGGGCTCGATATCCTCCACATGGGTGGCCACGGTCCACTGATGACCCCAGGGGTCGACGAACGAACCGGTCCGGTCACCGTAGAACTGGGTCTGCGGGGCGCTGATCTCGGTGGCGCCGGCCGCGAGCGCCGCGGCGTGGGCCGCGTCCATATCCGGTACGTAGACGTAGAGGTTGACCGGGGTGCCACCGATCGAATGCGGATCCCGGAACGCCATATCCGGTGCCGGATCACCGAGCATCAGCACCGAATTGCCGATCAGGAGTTCACAGTGCATCACGGTGTCGTCGGGACCCGGGATCCGCATCCGTTCGGTGGCCCCCAGCACCCGTTTGTAGAACTCCACCGCGTCCGCGGCCCCGGCGATCGCCAGACCGGGGGAAATAGTGGGATAGCCTTCGGGTACAGGCGGGATATCGGACATCACGGGACCTCCGGTCTCTCGGAGAGTTGTGTCGGACACCTGTGAGCCTATGCCCGGTTCCCACCGACGGCCGTGGACGAACACGGCCGCGGGATCAGCCGCCCCAGCTGACGTTCGTCTCGATGACTTGACGCAGCACCGTCGAGGTGCGCGGGTCACGGTAGGACTGGTGGCCGCCGATCGAGATCGACCCGGCCACCGGCAGCGGCAGGCCGAGGTCCACGGTGATATCTCCGCTGCCCTGCATCGCGTAGTCCTGGATATCGAGCATGCCGGCCTCGTTCGGCAGATCCCAGATACTCGATTTCGGCGTCTGGGTGACGTCGAGCCGGATGGACAAGCGCCCACCGTCGCGGGCGACCAGGGTGGCCGTGGTGACCTGGTCGAGGTCGACGCCGCCGCCGACGGTCTGCTGCACCCGCCATACCGCGCCCACCCCGACCGGTTCGTCGGGGAAGGTGATGGATCGGTATACCGCCTGGTAGAAGGCCTGCTCCAGGGCGGCGCGCGCCGAATTCGAGGTGTCGGGGGCGGGCGCCAGCCGTAGCGCGGTGATCCCGCCGAGTTCACTCATCTCGAACCCGGCGTGCGTCCCGTCGGCGGCGGTCAGCGCCTCCGACAGCGCCGGATCGGGAGTCGTCACCGAACCGAGGGCGAGCTCCACCCCGTCGTTATCGGTGGTGGCGGTCATCGGGATGGTGAGCGCCGGACTGGAGAAATCGCGGACCTGCTGGGAATCGATCTGCTGCTGGATACGGTGATCGGTGCGCAACGTCACCGCCTGGATCGTGCCGTCGAAGTAGGACGGCCGCAACATCGACCGGGGCTCCTCGCCGTGCTCCACCGTAGTGACCACGGCCGCCGCGATCGGCACGGTGACCTCGCCTATTCCGAGCGGTTCGGTGCCGTCGGCATCCGCCCCGGAGTCGCCGCCGTCGCCGCAGCCGGAACCGAAAGCGGTGAGACCCACCGCGAGAACCACCATCAGCACTCTGGACCTTGCCAGGCGGGGCGTGGGAAACGAACACAACACCGTCACGCCCGACAGCCTACGAGGCGTACCTGAGCGTGGGCTGGGACATCGCGCCGACCTCCGAAAGCATGGCCCGGCACCCGGCACGGCGCCGCGACACACCGGCGGTGGTGGCACGTCACCGGTGCAGGCGGGTGCCCACGGTACTGGGCCGGGCCCCTCGAGAGATGATGGTCGGCGTGAGTGAGGACCGGCCTACGCCAGAGCAGGACCCCGACGACCGCCCCGGCGGGACCGGCGCGCAGCCGCGGCAGCGGCTACGGCTACTGCTGGCGGTCGCCGCGACGCTGTTCGCGCTCGACCTGGTCACCAAGATCATCGTGGTGGCGCGGATACGTCCCGGCGAGCCGGTGTCGATCATCGGTGACTTCGTGGAACTGGTGCTGGTGCGCAATCCGGGCGCCGCGTTCTCCATGGCCACCGGCATGACCTGGTTGCTGACCCTGATCGCGACCGCGGTGGTGATCGGGGTGCTGCGCATCGGCCGCACCCTGCGCTCGACCCTGTGGGCGATCGGACTCGGCGGGGTCCTCGGCGGCGCGCTCGGCAACCTGATGGACCGGCTGTTCCGCGCGCCCGGCCCGCTACAGGGCCATGTGGTGGATTTCGTCTCGGTCGGCTGGTGGCCCGTATTCAATGTGGCCGATTCCTCGATCGTGTGCGGGGCGATCCTGCTGGTGACCCTCACCGTCTTCGGTTTCGAACCCGACGGCACCCGCTACAAAGACAAGGAGAAGGCCGCGCCCACCACGGATCCCGCCCCATCCCCGGCCGATGAGCCCGGCCCCGGCCGGGACCGCTCCGCCGGTGACATCACACCTGAGGACTCCGCGTCCGGCGCCGCCCCGGAGTCCGCCGCCGGCAAAGGGCCGGGAACGTCCGCCACCGCCGACGGCAAGGAGACCGCCGCATGAGAGAGACCAGGACGATGCCTGTCCCCGACGGACTCGACGGGATGCGGGTGGACGCCGGCCTCGCGCGGTTGCTCGGACTGTCCCGGACCGCGGTCGCGGCCCTGGCCGAAGAAGGGTCGGTGCAGCTCGACGGGGTGGCCGCCGGCAAATCCGACCGGCTCACCGCGGGCGCCTGGCTCGAAGTCGTGTTCCCCGAACCGCGCCGGGAACTGAGTATCGAAGCCGAACCGGTGGAGGGGATGAAGATCCTGTACGCCGACGACGATATCGTCGCCGTCGACAAACCGGTCGGCGTCGCCGCGCACACCGGAGTCGGATGGAGCGGACCCACCGTGGTCGGTGGGCTCGCCGCGGCCGGCTACCGGATCTCCACCTCCGGCGCGCACGAACGGCAGGGCATCGTGCACCGTCTCGATGTCGGCACCTCCGGGGTGATGGTGGTGGCCCAGTCCGAACACGCCTACACCGTGCTCAAGCGCGCGTTCAAACAACGCACCGTGGACAAGCGCTACCACGCCCTGGTCCAGGGCCATCCCGACCCCAGCAGCGGCACCATCGACGCCCCCATCGGCCGCGCCCGCGGCAACGACTGGAAATTCGCGGTCACCTCCGACGGCCGGCCCAGCGTCACCCATTACGACACCGTGGAAGCGTTCCAGGCGGCGAGCCTGCTCGATATCCATCTGGAAACCGGCCGCACCCACCAGATCCGGGTGCACTTCTCCGCCATCCGGCACCCCTGCTGCGGTGATCTCACCTACGGCGCCGATCCCCGGCTCGCCGAACGGCTCGGACTGCAACGCCAGTGGCTGCACGCCCGATCACTGGGCTTCCAGCATCCCGCCGACGGCCGCTACCTGGAGATCACCAGCGAATACCCCGACGACCTCACCCACGCGTTGCGCGTGCTACGCGACGCCTGACCGCCTGTGCCCGAGAGACCCGCAGCCCCGCCGCACCGGCCCCGCAATATCCGCCGGGGGCTCGGTTACGGCGCGGCCGTGGCCGCCTGCGGTGTGATCGTTCTCGCGCTCGGCTATCTGATCCCCCCGGCCGAGGAGATCGTCTCCACCGACCGTCTCGGGCCCGACCAGGGCGAATCCATCGGTGAATACCTCGACCGGGCACGGGAATCGCTCACCGGGACAGACACCGCGGACCGATGGGCGCTGGTGTCGTTCACCGAGTACCGGCCCGCCACGCAGTTACGCGACCAGGTCGGCGATCTGCGTATCGGACAGGCGCTGTACCGAGTCCCGCTCTCCCGGGTCGCGACCCCTCTGGTCGCGGTCCAGACCCCCGCCGGTGATGTCGCCCTGCGGCGTTCCGGCGCGGACGCCGCCTGGCAACTGGCCGATCAACGCCGCTACATCGGCGACGACCGCGCCGCCCGCACCCTGGACGTGGTCATCGCGCGCCTACGCGCGGACTGCGCCTGCTCCCCCGGCGTCATCGTCCGGGCCGCATTGCCCCGGCTCCGCGAGCTCGCCGGGCAGCCCGGAATCCGCGCGGTACACGCGCTACCGGCCGACGCCGTCGCCGGACGGTTCGCCGTCGACCCACTGCTCCCCGACAGCACCGACCCCATCGGCCCGCCACCGGACGACGGGCCCGTACCACCGGCCTGATCAGAAATCCAGCGACACCACGCCGTCCAGGTAACGGTGGCAACGACCGGTCAGCAACACCCGGTCCTCGACCAGCTCGACCCCGAGCGTGCCGCCCCGCCGGGACAGCTGACGCGCGGTCAGTCTGCTGCGCCCGAGCTCGGCACTCCACAGTGGCGCCAGCTGGGCATGCGCCGACCCGGTCACCGGATCCTCCGGCACCCCCACCCCCGGCGCGAAGAACCGCGAAACGAAATCCACCTCGTCCCCCCGGGCGGTGACCACCACGCCCCGCTGCACTTTCGGGAAGGCACTCAGGGTCGGTGCCATCTCCCGGACCTGCCGTTCACTGTCCACCACCACGACCACATCCGCACCCGAATACACCCGCACCGGCTCCACCCCCAGCGCCGCCACCAATGCCGCATCCGGTTCGGCCGGCACGGAGGCCACGGCGGGCAGATCCAGCACGTACTCGTCGTCATCGGTGCGGTCCACCCGCAACCAGCCACTATGGGTGAAAAAACTGACCCTGTCCTCGCCCGGCTGGATATCGCAGAGGATCTGCGCCGCCGCCGCCAGCGTGGCGTGCCCGCACATCACCACCTCGGTCATCGGCGTGAACCAGCGCAGATGGTAGGCGGGCCAGCTCCCCGGCGGCACTCCGGCCTCCGGGGGTAACCGGGAGGTATAGAAGGCCGTCTCGGCGAGATTGTTCTCCTCGGCCAACTGTTGCAGCACGGTATCGGGTAACCAGGTGGGCAACGGCATCACCGCAGCCGGGTTCCCGGAGAACGGTGCGTCGGCGAACGCGTCGATCTGGTGCAGCAGAACCTCCATGCCCAGAGTCTATTGGCGCCGCCTTCGGCGGCTCGGGGTCGCACCTTCGCGAGCGAGCCCGCATTCCCGACCTTCGCGAGCAGGCCCGTCTCACGCGCTCTGCCCCGACCCACCCTGCGCGGGTCAACTCGTCCCGCACCGGTCGCTTCAGCTACCCCGCGGCTGCTGCTGCCCGAGAACCCGGCTCCCCGCAACCAAACCGGGCCTGCTCTCCCTCAGGATTCCCCCGGCGCCGCGGGGACCAGTTTGTGCGGTTCCCCCCGCACACTCGCCCCCACCCACCAGGCGACCTCCACCAGCACGATGCCCACCGCGCCGCAGGCGAACGCGGCCGTGGTCAGGCGCACGTTGGACGGGTCCAGCGCGAAGAATTCCCGAGTGAACGGAACCGTGAAGAGCACCAGGTAGGCCACCACCGAGACCGCGATCAGCACGACCTTCCACCAGGTGTAGGGGCGGGCGACGATCGCCAGCACCCAGACCGCGATCATGATGAGGGTGATGAGCGCGGTGGTACCGGCCTGCATCTTCTGCTGTTCACTGGCCTCGGGCCCGGCGTAGGCGATGAGGTAGGCGACGAAGGTCGCGGTACCGATGACCACCCCGGACGGGATCGCCAGCCGCATCACCCGGCCGACGAAGCCGGTCCGGGCCCGATCGTTGTTCGGGGCCAGCGAGAGGATGAAGGCGGGGATACCGATGGTGAACCAGGCCGCGATCGTCACGTGCCGGGGCAGGAACGGGTAGCCGATGGGTTCGTAGCCGAAGATCTGGGAGCCCACCCCGGCGGCGCCGATCAGGAAGGCCAGCAGCACCGAGTAGACGGTTTTGGTCAGGAACAGGTTGGAAACCCGTTCGATATTGCCGATCACCCGGCGGCCCTCGCCCACCACATACGGCAGGGTGGCGAATTTGTTGTCCAGCAACACGATCTGCGCGACCGCCCGGGTCGCGGGGCTGCCCGCGCCCATGGCCACACCGATATCGGCGTCCTTCAGTGCCAGTACGTCATTGACCCCGTCGCCGGTCATGGCCACGGTGTGCCCGCGCGACTGCAGCGCCCCGACCATGGCCCGCTTCTGGTCGGGGCGGACACGGCCGAAGGTGGTCCGCTCCTCGAGCACGCCGGCGAGTTCGGCACGGTCTTCGGGCAGGGTGCGCGCATCGACGGCGTGGTCACCGCCGGGCAGGTCCAGGGAGGAGGCCACCGCACCCACCGAGATGGCGTTGTCACCGGAGATCACCTTGATCGAGACGTCCTGGCTCGCGAAGTAGTCCAGGGTCTCGCGGGCGTCGGGACGTACCTTCTGTTCGAGGACCACCAGGGCCACCGGGGTGAGGGTGCCGGGGGCACCGGTCGCGTCCACCGCGCGGTCGCCGCGGGCGAGCAATAGTACACGCAGGCCGGTGGCGCCGAGTTCCTCGGCGGCGCGGGCATCGGCCGATCCGGCATCGAGCAGCACATCGGGGGCGCCCAGCAGCCAGTCCCCGTGCTCTCCGTAGGAGAAACCGCTCCACTTCTTGGCCGAGGAGAACGGCGCCACGGCCGTGTACGCCCAGCCGGGCGTCTCGGGCAGCGCTTCGGCGATGGCCGCGACGCTGGCATTGGGCCGGGGATCGTCGGCGGCCATGGCGGCCAGCGCCTGCCGGGCCCGGTCCTCGGCGTCGGGCCCGGTGTCGATCATCCGGAGCTCGGCCAGCCGCATACCGTTCTCGGTGAGGGTGCCGGTCTTGTCCGCACACACCACATCCACCCGGGCCAGTCCCTCGATGGCGGGCAACTCCTGGACCAGGCATTTGCGCTGCCCCAGCCGCACCACCCCGACGGCGAACGCGATCGAGGTCATCAGCACCAGGCCCTCGGGCACCATCGGCACCAGCGCGGCCACCATCCCGGTGACGGCCGGGCGCCAGGATTCGCCGCTGGACACCAGCTGGTTGTAGATGCTCAGGGCACCGGCCGGGATCAGCAGATAGGTGATGACCTTGAGAATGGTGTCGATACCGTTGCGCAGTTCGGAATTCACCAGAGTGAACTTGCTGGCCTCGTCGGCCAGTTTCGCGGCGTAGGCGTCCTTGCCGACCTTGGTCGCCCGGTAGGCGCCCGATCCGGACACCACGTAGCTGCCCGAGAGCACCTGCGCGCCGGGCTCCTTGGCGACATCGTCGGATTCGCCGGTGAGCAGCGATTCGTCGATCTCGAGCAGTTCGGCTTCGACCACCTCGCCGTCGACCACGATCTGGTCCCCCGGTCCGAGTTCGATGAGATCGTCGAGGACCACCTCACTCGGCGCGACCTGTTCGGCCTTACCGTCCCGGCGCACAGTCGGTTTCGCCTGCCCGACGATCGCCAACCGGTCCAAGGTGCGTTTGGCCCGGATCTCCTGCACGATGCCGACCGCGCTGTTGGCCACGATGAGCAGGCCGAACATTCCGTCGATCACCGATCCGGTGGCCATCACCAGGACGAACAGCACACCCAGGATGGCATTGATCCTGGTGAACACATTCGCCCGGACGATATCGCGCACCGAGCGACTGGCCCGGTCCGGCACATCATTGGTGCGCCCGTCGCGCCGGCGCTGCGCCACCTCCGCGGCGCTGAGACCGGGCATCAGGACGGACTGCACAGTTGTCGACATGACTGTCAGAGTAGCCAGCGCCGCGACGCGCGGCTCACCAGGCGACGTTGATCGGGCCGGGGGTCCAGGTCCCGGAGTGATCCTCCTGCGTCGTACGCGGACGGGCCGGGACCACCTCGGGATCGATGGGGAGGAACTGCTGCAGCTGTCCCCAATCGCGATCCCAGTCCTGATCGAGATAGGTCGGCAGGGTGCGGGCGTGCAGTAGCAGGCCGGTCCAGCCCAGCGGGCCACCGCCGTCGTGGTTCTGCCACAGATTGGTGTCGTGCGCGCCGATCCGGTCCGGCAGGATGCGGTATTTCGGCACCTCGGCGATCCCGACGCGGTGATCGAAGGGCCGCTGGCATGGGAACTGCAGGCCCACCGCCCAGTCCAGCAGCACCGGATCGGTGGATCCGACGACCGTGTTCAGATCCTGGGTCTGCGGCATCCGCGGCGGGGTGAAGGCCAGCCACTGGCGTGGATCACGGTCGCGGTCGGCGGCGACGATGCGCACGGAATCGGCATCGGCGTAGGGCGCCAGCGGGACCCGCAGGTTGCGCCACGACGGCGCCGGCCCGATATCGATCGGGTTGACCCGGCGCAGCGGGACCGGGTCCGCGGCCGAACCACCCGGCGCGGTGGTGGAGCCGAATTCCAGTTCCAGGGACTGTCCGTGGGTCACCACACCGTCGGTGTCTTGCGACCAGATACGGCCCGCGGCGCTGAGGGCGAGGATATCCGCGCGGTCGGCGACCGGAGGCAGCCGATACCAGCCGGAGGTCAGTTGGGCCGGACCGTCGGCGTGATCACTGCCCAGGACCGGGGTCCCCGGATCCAGTCCGAACGGCAGTGCCGGACTGTCGGTTTCGGTCGCGACACCGGTGCCCGCGGTGGCCGCGCCCACCGAATCGGCGATGGCGGCGTCCGCGCCCTCCTCGGCATCGGCGCTCAGGTCCGCCGCGACTCCAGCGGGGCTGAAACCCGTTCCGGTACCGGCCAGGGCCGACGCGGGATCACCGGCGAGGGGGGTGAGCATGCCGCGGTTGGGGTCGGTCTCCACCAGTACGTACGGCGCCAGGCCGCAGGTGTTCCCGGCGAGAGCGCTCAGGTTCGAACTCGCCAGTGAGAAGGCCGGGTACTGGGAGACGGCGCCCTTCGCGAACGACGCCACCTCGAACAGCACCATGAACGCGGCGGCCACCGTCAGGGCCGGCACCTTGGCGAACCGCCAGCCCCAGCGCGAGATCCGGTGCTGCCCGTCGTCGGGTGCCCGCACATGCCACCACGCCGCCAGCGCCAACAGCGCCACGGCGCCCAGCAGGAAGACCTTGTTGAAGGCGATACCGGCCACCGAGGGCTGTTTGTCCCACCATGGAATGCTGTAGGAGGAGACGTACCACCAGCCGTTGGGGCCGGCGAACACGAGAGCGAGCAGGAACGACACCGCGGCGGCGAACAGCGCCCGGTTGCGCGGCGCGCGCATGACCCGCGGCCCGATCGCGACGGCCGTCAACACCGCGACCGCTCCGGCCAGCCCCGCGAAGACACCGAGGTGATGGGTCCATTTGGTCGGGGTGGTCATCATCAGCGCCATGGCGCCGACGGTGACGCCGAGGATGCGCCGGGAGGGCCCCACCGCGGCGGTGGGGATCCGGCCGCCTTTACGCAGCAGGGTGAGCAGGCATACCGCCAGCCCGGCGATCATCACGAAGATCCCGAAGCGGCGGGCCACCGAGCCGTCGACCGTGCCCATGAACAGGTACTGGTAGCGCAGGTATTCGTCGAACCAGAGCACATGCGGGCCGGCCAGTTCGTGCACCCGGCGCATTTCCATCATGGCGCGCAGCGGCTGGTCGGCGAAGGCCACGACCAACACGAGGACACCCGCGGCGGCCAGCGGCAGCACCTGCGCGAACCAGCCGATCCGCGGCGCGCGGGCGGCGAGGATCTTGATCAGCGGTCGCAGTCCGGCCAGCAGTGCGGCCAGGCAGATGATGCCGTGCGGGCCGGCGGTGCAGCTGAAGGCGGCGATCAGGATGGCGACCGCGAACGGCAGTAGGCGGCGGGTGGCGATACCGCGCTCGACCGAACACCAGGTGAGCAGGACGCCCAGCGCGACAATGGGCTCGGGCCGCAGCCCGTTGTTGTAGGGCAGCCATACGGCCAGGAACACCAGCGCGCCGGTCCACGGGACGAACCGGTTGCGATGCAACGCGGCCCCGAACCGGGGCACCACCTCGCGACTGATCACCAGCCAGGCCAGGATGCCGGCCAGCAGACTCGGCAGCCGCACCCAGGGGCTGGCGGTGGTGAGATCGGCCATCAGGCCGATGAGGTCGTAGTACGGGGTGCCGATCGGGTTCTCCGGGACCCCGAAGTAGCGGAAATAGTTCGCCATATAACCGGCGGCCTGTGAGGTGCGGCCCATACCGAACTGGTAGCCGTCGTCGGAGGTGGTGGCGCCGATGAAATGCCAGAGCACCAGCGTGCCCAGCACCACCACATCGACGGGACGGAAGGTCCACCAGCGGGCCGGCAGGAACCGGCGGGCGCGGCGCCCGTCGAGGCTGTCCAGCCGGTGCAGCGCGAACAGCGAGATCAGTGTCGCGGCGACGGCCGCCCAGATCGCGATCTGTTTCAGCAGAGTCGGGGTGGAGGTGAACCGGCTGTCGACCTCGGCGGTGACCCGGGTGCCCGCGGGATCGGTCAGATCGCTGAACACACCGACCAGCTGCGGGCGGAAATCACCGCTCAGCACCACCGGCTCGGAGCCGGTGAGCGAGGCGACGGATTCGGTCATTCCGGCGCGCACGTCGAGTTCGCAGTCCGGGGGCAGTTCCGACACCGGCACGCTGAACAATGATTGGTTGCGCAGGACGACGTCGAGTTGCGCACCGGCCTCCGGCGTCGCGGGCCGGACGCGGGCCAGGAAACCATAGCGTTCCAGATCGGGTGCGCCGTAGGGCGCGGTGGCGGTCAGCACCCCGCCGCCGGGCCCGAGTTGCCGGATCGCCGCGCACGGCACCGTGGCCGTGTAATCCAATGGCGCGTACGCGACCAGCGGGGCCTCGATGGAGGCGGCGGAATCGTCCTGCGGCCAGGACAGTGTGGCGGCGTCGACCCGGACCGGGAGCAGCGGTACCGCTATCGCAAGCAGCGCCCCGATGAGCGCCGACACCAGTGCGACCGGCCGCGCCCAGCCACCCCGCGATCGGGATCGGGGACCGTCGGAGAGATCTGTCGGCTCGGGCGCCGCCACCACCATCGTGTCAGCCACGGGGCGCAATCCTAGCCGGGCCCGCGCGCACCGCCGCGGCTGCGCTCACCGATCTGTCGAAGCCATCGAACGAGACCAGCCGGTCCGCTCGGAGCGGACCGGCTGGTTTGCACCCGCGGGGATCAGGCCGCGCAGGCCGGGGACTGCACCTGGGCCTGGGCGAGCATATTGCAGGTCCAGGTCTTCTCGACCTTCCACACACCGTCCTCGGCGACGAACGGGACATCGACCACGTTCTGGGTGTCGCCCAACTTGAAGTTGGCCTTGGCGTTGATGGTGTCGGCAAAATCGTTGACCTCGGTGACCTCGATGGTGGCACCCGAATCCGTGTAGAACTGGGCCAATTTGCCCGGCAGCTCCGGATCCGCCTCGGCGCCCTGCATCATGTCCAGCTTCTCCTCGTTGGGTACGGCCGGGTCGAGGGCGCGCTGGAGTTGAGCGTTCAGGTCGGCCACGGTGGGCACCGGCGGCAGATCGGACGCCTCTTCCGAGGCGGCCGCCGACGCGGACGTGGTGCTCGCGGCCTTGCTGTCCGAGTCGGAATCATCGCTACCACACGCCGTCAGGGTCAGCGCGGCCACGGCGGCCACACCGGCGATCGCGATACGTCCGGTCTTGCGAAGCTTCAACTGCTCGTCCTTTGCGTTCGAGGGTTCGGTGTCGTGCACTACGACAGGGCCACCGGAACCGGCGACGCTGCCCGGACCAACCTACCCGGCGGGCCGTCAGGACAAGCTGGCGAGCGGATCCGCTGAGCACAACTCCGTATTGTCGGCAGCGAAAGTACGCGCGATCCCCGGTCCTGTCGAGCGGGTCTCGAACCGGACGGTCACTCGTCCGTGCCCCGCCCCCTGCACCCAGCCGAATCCGAACTCGGGATGCCGTACATCCGCACCCGGCCGCCAGAGCGTACCGCTACCAGCGGAAACGACGGAATCCGGCGGGCTGGGAGGATTTTCGGCGACTCCGCCGGGTGGCGGGGCCGAACCGGCCGTCGTGTCCATCGAACTCGCCGGTCCCGCAGAATGTCTTACCGAATCCACAGAGGTCTCTTCGGCTGCCGTCAGAGAAGCCGGGGCGCCGCCCGGCTCCCCCGCCGCCCCGCCGGGCTCGCCACCCTGCCGGTCCAGTTCCGGGAACAGCGATTCCTGCCGGATCGTGGACAGCCCGGCGTAGCCGACGCCGACCAACCGGATCGGGCCCAGCTCCCGCGGGTCGATCGCCGCCCGCTGCGCGGCGGCGGTCAGGGTGGCCAGGTCCTCGGTCGCGTAGGGCAGGGTGGTGGAACGGGTAGTGATACTCATATCGGCACGCCGGAGTTTCAGCACCACGGTCCGGGCGGCGCGGCCGTCGCGGCCGAGCCGGCGGTGCGCGGCGGCGGCCATCTCGGTGATCGCCGGGCGCAACCGCTCCAGGGTGACGATGTCGTGTTCGTAGGTGGTCTCGGCGCTGATCTGTTTGGCCTCGGCGCGTTCGGCGACCGGGCGGTCGTCGATACCCCGGGCCAGTCGGTGCAGCGCCGCGCCGATACTGCCGCCCAGGATCGATACCGCCTCGGCCTCCGGTAGCGCAGCGAAGGCGCCCACGGTTTCGATCCCGAGGGTGCGCAACCGGCCCTCGGCCACCGGGCCGATACCCCAGAGTTTGCGCACCGGCAGGGCGGACAGCAGTGTCTGCTGCTCGTCCGGCGCGATCACCCGGATCCCATCGGGTTTGGCCATCCCGGAGGCGATCTTGGCCAACTGTTTCCCGCCGCCGGCACCCACCGAGGCGACCAGGCCCGTACGCTCCCGCACCGCGGCCCGCAGTCCCGCGCAGAACGCCTCCACCTCCGCCGCGCTCGCCCCGGCCAGTTCGGCCGGCTCGGCGAACGCCTCGTCGAACGACAGGGTCTCCAGCACCGGGACCCGGGCGCGCAAGGTTTCGAAGACCTGGCCGCTCAGCACGCTGTACAGCGCGCCCCGCGGCGGGACCACCACCGCCGACACCCCGACCAGCCGCCGCGCCTGCTGCATCGGCATGGCCGAACGCGCACCGAACGCCCGCGCCTCGTAGCTCGCCCCGGCCACCACCCCGCGCGCCCCGGTCCCGCCGACCAGTACCGGGCGGCCGCGCAGGGTGGGGCGGGTGAGCTGTTCGCAGGAGGCGAAGAAGGCATCCATATCGATATGGAGCACCCAGCGCCGGGAAGTCCGGCCGACCGGCGGCGGGACCGGCCGGGCTCCGGTGCCGGGATGCCGGTCGCTCACCACGGGGTCGCTCGCGGTGCACCGGCCGGCCACCACCGCGGGACCCGGCGGCGGCCGCTCCCGCCGCGGCCGCTGCCGGTGACCGTGGAGTTCATGAGCGCAGAATGTACGCGGCGGTACCGACAGGAGGCGGGAGGTGGGCCGACCCCCGCCCGGTTGCCGGGAGTTCTCTCGGCCCGCCGACCTGTCACGGGGCCTTGCCGCCGGGCCGCCCGCACGCCACGATCGACCCGGCCACCCGGCGTTTCCGGGATCGCGGGACCGGGCCGGGATACCGCGCCGCGGCTGACGGATATGTGATGATCGGACGATGAAGATCCGTAAGGCCGTCATTCCCGCTGCCGGTATCGGTTCCCGACTGCTACCGCTGACAAAGGCGATCCCCAAGGAGATGCTGCCGGTCGGCGACAAGCCGGTGATCGAGCACACGGTACGTGAGCTGGTGGCCTCCGGGATCACCGATATCACCATTGTGGTGAGTGGCGGAAAATCGCTGATCCAGGACCATTTCCGGCCCAATCCCGCACTCGTGGCCCAGCTGCGCGCCGATGGCAAGACCGCCTACGCGGACGCGGTCGAAGAGGTCGGCGAACTGTCCAGGCTGGGTCACATCACCTATCTGGACCAGCACGGCCCGTACGGGAACGGGACCCCGGTACTCAATGCGGCCCGTACCGCCGCCGACGAACCGATGCTGGTGTTGTGGCCCGACGACGTCTTCGTCGCCGAGGAACCGCGGGCCCAGCAGCTGATCCGCGCCTACGAATCGACAGGCTGCCCGGTGCTGGCACTGATGCCGATGAATCCGAACGAATCGCAGCGCTACGGCGTCCCGGTGGTCCGGGAGGACCTGGACGACGGCCTGCTGCGCATATCGGGCCTGGTGGAGAAACCCAAGCCCGAGGACGCCCCCTCGGCCTTCGCCGCCATCGGCGGCTACGTGGTGACACCGGGGATCATCGACGAGCTGCGGGCGCAGACGGAGAACTGGTACACCCATCGCACCGGCGAGGTCTACCTGACCGATTCCATCAATGCCTATGCCGCCAATCATGCGGTCTACGGGCAGGTCATCCAGGGCCGCTGGTACGACACAGGAAACCCCGGCGACTATCTCATCGCGCAGTTCGCCTCGGCGCTGGCCCACCCCGACTATGGGCCACTGCTGCGCCGGCAGGTCGACTGACAACGGTTCGGCGGCGACGCTGCCGCCGCCGCAGCCTCAGAAACGGCGGATGCTGTAGATGTAGAACTGGTCGAGCGGAGTGAGCCCGACCGGGACACCGGCGCCGTAGGCATTGAGCACCTGGCCGAACCCGGCGTAGATCCCGACATGGGACGCGTCGGAATTGATGATGATCACATCACCCGGCGAGAGCGCGTACCGCGGGACCGAGGCACCCACTTCGGCCTGCTCCCACGTGGTGCGCGGCAGCGTGACACCCACCTGACGGAAAGCCCACTGCACAAGACCGGAGCAATCCCAGGTATCCGGGCCGGTAGCGCCCCATTCGTACATCTTCCCGGTCTGCGAGGTCGCGGCGGCCAGCGCGCCGAGTCCGTTGCTGCTGGAGACCGGTAGCGCGGCCGAGCCGCTGGCACTGAGCGAGCCGGATCCGGAGGCCGATCCAGTGGCCCCGCTTCCGGTCTGCGCCCACCCGGGGGCGGCGGCGACGGCGCCGATGGCCGTCGCGAAAAGCATGCCGGCGACACCCCGGCGCAGTGCAATTCCGATCACTTGCCCACCCTTCTGCCCGTCGGTGGCCAGGACGCCGTGCGGCGCCCCGGTTTTCTCGCGGCATCCGCCACGAAGGGTGGGGACACCGCCAACCACAGGGGTCACGCCGGGTGAAACGGCTCCGGCGCAACTTCACTCAGGTAGAACCGAACGAAATGATCACCGTTCCCGTGGTCCGGAGAACCGGACTCAGCGGTATCGAGGATGATTTTGCCCGGCGGGCAGAGGGGCTACAAGCTTCTAGCAAATATCCAGCATGTGATGAACATCACAAAAATGTTTATTGCGTTTGAGTGGCCACATCGTTGAGCGTCTTGAGTACCACATCCTTGGTGGCGGTCGGGGACTCCAGGTAGACCCCCACCTGCCAGACCGGCTCACCACCCGGTTCCGCCGCGAAAAAGCGACTGAAATCCACCGTGAACTTGCCTTCGTCATTGGCTGCGGTCTCCACATAGGAGGTGCGCTCGTCGAACGTACGCACCTTGTCCGGCTCATCGAACCAGTCGGCGTTGAAACGCGTCTGCGTAGCGGCGTCACAGATCGCTGGACATTTGCGGAGGATGAGGTTGACCTTCTGTCCCGCAGCGGAATTGCTCTCGTCCACACAACCCCACGCCTGGGCATCCGGGATCTTCTCGATCGAGCCCTTCATGCACCCCCAGGAACCGGGCGCGCGAAAGGCGAAGGGCCAGTCCTTGAACGCCATCGTGTACGTGCTCTCACCGGCCTGCCAGGTCGGGCCGAGCACAGCGACCGGTGCCAGCCCCTCCCGCAGCACCGGTTCCCCCACGGAGGGCAGCGCACTGGTGGTCGCGGTGGTGGAGGTGGCGGAGGGCGAACTCGAAAGAGGCGCGGAACCGGTTGACTCCGTAAAGGTTCCGGCCGAGGAATTCTCCGCCGAACCCCGCGACTGCAGCGCCACCAGCCCGACGACACCGATCAGGACCAGCACCACCACGGCGACCAGCACCGCGATCAGGGGGCCGTTGTTCTTCGGCGGCGGCCCGCCGTATCCCCCGCTCCCCAGCGGCGGCACCTCCCACGCGCCCTGCTGCGGAGTGGGGTACGGGCCGCGGCCCGCGGTCTGCCCCCACTGCACGCCTGGTCCCTGTTGCCCGCCCCAGGACGGGTCCCCCTGCTGCTGCCACTGACCCGACGGGGAATTCTTCTGTTGTCCCTCAGGGGAATGCTGCCACCACTCGTCGGGATTGTCCGAAGCCATAAGATTTCACCCTAGTGCGCACCACCGGCTCGGTCATGGGCGCGGATGCCCGCCGGCCGGGCCTGTCCGCCGGCCACTACCGCGCGCGGACGCGCCGAGGTCGGCGTAGGCGCGTACGCCGAACGGCGCGTCCACCGCTGCGGCGGTCTCCGCGCCCGCGGCCGGGCCGGTGTCACAACCCAATCCGCCCGAACCGCTGGAGCGCGGACGAGACCCGGCGCACCGAACCCTGGTGCCCCACCGGGAAATACAGCGAGAACCCGCTCTACCGCGACGGCGTTCCGCGACCGAGCAGCACGGGTGGCCCGCTGCCGGCCGGACCGGTGATCCGGCCGGCAGCGCCGGCTCAGCCCGCCTTGACGATCCGGGCCCGCACCCCGCCGGTGAGCTCCGCGGCATCCGGACCGGCCGGCCCGAATTCCAGCTCTACCGCAAGGATCTCCCCCGCGATCAACTCGCGATGGGTGCGCGCCCAGTCCTGCCGATCGGCCGGGACCTCCAGGGTCGCCGTGATGCGATCGGAGACGTCGAGGCCGAGCGATTTCCGGGTCTCCTGCAGATCCCGGATCACATCACGGGCCCAGCCCTCGGCCTCCAATTCCTCGGTGACCACCGAATCCAGCACCACCAGGCCCGCGTTACCGGGCAGGGCCGCGGTCGATTCCGGTTCGGCCGCCACCAGCCGCTGGGTGTACTCCTCGGGCAGCAGTTCGATCCCGGCCGCACTGACCACACCGTCGGCGGTCTCCGACCAGTCACCCGCCTTGACAGCCTTGATCACCTTTTGCACGTCCTTGCCCAGGCGGGGCCCGGCGGCACGCGCGTTGACCGCCAGCTCGAACCGGCCGTGCGAGGCGACATCGGTGGTGAGGTCGACCTTCTTGACGTTCACCTCGTCGGCGATGATATCGGCGTAGGGGGCCAGCCGTTCCGCGTCGGAGGCGGCGATGGTCACCTCCGCCAATGGCAGCCGGACCCGCAGTTTCTGCGCCTTACGCAGGCTCAGCACGGTCGAACACACGCTGCGCGCCTCGTCCATCGCGGCCACCAGCTCCGGATCGTGCGGCAGCGTATCGGCGGCCGGCCAGTCCGTCAGGTGCACCGAACGCTCACCGGTCAGCCCCCGCCAGATGACCTCGGTGACCAGCGGCAGCAGCGGAGCCGCCAACCGCGTCACCACCTCGAGCACCGTGTGCAGGGTATCGACCCCGTCGCGGTCCTCGGCCCAGAACCGGGCGCGCGACCGGCGCACATACCAGTTCGTCAGCGCGTCGGCGAAGGTACGCAGTTCCTCGCAGGCGCCGGCGATATCGAACTCCTCCAGCGCCGTGGTCATCACATCGCGGGTCTGCGCCAGCTTCGCCAGGATGTAGCGATCCAGCGCATTGGGCGAATCGGTCCGCCACACTCCGGGTTCGGCGGCGTAGAGCTGCAGGAACGTCCAAGCGTTCCACAGCGGCCGCAGCGCATGACTCACGCCCTCGCGGATACCGCGCTCGGTGACGATGAGGTTGCCGCCCCGCAGGATCGGTGAACTCATCAGGAACCAGCGCATGGCGTCGGAGCCGTCCCGGTCGAATACCTCGTTCACATCCGGGTAGTTGCGCTTGGACTTGCTCATCTTGAGCCCGTCGTCGCCGAGCACGATGCCGTGCGCGACCACATTCTTGAACGCGGGGCTGTCGAACAATGCCGTCGACAGGACGTGCAGGTTGTAGAACCAGCCGCGGGTCTGCCCGTTGTACTCGACGATGAAATCGCCTGGGAAGTGTGAGTCGAACCAGTCCTTGTTCTCGAACGGGAAGTGGACCTGCGCGTACGGCATGGACCCCGATTCGAACCAGCAGTCCAGTACCTCCGGCACCCGGCGCATGGTGGACTGCCCGGTCGGGTCGTCCGGGTTGGGCCGGGTCAGCTCGTCGATCGCGGGACGGTGCAGATCCGTGGGCCGCACCCCGAAGTCGCGTTCGAGTTCGTCGAGCGAACCGTAGACATCGATCCGCGGATAGGCGGCATCGTCGGACATCCACACCGGGATCGGGCTGCCCCAGTACCGGTTCCGGCTGATGTTCCAGTCGCGCGCGTTCTCGAGCCATTTACCGAACTGTCCGTCGCGGATGTGCTCGGGCACCCAGCTGATCTGTTTGTTCAGCTCCACCATGCGCTCACGGAACTGCGTCACCGCCACGAACCAGGAGGGCACGGCCATATAGATCAGCGGCTGGCCGGAACGCCAGCTGTGCGGATAGGAGTGGTCGACGGTTTCCTGCCGCAGCAGTTTTCCGGCGGCCTTGAGGTCTTTGATGATCACCGGATTGGCGTCGAACACCATGAGACCCTCGTACGGCGGCACCATGGAGGTGAACTTGCCGCCCGGGTCGAGCGGCTGCACCAGCTCGATACCGTTCGCGCTACAGACATCCATATCCTCTTCACCGAAGGCGGGCGCCATGTGCACGATTCCGGTACCGGAATCGGTGGTGACATAGTCGGCCGCGAGCACCCGGTGCGCATTCGGATGCCCGGTGAAGAAGTCGAACGGCGGCGTATAGCGCAGATCGACCAGCGCGGCCCCGTCGTACTCCCCGAGCACCTCGGGCCGCTCACCGAGTTCCCGCGCGTAGTGGCCGACCCGCTCGGCCGCGAGAACATAGCGTTTGCCGTCCGCACCGCGCACCTGCACGTAGCGCAGGTCCGGATGTACCGCGACGGCGAGGTTGGACGGCAGCGTCCACGGGGTGGTGGTCCAGATCAGCGCGTTGGCGCCATCCAGGTCACCCAGCGGATGGTCCGCGGGAACCGTGAGCACCATATCCACCGTCACCGCCGGATCCTGGCGCATCCGGTAGGCGTCGTCGAGCTTGGCCTCCTGGTTCGACAGCGGGGTCTGCTCGTACCAGCTGTAGGGCAGCACCCGGAAACCCTGATAGATCAGGCCCTTGTCGTAGAGCGACTTGAACGCCCACATCACCGACTCCATGAAGTCGAGATCGAGTGTCTTGTAGTCGTTGTCGAAGTCGACCCAGCGAGCCTGCCGGGTCACATAATCGCGCCATTCACCCGTATACCGGAGCACCGACGACTTGCACGCGGCATTGAATTCCGCGAGTCCCATCGAGTCGATCTGTGATTTGTCCGTGATACCGAGCTGCTTTTCCGCTTCGATTTCCGCCGGCAGCCCGTGGGTATCCCACCCGAAACGCCGCTCGACCCGCTTACCGCGCATGGTCTGGAAACGGGGGATGACATCTTTGACGTAGCCGGTCAGCAAATGACCGTAATGCGGCAGACCGTTGGCAAACGGGGGTCCGTCGTAGAAGACGAACTCCTCGGCGCCGGCCCGGTTGTCGATACTGGCGCGGAAGGTTCCGTCGGCGGCCCAGGTGTCCAGCACGGCCCGCTCCAGCTCGGGGAAGGACACACCGGATCCGCCGCCGAGATCGACGCGCGGATATGCGCTGCTACTGGATTTCTCGTCCGCCATCGCGGATACACATCTCCTCGTGCCCGGCGCGCTCTGGGGCGCGGTATCTCGGCACGGGGACGATCGCGGCGCAACGGGTGCGCCGGAACCGCGGTACCACCCCGCTTGTCCGGCCCGGCGAACCGGGTGGACCTCTCGTTACGAGCTGTGACGGGCTCACCCGTTCGGTTCTACTGAGCGTGCGCGACCTGGGAAGCGCCGCACGGCGCCGTTCTTCCGAAAGCTCCCCGGTGATGGCCGGATCGTCGCCGACTTACAGGTTTGATTCTAACCAGGACGGTCAACCACTTATACAACCGCCCGCGGAGCCGCAGCACCCGCAACCCGGAAGGACGTTTTGGTTCTCGCCCGTTTTTCTAGTCAGCGCTTCGCGTGCTGATCCCGCGGCGGCAGCTCCTCATCGGGTGCGCGCATCGACAGCGCGCTCGCCAGCAACACCACAGCGCCGACAACGCATACGGCGATACAGCCCCACGCCCAGATCACCGAACCAGTGGCCAGCGACAGGATCAGCAGGGCCAGGCCGATCGTGGCCAGCGCCAGTGTCAGGACAAGCATGATGACCCCCAGAACAGCAGGCCGGGTGCCCGTTCGCTCCCAGCGGTATCGGGCGTTTACTCGCCTTTGCCGAACGAGGCGGGAGCGAGCTGGTTGGCCCCGGTATCGAAGGAATCACCCTCGTCGACCGGCACGGCCGAACCACGGTTCTCCAACTCTTCGAGCTGCGATTCCAGATACGACTTGAGCCGCACCCGGTATTCGCGCTCGAAGGTTTTCAGGGTCTGGATCCGGCTCTCCAGCACATTGCGCTGCTGGGTGATGGTCCCCATGATCTCGGTGTGCTTGCGCTCGGCGTCGGCCTGCAGCGCGTCGGCCTTCTCCTTGGCCTGGCGCAACTGGCTGTCCGAACGGGTCTGGGCATCGCTGAGCATCGCGTCGGACTTGTGCCGCGCATCGGCGATCATCTCGTCCGAGCGCACCCGCGCGTCGTTGACCATCCGCTCGGAATTGGCCCGCGCGTTCGCCAGCAAATTCTCCGCTTCACTCTTGGCATCGCTGGTGAGCCGGTCGGCCATCTCCTGCGCCAGGCTCAGCACCTTGGCGGCCTGCATATTCGCATCGGCCGCGGCGTCGGCGGCCGAGGGGGCTGCCGGCACCACCGGGATGGGTGCCGACGGCGGCGCCTGGACCGGGGGTTTGATCGGTTCCGGAGGCGGGGCCTGCTGCACCGGTTTACCCAGACCCGGCCCGGCCTGACCCCGGCTGTTCACCTTGGCATCGGCCAATTCGGCATCGAGCTCGGCAACCCGCTGGCGAAGGTCGGCGTTCTCCTCGATCAACCGGGAAAGTTCCTGCTCCACCAGATCCAGAAACGCGTCGACTTCATCCTCGTTGTAGCCGCGTTTACCGATAGGCGGTTTGCTGAACGCGACGTTGTGCACATCGGCTGGGGTCAGCGGCATGGAAGGATCCCTTCGCGCGTTGGCAGATCTAGCGGCTCTGGCAAGTCTTCACGGCCCATTCTGTCACACCGGAGCTACCGGCTGTCCGAGCCGGCTCACCACCGACATCAGGATGAAGACCAGGAACAGCAGAACCATAATCGATAGATCGAGCCGAATTCCGCCCAGGGAGACCGGCGGGATCAACCGCCGCAGCAGCTTCACGGGAGGGTCGGTGATGGTGAAGATCACCTCGAGGATCACGACGACCACCCCGGTGGGACGCCAGTCGCGGGCGAAGCTCCGGATGAACTCGACGATCACCCGGCTGATGAGCAACAGCCAGAAGATGAACAGTACGAAGTACAGCACCGCGAACAAGGCCACGACCTCACTCTGCCGCAAAATCGGCGCGGTGCAAAATGCCCGCGCCGATCTTGTCCGTAGCACGCGGCGCCCGGCCGGGCGAGGTGCTCGCTATTTCTGGTTGTAGAACCCGGTTTCCGCGATCCGGCGACGCTCCTCGGCCGATACGTCCACATCGGCCGGGGAGAGCAGGAACACCTTGGTCGCCACCTTGTCGAACGAGCCGCGCAGGGCGAAGGCCAGCCCGGCAGCGAAGTCGACGAGGCGTTTGGCATCGGCATTGCTGAGATCGACCAGATCCATGATCACCGGGTTGCCCTCGCGAAACCGCTCCCCGATGATCGCGGCTTCGCTGTAATCACGCGGACGCAGCGTGGTGATCTTGGACAAGGGACCTCCGTCCTCGAAGATCGCGGGACGGCGGGCGGCAGCCGGTTCGGGACGGACCCGCTCGGCCAGCCGTCGCTCCTCGGCATCGGGATCGACTGCCAGCGCTCCCCTGGTCGCGCCGCGCAGGGAGGCACCGCCGCCCGGACGATACCGGCCGGAGGCGGCGGCGTCGATCCGGGTGGGGCGGCGCGGTCCCTCGTAATCGTCGTCGTAGGCGTCACCCGGGTAGTCGTCCCGGCGCGGCGCGGGGTAGCTGGGCTGGTAGGACGACTTGTAGGGCACGTCGCGGTAGTCGGGAGCGTCGTAGCGGTCCTCGGGGTACCGGTCGTAGTCCGGGCGATCGTCGTAGTCGCGGGGGGCACGCTCGGAGTAGTCACGCGGTCGGCGCCCGCCACGATCCTCGACCCCGCGCGGAGTGCGATCGTCGACGTAGTCGTCCTCGTAATCCTCGAGCGGAACCATGCCGAAGTACGCCTTGAACTTGTGCAGCGTGCTCATGACCGCACCTCGCTGACGCTCGGCCCGGTCACGAGCACGCTCGTGGCTGCCCCCATAACTCGCTCGCTGCGCTCACTCAGCGACCGCACCTCGCTGACGCTCGGCCCGGTCACGAGCACGCTCGTAGCTGCGTCGAGTACTCGCTCGCTGCGCTCACTCAGCGACCGCACCTCGCTATCGCTCGGCTCCGTCATGATCACGATGGTGGCTGCGTCGAGTACTCGCTCGCTGCGCTCGCTCATTCTGGTCGACCTTCCTTCGGCCCCGGTGGCGGCCGGGTGTTGAAGTCTTGCTCAGCCCTCGTCGTGTCCCAGCATATGTGTCGAATGTGACTGATGAGGTTTGTTTGCTACGCCGAGGTTATCGGCCGGGCACCCATGAGAGCGGTACCGACACGCACACACGTGGATCCATGGGCAATAGCTCTTTCAAGATCATCGGACATTCCGGCGGACAACTCCGTCGCCCCTGGATGTCCGGAACGCAGCCGGGCATGCAATTCGGCCAGGCGGGCGAACTCCGCGTCCGGCTCGGCAGCCCGCGGCGGAATGGCCATAATCCCAGCCAGACGCAGTTCCGCGGCGTCCGCGATCCGGTCGGCCAGCGCCGGCAGCGCGGCCGGATCCACCCCGCCCCGCGCCGGGTCGGCATCCAGGCTCACCTGGATCAGCACCTCCAGCGGAGTGTTCCGCTCACCGGCATCCAGGGCGGCCGCGGTGGCCGTGGCGAGCGCGGTCGCCAGGCGTTCGCTGTCCACCGAATGCACCGCGTGCGCCCAGCGCACCACCTGGCGCGCCTTGTTCCGCTGCAGCCGGCCGATCAGATGCCAGCGCATCCCGGGACGGTCCAGCTCCGCGGCCTTGGCACCGGCCTCCTGCGGACGGTTCTCCCCGAAGTCGCGGCGGCCCAGACGATACAGCGCGGCGATATCGGAAGCCGGAAAATATTTCGTCACCGGGAGCAGCCGGACCTCCCCCGGATCCCGGCCGGCAGCGACACACGCTGCATCGATACGTGCGAGCAGACGCGCGAGGTTATCGGCCAGTTCCGCGGTACGGGAGTCGTTTCCGGCCGCGGCTCCGCGACTGTCCGGGACAGACTGCCCCGGCTGCTCGGCGGAATCCGCCACCGTCCGGGCGGATTCGGACTCGCTACGGCCCCCGGTGCGAGCGCCGCTCATCTCCGCGTGCCGTTCGGTCTCTGCGCCGTCATCGGTCTCCCATCTCCCAGTGACCGATCCCCGGCCGCACCTCGAACATTATGCGCGAGTTGATGTTTCGCGCCGACCGCGCGGTCGCGACGACTGGATGCGGCGCCGCGGACCACTCGGCCGTTCACGCTGTACCCGATTCCATCCAGATGACACTGCCCAATCGTCCGGTCGGCGCGCCGCGTCGGTGACTGAAGAGTGTGGTGTCCTCGATGGTGCAGCGCGGGTCCTCGGCGATCGAGGTGACCCCGGCGGCGGTGAGCTGGCGCCGGATACCCGCGCGCAGATCCAGGCCGGGGGTGCCGCGCACCGTGGTGGTGGCACTACCGGGCAGATGCGCTTCCACGTCGGCCCGCATCGCGGCGGGCACCTCGTACTGCCGGCCGCTGGCGGCAGGGCCGAGCAGCGCGCCGATCCGATCGGGCCGCGCGCCGGCGGCGACCATCGCCTGCAGCACCCGCGGCACGATACCGATGCGCGCGCCCACCCGCCCGGCATGCACGGCGGCCACGACCCCCGCCTCGTCGTCGGACAGCAGCAGGGGGACGCAATCGGCGGACAGCACCACCAGCGCCAGCCCCGGCCGGGTGGTGACCAGGGCGTCGGTGCCGGGAAACGGTTCGGTGCGGGGCCCGTCCACCGTCGCGATCGTGCGACCGTGGATCTGCTCCATCCAGATCACGTGGTCGGTGGGGAGCCCGAGGGTATCGGCGAGCCGGGCGCGATTGCGCCGCACCGCCTCCGGATCGTCGCCGACATGATCGCCGAGATTGAACGAATCGTAGGGCGGCGCGGAGAAACCTCCCGCGCGCGTGGTGACGACCCGTCGAACGGTGAGTACCGGTGCCGCTGTCATGCCACCGAGCCTAGTGGCAGTTCGACGCGGCCCCGCCCGGTCCGGCGGCGGCACGCGCACCCGCGACAGCGGACCGCCCGCGCACTCGGCGCGGGCGGATCACCACCGGTGACACGGCACCGGATTCAGCGGCGCATGAAATCCGGGACGTCCACATCGTCGTCATCGTCGGGTAGGTCCGGCGGCGGCTGGATATGGGACCGGCTGTTGTGGGTCAGCGTCGGATCCACCGGCGGACGGGTGCGTTCGGTATCGCGGTAGCTCGGGGCCGGGCCGCGGGCGATCGTCGAACCCGGATCCGACGAGCGGGTCGAGGCCGGCTCCTCGGAATGGCCACGGACCGCGCCCAGTTCGGCGGTCCGGGACTGACCGAGTTCGGCGGTCCGCGATTGCGCCGAGATCTCCGCGGTACGTCCGGAGCCCAGCGATCCGCGGGTGGTCGCCGGATCGAAGGTCCGCCGGGCGGGACCACCGCCGTCGAAGCCCGCGGCGATCACGGTGACCCGCACCTCGTCGCCGAGCGAATCGTCGATCACCGTACCGAAGATGATATTGGCCTCGATATGCGCGGCCTCCTGCACCAGCGAGGCGGCCTCGTTGATCTCGAACAGGCCCAGATCCGAACCGCCGGCGATCGAGAGCAGCACCCCGTGCGCACCGTCCATCGAAGCCTCCAGCAGCGGTGAATTGATCGCCGCCTCGGCCGCTTTGACCGACCTGCCCTCCCCTCTGGACGAACCGATACCCATCAGCGCGCTACCCGCCCCCGACATCACGCTCTTGACGTCGGCGAAGTCGACGTTGATCAGACCCGGAGTGGTGATCAGGTCGGTGATGCCCTGCACACCGTTGAGGAGCACCTCGTCGGCCGAGCGGAAGGCATCCATCAGACTCACCGCGGCATCGCCGAGTTGTAGCAGCCGATCGTTGGGAATGACGATCAGGGTGTCGCAGGATTCACGCAGCAGGTTGATACCGACCTCGGCCTGATTCCCGCGGCGCTTCCCCTCGAAGGAGAAGGGCCGGGTGACCACACCGATGGTCAGCGCACCCAGTTTGCGCGCGATACTCGCCACGACGGGCGCGCCGCCGGTACCCGTACCGCCGCCCTCACCGGCGGTTACGAAGACCATATCGGCGCCCTTGAGCACCTCTTCGATCTCGTCCTTGTGGTCCTCCGCGGCCTTACGACCTACCTCGGGGTCGGCGCCGGCGCCGAGGCCCCGGGTGAGCTCCCGCCCGACATCGAGCTTCACGTCGGCATCGCTCATCAGCAGTGCCTGGGCGTCGGTGTTCACCGCGATGAACTCGACACCCTTGAGACCCTGCTCGATCATTCGGTTGACGGCGTTCACGCCGCCGCCGCCGATACCGACGACCTTGATCACGGCAAGGTAGTTGTGCGGGGGCGTCATGAGCTCTCGCCTTCCTTCGATCCAAAGTCTGTCGTTTTCGGATGCCCGATATCGTTCCGCGCGACCACGATCCGCGGACCACGATCCGAGCAAACCCTGAACCTCAACCATAGGGTTGGAGTTATGTCAAGTATCCGACTGGTGCGGAACGCTATTCGCCGCCGTCGCGATCCGCTCGCAGGCGCGCCGAGACGATAACCAGTTTCTTCGGCGAACTTGCTTCTACCAGGGCGGTACGCGACGTATCGTGAACGGTTGCCCAGCGGCCCGCGCCCACATCGTGGGACACCCCCGGCTCCCGCCACATGCGGTCTCCGGGTGAGCGTCCGGGGCCGAGGCGGAGCTGCGTACCGAACAGGGTCGAACCGAACAAGATTGCTGGGAATCATTTTACCGTGACCAGACTGGGACTCGAGACGTCGAACACGGTTCCCGGCTGAGTGAGCAGCGGCACCACCACCGCCGATTTGCGTTCGCCATCCTCGCTGCTGCCCCACAGTACCGTGCGACCGTCGCGCAATGTCAGGGAAATCTCCGACGCGCCCGCGGCACGGATGGTTTCGACCTGCACCTCCAGCGCCGGCGGCAGCACCCGGGCGACGGCGACCGCGGCCCGGGTGAGCTCGTCGGCACGGCCCGGCCGGGCCGTGACCAACTGCGGCACCCCGATCGGCGCGGGCTCGATCGCGTACTCGATACCGTCGGCGTCCAGCAGATGCGCGCCCTCGGGAGAGTCGTAGTACAGCACCGGGGTTCGCGGCTCGATCCGCACCCGCACGGTCGACGGCAGCACCCGCTGCACCCGGGCACTGCGGACCTTCGGGATGGTCGCCACCCGCGCGGCCATCGCCGCGGTATCGATCCGCAGGATCGAACCGGTCTCCGGAACCTGGAGCAATTCGCGGATCTGCTCCTCCGGGATCTCGCCCGCCCCGTCGATCCGTACCTCGCGGACCGACAGCAGCGGGGAGAACCAGGCGAGCGCGGCCAGCGTGATCACCAGGGCGAGCGCCGGTAGCACCCACAGCCGGAAACGCCGCAATCCACCCACTCCGAATCGTGGCGTCCCGGCCCGCACCCCGCCTCACCGCCCGTACTGCGGACGCGCGCGTAGTCCGTCCAGGATCTGGCTGCCGAGCATGGTGACATCACCGGCGCCCATGGTGATCACGACATCACCGGGCTGGGCGAGACCCGCGACCTGGCGGCCCACCCGAGACATATCGGGTTGGTAGTGCACGGGTTTGTGCACCGACTGGGCGACCAGCGCGCCGTTGACCCCGGGCAGCGGCTCCTCGCGTGCCCCGTAGACATCGAGCACCACCACTTCGTCGGCCAGGTCGAGGGCCGCGCCGAATTCGGTGGCGAAGGTCGCGGTGCGACTGTAGAGATGCGGCTGGAAGACCACGATCACCCGGCCGCGGCGCGCCAGCGCACCGTCGCGCGCCTCCTGGTCCACCAGTTCGGCGGCGGCCCCGAGCACCGCCCGGACCTCGGTGGGATGGTGGGCGTAGTCGTCGAAGACCCGCACCCGGTTCTCCCGGCCCACGAATTGGAAGCGGCGGTGTACACCGCCGAAACCCTCCAGCCCCTGGATGATCTCGTCCACATCGGCGCCGGCGGCCCGCGCGGTCAGTAGCGCGGCCAGCGCGTTGAGCGCCATATGCCGGCCGGGCACGGAAAGGCGCAGGGTCCGGGGGGCGGGTTCGTCGGCGAGCTGGAAGTGGGCGATACCGCCGACATCCCGCGGTTCCCAGCTGTGCAGGCGCACCCCGACCGGGACCGGCGCGTCGGGCAGTTCCCCGGTGCCGTACCCGAGGACCCGCACCCCGCGATCGGCCAGCCGCTGCCCGGTGCGCTCGGCGAGCGCCCGGGCGCCGGGGTCGTCCAGGCACACCACCAGCAGCCCGCCGTCGGCGAGGCGATCGGTGAAATCGTCGAACACCTGCACATAGGCGGCGTCGGAACCGAAGAAATCCAGGTGGTCGGATTCGATATTGGTGACCACCGCGACATCGGGGTCGTACTGCAGCAGGGATCCGTCGCTCTCGTCGGCTTCGGCGACGAAGATATCGCCGCTGCCGTGATGGGCGTTGGTACCCGCCTCGTTGAGTTCACCACCCACCGCGAACGACGGGTCCAGCCCGCAGTGCTGCAGGGAGACGATGAGCATCGAGGTGGTGGAGGTCTTCCCGTGCGTCCCCGAGACGAGCAGCGTGCGATGCCCGCTCATCAGGGCCGCCAGCACGGTCGGCCGCAGCAGCACCGGGATCTCGCGGCGGTGCGCCTCCACCAACTCGGGGTTGGTCTTCGGGATGGCCGCGTAGGTCGTCACCACCACCGTCGGCCCGCCCGGCAGCAGATCCAGCGCACCGGCGTCGTGCCCGATGCGCACCTGGGCGCCCCGGGCCCGCAGGGCGAGAACACCGCGGCTCTCCTTGGCGTCGGAGCCGGAGACCACGCCCCCGCGCGACAGCAGGATGCGGGCGATACCCGACATCCCGGCACCGCCGATACCGACCATATGCACCCGGGCCAACTCCGGCGGCAGCGCGCCGGGACCGGTCTCCGGTGCGGTCATCTGTTCCCCGCTCACCGGCCCGCCGCCCGCAGCACGATCCGGGCGACCTCGTCGGCGGCATCGCGATGGCCGGCGCCGGCGGCGGCACGGCCCATCTCGGCTATGCGTGCTGGATCCGTGAGCAGCGGTATCACCTCGTCGATCACATATTTCGGGGACAGTTCGGGGTCGGCAACGATTCTGCCACCACCGGCCGCGACGACGGGCCGGGCGTTGAGTTCCTGTTCACCGTTTCCGTGCGGCAGCGGTACGTAGATCGCGGGCAGTCCCACCGCCGACACCTCGGCGACGGTCATCGCCCCCGACCGGCAGACCACCGCGTCGGCGGCGGCGTAGGCGAGATCCATCCGCGACAGATAAGGCACCGCCACATAGGGAGCGGCCGGGTCGGTCGAGGTGACGTCCAGGGTGTTCTTGGGGCCGTGGGCGTGCAAAACGGAGATACCGGCCGCGGCCAGTTGCGGAGCCGCGCCCGAGATCGCGTCGTTGAGCGACCGCGCCCCCTGGGAACCGCCGAACACCAGGAGCACGGGGCCGGTCGCGGGTAACCCGAAATGCTCCCGCGCCTGCGCGCGCAGCCCGGCCCGGTCGAGCGAGGTGATCGCGGCCCGCACCGGGATGCCGACGATCTCGGCGTCGAGCCCGGAATCCGGCACCGCGGCCAGTACCCGGGTCGCGCGCCGCGCGCCGACCTTGTTGGCGATACCCGCCTTCGCGTTGGCCTCGTGCACCACCACCGGCACCGCGCGACGGCGCCGCACGGCCCCGCGGCCCGCCGCGAGATAGGCGGGCAGCGCCACATAACCGCCGAATCCGACGATCACATCCGCCTCGACGGCGTCGATGATCTCGCGGGTACGCCGCACCGAGGCCCGGACCCGGCCGGGCAGCCGCAGCAGATCCGCACTGGGTTTACGTGGCAACGGCACCGGCGGGATCAGTTCGAGCGGATACCCCCGTTCGGGCACCAGGGTTGTTTCCAGTCCGCGCTCGGTGCCGAGCGCGGTCACCCGGATCCCGGGATCGAGTCGCCGCAACGCGTCGGCGACGGCCAGGGCCGGTTCGATATGCCCGGCCGTACCGCCACCCGCGACGATCACCGATATCCCGTCCGTGCGCGATGCCGTGTGCTCGCCTGCGGACTGAGCTGCGCTCACCTGTTTCTTCCCCGTTCTCGTGCGTGTGTCACCGAATAGCTGGGTTCCCAGGCCCGGGTGGCCCGCAGGGTGTCGGTACCGCGGCTGTTGGCGCGCGGCCGGGCCCGCGCGGGCTCGTCCCGGGGCTCGGTGCGGGCCGGGCGGCGCGCCGGACCCCGGTCGCGGCCGGCCGCGGCGGCGCGGGCCCGCACGGGATGGTAGACCTCCGGTTTCGGCAGCCGCAGCAGGCGACTGACCCGCCCGTCCTGTCCGGCGTGCAGGGCCGCCACCGCCTCGGGTTCGTGCCGGGCCGCGTTGGCGATGATGCCGAACATGAACAGGGTCAGGGCCAGTGACGAA
This sequence comes from Nocardia sp. NPDC050193, assembly GCA_040674215.1. GTDB lineage: Bacteria > Actinomycetota > Actinomycetes > Mycobacteriales > Mycobacteriaceae > Nocardia. The sequence goes on along the minus strand of JBFARE010000003.1, from coordinate 53,326 downwards.
CCGCCCGCCGAGACCAGCGGCAACTGCAACCCGGTGACCGGCAGCAGGCCCACCACATAACCGATATTGATCAGCGCCTGCCCGGTGATCCAGGTGGTGGCGGTCGCGGTGAGCAGGCGCAGGAACGGGTCCACCGAGCGGGCGGCGATCCGCAGACCGGCGTAGACGAACAATGCGAACAGGCCCAGTACCAGCGCACAACCCAGGAACCCGAGTTCCTCGCCGATGATGGCGAAGATGAAGTCGTTGTGCGAGTTGGGTAGATAGCTCCATTTGGCCCGGCTCTGCCCGAGCCCGCGGCCCCACAGACCGCCGTCGGCCAGCGAGTACATCGCCTGCCGGGCCTGATAGTTGATGCCCTGGGGATCGTCGGCGGGATTGAAGAAGGCGCGCATCCGGTCGGAGCGGTAGCCGGCCGAGAGCGCGAGGGCGAGAGCGGCGATGGCGCCGGAGGCGAGGATGGCCACGAACAACCGCACCGGCAGGCCGCCGAACCACAGCAGCGCCAGCAGGACGATGCCGAGGGCGATGGTGGTGGACAGATTCGGCTGCAGCACGATCAACAGGCACACCAGCAGGCCGGCCGGAACCAGCGGCACCAGCAGATTCTTCAAACCACCCGGATCGTTGGCCGCCCGCCCCGCGGCACGCCGCGAGATCAGCAGGTGGGCGCCCCACACCACGAACGTCACCTTCACCAGTTCCGACGGCTGGATCGAGAACAGCCCCAGATCGATCCAGCGGCGCGCGCCGTTGACCGTACTGCCGACCCCTGGGATCAGCACCAGGACCAGTAGCAGTACCGATACCGCGAACACCGGGAAGGACAGCTGGCGCAGCCGCCGGAACGGTATCCGCAGCGCGACATAGAACAGCACCGCGCCGACCATCGCGTACACCATCTGCTGGACGAACAGCGAATACGCCGACCCGCCGTCGGCGTAGGACTCCACGCTGGAGGCCGACAACACCATCACCAGCCCCAGCACGGTGAGCAGAGTGGCGATGGTGACGACCAGGTGGAACGAGGCCAGCGGCCGCGCCAGCCAGGCGCCGAATCGGCCCACCTGTACCTGTCGCGTGCCGCGCGGTCTCATAACCGCCGCCCGAGGTCCTCGTCCTTCAGGTCCTCCACCGCACCGGCGAAGCTGCGGCCCCGGTGGGTGTAGTCGGTGAACATGTCCAGCGAGGCCGCCGCGGGCGCGAGCAGCACGGTATCGCCGGGTCCGGCGAACGCCGCCGCCTCCCGCACCGCGCGCTCCATCACCGTGTCGGCGATTTCGGTATTGCGGGTCCCGGTGATCGCTTCGTCCATGACTGCCTGCCCCATACCGGCATGATCTCGCGTATCCAACTCGACCACGGGGACTTCCGGCGCGTGTCGCGCCAGCGCCGCCGCGATCACCGGGGCGTCGGCACCGAACAGCACGACAGCGACCAACCGCTCGGCGACCTCTTCCACCAGATCCTCGACGCCGGCACCCTTGAGCTGGCCGCCGGCGATCCAGACGACATGCTGATGGCCCAGAATCGACGAGCGCGCGGCATGTGGGTTGGTGGCCTTGGAGTCGTCGATGAACTCGACGCCGCCCAGTTCGCGTACCAGCGCCGACCGGTGCGGGCCGACCTTGTGCTCGATCAGGCCCTCGCGGACGAACTGCGGCGCCACATCGATGGCCCGGGTCAGCGCCGCGGCGGCCAGTGCATCGGCGATACCGGCCGGACCGGGTGGGCTGATCTCCTTGGACTCGGCCAGGATCGCCGCCTTGGTGAAGGCCCGGTCCAGCAGCTTGCCGTCGACCACGCCGAGTTCACCGTCGGCCGGGACGCCGATCCGGAACCCGATGGTGCGGCGCGCCTTCGAGCGACGGGCCAGGCGGGCGGCCACCGGATCGTCGAGTCCCACCACCCCGACCCGCCCCAGCAGAGCCCGCGATTTGGCGGCGGCGTAGGCGTCGAGCCCGCCGTGCCAGTCCAGATGATCCTCGGCCACGTTCAGCACGACCCCGGCCTCCGGGCGCACCGACGGCGCCCAGTGCAGCTGGAACGACGACAATTCCACCGCCAGTACCTGCGGCCCGGGATTGCGACGCAGTGCGTCCAGGATGGGCAGCCCGATATTGCCGCAGGCGACGCTGGGGACACCGGCGGCCCGCAGAATCGAATGGGTCATCTGGGTGGTGGTGGTCTTACCGTTGGTTCCGGTCACCACCAGCCATTTGCGGACCGGACCGTAGATGCGGGCCTGATCCACCCACCAGGCGAATTCGACATCACCCCAGACCGGGATGCCCTCGGACACCGCCGAGGCCAGCACCGGGGAGTCCGGCCGCCAGCCGGGACTGGTGATCACCAGCGCGAACCGCGACCAGTCGGTGTTCTCGATTTCGGCGGCGGGCGCGATATCCAGCCCCAGTCCGGCGGCTTCGGCCAGTGCCGCGGCGCCGCTGTCGGTCACCACGGGCCGGGCCCCGATATCGCGCAGCGGCGTGATCAGCGAACGGCCCGAAACACCCCAACCGGCGACCAGCACCTCGCGGCCGCGTAGGAATTCCAGCATCGGGCCCGGCGAACGCAGGGCCCTGGGCGTATGTTCCTCCATCGTCAACTCACCCGACCGCGGAGAGATATTCGCTGTAGAACAGGGAGAGTCCGGCGGCCGAGGCCATCGCGGCCAGCAACCAGAACCGGATGATCACCGTGGTCTCCGCCCATTTGCTCAATTCGAAATGATGGTGGAACGGCGCCATCTTGAACAGCCGGTTGCGAGTGGTCCGGAATACCGCCACCTGCAGCACCACCGACGCCGCCTCGGCGACGAACAGCGCACCGATAACCACCATCAGCAGTTCGGTGCGGGTAGTGATGGACAGCCCGGCGAGCAGTCCGCCCAGGGCCAGCGACCCGGTATCACCCATGAAGATCTTGGCGGGCGCGGCATTCCACCACAGGAATCCGATGCACGCCGCGGTACCGGCCGCGCAGACCAGGGCCAGATCCAGCGGGTCGCGCACGTTGTAGCAGCCGGTCTCGGGTTTGGTCTCGCACGAGTGGTAGTACTGCCAGAACGTGATGACGACGTAGCCGCCGAGCACCAGGCTCATCGACCCCGCGGCCAGACCGTCCAGACCGTCGGTGAGGTTCACCGCGTTCGACCAGGCCACCACGATGAGGCAGACGAAGGCCAGGAATACGACCACGCTCATCGAGACGGTGTTGATATCGCGCACGTAGGACAGCTGCCGGCTCGCCGGAGACAGTCCGCTGCCACCCGGGAACTGCAGCGCCAGCACGCCGAACACCACCGCGGCGGTGATCTGGCCGAGATATTTGCCGGCGGCCGTGAGCCCGAGGTTGCGGCCCTTGCGGATCTTGATGAAATCGTCGATGAACCCGACCACACCCAGCGCGGTGGCCAGGCCCAGGACCAGCAGCGCGGAGGCGGTGGGACCTTCGGCCTCGTAACCGATTCCGATCAGATGGGAGCCGAGATAGCCCGCCCACATGCCGATGATGATCGCCACGCCGCCCATGGTGGGTGTACCACGCTTGGACTGATGGCTGGCCGGTCCGTCGACCCGGATCTCCTGCCCGAAGCCCTGCCGGGCGAATATCCGGATCAGTAGCGGCGTCAACAGGATCGACACCGTCAGTGCGATCGCCGCCGCGAACAAGATCTGTCTCATCGCACTGCCTCCGTGCTCACCCCGTCGGCGGCGCCGGCGCCGCCGGATGCCGGTGTGCCGGCACCCGCGTTCTTCTCACCCTCGGCCAGCAGCTGTTCGGCCACCGCCCACAGGCCGACCGATTGCGATGCTTTCACCAGCACCACGTCACCTGCGCCGATTTCGGCGGCGAGCAACTCCACGGCCGCTTCGATATCCGGGACGAGCACCGATTCCTCACCCCATGAGCCTTCCATGACCGCTCCCTGGTGCATGCCCCGGGAGGGTCGTCCGGTCCCGACCACGATGAGCCGGTCCACATCCAAGCGGACCGCGAGGCGGCCGATCCCGTCGTGTTCCACCACCGATTCCGGGCCGAGCTCGGCCATTTCGCCGAGAACGGCCCAGCTGCGCCGCGGGGTGTCGCCCGACCGGGCCATGGTGACCAGCGCTTTGAGCGCGGCCCGCATGGAATCCGGGTTGGCATTGTAGGAATCGTTGATCACCGTGACCCCGGCGGCGCTGGTACGCACATCCATCCGCCGCGCCGACGCCGCCCGGGCGTCGGAGAGCGCGGCGACGAGGGTGTCGAGGTCGGCGCCGCACTCCAGGGCCACCGCGGCGGCCGACAGCGCGTTACCGACCTGGTGTTCCCCGTGCACGGCCAGAGTGACCGGTCGGTCGCCCTGCGGTGTGTGCAGGGTGAACGACGCCCTGGCCTGCTCGTCCAGCGTGATTGCGCCGGCACGGATCTGCGCGCCGGCGGAGTGCCCGACGGTCACCACGCGGGCCGCCGTACGAGAGGCCATCGCGCTGACCTTCGGATCGTCGGCGTTCAGCACGGCCAGACCGGTGTCGGGCAGCGCTTCGACGAGTTCGCCCTTGGTTTGTGCGATCGCCTCGCGGCTACCGAATTCGCCGAGATGCGCGGTACCCACATTGAGGACCACCCCGATGCTCGGGGGCGCCACCCGGGCCAGCGCGGCGATATGCCCGGGCCCGCGCGCCGACATCTCCAGTACCAGGAATCGGGTGTCCGGACCGGCGCGCAGGGCGGTCCAGGGATGCCCGAGTTCGTTGTTGAAGGAGCCGGGCGGGGCCACCACCGGTCCCAGCGGTGCGAGCACCGCCGCCAGCAGGTCCTTGGTGGAGGTCTTACCCGAGGATCCGGTGACGCCGACCACGGTCAGTCCCCCGGCCGCGACCAGACGCGACACGCTCTCCCGGGCCAGCGCGGCCAGCGCGGTCAGCACCGCGGCGCCCGCACCGGTCGAATCATGGCTCAGCGCAAGCGCGCTCGACGGCACCGAGCCCGGCGCGGGGGGCACCACGATGGCCGGCACCCCGACCGGGTGGGCGGCCAGTACGGCGACCGCGCCGGCCTCGATCGCGGCGGCCGCGTAGTCGTGGCCGTCGACGCGCTCGCCCGGCAACGCCAGGAAGATATCGCCGGGACCGATTCGGCGCGAATCGAATTCGACCGAACCGGTCACCCTCACCTCCGGGTCACCGACGTCGTGCAGCGTTGCGCCCACGACCTCGGCGATGTCCCGCAGTGTCATTTCGATCATGAAACTGTCAAGTCCTCCGCGCCCGTGGACCACGAACCGTTGTCCGCGCCCCCGGAACTGTGCCCCACTGCCGAATCGATCGCCGCCGCGAGTACTTCGCGGTCGTCGAACGGATATTTCACCCCGTTGATCTCCTGCCCTGCTTCGTGACCCTTGCCGGCCACCAGCACCACATCGCCGGGATGCGCCCAGGCGACCGCGGCCGCGATGGCCGCGCTCCGGTCGCCGATATCGCGGACCTCGCCGCGCTGTTCATCGGCGACACTCTGCGCGCCCGCGACCAGCGACGCGCGGATCGCGGCCGGGTCTTCGGTCCGTGGATTGTCGTCGGTGACGATGAGCAGATCGGCGCCGCGGGCGGCGGCCGCGCCCATCGGGCCGCGTTTACCGGTGTCCCGGTCGCCGCCGGCGCCGACCACCACCGCCAACCGGCCCCGGCTCCCCGCCGTGACCAGGTGGGTGCGCAGCGTGGCGATCACCGATTCCACGGCGGCGGGCTTGTGGGCGTAGTCCACCAGGGCCAGGAACTCCTGCCCGCGTTCCACCCGCTGCATCCGGCCGGGTACATCCACCGTAGCCAGCGCGGGCGCGGCGGTCCCCGGCGCCACTCCGGCGGCCGCGCACACCGCGACCGCGAGCAGTCCGTTGGCGACGTTGTAGTCACCGGGCAGCCGCAGCCGCACCGGCGTCTCGCCGTCCGGTCCGGCCGCGGTGAACTCCTGCTCCCCGCCGTGGGCGCGGGCGGGACCGGCCAGTGTCCAGTCCGCCGGTCCGGTGGTCGCCACCCGGATCGGCGCGGCGAGGCCGTCGGCGAGGCGGCGGCCCCAGGCATCGTCCACACACACCACGGCGGTGCGGGCGGCGACCGGGGACTGCGGTTCGAACAGCCGGCGCTTGGCGGCGAAGTAGTCCTCGAAATCGGCGTGGAAATCCAGATGGTCCTGCGACAGGTTGGTGAACGCGCCGACCGCGAACCGCACCCCGTCCACCCGGCCCAGTGTCAGGGCGTGACTGGACACCTCCATCACCACCGCGTCCACGCCCTGTTCCACCATCAGCGCGAACATGGCGTGCAATTGCGGCGCCTCGGGCGTGGTGAGCGCACTCGGGACCCGGCGGCCCCCGATTCTGGTCTCGATGGTGCCGATCAGGGCGGTGGACAGACCCCCCGCGGCCAGGCCGGCCTCCACGAGATACGACGAGGTGGTCTTACCGGAGGTGCCGGTGATCCCGATGATCCGCAATCGCTCGGACGGATGACCGTAGATCGCCGCGGACAACTCGCCGAGGACAGCACGCGGATTCTCCCGCACCAGGACGGGTACCGGCAGGTCACCGGCCAGTTCCGCCCCGGCGGCGTCGGTGAGCACGGCGACCGCGCCGCGGGCCACCGCGTCCGCGGCGAACCGGGCGCCATGCGCCCGGGAGCCGGGTAACGCCGTGAACAGGTCACCGGGCAGAACCGCGTCGGAGCGCTGTTCTATCCCGGTGACGAGTAGGTCGGTGGCGACCGGTGGCCGAAGTTCGGCGTCGATCAGATCCAGCAGGTCGGGCAGCGGTGTCGACAGCGGCCGGGCCGGCCGCAGCGAGGGCTGGCTGGACTGCGCGGGCACAGGATTCCTCTCTGCATGATGAAGCGCGGATACGACGACGAGTCAGGTTACCGACGCCGGGTCACGGTCGGGTAAGCCGGTTCGCCGAATCACGACGCCTGCAGGACGAACTGCCGTTCCGGTTCGCTCGACGGCGGAATCCGGTCGCGCTGCAGCGCCCAGGAGGCGATGTCGTGGAACAGCGGTGCGGCCGACTGCCCGCCGCTGCCGTCGGAACTGCGTACCGGCGCGTCGAGCATCAGTCCGATGACATAGCGCGGATTGTCCGCGGGCGCGATACCGGCGAAGGTGATCCAGTACGAGGAACTCGAATAACAACCGCAGTTCGGGTCGACCTGCTGCGCCGTCCCGGTCTTCCCGGCGATCCGGTACCCGTCGACCGCGGCGGCGGCCCCGGTGCCCATCTGCACTCCGGTCGGATCGTTCTGCACCACCGACTGGAACATGGTGCGCAGTGTGCGCGCGGTCTCGGGGCTCACCACGCGCACCCCTTCGGGCGCCGGTTCCTCGGTGCGGCTCCCATCGGGTGCGACGGTGGCGCGCACGATACGCGGCGGCATCCGGAGCCCGTCGTTGGCGATGGCCTGGTACATACCGGTCATCTGCAGGGTTGTCATCGAAAGCCCCTGCCCGATCGGCAGATTCGCGAACGTACCACCGGACCACTGGTCCCGGGCGGGCAGCAGGCCGGAACTCTCCCCGGGCAGTCCGACCTCGGTGCGCCGGCCCAGCCCGAAACGTTGGAGCATATCGGCGAACCGGTCCTCGCCGACCCGCTGCGCCAGCATCAGGGTGCCCACATTGGAGGACTTACCGAAGATCCCGGTGGTGGTGTAGGGGGCTACGCCGTGCTCCCAGGCGTCACCGACGGTCACCCCGGACATATCGATGCGGCCGGGGACCTGATGCACCTCGTCCGGCGTGGTGAGACCGTATTCGACGGCCGCGGCGGCGGTGACCACCTTGTTGACCGAGCCGGGTTCGAAGGGCTGGGTCACCGACGGGTTGTCCAGACCGGCCGGATCCCAGTGCTGCGGGCCGAGCGCCGGATTGAACGTGTTGTCGTTGGCCATGGCCAGCACCTGGCCGGTCTTGGCGTCCAGTACCACCGCGGAGGCCGATTTCGCGCCCGATCGGTCCTTGGCCTGCTGCACCTGCTGCTGCACATGGTTCTGCAGGTAGGAGTCCAGGGTGAGTTCGACGTTGTTGCCGTCGACGGCCGGCTGGCGGTCGCGGAGACTGCCGGGGATGACCGCCCCGTCGGAGCCGCGGTCATAGGTGTAGGAGCCGTCGGTACCGGCGAGCGCCGAATCCAGCGAGGCCTCCAGCCCGACCCGGCCGTGGCCGTCCCATCCGGTGGCCCCGACGATATTGGCCGCCAGCGAACCGCCCGGGTATTCGCGCAGGTCCTGGCGTTCGGTGCCGACCTCGGGGAACTTCGCGGTGATCTCGTCGGCTTTCCGCGGGTCGACATTGCGGGCCAGATACACGAAGGTCTGGTCACTGCGCAGTTTCTCCAGCAGTTCCGATTCCTTCGGACCTTCGTCACCGAGGATCCGGTGGATGGTCCCGGCGATATCCTCGAGCCGCCGCTCCGGGTCGGGCGCGGAATCATCCTTCGCCCGGGCATCGGCGAGATCTCTGCGCACCCGGACGGGCTGGAAGTTCAGCGACTGAGCGGTGATGGTGAAGGCCAGGGATTTGCCGTTGCGGTCGGTGATGGTGCCGCGGGCGGCGGGTAGGTCCTGGTAGGCCGTGCGCTGTCCGGCCGCCTGCGCCGACAGCGTGGGCGCGGCGATGGTCTGGATCCACAGCAGTTGCAGGGCCACCACGGTCAACGCCACCAGCATGATCAACCGGCCCACGCCGAGCCGGATCCGCACCGGCCCGTTCGGCGCGGACCGCCCACCCGGACGTGACCGCCGGGGTGGCTGCGGGGACCGGCCGGGCGCCGACCGGGCGACCTCGGCGGATCGCTTCTTCGTTTTTCCGCGACCGGTCGCGGCCCGGGATCTCGGCGCGGAATCGCGCCCACGCCCCGACCCGCGCCGGTTCATCGCATCTCCTCACCCGCCGTAACGGGCGGCACCGGCAGGACCGAGGTGGGTTCGACAGCGCCCGGCGTATCGGCGGGCGCCGGGGCCGCGCCCTCGACCGGAGCGGGCGCTTCGGCCGGCGCGACCCCCTCGACCGGAGCAGGCGAGCCGGCGGGAGCGGTTCCGTCGGCCGGAACAGCGCCTTCGACCGGAGCGGCGCCCTCGGCCGGAGCAGGCGGCAGTGCCGCACCGTCGGCCGGAGTGGTATCCGCCGGGGCGGGGACACCCGCGTCCGCGCCCGGCTGCGGTACGGGCGTCGGATCGGCCCCCGGGGCCGCGAGCACACCACCCGCGCCCGACGCGGCCGGGTCCGACCGCGGCGGCACCGGGACCGGGACGATCCGCTCGCCCGGGTCCCCGCCGGAGCGCGGAGCTCCGCCACGGGGTGCGTTCAGCGGCGGGGCCGGCGGGCCCTGGGCGGGCTTCGGTTCGCCGACCACGGTGACCGTTCCATCCGGGGCGACGACCAGCCGCGCCGGATCCACCGCCGGGATCATGCCCAGTTCCCGGGCGCGCGTGGCGAGTTCGGGTGCGGAATCGGCGGCGGCGACCTCCCGCTGCAGGGCCGCGCGTTCGCCGGAGAGCACCCGGTTGGCCTCTCGCGCGTCGCTGAGTTGATAGCTGTCCTCGGCGGCGCGGGTGGTCAGTACCAGCGTGAGCGCGAGACCACAGCCGAACATGGCCAGGATGGCGGCGACGAATGGTCCGCGACCCGCCAGTTCCGACCGCGGCGCGACCGCCGGCGCCGCGGCGGACGGCCCGCCGGTACGCTGCCGACGCCGGGCGTAGGCCCGCTGCGCGGCACCGGATTTCACCCGTTCCGCGTCGTGTACCCGCCGAGCCGGCCGCCCGGTCTCGGTACGTGTGCTCACGCTCATACCTGACACCCCCGTATCGGTGTGATGGCCCGCGGTTTCGGCCCGCGTACGCCTGTGCTGTGGTCCGTAATGCCCAGCCGGTGCTCCCCTGACACCCTGCTTTCGCGGTCACCGCTGTGATGTCCGCATCCGGCACCCGCACCGTCGTACCGCAACCGCGCCACGCGGACAAGCGAATTCGCTGCTCCGCGGGCCACTGCTGCGGCGTGGCCGATGCCGGTGCCCGGTTTCATCCCGCCTCCTGCGCGATCTTCTCGGCGGCGCGCATCCGGACCGGCGCGGCGCGGGGATTCTCCTCGATCTCGGCGGGGCCGGCCTGTTCGGCGCCCCGGGTCAGCATGCGGAACTCCGGTCCCATACCCGGGAGTTCGACCGGAAGCCCCACCGGGGTGCGGGATTTCGCACGTTCGGCCAGCTCGTGTTTGACCACCCGGTCCTCGAGCGACTGATAGGACATGACCACGATGCGGCCGCCCGGGCGCAGTGCCGCCAGCGCGGCCGGGAGGGCCGCGCGTAGCGAATCCAGTTCCCCGTTCACCTCCACCCGCAGCGCCTGGAAGGTGCGTTTGGCCGGATGTCCGCCGGTCCGGCGGGCCGGCGCGGGGATGGTGTCGTAGAGCAGGCTCACCAGTTCGGCACTGGTACGCAGCGGCTGCCGGGCACGGCGCCGCACGATCTCGGCGGCGATCCGGTTCGCGAACCGTTCCTCGCCGTATACCTTCAGCACCCGGGCGATCTCGCCCTGACTGTAGGTGTTGAGCACATCGGCGGCGGTCGGGCCGGTAGTCGCGTCCATCCGCATGTCCAGCGGGGCGTCCACCGAGTAGGCGAAGCCCCGCTCCGCCTCGTCCAACTGCATGGACGAGACCCCGAGATCCATCAGGATGCCGCTCACCGAGCCGATGGCCGGTAGACCGGCCTGCTCTAGCGCGGCCGCGATCCCGTCGTACCGGGTGTGCACCAGGGTGATCCGGTCGGCGTAGGGGCCGAGACGGTCGGTGGTGAGCGCGAGCGCGCGGGTATCGCGGTCGAGACCTACGAGGCGGAGATCGGCGTGGGTGCGCAGGAAGTACTCGGCATGACCACCGAGTCCCAGCGTGGCATCGAGGTAAACGGCAGCCGGGCCGTCGAGCACCGGATCGAGCAATTCGGCGGCGCGGGTGAGCAGAACAGGGACGTGTCGCGTGCCGTGCTGCTCACGGTTCAATTCGACCTCCCGGATCCATGCCTCGCTCCGTGACGACCCGGTTCGGGTCGCATCCGCACCCGGGTGGGTGCGGATCACCGGCGCCGAAGCGGGCGAACAATTGATTGCGCGAGATGCGGCCACGCCGCCGTCCGATCCGGCGCGTCCACGGGGTGAGCGACAGAAGGAAATTCGGTGACGTAACGAATGCCGCGGGGTCTCTGACCGAAGCGGCACCTGGCGTCGGGGAAGTACGTCAGGGTCCGCGTCCGGGCAGAGGCCGCGTGGCACTCGTGCGGGCTAGAAGATTCCGCCCAGTGCCTCGTCTCTCGCTTGTGCGTAGTCCTCCTCGTGCTCGGCGAGGTAGGTCTCCCACGCCTGCTTATCCCATATCTCCAGGAAGTCGACCGAGCCGATGACCGTACAGTCGCGGGTGAGGTTGGCATACCGGCGATGTTCGGCCGACAACACGATCCGGCCCTGCGAGTCGAGCCGCTGCTCGTCCGTGCCCGCTGCCAGCGCTCGGACGAAGGCCCGCGCCTGCGGGTTGCTCCGGGATGCCGACGCGGCGCGCCGGGCGAGCGCACTGAACTCGTCCTTCGGATAGACAGCAAGGCTGTGGTCCTGCCCTTTGGTGACCATCAACCCTCCCGCCAGATCGTCTCGAAACTTTGCGGGCAACGTGAGTCGCCCTTTGTCGTCCAGACGAGGTGTGTAAGTACCGAGAAACAACCCGATACCTCCTACCGGACCACCTCGAATGGTGTTGACCGGCTACGCCGGTCGAGTGCCTCGCGGCCTCTCCTGTAGTGCGCGCTCCACATTACCCCACTTTCCCCCACTTTCAATCGAAACACGGGGTGATGTGCCTCCCCGGCCATCCGATTTCGCAGGTCACCCCAGCTATCACCGGCCGGGTGAACTTTTCGCGGGCCCTGCCTCCCTGCGCGCGTCCGCGGCCACCGACTCCGGCGGGCCCCGTCAACTTCCAGCAAACCCCCTGTTCACGCCCGTACGACCCGGACGGTGGGGCGGGGTGGGGGAACCCGGTGGGGCGGGGTGGGAAAAGATGGTCCGCGCCACGTACCACCGGACCGGCGGCAACTCCGGCATCCCGCGAGCGAACGGGTGCGGCTCATACGCGAAAGCGGTGCCGCACCGGGATGGGTGCGGCACCGCTGTCGGCGACAGGGCCGGCGCGAACGCCGGGCTGCTACTCCTCGAACCTTCGGCGGAAGCGATCCTCCATGCGCTCGGTGAATCCACCGGAACGACGCGGACGCCCACGCCCGCCGGCTGCTCGCTCCGACGATCCGGCACCGCCGGAATCACTCGATGCATCACCGCCGCGGCCCGGCGTGGCGCCCTTGGCACCACCGAGCAGGAGCAGCACTCCGGCACCGAACATCACGATGAAGCCGATCAGACTGATGATCGGGAAGCCGCCGGGCCGCACCGGAAGGGCGACACCCGCGACGAGTAGGACAAGGCCGAGTACGAACAAGGCCGCGGCCTGGAGTCGACGGCGACTCGAGGTCGTACGAAGACGTCCACCGCGGACGGACGACGCGAACTTCGGGTCCTCAGCATAGAGCGCGCTCTCGATCTGTTCGAGCATGCGCTGCTCGTGCTCGGAGAGTGGCACGGTACCTCCCCCGGCACTAGGTCGTGGCTGTCGCCTCCGGGTAGGCGACAGATAACCCCTTGGCGGCTATCTGTCATCAATGATACGAGTTCGCCAAGAGCGGTACCACCATATGGGTGTAGCCGAACCAAGTTCGTCGCCGGATCGAATCCGGCGGCGGCCGAATCCAGAGGTCCGGGAGCCGGCGGCGGTTCCTATCGGAGCGAGTCGTCTCCGTCACCGGCGGCGCGCAGCCGGGCGGCCGGTGCGATGAGATCCTCGACATCGTGTAGGAAGGCGGCCACCCGCGAGGAGAATTCGTCGGCCGTCATATCGTCGATCGACCGGGGCAGCCCCGCCTCCAGCGCCGCCCGCGTCGCGGAATGGCCACTGAAATAGTCCGCCCACATCACGAATTCGGGCGCGGCGCGCTGCAACATCACCCACGCGTTACGGGAGCGGGCGCGCGGCGCGGTATCGGCGCCGGTGAGTGCCAGCACCGCGCCCGCCCCGCGCAGGGCCGCCAGATAGGCCACGCGGAAACGTTCCCGCGGATCCCGCTCCCCCGCCGCTTCCATGAGCAGCCCGTCGGCGCGCCGCAACAGCATCCCCGCCCGCCCCGGTTGTACCGGGTGCACGCTTCGATCCGACATAGCCGTCCCTCCGTATCTCGCCTGTCACCCCCCCACGGCGGTCCACCGGTATGGCAGGCTGAGCGTGCACCGTGGGGGCGAACAAGTTTTCGAACGTTTGGCTCGAGCTTGAATATAGAGACGACCACCGACATGTTCGTGCGCCGAAACCCGCCACCCTGCCGACCGCGAAAGAGCCCACCGATATCGCAATGACAGCCGTCAAGTCGAACAATCTCCCAGTCCCGGTCGTCGTCGACCTCTCGGTAACGGCGCTGCGCGCCCGGTTGCACGACGCACTGGCGGTCTATGTCGCAGCCATGGACTATCCCCGCGGCACCGAGCACCATCGGGCACCGATGTGGACCGAGCACACCCACCGCGCGGGCTGGCACGCGGTCGCCGCGGTGGTGCCCGAGGACAACGGCCGATTCGACCTGCGCCATTCCCCGATCGTCGCCATCGCCTACGGCTATCGGGGCGGCCCCCATCAGTGGTGGCAGCAGCAGGTGCACGCGGGGATGCGCCGCTCCGGGTGGCCGGAGCCGGCCACCGCGCAGTTGCTCGGCGACTATTTCGAACTCACCGAGCTCCATGTGCACCCGAGTGCGCAGGGCCGCGGTATCGGGGAGACCCTGCTCCAGCGGTTGCTGCGGGACCGCCCCGAGCGGGCGGTGCTGCTGTCCACCCCGGAGGTCGGTGAAGAAGACAACCGAGCCTGGCGCCTGTACCGGCGGATGGGTTTCCGCGACGTCCTGCGTGATTTCGTCTTCGCCGGCGACAACCGCCGTTTCGGGATCCTCGGCCGGTCGCTGCCGCTGCTGTCATGAGTGTGGTGATCATCGGTTCCGGCCACAACGCACTGGTGGCGGCCTGTTATCTGGCACGAGAGGGACGCCGGGTCCACGTCCTCGAAAGCGATACGGTCCTGGGCGGGGCGGTCTCGACCGTGGAGCGTTTCCCCGGCCACCGGGTCGATCGGGGCTCCTCGGCGCATCTGATGGTCCGGCACACCGGGATCATCGAGGAGCTCGAGTTGGAGCGCTTCGGGCTGCGGTACCTCGACTGCGACCCCTGGGCCTTCGCCCCGGCCTGCCCGGAGACCGGAGCGCCGCCGATCGTGTTCCACCGCGACCTGGAACGGACCTGCGTGTCGGTGGCCGCCGCCTGTGGTGACCGCGACGCCGCAGCCTACCGGCGCTTCGTGGACATCTGGGCGCCGCGGGCCCGGCGGGTGATGCGGTCGTTCGGTGGCCCGCCCACCGGGGGGCGGCTGTTGCGCTCGTTCTGGGGACTGGATGCCCGCGACGGCGGCAGCGCGCTGTCCCGGGAATTCCTCCAGTCCGGTGACGCGCTGCTGGACACCTGGTTCGACGACGAGCGGCTGAAGGCGGCCCTGGCGTGGTTCGGGGCGCAGTCGGGGCCACCCATGTCCGAACCGGGAACGGCGCCGATGGTGGCGTTCGCGGCGCTCATGCACACCCTGCCGCCCGGCCGGGCGGTGGGCGGCAGCGGTGCCCTGACCGAGGCGCTTGTGGCCCGGTTGCGCGGTGACGGCGGCGAGGTCACGGCCGGCGACGCGGTGACCGCGCTGACCCGCCGGGTCGACGGCTGGCGGGCCCGCACCGCGGCGGGGCGCGAATACGACGCCGACACGGTGATCGCGGGCACCCATATCCTCACCACGCTGGAACTGTTGCGCGCGGGCGGTTTCGATCCCGAACCGCTGCGCCGATGGCAACGGCGGATCCGAGTGGGCCCCGGGATAGGCATGGTGGTGCGGGCCGCGACCAGCGATCTTCCGCGCTACCCGGGTGCAACACCCGCCGAATCGGCGACCGGACTGCAACTGCTGGTCTCGGACCGGCGCCGGCTGGCCCTGGCGCACGGCAGTGCGCTGGGCGGCCGGTTACCGCCCCGGCCCGTCGTGCTCGCCATGAGTTTCAGCGCACTGGACCCGAGTATCGCGCCCGCCGGACAGCATCAGCTCTCGCTGTGGTCGCAATGGCATCCCTACCGGCTCGACGAAAACGGCGGATGGGCCCGGCACGCCGAATCCGAGGCGGACCGGATCATCGGCGAACTGGATCGGTACGCACCCGGATTCGCGGACTCGGTGCTGGACCGGCACATCCAGACCCCGGTGGACCTGGAGCGCGAGATGGGGCTACGCGGCGGCAATGTGATGCATGTGGAGATGAGCCTGGACCAGATGATGCTGTGGCGGCCGCTGCCGGAACTGTCCGGGCAGCGGGTGCCCGGCGCGCCCGGGCTCTACCTGACCGGCGCGTCGACCCATCCCGGGGGCGGCGTGTCCGGAGCCAGCGGGCGTACCGCCGCGCGCCTGGTACTGCGCGACAGCCGTGGGCTCCGCCGGTGGATACGCCGCTAGCGGGCCCGGCGGCCCGGCGCCGGGACCTGCTGCCCGCGGCCGTGCTCGTCGTGCTGGTCGGCACCCAGATCGCCTACCCGCTGACCACCGGTCCGGCCCGTGACGCGGTGACGGTGGCCGTGGTACTGCTGACCGCCGGTACAGCTCTGCTGCACGCGGCAGTGACGCGCGGGATGGGCTACGCGGCCGGGTTCGTGGTGATCGTCTCCGGGATCGGCCTGGTCGCCGAGGCAGTGGGCACGGGGACCGGGATACCGTTCGGCGCCTACGATTACGCGGACGGACGGATCGGACCGCAACTGTTCGACGTTCCGCTGGTGGTCCCGCTCGCGTGGACCGGCGGCCTGTATCCGATCTGGGTGGTCGCGGGCCTGCTGTACCCGCGGCCGGCGGCGCGGATCGGCGCGACTGCGGTGGGCGCGGTGGGCTGGGACCTGTTCCTGGATCCCCAGATGGTGGCCGACGGGCAGTGGCATTGGCAGAACACCGATGTGGGACTGCCCGGTCTGGCGGCCATCCCGTACACCAACTATCTGGGCTGGCTGGCGGTGGCGGCGGTAATGGCCGCGGCACTCACCGTATGGGAGCGCACCGCGCGCGGAACCGAGCGGCCCGCGGTCCCGATCCTGATGTTCCTGTGGACCTGGCTCGGCTCCGCGCTGGCCCACGCGGTGTTCCTCGGACTGCCCTATTCGGCCGGCTACGGCGCCGTCGTCCTCGGGTTTCTCGGGGTTCCGCTGCTGGTCCGGCTGGTCCGCGACGCCACCGGACACGGGGCCGGGCACGATCGGCGAACCGTCGGGCCCGTCGCATGGCGTCGGTGAGTTCCGGCCTGGCACCATGTCATCCGTGCCTCCGAGTCCCGTTACCGCGAAACCCGGCTCCCCGGTCCCCGCTCCGCGCTCGCGCCGCCCCCGGCGGGCGCGGATAGTCGCCGCCCTCGTCCTGGCCGCCCTGCTCACTCCGGCGCTGGCCGGCTGCCTGCGCGTCCAGGCCTCGATGGGCCTGTCGTCCAACGACCGGGTGTCGGGCCGGATCGTGGCCGCGGTCGTCCCGGAGAACAGTGAGGACAAGGGCCCGCAGCTCACTGCCCCCGATGCGCTGGCGGCCAAGGTGCGTATCGAGCCGTACAACCAGGACGGCTATATCGGCAGCGAGGTGTACTTCGACGATCTCAACTTCGGCGAAGTGGAACAGCTGTCGCAGCTCTCGGAGCAGGCGCAGGGCCTGTTCGACCTGCAGTTCCAGCGCAACGGCGACCTGGTCAGCCTCAACGGCCGGGTGGATCTGGAGACGCTGGCCCCGCACGGGTCCGATGTACAGCTGAGTGTGGCGTTCCCCGCCCGGGTCGCCAAGACCAACGGCAACCGCGAGGGCGATTCGGTGGTGTCCTGGAAACTGCCCGCCGGCGAGGTCAGTACCGTCCGTGCCGAGGTCGGTTACGCCGATCCGAACACGCGCTCCTTCGCGGGCTGGGCCGGCATCGTCGGCGGTATCACCCTCGCGGTCGCGGCGGCGGTCATCGCCCTCGCCTATATGGACCGCAATCCACCCCGGCCGGGCGCTCCGGCCGGTTTCTCGTTGCGACGCTGGTGGGACGAGGTCAAATCCAACGCGTGAGGCCCCGGGCCAGGCGGTGGGTCCGGGGCGCGGTGCGCGGCGGGACCGGTATCGCCGTGGCCGGCGCCGCGCTCACCGCCTGGAACCGGCGCACCGTACCGCGCCTGTCCCCCGCGCCCGCCCCTGTCATCGAGAAAGTCACCGTCTGCGTACCCGCGCGTGACGAGGCCGCCCTGCTGCCCGGTCTGCTCGCCGATCTGCGCGCCCAGACCGGGGTGTCGCGGTTGCGCATCCTGGTGCTCGACGATGCCTCCGGCGACGACACCGCCGAGCGCGCACTGCGGGCGATGGACGGCGACCCGCGCTGCGAGCTGCTGCGCGGTACCACCGGCCCGGCCCCGGGCTGGACCGGCAAAGCCGCTGCCTGCGCCGCCCTCGCCGAGCACGCCCGGCAGGCCGGCGACGGAACCGGGGTACTCGTCTTCCTCGACGCCGATGTCCGGCTCGCACCCACCGCGATCGCGGCGGCGGTGGCGTGCCTACGAGAGCGCGACGTCGCGTTGCTGGCCCCCTGGCCGCGGCAGGAGGCCGAGACCCTGGCCGAACGCTTGGTGCAACCGCTGCTGTGCTGGTCGTGGGCATCCACTCTGCCGGTCGCCCGGGCCGATCGTGGTACCCGGACCTCGACCGTGGTGTCCTGTGGTCAGTTCCTGGTCTTCGACGCGGCGCGGTATCGCGCGATCGGCGGTCACGCGGCGGTCGCCGGCAGTGTCACCGAGGATCTCGATATCGCCCGGGTCCTGCGCCGCGCCGGCCACCGGACCGCGGTGGCGGCCGCGGGTGGCCTGGCGCGCACCCGGATGTACCGGGACGCGCACGAACTGGTGACCGGCTACGACCGCTGGCTCTGGGCGGCCTACGGCGGTTCGGCCGCGGGTGGGCTCGCGGTGGGCGCTGTCGCCGCGTGGGCGTACTGGCTGCCTCCGGCGGCGGCCGTACTGGCTCGCGGCCGGCTACGCCGGATCGGCCTGCTCGGGTACACCGCCGGGGTCACGGGCCGGCTGCTGGCCCACGGCCTGGAGTCGGGCCGCGGGCCGGACCGCGGTGACTTCGCCGACGCGCTCGCCCACCCCGCCTCGGTCGCGACCTACCTGATGCTGTGGCAACACTCACACCGCGCCTGCCGTCGCAACGCGCTGACCTGGCGAGGACGCCCTCTGATACCCGGCCAAGAGCTGGATTCTCGATGATTCTCGCTCTTGTGCCCACCGTGCACCCGGCCCGATGATGAACCCGCCCGGCACGACCGGCGGGCAGGGCCTCACGGCCCGGGTTTCGAGGAGGCTGCACCATGACCATCGTCGGCCACACCAGCGTCGATACCACGTGGACGCAATGGCTCGAGCGGTGCTCGGTCCGGCTGCGCAGCCCGCACAGCAACAACGAACCGGTCGCCCGCCACCAGCTCAGCGAATCACCGGAGCTGCTGCCGGGCCTACCCGGCACCTGGTGGGTCATCGACGGCCGGGTGTTCGTCGCGGCCAAACCCGGCGACCGCCTGGACCACGCCGGTGAGCGGATCGCGGGGATCGAGATCCTCGACCCGGTCGACGGCGCCCCCGGGCTCATCCTGCGCCACGACGACCACGCGCTCGAAGTGATCCGCCGGGACGACCGCATCGCCGTCCACGTCTACGCCCCGGCCGACTGAGCTCCCCGCCCCGGCCGCCGCCGCTCAGGCGCTGATCGGCGCGGTGGTGACGCCGTAACCCAGATTCGTCAGCACCTCGCCGGTCGCCTTGGCGAAGTTCAGGGTGATGAAGTGCAGGCACGGTGCGCCCTCGGCGATCAACCGTTCCCCCATCTCGGTGGCGATCTCGATACCCGCGGCGCGGACCGCCGCGCGATCCTCCTCCGGCCCGGAACCGGCGGCCCGCTGCAACCGTTCGATCACCCGTTCCGGCAGCGGCCGGCCGCACAACTGCTCGGCGCGCTCGACCGTGCGCAGCGAGGTGATCGGCATCAGTTCCGGAATGATCGGTTTGGCGCCCTCCACCGGGTCCAGAGCGGCGACCCGATCGCGCAGCCGTAGATAATCGTCGACGTCGAAGAACATCTGGGTGATCGAGTACTCTGCGCCCGCGCGCAGTTTCGCCGCCAGATGGGCGGTGTCGTGGTCGAGGTCGAGCGAACGGTGGTGACCCTGCGGGAACGAGGCGACCCCCACATGGAAATCACCCAGGTCGCGCACAATGCGCACAAGCTGCTCCGCGTACTCCACCCCGTCGGGGTGTTTATGCCATTCGCCCAGCGGGTCGCCCGGGGGATCACCGCGCAGCACGAGGATATTGCTGATCCCGGAGTCGGCGTAGGCCCCGACGATAGACCGCAGCTCGGCGACGCTGTGCCCGACCGCCGTGAGATGGCCGACCGGCAACAGGGTGGTCTGCAAGGCGAGCTCACCGGTGACCCGAACCGTGCGTTCCCGGGTGCTCCCACCGGCGCCGTAGGTCATCGAGACGAATGCCGGATGCATCCGCTCGAACGTGCGCACCGCCCGCCACAACCGCTGCTCGCCCGCCTCGTCGCGGGGCGGGGAGAATTCCACGGAGAACGGCACCACGCCGTCGGCGTGCCGGCGCAGGCTCTGCACGACCGAAGGCGTCGCGGAGACGTCCGGTGACGTGGAGGACGGCCGGCCAGGGGTCGGGAGTCCCCGCGCGTTGTCGAAAGTCACCGGCTCAGTCTAGAGCCGCCCGGTATCGTTCTCGATTCTCTCCCACCGCCACCGCCACCGCCGCCACCGGATCCGCATCGTGGGCGCGCGCGTATTCTGCGATCAGGTCCCGCCGCCGCGGCGGGCGCACGTGGGTGGCTCCCGCGGCTACCGGCGCCACCCGTACCGGTAACCGCGTGCCCACGCATTCGACGATCTGGGAGGTCACCCTGTCAGCCGGAACCGGTATCCCGACGCGGTCGGGGCCCATCGCGGCCGTTCCCGGGACGGCGGCGTTCGCCACGGCCGTGGAGCAGGCGCTGACCGAGTTCTTCGTCGGCCGCCGCGACCCGGTCGCCGAACTGGGCCCGGTATTCGCCGGCAGTGTCGAGGCCCTCGAGTCATTCACCCTGCGCGGCGGTAAGCGCACCCGGCCGGGTTTCGCCTGGATGGGCTGGCTGGGCGCGGGCGGCGATCCCGCGAGCGCCGAGGCGGCGGCCGTACTCCGGGCCTGTTCGGCCCTGGAACTCGTCCAGGCCTGCGCGTTGATCCACGACGACATCATCGACTGCTCCCGCACCCGGCGGCGCTTCCCGACCGTGCACGTGGACTTCGAACAGCGGCATCGGCAGGCGGGCTGGGCCGGGGATTCCGCCCACTACGGCGAATCGGTGGCCGTTCTGCTCGGCGATCTGGCCTTGGCCTGGGCCGACGATATGGTGCACGACGCCGGCCTGGACGCGGCGGCGCTGGCGCGCTTCGCCCCGGTGTGGGCGCGGATGCGCACCGAGGTCCTGGGCGGGCAGCTGCTCGATGTCCACGGCGAGGCCAGTGGCGATGAATCGGTGGCCGCGGCGCTGCGGATCAATCGATACAAGACCGCGGCCTACACCGTGGAACGTCCGCTGCATCTCGGTGGGGCCCTCGCCGACGCCGACCCCGGGCTCATCGCGGCCTATCGCACCTATGGGACCGATATCGGGATCGCCTTCCAACTCCGCGACGATCTCCTGGGCGTTTTCGGTGATCCCGCCGTGACCGGTAAACCGTCCGGTGACGATCTACGCGAAGGTAAACGCACCGTGCTGGTCGCCGAGGCGCTGCAACGCGCCGCGGAGACGGATCCGGCCGCTGGTGACATCCTGCGCGGCGCGATCGGTACCGACCTGTCGGACGCGCAGGTCGGCGAATTGCGCGCGCTGCTCGTCGAACTCGGCGCGGTCGACGCGGTGGAGGCCAGGATCAGCGAACTCACCGAGCAGGCTCTGGGCGCGATCGAGGCCAGTTCCGCCACGCCGGAGGCGAAGACCCGGCTACGCGAGATGGCCCTGGCGGCCACCCGGCGCGCGGCGTGACCGGCGGTAGGCCGGACGCCGCCACGGCGGCGCACCGGTACGGACGGAAGGGCCCCTCGTGAAGTCGGTACCGGGACCGGTGGAACAAGTGGTCGTGGTCGGTGCGGGCCTGTCCGGGTTGTCGGCCGCGCTGTATCTGACCGGCGCCGGATGCGCCGTGACCCTGGTGGAACGTGCCGACCATGTCGGCGGCCGGGTCGGGCGGTATCGGTTCGCCGACTACGACATCGATTCCGGGGCCACCGTGCTCACCCTGCCCGGACTCGTCGACGACGCACTGGCCGCGGTGGGTGCCGACGCCTCGGGCACCGTGCCACCGCTGCGGATCCGACCGCTGACCCCCGCCTACCACGCCCGTTTCGCGGACGGGTCCGACCTGCGGGTCTTCGCCGATCCGGAGCGGATGAGCGCCGAGGTGGCGCGCGTCTGCGGACCGGCGGAAGCCGTCCGCTATCGGCGATTACGGGACTGGCTGGGCCGGGTGTTCCGGGCCGAATACGACGAGTTCCTGGCGACGAATTTCGATTCACCCCTGGATATGGTGCGGTACCCGGAGAAGCGGGCGGCCCTGCTCCGGCTGGCCGGGCTCGGCGGCTTCGGCCGGTTGGGCACCCGGGTCGCCCGGACGCTGCGCGATCCGCGACTGACCCGACTGTTCACCTTCCAGGCGCTGTACGCGGGGATGGCACCCGAACAGGCACTCGGCGTATACGGCGCGATCCCCTATATGGACACCGCCCTCGGTGTCTACTTCCCCGACGGCGGAATGCGCGCGGTGGCCGAAACCCTGGCCGGCGCGTTCACCGCGGCCGGCGGCCGACTCGAACTCGGCACCGAGGTCACCGGGCTCGACTACCGCCGCGGCCGCGGTCCGGACCGGGCCCGGCGGGTCCTGCTGGCCGACGGCCGGGCCCTGCCCTGCGACGCAGTGGTCCTTACCGCCGATCTCGGTGCGCTGGATCGTTTCGATGTGCGCCCCCGCCGCGGGTTGCGGGCCTCGCCGTCGGCGGTCGTCGCGCACGGCACCGTGCCCGTCGGCATCGCCGAGAAGTGGCCGGTACAGGCACATCACACCATCGATTTCGGCGCCGCCTGGGCCCGTACCTTCGCCGAGATCACGCCGCGCCGCGGTGGCCGCCTCATGAGCGATCCGTCACTGTTGCTCACCCGGCCCGCATTGAGCGATCCCGGTCTGTACCTCACCCGCGGCGCGACCCGGTACGAACCGTTCTCACTGCTCGCCCCCTGCCCCAACCTGGATTCCGCGCCGCTGAACTGGCCCCGGCTGGGCCCCTCCTACCTGCGTGAACTGCTAGAGGTACTGGAGCGGCGCGGGTATCACGGGATCAACAGGCACTTCACGGTCGACCGGCTCGACACGCCCGCGACATGGCGGGATCAGGGCATGCTCGCCGGAACTCCGTTCTCGGCCGCGCATCTGTTCCGCCAGACCGGCCCCTTCCGCACCCGTAACCTCGCCCCCGGCAAGGAGAACGTGGTCCTGGCCGGATGCGGTACGACGCCCGGCGTCGGTGTGCCGACCGCCCTGCTGTCGGGAAAACTCGCGGCACAGCGCGTTGTGGGCGAGAATCGCGGGGTCCGGACGCGCGCCCCTGCCACCGTCCGGCCGCCTTCCGTGACGGAAGCCGTAAACTGAGCGCCGACCTATTCGCCCGCGGTTGCGACCGCCGACCATCCAGGGGGGAACGACACCAGATGCCAGCCCCCCATATGCACACCACCACCAGCGCCGTTACGGTCGCCGACACGGATTCGGCCCTCTCCGGGCCGCCCGTGCGCACGACCGCGGGTACCGGTCTCGCACCCGGACTCCGGGGCCGGCTGCGTATTTGCGGCGATTTCCTGCGCAGCCCGGAAGGCCACGCGGCCCTGCTCGGATTCGCCGGCGCCCTGATGATCACCTTCGGCGGATTCGGCGCCGGCGGTGTCCGCAAACGGGACCCGCTGCTCGAGGCGGTTCACCTGTCCTGGTTGCGGTTCGGCCACGGCTACGCGCTGTCGATGATCTGCGTCTGGGCGGGCGTGCTGATGATGGTGGCGGCCTGGGTTCGGCTGGGCCGGATCACGCTCGGGTTCGGGGGACACACCGGTGCGGTGCGGCTCAACGAATTGCGCGCCATCGTCGGTATCTGGATCGCGCCGCTCATGTTCGCGGTCCCCATGTTCAGTCGCGACGCCTACTCCTATCTGGCGCAGGGCGCGCTACTGCGCGACGGTTTCGATCCATACCAGGTCGGGCCGGTCGCCAACCCGGGCATTCTGCTCGACAATGTGAGCACCGTCTGGACCACCACCACCGCGCCCTACGGCCCGGCGTTCCTACTGCTGGGCCGCGCGATCACCGCGGTCACCGGCGACAGCGTGGTCGGCGGCACGATCGCCCTGCGGTTCGTGATGCTGCCCGGCCTGGCCCTGATGATGTGGGCGGTGCCGTACCTGACCAAGCACCTGGGCGGGAAACCGACCGTCGCCCTGTGGCTCGCGGTACTCAACCCGCTGGTGCTCATCCACCTCATCGGTGGCGTGCACAACGAGATGCTGATGGTCGGCCTGATGTGCGCGGGGATCGCGCTGGTACTGGAACGCCATCATGTGGCCGGCATCGTGGTGGTGGCGATCGGAGTCGCGATCAAGGCGACCGCGGGCGTCGCCCTGCCGTTCCTGGTGTGGATTTGGATGCTGCACGAACGCGAGCGCCGCGCCGAGGACGGCCAGCGCGCCGCACTGGCCACCAGCAGCCGCGAGTTCCTGGCCCATCACTGGAAGATGTTCGCCAAGATCGCCGGTCTCGGCCTCGCGGTGTTCGCGGCGGTTTTCGTGGCGGCGTCGGCGATCGCCGGTGTCGGAATCGGCTGGCTCACCGCGCTGTCCGGGTCGCGCAAGATCATCAACTGGCTGTCGCTGCCCACCGTCATGGCACATGCCGTCACCTGGGTCTCCCCCTTCGGGCTGGATTCGACCCTCGAGGTGACCCGCATGCTGTGCATGCTGGCCCTGGGGGTGCTGCTGGTGTGGACCTGGTGGCGGTTCAAACTCAGCGAACGCGACGCGGTCCTGGGCATTCTGATCGCCTTCGTCGCCATCGTGATCCTGTCGCCGGCCGCGCTGCCCTGGTACTACTCGTGGCCGCTGGCACTGGCCGCCGGTTTCGCGCTGTCCACCACCACACTCATGACCCTGGTCGGTGTCTGTACCTGGCTGATGCTGGTGTTCCAGCCCGACGGTTCGATCGGCCTGTACAACTTCTGGCATGTCGCGGCCGCGACCTTCGCCTCCGTGGTCGCCGCGCTCTCGCTGCGCACCGTCGACCCGCTGCGGTTACGTGGTACACCCCGGGCGGTTCCCGCGCCCGCTGTTTCCCGCGGTCTGTGAACGGCCCCAGTGGCATGCGGCCCGGCGCGCCGGCGCCACGGGCCGATTCGTCGCCCGACACCGCGCTACGGGATGCCTACCAGCATTGCCGCCGAGTGGCCGCGACGCACGGACGTTCCTATTATCTGGCGACCCGGCTGCTGTCGGCCGACCGCCGCCCGGCGGTGCACGCGCTGTACGGTTTCGCGCGCACGGTCGACGATATCGTCGATGATCCGCACGCCTCCGGCGCGCCACGGCAGGCGGTGACCGCACTCGACGCGGTCGAGCGTCGTCTCCGCACCGCCTGGTCCCGCCCTCTCGGCGGCCCGGTGGCGCCGCGCGCCGAGCCGGCGCTACCCGCCGTATTCGCACCGGTCATCCCCGCGCTCACCGACACGGTCCACCGCTTCGCGATCGATCCGCGCCACTTCTGGACCTTCCTGGACTCCATGCGCATGGACATTCCCGGCTCGCCGCTGTTCCGCAACCGCTACCCCACGCTGGCGGCACTACACGAGTACATGCGCGGCTCGGCCGCCGCCATCGGCCTGCAGTTGCTGCCCGTACTGGGCACCGTATGCCCGGCGGCCGAGGCCGAGCCCGCGGCCGCCGCACTGGGCGACGCCTTCCAGCTCACCAATTTCCTGCGCGATATCGGCGAGGACCTCGACCGCGACCGGATCTATCTCCCGGCCGCCGAGCTGGCCGCCTTCGGAGTGGACGAGGCACTGCTGATCGACGGTCGGCGCACCGGTCGTACCGATCGCCGCCTGCGCCGGGCACTGGCACATCTGATCGCCGTCAACCGCGATCTGTACCGCAGCGCCCGGCCGGGTATCGAGTTGCTGAGCCCCCGGGTGCGGCCCGGTATCCGTACCGCCGCAGCCGTCTACGCGGCCATCCTCGACCGCATCGAGGACAGCGGCTACGCCGTCTTCACACAGCGCGCCGTCGTACCGCAACACCGGAGATTACGGCTCGCCGCGCACGCGGCCCTCGGCACCCGGTAGCCGCGTGCGCGGTCCGGAACGGTTCAGAACGGTTCGGCGGCGGCGCGGCGCAGCACCTCACGTGCCAGTGGCCCGTGCAGCGCCTCCACCGGTTTACCGGGCAGCGTGTCGTCCTCGGTGAAGATCCACTCCAGGATCTCCTCGTCGGTGTACTTCGCGTCACGCATCACCGTGATCAGACCGGGCAGAAATCTCACGATCGCGCCCGTATCGTCGAAGAAGATCTCGGGGACACCGACCACGCCGTCGCGCCGGACGGCCAGCAACTGGTTGTCACGCAGCATCTGATGCACCCTGGTCACCACGACGCCCAGTTTCTTCGCGACTTCGGGCAGCGCGAGCAGGGGTACCGAGGCGGGCAGGACATCGGTACTACAGGGAAAGGCACTCACGGGAGACAACGGTAGACGCTGCCCGCCTCCCTGCCGTGAGACACCCGCGACGGCACGGCCGATACCATCGACAGCAGCCGCGCGGGGCGGCCACCGTGTGGGACACGGTATGAAGGTGGAGAGGTTCGTGACAGCCGGAGGAGAATTGATCGGCGCCGTACTGGATCGGCGCTACCGGATCGACGCACCGATCGCCCGCGGTGGGATGTCGATGGTGTTCCGCGGGGTCGACACCCGGCTGGGCCGCCAGGTCGCCATCAAAGTGATGGATCCCAAGTTCTCCGGCGATCCCCAGTTCCTGAGCCGTTTCGAATTCGAGGCCCGGGCTGTCGCCGGCCTCAAACACCCCTCCCTGGTCGAGGTCTACGACCAGGGCATGGACGGCGAGTACCCGTTCCTGGTCATGGAGCTGGTCCAGGGCGGCACCCTGCGTGAACTGCTGCGCGAGCGCGGGCCGATGCCGCCGCACGCGGTCCGCGCGGTCGCCGAACCGGTACTGGCCGCGATCGGCGTCGCGCACGCCGCCGGACTGGTGCATCGCGATGTGAAACCGGAAAACGTGCTCATCTCCGATTCCGGCGATGTCAAGATCGCCGATTTCGGCCTGGTGCGCGCGGTGGCCGCGGCCAACACCACCTCGGCCAGCGTCATCCTGGGCACCGCGGCCTATCTCTCCCCGGAACAGGTCACCTCCGGGAGCGCCGACGCCCGCAGCGATGTGTACGCGTTCGGCATCCTGATCTTCGAACTGCTCACCGGCCGGGTGCCCTTCACCGGCGACAACTCCCTGTCGGTGGCCTACCAGCGGGTGGAGAACGACGTCCCGAGCCCGAGCGAGTTCATCGCGGGAGTCCCACCGGAATTCGACCGGTTGGTCACCCGCGCGACCAACCGGGAGCCCGGGCACCGATTCGCCGACGCGGGTGAGATGGTGGCCGAACTGCGGGCCATCGCCGCCCGCCTGGACCTGCCCGCCTACCGGGTCCCCGCCCCTCAGGACTCGGCGGAACACACCAGTGCCCGGCTTCCGGTCACCCCGCCCGCACCCGAGCCCGCCGCGGTCGGCGGGCCCCACGCCACCCGGATGGTGACCACCGCCCGCCCCCGGACCGAACCACCCCCGCCCACCTATATCCCCCCGCAGCAGCCCACCCAGTACAACGCCTATCAGCAGAGCCGGGCCAACCATCGGCGCAACGGCATGATCTGGGCCGCCGTGGTGGTCGTGCTGACCCTGCTGGTCGGTATCGGCGGTTGGTGGCTCGGTATGGGCCGCTACGCCACCGTTCCGTCCGTCGCCGGGATGACCGTGCAGAATGCCACGGCCGAACTCGAGGACGCCGGATTCGAGACCGGCACCCGGGACAAGGCCTCCGATACCGTTCCCGTCGGCGGCGTCGTGGGCACCGATCCGGGCCCGGGCGCCCGCGAGACCAAGGGCTCCACGGTCGACATCCTGATCTCCAGCGGCAAACCGCAGGTCCCCGCGGTGTCCCCCGGCGCCGACTGGGACGAAGTCCAGCAGCTGATCCGCGACCAGGGTCTACAACCGGTCGACGGCGGCGAAGTCGCCAGCACCGCACCCGAGGGAACACTGGCCCGTATCGACCCCGGGCCCGGCACCGTCCTGCCCGCCGGCGCCCATGTGCAGGTCTGGAAGAGCAACGGATCCAAACCCGTCCAGCTACCCGACCTGCGCGCCGACACCCCCGACCAGGCCCGGAAGAAACTCACCGATCTCGGACTCACAGTCGGCGGCGAACGCCCCGTCTACGACAAACTCGTCGAAGCCGGCCGGGTCATCGGCACCGACCCCGCGGTCGGCACCACCGTCGACGCGGGCTCCTCGGTCACCCTGCTGATCTGCGAAGCCGTCACCATGCCCTCGGTCACGGGGAAGAAGGTCTCCGAGGCCCGCCATATGCTGGAGTCCCTCGGATTGACGGTCCAGGTCCGGCAGCTCGCCCCGCTGGATTCCTCGGCCGTGGTCTCCCAGAACCCTCCCGCGAACGCCAACGTCGAGCCCGGCGCGACGGTCACCATTGTCGCCTTCCCCTGACAGCCCGCCGCCCCCGGTACGACGGTCGGCAACCCCGCAGTGGTTCCCAGTGCGTGCGAGCCCACATGCGGACCCACTCGTCGAATGCCGACACAACCCCCTGTGTCGGGTTTTGCGAGACACCTCATAGGGTTGAGGCCCGTCTCGCCGTTCAGGCCTCGAAGCGCATGCGGCGAAGCCGCGAGTCTCGAGGCCTGAACGGCGAGACCAAAGGGGGCCTCAACCTTGCGGCGCCGCAGGCGCCGCCAACTAACGCAGCATCTCGGCGACCAGGAAGGACAGCTCCAGCGACTGCTGGGTGTTCAATCGCGGATCGCAGGCCGTCTCGTACCGCCCCGACAGATCGAGATCGGAGATGTCCTGGGCCCCGCCCAGGCATTCCGTCACGTCCTCACCGGTCAATTCGATGTGCAGGCCGCCCGGGTGGGTGCCGAGGGCGTGGTGGACCTCGAAGAAGCCCTGGACCTCATCGACGATGCGGTCGAAATGCCGGGTCTTGAAACCGGTCGAGGCTTCGTAGGTGTTGCCGTGCATGGGATCGCACTGCCAGATCACCTGGTGGCCGGTCGACTGGACCTTCTGCACGATCGCCGGGAGGATCTCGCGGACCTTCGTATTGCCCATCCGGGAGACCAGGGTCAACCGGCCGGGTTCATTGTTCGGGTCGAGCCGTTCCACATACTCCACCGCCTGCTCCGGGGTGGTGGACGGCCCGATCTTCAGGCCGATCGGGTTGGACAGCAGCTCGGCCAAGGCGATATGCGCACCGTCCAGCTGGCGGGTGCGCTCGCCGATCCAGAGGAAATGCGCGGACAGATCGTAGAGGACCGGGTCACCGGCCGCGTTGTGCGCCAGCCGCAGCATGGCGCGCTCATAGTCCAGGACCAGGGCCTCGTGGGAGGCATAGATCCGGGCCGACTGCAGGCTGGGGTCGTTGACCCGGCAGGCGGTCATGAAACGCAGACCACGATCGATCTCCCCGGCCAGCGCCTCGTAGCGCGCACCGGCCGGGGACTGCGCGACGAAATCCCGGTTCCAGTCGTGCACCTTGTGCAGATCGGCCATTCCGGCATTGGTCAGCGCGCGAACCAGGTTCATCGCGGCGCTGGCGTTCGCGTAGGCACGGACCAGGCGGGACGGGTCGTGCTCCCGGACGGTGCTCTCGGCGACCAGGGAGTTGACCATATCGCCGCGGTAGGACTTCAGACCGAGCGCGTCGGTGTCGGAGGAGCGGGGCTTGGCATACTGCCCCGCGATCCGCGCGACCTTGACCACCGGCAGACTGGCCCCATAGGTCAGCACCACCGCCATCTGCAGCAGCGTGCGGATATTGCCGCGGATATGCGGTTCGGTGTTGTCGGCGAACGTTTCCGCGCAGTCCCCGCCCTGCATGAGAAATGCCTCACCCCGCGCCACCTCGGCGAGCCGCTCCCGCAGTTCGTCGACCTCCGCGGGTACACAGATCGGCGGCACGCTCTCCAGCACCGTGCGCATGTCCGCCGCCTGTTCCGGGTCCCAGGACGGCTGCTGCAAGGCCGGGCGCGACAGCGCCTCGTCGAGACGTTTCCGCAGGTCATTGGGCAACGGCGGAAGCTCGGGCAAACGGTCGATGGGAACGTCGACGGTCCAGTTCACCCTTTCAGGATACTTCGCCGGGTTTATCGCCCCGCCCCCGGCAGGGCTGGTCGGGCCTTGTGACCTGCCGGTGGCGGGCGGCCGTGCGAAGCAGGCGGCGACTGCGCCGGATATACCCGTCATCCGGCCTCGGTAGGCTCGGATCACTTGTTGGCAGCCGATGGGAACCCACCTTTTGAGATATTTCTACGATGCGGAGTTCATCGAGGACGGCCGTGTGATCGATCTGGTGTCGATCGCGTTCGTCTGTGAGGACGGACGCGAGTTCTACGCCGTGTCCTCGGAGTTCGACGCCGGTCGCGCGGGTCCCTGGGTCAGCAGATACGTGCTGCCGAAGCTGCCGCCGGAGAATTCTCCGCTGTGGCGGACCAGAGAGCAGATCCGCGAGGATCTGTACCGTTTCCTGATTCCGCGTCCGACCGTCGCGCCGGAGTTGTGGGCGTGGGTCGGCGCCTACGACCATGTGGTGCTGTGCCAGCTGTGGGGATCGATGGTGGATCTGCCCTCGGCGATGCCCCGCTACACCAACGAGTTGCGCCAGCACTGGGAGGCGCACGGCCGGCCGGAACTGCCGCCGCCGCCGCGGGACGCACACGACGCGCTGGCCGACGCACGGCACAATCTCGCCAAATTCGAGGCCATCGAGGCAGCCCGCCGGCTCGTACGGTAGTTGCCCGGCCGGGGTCCACCCGGCTCCCGGAACGACACAGGCCCCCTGTTGCCAGGGGGCCTGTGTGCGGTGCGGTACGGGTCAGTGCCCGTGTTGGCCGTTGCTGCCGTTCGAGCGGGCTTCCTCCTGCACTCGTTTGAGTACAGCGATCTGCTTGTGCTCTTCTTCCAGCTCGTTCGCGAAATGCTGTTCGCTCTCCCCGCGCGGGTCGGGCCGCAGGAAGCTGCCCGTACCCGGCTGGCCCGCCGAACCCAGCTGGTTCATCTTCTTGGGCACCGTGGCGCCCTGGTATTCCAGCGGGAGCGGGTGGCCGTGCGAGTCCACCGGACCCAGCGGCTGATGCACCTCGATGTACTCGCCGTGCGGCAGGCGCTTGATCACGCCGGTCTCGATACCGTGTTCGAGGACCGCGCGGTCGCTGCGCTGCAGACCGATGCAGAACCGGTAGGCGATGAAGTACGCCACCGGCGGCGCGACGAGCAGGCCGATACGACCGATCCAGGTGGTCGCGTTCAACGAGATATCGAACTTGAGTGCCAGGATATCGTTGACGCAGGACAGCGTGAGCACCACGTAGAAGGCGATGGCCATCGCACCGATCGCGGTACGGACCGGGACATCACGCGGACGCTGCAGCAGGTTGTGCCGCGCCGTATCGCCGGTCAGCCTCTTCTCGATCCAGGGATAGGCGATCAGCACCACGAACACCAGGCCCATGATGAGCGCGACCCAGAACACCGCGGGCACGGTGTAGCGGCCCAGATACAGCTCCCACGGCGGCATCAGACGGGCCAGACCGTCGGTCCACATCATGTAGAAGTCGGGCTGGGAACCGGCCGAGACCTGCGACGGGTTGTACGGGCCCAGGTTCCAGATCGGGTTGATCTGCAGCACGCCGCCCATGATCGCCACGAAGCCCAGGGTGAACGCGAAGAACGCGCCCTGGTCGGCGGCGAACACCGGGACGATGCGGGAGCCGACCACGTTGTTCTCGGTGCGGCCCGGCCCCGGGAACTGGGTGTGCTTCTGGTACCAGACGATGGCCACGTGCGCCGCGATGAGCGCCAGCATGATGCCCGGGAACAGCAGCACGTGCGCGATGTAGAGGCGCGGGATGATGATCTCGCCGGGGAAGTCGCCGCCGAACATCAGCCAGTGCAGCCACGTGCCGACCACCGGGACACCGATGGTGATACCGGAGAAAGCGGCCCGCAGACCGGTGCCCGACAGCAGGTCGTCGGGCAGCGAGTAGCCGAAGAAGCCCTCGAACATCGCCATGATCAGCAGCAGCGAACCGATCACCCAGTTCGCCTCACGCGGCTTACGGAACGCGCCGGTGAAGAAGATGCGGAACAGGTGAATGATGATCGAGGCCGCGAACAGCAGCGCCGCCCAGTGGTGCACCTGCCGGACGAACAGACCGCCACGCACCTCGAAGGAGATGTTGAGGGCGGTCTCGTAGGCCCGCGACATGCCGACACCGCGCAGCGGCTGGTAGGCACCGTCATAGGTGACGTGCGCCATCGACGGGTCGAAGTACAGCGTCAGGTACACACCCGACAGCAGCAGGATGATGAACGCGTACAGCGCGATCTCACCCAGCAGGAACGACCAATGGGTGGGAAACACCTTATTGATCGATCGCTTCATGAAGGCGGCGGCGCGATAGCGCTCGTCCACTTCGTTGGCTTGTGCCGCAAGTTTGCGGCCGACAGCCTCTCCAGCACTCATGATCGACGCTCCCAGAAGGCCGGGCCGAGGGGTTCGATGAAGTCACCGTTGGCGACCAGGTACCCCTCTGAGTTTACGGTGATCGGCAACTGCGGCAGCGCTCGGGCAGCAGGACCGAAGACCGGCTTGCCCCATTCGGTCGCGGAGAACTGCGACTGATGGCAGGGGCACAGGATCCGGTTGGTCTGCTGTTCGAACAGCGAGGTCGGGCAGCCGAGGTGGGTGCAGATCTTCGAGTAGGCGAAGTAGTCGCCGAAGTTGAAGCTCTCCTGACCCTTGCGTTTGATCGCGTTCTTCGCGTCCTCGGTGCGCAGCCGGATGAGCATTACGGCATTGCGGATGCCGCGCAGCGACTGCAGGGTGGCGTGCTCGTCGCCGCGCCAGGATTCCTTCCAGGGGAAGACGGTCTCCATGGCGCCCGCGTCGAGATCCTCGGGACGCACCAGCACGATGTCCTGCGGACGGCCGGTGTCGCGACGGATGTAGACGGTCTCGCCCGGATAGTCCGGGGTCCAGCCCGACACCCACAGCGGCGACTTCTCCCGCTGCGCCCACGGGTTCTTCACCATGCCACCCACGAACACCAGCAGCGCACCGATGCCCAGGATGCCCACGCCGGCACCGGCGGTGCGGGTGATGAGCTTGCGGCGGCCCAGCGTGGAGGTATCGAGGGCGTCGCCCAGTTCGGCCGCCAGCGTCCGCCGGTCGACCTCGCTGGACTTACCGTCGTGCCGGTCCTGGACCGACAGTTCCGCGGGAATGAACTTCTTGCGGATCAGCACCACCGCGATACCGATGGCCAGGATCGAGATACCGAAGGTCAGGCCGTACAACGGCGTGGTCAGCGCGTACACGCCGTGCCCGTCGTCTTCCTTGCCCTTGTACTCCCAGGGCCAGAACAGGAAGACACCCACCAGCACGGCCGCGGCCAGCCCGGAGATCGCGAACCACAGCGCGACCTGGCGTTCGGCGCGCTTCTCCGCCCGGGTGCCCGGAACCGGCCACCGTTCCCGCCGGTAGGCGACCTCCACGCCGTCGCGAGCGGTACCGAGCGCGACCAGCTCTTCCCGCGACATCGCGTCCAGTTCGGCCTCGGTCGGGTCGGCCGGGGTCGCGGCCGCGGAATGCTTCTCCAGGCCACCCATCTCGTTTTGCTCCTGTTCGCTCATGACTAGGTCCCTTCCGACAGAGACGTGACCGGACGCCTTCCGTGGCCACGCAAGCTACCGTCTCCGGGCGCTGACCCGGTCACGTCCGGGATCCGATCCAGATCGCCGCCCCCACGACCGCCACGATGCCGATGGTCCAGATGGCCAGGCCCTCGGTGGCGGGACCGAAGCCGCCCAGACCCCAGCCGCCGGGCGACCTCGCCTCGGCCGCGTCCTTCACATAGGCGATGATGTCGCTCTTCTCCTCGGCCGAGAGCTGCCGGTCGGAGAACTTCGGCATGTTCTGCGGGCCGGTGACCATCGCGGTCCAGATCTGGGCCTCGGAGGCCGGTTCCAGCGGCGGGGCGAACTTGCCCGAGGACAGCGCGCCGCCGCGACCGGTG
This sequence comes from Nocardia sp. NPDC050193, assembly GCA_040674215.1. Classification (GTDB taxonomy): domain Bacteria; phylum Actinomycetota; class Actinomycetes; order Mycobacteriales; family Mycobacteriaceae; genus Nocardia. Next base: position 19,614 of record JBFARE010000003.1, on the reverse strand, counting down.
AAGTTGTGGCAGGACGCGCAGTTCATGCGGAACAGCTCGCTACCGCGGCCGATATCCCCGCCGCGCAGCGATTCCTGCGCGATCTCGCCGTTCGCGTCGCGCGGCACCGTCGGGCCACCGCCGTTGGCCGCCACATAGGCGCCGAGGGCGTCGGTCTGATGCGCGTCGAACTTCGCGGGTTTGCGCTCGGCCTGCGCTTCGTTGCGGGTCATCGGCATACGCCCGGACGACACCTGGAAGTACACGGCTGCCTCACCGACGCCGATCAGGCTGGGACCGCGGTCGGGTACACCCTGCAGGTTGGCGCCGTGGCAGGTGACGCAGGAGGTCTCGTACAGCTGCTGGCCCTCGCGGATCAGCGCCACCGAATCCTCGTTCGCCGTGGCCACCTGGGGCTCGGGGGTGAGCGCCGAGGCGAGGAAACCGGCTCCGACGAGACCCACCATGAGCGCGAGGCCACCCGCTATCCGTCGGCGGACGCGGCGCTGCCTGCGCTTTTTGCTGGCCTCGCCGTGCCCACCGCTGGCGGGCGCTGGCGCTGTCGGGGGCGATGAACTCATCTGTGTCCCTTTGGAGTAGACGGAACCTGGTGGGCTGTTGGCGTGTGCACCCGCGCTACGCCTGCGTGGTCACGCTGCGCTACCTCCTCCGGCGCTGACGCTCGGGTGCAGGTCGGCGTCACCGGACGAAGTAGATCGTGGCGAAAAGCCCGATCCACACGATGTCGACGAAGTGCCAGTAGTAGGAGACGACGATCGCGGCGGTGGCCTGAGCCGGTGTGAACTTGCTCATCGCGGTGCGCGCGAGCAGGAACAGGAACGCGATCAGACCACCGATGACGTGCAGGCCGTGGAACCCGGTGGTGATGTAGAACACCGATCCGTAGGAGCTGCCGGAGATCGAGGTGCCCTCCGCCACCAGGTGGTAGTACTCGTAGCCCTGACCGCATACGAAGAACGCGCCCATGAGGAACGTGACGACATACCAGCGGCGCAGCCCGAACACATCACCGCGTTCGGCCGCGAAAACGCCCATCTGGCAGGTGAACGAAGAGGCGATCAGCACGGCGGTGACCGGGATGGCCAGCTTCATGTTCAGCTCGGTCGGCGGCATCGGCCACTCGGGCGCCTGACTTCGCGCGACGAAGTACATCGCGAAGAGGCCGGCGAAGAACATCAGCTCGCTGGACAGCCAGATGATGGTACCGACGCTGACCATGTTGGGCCGGTTCAGCGAATGCACACGCTGGGTTATGGCCGATCCTGAGGTACCTACTGCGGTCGTCACGGGGTAAGTATGACTCTTCGTAGTACGACAGTCGAAGTCGGGTTCCAAACTTGATCAACCGTGTCGTGATCGACCCGCCCCGTACGTCTCTCACAGCGGTCCGGCGTGTCGGTCGCTCCCCTGCCGCGCAGGCCCCGCCAACAGCGCCGATGACGTCGTGCGGTGCGCCCGGCAGTACGCGGTTTAGGGTGTGCACAACCGTTCGGTCACAGATATCGGTGCGACGAGGAGATTGAGATGAGCGTGCGCAGCTGGCCCCGGATGCTCGGGGCGCTCGCCGACGGACAGGACCTCACCGCGGACGATACGGCCTGGGTGATCGACGAGATCTTCACCGACAATTCCACCGCGGCACAGATCGCCGCGTTCGGGGTGGCGATGAAGATCAAGGGCCCCACCCCCGCCGAACTGGGCGGTATGGCCCGCGGCATGCTCGGGCACGCCCGGCTGGTGAAGATCGACGGCGACGCGGTGGACATCGTCGGTACCGGTGGCGACCGCTCGGGCTCGGTGAACATCTCCACCATGTCCTCGATCGTGGTCGCGGCGGCCGGGGTGCCGGTCGTCAAGCACGGTAACCGGGCCGCGTCCTCCAAGAGCGGTGGCGCCGATGTCCTCGAAGCCCTCGGGGTGAAGCTGGCCCTGGGCCCCGAGTCGGTGGCGCGCTGTGTGCGTGAGGTCGGTATCGGGTTCTGCTTCGCTTCGCTGTTCCACTCGGGTCTGCGTTTCGCCGGCCCGGCCCGGAAACAGATCGGGATCCCGACCGTCTTCAATGTGCTGGGCCCGCTCACCAATCCCGCCCAACCGCGCGCCGGCCTGGTGGGATGCGCCTTCCCGGACCTCCTGGCGACCATTGCCGGGGTGTTCGCCGAGCGGGGAGCCGGTGCGCTGGTGGTACGCGGCCGGGACGGCCTGGACGAGATCACCACCTCCGATGTCACCGACGTCTTCGTGGTCGCCGACGGCGCGGTCCGGGAAGCGGTGATCGATCCGGCTCGGCTCGGGATTGGCCGGGTCCACCTGGACGAGCTGCGCGGCGGCGACGCGGAGGTGAACGCGGGGGTGGCCCGCGATGTGCTGGCCGGCAATCCCGGGGCGGTGCGCGACGCGGTCCTGGTGAACTCCGCCGCCGCCATCACCGCCTACGACCTGTCCCGCGGCGCGGACGCCGCGGCCGATCTCGACGATCATCTGATGGCAGGGATCGAGCGTGCGGCCACCGCGATAGACAGCGGGGCGGCCGCCGCCCTGCTGGACCGCTGGGCGGCGCTCACCCGGACCCTCGGCGACGACTGACCCGGCCGGTTCACTCGCCGATCGAGAAACCGGCCTCGATATCGGCGCGCGAATACGATTTGAACGCGATATGGGTGACCGTGCGCTGGACGCCGGCGACCTTGTCGATCCGCGCGGTGACCACCTCGGCGACCTCTTCGTGGTCCCGGACCCGCACCAGCGCGATCAGGTCGACATCGCCGGCGCACGAGTACACCTCGGCCACGCCCTCGGTATCGGCCACCGCCTGCGCGGTCTCCGGAATGCGCCCGTTGTCGGCCTGGATCAGAACGATGGCGGTAATCATGGCAACAGCCTAGGCAAGCCGTCCGCGCGGCCTACGGGATGCGCCCATCGACGACCCCGCCGGCAACGAAGGCCCTGACCAAGAGAACAACCCGAGACGGTGGCCGCGCGGCCCTCAGCAGCGTTGTTCGTCGTAGGACTCGGCGGCACGGGCCGCGCCCGCGGCGGTATCGGCGGCTTCGGCCCAGCCCAGCCAGCGCCCCGCGCCGCGGGCGGGTTCGGCGTAGCCGTCGGTGGTGCGCACGATCCGCACGCCGGGGCGTTCGAGCCAGCGGGCGATCACCGCGACCTCCTCCGGGGACGCGCCCAGCAGTGGCGGCAGCCGGAAATCGGCGCCGGTGAGGGGTAATTCCTCGATGGCCGTTCCGTCCGGCTCCGGCCCGGTGGGGCGTACGGTTTGCGCGGCGGCGACGATTTGCTCGACCACCGGCATCGGCGGGACGCCGCGCGTGACCGTGCCCGCCCCGGCGAGCCGGCCGTACCGGATGACGGCGAATTCCCAGCCACCGGCGCCGTCGGGATGCGCGGCGATCAGTTCGGCGGGACGGGCTACCGCGGCCAGCCGCTGGGTGCGGCGGAGCGCGCGGATGAGGGCGGCGGCCCGATCCCGCAGCCGGGCCGCGGATTCGTATTGTTCGTGCGCCGCGTAGTCCTCGATCCGGGCCAGCAGGGTGCGGACCGCGGCATCGTCGGTGCCGGTGAACAGGGCGCGCGCGGCCGCGGGGGCCGCCGCGTAGGCCGCCGCGGCCCGCGGTTCGGGTGCCGCGGCCGGGCATCCGCCGACAGCCGCCGGCGCACAGGTGTGCAGGGCCGTCCGGGACAAGCGGGTGGTGCAGGTACGCAGCCCGCAGTACTCGGCCAGCGTGGCGGCGATCTCGGCGGCCGCGACACGGGCGTGGAAGGGGCCTACCGCCGGACCACCGGGGTCACGCACCAGGGTCAGCCGCGGGAAGGCCTCGGCGGTGAGTGCGATCCACCAGGCGCGCTTCGGAAATTTGGACCGCCGGTTATAGGGCGGTGCATGCGCGGCGAGCAGCCGCAGCTCGCGGACGCCGGCCTCCAGCCCGTGCGCGCACACCACGTGGTCGACCCGGGTGGCCAGTTGCACCATCTCCCGGATGCGGCCCCTGGTCTCCGAGCCGGTGAAATAACTGCGTACCCGCCGGCGCAGATTCACCGCGGTGCCTACATAGAGGACCTCATCCGACGGCCCGCGGAAGAGGTACACACCCGGGGCGGCGGGCAGGTCGACGGCGAGGGCGCGTTTGGCCCGCTGCCCGGCGGTGACCTCGGGCAGATAGTCGATCAGTTCGGTGAGGCTGTGCACCCCCTGGTTCCCCACCCGGGCGATCAGCGCGTGCAGGACATCCACGGTGGCGCGGGCGTCGTCGAGAGCGCGGTGGGTGGGGGTGGTGCTCGCGCCGAGCACCTGGGCGAGGACCCCGAGCCGGACCGATGGCGCCTCGTCGCGGCCCAGTACCCGCCGCGCGAGCCGGACCGTGCACACCACCTGCGCGCGCGGCCACGCGGTGTCGCAGCGCGCCGCGGCGGCTTTGAGGAATCCCATATCGAAGCGGGCATTGTGTGCGACGAGGACCGCCCCGGCGGCGAACTCCAGGAACCCGGGCAGGACCGCTTCGATAGGCGGCGCGGCACGCACCATCGCGGTGGTGATGCCGGTGACCTGCACGACCGCCGGCGGTATGGACCGGCCGGGGTCGACAAGGGTCGCGAATTCACCGAGCACTTCGCCCCCGCGCACTTTGACCGCGCCGATCTCGGTGATCGCGTCATCGGTGGGACTTGTGCCGGTGGTTTCCAGGTCCACCACCACGAAGGTCGTGTCGTAGAGCGGAGTGTCGAGCTGGTCGAACGCCAGTTGCCGGGCAGGCAGCGGGGCGGGTTCGGACACGGCGGCAGGCTATCGGTCGGGTACGACAGGTTCGCGATACCGGTTCGTTGTGGGCGATCTCGAGATGAGCGTCGAATCTGTCCGTATTCCCCGTCGGCGCACCACTCACCACCGAACTGTGCCCCAGTTCACATTCGATGTCTGTTTGCTATTCAATTGCCTTATCGGCCACGAAATAGTCGATGAATCCAAAAGGCAGAGGTCGCGGTGGAGCAAACCGGAACGGACGTCCCAGTGCGGCCAACGTCCCCGCACGGACATCGACCCGCTCGAACTGGGAAAAATTGGCCGTCCGCGCCATCGGCAACCCCCCGATGGGAGACGTCCACCCACCGCTGTCTCATCCCCGCGTAAGCCCGACGCAATTAGCCGAAGCGGTGTGATTTCGCTCGCACAATTTGCCGGGCGAAAGCTGCGCCCCGCACGTTTATCGAGTCCAGGGTCTTTACAAATGACCGTGATCTGTTCGTAATCTTTTCGAGACCTCGCGGAGTTCGGCGCGCCATCGGCGGTGCGACCGGGCGGGGAGATCGGAAGGACCGCATCATGGCGTTCAACACCGTCAAGCGACAGGCACGGCGCGTAGCCGTAACCGGAGCCGTCGGCGCTGCCACCCTGGGCGCATTCCTGCTCCCCGCCGCACCGGCCGCCGCCCAGCCGGTCACCATCGACGGCTTCGGCACCTTCGAGGTGCCCAACGAGATCCCGATCCCGGCGGGCATCCCCGGCATCCAGGCGCCCGGCGCCGCTGTCGCACCGCCGTTCGTCACCCCCACCAAGACCGCGGGCCAGCTGGCGCTCGACGCCGCGCTCTCGAAGGTCGGCGCCCCCTACGTCTACGGCGCGGCCGGGCCGAACGCCTTCGACTGCTCCGGCCTCGTGCAGTGGTCCTACAGACAGGCCGGGCGCGAGCTACCGCGCACCAGCGACGCGCAGCTCGCCTCGGGTACCCCCGTGTCGATGAACGCCCTGCAGCCCGGCGACGTCGTGTCGTTCTACGGCGGCGGCCACTCCGGCCTGTACGCGGGCGACGGCAATGTCGTGCACGCCTCCACCGCCGGCTCCCCGGTCGCCGTCGCGCCCATATCGTCCATGCCGGTCGCCGGCGCGCGGCGCTACTGAGCGGCACCCGCGGGGTCTCCGGCGCGACCGGCCCGGCTCCGGCCGCCGGCCGCGGATGACCGGGCCGAGTCGTACTGGACACCCCGCGGGCCCGTCCGTAATCTAATCGAGACCTTTACGGGCTACTTCGCACAAAGCGTCATACGGAGAGCGGGGCACGGCAGGCTGTGGCAGGACACGAACAGCGGCAACGACGTCGGCGGGATCGGCGTCGCGGGCCCGGCCACAGGCGAGACCGGCATCCGGCACGTACCGCTCTGGCGGCCGGACTCCTGGCGGCGGCCCTCTATGGTGGCGGCCCGGCGGGAGCCGATCCGGCCCCCGCGCCGACGTCGGCGAGCGAAGCGGTCCAGCAGATGATCGACCTGTCCCGGCAGGCCGAACAGCTCAATCAGCAGGCCCTCACCGCGCAGGCCGACCTCGACGCGAAACTGGCCGTCCAGCGCGACGCCGACGCCAAGGTCGCCGCGGCCGGAGCCGCCGTCGACGCCGCGCGCAACGAGGTGGCCCGCTACCGGCCGATGATCGACCGCACCGCCATCGCGGCCTATCAGGGCGCGCGCACCAACCGGTTGTTCTCGGTCCTGGTCAGCGACTCCCCACAGCAGTTGCTGGACCAGATGTCCACGCTGGACGTGGTCGCCACCCAGACCTCCGACCAGCTGAAGCAGTACAAACGTGCCACCGACGCCGCGACGGCCGCCCAGTCCGCGGCCCGTGCTGCCGCCGATACGGCTCGCGCCGCCGCCGATCAGGCGAATACCGTGCGTGACGACGTCGGGCGCAAACAGACCGATCTGCAGAACGCGGTGGCGCGGGTCATCGAAATCTGGGGCAGTTTGTCGACCGCGGACCGGACCGCGCTGGCCGGTTCCCCCTTCCCGCCCGGATTCGACCGCGACAGCCTGCTGCGCGATCTGGTACCCGGCAGCGGCACCAGCGCCCTGGCCGCCGGGCTCACCCGTGTCGGCGACCCCTATGTCTGGGGTGCCACCGGGCCCGACCAGTTCGACTGCTCCGGGCTGGTGCAGTGGGCGTTCAAACAGGTCGGCAAGGACGTGCCGCGCACCAGCTCGGCGCAGGCCGCCTACGGCACCCCCGTGGGCCGCGACGAACTGCAACCCGGCGACGTCGTCTTCTTCTACGATGACATATCCCATGTCGGCATCTACGCCGGAAACGGCCTCATGCTGCACGCGTCGACCTTCGGTGTCCCGGTGGCCGTGGCCCCCATGGATTCCACGCCGTATCACTCCGCCCGGCGCTACTGACACCCGGAGCGACCCGGCCGACAGCGCGCCAATACTGTGGGTCGTATGGCTCGAACTCTGCTGGTTACCAATGATTTCCCGCCGCGGCCGGGCGGTATCCAGTCGTATCTGCAGGCGCTGGCCGGGCAACTGCCCCCGGACGATCTGGTCGTCTACGCACCGCGGTGGCGCGGGGACAGCCACATCCGATTCGACGCGAAACAGCCCTTCCAGGTGGTCCGCCACCCCACCACCCTCATGCTGCCCACTCCCGCGGTGCTGCGCCGCGCCCGAAAGGTACTGCGCGCCGAGGGCTGCGAATCGGTGTGGTTCGGCGCGGCCGCGCCGCTGGCCCTGCTCGCCGCGCCGCTGCGGCGCGCCAGCGCCCACCGGATCCTGGCGAGCACCCACGGCCACGAGGTCGGCTGGTCGATGCTGCCGGCCGCCCGGCAGGCGCTCCGGGTCATCGGGGACCACACCGACGTCGTCACCTATGTCAGCAAATACACGCGCCGCCGGTTCGCCGCCGCGTTCGGTCCCGACGCCGCCCTCGAATACCTGCCGCCCGGCGTGGACACCGAAACCTTCCGCCCCGATCCGGCCGCCCGCGCCGAGCTCCGGAAACGCTACGGTCTCGGCGACCGGCCCACCGTGCTCTGCCTGTCCCGGCTGGTTCCGCGCAAAGGCCAGGACGTACTCCTTATCGCCATGCACCAGATCAAGGAACGAATTCCGGGCGCCGTTCTCGTGATCGCCGGCAGCGGCCCCTACGAGGACCGGTTGCGCGGCCTCGCCGACGCCCTCGGCCTCACCGACGACGTGGTGTTCACCGGCCGGGTGCCCGCGGCCGAACTCGCCGCCCACCACACCCTTGCCGACGTGTTCGCCATGCCCGCCCGCACTCGCGGCGCCGGCCTCGACGTAGAAGGTCTCGGCATCGTCTATCTCGAGGCCTCCGCTACCGGCGTCCCCGTGGTGGCCGGTAGTTCGGGCGGTGCCCCGGAAACGGTGCTGGACGGGAAGACCGGGCGAGTGGTGGACGGCCGCCGCGCCGACCACGTCGCCGACGCGATCGCCGATATCCTCGCCGACCGCGACGCGGCCGCCGAAATGGGCGCCGCCGGAAGGGCCTTCGTCGAACGCCAATGGCGCTGGGACACCCTGGGCGCCCGCCTCCGCCAGCTGCTGTAATTCCGGCGCGCCGCAGGCGCGCCAAAAACACAGCGCCGATGAGCACCTTCTTCGCTATCTACTACGCTCACCCGGGTGAGCAGTATCCAGGTCGCAGACCAAACCTTCCTCGCCGCTCCGGGCGCCGCGGTGGCGGCTGCGCTGGCAGGCCCGGGGCATTGGCGGCGCTGGTGGCCCGATCTCGAACTGGATGTCCGGGAAGATCGCGGTGACAAGGGGATTCGCTGGTCGGTGTCGGGCGCGCTGGCCGGCACCATGGAGGTGTGGCTGGAGCCGTCACTGGACGGCGTGATCCTGCACTACTTCCTGCACGCCGAGCCGCCGCAGCCGCTGCCACCGCGCAAACTGGCCGCCGCCAACCGGGCGCGCCGGGTGGCGGGCAAGGTGATGTCGTTCGAGATCAAGGACCGTCTCGAGGACGATCGCCCGGCCGGAGTCGCTCCGCACGACAACTGACGGATTTCGTACCGTACCGCCGAAAGGAACCCCTGAAACCCAATGGCCGACCGGACCCAGAGATCGATCGTCATCGCGGCACCCGCGCGGCAGGTGATGTCAGTTATCGCCGATCTGGCGTCCTACCCCGAGTGGGTATCGGCCGCCAAATCGGTGGAAGTCCTGGAAACCGGGCCCGACGGCCGGGCGCGTACCGCGCGCTTCGTGCTGGACGCGGGCGTGGTCAAGGATACTTACGTGCTGTCCTACACCTGGCAGCCGGACGATCTGGCCGTGAGCTGGACGCTGGTGAGCGGTGAACTGCAGAAGACGCAGGAGGGCCGCTACGAGCTCGTCGAGCAGCCCGGTGGCGGCACCGAGGTGCGATACGAACTGACCGTGGATCTGACGATCCCGATGATCGGGATGTTCAAGCGCAAGGCGGAGAAGGTGATCACCGATACCGCGCTCAAGGAACTGAAGAAACGGGTCGAAGGCTGACCGGGCCGCAGCGCTCGGGAGACGATGCCCGCGGCGGCGGCCGGCCCGCCCGCGGCGCCCGGTCGCGCACGCGGGTCGAATTGTTCGTCGGCAAGGGCGGTGTCGGCAAGACGACCCTGGCGTGCGCGCGCGCCATGAGTTGCGCCCGGGCGGGTCAGCGGATTCTGGTGGCCTCGCTCGACCAGGCGCATTCACTGGGTGACGCGCTCGGTTTCCGGTTCGCGCACGATCCGGGTGCCGTCCCCGGGATCACCCGGGTCGTTCCAGGCCTCGAGGTGATCGAACTCGATTCGCTGGCGCTGCTCGAGGATCGTTTCAGCGCACTCACCGAATTGCTGCGCACCGATCCGGGTCATGATCACGGTTTCGACCTGGCGGCCCTGGACCCCGCCGAACTCACCGGCCTGCCGGGGGTGCAGGAGCTGCTGATGCTGGTGGAGATCGCCCAGTATGTGGCCGACGACGAATGGGACGCCATCGTCCTGGACTGCCCGCCGACGGCCGATATGCTGCGCATCGTCACCATGCCCGAGACCGTGCTGGGATATCTGGACCGGGTCTGGCCGCCGCATCATCGGATGATGAGCTCGATCGGTACCGATATCCGCCGGGCCGTCCTGGCGGCGACCGTGCAGCGGGTCGTCACCGCGGTCGGCGAGGTCCGGGATCTGCTCGCCGACTCCGATCGCACCAGTGCCCGGCTGGTCACCCTGGCCGAACGGGTCGCGGTCGCCGAATCGGCCCGGGTGCGCTCGGCGACGGCACTGCTCGGGTTGCGGCTGGACGCGGTGGTGGTGAACAAGGTCCTCGCCTCGGTTCCGCCGCCCGGACCCGAGCCACAGCATCCCGCCGTGCGCTGGTATCTGAACCGCTGCGCCGAACAGTGGGATGTGATCTCCGGGTTGCAGCGGTCGATGCCGGAGGTCCCGGTCCTCGTCGCGGGACATACCGGCGCCGAACCGGTGGGGCTGGGCCCGTTGGCGGCGCTGTCGTGCGTAGTCGCGGAGTCCGAGATGACACCCGGGAGTGGATACGACGGTGTGCGGCTCGACAGCGCGGGCGCGGTGCGCGACGATCCGGATTCGGCGCCGATACCGGGAGCCGGGAGCGCCGCGCCCGCGGTGCGGCTGGAATCGGGGGCGGGGTTGCAGTCGGTGTACGCGATGCGTATCCATCTGCCGGTCGCCGATCCGGCGACGCTGCGCCTGGGACGAGTGGAGGACGATTTGATCGTGGGAGCGGACGGCGTCCGCCGCCGGCTACGCCTGGCGCCCGTGCTACGCCGCTGCACCGTCAGTACCGCCGAACTGGACAACGGATATCTCGTCATCCGTTTCCGCCCCGACCCGCAGGAGTGGCCGAAGTGACCGGAACCCGCTATCGCCAGCCCGAGGGCGTCGCCGAATTCGCCGACGAACTGCGGTTGCTCGCCGAAGCCGTGCTGGAACGCGTCGAACCGGTGCTGCGCGAGGCCGCGGCCGAGGGGCAACCCGAATGGAACAATTGCACCTGGTGCCCGCTCTGCGCCGCGGCCGCGCTGGTCCGGGGCGAACATCATGAGGTGCTGGCCACGGTGGCCGCGCACGGCACCGCGATCGTCACAGTGCTGCGGGAAGCCCTGGCCGGGGTGCCGGTGGATCCGGTGGTGTCGCATCGGCACGAGCCGGAAAGCGACACCGGGCACGAAAAGTCCCGCCGTGGCGCGACCGGCGCCAACGCGGCATCCGGCGACTCCGTCGCGGCCGATGGTCACGGCGCGGCGGCCGACGGCACCGGCGCCGCCGCGAATCCACCCGGCGATCACCGCAGGAATTCCGGGAAAACGCGCTATGTCGGCATACCCGTGAACATCAAGCATTGACTTCCTCCCCACACCTGAAGGCGAAGGATTCCCGCAGTCACCTGCGGGGTTTCCTGTTTCACCGGCGATTGCCGAAGGGCTGCCCCTTGCGGTCTTACGTCGCCTCCGCAGGCGTTTTAAGTCTCCACCAGCCCGGCGGCGACAAGGATGTTCTTGGCGGCGTTCAAATCCCGATCATGTCGGGTGCCGCAGCCGGGGCAGGTCCAGTGCCGTGTCCCGAGGGAAAGCGTGGCGAGCAGATGCCCGCACGCGCTACAGGTCTTCGAACTCGGATACCAGCGATCAACCACAACCACCTGGCGGCCCGCGCGTTCAGCCTTGTATTCCAGCATCGCCCGGAACTCGCTCCACGACGATTCGCTGATCGCTTTCGCCAGGCGACGGTTGCCGACCATGTTCTTCGGAGCAAGGTCTTCCACTGCGATCGTGTCGAACCGTCGCACGAGTTCGCTGCTGGTCTTGTGCAGGAAGTCCCTGCGGGCATCCCGCACACGGGAGTGCTTACGCGCCACCTTCACCCGCTGCCGGGCGCGGTTCTCCGAATCCTTCTTCATGCGGGACAGGCGCCGTTGCTGGCGCCGCAGCCCGCGTTCATGGCGGGCCATGTGTCGGGGGTTGGCGATCTTCTCCCCGGTGGACAGAACCGCGAAGTCTTTGATGCCCAGGTCGACACCGACCGATTCCCCGCTCACCGGCTGTGGCGCGGGGTCGCCTGTTTCGACCGCGAAGGTCACATACCAGCGGCCATCCGGGTCGCGGGACACAACCACCATGGTGGGGTCGAGCGTGGCGAGGTCGATGTTCGGCCAGGACCACGCGATCCGCAGCGGTGCCGCGGTTTTCGCCAACCACAGGGTGCGGTCCTTGATCCGGAACGCCGAGCGGGTGAAGTGCGCCGACTGGCGGCCGTGACGGTTCTTGAACCTCGGGTATCGCGCGTTGCCCTTGAAGAACGCCGCGAACGCCGCGTGCTGGTGACGCAGGGTTTGCTGCAACGGCACCGACGACACCTCAGACAGAAACGCCAGCTCTTCGGTTTTCTTCCACTCCGTCAGGGCGGCGTCGGTTTCCCGATACGAGGTCGGCTTTTGTTCGGTGGTGTAGTGACGGTGCCGTTCGGCGAGGGTCTTGTTCCAGACCAGGCGTACGCAACCGAACGTACGACGCAGTACCGCCGCTTGTTCGGTATCCGGGTATGCCCGGACCTTGTACGCCGTTCTCATTTCCTTCAATCTTACAGGAGCGCGCAGCGTGTGTAAGAAATTTTCCCGATTCTTCCTCAGAGGTTTCCAGTGACCGGATCCCGCTCCGGTCCCCCGCTGACCGTCGGGATAGATATCGGCGGCACCAATATCCGCGCGTCGGTGGTCGACGCCGCGGGCGAGGTCCTGGACACGGTGCAGTACCCGACCCCGCATTCGGCGGTCGCACTGGAGGCCGCGCTCGATCGCGCGGTCCGCGAACTCGCCGACCGGCACACGCTCGATGCCGTCGGCCTGGCGGTCGCCGGTTTCATCTCCCAGGACCGCACCAGCGTGCGCTTCGCCCCGCATCTGCCGTGGCGGGACGCGCCGGTGGCGAAACGGCTCACCGACCGCCTCGGCCTGCCGGTGCTGCTCGAACACGATGCCAACGCGGCGATGTGGGCCGAGTACCGGTTCGGCGCCGCCGCCGGCGGACACAACGTGGTGCTGGTAGCGATCGGTACCGGAATCGGCGCCGCGCTACTGCTCGACGGCACGCTGTATCGGGGCACCTACGGCGTGGCCCCCGAGCTCGGGCATCTGCAGGTGGTCCCCGGGGGACGCGATTGCGGATGTGGGAAGCGGGGCTGCTGGGAGCGGTACTGCAGCGGGACCGCTCTCGCCGAGACGGCTATCGAACTGCTGGCCACCGAAACCGCGTCCTCGGCGCTGGCCCGGGAGCTCGTCGCCGACCCCGGTGCGGTCACCGGCCGCCGCATCGCCGACGCGGCCCACGACGACGACCCGCTCGCCGTCCGGGTGATGGCCGATTTCGCCCGGTGGCTCGGGCTGGGCCTGGCCTTCGTCGGCGATATCTTCGATCCCGACCTGGTCGTCATCGCGGGTGGGGTGAGCAGCTCGGCACCACTGTTCCTCGACGAGGCCCGCGAAGAATACGCGGCGGCGGTCACCGGCCACGGCCACCGGCCGCTCGCCCGGATCCGGACCACCCAGCTGGGCGAGGCCGCGGGCATGATCGGCGCCGCCGAACTCGCCCGCTCCGCGCTCATCGCCGGAGTGTGAAGTCCGGGGCACCGGGTCGCAACATCCGGTTTGCCCGGAAAGGGTCTCGTCACGTTCACGTAACCGAAACGCACTGGTGAAATCTCGGCAGCGAGTGTGAGTGACATTGTTCGCGGGGCTTGGATGTGATCTGCGACCGGCGGTAGAGTCGGCTGGCAGAGGCATTCCCCCAAAATCCATCCAGGTTCTCGGAGTAAGGACATCATGTTCTACTGGCTGCTTAAGTTTGTGCTGCTGGGTCCGTTCATCCACCTCTACAACCGACCCGAGGTGGAGGGCGTGGAAAACATCCCGGCCGCGGGCGCGGCCATCATGGCGGGGAACCACCTCTCGTTCGCGGATTGGCTTTTCGCCCCGCTGTCGAGTCCGCGCCGGATCAACTATCTGGCCAAGGCCGAATACTTCAACACCCCTGGCCTCAAGGGGCGGTTCCAGAAGTTCTTCTTCAGCGCCTCCGGTCAATACCCGATCGACCGCAGCGGCGCCGATGCCGCCGAGGACGCGCTCATCGCGGCCCGCGCCCTGCTCGACGAGGGTCGTCTGGTCGGCCTCTACCCGGAGGGCACCCGCTCCCCCGACGGCCGGTTGTACAAGGGTAAAACGGGGATGGCCCGGCTGGCCCTGGAAACCGGGGTCCCGGTGATCCCGGTGGCGGTGATCGGCACGGACGAGGTGAGCCCGCCCGGACCGTTCCGCTGGAAGCGGCGCAAGGTGACGGTGAAGTTCGGTAAGCCGATCGATTTCTCCCGCTACGAAGGTATGGGCGGTAACCGCTTCGTGGAGCGCGCGGTCACCGACGAGGTCATGTATGAGCTGATGCGGATGTCGGGCCAGGAATATGTGGACGTCTACGCCTCCAGCTTGAAGAAGAACGTGCCCTCGGGCCCTTCCTCCCATCTCCCGCGCATTCCGGAGTCCGCCGCGAGCTGAGCGCGACGCGTACCATTGGTCGGATGACGGTTCGCGCCAAAATCTGCGGTATCCGGTCCCGATCGGACCTGGAAACGGTGGTGTCCGCCGGCGCGGATGCCGTCGGATTCATTTGCGGGACAACCCATTACAGTGAAGATGCATTGACGCCCGGAGTGGCCGCGGAATTGTCCGCGGCCACTCCGTCGTTCGTGAACCGCGTCCTGGTCACCCATCTCGAAGAGGCCGGTGCCATCCTCGACCTGGCCGACCGGGTCGGCGTGGACACCATCCAGGTGCACGGCCTGGTCGATCACGCGACGCTGCGGGCCGTCCATGCCGCGGCACACGGGCGCACCATCGTGCGCGCGGTCCACGTGACCGGCGCGGACGCGGTGGCCCGGGCCCGGGAGATCGCGGCGGACTCCGACGCGGTGCTGCTCGATTCCCGGACCACCGACCGGCTGGGCGGGACCGGCCGCACCCACGACTGGTCGGTCAGTGCCCGGATCGTCCACGAACTCGCCCGGATGGGACGGCCGGTGATCCTGGCCGGGGGCCTGAACGCCGACAATGTGGAGCAGGCGATCGCCGCGGTACACCCGTTCGGTGTGGATGTGAACAGCGGTGTCGAAACCGAGACCGGCGACAAGGATTTCACGGCCTGCCAGGCCTTCGTCAAGACGGCACACGAAACCGATCGAGGCCGGCCAGTTCCAGTCCCACCGCGCCGAGTACCAGAGCTCCAGCGAGCAGGGTCGCAGCGGTGACAGCGGACCCCGCAACAGCTGCCCCGATCACCGTCGCCACCACCGCCTCGTTGAGTCCCACCAGTCCCGCGACCACTTCGTCCAGGTCGCGCAGCGCCAGCCAGTAGCACGCGAACCCCGGGCCCAGGAGCACCGCGCCGATCCCGGCGAGGGCGAGCGCCTCTGCCGGCGTCGGTCCCGCGCCGGTGAGCGCGGCGATGCCGAGCAGCGGAGCGCCCAGCACCGAAGCCGTGAGCAATTGCAGTCCGGCCGCGGCACCGCTGGGCCGGCCCGCCGATTCCCGCGCCACCAGCGTGATCAGTCCGGCCACACAGGCCGCGCTGGCGACCGCCAGGACACAACCGGCCAGTGCCGGTCCCCAGGCGGTCTCCGCCGGTTGATGCGCGGCCACCAGCCAGATCGCCACGCCCACCGCCACCAGTTCCGCCACGACGGCGACCGTGATCGCCCGCCCGCCCCGCAGGATCTGCGTGATGATCATCAGCACCGGCGCGGTGAGATGCAGCGCCACCACGACGGGCAGCGGCCCGATGTGCAGTGCGGCGACGTAGCAGACGAGATTCAGGACCTCGAGGACACCGAGCCGCAGGAACAGGCCGGGTGAGTTCCGCAGATCCCGCCACGGATCGGTGCCGCGGGCCATCGCGAAGGCCAGCAGCGCCACCGCGCCCCCGGCCGCGACCGGGGCCGCCGCGAACCCCGCGGCGCCCACCCCGGCGATTCCCGCACTGGAGGCGCCCCACAGGCTCGTCGCCAGGATCAGCAGGGTCAGGCCGCGGCCGGTTCTCCTCACGACAGCAGGAAGGTCACCACGGGCAGGATCACCGCGGTGAACGCCGCGAACACCACCGCCGCGGTCCGTGCCTTGGGCACCGACGGCAACCGGGTCGCAATGCCGGTATAGGTGCCGAGGGCCACGAACAACGTCCCCCACACGACCAGCGACCGGCTCACCACGACGCCGAGTTCGTCGGCGAACAGCACGGCCAGTACCGCGATCGTGACTCCGGCGGGCAGGGCCGCGGCGAGGGTCAGCGCACCAGCGTAGTTGTTCATCAACACGACGGTTCCCCGGTACCCCACCACCTCCTGCGCGTCTCTGGGGTGCACACCCTGTTCCCGGCAGATCATGTCGAACACCGTGGCGGGGTTGACCCGATCGTTGACCACGCGACGCACCGCGGTCATCGCCTCCAATCCCTGCACCGTCGCGTAGGAGGTCACGAAACCTTCGGTGGAGGTACGGAAACCGCCATGGGCCGCGGCCAGGTCCTGGGTCTCCTGTAGTTCCAGGAGTTCCACCAGGCCGCGGCGCACCCCGGGGTCGAAAACGGTCCGCTCGTCGGCGGTGACCACCGCCCAGACGGCGAGATGCAGGCTCAGATGCCGCCAGGTGTCGGCGACCTCGCCGCGGCGGAACGGTTCCTCCTCCACGCGTGCCTCACCGCGCCGCAGTCCGTCCAGCATGCGTTCGACGGTCAGTGCCCGGACGCGATCGACCCGTTTGCCGCCTACCACAGCGATTTCCGGCCGGGACAGCAACAGCGCGGCGTGCGCGCAGGCGTACATCGGCTGGATCCGCGGATCGTCCTCCAGCAGCAGCGAAACCACCAGGGAGGTGCCGTGTAGCAATGCCTCGGCGGCTGTTTCGTCGGCGGTGGCCAGATCAGCGAGCGCGTGCAGCGCGGCGGTGGTGGCGGTCAGCGATACCGGGCCCACCGGGCCGGACAGCCGCCAGCCCCGCGTCTGCGGGTCACGTTCGGACCGCAGTTCCCGCAGGCACCTCACCACTGCCGGGTCGGTCGGCGCGACACCCAGGCAGTTCAGCGCCCGCAGACGCCATGACAGATCGATCGGGGACCGGAATTCCCAGGCCCCGCTGTCGGTGTCCACCACATCGCGACGCACCAGAGCACAGACCTCGCCGGCTCGCGGCACCGGCCGCCCCGCGACGGTGAGAGAGACCACCGCCTCGGCGGTGTTCTGCGGGTTCGGCGGAACATCGGAGACCCAGCCCCAGCCGGCGCCGCCGTGCCGGTCGCCGAGCTGGCCCCGATTCAGCCAGTCCACGGCCCACCCGATCCGCTGATCGATATTGGACACGTAGACCTCCCTCCCACCCTTCGAGCCGTATTCCACAGGCGCTCAACAGCTTCGACCACCCTACCGCTCGGGCGGCACACAGACCGACGTTTACGTCTACGCTGTGGACCGAGGCACGGCGGCGGGAGACGTGCGGGCGGGCCGGAGGGAGAATTTCGATGTTCAGGACATTGCTGGGTGCGCTGGGCGCGCATACCGCCGAGGTGGAGACCGAGTTGTCCAGTCCCGGGGTGCAACCGGGCCAGGCGGTGCACGGGGTCATCCGGATGCGCTGTCAGGATCGGCCGATCCGCGTGAAAGGCGTCGCGGTGGAGTTGATCACCCGGGCCGAACGCGAGTACGACGACGGGGAGGCGCTGGTGGATATGGCCTTCGCCCGGCAGCCGGTGTTCGGCCCGTTCGAGCTGCTGCCGGGTTATCCGCTGGAAGGGCGGTTCGAACTGCTCGCGCCGTGGGAAACACCCATCACCTTCTACAACGGCAGGCACCTGCACGGGACCGCCGTCGCCGTCCGCACCCGGGTGGATGTGGACGGCGGCTTCGACGCCACCGATACCGACCCGATCGGCGTGGGTGCGCTGGCGCCCCAGCACGTGGTGCTGGCGGCGGTGGAGGCCTGGGGGTTCGGTCTACGGCACGCCGATGTGGAGGCCGGCAGGGTGGACCGCATCCCGCATTCGCTGCCGTTCTTCCAGGAGATCGAATTCGGCCCCTCACCGCGTTTCCCACGACTGAACCAGCTCGAGGTGACCTTCCTGGCCGACCCGCACGGTATGTACGTGGTCATCGAAGCCGACAAGCGCGCCGCGCTCTTCGCCCCCGGCCGCGATGTCCTCGACACGCTCCGAGTCGATTTCGCCACATTCGAGCAGGTGGACTGGGTCGAGGTGATCGGCCGGCGACTCCACGCCGTTGCCTGAGCCCCGCGTCACCGAACAGCCCCCGACACCACCTCGGCGCCGAGTTCGGCGAGGCCCGGAAAGGCGCCGAAGGCGCCGCAAATAAACACAGCAAAACCCAGTATCGCCACGGCCGCGCAGCTGTGGTTAGCTTTCGTGCCATGAGCACGCCGCACATCGTTTCTCCCGCCGAGTACCTGCCTCGCGACACCGCGGATGTCGTTCGCACCGTGCGGAATTCCCGGGACCACTCCAGGCCGCTCACCGTTCACGGGGGCGATCCCGCCACCGACGGCCTCACCCTGCCCGACCAGCAGACCGTGGTGTCGCTGCGCCGGATGAACGCGATCGTCGATCTGAATCTCGGCCGTCGTACCGTGCGGGTCCAGGCGGGGGCGCGGCTGTCCGATATCGACCGGCGGCTCGGCGCGCACGGTCTGGGTCTGCCCGTGGTGGGCGATCACCGGGATATCACCGCGGGCGGGTTCGCCTCGGTGGGTGGGGTGAGCACCGCCTCGCACCGGCACGGCCTGTTCATCGATCAGATCGTCGACCTCGAGTACGTGGATACCGACGGCCGGATCGGCACCTGCGGGCGCACCCATCACACCGAACGATTCCATCGCATCCTGGGGGCCGGCGGCCGGGCAGGCATCATCACCGCGCTCACCCTCGACACCGTGCAGGTCGACAAGGACAACACCTGGTTGTCCACCGATTCGCACCGCTTCCTGGATTTCGACAGTTTCGTCGACTACGCCTACGCCGAGGTCACCCGCCCCCGGGACGCCGTGCTGCAGGTGGGCCGCTGGGTGGATACCGCACCGCTCAAGGTGTCCCGGCCCGTGATCGCGGGGCAGATGCAGCTCGGCACGGTGCGGTTCGGCCAGTGGTCCAGCCTCTACCCCACCGCGCCCACCCGGTCGCTGCGGGCCCGTCGCGAGGTCGGCAGCCGGGCCCGGAAATCGCTGGGTGCCATCGCCTCGGCGACTCCCGGTAAGGCCGGTATGCCGGTCCGCAATGCCGCCGCGGGCGCGGTGATGTTCACCCCCAAGGTCCTGACCCTGCGCGATGCCGAATACCTCGCCGATACGGTGATCAGTTCCTCCGAGCGCGGCCCGGCCTACCGGGTGGGCGTATTCGCCCCACTGTCGAACTACACCTCGGTGTTCTACCGGCTGCATGATCTGTTCAACGGCCATCGGGAACGCACCGGCTGCTTCACCGTTATCTCGGCGATGACCTACGGGGTCCGTTCACCGTATCTGCGGGCCGAATCCGCCGCCAACAACCTGCCCGCCGCCGACCACGGCCTGATCACCTTCACCTGCCGGCTCCGCCCGCACGCCCTGCCGTCGGAACAGCTGCGCGATATCGTCACCGGTATCGAGGAGATCTGCCGTTCGGAGAACAGTATCCGCTACGAATCCGCCTCGCCGATCACCGTCGTCCCCAGCAACTGCACCCCCGGGCGCACCACGGTGTCGCGGCCGATCCGGACATCGGTATCGATCCAGGTGGTGGCG
>JBFARE010000002.1:0-278698 GCA_040674215.1 Nocardia sp. NPDC050193 | reverse complement strand
CGAGCAGTTCGGCTTCGACCACCTCGCCGTCGACTCGCGGCTTCGCCGCATGCACTTCGGGCGCTGAACGACGGGACGGGCCTCGACCCTTTCAGAGCCTCGTAAGACTCGGCACCGAGCGGGCGCTGCTGTTCGTGAAGGCGATCAGACACCGGGCCGACCGAACGGTCGAGTCGGCATCCGACCCGGACATCGAATGCCGGCCCAACCCGCATGCGTCGAGTTTTACGAGACACCTCAAAGGGCGAGACAGGCCTCGACCCCGCGGCGCCGCAAAAAACACAGCAGCTTGGCGAGTGAGTCCGCTTTCTGACCTTGGCGAGCAAGTCCCCCCTCTCCCCTCGGTGATCAACCGACATCTCACTTACGTGAGCACATCAGCTTCTCTCTTGCGTGAGCAGACCGGGTTCTCACCTGCCCGAGCTCGCCTCTCGATTTCGCCGACCGGTCCGCGGCTGCTTTTTCCGTTGAGATGGCGTCATAGACCCTCGCCGTCCGATGGCAATTCTCCGGACCCATAAGCGCCCGGCCATACCGTCGGCCGGAAAACTGCGGCTGTTCCTACTCGGTAAGGTTCTGCTGTGGTTTCGACCGAGTCCGACGACGTTGTGCAGGATCGCCGTACCCGTTTGCTCGCGGCGGCCGCGATCACGCTGGGCCGGCTCTCCGATGTGTTGACGCCTCTCGGCGAGATGTTCGCCGCGCACGGATTCCAGCTGTACCTGGTCGGGGGCAGTGTGCGTGACGCGGTGCTGGGGCGGCTCGGGATGGATCTGGATTTCACCACCGATGCGCGGCCGGAGCAGGTGCAGAAGTTGTTACGTGGTTGGGCGGATCAGCTGTGGGATACCGGGGGGATGGCGTTCGGGACGGTGAGTGCCGCCAAGAACGGGCAGCAGTTGGAGATCACCACTTTCCGTAGCGATGTGTATGACCGGGTTTCGCGCAATCCGCAGGTCAGCTTCGGGGACACCCTGGAGGACGACCTCGTCCGGCGGGATTTCACGGTCAATGCCATGGCGGTCCGGATCGCGGCCGACGGAGCACTGGAATTCGTGGATCCGCTGAACGGGATGGCGGCGCTGCTGGCCGGTGTGCTGGATACCCCCGCGGCGCCGGAGGACTCGTTCGGTGACGACCCGTTGCGCATGTTGCGGGCGGCGCGTTTCGTCTCGCAGCTCGGGTTCGATGTGCATCCGCGGGTGCGGGCGGCGATCACCGAGATGGCCGCGGAGATCGACCGGATCACCGCGGAGCGGGTGCGAACCGAACTGGACAAGCTGATCGGCGGCGCCCACCCGATCGACGGCATCGACATGATGTGTGAGACGGGTCTGGCTCAGCGGGTGCTGCCCGAGGTCCCGGCGATGAAACTGGAGATCGACGAGCATCATCAGCACAAGGACGTCTACCAGCATTCGCTGACCGTGCTGGAACAGGCCATCGACCAGGAGGAGGGTGATCCCGATCTGGTGCTGCGCTGGGCGGCGCTGCTGCACGATATCGGGAAACCGGACACCAAACGCAACGAACCCGGTGGCGGGGTGAGCTTCCACCATCATGAGGTGGTGGGTGCCAAGATGGTGCGTAAGCGGATGCGCGCGCTGAAGTATCCGAAGCAGTTCACCGAGGATGTGGCGCGGCTGGTGTTCCTGCATCTGCGGTTCCACGGTTACGGCAAGGGACAGTGGACCGATTCCGCGGTCCGCCGCTACGTCACCGATGGCGGCGACTTGCTACCCCGGCTGCACAAACTGGTGCGCGCCGACTGCACCACCCGGAACAAGCGCCGGGCGGCGGCGTTGCGGTCCACCTACGACGATCTGGAGGCGCGGATTGCGCGGCTACAGGAGCAGGAGGACCTGGCCCGGGTCCGGCCGGATCTGGACGGTAACGCGATCATGGAACTGCTGGGCCTGCCGCCGGGGCCGGAGGTCGGCCGGGCGTGGCGTTTCCTGAAGGAACTGCGTCTCGATCGCGGACCGCTGACCCGGGGCGAGGCCGAGGCGGCGCTGAAACAGTGGTGGCAGACCCAGAAATGAGTGGGCCGGTCAGAAAACGATCAGGGTGGTGCCGGCCACGATCGCGGATCGGATCTGGGCCAGGTCGAACGAGCCGCTGACCGGCGCGAGTTCTATCCGGAACCGGACCACCGTGCCGTCGCGGACGGCCCACTGCACCCGCGCGCCCCGGGGCAGCTTCCCCATCGGGATGGGGTTCATCGTGCGCCAGCGCCGGGGGACCGGCAGTCCGGCCCAGGTGGCGCGCCGCACGACCAGGTGCAGCACATCCTCGGTGACCGAGGCGTCCAGGTCGGCGGTGATCCGCTTGCGGCGGTGAACCGCCTGGATGAGTCCCTGGTCGGTCATCGAGAGTTCCCATTCCCGCTGCCGGCTCGCGAGCCAGTCCACCACGGTGTCCAGGCCGACCGCGCCCTCGATATCCACCCGGTTGGCGCGGACACGGGTCGGCACGCCCGGGACCAGCCGGACTTCGTGCGAGACAACGGTGACCTCGTCGATGGGCCGGTCATCCCAGCGCAGCCCGCGCAGGACGGCTTTGGTCTGGAAATGGGCGCCGCGGCGGCGCACCTTCAGGAGGTCCAGGGTGCCGGTCAGCCGATGACCCAGCAGGGTCGCGCTGATCTCCTGTCCGCCGAACCGGCTCAGTATGCCTTCGCTGAGCACGGTGAGCAGCGTGTCCGGTAGCAGCGCGGTGACGGTCCCGGCGCCGAGGTCGGCCACCGGTTCCATCCAGGCGGTGGTCAGGCTGATCCACTGTTCCAGCCGGGTCTGCTCGAACAGTCGTTTTCCCAGGTCGACGGCCCGTAGTGCATTGAACAGGGAGGCCGGACGGGGATCGGAGTAGGCGGCCATGATCGCTTTCGAGGGTACTGGGTCGATTCGGCCCGGACCATGCGGAGTCCGCCGGGTCACCTGTCGTGTCGCCGCCGATGCGGAACGCTTGCGCGATCCGATCTACGACCCGCGTCGATCAATCGGCGCGGAGACCGTGCGGTTCGGGTAGGTTCGGTCCGGCAATGGGACTCGACCAGAGACTGCGAGAAGTTTTGATCGAGGTTTTGCCGCGCCCGCGGGCCGGTCGTGTCGGGCTCGCGTTCCTCGGACTGGTGCTCGCGGGTTATATCGCCGTGCCGGTACCCACACATGCCGCACCGTTTCCTTGGGCGCCGCCGCCGGTGAACGATTGTGGCGAAACCGGTTTCGACCCGCTGGCCCGGGAACCCGATCCGTCGGCCCCGCCTCCACCGCCGGTGCAGTTGCCGCCGCAGATCGATATCCCGGTGCCGGTACCGCAGCTGCAACCGGTGCCCGTACCCGATCCGCCGCCGGACAACAGCCGGATCACTCCGGATCCGCTACCCACCGACCCCTGCCGGAACCCCTGCCCCGATATTCGCGACGCACCGAAACCGGTGGAGCCCGCGCCCGCCGATCCGGCGCCTTCCCCGGCCGCGCCGGGCGGCGGTTCGGCGAGCGGTAGCGGTTCGGGGTCGTCCGGTTCCGGGACCCCGTGGCGGCTGCCCGAGATCCGGGTGCGGCCGGAGATCGAACCGATCCCGTACCCGGTGCCCGGTGGCGAGGGCGCGCCGCCGCAACCGGCACCGCCGTCGGTCGTGCATCCGGCCGAGCCGGGTCCGGTCGCGGCGCCGGTGGCGCTTCCGCGGGTCGAGACGGTGCGGCTGGTCGAGCAGGTCACCGGGCACGGTTCGGCGAACCGCACCGAAATGCGCTGGCAGGTCGACGGCACCGACCTGGGGCTGATGTGGGAGACCGAACCGGGCCGGATCGCCATGGTGTTCGGCGATACGTTCGGAAAGGGCTGGTCGGCCGGTGGTGTGGGCGGCCCGGACGACGATTGGCGCAGCAATGTGCTGGCCTACAGCACCGACCGCGACCTCTCCGACGGTCTGTCGCTGGACACGATGGTCCAGGACAGCCGTTGCCACGCAGCCGAACTGCTGGGTAGTCGCAAGATAAAGAACTGGGAGACCACCACCATCCCGACCTCCGGTTTCGCGCTCGGCGGGCGGCAGTACCTCAGCTTCATGTCGGTGAACCGCTGGAGCCGTATTCCGGGGATGTGGTGGACGAACTACGGCGGTATCGCCTACTCCGACGACGGCGGCAGCACCTGGGTCAAGGATCAGCATGCCCGCTGGGACAACCTCTTCGGACTCAACCGGTTCCAGGTGACGGCCATGGTGCCGCACGGCGACCACGTCTACATGTTCGGGACGCCCAACGGCAGGGTCGGGATGATCGGGCTGGCCCGGGTCCCGAAGGACGAGGTGCTGAACAAGACGGCGTACCAGTACTGGGTGAACGGCACCTGGGCCCCGGCGGCGGAGAACCAGGCGACACCGCTGGTGGCCGGGATTGCCAGTGAGCTGTCGGTGCGGGTCGACCCGGAGACCGGGTACTGGCAGATGAGCTATCTGGATCCCGCGCGGGGCGCGATAGTCCTGCGGACCGCCGCCGATCCGCAGGGCAGCTGGACCGAACCGGTGCAGCTGGTATCGACCGCCGACTATCCGAAGGCCTACGGCGGTTTCCTCCATCCGTGGTCCACCTCGCGGGATCTGTATTTCGCGTTGTCGGCGTGGGATTCGTACAACGTGTATCTCCTGCACGCCCGGTTGGCGCCGCCGGACGAGCCGTCCGGTTCGTGAGGTCGGTGGACGTCGGGGATCAGCCGGTGCCCGCCGCGCGGCGGAACCGGATCAGCTGACCGGGCCGGGCCTGCGCCACCCGGTCGATATCGGCGTCGGTGACCACCGCGATCACCGGGTAACCGCCGGTGATCGGGTGGTCGGCGAGGAAGACCACCGGTTGACCGCTGGGCGGCACCTGCACCGATCCGAGCGCCATACCCTCGGTGGCGAGTTCGCCGGACGATTTCCGCCGCAGCGCCGGCCCGTCGGCCCGGTCCAGGCGCGCCCCGATCCGGTCGGTGTCGGCGCTCACCGACCAGTGGCCCGCGAACAGGGCGGCCGGGTCGGTGAACCAGTCGTCCCGGGGGCCGGGCAGGGCGTGGATCTCCAGCGTTGCGTCCGGTCCGGGTAGTGGCGCCTGCTCGATATTCGGCCAATCGCGGGGTTGTGGACCGATGGGGACAGTTTCGCCTTCGCGCAGTGGGGGCGGGCCGATACCCGATAGGGTGTCGTAACTGCGGGAGCCCAGTACCGGAGGCACGTCGATTCCTCCGCGTACCCCGATATAGCTGCGTAGCCCGGTGCACGTCGTACCCAGCCGCAGACGCTGTCCCGGCGAGAGGTGCAGCACGCTTGCATGACCCACCGGGGTCCCGTCGAGGGTCGCGGGGGCGGGCGCCCCGGTGACCGCCAGCAGCAGCGAGGTTTCGGCGCGCAGGGTCAGGCCGCCGAGCAGGACTTCGATTCCGGCGCAGCCCTCCGGGTTTCCCACCAGGCGGTTCGCCAGTCGGAGTGCGCCACGATCAGCGGCGCCGGAGGGTCCGACGCCGGAATGGAACCACCCCGGCCGACCCAGATCCTGGATGGTGGCCGCCGGACCGACCCGCTCTATCACGATCACGAGGCGGCGTCCACGTCGACGAATCGCACCCGCGCGCCGGTGTGGACGAGGGCGGGCGGGTCCCGGTCGGTGTCCCACATGGTCAGCGCGGTGGTGCCGATGAGCTGCCAGCCACCCGGTGTCTCCCGGGGATACACCGCCGACCAGCCTCCGGCCAGGCCCACCGACCCCGCCGGTATTCGGGTGCGTGCCGTATCGCGGCGCGGGACGCTGCGCTGCCAGTCCACGGCGGTGAGATAGCCGAAGCCGGGCGCGAAGCCGACGAAGGCGCACTGCCAGGTCGCGGCGGTGTGCGCGGCGATCACCTGGTCCGGTCGCAGGTCCAGCGTCTCGGCCACGGTATCCAGGTCGGGGCCGTCATAGCGCACGGGGATCCGCACAGGCTCGGTTGCGAGCGTGAATGTTGCACGGGAAACATCCGGTTGCGCCACGGCGACCACGCGTTCCAGCTCATGACGCACCCGGGGTGCGGCGCGTACCGAATCCAGGGTTACCAGCACGGTTTCCGCGGCGGGCAGGATGTCCACCACCCCGGCGACCGAACGCCCGGCCAATTCCGCGACCAGCCCGCCGACCCGCTCCGGATCGTCTGGGATGAGCAGGAAGGCCCGGTCGCCGGCACTCTGTATCGCTGTCGCCGCGCGGATTCGTGGTGCTCCCGACACGCCACCTCACCCCCTTTCCGTCGTTCAGGTGAACGACGCTACCGCTATCCCGGCGTCCTCGAGCGCGGCCCGGATCCGCCGGGCCATCCGGACCGCGGCCGGGGTATCGCCGTGTACGCAGATGCTGTCGGGTGAGACCGCCACGATGCCGCCACCGCCCAGCACCCGGGCGGTACCGTTCTCGGCCAGCGAGATCGCCTGGGCGACCGCCGGTTCGGTACCGAGTACGGCGCCCGGGGTTCCGCGCGGGGCGAGGCCGCCCGCGGCGGTGTAGGCCCGGTCGGCGAAACCTTCGCTCCTGAAGGGGGTCCCCGTGGCCAGCGCGGATTTCTCGAGATGGGTACCGGCGGGGCCGAGCAGGACGAGGGCGGGGTCGTAGTCCCGCAGGCCCGCGAGCACGGCGTCGGCGAGCGCCGCGTCGGCCGCGGCCGCGTGGTACAGCGCGCCGTGGGGTTTCACATACCGCACCCGGTCGCCGGCCGCCCGGGCGAATCCGTCCAGTGCGCCGATCTGGTAGAGCGTCTCGTCCCGGAGGTCCGCGGGCGCTACCGCCATTGCCCGCCGCCCGAATCCCGCCAGATCCCGGTATCCGATATGCGCCCCGATCCGCACGCCCTTCTCCACCGCCGTCGCGCAGGTGCGGCGCATGATGGACGGATCGCCGGCATGGAAACCGCAGGCGATATTGGCGCTGGTGACGATATCGAGCATGGCGGCGTCCTCGCCCATGCTCCACGCCCCGAACCCCTCACCGAGGTCGCTGTTGAGGTCCAGACCCATGGCACATCCTCCTTCCGGCTGTGCCTTCATTGTCCTCTCTCATCCGGCGTCGCCGGGTCGTCGAATCCCCCTGCGGTTGTTGAGCAGCAGGGCGACGATGCCGAGCCCATAGCAGGCCGCCCCCGCCGAAACCACACCTGGGGAGCGGCCGTCGGCCGGGACGACCAGTGCCGTCACCGCGACCGCCAGGACGAAGGCGATATTGAACACCGTGTCCTGGAGGGCGAAGACCTGGCCGCGGCGGTCGTCGGGGATATCCATCTGCATGGCGGCGTCGCCGGTGAGTTTGATGGTCTGCCCGGCCAGCCCGAGCAGGAACGCCCCGGCCAGCAGGAGTTGGTGGGCGCGGTGCACGCTGTCGGCCCCATGGGTGAGGGCGGCGGGCAGGACCAGCGCCAGCTGTACCGCGATCGCACCGGACAGCGCCAGCAGGACGGTACGCGGCCGGCCCAGGCGTGGGATGAGCAGTGGGGTGAGCAGAGCCGCCAGCAGCATTCCGGTGGCGGTGGCGGTGATCGCGACTCCGAAGCCGATCAATCCGCTGTCCACCGCCGCGCCCCGGGACGGTGATTCCCGCAGTACCAGCACCATGACCAGCGTATTGATGCCGAATACGATCCGGTGGGCTCCGATACCGATCATCGCGGTGGACACATCGACCGAATGCCGTACCGCGCGTGCGCCGACCAGCAGTCCGGCCAGTACCGCCCGTACCGCGCCCGCAGTGGCGCCCGGTTCCGATTCCGGGCCGAGGGTGCGAGGCCGGAACCCGGTCGTGAGCACCACTCCGGCCAGCGAGCCGGTCACACTCAGCGCCACGGCGACCGCCGATCCGGTATCGCCGGCGCCGATCGCACCGATCACCGCGACCGCGGCCGCCGCTCCCCCGGCCGCGCACGCCGAGCCGACTGTCGCGAGCACGGAGTTGGCGGGCACCAGCCGGTGCTGCGCCAGCACCCGTGGCAACGCCGCCGAGACACCGGCCGCGGTGAACCGGCTGATCCCCACCACCGCCAGTGCCAGCAGCAGCAGGAAGCCCGCCCCGGCTCCGGCGAGCAGGCCCAGAGTCACCACCGCGATCAGCAGGCCGCGCATCAGGTTGGCGATCAGCAGGACCAGTCGCCGATCCCAGCGGTCCAGTAATGCCCCCGCGTACGGTCCGATCAGTGAATAGGGCAGCAGCAGTACCGCGAAACCGGCCGCGACGGCGAGCGGGTCGGTTTCGCGTTCGGGATTGAACAGGATCGCCCCGGACAGCGCGGCCTGGAACATGCCGTCACCGAACTGGCTCGTGAAGCGCACCAGGGTCAGCCGGACCGCGCCGGGACTCTCGCTGATCGCGGCGCGTAAGGCCGACAGATCGTGCCGGCGCCCGCCGCCTCCCGGTGTCCGGTCCGTGGTGGTGGGTACGGGCGCAGAGCTGGACACCGCCGCGACGCTACCTGCCCCGCAGGCCGGGAGGTATTCCGGCCGGTCCGGGCACACGTTCGGCGATCAGCAGATCGACGGCCTCGCGCATATCGGGGGCCATCGGCAGGGTGCCCAGCGCGCCGGCGTCTATCCAGGCGTAATCGTCGTGTTCGTCCGGGTCCAGCGTTATCTCACCGGGTTCGGCTTCGGCCAGGAAACTGAATTTCCGCACTTTGGCCTTGGTGCGGGTGGCGTAGTCGAACCAGCCCAGGAAATCGGTGATCCGACGGGCCACCAGGCCGGTTTCCTCGAGCAGTTCCCGCGCCGCTCCCTCGGTGAGCGATTCGCCGGGTTCGACGCCGCCGCCGGGTAGCTCGTACATCCCGCCGAGATAGTCACCCGGTACCCGGCGCACCACCAGCAGTTTTCCGTCCCGGAACACCGCGACACCGACGACCAGGTCGGTGACGCCGTCGCGCCGCGCGGCGGCACGCAGCCGCTGTTCGGTCCGTGCGAGTGCTTCGGGGCGCATCCTTCACCTCCCGGTTCCGTATAGACCCATTTTCGTGAAACGTGTGCCACACCGCTATTACCGCCCCGGTTGCTCACCAGCCGTTCACCCCGAGGTCGCTCGCGTAAAATGCCCGGAGCGGACAATCGACGAGGTCGTGGTATCGCCGAGGTACTACATGCGGGAAAGGTAATTGTGCCCGAGCCGGAAAGGAGTCGTGCGATGTCCACGCTGCCGACGCCGCATATCGATGTACATCGTGCGGGTGATCGTCTGAAGACCCGGATATCGTGGCTCGATTCCAAGCATTCGTTCTCCTTCGGCGCGCACTACGACCCCGAGAACACCCATCACGGTCTGCTGCTGGTGAACAATGACGATATCGTTCTGCCGGATCAGGGCTTCGATACCCATCCGCACCGCGATATGGAGATCGTCACATGGGTGCTGGAGGGTTCCCTTGTTCATCAGGATTCCCTCGGCCACAGTGGCGTCATCTACCCGGGACTCGCACAGCGGATGAGTGCCGGTACCGGGATCCGGCATTCGGAGAAGAACGATTCGTGGCGAGTGGACGGCAACCGGCCCGAGCACGACGAACCGGTGCATTTCGTGCAGATGTGGGTGCTGCCCGACGAACCCGGGATCGAACCGGGATACCAGCAACTCGAAATCGACGATCAGCTGGCCGCGGGTGGTCTGGTGACCGTCGCGTCCGGGCTGCCGCGGTACCGCGACCGCACCGCCATCGCCATCAACAGCTCGCATTCGGCGCTGCACGTGGCGAAGCTTGCGCCGGACGCGCAGGCCTCGGTGGAGCTGCCCGAAGCACCTTATCTCCACGTGTTCGTCGCCCGCGGCGCGGTCGAGATGGAGGGTGTGGGACTGCTGGACGCGGGTGACGCGGTGCGCCTGACCTTTTCCGGTGGCCAGCGGCTGATCGCGCGGGAGCCGGCGGAAGTGCTGATCTGGGAGATGCATGCCCGGCTCGGCGCCGGGTAACGTCCGAAAAGTCCGGATAAGGGTCGACCCGTCGATGATCGACCCTCGACAATGGTATGCGGACCGAGATCGCTCGAGCGTTACCGGCAGGGTCTCGACCAGCTCAGCTGAGGAGGAACGTATGTCCTATCCACCGCCCCCGGGCTATCCCGCGCCGGGGCCCTACCCCGGTACCGGCGGGCAGCCCGAGTACTGGCAGGAATCGCCGAAACGCAAGGGGATGGCGATCGCCGCGCTGGTCCTCGGCATCCTCGGCGTACTGAGCTTCTGGACGATCGTCGGCGGCGTCCTCTTCGGGCTCATCGCGGTGATCCTCGGTGTGATCGCCCTGGTGAAGGCGAATCGCGGCACCGGTGGCGGCGGGGTCATGGCCGTCATCGGCCTGATCCTCGGTGTGCTCGCCATTGCCGGGGTGATCGTCGTCGGCATCGTCGGCTGGGGCATCTGGTCGGATTCGGGCGGCCGTGATTTCGTCGACTGCGTCAACAAGGCCAATGGTGATCAGAGCGCGGTGTCGAAGTGTGAAGACGAGTTCAACCAGCGTATCGAGAACCAGTACGGGGTGACGATCGCTCCGCCGGAGCCCACCAACTGAACGGGCGGGCCGGTCCGGTATTCCGCTCGGACCGGCCCGGCACCGGCATACTGGGTTCTGTGACTTCCGACGTGACCAGCCCCTCCGGTATCGATCTGACCCATCTCGACCCGGCCGTCCGAGTACAGGACGACCTGTTCACGCATGTCAACGGCGCCTGGCTGGCCGGGTACGAGATCCCGGCCGACCGGGCGGTCGACGGCGCCTTCCGCACGTTGTTCGACCGGGCGGAGCTGGATGTCCAGGAGATCATCCGCAATGCCACGGGCGAGCCCGGCAGCGACGCCCGCAAGATCGCCGACCTCTACGCCTCCTTCATGGACACCGACGCGGTCGAGTCCGTGGGTCTGACCCCGATCGTCGAAGAACTGGCCGCGCTCGCGCGGACCACCGACCGGGGCGAGTTCGCCGGACTGCTGGGCCGGTTGCAGCGGGTCGGCGTATCCGGTGCGGTCGCCGTGTACGTCGATACCGATGACAAGAATTCCCAGCGCTACCTCGTCTACGCGACGCAGTCCGGGATCGGACTGCCCGACGAGTCCTATTACCGCTCCGACGAGTACGCCGAGATACGGGAACGCTATATCGCCCATATCGACCGGATGTTCGCGCTGGCGGCGGCCGATCCGCGGATCGCGGAACTGCTGCCCGCGGGGCCGGTGGGCAGCCGCGTCTTTGAACTCGAACGTAAACTCGCGGCCGGCCACTGGGATGTGGTGCGCCGTCGTGACGCCGAACTGAGCTACAACCTCACCACTTTCACCGACCTGGCGGCCGCGCAACCGGAATTCGACTGGACCGCCTGGGCCGACGGCCTCGCCGAAGGGGTCCCGGGCGCCGGACCGGACCTGCTGGCCGAGCTGGTGGTCCGGCAACCCGATTTCCTGCGGACCTTCGCGCAGTTGTGGGCATCGGAATCGGTCGAGGAGTGGCAGCTGTGGGCGCAGTGGCGGGTGCTGCGGTCCCGCGCGCCCTACCTCACCGAAGCGGTGGTCGAGGAGAGTTTCGATTTCTACGGCCGCACGCTGACCGGCGCCCAGGAGAACCGCGAGCGCTGGAAGCGCGGGGTCTCGCTGGTACAGGACCTCCTCGGTGAAGCCGTGGGCAAACTGTATGTGGCCGAGCACTTCCCGCCGGAGGCCAAGGCGGCGATGGTGCGGCTGGTGGAGAACCTGCGCGAGGCCTACCGCCGCAATATCACCGAGCTGGAGTGGATGAGCCCGGCGACGCGGCAGGCGGCGCTGACGAAACTGGACAAGTTCACGCCCAAGATCGGCTACCCCGAGCGCTGGCGCGACTATTCCGCGTTCACCGTGGCGCCGGCCGATCTGGTCGGGAACTACCGCCGCGGCTACGCCGTCGACCACGATCGGGACCTGAACAAGCTCGGCGGCCCGGTGGACCGGGACGAATGGTTCATGACCCCGCAGACCGTGAACGCCTACTACAACCCGGGCATGAACGAGATCGTCTTCCCGGCCGCCATCCTGCAGCCGCCGTTCTTCGATATGAACGCCGACGACGCCGCCAACTACGGCGGGATCGGCGCGGTGATCGGCCACGAGATCGGGCACGGCTTCGACGACCAGGGCGCCAAGTACGACGGCGACGGCAATATGGTCGACTGGTGGACCGATACCGATCGCGCCGAGTTCGGTAAGCGCACGCGGGCGCTGATCGACCAGTACGACCTGCTCTCTCCCGCCGATCTGCCCGACGAGCACACCGTGAACGGTGAGTTCACGATCGGCGAGAACATCGGCGACCTGGGCGGACTCTCGATCGCGCTGGAGGCGTACCGGATCTCGCTGAACGGGCAGGAAGCACCGGTGATCGACGGCCTGACCGGGCTGCAGCGAGTGTTCTTCGGCTGGGCGCAGGTCTGGCGGACCAAAGCGCGGCCGGAGGAAGCGATCCGCCGCCTCGCGGTGGACCCGCACTCCCCCGCGGAGTTCCGCTGCAACGCGGTGGTCCGCAATATCGACGCGTTCCACGAGGCCTTCGACCTGACCTCCGACGACGCCCTCTACCTGGCGCCCGAGGAGCGGGTCAAGATCTGGTAACCGTAACGGCGTGACCCCGTCCGGCGCACCGGGCGGGGTCACGTTCTGTCCCGTTATTTCCGAGGGGGCCTCGACCCCGCGCCGCCGGGGGCGGCGCCGGACATCAGTTCCAGTCGCCGAGGCCGTCGCCGGCGTTGAGGGTGCCGCCCTGGGTGTTCTGCACGATCACCGCGTCACCCTTCTTGACGTTTTCGTAGAACCACTTGGCGTCCTCGGTGCTCACGTTGAGGCAGCCGTGACTGGTGTTCGCGTAGCCCTGTGATCCGACCGACCACGGCGCGGCGTGGACGAAGATCCCGCTGTTGGAGATACGGGTGGCGTATTCGACATCGAGTTTGTAGCCCTCGGGGGCATCGATCGGGACCCCGTAGGTCGAGGAGTCCATGACCATTTCACGCCGCTGCTCGCCGACGATATAGGTGCCGTTGGGCGTTTCGTGGTCGACCTTGCCCATCGAGGTCGGCATGGTGCGCACGACCTCGCCGTTACGGGTCACGGTGATCATCTTGGTGTTGTCGTCGGCGGTGGCGATCACCGCGTCGCCGACATGGAAGGCGCTGCGGCTGCCACCGGCCTCGACCACGACGTCGCTGTGCGCGGGCCAGAATTCGGTGGGCCGCCAGCGCACCTGCTTATCGCTCCACCAGTAGAAATGGCCGGGTACCTCGGTCGATGAGGTGATCTTGATGGCGCGTTCGGCGGCGGCCCGGTCGTCGACCGGATCCTTGAAGTTGATGATGATCGGCTGCGCGATGCCGACCTCTTCGCCTTCGGAGGGGTTGATCGCCGGCGGCGCGAAGTTGGCCGCGGGCGGCGCGGGTTCCACGGCGCCTGCCGCCGACCCGGAAGGCAGGCCGGGCAGCGCGTAGACCGGCGCCGTGGCCACCGTGGTGGCTGCGGCGACCGCGGCCGTCAACAGGACACCCTGCCGAAGCCGCCGCTGGGCACGGCGACCGGTCGGCACCGACCCGGTGTTGTCGAAGACATGCATAAGAGTGTTCGTCCGTCCATTCGACTCTGGAGCGCACAGGGCCTGTGGGCCGCCGATACGTCCTTCGGAGCACCCCGGCGAGTGTTCGCGGAGTTCTGTGGAGCCCCTCCATGGCCGACCGGCCCGTGGACGTCTGGATCGTCCGCGCACCATCGGTCGTAGAGTTGCGGAGCGGTCCCGACGGGCTGGTGCGCATCGCGGAAGCTTGCTGGGATCCAGCCGATGCGCCTCCGCTCCGGTTCCTTCGTACTGCCTTGACGAAGTCGTGACCAGTCCCGTTTTCCGTTATATAGCCGTGATGCATCATGGGTGTGTCGTAGCACGCTCCCCCGGCGTGGCACTTTCCGGCCCGATGGATGCCCGGTGGGCCGGGGATTCCTGTTCGGACGATGTGTCCGAGCGCGGTGAAGGTGATCTGCGTTACCAAACCTGTCGATGAGATATGTCACGCCGCCCCGCTGTCTCCGTGCCCCCGCTCTTCGCCGGTGTGGTCACGGCTCCCCGTGGGCGGCGTTATCGGAGTCGACGCTTGGGCCGCCATGGTGTATTCATGGCGTGATATTGCTGGCGGAGCTGTAGTGAGGCGCGGATTCGATGCGGAGGCAGAGTTCGGCATCACAGCGGGAGGACTGTGCGTGTCTGGTTGGGCATCATCTCGATTGTCGGTGACGATCGCCGGGGCCGCGGTCGCGGTCGGCCTGGCGG
Organism: Nocardia sp. NPDC050193; assembly: GCA_040674215.1. GTDB lineage: Bacteria > Actinomycetota > Actinomycetes > Mycobacteriales > Mycobacteriaceae > Nocardia. The sequence goes on along the minus strand of JBFARE010000002.1, from coordinate 264,400 downwards.
TCGCGGGCTGTAGTTCCACCATCGAGGGCCGGGCGCAGCCGGTGCTGGAGACGGGCACGGTGAACGCGGTCGACGTGACCGGTACCCCCGGCTCCGGCGAAACGTCGCGGACCACCACCTCGAGCGCGCCGACCACCACCCCGGAGGCCGGCGATATCAGCTTCGATGCCGAGGTCGGTGACTGCGTGACGCTCGGCGGAACCACCACCGACGCCAGTATCGAAGAGGCGTCCTGCGGTAGCAACGAATCGAACTACAAGGTGATCGGCAAGGCCGAACAGAGCAGCCAGTGTGTCGGCGATGCCGACAACTACTACGCCGAGAGCCGCAACGGTATCGAGATGGGGGCGTTGTGCCTCGATATCGACTGGGTGGTCGGCGGCTGCATGGACGTGGGCGGCGGGACCACCGGCCCGGAGCGTATCGATTGCACCGAGACCTCGGCCGCGGATGGGGTGAAGGTCGTCGCGATCGAACAGGACGCCACGGATGTCGAGGCGTGTGGCGCAGGCAGTTCCGGATACGTGTACCCGGAGCGCCGGTTCGTGGTGTGCGTAGACGAACTGTGAGGTCCGGCGATCGGGCCGGGTGACCGCAATCGATGCGACCGGAGCGGGAACGAAAGAGGCGGGCACCGCCGGTGCCCGCCTCTTTCTGTCTCTCCGGTAGCCGCTAGATGGGCCGGTACCCGGCTCCGATACCGTGGCGATTGTCGATATCGCCCATGATGGTCGTCATATTGGTGCCGACCTCGGGGCCGAAGCAGGCGATCGCCAGGTAGGCGTTTACCATGCCGACCAGCGTGGAACCGACGACGACCGGGGCACCGGAGTCGCCTTCCATCACACACATCTGCGACCAGGTCTCCATGCTGCTGGCGAAGATGTCTCCGTAGGCGAGACCGCAGGTGTTGCCCGTGGTGCGGCCTTCCTTGCAGACGATATTGGGGAACTGGGCCGGTGCGCCGACCCCGGTGATGCTCAGGTTGCCGATCCGGTTGACCGGGGCGACCCGGTTCGGATCGAATTCGAGTACCGCGTAGTCCAGGTCCTGGTTGGAGTAGACGAACCGGCCGAGTACGCCGGCGCCCGGGTCCTGTTCCGCATACACTTCGTGCCCAGGCGTTCCGCAGTGTCCCGCGGTGAGGCCGACGAGTCTGCCGGCGCCGTCGTGTCCGATCGTGGTGAGCGTGCATTGGATCGCGTACTCCGACATCTGGCCGGACTCAGAGGAAATGATGAGCCCCGAGCCACCACCGAGTACGGGCCGGGCGGGGTCGGCGGCTGCCGTCCCGGTGCCGAGTAGCGCCGTACCCAGCGCGACGGCGAAGACGGCACTGGCCGCCTGGGCGAGTTTCCTGAACATATCCCTCCAGACCTTGAAGCCGCACGATTTCAATGTGTGGCACCTCATCGTGGCAGCAAAGGCCCCGACGCGCGCCCCGAGTATCCGTTACCCGCGAGTTCCGTTGCGTTACAGAGGGGTTCGGCTATTCGGTCGTGCATTCGGCCGGGGTGCTTCGCATGCGGCGCGTACCGCTCGAACTCCGGCCACGATAACCCTCGGAAGAATAGCCGAACGCTATTAATTGTCCCGGATTTGAGCGCGCGGGTCGAGTAACAGTCGAATCTCCACATCGCCGCGAAAGGGTTAATTTCCCGGAATACTCTCCGTTATTTAAGTGAACCATGATTCGCATCGGTTCTCGCGGTCTTCACTGCATTCTGGCCCGGTCAGAGGTATGTTCTTCCGGTGCCGCGGAACTCTCGTTGGGATACACACCAAGGAACGGGCGATAACTCAGTGGTCACGCCACAAAGTGATGAACATCTGTGACCGCGGTCTCGCGCCTATGGTGTGTTCCGCACTACTACGTAGTAAGGTGCCTCAAGCAAACCAGCCGTCGGGGTAGGTAACCGACGTCGAGAGGGGTTAGTCAGTGCAGTCGACCAAGAGTCCACCAACAGGTTCTCGGTTGAGCGGAGCGGTCGAGTGGACGCGGGACTACTGGCGCGACCACCCCCGACGTTCATTGGAGACGCTCGGCCGGCAGATGACCATGGGTGTCGAAGCAGTCTCCGAACTCGTGGTCAGTATCTTCCGCGGCCGGTTCCCCCTCGACGAGTTCATCCGGCAGTGTGCCTTCATGGCGAGCGTCGCCGCGGCGCCCACGCTGCTGGTCGCGATTCCGATCGGTGTCATCGTATCCATCCAGGTCGGCGCGGTCGCGCAGCAGGTCGGGGCCACCTCGTTCATCGGCGCGGCCAACGGCCTGGGCATCATTCAGCAGGGCGCGCCACTGGTCACCGTGCTGATGATCGCGGGCGCAGTCGGGTCCGCGATCTGTGCCGATCTCGGCTCCCGGACCATTCGTGAGGAAATCGACGCCATGAAGGTCATGGGTGTCGACCCACTGCGCCGGCTCGTGGCTCCCCGGCTCGGTGCCGCAATGCTGGTCAGTGTGCTGCTCTGCGGTTTCGTGGTCTTCGTCGGATTTCTGACCGGATACATTTTCAATATTTTCGCCCAGGGCGGCACCCCGGGTTCCTATATCGCGACCTTCGCCTCGTTTGCGATAACGCTCGACCTGCTCGTCGCGCTGGTGAAATCGCTGTTGTTCGGCCTCCTCGCGGCAATCATCGCCTGCGATACCGGATTGAACACCCGCGGTGGTCCGGGCGGTGTCGCCAACTCGGTGAATACCGCCGTTGTCATGTCCGCGGTGATGTTGTTCGGAGTGAATGTGATCTTCACCCAGGTGTACAACACTTTGTTCCCCCCGCAGGTGGTGTGAGCCGGTGTCCGCAACCTATGTGCCCCCGCTGCTCAAACCACTGCAGCAACTGCGAAATGCGGCCGGTGCTCCGGTCGATTGGCTGGCCCGGCTCGGGCATCAAGTGTTCTTCTTCCTGCGCTCGGTCGGCTCGATGCCGCTGGCGTTCAAGCAATATCCCAAAGAAGTGTGGCGCCTGCTCTCGGATGTCACCTGGGGCAATGGCAATCTCATCGTCGGTGGCGGGACCATCGGCGTCGTGCTCATCCTGAGCGCGTTCGGCGGAATGACCGTGGCCATCCAAGGTCACACCTCGCTCGATCTGCTCGGTCTCAGCCCGATCACCGGCGCCATCTCGGCCTTCGCCACCACCCGTGAACTCGGTCCGCTGCTCGCCGCACTGGCCTTCGCGGCCCAGGCAGGCTGCCGGTTCACCGCGCAACTCGGCGCCATGCGTATCTCCGAGGAGATCGACGCGCTGGAGTCGGTGGCGATCCGCCCGCTGCCCTACCTGGTGAGCACCCGGATGATCGCCGCGATGATCACAATCCTGCCGCTGTACTGCCTGGGCCTGGCGATGGCCTACATTTCCTGCGCGCTGACCGTGCAGCTCATCGGCGGTACCGCCAGCGGTACCTACCAGCACTACTTCTATCAGTTCCTGATTCCGACGGACGTGCTGTACTCGCTGCTCAAAGCGATCATCTTCGTCGCCATCACCACGTTCATCCAGTGCTACTACGGCTTCTTCGCCTCCGGTGGCCCCGAGGGCGTCGGTGTCGCGGCCGGTCGTGCGATCAAGATGTGCATCATCGCCACCGTTTTCGTGGACCTCTTCATGACCTTGGCCATCTGGGGTGTCAACCCCGGCATCCGGATCTCGGGGTAGGCAATGATCATCGATCCCAGTGGGCGCGGGCCCACGATGAAGCAGTTGCTGATCGCGGGCGCCTGCGGCCTGATCGTCTTCGCGATCGTGCTCGGCTTCCTGATGGCCCGGTACCAGGGCTATTTCGTGGAGAAGGTCAAGGTAACGGCCAACCTCACCACCACCGGTGACGGGCTGCCCGAACAAGCCGACGTCAAGTTCCGCGGTGTGCTGGTCGGCGCGGTCAAGAACGTGTCGGTCGCCGCCCAGGGCGAACTACAGCAGGTCAACATCGAACTGAAGCCCGAGTTCGCCGAAGGTATCCCGGCCACCGTCACCGCCCGCGTGGTGCCCAGCAACCTGTTCGCCGTCACCTCGGTGGAACTGGTCTACAACGGGCCCAGCCAGGACCACCTCGACGAGGGCTCGACCATCGAGGAAGACCGCAGCCAGGGCACCATCGCCCTGCAGGACACCCTGACCACAGTGCAGAACATCCTCGACGCCATCGATCCGATGCAGTTCGGCCGGGTGCTGGGCACCCTGTCCTATGCGCTGGACGGCAGCGGCCGCATGCCCGGATCGACCATCGAACGGATCGACCGCTGGGTGACCTCGGTGGACGAGTCGATTCCCGATCTGGGGGTCTTCCTCGGCGATCTCTCGGGTTCGGTGCACGCACTCAACGAATCGGCGCCGGAACTCATGGACGTTCTGGCCTCGTCCGTGGAGACCGCGAGCACCATCGCCGACCGGCGCGAGGAACTGGTGAATGTGATCACCGGCGCCAGCAGCATGGCCGATCAGATCAACGATCTGTTCGCCCGGAACCCGAATGTCGGTAAAGAGCTCACCGTCGGGATGAACCAGACCTTCGGTGCGCTGGCCGCGAATCCCTCGTCCATCACCAACGCCATCAGCAATTTGAACAACTCGTCGCGCAAGCTGAGCACGGTGTTCACCTGGGGCCCGCAGCGGCAGATGGTCTGGAACGCGGGCGTCACCTTCACCCCGTTCAACCCCAACACCGTGGCGGACTGCCCGCGCTACGGCGATCTGGCCGGCCCGAGCTGCGCCACCGCTCCCGCGGTCGCGGATCCGGGGTACCTCCCCGAACAGGTGAAACCGCGCCGGCTCCCCGCCGCCGACGGGCTGCCGGTACTGCCGCCGCTGCCCGGCCTGCCGCAGATCCCGGGGGTCACCACCCAGGCCGGCGCGCCTGCGCCGACGGCGCAGGCGCCGGGCAACAACCCGTTCGCCGGTACACCCCTGGAAGGGCTTTTCCCGCAGGGGTTGCCGCAGCTTCCGGGGCTGCTGCCCGGCGCGCCGGCTCCGGCTCCCGCCGCGCAGCCCGGTGCGCAGCCGCAGAACCCGCCGGCCCAGCCGGGTGCGCCCGCACCGGCCGCGGACAACGGAACCGCCCCGGGTACCGGCGTGGTGCCCGCGGCCGCACCGATCACCTACGAGGGCGACGCCGCGGTGGAGGCGCTGCTGGGTCGCAAGCCGTCCTCGATGGAGTACTTGATGCTGAGTTCGATTCTGGAAGGCGGAACCCTGCGCGTGACCGAGGAGGCCGCCTCGTGAGGGGAGTTCGCAAACCGCTGATCGGGTTCGGCCTGTTCGCGGTGGTATCCGTGCTGGTTACGGTGCTGGTATGGAATACGCTGGCCCGAACCGTAGACGGTGGTACGAAATCGTATTCCGCGGTTTTCACCGATGTCCTGGGCTTGCGCGAGGGTGACGACGTCCGGATGGCGGGCGTGCGGGTCGGCAAGGTCCAGAAGATCGAGGTCACCGACGACCACAATGCCAAGGTCAGCTTTATCGTCCAGGACGATCAGACGCTCTTCGGCAACACGAAGGCGCTGGTGCGCTACCAGAACCTGATCGGCCAGCGCTACGTCGCGCTGGCGCCGGGTTCCGGTGGCGATGCGACCGAGCTGCCCGAGGACGGCACCATCCCGGTGGACCGCACCGAGCCGTCCTTCGATATCTCCGCGCTGCTCAACGGTTTCCAGCCGCTGTTCGAAGTACTCGAGCCCGCGCAGGTGAACCGGCTCTCGGAAACCTTCATCCTCGCATTGCAGGGCGATCGGGTGTCGCTGAGCTCGTTCATCACCCAGGCCGCCACCATGGCCACCGATTTCCAGCGGCGTGACGCCATCCTCAGCGATGTGATCACCAACCTCAGCGGTGTGATGGCCGGTCTGGCCAAACGAGGGGACGAATTGGAGACGCTGATAACCCAGACGCGGGCGCTGATCGGCGGACTGTACGAGCAGGGGCAGCAGCTGCTCGGCTCGACCGAGCAGATCGCGGGCGCGACCACGGCTCTGGTCGGCATGGTGGGCAATATCCAGCCGAAGCTGGAGGCTGTCCAGAATTCGACACGTGACGCTTTGACCCTGTTTCTGGCCAATGGTGCCAAGCTGGATCAGGCCGCGATCGACCTCCCGTCCATCCTCGCCGACGCCGGGCGCTTCACCTCCGAGGGCGCGTACGCCAACGCCTACATCTGCCGACTGGATGTATCGCTCTACGGTGTGCTCTTCCCGCGGGGGCTGTTCTCCCAGATCGGCGGCAATTCGCAATCGGCGGTGTGCCGGCCATGATGACGAAACTCAAAACCTGGTTCAACAACAATCGGTACTTCGGCCTCGGCATCATCGGCGTCGTCGTGGTCGCTGTGGTGGTGATCGCCTCGAGCGGATTCCGTAATCTCGGGATCGGTGAACAGTCCATCGAGGCCGAGTTCGTACAGTCCGCCGGGATCACCATCGGTGACAAGGTCGATGTCGCCGGGGTGCCGGTGGGCCGGGTCGCGGCCGCCGAACTCGAGGGCGATCACGTACTGCTGACCCTGCAGGTCAGCAATGACGTGAAGCTGGGACCCGACGCCCGGGCCTCCATCAAGATGGCGACCCTGCTCGGTGCCCGCTATGTGGACCTGGATCCCGGTGACGGCTCCGGCCTGCCCGACGACCGGATCCCGAAGATCAATACCGCGGTCCCCTACGACCTCGCCGATGTGGTCACCAAGGGCACCCCGGAGTTCCAGGAACTCGACCCCGGCAAACTGGCCGAATCGCTGAACCTGTTCAACGAGCAGTTGAACGGGTCGCCGGAATTGGTCGTCCAGTCGCTGGACAGCATCGGCGCGCTGGCCAAGGTGATCGACCAGCGCAAGGACGATGTCTCCCAGCTGCTCAAGGACCTCGACCGGGTGACCACCATCCTGGCCGACAACCGCAACAGCGCGCTGCTGATCATCACCCAGGGCGAGGCCATCGCCTCGCGGGTGGTGGAACGGCAGCAGTTGCTGCGGACCCTGCTCGACAATGTGGCCACGCTGACCGCCCAGTTGCAGGCGATCGGTGCCCAGAACAACAACCAGTTCAGCACCACGCTCGACCAGCTGAACACCATGGCGTCGGGCCTGCAGAAGAATAAGGACAACCTGGATCGGCTGCTGTCGATCATGCCGCCGTCGGTGCGCTACCTGGCCAATGCGTGGGGTAACGGCAACTACGCCGAGGTCGGGATTCCGTGGCTGTTCCCGGACAACTGGTTGTGCTTCGCCGAAGTCGCCGAGGGGTGCCAGGGATGACCAAGGACAAGATCGGGATCGTGAAGCGGGCCGCCCAGGCGCTGGTCATCGGGGTTTCGGCGGTCGCGCTCGGCAGTTGCTCGGTGGTGAACAGCCTGACCGGCGGCGACATCGAGATCACCGCCGATTTCGAGAACATCGCCGGCATGTTCGAGGGCAACCCGATCACCGTGCTCGGGCTCGAAGTCGGCAAGGTCGACAAGATCGTGCCGCACGGCGATCTGGTCGAAGTCCATATGACCATCGACGGTGATGTGCAGATCCCGAAGGACGCCATGGCGGTGGTGGTCTCGCCCTCCATCGTCACCGACCGGCATATCGAGATGACCCCCCGCTATGTCGAGGGGGACACCCTCGAGAGCGGCGATCACCTGCCGCTGGAACGCACCGATGTCCCGGTGGAACTGGACACGATGCTCAAGACCATCGACAAGTTCGCCGATGCGCTCAAACCCCAGGAGGGTCAGGAAGGTGTCGGTCCGCTCTCCGGCCGGGTGCTGTACCCGATGCTCAACGGCCAGGGCGCGAAGATGCGCGACACCCTCAACGCGCTGTCGAGCGCGCTGAAGGTCGGTGTCGACAACAAGGACCACATCTCGAACATCATCATCAAGCTCAACGAGCTGACCACGATGCTGGCCGAGAACGACCAGGCCGTCCGCGATTTCAGTAACCAGGCCACCCAGATGACCACCATGCTGGCCGAACAGGCACCGGGCCTGCAGGCCACCCTGCAGCAGCTCTACGACTTCCTGAACAACACCAGTTCGATCTTCGCGCAGCATCAGGATCAGCTGGTGGACACGCTGAACCGGATGAACACCGTGATCGAGCAACTGCGGGCCAACGCGCACGGTGTTACCGAGGTGGTCGACGTCGCGCCGATGCTGCTGCAGAGCATCCACCGGTCGATGAACTACGAACAGGGCTACGTCCGGCTGCACGCGCTGATCGGCACGAACCTCGCGAACGGCGAGCTCATCAGCCTGTTCTGCGAACGGATACAGATGAAGTCCGACGGCTGCCGCACCGGCCGGCCCGAGGATTTCGGACCCGACTTCGGACTCACCGCCGCACTGCTGGGACTGACGAAATGATGCGAACGATCCGCCGGGCCCGCCGTGCCATGGCCGCCCTCACCGCGGCCGGGACGGTGGTGCTGGCCTCCGGATGTGGTCTGACCGTGGAAGACATCCCGCTGCCGAAACCGGGGATCGGCGGTGACACCTTCACGCTGAAGGCAGTGTTCGAGAACGCGCTCAACCTGCCCGACCAGGCCAAGGTGAAGATCGGCGGGTCCGATGTGGGCGTGGTCACCAATATCGAGACCAAGAACTTCCAGGCCATCGTCGATATGGAGATCCGCAAAGATATCGACCTCCCGGACGGCACCACCGCCGAACTACGCCAGGCCACCCCGCTCGGCGATGTGTTCATCGCGGTCTCCAAACCGCCCACCGAACAGGGCAGCCGGTTGCTCACCGACGGCGATACGCTGCCCATCGAGAAGACCTCGGCCGGTGCGACAGTGGAGGAACTGCTGCTGTCGGTATCGCTGATGTTCAACGGTGGCGGTATCGCCCATCTGACCCGGCTGGGCACCGAACTCGACTCGATCGTCGGCGGGCGCAGCGATCAGCTGGTTCATCTGGTCAACGAGATCACCGGCGTGGTCTCGAGTATCAATGCAAACTCCGCGCAGATCGACAGTGTGCTCGGCGAATTCAATGTGCTGGCCAATACTCTCGATACCCGGCGGACCGAACTCGGTCAGGTGGCCGACACACTGCCGGATATGATCGGCGCGATCGCCGAGAACAACCGGGCGCTCGGGGATCTGCTGAGCAAGATCGCGACCACCAGCGCGGCGCTCGGCGACTACGCGAACACCACCGGCGGTGATCTGGCCGGCACGCTGGACAATCTGAACAACCTGATGGGGGCGCTCGCCGCCACCGGTGACAATTTCGGCGCGCTGCTGGACGCCCTGCACGAGCTGAAGGCCCCGGTGAACGCCACCTTCCGCGGTAGCAGCCTGGCCGCCCAGGTCAATGTCACCAATCTCGATATCGCCATGCTGACCGCGCCCGGCACCAGCCATTTCTACGATGGGCGCGATCTGCAGGACTTCGCGGGCAGCCTGCTCCAGATCCTCCAGGTCGTGCAGTACCGCGTGGGAGGCCAGTGATGTTGTCCAAGAACAAGATCCTGCTGTCCAATATCGGGCTCGTGCTGGCGCTGGTGATCGGCGGCACCTATCTGCTGGTCAACGTCATGCGGGTGAATCCGCTGCGTAGCACCTACACGGTCACCGTGAACCTCGACCGGTCCGGCGGGCTGCAACCCGGCAACGATGTCACCCTGCGCGGTTACCGGGTCGGTGAGGTGAGCGACCTCCGGCTCGTCGACGACGGCGCCGGTATCCAGGCGAAGGCCGAGATCGATTCCCGCTACGACATCCCGGTCGATACGAAGGTGGCCGTACAGGCCCTGTCGGGCGCCGGAGAGCAGTACATCGATTTCCGGCCGGCCGGTGATCAGGGCCCGTACCTGACCGACGGTTCGGAGGTCACCTTCGATCCCGAGCGCGTGAGCACCCCCGTTCCGATATCGGCGGTGCTGGAGAATTCCAGTGATCTCATCGCCCAGGTGAACCCGGAACATTTCGCGGTGATCCTGAACGAGCTCGATACCGCGCTCAGCGGCGGGCCCGATCAGCTGCGTTCGCTGATCGAAGGGGTCAGCCTGGTCACCGCGGGTATGGATTCGCTGCTGCCGCAGACCACGCATCTCATCGCCAATCTGCGCACCATCGCGGGCACCACCTCCCAGGCCCAGCCCGATCTGGGCACATTGACCGCCAACTCTCGGGTACTGTTCGATCAGTTCAACAAGGCCAATGCCGAACTGATCAAGGTGCTCGATCAGGCGCCGGGACAGTTCGCGAGCGTGACCGCCACCCTGGACAGCACCAGTGATCCGATCACCGCGCTGGCCAACAATTTCCTCGCGCTCACCCGGGCGGCGCAGCTGCGCACCCCCGCGCTGGCCGCGCTGTTCCCGGCCCTCGAGATCGGTGGCGCCGCACTCGGCGTGCCCGCCCACGACAACGAGTTCCACACCATCCTCGATATCTGGTTCCGGCCGTACTGCCAGTACCAGTCCACTCCGATGAAGACTCAGGTGGTACAGGACGGCACCCTGCCGAAGTGGAACTACTGCGACAGCCCCGCGCCAGGGCAGCAGATCCGTGGCGCGGTGAACGCACCGCGACCGAACATCCCCAACAACGGCGCCACCATTCCGCCGGGGGTGGATCCGAACGAACGTACGCTGCCGCCCGTGCGGTAGGAGGACCGGTCGGCGCGCGCCGGGTGCGACGGTGCATACTCTCGCAGAGATGCCCGCCACACCCGGCGGTCGTTTTCGACCGGTAGATTACGGCGCGTTTCACCCAGCCGCGCCGGGAAGGTGTGAACAGTACAGATGTCCTCAGAAAAACCCGTCTCCGACCCCTTGGAGCCGGAAGGCACCGGTGTGCCAGCGGACGCCGCGGCTGAGCACGCCCCTTCCGGAAAAGATGAAAACGACTCCGCGCCGAGCAGCGGCGCGGCCGACAACAAAGCCGACCACGCCGCGGCGGACGCCACCGTGCGGTCCGGGAAGGCGGATGCCCCGGATTCGGCCTCGGAGACCACGAAGCCGGCGTCCACCACCGAGGCCGATAAGGCCGGCGCCGGTACCGCGGGCGACGAGAAGACTGTGGTGATCGGCAAGGCCGGAGCGGCCGGCGACGACACCGTAGTGGTGGACGAGGCCGCAACGGGCGCGGCGGAACCCGGCGCCACGGTCGCGGCGAGCGAATCGGAGGCGGCCACCGAGAAGGTCGATATCGGGAAGACCGCCGCCGCGGACGATGCGAAGTCCGGCGCCACCGAGACCGCGAAATCCAGTGGCCGCGGTTCGCCGTTCCCACTACCCGCATTGATCGGCGCCGCGGTGCTGCTGGTGGCGGCCCTCGCCGCGGTCGGGGTCTTCTTCTTCCTCGCCGGGAACAAACAGGACGAACTGGACCGGCGCGCCGCCGCCACCAAAGCCGCCTGCGATTTCGGGAACAATTTCGCGACCTACACCGGCGACAAGGCCGACGATTACATCCAGCGCCTGGACCGGTCCGCCACCGGTGAGTGGAAGAAACTGGTCTCGCAGATCGGACCCGACCTGAAGACCCGGTTCGCCGAGTCCCAGGTCAGCTCCACCGCCACCGGAGTGCAGTGCGGTTACGAATCCGGGTCCGGTGACGAGGCGCGGGTGGTACTGGTCATCGACCAGCAGTTCACCACCGCGAACGTTCCGCAGGAGCAGGGGCCGGGGCAGGTCAAGGTGGCCGCGAATGTCTCCATGCAGAAGATCGACGGCACCTGGCTGGTCGCCGACTTCGATACGCCGATGATGCAGCAGTAGTTGCAGCCGCGAGACGAACAGACGTTAGGACTCGAAGCTATGGCCAAGAACGAGACCGCGGCACCGGACACCGGCGACAAGTCCGGACTGCTGCCGGTGGTGGCTGCCTTCGTGGCGGGCGTGGTGCTGGTGGCGCTGGTCGCCGCCGGCGTCGTGTACTTCCGGGCGTTCCAGCAGAACCGCGGAGAGCTCGCCGCCCAGGACCAGTCCACCCGCGCCGCATGCGATTTCGCCCGCGCGACCAACACCTACGACTACCAGGGCGACCTGGACGGCTTCATGCAGGCCATGAAGGACGGCGCCACCGACAATGTGGTGTCCTCGCTCGAACAGAACTGGGACGTACTGCGCCAGCTGCTCACCGAATCCAAGGTGAAATCCTGGGTCGACGAGGCGACCTGCGGTTTCCAGTCCGGTGACGAGAAATCCGCGAAGGTACTCGTCAATATCGGTCTCATGAAGACGAATTCGGTGACCCCCGAACCGAAGCGCCAGGACATCGCGGTCACCGCGAGCCTGGAGAAGGACGGCGACCGCTGGATCGTCAACCAGTGGGAGCTGGCCATGCTCGCCGGTGTCGGCGGCCAGGGCGCACAGCCCGCGCCCGCCGGTCCCGCGCCGGCCGCCCCCGAAGGCGAGCAGCCGGCCCCGCAGCCGGGTAACTGACGCGCGGCGCCCGGGGGCGATCCCGGGCGCCCCCGTCGGTGGGTCGAGCCACCGACGTAGATTCCGGTATGAAGATGCTCGAGGTGAGCATCGTTCCGACTGCCGGGCTCACGCCCAACGGTTCAAGGAATAACGATCTCGCTGACCTCTTGTCCTTTCGGCGGAGATCAGGCGTCGCATTGACGTTACTGTCGTCAGTCGTCGATACCGGCAGCGTTGGCCAGACTCCGCAGATTGTCGTTCGCTCGCCGCTGTTGCTGGGCCGTGGTGCGGATGGCGTTCTTCACGGCCGGGCTCGACCTGAAGTGTTCCGGTGCGGCAAGCCGTGACTCCAGTAGTGCGCCGATCGCGGAATCGGGGTCCCCGTTGAGCAGGTGCGCCCGCGCGGCGTCGACCCAGAAATACGCCTGGCGCTCGGCGGCCATCCCTTGCGGAAGCCGGGTGCCCTTTGCGATGTCGACCGCGCGTCCCGGCTCGCCCAGGTCGACCTCGGCGCACAACTGGTACAGGCGCACGTTCGCCGGGCCGACCGGACTGCCGTAGATCACCCGGTCACCGATCGGGGGCGCGAGCCGTTCCGCTACCTCGAGGTGTCCCCGGGAGGTATGGGCGTCGCCGGTTGCCGCGGCGATGGTTCCGGCGCGCATATGGAGGATCGAATACACGGCCGCCGCGGTCGCGTCCTCCTCGACGAGCGGTTCGATATCGGACATGGAGTGAGTCAACAGCCGCAGCGCATGCGCAGACGCACCGATCCGGGCCAGACTCGCGGCCTTGACATAGTGGGTGGTTGCCAACAGCAGTGGATCACCGGACCGAGTGGCCGCCCACTCCATACGCTCGGTAGCGGTCAGAGACAGGTCGGTGTATCCGAACCTGTGCGCGACCGTGTTCGCGGCGCGATAGGCGTCGGTCAGCATCGCATAGGCCGGCCGCCCGGTCCGGTCACCGGCGACCAGCAGGGAGTCAACGAGATCTGGCAGCACATCGGCAATGCGTCGATACCGGGCGTCGATACGCCAGCGCGCCACCTTGGCCGACAGTCGGCGCAATTCGTCGAACGGCGCGGGCTCGCTGTCAGGATCCAACGGAACGGTCGCGGCGAGTGCACGGCGCAGGACCGGCAATACGTCCGCCAGCGGTTCGGGTTCCTGTCCGGCGCCGTACAGCCGGGATGCGTCGACCCGTAGCGCGTTGGCGATGGCTCCGACCCATACCGTGGACGCCGATGCCTTTCCGGTTTCCACCTGGGCGAGCATCGAGCGAGAGACGTTGGCGCGAGCCGCGAGTTGGTGCTGCGTCAGTCCGCGAACCTTGCGCCAGTGTGCGATGTGCTCGCCGACAGTTTCGCCTTGCTGCATGTCTCGACGGTAGCAGGTTCGTTTCGAGCATTCTTCGAACATTCGTTGTCTACCAGCATATTTAACGTCGCTGTGGACCCGCCGCCGGGTTTTGACCCGGCTCCTCGGCGGCGGGTGCCTTCCAACTGCGACGAGTCGGGGTACGAGGGGTGCGCAGTGGTCGGGAAGATTCAACGGGCAATCGCGATGGTGCGCAGAGACATCCAAGGAGATGGGGTGGACGTCTTCAGGGTGGCCGAGAAGCACGGCTACACGATCGTGTGGACGATACGGCTCGATACCGGGCCGCTGGCGACTTCGCTGATTCTGGCCGGCGCCATTATGGAGCACGGTGCGACCGCGATCGTGGTCCCGTCGTTCGAACACGCCGACGCGGTTCGGCACGCGATCACCGAGCACGCGGCCCTGGTCACCCCGGTGTGCGTCTACCCGCGCGGGCACCGCTGGTCGATCGTACAGCTGTGACAGGCGCCGATATTGCTTTGGCCGTTCTCGTTCTTGCTCTTACCGGGCTCACGATCGCGCTGTTTCGAGAGTGATTTACTCCGAACGCAGGCGCATTCGTAGGCGTCTCCGTCGGCGGGCCAGCGGCAGCGGCAGCCATCCGGGCACCGGTTCGGGAACAGGTGGTCGTAGAGGTCGCCGATGAGCGGCTCGCATGACAGGAACCGCACCGCCGCGGGGATCCGGTTCAGCTCCGGGATCCGCTGATCGGCGGCCTCCGGGTTCTCCACCGACACCCCGAACCAGACATTCGGCGGGAACTCCAGGCCTTGCTCGGCCATCCGGCGGGCCCGCAGCGGCCGTTTCGTCAGCACCTGGTAGGTGTGCTGCGGGGTCTCGGCCATCACGTCGAACACCTGCCGTACGAACTCCGTCGGCACCTTGGCGTGGAACAGGTCCGCCATGCTGTTGACGAACACCAGCTTCGGGCGCCGCCACCGGCGGGGGATATCCAGCGCCGACGGGTGCACCGTCACCCCGAATCCCGGCCCGGACGTACGCGGATTACCGTCACGCTGGTAGTTCTCCGCCCCCATTCCCTCGAGCCGATTGGCCATCGCCAGCGCATAGCAGTTGTCGCAGCCCGCCGATATCCGGTCGCAGCCGGTCACCGGATTCCAGGTGACCTCGGTCCATTCGATTGCGGTCACCGCACCTCCATGTGTGCACAAAGTTGGCGACTAAGTTCACATTGAGGCATGGACGGGCAGGTGTCAACAAAGTGTGCAACATTGTGTGCAATGCTGGAGGTATGCAGCAGCAGAACGAGTACCGCGTTGCCATCCGCGCCGCCCGTGAGGTCTACGACCGGGCCCGCACCGAGCTGTTCGTCGCGATCCGCGCCGGACTCGACGCCGGTGTCGGCGTCAGCGCGGTCTCCCGCGATGCCGATTTCTCCCGCGAGTACATCACCCGGATCCGGGACGGTAAGGGCCCCAAAGACGCCCAGCCCTGAACGGCGTAGACCAGGATGGTGGCCGTGGAACCCAGCAGGACGACGCACCCTGAGACCGACCCGGCGCCATCCGGTCCCGCACGGTATGTGCTCTACATCCTGGAAAGGACGGACGAGGGAGTGCTCACCGGCGAATCGATCCGGTTCAGGGTCAACGGCCTGGCGCTACCGCGGCCACGCGACAAACTCCATTTCGATGCCGGCGGAGCACCGGTGAATTTGATCGTGCGGGACTCGAGCACTGGTTCTTCACCGCCGACGAGGGACCAGAATTCCGCGAGCTCGCCGTATTCACCGACGCGGACGAAACTGATCAGCACTCCGTCCACAAACTTCTGAACCGTGACGAACGCCAGCGGTGGATCGAACGGTTCGGGATACTCGAAGACCTGGGTTGAGCAGGATTGCCCCGCCCCGCAAAACCGTTACGAAATGAGCGAAGTTGCAGGGCCTATCAGCAGGGCGCCATGGGGAAACACGCTGGCGGTGGAGCGGCAGGTTTCGCGGGCAAGACCGTCGAGGGCGCGATAGGGGCGTCTGTGCGCTCCGCGGGCGTGTCCATGTGAGTGAGGGTCAACACGACCAGCACGAGAATCCCACCGACGAGCAGCGTCCCGAGCGCCCACAGGATCGGCATGACCGAGGCACTGCGCGATCCCGGGTAGTACGGAGACCGCCCGCCACCCCGACGAGGTGCGGGCCGGTCCGTGACCCGGGTGCCCGCCCTCACGTTGGTGCCGCCCAGACGTCCCCCGCGTGCATGCCTCCGTGGCGACTCGATCCCCATAACCAAAGTATGACGCCGCGACCCGACACACTGGCCCTGTTCGGGCGGGTTCAACCCGTGGTGGCCGCCACCTCGCTGTTCGCCGCGGGCTGGGCGGCGGCTGTCCCAATGCGCGCCGATCCAGTGCTGGTGGATTGTTCATGAACAATCCGACTTGTTCATGACCTGCGGATGCGGTGACCTGCAGCGGGAAAATGCTTGGTGATAGACAATTTTCGAGGCCTCAGCATGGTGGGCACACCACGATTCGGAGGCTTAGATGAAGGTTCCATTCCACAGATGCGATGGCACATGGATCCGCGTTCTGCAGGGCATCGTAGTGCTGTGCGGGGGCGGTGCGCTGGTACTCGCCTTGTGCGGACACGATGACCTCAGCGGCATGCTTCAGGCCGCG
Organism: Nocardia sp. NPDC050193; assembly: GCA_040674215.1. Classification (GTDB taxonomy): domain Bacteria; phylum Actinomycetota; class Actinomycetes; order Mycobacteriales; family Mycobacteriaceae; genus Nocardia. Next base: position 248,021 of record JBFARE010000002.1, on the reverse strand, counting down.
GCACGTACTGCTGCGGTGGTCCGGCAAGCACTGATCGGCTCGCAGGATTCTGCGTCACTCAGGCTTCGTGACCAGCTGGCAGTTCTCTGGGCGAGGGGAGTCCACATCATCCAGCAGGTGACTGGCTGGGCAGGGTGGAGGCTGTGGCGGATACGGCGGCGATGGTGACGGGGACTACCGAGAATACGGCCATTATGTCACCGCGAACCATGACCAGGAGCAGAGTGAACAGAACCACCGGCAGACCGTGGGGGCCCCTACGGGGAGAGACTGCCGAACTCAACGATCTCGCGCAGTTCCTGCGGCAGCAGGTCAGCGAAGCGGACCTAACTCTGAGGCAGTTGGTACCGCATGCAGGCTTGCAACCGTCGACGATCAGCCAGCGACTCAGCGGAGTGAAGATCGACGAAGCCTTCGTCGTCGCGATCATCACGGCTTGTTGTACCGCTTCTCCCAAGCTTGCACGCAATCGTGACGAGCTGACGGAGATAGCGCTTCGGCTTTGGCAGATATCCACGACGAGCCGGACTCAGCCCTCACAGATTCTCTCCACTCAGCCGGCGGGAAGCATCAGAACGCTCACCGTTGAGAGCGAGCGGGTAATCGAGGCGCAAGCCGAGAACCTTGAACTGTATCGGCAGATGAAAACCCTGCATAAGCAGCTCGACCTGGTATCACAATCAGAACGCAAAGCTTGGATCGCCGAACGTGACGCCACCCAACTAACGCTAATGCTATCGCTCTGCGTATGGCGGCTCTCAGCTGAGGTCAAACGCTTGAAAGCAGTTCGAGACAGCACGATCACCGCCATTCCGGTCGATATCGCCCGTGTTCAAGAGGTCGAGACGCAGCTCGCCTTGGTCGAGGTACGACAAACCCGAAGTCGTCGCGACCTCGATGAAGCCAACGACAAGCGGGAACGCGCCGTACTGCTACTCACCGAGGCCATAGGGCGACGCCAGATGCTGACTGAGAACATCCGGCAACTCGCTCATGTACTGGAAAGCGGGGCAATAACAGCATCGACTCCGGAAACCGCGAGCCGAACGCATGAATGGCAGACCGAATTTGCCCTCGATGACGTCGATCTCATACTCGACCGTCTGGAACAGACCGCGCGGGAACTAGCCGATCAGATCGATGACACGGCTGAAGATCTCGAAGCCGCCACTCGAGCCCGGCGAACGCCGGTGGCAGCCGTGGAAGGCTGGAAAGCACCGCCCGACCAGGCGGACGAAGGACTCTTGCGCGCCGCGATCGCCGATAGCTCGCTGATCCTGCACTACCAGCCCATGGTGGATCTCCGCACCGGCCGGATCGTCGGGCTGGAGGCACTGGTGCGCTGGCCGCACCCGACCAGAGGGCTACAGCAACCCGGCGCCTTCCTCGGCCTCGCCGAGGCCACCAACCTGACCAGGGAGCTGGGCCTCTGGGTGATCCGCTCGGCCTGCGCGCAGATCACCGAATGGCGCAGGCGCGGGCTGGCTGAGAACATGGTCATGCAGATCAACGTCTCGCTGGTGCAACTGGTGAGCCTGGACTTCGTCGAGCAACTTGAGGACATGCTGCGGCTGTTCGACATCCACCCTACCTCGATCCGCCTGGAGCTCACCGAACACACGCTGGTGCAAGATCTCTCACGCACCCAGGTGACACTGCTCGGACTCAAACGGTTGGGCGTGCAGATCGCCCTCGACCACTTCGGCAGCGGCTACAGCTCGCTCGCACACCTCAAAGCACTGCCGGTGGATGCGGTGAAGATCGACCCCAGTTTCGTGGAGCGGCTCGGCGCCAGCACCGACGACCTGGCCGTCGTCAAGTCAATCATCGGGCTGGCCGGCTCGTTCGGGCTCGGCGTGACGGCCGTGGGCGTCGAGACGCCGACCGCCGCGCGCACCCTGGTTGGGCTCGGCTGCTACCGGGCACAGGGGTTCCTGATCGCGCGACCGATGCCTGCCGAGCAGGCCGAGACGCACCTCGCCAAGGGCCGGGTCCCGCTGAACCTGGACCTGCCGCGAGTAGACCGCGGCCTGCCCGCGCGCTGACCCGGAGTTCCGGTAGTGATCGCCGAATAAACAACGGATATGCCTGTCTACCTGGTCGGTGCGGCCGCAAAGGAGATGTTGAGCAGGTCGGAACGGACTCCCGTCAGTGCTCTCATCAGAAATACGGCATATCCGCCCAATTTTCGGCGGATACTACGGCGACCCCCGTGACCGAAAGACTGTTCGACTCCTGGAGGGTAGGCGATCGGCTCCCCTCGTCGGCCTCCTGTCGGGCCGTAAAGGGTCGAGAAGTCGATTTCCGCCCCGCGCTCCCCGACCCCCGGCGCCTGGAACTCGAACGCGTGTCGGTATCACGACCGTGCTGAGATTCGCAGTTCTGTTGGAACGGGTAACAGCCGTGCGGTGGCGGGGGCCTGAACCGGTGGCGCTGGTAATGCGGGCTCTTCGGCCACAGGCGGCGGCGCGGGCTCGGCGACTTCCCGCTCGACCGACTCCGGGCTGCTCGGCCGTGCCCTCCGGCTCACGGCATTCCCACCTGCTGTGCGGCCCTGGTCGCTGCCGGCGGCAGGAAGACCGTCGCTCGAGGTCGCCCCCGAACTCTGGCGGTTGGACCGCCACGACCAGCGCTCCTGAACTTTCCAGTTTTCCGTCCTGGGCCTTGACCTTGACGCCCGGGTCAAGGCTTAGCGTCTCGGGCATGGAAGAGACGAACACCCTGCACGGGCGAGCAGTGCTGATTACCGGAGGGGGCAGCGGGATCGGTCGGGCGACGGCCCTACAGTTCGCTGCCTCGGGCGCCGACGTCCTGATCGTCGGCCGATCCGCCGGGCGGTTGGCGGAGACGGCCGACGAGCACCCCCGAATTCGGGCATTCGTGGCCGACGTCACGGAGTCGACCGCCGCCGCCGGTATCGTGGCCGCCGGGTTGGAGGCCTTCGGACGCATCGATGTCTTGATCAACAATGCCGCGATTACCCGGCCGGCTCCCCTCGGGGCCATCGACCGGAGCGTCGCCGAGGAACAACTCGCCACGAATCTTCTCGCGCCGATCTTTCTCACCCAGCATGCTCTGCCGCATCTGCAGTCCGGTGCCACCATCGTCAACGTCACATCCAACCCGCCGTACTACGGATGGCCGAACAATTCGGTCTACGGATCCACGAAAGTAGCTCTCGACTTCCTCACCCACACATGGGCTGTCGAACTCGCGCAGCGAGGCATCCGCGTTCTGTCGGTTGCACCTGGGATCACGGCGACACCGGTACTCGCCCACGCCGGTCTATCCGACGAGCAGATCGCTGCCGCGGGGGCGCAGCTTCGGGCCCGAATCCCGCTGGGCCGCATCGCCGAGCCCAACGAGATCGCGTGGTGGATCGTGAACGCAACGCACCCCGAAGCCGGCTACCTCACCGGCGCGGTCATCCGCGTCGACGGCGGACTGAGCGCGGCCGGGTGAAAATGGACTGATGCTGATCGGAGAACTGGCGAACGCGGCCGGCACCACCATTCGCGCACTGCGGTATTACGAACAGCAGGGCCTGCTCCATCCCCAGCGAGCACCCAACGGCTACCGGTATTACGACGAGACAACCGTTGGCCACGTCGGCAAAATCAGGCTCCTACTCTCCCTCGGGCTCACCACCAACGACGTCCGAGCCTTCCTGCCCTGCCTGGATCAGGACCTCGCCGCCGCTACGCTTTGTCCCGCCAGCGCACAGGTCGTCGCCCGCAGGCTCAACGAGGTGGACGAGAAGATCGCCGCATTGAATGTCGTCCGCAACCGTCTCCTCGAAGCGATACCCGGCCTCATGCCGTAGGCCGCGCGCTGACGCGGGAGACGATTCCAGCCTATCCTCAGCCCGGACGCGGAGCGATGCCCACTCTGGGCCCGGACTCAACCCCATCCCAGCCGATCGCGCAGTCAGCGACCAACTGTTCATAAATTGATGCATTCCTGAACACTGTTGCGAACTAATTATCGCTGTTCAGTGATGATTTAGGCGCCAATAACTCCCGTGATAACCCTTTTATGGACAGGCGTGTCTCGGGCAACTCGAGGCGTCAGCGGGCGGCCTCCCGGGGGCGGTTGGGGTCGAGGATGGTGCGCGCGTCAGCGAGTAGGGCCGCCTACGCTCTTCTATGTAATGAACATTCGTTCATTACATAGATGGAGAGGCATGGCACGCACCGCTGAGCAGAGCGCGGCCATGACCGCGGCGACACGGAGCGCAGTTCAAACCGCAGCTGGGCGCGTTTTCGCTCGGCACGGGTACGCCGCATCGGCCATCCGTGATATCGCGGTCGAAGCCGGCGTCAGCATCGGCACGATCTACCGTCACTACCCGACCAAAGGCGCGCTGTACGCCGACCTGCTCGACCAGGCGCTGACCGGCCTCGTCGCCCTGACCGAGGAGCTGTCCGGCCCACGGTCTCCAGTCGAGATGATCCAGGAATTCACCGTCCGATACCTGGCTGGTCTCACCGCCGACGACGGTGCTGCAGAGTTCATGATCGTCATCAACCAGGGCGTCACCGCCGGTACCCCGGTCGCATCGAACGCTCGACTCCACGACGCCCACCGCTCGATGTGGCGCGCCTTCGAAGACCTGCTCCGGCGAGGCCAGGTCGCCGGCGAGTTCGGTCACGGTGATCCGGCTCAACTCACGACCTGCTACTTCGCGATGCTCGGCGGCCTCACCGCGATTCGGATCACCCTCGGCGCCGAGTTCACGGCCCCGGATGCCGACGTCGTACTCAAACTGCTGACAGAAGGACGAACTGCATGATCGAGATCGAACACGGTGACAAGCTGGACGAAAGTTACCGGCGGCAGGTCACCGAGGTGCTGGTGCGGGGATTCGCTGAGGACTTCGCCTTCTTCTCTTCCGACTCAGAGAAATTAACCGCCGTGTTCGAGCACATGCTCCTGCTGGAGCGTTTCGTCGTGGCCCTGGTCGATGGCGAACCTGCCGCCATCGCATCGGTCACCACCGGCGATCAGGAGTGCTTCGCACCCCGACTGCCGGAGTTCCGCCGCCACCTGGGGCTCCTTCACGGCACCATCAGCTACCCGATCGTGCGCTCGCAGTTCCTCGGCGCCCCCGGCGAGGCGCGAGACGGACTGGCCGAGATCGCCTTCGTCGCTACCGCCCCCGCCCACCAAGGGCTCGGGGTGGGGACCGCACTGCTGCAGCACATTATCGCCCTTCCCGGCTACGACGAGTTCATCCTGCGCGAGATCAAGGACACGAACGCACCCGCGCTCGGTCTCTACCGCAAGTTCGGTTTCACCGAATACCAACGGCGACCCGTCCGCTTCGCGCGCCACGCCGGCTTCGGCCACTATCTCTCACTCCACTTGAAGAAGGCCTAGACCGGCGCACGCGTCGAATGGTCTGGCCGACGGTGAGCTTGCAGCCAATGGGGTGGAGTACCTCTCTGACATGTGGCGAATACGCAATGTAGGTGGAGGTAGGGCGGCGTGGCTGGGACGATTGGTGCGGCCTGGCGCGCTGTACGTGCCCTCCTACAATGCGTGATCAGCCGTGCGGTGCCGGCTGCGGCGGATCTCACCAGTCTCGGACGCGTCCAACGCCGTCGTCGGGATATGCCCGCGAGATAGTTCCCGTCATACGAAATGATGACCTACACCACGTCTTGCGGCCGATGGACTGCACCCGAGGTGGCGATAGGTTCGCAGCATGCAGACACGACTTGCGGTCGGCGTCGGGTTATTGCTCGTCGTCGCTGGGGCAGCATTATGGCTCTTCGCGCGTGACACCGAATTCTTCTGGTTCCGGGGTGGGCCACTCGGCGCCGTCCTCGTAGTGATCGGGACGATAGATATCGTCAGCGCGTTCAGGACAGGCCGGCGGAAGCTTTGACGTGGACGCGTTCCTCTCGATCGAGACTGGCGGTGGCGTGGTGTGCGCTGCCGTGGTTGGGGTTCGTACCGACCCGGCTCGCGCGCCGACGCTGATACCCGGTTCCCGCATGCCAGACCGCGGATGGCCCGGACATTGAACCTGGACCTGATCGCCGAACATTTATGACGATCTCCTCCGCCTCGCCGGGTCGTTGAAGGTCGGACATCCCACCACGTCGCTGCTGGTGGGGAAGTTGTCCGCCGCGGGGAGGTAGAACGCCCGCGCTGCGGCGCACGATCTACGCCGCGAAGTATCTCTCCGATCCCGACTACCGGCGCAAGATCTCCCACCGGCTCAACCCCGCTCGGGCTCCTGCTCCGCCTGAAGCCGGTCCCGAGCCGCAAGGTAGCCGGGCCTGCGCGAGACCACCGCGGTTCAACGCGCCGCCGTCGGCGGGGTAGTGATAAGTATGGCGGTGATAGCAACCGCGGGAAATAGGACCAGCCAGCCGTTGGGAATCCACCAGGCAGGATCGAACTCACAGCGAACCAGGTAGAAGTTCAGTGCCATCACGCCCGCCGCTGCCGTGGCAGTGAGGGAGACGAGCATCAGCCTTTCGCCGGCCGCTGGCCGTCGCCGCACCAGAAGCAGGCTACCGAGACCGAGGCCGATCGCAGCCAGATCGAGTCCGAGGAACGACCAATTCCACTGCTGTAAGAACGGGTCTGCACCAACGCTGACCACACCAAACACAGTTGCGACCCAGTAGGCGAGAAAGCCCAGATCGGTCCATAACAGGACTCTCTTGATACGTGCGAGGCCTCCACTGGTCATGCTGTCGATTCTGCAGTAGGCAGCAGGCACTGCCTACCCACACACCTTGTGTTCGTTAAATGATGCATTCTTGGACAACATCGGTCGTCATCATCGCTGTTCAGCGATGTTTGAGGTGGGGTTATTGTCTGTAAATCACCCATTTCTGGACGCCCGGAATCCACTGTCGGTGAGGCGCTGCGCCGCTTCGATGCGGCTGAACTCCGGGCGATCATGTGCGGGTTGTTGCCTGGGCCGCAGGCGTGCGGTGGCTATCGTCGCGAGTAGTGCCGCGACCAGGGCGGCGGCCATGACCGCGGCGGTCGGGGCGGGGCTGATATCTCCGAATAGGCCGACGACCGGCGAGGCTGCGGCGCCGAGGAGAAACTGCCCGGCTCCCAGTAGTGCCGATGTCGCGCCAGGGGCGCTGCGTCCGCGCGCCTGAGCGATGGTGACCACCGCAGGGAAGAAGACACCGAACGAGGTAAGCGGCACCAGCAGGCATGCCCAGGTCACGATCATCGAAGCGTCGGCGGTGGCCGATACCGCGAGCAGCAGTACCGGTCCGGTCAACGCAACCGCGGCACTTGCGCACAGCAGCATTTCCGGCGGCCGATACCGTGCCAGGCGTCCGTAGGTGAGGCTGCCGATCATGTTCCCGACTGCGTTCACGCCATACACCAGGCTTGCCCCCGCCGGGGTGAGGCCGTAGACGTGCTGGAACACGAAGGTGGTCCCGGCGATATAGGCGAACACCGCGGCACCGCCGAACGACAACGCCAGCACCGGAGCCAGGACCGCGCCCCGGGTGGCCATCCCGCCGACCGACCGCAACCCCGCCACCACACCGGCCGGACGCCGGGCACGTGGTGGCAATGACTCCGGGATCCACCACCACACTCCGGCGGCCAGCAGCACACCGATACCGGCGAGGACGAGAAACACTCCACGCCAGGACACCACCAGCAGCAACGCACCACCGGCCATCGGCGCCAATACCGGGGCGGCGGCCGTGATCGCCCCCAACCGTGAATACACGCCCGCGATGTCGTGGTCGTCGAACATATCGGTGACCACCGCCCGCGCCACCACGATCCCCGCGGCCCCGGCCACGCCCTGCCCGAAACGGGCGATATCGAGGATCGCCGCGGTCGGGGTCAGCGCGCACACCACCGACAGCACGGCGAATCCGACCGCACCCGAGAACAACACCGGCCGCCGCCCTGAGGCGTCGCTGAACGGCCCGAGGATCAACTGGCCGACGATGATCCCGGCCAGGAAACCGGTCAACGACATCTGTGCACCAGCGGTATCGGTCCCGAGGGAACGCGCCAACTCCGGTAGCGCCGGCACATACATATCGGTGGCCAGCGGCGCCGCGCCACTGAGCCCGGCCAGGACCACCAGCAGCCGGCCCCGCCGTGCGACCCGTTTCGGTGCCGCGGTCGCCTGGTGACCGTCGGTGCGCTCGGTGGTCACAGTGCCGGTGGCGCACCCTCGCCACGCGAGGACGCCGATGTATCGCTGGTGGTGGCCGTAGATTCGGCGACCGCACGCAATAGGTCCGCGGCGATCTCGAGCACTCCGCGTTCGGCGTCAGTGAGCGAAGAGCGCAGCGCGGCCGCCAACCACACATTTCCGTCACGCACATGCTCACGCAACGCATCCTGCCCCGCCGCGGTGATGGTGATGTCCTGCCGGCGGGCATCGACCGCGCTGCGTGAACGGCGAATTCGCCCCAGCTCGTCGAGCTCGTTGAGCACCCTGGTCAGCGACTGAACCTGCAGCCCCTCGATCGCCGCGAGCTTGGATGCCGTCAATGGACCACTGTGCGCGAGGTTCGCCAGAACCGACGCCCCCAAGCGCGTCAACGGTCTCTCGCCACCCGGCTGCTCGGCCCGCAACCGCGACGACAGCCGCGACACCGCCCATCGCACCGATTCGGCCAAAGACAGATCGTCAACACCGCATGCTTCCTCGACAGTCACATTTACCAAGCTATAACTTGGTGAATTGCCGTGTCAAAGGTCATATTCGTTCACAGTTGGTACGCCAAAACTTGCATATATGCACTGCCGTCGAGATACTACGTCCCGCCGCCATCGAGAGCCCGACCAGTTGGCGAAATGTTCAACAACCGATCGTTTCTTGAACAGATGGCCCGAACCCGGCTCCGGCACGAAAATCCCCAGGTCGCCCGAAACCGGCGACTGTTCAAAAAACGTGTCGCAAAGCTTGGTCGTTCAACAACGCCGAAGCACCCTTTTATGTACGATTCAGAGGTGACGGACACCGATGCGCTCGAACCACTCTCGCTCGACGGCGATGCCCTGGATCCGATCGGCGGGCCAGGTGCGCTGATCGGATACGCCCGGGTTTCGACCCGGGACCAGAACCTGGACCGGCAAACCCGGGCGTTGAAGGCGGCCGGCTGCAAGAAAGTGTTCGCCGACAAGAAGTCCGGCAAGGACATCGAGCGCGAACAGCTCGCGAAGTGCATGGACTACATGCGCGCCGGCGACACCCTCGTGGTCGCCTCGCTGGATCGGCTCGGCCGCTCCCTGCAGGACCTGATCTCGATCGTGGCCGACCTGCGGCGCCGCGGGATCGGGTTCCGGTCACTGCACGAAGCCCTCGACACCACTACTCCCGGTGGGCGCCTGGTGTTCCATGTGTTCGCTGCGCTGGCGGAGTTCATTCGCGAGCTGATCGTCGAGGGCACCCACGAAGGCCTCGCCGCCGCGCGGGCTCGCGGGCAGCGCCTCGGCCGGCCGCCGGCGATGAGCGAGGAGCAGGTCCGGCAGGCCCGCGCGCTGTTGACCCGGCCGGATGAGTCGGTGTCCTCAATCGCGCGTCTGCTGGGGGTCTCGCGGACCACGCTGTACAAGTACATCCCGGAGTTGACCGCGAGTAACTGACGTACCTTCGCACCGAGTCGCCGGGGCTGAGGTCTGGAGGGACGACTCGGCCGGCTGTGCCGGTCCAGAATCAGGACCGTGTGGGCGTAAGACCGATTGCCTGGATGCCGAAATCTGTTCAGTGGCAGGCTGTTGCGGGTGGTGGGCATGGAAACCGTGGGTTTGTTCCGGCTGTTCGCGGCACTGTTCAGACCGGTCGTGTTGTTGTATCGGATGTGGCGGCCGCGCACCGACAGGCTCTCGATCGCGGTTCTGTCCGATGAACTGGCGGGCCAGGTGAAGCGGGAAGAACAACGCCTGCGGCAGGTTTTGCGGGCCGAGGGCAGCACGTTCATGCCTGTCGAGTTCACTGCCGCCCCCCAGCCACACCGTGCTGGTGAGGTACTTGATTCGGCAGCGGTCGACGAGATCGCCGACTACTTCGACCTGGCTGAGCAGCCGCACCGCCGGCGGTTGGTCGTGCTCGGCGACGCGGGTGGTGGCAAAACGGTCGCGGCCACATATCTGGTGCTGGGGCTGCTGGATAACCGCTGGGATATGCCTGATGCCCGACGGGCCGAGGAACCGATACCGGTGAGGGTCAACGCCGCTGGCTGGGGTGGCGAGGAGGATTTATCCCGATGGCTGACCACCCGGCTGGGCTATGACTACCGGCTGCGCCCCAACATCGCCCAGGAAATGCTCGACCGCGGCCTGATCCTGCCTGTGATCGACGGTCTCGACGAAATGGACACCCACGGCAGTGACCGCACACGCGCTCGCGCGCTGCTGGACCGGCTCAACAGCGCCCCGTGGCGGGATCGGCCCGTGGTGGTTTTGTGCCGCACCACCGAATTCGACCAACTGACCCGCGACGGTGAGGACAACGGTCTGCACGGCGCCACCACGATCACCCTGCAACCCCTGCTCACCGTCCGGGCGGTTGACCACCTCACGACCTACCAGCACGACATCGGAACCGACGGCGCAGCCTGGACCGACATCATCAGTCACCTACGCGGCCGGCCTCAGAGCCCCCTGGCCACAGCGCTGCAGACACCTTGGCTACTCGGCCTCACCGCCACCACCTTGCGTGACAGCCCGGCCACCGCCCCTCAGCTCCTCGCCTGCACCAGCCCTGACGAGGTCCGCGACCTACTGTTCGCAGCGCAAATCCCCACCGTCGTGGGAGCGACCGGCGAGAGCAAGGCGTACCGCGAATACACCAGCGGCAACGTCGAGAAATGGTTGCAATCCCTGGCCGAGTGTCTCCTGCAGCGGCGCGTCAGCGGTAGAGATGGCACCGCCCTAAGACTCGACGAGGTCTGGGAGATCGCAGGATCCACACGCACCCGTGTCCTGCACTCCGTTGTGGTCACGCTCGGGGTCGGGCTCGCCGTCGGGCATGCGCTATGGCTTCTCGAGGGGCTCACGGCCGGGCTCATAGGCGGGGTCGGGCTCGGGATCACAGCCGGACTCGTGGTCGGCCTCGGCCCGGCCTCGGCAGCGGCTCGTGTGGCATGGAGCGTGCCTGGCCGTTCTCGTTGGAGAAAGGGGCTGATGGCTGGGTTCATCACCGGGCTCACGACCGGCCTCGTGGCCGGACTCGGGGCCGGAATTACGGGCGGGCTCACGGCCGGGCTCATCGAAGGGCTCACGACCGGGCTCACGGCCGGGCTCATAGGAGGGCTCGGGGTCGGGCTCGCGGTGGGGCTCGCTGTCGACGCGAAAGACCAGTTGGCACTTGGAGTAGATGCGCGGCGACTCATTCGCGATGACATCCAAGCCGCCCTCTTATGCGCCGTTCTACTTGGAGCAGTAGTCGCGCTCATGGCCGCGCTCACGGACGGCCTCCAACTCGCGGTCGCGCTGTTTCTGGCATGCGGGAGCAGTTTCGGGCTCACGGGCGCGCTCACAGGTGGGCATGCAGCAGGTCGGTTCTACGCCGCGGTAGTTATCTTCTGGGTCACGCAGGAATTCCCGAGGAAACCTGCCGCGTTCCTCGACTGGGCTCGCCGCGGTGGCCTGCTCCGGCTCGATGGCACCGCCTACCAGTTCCGGCACGAGACCTACCAGCAGTGGACTCACGCCCGCGCCCATCCTGCCGAACTCCAGGCCGCCACTCTGCTGGAGAGCGACATCCGACAGCGGGGAACAATTGCCAGAGGTCAGTAGCCGAGTCCGTGCGGAGAAGATCTGTCCATCTGGGCTCTACCCCATTTGGGCATTCCGGCCACCGGTCTTGAGCGAGGAGCAGATTCGGCAGGCCCGTTCCTGCTGGACGAGTCGGTGTCCTCGATAGCGTGGCTGCTGGGGTATCGCGGACCACGCTGTACAAGTTCATTCTGATGTCAGGGTGGGGTGAAGCTATTAGGCCACCGGGTCTGAGAGTCGTAGACCACGTCGGTCAGGTTGGCGCCACTGAGATGTTCACCCGGGTCCGGCCGCCGTGAGTCGTCGATACCCGCGCTCGCGCGCTGTGTGTCCCCTGCCGTCACAACGCCTATTCTGCCAATCCCGCACGGCTGGCTTTGGGCGCGAATCTCGACACCGCCATGTGCGCGAATCTTGACACCGCTCGATTCGATGTTCGCGAATGCCAACAGCACCGCGGCCAGCCCGCCGCTCGGAAAGCTCGCAGCGCTGACCAGCTGCGGAAGGTCAGCCGGGTACCGCTGGAACACAACCACGCCATCTCGGTGGTGTCGAGATTCGCGCACAGCCGCGTGCTGGGTGGTGCCGAGATTCACGACATATCGGTGTCCGTATTCGCGATCAGAGCCACACGGCGGCAACCGATCACGTTCCCACCACCGAACGTTGGCCAGAGCCGTTCCCGAGATAGTCCCGGCGTGCGCTGCCTCACCCTCCAGTGAGGGCCGGCCGGTTCTGTGGCATGCTCGGGAGTGAGCACGGGTTGTTGAAGTGATCGCTCGGCTCGCAACAGGAAGTAAAACAAAAGTATGTCGCAAGGCAGTGTGAAGTGGTTTAACGGCGAAAAGGGCTTCGGGTTCATCGCGCAAGATGGTGGCGGCCCTGATGTTTTCGTCCACTATTCCGAGATTTCCGGCTCCGGGTTCAAGTCCCTCGATGAGGGGCAGCGTGTCGAGTTCGAGATCGGGCAGGGCCAGAAGGGTCCGCAGGCTCAGAGCGTCCGCGCCATCTAGGAGCTGACCAAAACAGAAACCCGCGCCACGGCGCGGGTTTCTTGCTTTTCCGGGATGAATCGGCCGGGGCTGCGGCTATCGAGTGTTTATCCGCTTCATCCCGGGTTGACCTGCGGGGACTGTAAGGGTTGAGCAGTCAGCTCTCTCCGGCCTTGCTCGATCGGCTCGGCCGAGCCTGCAAGACCGTTCGCGGTCGCGGCCGGCCTACAAGCGCCGCGGGGTCAGTCGGTCCACTATGCGAAGTGCGGCGGGTATTCCATTGTCTGCGCCGCACCCCATTGAGTTCATCCACGACTCATGCGGTTTGTAGCAGCCCGGCCCGCGCGGGAGCAGCGGCTCAGCCGGCCGTAACCGGCCGGCAGCTCCCCCGGTCTCGCTTCCTGCACACCGGAGCGGACGAGTCGGTGTGGGCGGCGGTCCAGTGCCGTGGTTGCTGGGGATCTCGGGCGCCAGGCCCGAAAAGTACGCGCCTGAGCTGCCGCGGGGGACCGATTGCCGGACCATATGGTTTCCGCCGATCGATCGCGGGTACGCGGAGCCTGATCGGAAGCGGCCGTGAAGTACAGGGGTGCTTCGCGTAGTGGGAGGAGCCGCGGTGGGTGTGATGACACTGAGCCCGGTGCGCGGTGGTCACGGACAGCAGGTCCTGGTTGTCGAGGTCGATCTCGAGACCACACCGCCAGCACTGGTGCGGGCCGAGGTACGCCGACTGGTACGCGAGTGTGCCGGTATCGAGGTATGCGACGCAGTGCAGGTGAGCGATGAGTTGGTCAGCAACGCCTGCCGCCACGCCCGCTCGCCCCGTACCTGCCGGTTGATGGCCGAGCGGCGCGGCTGGTTCCGTATCGAGGTCGACGACGCCTCGCCCACCCCGGCGCGGATCCGCCGTCCCGACCAGACGGGTGGGCGCGGACTGTGGCTGGTCGCCCAACTCGCAACCCGGTGGGGGACCGACGACCGCGATGGTGGGAAAACGGTGTGGGCCGAATTCGACCGGCCCGCCGGTCTCTGATTCCGGTGGTCACCGGCCGTGGTGTCGTCGGTGGGGGTCAGTCCTGTCCGGTGAGTTCGGCGTTGATCTCGCGGGCCTCGGCGAGCTGGTCTTCGAGGATGATGATCCGGCACGCCGCATCCAAAGGGGTGCCGGAGTCGACGAGTTCGCGGGCGCGGGCGGCGATACGCAGCTGGTAGCGGGAATAGCGGCGGTGCCCGCCGGGTGAGCGTTGCGGGGTGATCAGTCCCGCGTCGTCCAGGGTGCGCAGGAACGCTTGGGTGGTGCCGATCATGTCCGCGGCCCGGCCCATCGTGTAGGCGGGGTAGTCGTCATCGTCGAGCTTCTCGTTCGTGGTGGGGGGTTCAGAAATCAGGGGGTCTCCAGACGCTGAAGTGCCCCGGCGCCACTGGCGCCGGGGCACTGAAAGGGGGAATTACTTCGTCTTCCGACATGTAAACCGATACGTCGGCGATCACCCCAACCACAGAACTTCCTGGGTGACCCGACGGGCAACGCCTCCCTTCTCCTCATTTCCTCTTTCGTACAACTTCGATCGTGCTCCCGGCGGGCGGTGGGACCGTGATACTTGCTGGTCCCTTGGCCGCGCCCGCCGGTCCTTACCTCACGGGCAGTTCATCATCTCCCGTGCCGTATGGATACTTCCTTCGCTACCAACGACCCAGAAGCTACCCCATGATTTCCCGAATGTCTACAGCGACCGCTACAGATTTCTCTCTTGCAAGCGAACAACCCGCCCTACGGGCCCGAACCGCCGATTCGGGTCACTTATCGGTGGTCAGATCCGTCTCCGAGTCGGCGTGACCGGGCCGCTCGGGCCTTAGGTGAGCACGCGTTGGGGCGAACCGTTCTCTGTTCGTTCCCACCACCTGCCGTCAGCGTGGTCCCCTGCTGCGGGTTGTAACTGGTGCGTCTCGTCGACGCAGAAGAGCGCTATCGAGGTTTTCCGGGTTGCCCCGGGGCAATGACGCCGTTGAGATCGGGGGTTGCAGGGAGAATGACGCGAGAATCAGCAGAACCCGGGCGCCCCCGGCGGTGGGTCGAGCCACCACCGCCGGAGGCTATTCGGTTGGTATCCGGATCCAGCAGTTCTACGACGACAACAGCGCGGGCGCTCCGATCCCGGACGGGATTCAGAACAGGTGGAGCGCCTGCGCTGTTGTCGCGTAGTCGGCGGTCGGTACGACCGCCGGTTCCGCAGCCTTCCCTGCTGCCGCGGAAGTTTCGGGGGCGACGCGGGTGACGGTCCGGGTGGCCACGGTCGACGTGGCCGCGGCCTTACGCGCGGCGGCTCCGGCCAGTGCATCGGCCTGTTCGTTGAAATAGTTACCGACATGTCCGCGTACCCAGCGGAACCGCACCGGGCCGGGACGGCCCGCGATGGCATGGTCTATATCCCGGATGAGTTCGACATTCTTGACCGCGGACCCGCTCGAGGTGCGCCAGCCGTTGTTGCGCCAGTTCGGCAGCCATTCGGACGCGCATTTGATCGCGTACAGCGAATCGCTTTCGATGAGTAGCGGATCCGTTCCGGGATGGGCCCGGATCGCCTCCAGGACCGCACGTAACTCGGCGATCTGATTGGTACCCGATGCCTCGCCGCCGCTTTCCGCGCCACCCGCGTGGTCCACCCACGCCCAGCCGATCGCTCCGCCGGGGTTGCGCAGACACGATCCGTCGGTACTCACGATGATCATGGCAGTACCCTACGCAAGTCGGCCGACAAGATCTGTACCGTGGAATTCCTCTATCGCCCTGCGCAATCGTGATTCGCTGCGCCGCAGTGCGCGGCGCAGCAGCGCGGCGCGCGGCCGTTCGCGCAGCGCCGCGGCGAAACCCTTGGAACGGGGGAAGTCGAGTTCGGAGGTCAGCACCGAGCGGCCGCGGCCGAGCGGGTCGAATCGCAGTGTCAGCCGGGCGGTGAAGGGGCCGGTGAGGGTGTAGCCCAGCACCGCGTCCGGACGATGCTCGGCGACCTCGCAGTGGAGGATGGGGCGCCAGGGACCGAGCCGGTAACCGATCTCGTACTTCGCTCCGATACCGCGTTCCGGATCGCCGCACCGGATGATCTCGGCGGCTCCCACCATCCAGTTCGGGATGGACTGGGGGTCGTCGGCATAGGCGAAGGCAACGGTGATCGGCGCCGTTACGTCGCTCGCGTATTTGATGAAGCCCACGGGCCCTCCCTCCACGGCTGCCCGCTAAAAGTACTATAGTCTTCCGGTTTATTTAAGGCCGGTTAGGAGTCGATAGCCTCTCGACACCGGCTGTGACGCAGCGCCGAAAGATCCGCCGAGCGTATCAGGGCAGGTGGGGGTGGGTCGGGCGGAAAACAAGTGGCCTGAACACTCGAGACGAGCGTCACAGCAGCGCCGGCCGTGCCCGCGCGCAGGTGTCGATCCGTGACCGCCGCCGGGTTTCGCGAAGCGTCCCCGGGGGTACCTAACACCCGCCGGCGAGCGCTGTACCCGACTGCCGTGATGAGCTATCCGGCCAACGATGTCCGGCTGTCCCGGGAACGGTGTGACGCTCGCCGGCGCTGTCAGTCCTTCCCGGCCGGTGCCCGCCCGCTGCCCGGTGGGCCGGCGAAGGCCTGGGCGATGGTGAGCCACCGTGCCGCTTCCGCGCCCGTCGTTCGCAGCGCCAGATCGTCCGGATGCCGACGCTGGGTCACCAGCAGGCAGAAGTCGAGCGCCGGACCGGTGACCCGTTCGGGAGCATCCTCGGGCCCCCACGACCACAGCTCACCCGAGGGCGCACGCAGCTCGACCCGGAATTCCGTGGCAGGCACCGGCAGCTCCCGGACGGTGTAGGCGAAATCCCTGGTACGCACACCGATATGGGCCACCGAGCGGAGCCGGTCGGTTGGTTCGCGTTCCACTCCGAGCGCGTCGGCGACATCCTGGCCGTGGGCCCAGGTCTCCATGAGCCGGGCGGTGACCATCGTTCCCGGGCGCATGGGCGGCCCGAACCACGGCACCTTCGCGTCCGCGGGGACCGCGTGCAATGCCGCGGTGAGTTCGGTGCGGCCGCGCCGCCAGCGTTCGAGAAGGTCCGGCGGTGCGGTCGCGGCGGCTTCGGCGGCAGCATCGTCGACGAAGGTCGCCACCCGGGCCGCGGCCGCGGTCAGCAGCTCGGTGAAGGCGCTGCCGCCGGTCCGGGCATCGGTGGCAGCCAGTGTGGCGACTTCGTCGGTCCAGGCCAGGTGGCCGATCTGATGGGCGACGGTCCAGCCCGCCGCCGGGGTGGGCCGGGTCCAGTCCGACTGTGGCAGAGCCGCGACCAGGGCCTCGAGCTCGGCGCCTTCCGCGGCGAGGTCGCGGAATAACGCGTCCAGATCGGCCATCGGTTTCCTCATCTCCGTCCCGCGCACGTCGGTGCGGAAATCAGCATTCCAGCGAGGCGGAAAAAATACAAGCATGCCTGCTTGTATTCGGGGGTCCGGCTCTCCGAAGTTCGTAACCCGTACCCGACGGTCCGGACCAGGGCTCTACCACCCGGACGACGGCGCATCTCGCAGCGGCCCGAGGGTCCCGCGGTCGAGCAGGGGGTTCGCGAGCGGCGCCGAACGCATCGGCCATCGATCTCCGGTTCGCTGATATCCGGGGACCCGGACGCGGACCGCTGTCCCGGGCTACCCGGAAGGTCTTCGGCCAACGGGTGCCGCGCGTGCCGATACGAGTGGCTACCAGCCGAAGATCAGTAGGTGGGTGGCACCGACCAGCAGCCCGAGCGCGGCACCGTGCAGATAGAGCAGCCAGGCATCCTGTTCGACCGAGGCGTAGAACATCTCCATGAATTCACCGGGTGTCAGCTGCTGTAGCTTGCGAGCCGCGAATTCGTCGATATTCTCGGCCTGTTCCCGGATGAAATCGGCGTCCTCCACCAGCGCGGGCGCCAGCCCGACCGCCGCGCCGGCCGCCCCGACCTTCAGATTGTCGAACTGCCGCCGTCCGAAGGCGGCCCGGACCACCGAGGTGGTGCGGCCGAGCTGGCGGTGGATCTCGTCGGAGATGAGCTGTTCGAGCAGCAGTCGGGTCTTGTCG
Source organism: Nocardia sp. NPDC050193 (assembly GCA_040674215.1). GTDB lineage: Bacteria > Actinomycetota > Actinomycetes > Mycobacteriales > Mycobacteriaceae > Nocardia. The sequence continues at coordinate 230,214 of JBFARE010000002.1, read as the reverse complement.
CCGTTGGGGCCGTTGAGCAACTCGTTGGACAGGTTCGGCAGGGTGAGCACCTGGTAGGCGAGGATATGGGCCAGATCGATGGCCGCCTGCGGCTGCCGTTTCGCCAGCAGTGCCTGTTTCCAGATGTATTTGTAGCGGGGCTGCGGATCGCCGGGGGTGAACACCACGCGCACGGCGATGATGTTGACCACGACGCCGATGAGTGCCGAGGCCGCCAGCACGATCACCCAGGACGGAACCCAGCCCCACACCGGAATATCGGAGTGGATGTGCAGGTAGAGCGCGAGGAGCAGCCCGAACGGGGCGCCGAGCAGGCCGATCCGCACCATGAATTTCAGTTCCGGCGCCGCGATGGTGGTGGTGAGGTCTTTGAGGATCTGCGGATTCTCCTGCAGATACCGGATCACGAAACCCTTCACGTCGATGAGCTGATCGACATTGTCCCCCAGGGAATCGAACGCTTTGCCGGTGAGTTCGGGCAGCTCCCGTTCCACCCGCTGATAGATCAGCTGCCGCATCGCCCGGGGCACAGCGTTCCACAGATCCGGGTTCTCCCGGTTCATCACCTCGTCGACGATGCTTTTGACCTGCTTGCGGGCCAGGGCCGCGACATAGTCGGCGATACCGTCGAGATCCAGTTCGTGAATGAAATCCCGGGGACTACCGATCCGCAGCAGGGCTTTGTCCACACAGATACTGGCCATCTTCTCGGCACGTGCCGGAATGAAACCCTGGAAACCCAGCCGTGACCCGTCCTCGGAAAAAGTCGGTAGTACCTGGACCCGGCGTGGCAGATAGGGATACAGCACGTCGAGCCCGGGGATCCGGACACCGCGGAACAGCAGCGGCCAGAACAGCATCAGCACACCGGTCCAGTTGGTGAGCCAACCCGCCGCCGCGCTGAATATCGGGAAACTGATCAGATCGACGACGAATTTGCTCTGACCGGTGAGTTCTTCCCAATTGATCAACACTCCGGACGAGAGTGTGATCATCGCGCGCTCCCCTTGGGCCGGCTCGGGTATTCGAGATCATCACATTGTCATCGGCCCGTCCCGGGTGTCAATCAGGGCTCACCGGCCCGCCGCGGCCCTCGGGTGGGACCGCCGCGCCGCGGAAAACCGGAATAGGGTGCCGACATGAGCAACCCGGAGACCTCGGTACTTCCCGCCTTCCTCGCCGCCCTCGCCGACGGGCGGCTGGAAGTGATCGATCTGACCACCCCGCTGAGCAGTTCCACGCCGGCCCTGCGGCTGCCCGAACCGTTCGCCAATTTGATCGATTTCAGTCTCGAGGAGGTCAGCGCCTACAACGAGCCCGGCCCGTTCTGGCGGCACAACAACATCCACACCGGGGAACATATCGGCACCCACCTCGACGCCCCGGTGCACTGGGTCACCGGCCGCGACGGTGACGATGTGTCACAGATCCCGGTGGGCCGCCTCATCGGCCCGGCTGCCGTGCTCGACCTGACCGCCGAGGTGGCCGCCGATCCGGACCATCTGCTCACGATCGACGAGGTGCAGGCGTGGGAGCGGCGGCACGGCCGGTTGGCCGAGGGGATGTGACTGCTGCTGCACACGGGCTGGGAGGCGCGCGGCGGTTCCGAGGCCGAGTTCCTCAATGCCGACGAGACGGGTTCGCATACGCCGGGGGTGGCGGCCGACTGTGCGCGCTGGCTGGCCACCGAGCGCGGCCTGACCGGGCTCGGGGTGGAAACCGTCGGTGTCGACGCCGGTCTGGCCGGCGGTTTCGACCCGGCCTTCCCGGTGCACCACTACTTCCTCGGCAACAACAAATACGGCCTCACCTCGCTGCGCAATCTCGGCCGTCTCCCCGCCGTGGGCGCGATGCTGGTGGTGAGTCCGTTGCCGATCGTCGGCGGTACCGGGAGCCCGTCGCGGGTGCTCGCGGTACTCGACCGGGCCGGCGCGGCATGACCGCGGGCAGCTCCTCCGGCTACGGTCCGACCGTCGCCGATGTGGTGGGCGGGGTGCTGGCCGATCTGGGTGCCGGGCACTGCTTCGGGGTCGTGGGCAGCGGAAATTTCGTGATGACCAATGCCCTGCGCCGGGGTGGCGTGCCGTTCACGGCAGCTCGCCACGAGGGCGGCGCCGCGAGTATGGCCGACGCCTATACGCGGATGTCGGGCCGGGTGGGGGTGCTGTCACTGCACCAGGGCTGTGGGCTGACCAATGCGATGACCGGGATCGGTGAGGCCGCCAAGAGCCGCACCCCGATGATCGTGCTGGCCGCGGACAGCCCGGCCGCGGATCTGCGGTCCAATTTCCGGGTGGACCAGGAAGCCCTGGCCCGCAGCGTGGGTGCGGTGAGTGAGCGGGTGTTCTCGGAGCGGACCGCGGTCGCCGATGTGGCACGGGCATTCCGGACGGCGGTGACCCGGCGCCGCACCGTGGTCCTCGATGTGGCGATCGACGTGGCCACCGCCCCGGCCGCCGCACCCGGGCCGGTCGCGGCCCCGGCGCCGTTGCCGCGGGTCCGGCCCGGCGCCGAAGCGGTGACGCAATTGGTCGAGGTGCTACGCGGCGCGCGGCGGCCGGTCTTCGTGGCGGGACGCGGCGCCCGCCACGCCGGACCCGAGCTCGCCGCCCTGGCGCGGGCCTGCGGTGCGCTGGTGGCCACCTCGGCCGTTGCGAACGGCCTCTTCGCCGGAGACGAGTTCGCCCTGGGCATTTCGGGAGGTTTCTCCTCGCCGACCACCGCCGATCTCATCGCCGGCGCCGACCTCGTGGTCGGCTGGGGTTGTGCGCTGAATATGTGGACGATGCGGCACGGCCGCCTGATCGGCCCCGGCGCCCGGGTGGTGCAGGTCGACGACGATATCGACGCCATCGGCGCGCACCGCCCGGTCGATCTCGGGGTGCTCGGCGACTGCGCGCCGACCGCCCGGGATGTACTGGCCGAGTTGGGGCGGTCCGGCGCGGAGCCGGTGACCGGCTACCGCACCGCCGAGGTGGCGGACCGTATCGCCCGCACCGGCCGCTGGCGGGACGTCCCGGTGGACGACTCTTCCACCGGCGCGCGGATCAATCCCCGCGCCCTCACGATCGCGCTCGACGAGATCCTGCCGGCCCAGCGGATCGTCTCCATCGACTCGGGGAACTTCATGGGCTATCCCGCTACCCATCTATCGGTGCCCGACGAGAACGGATTCTGTTTCACCCAGGCATTCCAGTCGATCGGCCTGGGACTGGGTACCGCCATCGGCGCGGCCTTCGCCCGGCCCGACCGCCTCCCGGTGCTCGGCACCGGGGACGGCGGCTTCCTCATGGCGATATCCGAGCTGGAAACGGCGGTGCGCTGCGCACTGCCGCTGGTGGTGATCGTCTACAACGACTCCGCCTACGGTGCCGAGGTGCACCACTTCGGCACCGCCGATCACGCCACGGTGACCTTCCCCGAGACCGATATCGCCGCCATCGCCGCAGGGTTCGGCGCCACCGGTGTCACCGTCGGTTCGGTCGACGATCTGGCCCCGGTACGCGAGTGGGTCGAGCAGTACCGGCGCGCGGGCCGGGCCCGGCCGCTGGTGATCGACGCGAAGATCACCAGCGACGGTGGCGCGTGGTGGCTGGCGGAGGCATTCGCCGGACACTGAGCCCGGAACAAGCCCCGGCAAAACGAGAACGTGTTCTAATAAATCGTATGACAGTGCAGGGACACGCCGACCCGGCCTTCGCCGCGGTTCGCGAGGTCTTCGCGGCGAATCTGGCGGCGGGCCGGGATCTCGGGGCCGCGGTGGCGGTGTTCGTGGACGGTCGTGCGGTGGTGGATCTGTGGGGCGGGATCGCGGATCGCCGGACCGGCCGGGCGTGGGAACACGACACTGCCTGTATCACCTTCTCCTGCACCAAAGCACTGACCGCGACCGCGGCCCTTCGGGTGAGTGCCGAGACCGGTATCGGGGTCGAGGAGCCGGTGACACGTTGGTGGCCGGAGTTCGGTGCCGAGGGCAAGGAGGACACCACGCTGGCGGACCTGCTGGCACACCGGGCCGGACTGCCCGCGTTCGACCGGCCGATCACCGTCGCCGAAGCGGCCGATCCCCGGGCCATGGCCGCACAGCTCGCCACTCAGCGGCCGGTATGGGAGCCGGGCACCAGGCACGGTTATCACGCCCTGACCTTCGGCTGGCTGGCCGGCGAATTCGTCCGACGGCACACCGGCAGTTCGGTCGCGGCCTATGTGGCCGAGCATTTCGGAGCCGACCTGTGTCTCGGTATACCGCAGGTGCCGCCGGCGCGCACCACCTTCCCGGACCGCGCCGGCACCGTACGATCCTCCACCGGTGCCGCCCTGGACAGCGCCACCGCCCGGCTGGCGCGGGCCTACGAAGATCCGGATTCGCTGATCATGCGTGGCTCCACCAACCCGCGCGCCGCCTACTCCGATCCCGCCGTCCAGGCAGGCGGTTGGCCGGCCAGTGGCCTGCACACAACCGCCCGAGCGCTCGCCCATTTCTACCGCGACCTGGGCGCGGGCGCCCTGCTGCCCGCAGCCGTCCTCCGCGCGGCCGCCGCCGAACAGGTACGCGGTCCGGATGAGGTACTGATGCTGGAAAGCGCGTTCGGACTGGGCTATATGCTGCCCGCCTCGGTTCTGTCGCTGCCCGAACCGGCCCGCACCGGCGCGTTCGGTCATTCCGGCACCGGCGGATCGCTGGGACTCACCGACCCCGAACACCGGATCGCCTTCGGTTTCGTCCCGAACCTGCGCCGGGACGCGTTCGACGGAGACACCCGCGCCCACGACCTCGTCGCCGCCGTCTACGACTCGCTGTGATATTCGTTTACATTCTCGGTCGACTTGTCGAGACCCGGCTGCGCTTTCTCGGAATCTCGTCTGCCGGTTTTCTCACCAACCCGGCGCGCAACAGTGCACCCTCACGGCCGCACCGGATTCGGGTCACCTCCGGTGCGACGGGGCGACGTTTCGCGGCGCGGATCACAAGCACGGTAGCGACGATCGTGATCAGTGCCGGGACAGCGAACACACCGAGGGCCAGGGCATCGGGGTTGATCAGGGACTGCCCCCGGCGGGCTTGCCAGGCGGTTGCGACCAGCACTCCGACGTAGCCGAATGCTGAGATTGTCACCAGGAGCGCACGCGTGCTCGTGTGCATCCACCGGTAACGAACAGCGAGCGCAGCGAGGAGAGCGGCCGTAAGCAGCAGCGCGTGGATGCCATGCATGCCGATGAAATGGGGTACTCGGAGATCACCTCCGGTGGTACTCCAATTTGTGAACGGCATCCCGGTGCCGTCGGGGTCTCCGATACCGTGTCCGCCGAGTAACCGAACTTTCGCGCCCGCGGCGTTTCGGGCTGTGCGTTCGGGGGCGTCGACACCGATTCCCAACCACAGGGGAATCGTGGTGCCGATGGTGGATATCGTGATTCCCAGGCGCATCGCCCTGGACAGTGCCTGGTCGCAAGTGCGCTGTATCAGCACGATGATCGCGATAACCAGGTTCGAGAAGAAGATCGCCGGCACGCCGTTCTGAAAGATCGCGACGAGCACTCGGTTCAGCGGATCGGGATCGCCGATATTGAAATGACTGAAAGAGCCACGTCCGGCGATGATCGCAATGAGTCCGACTTCGACTGCCGCGAAAATCGCGAACACCGACCCCATCCACCAGCCCACCCGCGCAGCCTTGTCCAGTTTCGTGAGCAGCCATGCCAAGGTCACGGTGTACAGTCCGAAAGCGAAGCTGAATTTCAGCGGCTTCGTCCAGATCGATTCATCGAGCAACACGCGGTCGTCGACGATCATGCCGATGCCGGACAAAATAGCGAGTCCTGTCAGCGTGATCGAACTCAGAACCAGCGGGCGGTGCCAATCGCGCCAGATATCTCGAGCAGTCCAGGGTCTCATGGCCGGCGCGCTCACGTCGTGGGTGAGCCGAGCGGCTCGTTGATCGTGATGAAGTACTGGATCGCCGCGGCTACCGCGATGGGGGCGGTGACAAACAATTGGCCGGCCACTGCACCCAGGGGGCCTATGGCAGCGATCCCGCTCAGACAGCCCAACGCCGCGGCGGGCAGGAACGGTCCGAACATTCCGGCGATGGTGGCCGCGGCGATCGTCGCACCGGTCAGACCCCCGAGCAAGCAGCCCACAGCCGCGCCACCGATCGTCCCGGCCATGGCACCGAGCATTGCCCCCATCCCTATGGAGCTGGTCAGCCGTCCCCACGCAGCCTGCTCGCGTTCATAGGCACTGGACCACGGAGCCGGATCGGCGACCGGCAGGGCACTCGGCCGATAGACAGCCTGCCGTGGGTCCAAGTGCGGGGTGAGCGTGACGGTACGGTCCTGGATCTGCGCGGTGATGGGCAGCACGAAGTCATCCAGGCGAAAGGACAACTCGGTTCCGGCGAGCACCGTACCGTCCTCAGATCTCACCTCGAGCACATTGCCTTGCTGAACCAATGAGCCGCTCTCCACGGTGATGACGGCCGATTGCCCGATCGTTACGGCGCTGAAGCCGAGACCGTCGGCGGGATTCGGCGTGGAGCCGGCGACGCCGGCGGTGATGCCCAACGCTGCCGTTACTCCGGCAGCGAGCACGGCTATCTTGTTGATAATCATCGGCGCTCAGCCGACCCTGGGAGTGGCGCGCATGCTGACGTAGACGCATGGGGTGCCGTCGGCCAGTGTTCCGAAGATGACGGGTGTGTAGTCCTCGCCCGATGGGCCTCCCGTAGCGGCGAAAACCGACGGTGAAACCGGGGTCAGATCGGTTTCGATCGGGGGTGAGAAGTGTTTCATCCCATCGATGAACTCGTAGCGGATTCGTGCGCGTCCGCCTTCTTCGCTGATCGTGATCTCGACGCCACCGCGACGGTAGGTGCCCACCAGAGCTGTCATATCCACGGCAAGAGGGCCAGCGGGCGGCGCAAACGGCGGCGGAATCCGCACACCGGCGGTCTCGGCCAGGAGTTGGCCCACCAATTCCGCATACAGCTTGCCGAATTCGCCACCGTTACACATCAGTACGACGACCACACCGGCGCTCGGAACGACCCGCAAGTAGGAGTGCTGGGTGATAGCACTTCCGTCATGGCCGAAACCGATGACGCCGTCCCAATCGTAGAGAGCGGGCCCCAGACCCCAACTGTCGGCGGACATCGTCCATTTATCCGGGCTCGTGACCTGTGGCCGTTGCATGGCCGACACCGCTTCCTCCGACAGCAGGCGGACACCATCGGCCCCGACACCACCGTTCAGGAGCATGGTCGCCAGCCTGGCTACATCTCCCGCAGAGGTGATTACGCGGCCGTAGGGGCCCGCGGAGCGGGGCATCATGTCCCACACCTGCGCCGGTTCGGGATTACTACCGGTGGTATGACCCATGGCGACTCGGAAGCGCAGTGCTTGTTCCGGCAGGGTCATGGAGCGCTCGAGTCCGAGTGGCTGAAAGAGCATCTCCTCGAGAGCCTGGTCCCAGGTTGTCCCGGTCAGTATTTCGACGATGCGCCCGAGTACGACGTAACCCAGGCTTCCGTAGGAATAGGAGGTGCCGGGCTTGCAGTCGAGCGGTACGCTGCGGGCGGCCTCGACGTATCGGGCGAGACAATCGTCGCCACGGCCCGAATCGTAGTTGAAATCGTTGGTGACGCCACCGGTATGACTGAGCAAATGACGGACGGTGATCTGCCGAGTCGCTTCCGGGTCAGGGGTGGCGAATTCGGGTAGCACGTTCACTACAGGGGCGTCGAGATCGAGTTTTCCGGCATCGACCAGCCGCATGATCAGAATTGCCGTGTAGATCTTCGCCGTCGAACCGGCAAGGAATACCGAATCCGGTGTGACCTCGACACCGGTCGCCGTGTTCAGCACTCCGCTGACCAGTTCGTGCAGGGTGCCGTTGGCCACGACGGCCAGAGCTGCTCCGGGCACATGATATTCGGCGCGCAGTACGTCGAGCCGATGTTGCCACGACTCGGTGGGAAAACTCATGAGATTGATCCTCGATTCGGTGATTGATCTGCTCGACAGGCGGCCGGAGCCGGGCAGGAGTTATCGCGCGCCCGCCGTACGGGCACGTGGGAAGCAATGCAGATGTGGGTGGCCTGGGTCCGACCGCTCGTGCGTTTGTCGACCTATTCGCCCGGCGCCCCGAGTTCGGCACGGCGAGCACGCCATTCAGCGGCGATGACCGGCATCCGCTCGGCGAGGAAATCGGCGAAGGCCGCGACCTCGCTCAGGCGAGACCGGCGGGTATCCGGTGCATCTTCGAGAATTTCGAGTCCGCGCTGCGCGAGCGTGTGCAGAGAGGTGTACTCCTCGGTTTTGTCCAGAAGCCGCACCCAGATCGCTGGATCGAGCTCTACTCGGTCGACCCGTTCTCCGGCTGCCCGGGTGCGCTGTATCCACGACCAGCCCTCGAGTTGCGCGACGGCACCGGCAATGGCACTACGGCTGGCGTGTAGCCCCTGACCGACCTCGGCGATGGTTTGCTGCGGCGGATCGCAGATCAGCAACCACCCGACTACCCGGCCGGTAACCGGCGGCAGGCCGTTCTGACGAGCGAAGTGCCGACCTACCGCGTCGGCAAAGCCCCGTTCCATATCGTCTGAGGTCATACGACGAACAATACACACAGATATCTGAAATGTCAGATATTCCTGTCATTTGAGTTGGAGTGCCGCCCCTCGGGTGAGCAAGCGACATCGCATCGAGATCTCCTCGACCACCCGCAAGATCGCCCGGCCGGCAAGGTCCTCGCCGACCAGGACGCCCACCATCCAGGGGTGCGCGGTCTCCTCGAACAGTTACCGAACGAAAGTGCGAAACGACAGGTTCGATGAGAATCTACAGATTCGCCGTGGGCGAACACGGGCGCCGGGTGGAACAAAGGCGAACCCGACCAAGTTGAGTGGGTGTAGCTCAACTATTGGAGGTTGTGTTCGTGACTACACCACTGAATCTTCCGGTGCTGTTCCTGACCGATCCCATCGTGCTGCCCGGGATGGTCGTACCGATCGAACTGGATGAATCCGCACAGGCGGCCATCGACGCCGCACAGGCCGCGCAGACCGGGACCGTGCTGCTGGCGCCGCGCCTGTCCGAGGGTTACGCCGCCTACGGTGTGATCGCCACCATCGAACAGATCGGCCGGATGCGCGGCGGTACGCCCGCCGCGGTGCTGAAGGCGGAACGGCGCGCGAAGATCGGCCACGGGGTCACCGGCCCCGGCGCCGCACTGTGGGTGGAGGCCGAACCGGTCGAGACCCCCGCCGCCGACGGCCGCACCCGGGAACTGGCCGCCGAATACAAGAAGCTAGTCGTCTCGGTGCTGCAGAAGCGCGAGGCATGGCAGATGATCGACGCCTTCAACCAGCTCACCGATCCGTCCGCCATCGCCGATACCGCCGGCTATGCCGCGTACCTCACCGACGAGCAGAAACGCGAACTGCTCGAGACCCCGGATGTCGCGCAGCGGTTGAACCGGCTGATCGAATGGACCCGGGCGCATATCGCCGAGGCCGAGGTCACCGAGAAGATCGGTGACGAGGTCCGCGAGAACATGGAGAAGAGCCAGCGCGAATTCCTGTTGCGCCAGCAGCTCAACGCCATCCGCAAGGAACTCGGCGAGGACGAACCCGACGGCGCCGACGATTACCGCACTCGCGTGGAACAGGCCGATCTGCCCGGCAATGTGCGGGAGGCGGCGCTGCGCGAGGTCGGCCGGTTGGAGCGCTCCAGCGATCAGAGCCCGGAGTCCGGATGGATCCGCACTTGGCTGGACACCGTCCTGGAACTGCCGTGGCAGGTGAAAACCGAGGATTCCACCGATGTGGCGGCGGCCCGGGCCGTGCTCGACGCCGACCACCACGGCCTGGACGAAGTGAAGGACCGGATGGTCGAGTACCTGGCGGTCCGGGCGCGGCGCGCGCAACGCGGCCTGGAGGTCGTGGGCGGACGCGGGTCGGGCGCGGTGCTGGTGCTGGCCGGTCCGCCCGGGGTCGGTAAGACCTCGCTCGGCGAATCCGTCGCGCGGGCACTGGGTCGCAAGTTCGTCCGGGTCGCCCTCGGCGGTGTGCGCGATGAGGCGGAGATCCGCGGCCACCGGCGCACCTATGTGGGCGCGATGCCCGGCCGGATCGTCCGGGCGATCAAGGAGGCCGGTTCTATGAACCCGGTCGTCCTGCTGGACGAGGTCGACAAAATCGGTTCGGATTTCCGGGGCGATCCCGCGGCGGCGTTGCTCGAGGTGCTCGACCCCGCGCAGAACCACACCTTCCGCGACCACTACCTGGATATGGACCTGGACCTGTCCGATGTGTTGTTCCTGGCCACGGCCAATGTCATGGACACCATCCCCGGCCCGCTCCTGGACCGGATGGAAGTGATCACGGTCGACGGGTACACCGAGGACGACAAGGTGGCCATCGCCCGCGACTTCCTGCTGCCCCGGCAGCTGGAACGCAATGCGCTGACCGGCGCGGAGGTGCAGGTCACCGACGCGGCGTTGCGCGAGGTCGCGGCGAACTACACCCGCGAGGCCGGGGTCCGGCAGCTGGAGCGGTTGATCGCCAAGGCATTGCGTAAGGCGGCGACGCGCCTGTCCGAAACCGGTGCCGCATCGGGCACCGATGTGGGCGTCGAGCCGGATACGGCGTCCGGGCAGACCGGTGTCACGGAACCACTGCTGACCATCGACGTCGCGGATCTGAAGGAATACCTGGGGCGGCCGCGCTTCACTCCGGATTCGGCGGAACGCACCGCGGTACCGGGTGTGTCGACCGGCCTGGCGGTCACCGGCCTGGGCGGCGACGTCCTCTACATCGAGGCCAACACCGCCGAGGGTGACCGGGCGCTGACGCTGACCGGCCAACTCGGCGACGTCATGAAGGAATCGGCGCAGATCGCGCTGACCTACGTGCGGTCGCACCTGGGTGAGATCGGGATCGAATCGACGGTGCTGGACGGCAACCTGCACGTCCACGTGCCCGCCGGCGCCGTGCCCAAGGACGGACCGTCGGCCGGTGTCACCATGGTCACCGCGCTGGTGTCGCTGGCACTGGGCCGGCCGGTGCGCTCCGATGTGGGGATGACGGGCGAGGTCACGTTGAACGGCCGGGTGCTGCCGATCGGCGGGGTGAAGCAGAAACTGCTCGCCGCGCAGCGTGCAGGATTGAAGACGGTGTTCATCCCGGCCCGCAACGAACCGGACCTGGACGATGTGCCCGCCGATGTGCTGGCCGAACTCGACGTCCGTCCGGTGGGCGATGTCGCCGAGATCCTGGCCTACGCCATCGAACCGGTGCGGGAACCGGCTCTCGACGGCCCGCCCTTGGCGGCCAGCGCCTGATCCACGATCCAGGGCCGCGGCAACCCGTTCGGGTTGCCGCGGCCCTTACGTATGCAGCGATCTCTTCCAAGCGATCCCGCCCCGGGCCCATCCGTCAACGCCCACTCCACCCGAATTCCGTCCTGCCATGTTCGCGGTGCGCCCGCACGCGGGTCGTTCTGGCCCGAAAACGATGGAAGTCCATGAAGAGCAGCCACGGGTTGTCCTTGCGGCGGCGATCGTTTCGACCACCGCCCTGCTGGGATCGACGGCCTGTTCTACCGATGCAGCCACTGATTCGGCCGGCCCGGCCACGAGCAGCCCGCGGGCGACGAAGGTGCTGCCCCTCGGTGCGCATAGCCATCACCGATCACGCTTGTTGTCGAGGTCTGTCGAGGATGACGTTGCGGGTCTGGGATTCGGGGTCGGTGAATGCCAGCAGCGCGTGAGCTTCTTCGGTGACAGCGGCCGCGTCGTGTGTGGTGAATGGCCGTTCATAGGGGCGGATGTGGATTGTCGCGGATCCGGTGTTTCGGTTGATCGTCCAGTCGCCCGCGGTGAATCCGTCGACCAGCAGGATCTGCGGAGCGGGGCGCTGGGTGCGGTAGCCCTGCCTGCCGTATTCGTCGGTGATCACGCGGGTGCGGTCCGCGTGTGAGAGCAATACGTTGTCGAAGTCGTACAGAAACCTTGGCGGGGCGGGGGTGTCGGGGTCCGGGCGTGCAGCGTCGGGGAGGTCGAAAAGCTCCTGGCCGTGCTGATCCTGGAAGACCATCAAGCCTGGTCGTATTCGGTCGACAATCTCGCGCAGCCTGGTGAGACCGGACCACATCTGCATATCTTTCACGCTGGCGGGGCCGAAGGCGGCCAGATAGCGCAGGATCATTTGTTCGAGCGAAGCGGTGATCGTTTGTTCTGTGCCGAGCCACGCGTCGGCGGTGGTGTGAGCGATCGGCCCGCTACGGCCCCAGACACCACGTGGTGGCACCTGCACCAAAGGCACTTGGTTGCGGATGGCGTAGACCAGCGAGGTGGGCGCGCGGTCGGGCCAGCGTTGGCCGAGTAGCGCGCCGAGCTGTTTGTTGGTCAACGGTTTCGGGGCGAGTAACTCGATGCCGTCGGCGATCAGCTTCGCCATATCGATACCCTCGATGGGCTTGCCGTGTGTGTGGTTGCGGTAGAGGTCACGATCCAATACAGGTTGGATCAGCGGACGCAGCGCACGTGCGTCGTCAGGGGTGACCAGGTGAAGCGTCGAACGCATCAACGCAATTCGAATCAACTTGCGGTCGGTGAGCAGGTGGGCGGCCTGTTCCGGGACGAAACCCGTCAGTCGTGACCACAATCCGACGTACCAGGTGTGCGGGGTCTGAGCTTGCAACCCGACCAAATGCTCCACCGCGTCGATGACGGAAAACTCGGAGCGGCGCAACAGCAACTGCCGATCGAGAGTGGCGCGATTGAGCGCCCGACGACTGAGTACTTGCGTCATCAGCAGAACCTTTCGACAGAACAGTGGGGTTGGTGGCGCCGGGGCTCCGGAGCGCCGAAGGTCGGACGGATAGATCTGGGCAGCGCGCGCCCGCCACACGTCGACCATCGATCGCAGTGCATATCAGTACCGCAGCGAGGCCGTCGAACACACCCCCACCGCCCTGCACCGACTGCTGATCCCCACCCCGCAACCGAGCCGCTGAAAGCTGCACCGCAGGGGCGGTGATCGGGGCCGGCGCGAGACTCGGGCGGCCCGCTCGGGCCCGGGCGCCGGTCCGTGCGATCGGACCGGGTCGTAGCGGTGCACCGCTACGACGTCGGCGACGCCGTACCCTGCCCTCTTCCCTGCTGCGGCCAGGAGTGGCACCATCCGCAAAGGGCCATGTAAGGAATTCCCAGCCGCCGGGGCGTCCCCGCGCCGGTGGATCAACGAGGACGCTGATGCAGGACATGACGAGTTCGACCGGTTCTCCTGGGCCGGATCAGCAGGGTCGGCGCACGATCGGCCCCTTCGCGGCGGGACTGAGCGGTCTGCTGGCCGCCGCGGTCGTGCTCGGGGTCGGTGAACTCGTCGCGGCACTGATCGCCCCGGACGCTTCGCCCTTCCTGGTCACCGGGGCGACCGTGGTCGACCACACGCCGCAGGCGCTGCGTGAGTTCGCGATCGAACAGTTCGGTACCCGGGACAAGCTCGTGCTGTTCCTGAGCATGGGTGCGGCGATGGCGGTACTGGCTGTGGTCGCGGGATTGCTGGAACGGCGCCGGCCCTACGGCAGCGTGCTGCTGGCCGGGCTGTCGTTGGCCGTCTGTATCGCCGTGCTGCAGCGGCCGAACGCGACCGCCACGTTCGCCGTGCCGATCCTGCTCGGTGCCGGCGCCGGGATACTCACCCTGCGGGTTCTCATCGGCCGGGCGCCGCTCGTTCCGGCATCAGAGGGCGAATCCGCGGGGGAGGTCGCGGGCAGGGACGGAACCGATGCCTCGCGGCGGCGGTTCCTGGGGTTGGCCGCCGGGGCCGTGGTGCTGGCTGCCGGATCCGCCGCGGCCGGGCGGTGGGCCGGCGAGCGTGCGCGCGCGGTGACCGCGGATCTGCGCCGGTTCGTGGTCCCGCGTCCACAGGTGGCGGCCGCGCCCGTCCCGCCGGGGACCGACCCGCCCATCCCGGGACTCACCGCGTTCCGCACCCCCAACGACACCTTCTACCGGATCGATACCGCCCTGCGACTACCCGCGTTGACCAGCGACGACTGGCAGCTGCGCATTCACGGCATGGTGAAGCGTGAAATCCGGCTCACCATGGACGATCTGCTGCGGCGGCGGCCCGCCGTGGAGAAGATGATCACCCTGACCTGTGTATCCAACGAAGTCGGTGGTGACCTGGTCGGCAATGCCACCTGGATCGGATACCCGCTCGCCGACCTTCTCGCCGAGGCCGGGGTCCGGCCGGACGCGGATATGGTGCTGTCCACCAGCGCCGACGGTTTCACCGCCGGTACGCCGGTCGCGGCGCTCACCGACGGTCGCGACGCCCTGCTCGCGGTGGGCATGAACGGCGAACCGCTGCCGGTCGCACACGGTTACCCGGCCCGGATGGTGGTGCCCGGTCTCTACGGATACGTCAGTGCCACGAAATGGGTGGTCGATCTGGAGATCACCCGGTTCGATCGTGCCCAGGCCTACTGGACCCGGCGCGGCTGGTCGGCGTTCGGCCCGATCAAAACCGCCTCCCGTATCGATGTTCCGGCGGCCTTCGGCCGTATCGCTCCGGGACCCGCAGTGGTGGCCGGGGTGGCCTGGGCTCAGCATCGCGGGATCGCGGCGGTGGAGGTCCAGGTCGACGACGGTCCCTGGCGGCCGGCCGATCTGGCGCCGGAGTACTCACTGGACACCTGGCGGCAGTGGACCTGGCGGTGGGACGCGCCAATCGGTTCGCACACACTGCGGGTTCGGGCCATCGACGGTGCCGGCCGGGTGCAAACCGAGGAGCGCGCCGACCCGGTCCCGGACGGTGCCACCGGTTGGCACAGCCGGACGGTCACCGTCGGGTGACGATGACCGTCCGATCCGCTACGCGGCCGCCGGCGCCGGTTCCTGGGCGAACTGGGTCCGGTACAGCTCGGCGTAGCGTCCGCCCGCGGCGAGCAGTTCGGTATGCGATCCACGTTCCACGATGTGACCGGATTCGACCACCAGGATCTGATCGGCCGCCCGCACGGTGGAGAGCCGGTGGGCGATCACCAGGGCGGTGCGCCCCTGGAGCGCTTCGGTCAGCGCCGCCTGCACCGCGGCCTCGGAAGTCGAGTCGAGGGAGGCGGTCGCCTCGTCCAGGACCACCACCCGCGGTTGCTTGAGCAGCAGCCGGGCAATGGTGAGACGCTGGCGCTCGCCCCCGGAGAGGCGATAGCCGCGTTCCCCGACCACCGTGTCCAGCCCGTCGGGCAGGCTCGCGATCAGATCGCTCAGGCGGGCCCGCGCCAGCGCGTCCCACAGCTCTTCCTCGCCGGCGTCCGGGGCTGCCAGCAGCAGGTTGGCCCGGATTGTGTCGTGGAACAGATGACCGTCCTGGGTGACCAGGCCGACGGTTTCCTGGATCGACTCCGTGGTGAGTTCGCGGATATCGGTGCCCCCCAGCCGGACCGCGCCCGAATCGACGTCGTAGAGCCGGGAGACCAGTTGCGCGATGGTCGATTTGCCCGCGCCGGAGGAACCGACCAGGGCGATCAGCTGCCCTGGTTCGGCTCGCAGTGACACTCCGTGCAGCACCTCCTCACCGCCGCGGGTGTCCAGGGTCGCCACCTCTTCCAGCGAGGCCAGCGAGACCTTGTGGGCGGCGGGATATCCGAACCGCACCTCGTCGAGTTCCACCGCGACGGGCCCGGCGGGCACGGGCCGCGCCCCGGGCGCGTCCTCGATGAGCGGTAACAGGTCGAGGACCTCGAAGACCCGCTCGAAACTGACCAGCGCGGACATGATCTCCATCCGGGCACTGGCCAGCGCGGTCAACGGCGAGTAGAGCCGGGTGAGCAGGAGTGACAGGGCCACCACGGCACCCGCGTCCAGCTGCCCGCGCAGCGCGTACCAGCCGCCGAGGCCGTAGACCAGCGCGACGGCCAGTGCCGAGACCAGCGTCAACGCCGAGACGAAGACGGTTTGCAGCATGGCGGTGCGCACGCCGATATCGCGGACCCGCCGTGCCCGCAGCGCGAACTCGGCCGATTCCTGGGCCGGGCGGCCGAAGAGCTTCACCAGGGTCGCGCCCGGCGCGGAGAAACGCTCGGTCATCTGCGTGCTCATGGCCGCGTTCAACCCCGCTGCCTCACGCTGGATATCGGCCAGCCGGTCGCCCATCCGCCGGGCCGGGATCACGAATACCGGTAGCAGGAGCAGCGCGAGTAGGGTGATCTGCCAGGACAATTGGAGCATCACCACCAGGGTGAGTGCCACGGTGACGATATTGGCGACCACGCCCGAGAGGGTGTCGCTGAAGGCGCGCTGCGCCCCGATCACATCGTTGTTCAACCGGCTGACCAGCGCGCCGGTCCGGGTCCGGGTGAAGAAGGCGATCGGCATCCGCTGGACGTGGTCGAAGACTGCGGTCCGCAGGTCGAGGATCAGGCCCTCACCGATTCGCGCCGACAGCCAGCGGATGGCCAGGCCGAGGCCCGCGTCGAGGATCGCCAGCGCGGCGATGGCCAGCGCCAGCAGTATCACTGTCCGCGGCGGCGACCCCGCGAAGATATCGTCGACCACCCGGCCCGCGAGCAGCGGCGTGGCGACCACCAGCACCGCCGTGGCCACGCTGAGCACGAGAAAGGCGATCAGCCGGCGCTGATGCGGCCGGGCGAAGCGCAGGATGCGCCGTGCCGTGGGGAGACTGAACGACCGTGTCTCCTCGGGTGCGTGCATGCGCCGGTACATCTGGTCCCAGGCCACCGATTCCATGCTCATCTGACAATGTCCTTCCGCTCCGGAGCACGATTGAACTCCGGTGCACCGACACTAAAAGCTAAACCATTGTTCAGGTCAAGCGCTGGATGTCCCCGAACCACCGGTCCCGGGTGCCTGCGCGACCGGCGCGAGTTCGAGGCGGACACCGAGCAACCGGATCGGACGCTCCAGTGGAAAGCGGTCCAGCACCCGCAACGCCGTATCGACGATCGTGGGGATATCGGTGGTCGGCTCCGGCAGTTTCGACTGCTTGCTGCGGGTGTAGAAAGTGCTGGTGCGCACGGTGACCGAGACCCGGGTGGCCGTCCGGTCCGCCTCGACGACCTCCGCCGCGACCTCCGCCGCCAACCGGGCCACCTGCGCGCCGATCTCGGCCGGATCGACGAGATCCCGCGGGAAAGTCTGCGATCTGCTGCGCCCCACCGCCGGTGGCGGTTTCGTCACCACCTCCGTATCACCGGCACCGCGACTCATCACCCACAGCGCGGGACCGTTCGTCGGACCGAACGCGGCCGCGAGCCGGGCCCGATCGGCGGTCATCAGCTCCCCGACGGTATGGATATCGAGTTCGGCCAGCCGGGCCGCGATCCGGTTACCGATCCCCCAGAGCGCGTTCGTCGGACGATGGGCCATCACCTCCGACCAGTTGGCGGCGGTGAGCCGGAACATGCCGACGTGCGCTCCCGGATGGTCGGCCGCGGCGACACCGGGTTTCCCGACCGATTTCGCGAAACCGGTGGCCAGTTTCGCGGTGAGCTTGTTGTCGCCGATGCCGATCGCGCAGGTGAGAGCCAGCTCTTCCACCGCCGCGCGGATCGCCCGAGCGAATTCCTCGGGCTCCTCGGTATCGACCGCCACGAACGCCTCGTCCCACCCCCAGACCTCCACCTGATCGGTGAACGCGCGCAATCGCGCCATGACTTCCTCGGACGCTTCCTCGTAACAGGGGACGTCCAAGGGCAGGAAGACCGCCTCCGGGCATTTTCGCGCCGCCGACCGCAACGCCATACCCGCCCGCACCCCGTAGCCGCGCGCCGGGTACGAAGCGCAGGTCACCACCTTGCGGGGCTCGTCCGGGTCGCCGTTTCCGCCCACGATCACCGGCTGCCCGCGTAGTTCGGGATGACGCCGGTACTCCACCGCGGCCTGGAATTGGTCGAGGTCGACATGCAACAGCCATCTGGCCACGACACTGTCTTACTCCTACGGGGTGACAAAAAGGGGGATATCGGGCAGCGCGGGGTCGCCCACCGGCCGCCGCCTCGTCCGGATCCGCCGAGTCGGGAAGGAATCCGGGCCGCGCAGCGACTTATTCGGCATGTGACAGTCCAGCGCGCCGGCAGTGAGCCTCCCGAGAAACAACCCCTAGGCTGGATCGTGTGACCGACCACGACGCACGACGGGACACACTCGCACGGCAGTTGCGCGCGCGGATCGGTGACGAGGCGGTGGACATCTCCCGCCGACGGCGGGTGGAGTACTCGTCCGACGCCTCGAACTATCGGGTACTGCCCGAAATGGTGGTCTTCCCCCGGTCCGACGACGATGTGGCGGCCGTACTGGAGGTCGCGCGGAGCGAGGGCACGGCCGTGACCCCGCGGGGCGGCGGCACCTCGGTCGCGGGCAATGCGGTCGGACCCGGCATCATTCTCGATTTCAGCAGGCATATGACCGGTATCGCGGAGATCGATCCGGACCGGCGGACGGCCCGAGTGCAGCCGGGCGTGGTGCTGTCGGAATTGCAGCGCCGGGCCCGGGAACAGGGGTTGCGCTTCGGGCCGGATCCATCCACCCAGAACCGCTGCACCCTCGGCGGCATGATCGGCAACAACGCCTGCGGTCCGCACGCCATAGCGTGGGGCCGCACCTCCGACCGGGTCCGGGAGTTGCGGATCATCGACGGTACCGGCGCGTCCCGCCGCCTCGCCGACTCGCTGGACGCGGTTCCCGGGCTCCCGGAGTTCACCGCGAAATCCCTCGCCGTACTGCGCACCGACCTGGGCCGGTTCGACCGGCAGGCATCCGGCTACGGGCTCGAATACTTGCTGCCGGAACGCGGCGGCTCGGTGGCCGCTTCGTTCGTCGGCGCCGAGGGCACCTGCGGTGTGCTGCTCGAAGCCGAGGTGGAACTGGTGCCGATCCCGGCGGCGACCCTGCTGGTCGTGCTCGGTTACCCGGATCTGGCGACCGCCGCCGACGATATCGCCGCGGTGGTCTCGGTCGCGCCGGTGGCGGTCGAGGGTATCGATGCCCGGCTGATCGAGATGGTGCGCGCACACGGTCGGCGGGTCCCCGATCTGCCGCGCGGCACCGGCTGGCTGTTCGTGGAGCTGGCGGGAGAGGACGCGGCCGCCACCCATGCCGCCGCCCGCCGCTTGTGCCGGGCGGCGGATGCGCTGGACAGCCGGATCATCGAAGACCCCGGCGCCGCGGCCGCGCTGTGGCGGATCCGGGCCGACGGCGCCGGTCTGGCCGGCCGCACCCGCGACGGTGAACCGGCCTGGCCGGGCTGGGAGGACGCGGCGGTCCCGCCCGCCCGGCTCGGCGCCTACCTGCGCGATTTCGACGAGCTGACCCGGGAGCACAAGGTCGACGGACTGCTCTACGGGCATATCGGCGACGGCTGTATCCATGTGCGGCTGGACCTGCCCATCGCCACCGCGCCCGAGCGGTTCCGGGCCTTCCTGACCGACGCGGCACATCTGGTGGTGGGCCACGGTGGTTCGCTGAGCGGGGAGCACGGCGACGGCCGGGCCCGGTCGGAGCTGCTGGAGATCATGTACTCACCGGAGGTCCGCGCGGTCTTCGCCGGTTACAAGGCGCTGTTCGATCCCGCGAACCTTCTCAACCCGGGCGTGCTGGTGCAGCCGCGCCCGCTCGACGCCGATCTGCGATTGGCGGGTCTGCCGCCGCTGCCGCGCGCGGGCGGCTTCGCCTTCGTCGGCGACGCCGGGGATCTGGCCACCGCGGTGCACCGCTGTGTCGGTGTGGGCAAGTGCCGGGCCGATACGCGTGGTACGGGTGGTTTCATGTGCCCGTCCTATCTGGCGACGGCCGACGAGAAGGACACCACCCGGGGGCGGGCGCGGGTATTGCAGGAGGTGGTCCGGGGAGAACTGGACTGGGCCGCGCCCGCGGTGGCCGAATCGCTGGACCTGTGCCTGTCCTGCCGCGCTTGCGGTACGGACTGCCCGGCGGGCGTCGATATGGCGACCTACAAATCCGAGACGCTCTACCGCCGCTACCGCGGTCGGCTGCGCCCCCGCGACCACTACACCCTGGGCCAGCTCCCGCGCTGGCTGGCCGCCGCCACCCGGATGCCGCGGCTGGTCAACGCGCCGGCCGGGATCGGACCGCTGCGCCGGCTCGGGATGCGGGCGGCCGGGATGGATCCACGCCGGGAAGTGCCGGAACTCGCGCGGCGGTCCTTCCGGCGGACCTGGCGCCGGGAAGCGGCGAATCAGCAGGTGGCGAACCCGGACGCGACAACTGTGATGCTGTGGATCGACACGTTCACCAATGCCTTCGATCCGGATATCGCGGTGGCGGCCGTACGCCTGCTCAATTCACTCGGTTATCGAGTGGTCGTACCACGCCGGCAGGTCTGCTGTGGACTGACCTGGATCAGCACCGGGCAGTTGGACGGCGCGCGGGCCCGGCTGCGTGCCACGCTCGATGCCCTCGACGACCATGTGCGGGCCGGTGGGCAGGTGATCGGTCTCGAACCCTCCTGCACCGCCGCGTTAC
The DNA here is from genome assembly GCA_040674215.1 of Nocardia sp. NPDC050193. GTDB lineage: Bacteria > Actinomycetota > Actinomycetes > Mycobacteriales > Mycobacteriaceae > Nocardia. The sequence goes on along the minus strand of JBFARE010000002.1, from coordinate 209,705 downwards.
GGGCCGATCTGCCGGAGTTACTGCCCGACGATCCGCGTTCCCGTCCGGTCGCGGCCGCGGTCCGCACGCTCGCCGAGTTCCTCACCGCGCAACCGGACTGGCGTCCGCCCCGGTACGTCGGCCGATCGCTGGTCGTCCAGCCGCATTGTCACCAGCATTCGGTGCTCGGCTTCGATGCCGATCGCCGAATATTTGCCCAGATGGGGGTTGATGTGACGGAGATCGCGGGTTGCTGCGGTCTGGCGGGTAATTTCGGGATGCAGAAAGGGCATTACGAGATATCGGCGGCGGTGGCCGGCAACGGAATACTGCCTGCGATCGAGAGTGCCGAACCGGATGCCGTGGTGGTCGCCGACGGATTCTCCTGCCGGACCCAGGTCGCCCAGCTCACCGGCCGCCGGGGCCGGCACCTGGCGCAGTTCCTGCTGGGCGACAACTGATTCCGGATCAACTGCGGATTTCGGAATATCGAACAGCGGCCGGTCTCGAAGGGCCGGCCGCTGTTCTAAGGGCTCAGCTCCCGAATGGGAGGGCCCCGGGCGGGACCTGGTAGCCGGAGCTACCGGCGAAGACCGAACCCCAGAGATCGAGTAACCAATTGAGCGCTTCGGTGAGCATAGGAACCTCCAGTCACGGCGAAAACCACATATTTGCTCAACTGCGTCTTCATCGATGGGCGATCGGACGGCGTTACTCCGGGCGGCGCACAATGGCATGGTGCCTGTCCGAACAGCCGGATCCACCGACGACGCGTGGATGACGCGGACCCTGTCCGCCGACGCCCCGGTACACCTCGCCCATACCCTCGCGCCGTTGCGCCGCGGGCCCGGCGACCCCTGTCACCAGATCACCCCGGACGGGGCGCACTGGCGCACCTCGCGCATGCCGACCGGGCCGGTCACCTACCGGCTGGTCCAGGACGATCCGCTGACCATCACCGCGGACGGGTGGGGTGCGGGCGCCGCGGAGTTCCTCGAGGGGCTCGATCGTATGCTGTGCCTGGACGAAAGGGTCGACGATTTCGTGCCGATCCATCCCACGGTGGCGGCCGCGCACCAGCGGTATCCCGGGCTGCGGATGCTGCGCACCGGCCGGGTACTCGAAGCGCTGATCCCGGCGATCCTGGAACAGAAGGTGACCATCGTCTCCGCACATGCCGCGTGGCGCCGCCTGGTGCACCTCTTCGGCAGTCCGCCACCCGGCCCGGCCCCGGCGGGGATGCTGGTACCGCCGGATGCGGCGGCCTGGAGCCGGATCCCCTCATGGAGCTTCCACGGGGCCAATGTCGGGCCGCAGCGCAGCCGGACCATTGTGCGGGTGGCCCGTCTCGCCGATTCCCTGGAGCGGATGACCGCGCTGGATCCGGCCGAGGCCGCGCGCAGGCTCCGCACGATCCCCGGCATCGGGGAATGGACCGCCGCGGAAACGGCGCAGCGCGCTCTCGGCGACGCCGATGCGCTGTCGGTGGGTGATTACCATCTGGCGTCGATCGTCGGCTGGACCCTGCTCGGCCGCGATATGGATGACGCCGAGATGGTCGACTACCTCGAACCGGTACGTCCGCATCGCTATCGCACCATCCGTCTGCTCGAGATCAGTGGGCAAGCTCGCAAACCGCGGTTCGGCCCGCGCGCCGCGGTGACCGATCACCGCTGGCACTGACCGGTAAAGGCGTTCGCGGTCCGGGGGATCCGGGGTTCCGTTTTCGCGGAACCGTACGGATCCGGCCGGTGAGCGGCCGGTACGGCGGTGGAGTCCGGTCGCTATTGGAGGGCGCGGTTGTCCAGGACGCAGCGGCCCGATTCCACCAGGGTGGCCCGGGCGCGCCGGCGGACCCGGCACTCGTCGACGGTGCAGTCCAGGTGCAACTGCATCGCCGAATGGGCTTGTTCGGGGGTCATCACGCCGGGATCGTCACCGCAGGCGAGCAGGGTGGGGATCGGGGCGTCCAGATTCAACCGCATCACACGACCTCCTTCTGAACCCGCGGTCGACTCCTGTTGTCCGCGGTAGTTTTCCGGGTGTGCACATACGACCAACAGCTCACCATAGGCCGAGAAGGTCCGATAGCGGGTGCGATTCGGGGATTTTGCCGGTACCGATTCGCGAAATTTCCTGTAGACGGGTGTAAACCCGCCTCGGCCGGGGCTGCGCGTAGCATCGCGCTACATGCTTGTGGCGCGCAGCGCCGGGGCCCTCGACTCGAAACACGGCGATATCCGCGGCGGTGAAGGAGAACCTGGATGAGCATCGACAACGGTACGAAAGTGGATCTGTCCGGCGCCCGCTGGGTGAGCGGCGCTACCGGGGAAGGCGCCGCTACGCCGGGAACCCACAGCGTCGAGATCGCGATGCTCGCCGACGGTCATGTCGGGATGCGTGACGGAAAGAATCCCGACGGTCCGGTCCTGGTCTTCACCCCGGGTGAGTGGGCGGCCTTCACCGCCGGCGTACGCGACGGCGAATTCGACCGGCCGTAATCGCCGTTCACCCGGTGGCCGACCTGTCCGCGAGCACGGCGTTTGGGTCCAACAGGTAACGGGTAGACAACAATATGTGGACCCAGGGATCAAGAATGCCCGTCCCCGGCTCCGCAAATTCGGGCCCGGCGACGGTGTCGCGCGATTGATCGTCGGCCTGCTCTTTGCGGCATCGGCGGTGGGCGTTTTCATAACCACCGGCTCGGTGTTCTCGGCGTTGTTCGTCGGGGTGCTCGTGGGGCTGGTCGCGACCGGTGTGGTCGCGATGCTGTGAGACGGTCGCGCGGATCGGTCAGCGGCGGAAGAGCTTGTTGCCGAGCCAGACGATCGGATCGTATTTCCGGTCGGCGACGCGCTCCTTCATCGGTATCAGCGCATTGTCTGTGATCTTGATATTTTCCGGGCACACCTCGGTGCAGCATTTGGTGATATTGCAGTAGCCGAGTCCGTGCTGCTCCTGCGCGGCGTCCCGGCGATCGGCCACATCGAGCGGATGCATCTCCAACTCCGCGATCCGCATGAGGTACCGCGGGCCGGCGAAGGCCTCTTTGTTCTCGTCGTGGTCGCGGACCACATGGCAGGTGTTCTGGCACAGGAAACATTCGATGCACTTGCGGAACTCCTGCGAGCGCTGCACATCCACCTGCTGCATCCGGTACTGACCGGGCTCCAGATCCGGCGGCGGGGTGAACGACGGTATCTCGCGTGCCTTTTTGTAGTTGTAGGAGACATCGGTCACCAGGTCGCGAACCACCGGGAACGTGCGCAGCGGTGTCACAGTGACAACATCTTCCGGCGTGAAGGTGGACATACGGGTCATGCAGAGCAGCCGCGGTTTCCCGTTCACCTCGGCCGAACACGAACCGCATTTGCCCGCCTTGCAGTTCCAGCGGACCGCGAGATCGGGCGCCTGGGTCGCCTGCAGGCGGTGGATGATGTCGAGAACCACTTCGCCCTCGTTCACCGCCACCGTGTAATCCTGTAGTTCCCCACCGTCGGTATCGCCGCGCCATACGCGGAACCGGGCGTCGTAACTCATCCGCTCACGCCTCCTTGCTGTCCGATTCGCGGCCTTCGGGCGTAGTCCCTGCCGCGGCGCCGTTCACCGCGGCCGGATGGGCCGCGAGTTCGGCTGGGGTGTAGTACTTTTCCAACTCGCCGAAATCGAAGAGGGCGAGTAGTTCGTCCCGCATCGGCAGCTGATCCTGCACGGTCACCGAGATATCGGGGATGTCGGCGACTCCGGCGCCGTCGGTCGCGCAGACGAGTAGTTTGTTGCGCCACTGCGGGTCCATGCCCGGGTGGTCGTCGCGGGTGTGCCCGCCGCGGCTCTCGGTGCGCAGCAGCGCGGCCTGGGCCACGCACTGGCTGACCAGCAGCATGTTCCGCATATCGAGGGCGAGATGCCAGCCCGGGTTGAACTGCCGGTGTCCCTCGATGGTGACGTGCTCGAACCGCTCGCGCAGCGCCTCGAGCCGGGAGATCGCCTCGCGGACCTCGGCTTCCTTGCGGATGATGCCCACCAGATCGTTCATGGTCTGCTGCAGATCGGTGTGCAGGGTGTACGGGTTCTCCCCGGACGAGCCCTCCGGCGGATCGAACGGCGCGAGCGCGGAGCGGGCCGCCGTCGCGATATCGGCGTCGGCCACCGCCGGCCGCTCGGCGAGCCCTTCGACGTACTCGGCCGCACCCAACCCCGCCCGCCGGCCGAAGACCAGCAGATCCGACAGGGAATTGCCGCCGAGCCGGTTGGATCCGTGCATACCGCCCGAGCATTCACCGGCGGCGAAGAGCCCCGGTACGTGCGCCGCGCCGGTATCCGGATCGACCTCGATCCCGCCCATCACGTAGTGACAGGTGGGCCCCACCTCCATCGGCTCCTTGGTGATGTCCACATCGGCCAGTTCCTTGAACTGGTGGTGCATCGACGGCAACCGGCGGATGATCTCCTCCGGGGTGAGCCGCGACGCGATATCCAGGTAGACCCCGCCGTGTTCGGTACCCCGGCCGGCCTTGACCTCTTCGTTGATGGCGCGGGCCACTTCGTCGCGGGGGAGCAGGTCAGGGGTGCGGCGCGCCGAATCGTTGTCGCGCAGCCACTGATCGGCCTCTTCCTCGCTCTCGGCGTACTGCCCTTTGAAGACCGCCGGGATGTAGTCGAACATGAACCGTTTGCCTTCGGTGTTCTTCAGTACGCCGCCGTCGCCGCGGACGCCCTCGGTGACGAGGATCCCCTTCACGCTCGGCGGCCACACCATCCCGGTGGGATGGAACTGCAGGAACTCCATATTGATCAGCCGGGCGCCGGCCCGCAGCGCCAGGGCGTGGCCGTCACCGGTGTACTCCCACGAGTTCGAGGTCACCTTGTAGGACTTGCCGATTCCGCCCGTGGCCAGCACGACCGCGGGGGTCTCGAACAGGATGAAGCGGCCGGATTCGCGCCAGTAGCCGAAGGCGCCGCTGATCCGGTCACCGTCCTTGAGCAGATCTGTGATGGTGCATTCGGCGAACACCTTGATCCGTGACTCGTAGTCACCGGTCTGCGCGTAGTCCTCCTGCTGCAGCGAGACGATCTTCTGCTGCATGGTGCGGATCAGTTCGAGCCCCGTGCGGTCGCCCACATGCGCCAGCCGCGGGTAGGTGTGCCCACCGAAATTGCGCTGGCTGATCCGGCCGTCGGCGGTCCGGTCGAACAGGGCACCGTAGGTTTCCAGCTCCCAGACGCGGTCGGGGGCCTCCCGGGCGTGCAGTTCGGCCATCCGCCAGTTGTTCAGGAATTTGCCGCCGCGCATGGTGTCGCGGAAATGGGTCTCCCAGGTGTCCTTCTCGTTGGCGTTGCCCATCGCCGCCGCGCAGCCGCCCTCGGCCATTACGGTATGGGCCTTACCGAACAGCGATTTGCACACCACCGCCACCGAGAGACCGTGTTCCCGGGCTTCGATCACCGCGCGTAGTCCGGCGCCGCCGGCACCGATCACCACGACGTCGTAGGTGTGCCGCTCCACTTCGGGCATAGCCGTGCAAACTCCTCAGTCGATGATGCGAAGATCGGAAATCGTGCCGCTGGCTACCAACATCACGTAGAAGTCGGTGAGTACGAGGGTGCCCAGCGTGGTCCAGGCGAGCTGCATATGCCTGGTGTTGAGCTTGGAGACCTGCGTCCAGAACCAGTACCGCACCGGATGTGCGGAGAAGTTTTTGAGCCGTCCGCCCGCGATATGCCGGCAGGAATGGCAGGACAGGGTGTAGGCCCACAGCAGGATCACATTGCCGGTGATGATCAGACTGCCCAGGCCCAGCCCGAATCCGCCGGTCCTGCCGTGATAGGCGATCACCGCGTCGTAGGTGTTGATCAACGAGATGAGCACCGCGACATAGAAGAAATAGCGGTGCGCGTTCTGGATGATCAGTGGCAGCCGCGTCTCCCCGGTGTACTTCGCGTGGGGTTCGGCCACCGCGCAGGCCGGCGGGGAGAACCACACCGACCGGTAGTAGGCCTTGCGGTAGTAGTAGCAGGTGAGCCGGAAACCGAGCAGGAACGGCAGCACCAGGAACCCGAGCGGTAGGAACATCGGCAGGTCGCCGAACGGGGTACCGAAGTGACTCGACCCCTCGACGCACGAGGTGCTCAGGCAGGGGGAGTAGAACGGCGTCAGATAGTGGTAGTCGGGTACCCAATACGCCGTGCGCACAAAGGATCTGATGGTCGCGTAGACGACGAACGCGGCCAGTCCGATCACCGTGATCAGTGGCGGTAGCCACCACCGATCCGTGCGTAGGGTCCGGGTGGTGATCCGGGCCCGGGTCCTGCTGAATACGCCTGTACCCGCTTCGGGAGCGGTTGTGGTCGTTGTGGCACTCACTGGTCGATGCCTCGCTGATCGGCGGTGCGGGTGGTCATGGGTACCTCCGCGATCGAATGTGATGCTGAGCACCATACGCCCGGCCTGCTATCGGATGAGCAGGGTCCGCGCAATCTCGAGGGGCTCGAGGGTGGGTGATTTGCGCCACATTTACTGCCGATCTTGCTCGGGTGAACGCGTCGCAAACCAGGACGGCCGGTCGCCTGTGCGGCGACCGGCCCTCCGAAGCTCATCGGGTTGCGGCCCGATATCCGGTGTTCAGTTATCCGGCGGTGAACCTAGGCCGGTTACTGGGTGCGCGGCCGCGAGTGGAAGCCGAGGCCCTCGTCCTGGGCGCCCATCCATGCCGATTCGTCGGATTTGCTGTCCGGGACGTAGATGGGTTCCTGGCCGCGGCGGGTCGCCACCTGTGGTGGCGGGCTCTTCTCCAGTTCGTCGGCATCGATGCAGAGCCGTTCCAGATCGTTCTCCAGCCGCCGTACAGAGCCGGCGTCTCCATAGTGGGTGCGCAGTACCCCAATGGAGTGGCGGAGCTGGTTTACGGCGTATCGGAGTTCCGCGATGTCGCTACGTGTCATGGATACCTCCTGAGTTGCTGACCGGTCGCGGTGTGGAACGCCGCCCGGACTGCGCCGGCCGCCCGGCGTGCTTGTGACCGACCACACAAGGTGATCTACAACACAGTACGGCAAAATCCCGATTCCGGCTCGTCCGATGATCAAGATCGGGTTTCGATCGGGAGCCGGTGTGTACGACCCGGCCGGTAGCCGCTGTGGTGATCTGCGGCTGTATAGGGCTATCTAGCCATTGGTCGAGAAATGCGTATAGATGGCTCGCATCGGTCTCGACGGTTCTATCGGCAGTTCTAGCCGGCACGCTAGAAAGCGGCATAAAGATCTATCGCCGGTGTGGAGGCGATTCCGCGCGACCACGAGCCGCTGTGCGATCCGCGGGTGCGTGTCCGGGCTCGCGGCTGCGCCGGGGTGGTAGCGATTCGTGGACGGTATCGGGCTCTCTGGGCGTTTCTGGGAAATCCTCTGGCGATACCGATGGATTGTTGGGCTCGTCAGGTGGCGACGCTGCGCAGATAGCGCCCGAAGTGCGGGACGGTGAACCCGATGGTGCCGCGCTCCGCGGAGTAGATGAGGCCTTTCTTGATCAGTCCGTCGCGAGCCGGCGACAGCGACGCGGGTTTGCGGCCCAGTTCGGCGGCCACCGCCGCCGTCGCGACCGGACCGTCGTCACCGGACAGGTCGGCCATGGCGCGCATGTACTCGCGTTCGGCCGGGGTCGCCCGTTCGTACCGGGAGCCGAAGAACCCGACCGCGAGCTCTTCCTCGGCGGTCGGCGCCGCCACCGCGACATCCTCGGCGGTGATCGGACTGCCCGGCGCCTGATCCCAGGCCGCCTTGCCGTAGGCCTGCACGAAATACGGATAACCGTCGGCCTTGCGGTAGAGCGCGGTGAGTGCCTCGTCGGAGAATTTCACGTCCTCGCGCTCGGCGGGTGCGATCAGCGCGTGGTCGGCCGACTCCCGGTCCAGCCGGTCGATGCGGTGATAGCTGAACAGTCGTTCGGAATAGCTCTTGGACGCCGACAGGACCGCCGGCAGATGCGGTAGACCCGCCCCCACCACGATCAACGGCGCGGCGTCCTGGCTGAGCTCATGGCAGGCGCCGCAGATGGCCGAGATATCGGCCGGACCCAGATCCTGCATCTCGTCGATGAAGACGGCGATACCCGCGCCGACATCCTGGGCCAGCGCCGCGGCCTCCATCAACAGTTCCACCAGGTCGATCTCGATATCGCCGGAGTCGGCGCGGCCGGTCACCGCCGGTACATCGATACCCGGTTGCCATCGCTCTCGCATGCCCTTGTCCGCGGTCGCGCGCAGCGCGAACGCTTTGAGGATGCCCAGGAAATCGTCGACCCGTTCCTGGTTGTGGTGCGTTTTGGCAATGGCCCGCGCGGCCATGTGCAGAGCCGAGGACAGCGGCCGGCGCAACTCTTGGTCCGGCCGGGCTTCTATCTTGCCGGTGCCCCAGCTCCGGGAGACCGCGGCCGAGCGCAACTGGTTGAGCAGTACCGTCTTCCCCACCCCGCGCAGCCCGGTGAGCATCACGCTGCGCTCCGGACGACCCCGGGCGATGCGTTCGAGGACGATATCGAACGCGTCGAGCTGTTTGCCGCGTCCGGCGAGTTCCGGTGGCCGCTGGCCGGCGCCGGGCGCATACGGGTTCCGCACGGGGTCCATACCCTCACACCGTAGCGAACCGATCGGAAAATCTGTCCGTATCTATGCCGGGTTCTAGAAAGGCCTAGCGTGCCTTCGTGTACCACGGCCACCGCGCCGTGGCACCGACCGGAAACGGTGGACACGCCCGGACGAGACCTCCGCGTGACCTGTCGTGGAACCGAAAAAGCCTGGCGCGCCGAACCTTTACGCGTGTACTGCCTGTTGGCGCGAAAAGGACACCCGTTCGGCTGGACAACACTGGGGCAGCATCGTAACCTTCTTGTGACTTAGTGGAGTCGAGTCGTTTCGTAAGTGAGGCGGCGCCATTGGTCACCGCCGCAGCCGGCCGCCGCGAATCGAGTAGGACGCGCAACCGGGGCGACGGGAGAGCACGAGGATCGGAGACGTAGCTCGGTGGGTAAGCACAGCTTGCAGCGAGAATCCAAGCTGCCTAATTCTGTCAAGGGTGCACTGGTCATGGGCACGCTGGCCGCGACTACGGGCACGATGCCCGCGATCGCCTCGGCCGCGACCACCACGATCGACGTCCCCGGCATCGGCAAGTTCGACGTCGAGGTACCGGACCAGTTCGCCGGCCAGGCGGAGCAGCTCAACCAGCAGCTGAACCAGGTTCTCGAACAGGCTCCGCACGCCATGCCCGCCGCTCCCGCGCTGCCCAACTTCGCGCCCGCCCCGGTCCAGCAGCAGACCCTCGGCGATATCGCGCTCGACGCCGCCAAGACCAAGGTCGGCGCCATGTACTCCTGGGGTGCGGCCGGCCCGGCCAACTTCGACTGCTCCGGCCTGGTCCAGTGGGCCTATAAGCAGGCCGGTATCAAACTGCCGCGGACCAGCTTCGAACAGTCCCATGTGGGCGCGCCGGTGGCCTTCTCCAACCTGAAGCCCGGCGACCTCGTCATCACCAACGGTGGCGGCCATGTCGGCCTGTACGCCGGTGACGGCCTGCTGCTGAACGCGGTGCAGTCCGGCGAGCCGGTCTCCTACACCCACCTGTCCGCCGACGATGTGGTGACCGCGCGTCGTATCGTATAGCGGGTGAACCGCGCCGCTACCGAGCCGAACGACGGCCCCGGCCAGGTCCGGGTCGACTCCTGGGTCTGGGCGGTCCGCTTGTTCAAAACTCGTTCGGCTGCCGCGGCCGCCTGTCGGGGCGGGCATGTGCGTGTGAACGGTGTGACAGCCAAACCCGCACAGCCGGTACGTCCGGGCGACGAGATCCGGATCCGGAACAACGGTGTCGAGCGGATCGTCGTCGTGGAACGGGTGATCACAAAACGGGTAGGTGCTCCGATCGCCGCCCAATGCCTGATCGACCGCAGTCCACCGCCTCCGCCCAAGGAAGTTCTCGCTGCCCTGCCGCAACGAGACCGCGGGACCGGGCGTCCGACCAAACGGGAACGTCGCGAAACCGACCGGCTGCTCGGCCGGACCGATCATTGAGCCCGATCCCCGGGCCCGTCGTCCATCTGCTCGCCGAACGGTAGATCCGATCTCTGCCGTCCGGCGTGGCCCACGTGCTCGGGCCGCGCCGGAGTTTCAGTGCTCGTGGGTACCGGCGACGGATTCCGGGTAGTCGGTTGTGCCCGTATAGGCCCAGTGCCCGTCGATCGCCGTCCCGGCTACCCGGGGTGCTCCGAGGACCGGGGTGGAGAACACCGCGATAAAAGCGACCGGGTCGGCTGCGGTGAGTTCGATGAGATGGGCTGCCGATGCCGAGATCAGGGCGAATCGGCGCGCCAGCCGGCCCGCGTCGAGTGCCGGATCCTGATCCGGAATCGAGTTCTCGTCCACCGCCTGCGGTGCCCTGTTCGCCGGAACCATCGGGAGATCACGGGATACGGCGGCATCTACCACGGTGTCCTCGAAAACCTGTGCCGCATGGATCACTCCGCGAATGGTGCACCCGGTTTCCCGGATATCGCGCAGCGCGTTGTCCAGGTCGTGCCGATCGGCGGTATCGCAGCGCACCACCACGATTCGCTCTTCGAATCCCTCCAGCAGCGGCGGAACCGGCCGTGGTGACCGAGTCGGTACCACCACATCGCGCGCCCCCGCGGCGAGCAGACGGCGCACCATCACCGACCCGAGGGCGCCCAGACCACCGCTGACGACATAGGTTCCGGCCCGATCGATCACCATCGGCGGATCGAGGGCGACTCGCCCGGCCATGAAACGAATAGCCCTATTGGCATCGACCACCCGCGTCCATGCGATGATATCTGTGGGTGGGGGGTCATCGGCGAGCCGTATCGATGCCAGCGTTCCGGCACCCGTGACCTCCGCCCGCAAATCCTCCCCGTTCGATCGCCGGCCGGGCTCGGCCGCGGCTGTGGGTCCGGCCGGTCGCGGTGCCCGGTCCGACCTCGTGGCGGTATCGCGATCGTCGAAAGGTATTGCCGGTGAACCTGTTCCGGTCCCGGACTGCCGCGGGCGCCGCCCGGCCGGTGCGATCGTCGAGGTGTCGTCTCCCGGCTGCGTTTGTCCCTCGATACCGGTGCGGGCGTCCGCTACCGCTGCCGCGCCCAGTGCTCGTGCCGCGTGGAACTGGGCGAGGCAGGTGAGGAAAGCCGTTCCCTCGTCCGCGCTGTCCGCCGCGCCGTAGGTGGTGTGCGCGAACCGCGGTATCGCCCGGACGGCCGGTGCGAGCAGGGGTTGCGGCCCGACCTCCAGAACCATTGTCATCCCGTCGCCGGCTGCCCGCCGCAACGCCGCGTCGAGTTCCACACGGCCGGTGAGATTTTCGGCCCAGTACCCGGCGGACATACCGGCCGTGTCGACGACCCTTCCCGCGTGGGTGCTGGAATACAGCGGTAGGTGCGGGACCGCCGGGCGGATCGGGCCGAGCTCGTCGAGGAACCGCGGTATCGCCTCGATCATGGCCGGGCTGTGCGCGGGATTATCCCGCAGGTTGCGGGCGGTGGCGATACCGCGGCGTTCGGCGCGCCGCACCACCACGTCCACATAGCGAGAAGTGCCGGTGACCAGCACCGACCGTGGCCCGTTGACCGCGGCGACGGTGACCTTGCCCTCCAGTGGCCGCACCAGGCGGATCGCCTCGGACTCCGCGGTCAGTAGTTCGGCCGCCGCACTCGAGCCCGCCAGCCGGCCCGCCGCCCGGGCGCGCGCCACCACCACTTTCGCGGCTTCGGCCAACGGCAGCGCCCCGGCGGTCACCGCCGCGGCGATCTCCCCGGGACCATGGCCGACAGCGGCATCCGGCCGGACACCCCACGCGGTCAGCAGTTCGGCGAGTGCGACCTGGTAGACGAACAGGGCGGGTTGGACGAACTCCGGATGCGCCGACGGCTCGACGGTATCCGCGGCGAGCTCGAATGCGCCGGGTGGACGGAAGCCGTATCGGGGAGTCCAGACCCGGGGTCCGCCGGCGGTGGCGACCGCGTCACCGGCCGCGGTGATCGCATCCGCGAAGACCGGATAGCGGCCGGCCAGCATACGGCCCATTCGCTCGTGTTCCCCGCCGTCGCCCGGGAACAGGAAGAGGACTCCCTGGGGAGAACCGATCATCGGAGTGACACTGTGGAAAGCCGGACTGCCTGGCGGCCGTGGCGAGCGGATGGCCTCACGACTCGATTATGCCGGAGAAATCCGGGGATTCGGTTCCCTCGAATCTTCTGGCGCCGTGCGGCTTCCGCCGCCGACGGTCTGGACCGATCGGGCGGCGGGGTGGCTGTGTGACGGCCGCGCCGGCGTATGCGGCATCCGGTCGCCGGCAGATCGCGGGGGGACCGGCCCCCGCTGTCTCTCGCTGGTTTCCGGGCCCGGCCGGTACCGTTGCCCTGTGGCCGATTCCGTGGACGGACGAACCCCCACTCTCCCGACGCTGCTGCGCTGCTGTGCGGCACTGGCCGCCACCCCGGCACGGCTGCTGCGCCCGCGGCGGGCTGATACCGATTTCCTGGCGCGGCTGGAATCCGCCCCGTTACCGGCGGCCCGGGCGAGTGTGGAGCTGACGGTGCTCGTGCAGGGGCGCATGTCGGCGCCGACGACCATCGTCGCGGAGGGCGTGCGCAGTCTCGGGCATTTGCCCATGGCGATGGGCGCCTATATCGTCGAGCATCCGTCGGCGCGGTTCATCGTGGACCCGGCGCTGTGCGCGTATGTGCACCGGCGGGTGCTGCCGAGGTTGCCGTTCCCGATTCCGTCACTGGTGGCGCCGGACAAACCGGTTCTCGGGCTGGCGGACGCGCTGGCCGCCCGCGATCTCGACCCCGCCACCGTCGACTTCGTACTGCCCACCCACCTGCACTGGGATCATATTTCCGGGGTGCTCGAACTGCCGGATTCGGTGCCGGTGCGGTTGTCGGCCGCGGAACTGGGCTGGGCGCTGCGCGGTCCGCACGCGCCGACCGGGGTGGTGCGGGGGCCATTGGAGGGCCGGCCATTGGAGCCGCTGGAACTCGACGGTCCGCCGGTGCTCACCTTCGCGCGCAGCCTGGATCTGTTCGGGGACGGGTCGGTACTACTCGTCGACCTGGCCGGGCACACCCCGGGCAGTATCGGCGTCCTGCTCGCCACGAGTGACGGCCGCCGGGTGCTGCTCGCCGGTGACTCGGTGTGGAACCGGCTGCAGATCGAACTGATCCGCGAGAAGGCGCCCATGCCCGGCCAATTGTTCGACGCCGACCGCGATACAACCTTCGAGACCATCCATCGGCTGCACGCGTTGCCCGACGGCATCGAGGTGGTCGCCGCGCACGACTACGACGCGGTGGCCGCGCTCGCGGCGCGCTGAACCTGCTCGCCGGGGGGCCGGGCCGGAAAGTGCGGGAAGCCAACCTTTCCCGGATGGCTTCCCGCGTTTCCTGCGTCGGATCGAATCGCCATTGGTCCGACGAGGCGCAGGGGTTCCGGTGCGGGGGAACCGGCCCGGTCAGGCCGAAGCGACGAAACCGGCCAGCCGCGCGCTGATCAGTTCCTCGGCCTCGCCGACCATCCGACCGATGAGTTCGGCGCAACTCGGGATGTCTTCGATCAGCCCTTGGCACAGGCCGACCGACCAGATGCCGGCGTCGAGGTCGCCCTCTTCGAAAACGCGCCGGCCGCGGGCGCCCGATACCAGTTCGCGGACGTCCTCGAACTTGCCGCCGGCCTTCTCGATCTCGACCACCTTGCGGCTCACCTCGTTATCGGCGACCCGGGCGGTGTTGTGCATGGTGCGGAAGATCAGCTTGGTATCGCGCTCGGAGTTGGCGACGATCTGCTCCTTGACCTTCCGGTCGATGGAGGACTCCTCGGTGCACAGGAACCGGGTCCCCATGTTCACACCGTCGGCGCCCAGCGCCAGCGCCGCGACCAGGCCGCGGGCATCGGCGATACCGCCGGAGGCGATGATCGGGATGGTCAGCGCGCGGGCCGCCGCGGGGATCAGTACCAGGCCCGGTACATCGTCTTCGCCGGGGTGACCGGCGCATTCGAAGCCGTCGATGCTGACCGCGTCCACACCGATCTTCTGGGCTTTGAGAGCGTGCCGGACGCTGGTGCACTTGTGCACCACCTTGATCCCGGCTTCGTGGTAGGTGGGCAGGAACGGCTCGGGGTTGCTGCCGGCGGTTTCCACGATCTTGATCCCACTGTCCACGATCGCCCGCGCGTACTCCTCGTACGGCGGGGGGTTGATCGAGGGCAGAATGGTCAGGTTCACGCCGAACGGCTTGTCGGTGAGTTCGCGCGTGCGCTCGATCTCGCGCCGGAGGTCGTCGGGCGTGGGCTGGGTCAGTGCGGTGATGAATCCGAGCCCACCGGCTCGTGCGACGGCTGCGACGAGTTCGGCCCGGCCGACCCACATCATCCCGCCCTGCACGATCGGATGTTCGATACCGAAGGTCTCGGTGAACCTGGTCCGCAGCATCGGTGCTCTCCTCTACTTTCGCGGATAGTCCGCGTCTGCTGCATGGTGCCACGGGTGTCAGCGCCCGATCAACCCTAGAAGTGAGTCGTGATTCGCATATGTGATTGGATCTCGTGTAGCTGGGTGACGTGCGGATCGGCCGGTATCACCCCAAATACGCGCTTCAACGAGCGCGAACTCATTCCCCGGTCGGGTTCCTCGGGATTAACCGCTATTCGTGCCCGATTTCCTTGCCGGTGCTGATGTGAATTGTTATTCTGCCGACATGTTCACACTGCGTGTGGCGCCGGACACTCCGGCGGCGCACGCGGTACCGAGAGGAGTACGTGGGATGTCCACCGGTGCGCAGGCCCTCGCCGAGCCGATCAGATCGCGTCGCAACCACTGGAACAACCAGATCGCCACGCATGCGGTGATGCGGCCCGACGAGGTGGCGCTGCGTTTCCGCGGTGCCGACACCACCTGGCGGCAACTGCACGAGCGGTCGCAGAAATTCGCCGACGCCCTCGCGCGCCGGGGCATCGGCTTCGGCGACCGGGTGCTCATCCTGGCCCTCAACTACCCCGAATACCTGGAGGCCGTGTTCGGGATCAATGCCCTGGGCGCGATCGCGGTCCCGGTGAACTTCCGGCTCACCCCGCCCGAGGTCGCCTATATCGTCGGCGACAGCGGTGCCAAGGCCGTGGTCACCGATACCGTGCTGCAGCCGCTGGCCACCGCGGTGCAGGGGCAGGCACCGGGCCTCGAGCACTGCTTCGTCATCCGCGGCAGCAGTGGTGACGGGGTCGTCGGCTTCGAAGACGCGATCGCCGAGACAGGGGATGCGCACACCCCGCTCGATATCCCCGAGGACACGCCGTGCCTCATCATGTACACCTCGGGCACCACCGGCAGCCCCAAGGGCGCCATCCTCTCCTACGGCAATATGAACTCCCAGGCGCTCACCTGTATCCGCGCGCTGCAGCTCGAGCAGGCATCGATCAGTTTCTGCACCTCGCCGCTGTTCCATATCGCCGGACTCGGCAGCCTGGCACCGGCTTTCCTGCTCGGGGTGAAGACGGTGCTGCATCCGCTGGGCGCCTTCAGCGCGACCGAGTTCCTCGATGCCGTGGAGGCCGAGCAGGCCACCTCCGCGTTCTGTGTGCCCGCCCAGTGGCAGCTGATCTGTGACGAGCCGACCGTCAAGCAGCGCAAACTCGCGCTGCGGGCGCTGAGCTGGGGTGCCGCGCCCGCCTCGGACACCGTGCTCAAGGCGATGGCCGACGCGTTCCCCGATGCCTTCAATGTCGCGGTGTTCGGGCAGACCGAGATGTCGCCGATCACCTGTGTGCTCGAAGGTAAGGACGCCATTCGCAAACTCGGTTCGGTGGGCAAGGTCATCCCCACCATTCAGGCCCGCATCGTCGACGACGAGATGAACGATGTGGCGCCCGGTGAGGTCGGTGAGATCGTCTACCGCGGCCCCACCATGATGTCGGGCTACTGGAACAGGCCGGAGGCGACCGCGGATGCGTTCGCCGGCGGGTGGTTCCACTCCGGTGATCTGGTCCGTCAGGACGACGAGGGCTTCATCTACGTCGTAGATCGCAAGAAGGACATGATCATCTCCGGCGGCGAGAACATCTACTGTGCCGAGGTGGAGAACGTCCTGTTCTCGCATCCGAAGATCCGTGAGGCCGCGGTGATCGGCAAAGCGCACGAGAAGTGGGGCGAGGTGCCGGTCGCGGTGGTCGCGCTCAACGATCCGGCCGACGATCTCACCCTCGCGGAACTGGAATCGTTCCTCAATGAGAACCTGGCCCGCTACAAGCATCCGAAAGAGCTGGTACTCGTGGCGGAACTGCCGCGCAACGCCAGCGGCAAGGTCGTGAAAGTCGAACTGCGCAAGCTCGATTCGTAGGCAACGTTTCACGTGAAGCATGCGCCGGATCGGTTCCGCCGATCCGGCGCACAGCCGCGCCGGGAGTTCCGGCGCGCCCGGTGGCCGACATTTTTCCCGGGCAGTGGTGCGCCCGGCGCGCGCATGGTCGATCATCTACGCCATGTCGGATCAACATGCTGCAGTCCTCGCCCTGCACTGGCAGGTAAACGTTATTCGGCCGGAAGGGTTCTTCGGCCCGATGCTGGCCGAACCAGTGGCCGCCAGCGGAGTGGTGCAGCGGGCTGCGGACTTCCACAAACAGGCGGCGGAGCTGGGACTCCCGGTCATCTGCACACGGTTCACCGTCCCGGAAGGAGAAGGGCGGCTGGTGCGCAATACCGGATTCATGCAGTCGGTCGGGGCCGCCCAGCACGAATTCCGTCCGGACGCTCCGGGAAGCCAACTGATCGACGAGATCGCCGGACAGGCCGACCGGGTCGTCGACAACCAGAAACTGTCGGGACTGGCCGGTAACGATCTGCCGCGTTGGCTGGCGGAGAACGATATCGACACCCTGTTCCTGACCGGTGTCGCCACCAACCTCACCGTCGAGCAGACCGCACGCCACGGCACCGACCTCGGTTTCACCGTCTACACGGTCGCCGACTGCGTGGCCGCCGCCGACCACCAGGTGCACACGGCCTCCCTGGCGAACATCGCGCTGGTCAGCGCCGGCCTCCGCACCACCGCGGACGCCTTCGACGATCTCGATTGACCTTCCATGGCGGGCGCCCGTCCGGTTCTGGAGCGACACAGCGAAGGAGCGCAGTGACTGGGCGTGTGCGTCGGGTAGTCCGGAGGCCGGTGACCGTTGAGCCCTGACGGTGCAGTGAGCCTCACCGGGTCGGTCGAGGTGCACATCTGCGCAGACCCTTCGTCTACTCCGGATGGTCAGCATTGATGGTCGGGGCCCGCCCCCCGGTTCTGGAGCGACAGAGCGAAGGAGCGCAGCGACTGAGTGGCGGAGTGAAGAACCGGGGTCACAGGGCCCCGACCCGCGGCGCCGGAGGCGCCGCCATGAACACAGCTCAGATCATGTTCTTCTCGGTCATCCAGCGCATCACCTGCCAGCCGCAGAACACCGGGATCCAGCAGGTGAGCACTCGGTAGAGCAGTACCGACGGCACCGCCACCGCGGCGGGCAGACCGAACGCGGCCAGACCGCCGATCAGCGCGGCCTCGACCGCGCCGACACCGCCCGGTGTCGGCGCGGCCGAGGCCAGGGTGCCGCCGATCATCGTCACGATGGTGACGGTGACGAAGGTCGTGCCGCCGCCGAACGCCTGGACACTGGCGAACAGCGCGAGCGCCTGTCCTAGGGTCAGTGCCGCGCAGCCGAGCACGATGATCACGCAGCGTTTCGGGTCGCGGGCCAGCAGCGCCAGCTCGCCGACCACCTCTTGTACCTGTGGGAGCACCGAATTGTTCAACCAGCGCCGCAGTTTCGGCACGAACATGAAGGTGCCGACGATCCCCACCCCGACTCCGGCGATCAGGTAGAGGATCGTCGGCGAAGGGACGAAATGTGAGAGGTCGGCCGAGGTCCCGGCGGCCACACTGAAGAGCACCAGCAATCCGATATGCGTGCAGACCTGCACGGCCTGCTGCAATGCCACCGCGGCTGTGGCCCGCACTGCACCGACCCCGCCCTTCTGGAGGAAGCGCACGCTCAGGGCCAGCCCGCCCACTCGCGCGGGAGTGGTGGTGGCGGCGAAGGTGTTCGCGATCTGCATCAGGACCAGCGGCCAGTACTTCACTACGCTGGACGCGCACGCCCACAGTGCGGCAGCCGTACCGAGGTAGGTCAGCGACGACAGCGCCAGGCCGGCCAGGGCCCACCACCAGTTGGCTTCTTTGAGCTGGGTGAAGAAGGTCGGTACCGCGCTGATGAACGGATAGGCCACATAGACCAGGCCGATCAGCAGGACCAGCTGGATGAGGCTCTTGCGGCTGAACCGGGTGATCTGCTCGGCCTCGATGCGGTCCTCGCCGGTCTGGGTGCGGACCTCTTCGCGGGCGGCCGACACCACCGATTTCCAGTCCGGGATGGATTTGCGGATTCCGCCAGGCATGGCGAATTTGGTGAGCCGGCGTGACGCGGTGAGCACGGTCTGCTCGCCGAGCACGCCGATCGCCGACCGCACCGCCGCCTCGGCGCCGAAAACCGCCGTCATCGAGACCAGCAGCTGGGCGATATCCGACTGCAGCTGGGCGTCGGAGGCGCACAGTTCCGCCGCGGTGAAACCGCCGAACAGCGCACCGTCGGGTCCTATCCGGATCTCGGCGGGCCGCAGCTCACCGTGCGCGATCCCGCGTTCGCGCAGCACCGTCAGGGCCCGCCACACCGAATCCAATGCCGCGGTATCGGCGGGGTCCTGTTCGATCGAGCGCCCGGCCGGCAGCGTATGCGCGTACAGCATCCAGCCGCGCGGCAGTCCGGCCACCGTGACCGGCCGGTGCGCGGCCAGGCCGAGTTCGGCCAGCGCGATCGCCATCAGCGCGCGATGCTCGACCGCGCGATGCATGGAACCGTGCAGCGGCGCGGTTTCGCTGGAGCGGAAGGTCAGCCAGCGCCACAATTGGCGCAGCGCGCTCAGCGAACGCTGATTCTTGCCGTACAGTTCGACCACCAGCGCCCGCTCGCGTTCCTCCACGGTCGCCGAGAGCAGCAGCGCGCCGGGCCCGGCCGGCCGGACCACGGTGAACCGGGTGACGGTGTAGTCGCGGCGGGCCAGCTGGCGCACCGCCGCGTCCAGCGGTACCTCCAGCGCCGGGGTCCCCACCAGCAGCACGATCACCGCCCCGACCAGCCAGCCCACCACCAGGCCGAACATGGCGCGGGCCGGGACCACAGTGCTGACCACCAGGTGTATCGGCGCGAAGGCCAGCAGCAGCACCCACAACCAGCGTCGCGGCCGGACCGGCAGCCATGGGCTGGAGACGGTGAGCACCGCGGCCAGCATGGCGATCCAGCGGGGGTCGTCCAGGAATTGCTGCAGGAAGGTTTTGTCGTCCAGATTCTCCGGGACCTGCAGGTGCCACTGCGGCGCCGACAACCCACTCGGTGTGATGGACAGCAGCAGGACCGCGGTGAGCCCGGCGGTGGCGTAACCGGCGAGCAGTTTCCACTGCCGTCCGAACGCCAGCTCCACCAGGATCGCGAACGGCAGGATCAGGATGACGATCCCGTACAGCAGATAGACCAGGTTCGACTGGTCAGGGTTGAGGAATCCGACGATATTGGAGACCGAACGTTCCAGCGCGAGCCATTCGGGGCGGGTGATCAGGGAACCGGCGATGACGACGGCCACGCCGACCGCCGCGAAGACGACACGGAGAATATCGCTGGTCCGCCGCGTGAGCGGCTGGAGGAGACTGCCCGTGACCGGGATCTCCCGCCCATCGACTCGCATGTCGTATCGGTACTTTCGGATCGAGGTGACGCTGACGGGCCGGTCACGCCCACCAGCAGGTGAGTATGCAGGAGCCCGAGCCGGACGATACACACCAACACGCTGTCAGAATCCAGGGGTGAGTGGTGATCAACGCATCTGTTTCGTGGGAGATTCTTTCGTCGCCGGTGTGGGCGACCCGCAGGCTCTGGGCTGGACGGGCCGGCTGACCGCGCACGCCCGCGCCGCCGGCGCGGCGTGGACCACCTACAACCTCGGGGTGCGCGGGCACACCTCCGCCGATATCGTCGCGCGGTGGTCCGCGGAATGCCTGGTGCGTCTGCCGACGGGGTCGGACGGACGGGTGGTGTTGTCCTTCGGGGTGAACGACACCGTGGTCGCCGCGGGCCGGCCGCTGGTCGAGACGCAGAACTCGGTGACGAATCTTTCCGTGCTCCTCACCACCGCGCGGGTGCAGGAGTGGCCGGTGCTGGTGGTGGGACCGCCGCCGGTCGACGAGGCCGGGCACAATCGCCGGATCGAGGAGCTGGACCGGCGCTTCGAGCAGACATGTGCCGACTTCGGGGTGCCGTATGCGGCATCGTTCCGGCTGCTGGTCGAGGATCCGGTCTGGCGGGAGCAGGTGCGGGCCGGGGACGGGGCACACCCCGCCGCGGAGGGGTATGCCGTGTTCGCCGAGCGGCTGCTGCCCCCGTGGCGACGATGGCTGGGTTACTGAGCGATCCTGTCGATAAATAGGATAGAATTTTCGCAAATTCGATATCCTCACCGGAAAATGTCCCAGACGGTAAGTTGTCCGGTATTCGGCCGCCGGGGTGTCAGTTCGCCGATACGCCCGGTGCCCGAGCGCTCCGCATGATCGCGAAGACCTCCCCGAGTTCGGGCACCGACCGTTCCAGTTCGTCGCCGAAATCGCATTCGCATTCCAGCTGGCTCAAGGTGCCGACCATAGTGAGCGCGGCCCGGGCGAACGGGGTGCAATCCGGCGGCAGGGTGAGCTCCCGCATCACATTCGTCAACCGCAGGGCGGTGGTACGCAGCACCTGCTTGCGCAACCACGGTGTGGTGATACGGAACCGCGGGTGCCGCACCGGCTCCGCGCAGGCCGACAGGGCCGCGTCGAGCGCCACCGCGTCGAAAGTCCGGCCCGGCAGCGCGAACCCGTGTGTCCGCACCGCCGTCTCCACCGCCGCCGGGCCGCCGTTGAAGATCGCATCGCACATCTCGACCACCAGCCGGGTGAAACCCGGATGCGGCCACGGCGCGCACGCACCGAAGTCCACCACCCCCAGCCGCCCGTCGGCGAGCAGCCGCAGATTGCCGGGATGTGGGTCGCAGTAGAGCAGCCCGTGCTGCTCCCACCCGGTCAGCACGAACCGCATCATCAGTTCGCCGACCCGGTCCCGCTGCGCTCGGCTGCCGGACTCGATGAGTCGGGTGGCCGCAATCCCATCGAGCCATTCCGACACCAGTACATCACCGCGTTGGTCCAGCACCTCGGGCACCCGGAAATCGGCACTGCCGGCATACGTTCGCGCGAACGCCCGCTGATTATCGGCCTCGGCCGCGTAATCCAGCTCCGCTCGCACACTCTCGCAGAGCGCCTCGGTCACCGATTTCACATCCGCGCCCGGCAGGAACACCGACGCCAATGTCGAGATCCGCCGCAGTTGCGCCAGATCCGACTCCACCGCCGCCCGGGCGCCCGGATACATCACCTTCACCGCGACCGGGCGCCCGTCGTGCCAGATCCCCCGATGCACCTGGCCGATCGACGCGGCGGCGGCCCGCCGATCGTCGAACTCACGAAACAGCTCCCGCCAGTCCGGTCCCAGATGTTCGGCCAGCACGGCGTGCACGGTGGCGGGCAGCATCACCGGCGCCGAATCCTGTAACCGGGCCAGCGCGACCTGGAACGGGGCAGCTATATCGCGCGGCAGTGCCAGCTGGTAGATCGCCAGCAGCTGGCCGAGTTTGGCCGCGCAGCCCTTCAGTTCACCCAGCACCGCGAACATGTGCTCGGCGGTCCGGGCCTGGATATCCCTGTTCACCTCCTGCGCCGGACGGCCGAGCGCCCGGCGGCCGGCGCCCGCCGCCTGCCGGCCCGCGAACGCGACCGGAAGTGCTACGAGCTTGGCGCTGCGCAGCGCCCGCCGCACCGGCGGCGCGCCAGGATCACGTCGACTGCTCATACCTCATCCCCAGAAGCGATTCGCCAGTTCTCCTGTGCAGTCTGGCATATTTGCGCATAGACTGTCTGGGACGTATCAGCTGCCGAGAAAGGTGTATCCATGGGATCCCGCACGGTGGTCGCCGACGTCGCAGACGAACTGGCACGTCGCGTCGCCGCAGGGGAATATCAGCCGGGCGGGCTCATGCCCTCGGTCCGGCAGGTCGCCGAGGAATTCGAGATGAACCGGGCCACCGCCCAGCTCACCCTCGGTCGGCTGGAGTCCTACGGATTCGTCGAGGCACGGCGCGGTAAGGGTTTCACCATCCGTGAGGTCCGCGCGGCCGGTGGTCTGGACGTCTACCGGCACCTCTTCCGGTTTTCCATCCCGATGCCCGAGGTCGCGATCGAGATGTTCCGCGATATCGTCGAGGTCGAGCGCGGCATCGTGATGGACGCACTGCTCTCCTACACCGGTCTCGCCCACGGTGCCGCCGCCGCGGCGGGGGTCGACCTCGCCGAACTGAAAGCCGAGATCGACACCCTGGAAACGCTGGCGCGGCTGGACGTTCCCGACTATCGGCGCATTCTCGCCATCGAGATCGGAGTGGTCCGCAAACTGCTTGTAGCTCTCGAATCGAGTATGCAGCGCGCCATCCTGAACTCCATCGGTGAAATGGTGCTCGAAGTTCCCGAGGCCGTCGACGCCTACTTCGCCGGCGCCGCCGATCTGCACGTCCTGGTATGGCGGGCGCTGATCGCGGTCTGGGAATCGGAATCCGGCCCCACCCCGGCCCAGTTGGCGCTGTTCGAGGACCTGTTCGGGATGTACCACAACAAGGTCATCGCCCGGTTCGAGGAACTGCTCGGCACCGAAGCCGAAGAGGTCCACGCGGCCACTGCTTGAGCGGGTTGTGCGGTGGCAGGCGGATGGCAGCCCACCGACCCTACGTGATAACTCGGCTCGGCGTGGTGTCGGCCCGCGCGTTCAAGGGCAGCTGTGCTGCGCCGCGGCCTGGTCCGCGCCGGTGGTGGTGGACAGGTATGTGCCGAAGAAGTCGCCGAGCGTGCGGTGTTGGACGGTGAGGCTGTGGGTCGGATCGCCGGTGCCGATGAACGCTGCTGTGTGGATCCCCATTTGGGGTAGCAAGATCTGGTAATCGGTGTAGCTGAAGTGTTCACCCTCGGGTAGGTGTACTTCGCAGAGCGGGCCGTGGTGAGTACTGAGGAACTGCTGCCAGGAGGGATCGGTGTCGGCGCTGTGGTCTCCTGCGCTCATCAGTAGGAACGGTCGGTCGAGGCCTTCGTCGGCAACTCGGCCGAAGTCGCGAGCGGACTGAGAGTAGGCCATGCTGCCGTCGAGATCGGCGCCGGCGCGGATGCGTCGGTCGGCGGTCATGGCCTCACCGGCGGTGAAACCCCCACCCGAATGACCGAACATCCCGATTCTGGACAGGTCGAGGGATTCGCCGAGCCCAGTGGGGAGTACGCGGCCGTCGGCGTCGGGGTTGCCGCCGGCCGCCAGTGACTCCAGTTCGTCCAGGACGAACCGGGTGTCCTGGACGCGGGTGGTGATCAGGCGTTTGGAAACGTCGATGGTCGGCGCGGGCAACGCTTTGCGTTCTACACGGCCGCCGGGGAACTCGACCGCTTCGGCTTCGTGTGTGTGGTCGATCGCCACCACGACGTAGCCGTCGCCGGCGAGTTGTTCCATCTGCGCTGTTCCGTGCGATCGGGACAGGGTTGCTCCGGGTGAATAGAGGAGGACGGGCCGCCGACCCCCGGCCGCGGGCGCGCCCACGGTAGCGTGGGTGGGGAAGCGGTAGTCCAGCCGGTCGGCCTCGACTTCGAGTTTCGCCGCGTCGCTTTCGGCCACTACTGAGGCGACACCCGCCGCCATATAGGGGGCCTCGGGCCCGGTGTCGGCACGCGCCGGATAACGCACAGTGATCATCAGCTCCCGTACGCTGCCGGGGACCCATGGGTCCTGCCGACTTCGGTCGACGAGGTGCAGATCGATACTGCCGATCGGATACGGGCCGGTCGGCGCGGGCAGGCCGAAATTGTCCGGCTTCGCACACGCGGCGGCAGGGCCCCCGGCGAGTATCAGTGCGAGCAGGATCGTGCCGACCCGGCGCAATTTGGAGGTTGGGCTCATGGGAACGAACCTAGAATCCGAACCGAGGCCCGCACATCCGGGCGATCACTTGTTCCGACCCTGAAATCCGCCGCGAACCCGCGGGCGCCGATGGGTGCTTTCACGGGTGGCTCCGGGCGCGGGAAAATGCGGTGGATCGCCGAGGGACTCATTCGCTGGTTCGGCCGGCGAACCGGAACGCCGCCAGGGTTTCCTGGCGGCGTCCACGTATTCGACTCCGGGCGGTCCGGCTTCCGAAAAGCCCGCCCGGGGTGTGTCAGATATCGCCGTTGAGTTTGTTCAACCGTTCGCAGGCCGTGACGTACTCCTCGACCAGCCGGTTCATGACATCGGCCGAGCGTTCCGTCTTGTTCATCATGCCGACCACTTGGCCGACCGGGTTGAAGTTCACGTCCTTGGCGGCCTCCGGGTAACGGTGGCCGCGCTTCACGCCGTCCAGGGCCACCATCATCTGCAGCGGCATGGGCAGCGGGTCGGGGGTTTCGGCGGACTCCCAGGCGTCGGTCCAGTCGTTACGCAGCATCCGGGCCGGTTTGCCGGTCCAGGCGCGGGAGCGGATGGTGTCGTGGCTCGTGGCGTCGATGTAGGTCTTCATCTGGGCGGGGGGCACATTGGCCTCTTCCACGGTCAGCCAGATGGAACCGGTCCACGCGCCCGCGGCGCCCATCGCCATCGCGGCGGCGACCTGGCGGCCGTCGCCGATACCACCGGCCGCGAGTACCGGCAGATCGCCCACGGCGTCGATGACCTGCGGCCACAGCACCAGCGAGGAGACCTCGCCGCAGTGGCCGCCGCCCTCGGTGCCCTGGCAGACCACGAAGTCCAGGCCGGCTGCCTTGTGGTTCAGCGCGTGTTTCACCGAACCGCACAGTGCGCCGATCAGCCGGCCGGATTCCTGGATCTGGGAGACGAACTCCGGGGGCGGCGTGCCGAGCGCGTTGGCGACCAGCTTCGCCTTCGGATGCCGCAGGATCACCTCGACCTGTGGTGCGGCGGTGGTGGCGGTCCAACCGAGCAGCTGCGGGTGAACCTCTTCCTCGGGGAGCTTCGGCACACCGTGATCGGCGAGGATCTTCTCGGCGAAGTCGCGATGTCCCTGCGGGACGTGTTTGGCGAGTTCGGCCTCCAGCTCTTCGGGGGACAGGCCGTCGATGCCCTTGCCCTCGTATTTGGAGGGGATGACGAGATCGACACCGTAGGGGTTGTCGCCCACGTGCTCGTCCAGCCAGGCCAGTTCGACCTCGAGCTGTTCGGCGGTGAACCCGACCGCGCCGAGTACGCCGAGACCGCCGGCATTGCTGACCGCGGCCGCCACATCGCGGCAGTGAGTGAAGGCGAAGATGGGGAACTCGATCCCCAGCCGGTCGCAGATATCGGTACGCATGGCGGTGCTGTCTCCCTATGCCTGGAACGAGTTACATAATTGCCGCGCGGCGGCTGATCCGGCCGCTGTCACCCGTACGGCCCGAATACGGCGAACACCTCCGATAACGGTGGTCGGCGCAGTAGAACGCGACGGGTGTCATACCTTGAATGTAACACGTTCTAGTTTTATTGGAACCGGTTCAGTCGCGCGCCGCCGGTCCGGCCGCCCACGCCGGTGTCGCCTCTGCCGGATCCGCGGTGCCGCGGAGTCCTGGTGCGCGCGCCGGGACCCGCAGGAAAACCCAGAACAACACGACCAGCAGGGTGGCCCGGCCCCAGACGCCGAACCGGACCACCGCCTCCATCAGCTCGACCGAATGCCCGGTCCCCATCGTGTAGAAGTAGCGGAAGACGCCCACCCCGATCGCTATATCGGCGACCAGATAGCTCCACACCACCGGCCACGGCACCGCCAGCAGCACCAGGAACGGGATCAACCACAGGGTGTACTGCGGCGAATGCACCTTGTGGAACAGCAGGAACCCGCACAGCATCGCCCCGCTGACGCCGAGCCACGGGTACACGCCGGAGCGGGTGTACTGCCGCCACCCCGCCCCCAGGGTCACGGCGAACGACACGATGATCAGCGTCGGCGAGGCGATCGACACGATTTCGGTGAACGCGGCGCTGCTCAGCGGGTCGGAGCCGAACAGCGGCCGCAGACCCCAGTACCAGATCGAGTTGGTGGTGATATCGGCCTCGCGCTGCTGCTGGAACTCGATCGAGGCCCGCCAGCCGTCGAAACCGGCCAGCGCGAACGGCAGATTGACCGCCACCACCGTGCCGCACGCGGCGGCCGCGGTGCCCAGCGCGCCGACCACATCCGGCCGGGCCCGTTCTCCCTGGCCGGCCCGCTCTCGCTCCCCGCCGGTCAACACGTACAGCAACAGCGGGATCACGAACATCGCCGGATAGATCTTGAAACAGAACCCCAGGCCCAGCAGCATCGCCGCCACCGCCCCGCGGGCGCGTAACGGCCAGCGGGTGGTGGCCATCACCGCGGCGGCCGCCACGGTCGTGCACACCACCGGTAGTTCCCAGTTGTGGAACGCGTACAGCACCAGTGGCGGTCCCGCGGCCCACAGCAGCGCGGCCCGCCCGGCCAGCCTGGCCAGCAGCCACGCGGTGACCAGGGCGAACGGCGCCAGCAGCAGTGCCGATCGGAGCAAGAAGGTCGCGTCGTTGTGAGCCCCCAGCGCGCCGAGCCACATCAGCAGCCCGCTCAGCACCGGATATTCCACGGCGCCGCCGGTAAGGGTGCCGTCGGCGGTGATCCCACCGTGCACGTAGGGAAAAATATGCTGATCGATATCGCGGCCCAGCCAGAGGAACTGGATATCGGAATAGCAGACCCGGGCGTCCTTGACGTAATCGAAAGCGGCACTGCGGCCATCGGCGCGGAAGGGGGCTCCGGCACAGCGCGCCTTGTTGAGAAATGCCACCGCGAGGGTCGCGCCGCACAACAGCACAACCGTGAGAACGGCGGTACGGCGCCCGACGCGATCGGCCCCGGGCACACGCATGGCCGGTCCGATCGACATACCGACACACTAGTGGGATCCGCCACGTGCCGCCGCGCGATCGTCTTGGCGCCGGTCGCCGGTTGTGCCCACGTTCGACCAGGTCGGAAGGTATAGGAGAAATAGTCGAAATCGACCGCGAGCCGAGCGTGGAATTCCATTTCGGGAACTCTGCGGCGAGGCCGGCGCAGTGCCGAAGATCGATTTCGTTTCCGGCGGCCCACTCGGGTACTCTTGCCCGGTTGCTGACGCGACGACCCTCCTGCCACGGACCGTCCGTGGCCGACCCCAGACCACAGGAGGTGATTGGTTCGTGCGTCATTACGAAGTGATGGTCATCCTCGATCCGAGCATGGACGAGCGCACCGTCGGACCGTCCCTGGAAAATATGCTCGGCGTTGTCCGTACCGAGGGCGGCAAAATCGACAAGGTCGATATCTGGGGCCGTAAGCGCCTCGCCTACGAGATTCGTAAACAGGCCGAAGGTATCTACGCGGTGATCGATCTGACCGCCGAGCCCGCCACGGTTAACGAACTCGACCGCCAGCTGGGCCTCAACGAGCAGGTGCTGCGCACCAAGGTTCTGCGCAACGACAAGTAGTTCCGGCGCTACCGCCGTTTCGTCGGAGCCTGTCTCTAGGCTCTAACGCAACAGGCGAGTGCACCCGGACTGCACACCGAGCAGGAGGAACCCCCATGGCAGCTGGCGATACGGTAATCACGGTCATCGGAAATCTGACGGCCGATCCCGAGCTTCGATTCACGCCCGCGGGCGCGGCGGTGGCCAATTTCACTGTGGCCTCCACCCCCCGCATTTTCGACCGTAATACCAACGAGTGGAAAGACGGCGAAGCGCTGTTCCTGCGCTGCAATATCTGGCGCGAGGCCGCGGAGAACGTCGCCGAGAGCCTGACCAGGGGATCCCGCGTGATCGTCAGTGGCCGGCTCAAGCAGCGCTCCTTCGAAACCCGTGAGGGCGAGAAGCGCACGGTCGTCGAGCTCGAGGTCGACGAGGTCGGCCCGTCGCTGCGGTACGCCACGGCCAAGGTCAACAAGACCAGTCGCGGTGGTGGCGGCGGCGGTGGATTCGGTTCCAATAGCGGCGGTGGTGGTAACTACAACGCCGGAAACGGTGGCGGTGGACGGTCCGAGCAGGGCGCTGCGGACGACCCGTGGGGTAGCGCGCCCGCGGCCGGCTCCTTCGGGGGCGGGCGGATGGACGATGAACCGCCGTTCTGAGACGGCCCGCACCGGCCCGCGACAGCGGGCCACCAAGAATACGGAGTGAACGAAAATGGCCAAGGCACCGGCGCGCGAAAAGGTGCTCAAGAAGAAGGCTTGCACTTTCTGCAAGGAGAGCAAGACCGGACTCGTCGACATCGACTACAAAGATGTGCCGCTGCTGCG
Source organism: Nocardia sp. NPDC050193 (assembly GCA_040674215.1). GTDB lineage: Bacteria > Actinomycetota > Actinomycetes > Mycobacteriales > Mycobacteriaceae > Nocardia. Next base: position 181,222 of record JBFARE010000002.1, on the reverse strand, counting down.
CAAGTACGTCAGTGAGCGTGGCAAGATCCGCGCTCGCCGGGTCACCGGCAACTGCGTACAGCACCAGCGCGATATCGCCATCGCGGTGAAGAACTCGCGTGAGATGGCGCTGCTGCCCTACGTTTCGACGGCTCGCTGAGAAAGGTCGGTCAAGCATATGAAGCTCATTCTGACTGCCGATGTGGACAACCTCGGCGCTCCCGGCGACACCGTCGAGGTCAAGGACGGCTACGGCCGTAACTACCTGCTGCCCCGTGGGCTGGCGATCGTCGCCAGCCGTGGTGCGCAGAAGCAGGTCGAGGGAATCCGCCGGGCCCAGGAGGCCCGCCGGGTGCGCGATCTCGGCCATGCCAACGAACTGAAGCAGGCCATCGAGGGCCTGGAAGGGGTATCGCTGTCGGTCAAGACCGCCGGCACCGGAAAACTCTTCGGTTCGGTCACCCAGTCCGATGTCGCCGCCGCCGTCAAGTCGGCCGGGGGCCCGGTGCTGGACAAGCGCAGCATCGAACTGCCGAAGTCGCATATCAAGGCCACCGGTAAGCACCAGGTGACCGTCCATCTGCACCCGGACGTCGCCGCGAAGTTCGCGCTGGAGGTTGTGGCCGCCGGCTGAGCCGGTCCACGTATACGCACCCCGAAACCGGGGATCACGTCTGCTCGGCAATGAGTAGACGTGATCCCCGGTCGGTTGTGCTGTGCCACAGCAAACCCTGGTTAGCCTAAAGATTGCTGAAATACTTGTGATGGCGAGTGCCTGCATATTCGCACGTGGCACCGCTTCGAGCGGGGGGTGTCTTATCCACAAGATGTGAGTCCTGTGGATCGATCACAAAACCAACCGGACGTAATGTGACGCAGTTCATATCTGTTCGTCTGTCTGTCAACTCAACACGCCCGGATGTTCAACATTGCCGACACGCCGACGCTTTGTTTATCCACACTGCGTGGTCGCGGAAAATCTGGATCTAGCTGGGCATTTTCTGGGGCTGACCTGCGTTTTCCCCAAGTTGTCCACAAGTTGTGCACAACCTGAGGTGAACTATCCCCAGGTTATCCACAGGTCTGTGCACAGGTGTGGTTGGCATGTGGATAGAACCTCGCCTAGGTTCATCGCAGCACCATGTGCGACAACCCGCCACGAGGCGGGAATTCGGTTCTCTCTGGGTGATAGCTGGTACGCCTGATCACTGGTCACCGGTGCCGCGGCGGCCCGGCGAACTTGTCGGCCCCATGGGGTAGAACCGGTCGTCGAAGGGTGCGTCCGGTCAGAAGGAGAGGACGGTCGAGTCGGATGGCAGTCGTCGATGACCGCGGGCACACGGACTTCCCGCCGGAGCCTCCCGGCGAGGATTTCGGGCGCCAGCCGCCACACGATATGGCGGCCGAACAGTCGGTGCTCGGTGGCATGCTGCTCAGCAAGGACGCCATCGCCGACGTGGTCGAAGTACTGCGCTCCGGTGATTTCTACCGGCCCGCCCACCAGGCCATCTACGACGCCATCCTCGATCTCTACGGCCGCGGCGAGCCCGCGGACCCGGTCACCGTCGCCGCCGGGCTGGACCGCAGCGGTGAACTGAAGCGAATCGGCGGCGCCCCGTACCTGGTCACCCTCACCCAGACCGTCCCCACCGCGGCGAATGCCGGTTTCTACGCCGAGATCGTCGCCGAAAAGGCCATCCTGCGCCGGCTGGTGGAAGCCGGCACCCGGATCGTGCAGTACGGCTACGCGGGCGCCGACGGCCAGGACGTCGCCGAGGTGGTCGATCGAGCCCAAGCCGAGGTCTACGAGGTCACCGAACGCCGGACCTCCGAAGATTTCCTCCCGCTGGAAGATCTCCTCCAGCCCACCATGGACGAGATCGACTCCATCGCCTCCCGCGGCGGTATCTCCCTCGGAGTACCGACCGGATTCTCCGAACTGGACGAACTCACCAACGGCCTGCACCCCGGCCAGATGATTATCGTCGCCGCCCGGCCGGGTGTCGGTAAGGCGCTGGCCCTGGATACCCCGCTCCCCACGCCGGACGGTTGGACCACGATGGGCGAGGTGCGGGTCGGGGACCGGCTCATCGGTGCAGATGGCAAGCCCACCCGGGTCGTGGCGGCGACCGATGTGCTGGCGGGCCGCCCATGTTACGAGGTCGAGTTCTCCGACGGTACTGTCATCGTCGCCGACGAACAGCATCAGTGGCTGACCGAGACCAGGGCATCGCGGCGGTCCGCGCAGCAGGCCGCCACCGGGTACAACCGCTACCGCAGCCAGAAGACTTTCGCCGCCGTACGCACCACCGGGGAGATCGCGGCCACCCTGCGCTGTGCCACCGCCGACCGCCGGATCAACCATTCGGTCACGAACGCCAGGCCGCTGCAACTGCCCGCACGTGATCTGCTCGTCCCGCCCTACACGCTCGGTGCCTGGCTGGGCGACGGAGCCGCCGCGGACGCTCGGATAACCTCGGCCGATCCCGAGATCATCGCCCGTATCGAAGGCGAGGGCATCGTCGCTGTTCCTTCCGCTTCGGCGAAGCTCCGCTATCAACTGCGGTTGCCGTACGACGAGCCGGTGGTCGAACGGCTGTGCGTGGTATGTGGCACTCCGTTCACCAGCGAAGTACGGACCTGTGGCCGATCCTGCGGCGGTCGGGCCCGGTTCGTATCCGCACCCGTTGTCGCACCGACTTGCCCGCGATGTGGCGAACGCTCGATCGGACTGCGGATGTGTCAGGCGTGTCGTAACAGGTTCGGGAGCGTGCAGGCGCGGTTACGTACGATCGGTGTGCTCGGAAACAAGCACATTCCTGCCGACTATCTGCGCGCCTCGGAAGCACAACGCCGCGCATTGCTCGCCGGATTGCTCGATACCGACGGCATCGTCACCGTTGGCGGGTCCGTCCAGTTCTCGGTCACCGACGAGCGCCTCTTCGCAGATGTTCGCGAACTCGTCGTCGGCCTGGGGTACCGCTGTGGCGTCTCGACCAAAGCGGTACGTGGACGTACGCGCGAGCGATCGATTGCGTACACGCTCACCTTCGCAACGGACGACGAGGTGTTCGGTCTGTACCGGAAGGCGCTCCTGCACAAGGAGCGCCGGGCTGCCCGCGGCACCAGTAGGTCCTGGTCACGGTTCATCGTCGACGTACGCCGGATCGACTCCGTCCCCGTCCGGTGCGTCGAGGTCGACAACAGTGCCCATATGTTTCTGGCCGGTCGCTCGATGGTGCCGACCCACAACTCGACGCTCGGCATGGATTTCATGCGCAGTGCCTCGATTCGGCACGGGCTGGCGAGCGTGATCTTCTCTCTGGAGATGAGCCGGACCGAGATCGTCATGCGCCTGCTGTCGGCCGAGGCGAAGATCAAGCTCGGGGATATGCGGGCCGGCCGGATGAGCGACGACGACTGGACCAAATTGGCGCGGCGGATGAGCGAGATCAGCGAGGCGCCGCTGTTCGTCGACGATTCGCCGAACCTCACCATGATGGAGATCCGGGCCAAGGCGCGGCGGCTGAAACAGCGCCACGACCTGAAACTCGTTGTGGTGGACTATCTCCAGCTGATGACCTCGGGTAAGAAGGTCGAATCCCGGCAGCAGGAGGTCTCGGACTTCTCGCGAAATCTGAAGCTGCTGGCCAAGGAACTGGAAGTTCCCGTCATCGCGATCAGTCAGCTGAACCGTGGTCCGGAACAGCGCACCGACAAGCGTCCGCAAGTCTCCGACCTGCGTGAATCGGGTTCGCTGGAACAGGACGCCGATATGGTCATCCTGCTCCACCGGCCGGACGCCTTCGAGCGTGACGATCCGCGCGGCGGCGAAGCGGACCTCATCGTCGGCAAACACCGTAACGGGCCCACGGCGACCATCACCGTCGCCCACCAGCTGCATCTGTCACGCTTCGTCGATATGGCCCGCGGCTGAGCACCTACTGGTGGTGGCGTGCGGACCGGGTCTCGGGAAGCGTGGCCGAGTCACCGCCGCCGGAGCCGCTCCGGCACGCGAGTGTAAACACGAGGGCTCCACCGGCCGGGGTGGAAATCGGCGAGGCTGGCGATCTTCAGGTGGTGTGCAGGAACAGTTCGAGTGCGGCCAGTAGTTCCTGCGGCGCGTCTTCGGGGGTGAAATGGCCGGCGTGCGGTAGTTGGATGATCGGCGCGTCCGGGTAGCCGAGCCGGAAGGCCGGAATGATGTGCTGGGGCAGCAGCGCGGTGTCCTGCATGCCTTCTACGAGGACCGCGGGTTTCGAGCGCAGTGCGGTGACTGCTTCGGGATCCGGCGGCGCCGGCGGGTCGGTGGGGTCGGGGGCGATCAGTTGTTGCGGGAAGCGGATCACACCGCGGCATTCGGCCGGACTGTCGAAGTGGCCGGAGTAGGCGCGGACCCAGGTGGGAGTAATGATCTCGGGCCGGGTGATCGTCTGCAGGGCGAGCATGAGATGGCAGACGGCGGAGCCGGCATTGCCGAGTATCTGCTCCAGGGTGCCGTCGGCCTGTGCCGCCGCGGCCCAGCGGAACCAGGCGCTGTCGGCGATATTAGCGGCCATCAGCTCCTCGTAGCCGGGAAGTCCCAGCGGCACAACAGTATTGGTGGCGAACAGCCGCGCCACACGGTCGGGGTGGCGCAGCGCTACTCCAGTGCCGATCGGACCACCCCAATCGTGCATGACCAGTGTGATGTCGGTGAGATCCAGTTCCTGGACCAGCAGCGCGTCGAGGTTATCGATGTGCTCGGCGGCCAGATAGCCGCGATCGAGGGGAGTGGCGCTCTTTCCGAACCCCATGTGGTCGGGCACGATGACGCGCCGGGAACGAGACAGCGGGCCGATGAGATGCCGCCACAGATAACCCCAGGTCGGCTCGCCGTGCAGGAGTACGACCGGCTCTCCGTCGCGAGGGCCGACATCGACATAATGCTGCCGGAAACCGGCCGCATCGGTGAAAGCGGGCTCGAAAGGCCAAGTGTCGGAGAATGTTTCGGTTGCTTCGATCATTCGTTCCTCCAATCGCGGTATGGGTCGGATGACACGGTAGGAGCGACCTACTGACAAGTCCTGTCAGTAGAAAGGAGGCGAACGTTTGTGATGTGAGCCACATCATTGCGTTCCGTGGCGCCATGGCGGCCGGGTTGTCGGTGTGATCGCCAGACTGAGACCGTGCGGGCGAGCAGGTTGCTGTCGATTGTGTTGCTGCTGCAGACGCGAGGGCGGATGACTGCGAAGCAGTTGGCGCGGGAGTTGGAGGTATCGGTTCGTACGGTTTATCGCGACATGGAGTCGTTGAGCGCCGCGGGCATTCCGTTGTACGGTGAGGCCGGCTACGACGGCGGCTATCGGTTACTGGACGGCTACCAGACGCGGTTGACCGGAATGACGGCCGACGAGGCCGGCGCCCTGTGGCTGTCCGGGTTACCCGGCCCGGCCGCCGATCTGGGTCTGGGAGCGGCGCTGGCCACCGCTCAACGGAAACTGCTGGCGGCATTGCCGGAGCCGTTTCGCGCGTCGACCGGCCGGATCGCGCAGCGTGTCCGCCTCGATACGGCCGGTTGGTACACCCTCCCGGAGGATCTCCCACATCTACCCGCCGTGGTGGAGGCGGTATGGAATCAACGTCGCCTGCATATCGGATACCGGCGCTGGGCCGAACCCCGGCAGGTACGACGTACTCTGGACCCCTACGGCCTGGTCCTCAAATCCGGGCGCTGGTATCTGGTAGCGGCGGCCGGGAAGAGCATACGGACCTACCGGGTGTCACAGATCCACCCCGTGCGGACACTCGATGACACCTTCGAACGCCCCATCGACTTCGACCTGGACCAGTACTGGCAGGACTATCTCGAGTTGTTCGACACCCGGCGCAGACAGGGGACGGCCACCGTGCGGATGTCGCCGTCCGTGCTCGATCGCCTCGATCATCTGCTCGATCCGGATCTGGTGCGTGCTGTGTACGACACCGCACGTATCGAACCGGACGGGTGGTCCATTGTGGAGATCCCCTTGGAGACCATCGAGCACACAGCGGGTTTACTGCTCCGCCTGGGCACCGACGCCGAGGTCCTCGGCCCGCTCACCCTGCGGCAGTACATGGGTGAGGTTGCCGCCGCCTTGGCCCGCACCTACTCGAAATAGGCGGCGACCACGTTATCCCCGAGGTCGCGGGTCACGGTCTTGGATTCGATCGTGCCCACGGTCCTCGGCGTGGGCACGGTGCCCAGTGGTGAGCGCGTGGCCCAGGTGGGCAGGGTGCTCGCCCTTGCCGGCGCGCTGATCCTGGGCATCCGGTGGCGGGCTCTGTGTGGAGATGCCGTGGTGGTGGCCGGCGGGCGAGTCCTGGTGGGCGTGTCAGTGCTCCGGATGCGACATCTGATGCCTCCCGGGTTGCGGCGGACGATGAGAAATCGAGCCGGGCGGGGCGGCCGTGCTACAGGGTGGTCAGCAGTTGGCGCATGGTGTCGATCTCTTGCTGCTGGGTGTCGACGATGGTGCGGGCCATCGCCACGGCGTCGGGGAACTGTCCGTCCTCGACTTCGGTCTGCGCCATATCGATCGCGCCTTCGTGGTGGGCGATCATCTGGGTCAGAAACAGGCGGGCGGCCTCGGTGCCTTGCGCGGCGGACAGGGCCTGCATGTCCTGCTCGCTCATCATCCCTTCCATGCCGGGCATATCGTGTCCCGGCATATCGCTTGGCATCTGGGTGGGTTGGCCCCATTGACCGAGCCAGGTGGTGAGCTGGTCGATTTCCGGGCCCTGGGCGGCCTTGATCTGGTCGGCCAGGGCGGTCACCCGTTCGGGGATGCCCTGTTCGGCCAGCAGCAGGTCGCTCATCTCGATGGCCTGGGAGTGGTGCGGGATCATCATCTGCGCGAACATCACATCGGCCCGGTTGTGGGCTGCGGTGTTCTCGGCGGCGGCGGCGGTGGTGGTCGAGGTCACTGCGCTCGACGGCGCGGTGGTGGTGCCGGTATCGGAGTCGCCGCACGCGGCCGCCGCGAACGCCACCGCGACTGTGGTGGCACCGACGACGAGGGTCTTCTTCCTGTTCACAGGGGTCCTTTCTCTCAGGGCACAGAAATGAGTGGGCCGGCGTTCGGTCGACGCGGCCTGGATGCGGAGAAGACGGTTGTCGTGTTCCAGCTTCTCGGTGGTGGGCGTTGTGGCAGTGCAGGGCCCATTGCCGCGCTCGGCGGTGTCGAATCCGATATTGCGGGCGCGTATCGGGCCGGTTTCTGATGTCGGGCACGACGTGCCCGAAGTGACGGGTATCGGCACTCGCGGGCCCTGGTGCATGTCCGGTGCCGCACTGTCGAGGTGGGTGCCGGCCAGGCGCGCGGCACCGGCGAGACGATCCGACCGTGAAGGATTGGTGGCTGGGTTCAGCCACGGATTCGTCCTTGCCGGCCGCGGGTTCCGGCGGCCCCCTGTGCCAGGACCTGTCGGCGTGCCACGAACTCGTCGGCGTCGATGTCCCCGCGGGCGAAACGCGATTCGAGCAGCCGCAGTGGATCGGAATCGTCGGGGCGCGCCGACCCGCGGTCTGTGCCCAACATCGTGGCCACCAGGTAGATCATCACCGCCCAGAATGCGAGCATGCCCACCGTCGTGACGGTCCACCCTGCCCAGCCGGTATCCGCAGCCCAGCCCATCATGGTCGCCTCCGTTCCTCGGTTCGTGTTTCCCAGCCTCGTGGATCGATCCCGGTACTTCGGTGGAGGTCGTATGAAGATTTGCTCGAGAAGTCCTGCCACGGCCTCAGCGACACGGTGGGTTGGCGAAGATGAACACCATGGCCCCGTCTGCTCGCACACCCGCAACGAATGCTGCGCCGGCGCAGCGCCCGCCCACCGGATTGCGGGCGATGGTCGTCGAGGACGAGGCACCGCTGGCGAGTCTGGTCGGCACCTATCTGGAACGCGACGGGTTCGAAGCCACCATCACCGGTGACGGACGCGACGCTGTCGCGCTCGCTCGGCAGGTCGACCCCGATGTCGTAGTTCTCGATCTGGGCCTGCCTGGTCTGGACGGGGTCGAAGTGTGCCGGCAACTGCGCACCTTCTCCGACGCCTACATCGTGATGCTCACCGCACGCGCCGAAGAAATCGACACGCTCATCGGGCTCTCGGTCGGTGCCGACGACTACATGACCAAACCGTTCAGCCCCCGCGAGCTGATCGCCCGGATCCAGGCGATGATGCGCCGCCCACGCAGCACCACCCGGTCGGCCGACACCGGTACTGCCGCCCCGGCCCGTGTGTTCGGTGATCTCGCCATCGACGTCGACGGCCGCGAGGTCACCGTCGACGGGGCGCCGGTGGCTCTCACGCGCACCGAGTTCGACGTCCTTGCCGCCCTGGCGCGCGATCCCGGCGTGGTCCTCACCCGGGCCCAGCTGATCAGCGCCGTGTGGGGTCCCAGCTGGATCGGTGACGAGCACCTGGTCGACGTACATATCGGTCATCTGCGCCGCAAACTCGGCGACGACGCCACCCGCGGACGCTATGTCCGTACCGTCCGTGGCGTCGGCTACCGGATGGGCAGCCGAACATGAACCCCCGGCCCCACGAGAGTGGCACGGCCACGGCAGGAGCCGGTGGTCGGCGCTCGGCGGGGTCGAGCTTCGGGACTCGCCTGTTCGTCGCGCTGACCGTGGTGGTGATCGGTTGTGCCCTCAGCGCCTGGCTGGTCGCCTCCGCGATGGCCCCCGGCATCTTCCACGACCATCTCGGCCAAGCAGGCATCGACCACAACTCCGATCAGGCCGCCCACGTCGAGCAAGCCTTCACCCAGGCCATCGTGCTCGCCTGGGGATTGGCCGTGGTGATCGCGGTACTCCTGGCACTGGCGGTGAGCTGGTACATCACCCACCGTGTCCAACGCTCGCTCACCGCCGTGACCACCTCGGCTGCCCGGATTGCAGGTGGACGTTACGACACCCGCGTCCACAGCCCCGGACTGGGCCGCGAATTCGACCAACTCGCCGTCACCGTCAACGAACTCGCCCGCCGGCTCGACGTCACCGAAACCACCCGACGCCGAATGCTGGCCGATCTCGGCCACGAAATGCGCACACCGATCGCCACCCTCGATTCCTACCTCGAAGCGATCGACGACGGCGTCCGTGACTTCGACGACGACACCCGCCAGGTTCTGCGCTCGGCGACCCACCGTCTCGAACGCCTCGTTCAAGACATCAGCGCGGTCTCCCGCGCCGAGGAACACCTCACCCGCATCCAGCCGGTGCCCACGACCACTGCGATCCTGGTCACCCACGCCGTCCACGCCGTACGCGAACGCTACGACACCAAAGGCGTCGCACTACATACCCACATCAAGGACTCCGCAGCCGTGTCCGTCGATCCCGACCGGCTCGACCAAGTGCTGGGCAACCTGCTCGACAACGCCCTTCGCCACACCCCCGCCGGCGGCGCGGTCACCGTCAGCAGTCGACTGATAGGTCGGGGGCGCGTGGCGATCGCGGTCACCGACACCGGCGACGGCATCGCCGCCGACCACCTCGACCACCTCTTCGACCGCTTCTACCGCGTCGACACCGCTCGCGACCGCCGCCACGGCGGCAGCGGCATCGGCCTGACCATCACTCGCGCGCTCGTCGAAGCCCACCACGGCAACATCCGCGCCTACAGCCAAGGACCCGGCCACGGAGCACGTTTCACCGTCGAACTCCTCATCACCTGATCACATTGTCGAACACGCCCCGGACAATGGCAGCCCGTGTTTTATTTCTGTGAGCACCCACTTTCGGAGTGCGATCGACGGCGCCGCCGAAGCCGATCGTGCCCGGTGAACAGTCGAAGCCGGTGGTGTTGCTCAGGACCGAGCCGACGTGTTGGTCGATGAGGTCGGTGAGCGGGTCGTCATACACGCGGGGGTGCGAGAGGGGATGCCGAGGCGGGCCATGAGCAGGGTGGCCGGGCACCAGCCGACCGCACTGTAGAGCAGCAGGTTGGCGCCCACCAGAGTGGACAGCAGCAGCCACCAGGGCGAAATCGTCGCTGCCAGCGCCGTTGCGGTCAGCGTCAGGATTCCCGCCAGTAACGGGACGATACGGTCGATGGTCCATCCGCGGGACCGCAGGAAATGCTGCACAGCTGGAGCCGTCCTTTTTCTCGAAGTGGCCGCCGCCCCGCCCTACTCGCCGGGTCAGGCCAAGGTGAGGAACAGTTTTTCCAATTCGTCGACGGTCATCGGATCGGTGTCGCCGTCGTCTTGTCGATCGAGGCATTCGCGCAAACCGGTGGCGACGATCTTGAAGCCGGCCCGGTCGAGCGCGCGGGACACCGCCGCCAGCTGGGTGACGACGTCCTTGCAGTCGCGTCCCGCCTCGATCATCGCGATCACGCCGGCAAGCTGGCCGTGGGCGCGGCGCAACCGGTTGAGTACCGGTGCGATGCTGTTCTCGTCGCCGATCATCATGTTCTCCTTCTCGGTCACCCGCCCGAATATACCCCTGGGGGTATATTCGGGCGTCTCTCGGTTCGCCCTCACTGATGGGAGAAGTTGATGGTCGGGAGCACTGTGCGCAGCCAGCGGGGCGACCACCAGGCGGCGTGGCCGGTCAGCCGCAGCATCACCGGTAGCAGTACGAGCCGGACCACGATGGCGTCGAGTAGTACGGCGACCCCGAGGATGATGCCCATCTCCTTCGGGGGCAGGGGCTGAGCCAGGGCGAAGGTGAAGAAGACCGCGACCATGACGGCGGCCGCCGCGAAGATCACTCGCCCGGAGTGGGCCAGCCCGTCGACATGGGCGGTTTTCGGATCCTTCGAGTGCTCGTAGTGCTCCTTCGCGGTGGCCAGGAGGAACACGGTGTAGTCCATGGCGATCGCAAAGATCATGGCGAAGAAGAACACCGGCCCCCACCCGTCGAGGAACCCTTGCGGGGTGAATCCGAGCAGGCCCGCACCGTGGCCGTCCTGGAAGATCAGCTTCGCCACACCGAAGGCCGCCGCGGTGGACAGCAGGCTGACCAGGGTGCCCAGCGCGGCGATCAGTGGGGCTCGCAAGGCGACCAGCAGGAGCACGAAGCCCAGCGCGAGGATGACGCCGACGATGATCGGCAGATAGTGGTCCAGGGCACCCTGGAGATCGAAATTCTCCGCGGGCGCGCCACCGACCATCGCCTGCGCCGGAAGACGATCGCGCAGTCCGTCGAGGATCGTGCCCATATGCCCGTCGGAGGGGTCGACCGTGGGCAACGCCTGCATCATCACCAGGCCCGAGCCGTCACCGGCGGGCTGGGCGGGTGTGACCATCGCTACACCCTCACCGGCGGCGGCGATACGCGCGGTCTCGGCGGCGTCGCCGGCCGGGGCGATGATCTGCAACGCCCCCGGCGCGCCGGGGCCCAGCTGTTGCTGCACCAGTTCGTAGCCCTGCCGCACCGGTGCGTCGGCGGGCACGACCTGGATCGAGGGCATCGCGACTTTCAGCCCCAGCATCGGCAGCGCCAGCCCGATCAGAACCGCAAGCGCGCCGATCGCGAACGGCCACGGGTGCGCATGCAATAGTTCGCCCCACTTCGCGAACCGCGGCGAGCGATGCTCCTGGCGTTTGGCATACGGCAGGGCCGCAGCGTTGATCCTGCCCCCGAGCGCGCCGAGGGCTGCGGGCAGCAGGGTGAGCGTGGCTGCGAGGACGAAGACCACCGCCAGCATGATGCCCACCGCCATGGTGCGCACTGCGGGCGCCGGAACGAGCAGGACAGCCGACAGGCTCACCAGCACGGTCAGCCCGGACAACAGGACAGCCTTGCCGGCGGTGTCCATGGTTTCGGCCACGGCGGCACGAGTATTGCCGGCTCTGGTCAGTGCGTCGCGGAAACGAGCGACGATGAACAGGGCGTAATCGATCCCCAGGGCGAGGGCGAACATCATCGCGAAATTCATCGCCCACACCGAGATGGGTGTGATCTGGTTCAACAGCACCAGCCCACCGGCGGATGCCACCAGACCGGCAACGGTCAGCAGTAGGGGCAATCCCGCCGCCACCAGGGACCCGAATGCCAACACCATGATCCCCAGCGTCACCGGCCAGGAGAACAACTCGGCTTTGATCATCGCGTCGTGGTTGGCCTTGTTGAAATCACTCCACAGCGCCGACGCGCCGGTCGGATAGACCTCGATTCCGTCACCCGACAACGCCGTCAGTGCCTGCTTGTGTTCATCGACCGCGCGGACCATGTCGTCGGTGGAGGCGTTTGCGCCCGCGATGAGGATGCCCGTATGCCCGTCCGGGCTGATCGTCATCCCGGGCTGCGGCGCGACCACGCTGCCGAAGCGGCTGTCACCGGCGAATTCGGCGGTGACCCCGGTCAGCACGCGCTGCACCGCCGGACTGTCGACGGTTTCGGTGTCGGAATGCACCACCACCTGCACGGCCGCCGAGGAGTTTCCGCCGAAGTGCTGCTGGGCCAACTCTCGCACCTGCACCGACTCCGACCCGTTGGCCTGCCATCCGGCGCCGGCAAGGGAGGTGAACACACTCGGTGCCGCCGAGCCCAGCGCGACCAGCACGATCAACCACACACCGAACACCCAGCGGGTGTGCCCGGCCATGACCGCGCCCAGGCGCGAGAGCGGCCCACCCGCTGGGTGGTCGGTGTGTCTCTGGTCGGTCATCGTCTCTGTCACTGCTTACCTCCGCCTTCACGGGCCGTTCTCCGGGTCGGCACCGTCTTATACCCCCAGGGGTATCTGTCCCGACCCACGATACCCCCGGGGGTATATTCGTCAAGTGAGGTAACAGCCTCGGAGCCATCCACCCAGGGGACGAAAGCGCCAGGCGGCACTCGTGTCGAAATTCGGCGATCGAGTCGATATCGGGCGCTACCGGCAGGGGGAGGCTCGAAGCCCCGGCCCGACGAGATCAAACGACGCACCTTCCGCGCCACCACGAGGAATGGAACGCTGCGCCCGGACCACCGGCACGAGCACCAGGATCCGAGCCATCGGATCGGGCGGATCGAGCAGGACCAGCCGTCGCACCCGTTCGGGATGGGCGAGCGCGAACCGGAGCGTGAGGTGACTGCCCAGGGACTGGCCGCACAGGTCGGCCTGGGATAGCCCGAGAAGGTCGAACGTTTCCGCCAGCCAGTCCGCGAGATCGTCCATGCTGGTCAAGGCCGCGCCGGTGTGTCGACTGCGGCCCGGCTCGCCCATGATGTCCACGGCCCGCACGCGATGCTCCTCGGCCAGTGAACCGGCGACCGGATACCACATCCCGGACGCGCCACTGTATCCGTGGAGCAGGATCAGCGACTGTGCTGCGGACGGGCCGGCGGAAGTGACCCGCGTAGTTCCGTACCGACCCGGAAGCTCTGCGGTCTCGACCGGTACCGGCCAGTGTGCCCCGCGTCGTAGGCCCCGAAATATTCGGATCGCATGCCCGGCCGACACCGACCGGACCGTCGGCGGACGGTGAGCAGACGAAAGGGCGCCCTCCCTGTGACCGGAGAGGGCACCTTCGGTGGGTGTTACTACTGGCGGCGTTCCGTGCTCGACCAACATATCGGCCGGCGGTCCGATCGGTCGAATTGCCACCGCATGATGCGGCACCATGACGTATATCAAGAGGAGCTGGCAATGGGTGTACGGGGCGGGATCTGCGCGTTCGACGAGAAGAGACTGCGTGAGGTAGTGATACCAGCGCTGCGGTCAGGCACCGACCACCCGATAGTCGAACGCGCAGCGCAACGGCTCTGGTCCTACGGGCTGGGCTTGGAAGGCTACAAATACCAGCGGTACTACGAAGACCCGTCCGGAACACCACCATGTGGGTTCGAAGCGCTGCCCACGATCATGGCCCACGTCGACGACTCGTTCCGGCGGTGCGATCTCGGACGCGACTTCTGGGTCGTCGAGGGCTTCTCCAGCGTGACGGTCGAACCGTGCGACGAGCATGGGTGGGGATACTCGGAATTGGTGGAATTGGTGGAATGGGTACTGACCCGGGAGACGATCCTCGCCTACCAGCTACTCGGATGGCGGGGTGACGATCCGTGGATGGCCTTCGAACTTCCCTACCAGCTCTATGAGACCACCACCGATCCCCGCCGGCGCAGATTGCAGCAGCTCCTGAAACGCTTGGACGACGGGCATGCCTTCTGGATGCACGATGGCTTCGGTTACGGCGAAGGCATCTGTGGGTGGCTCGACGCCACCGAGACTCGCGAACTCGCGACGCTCCTCCCACCGCCACGACAACCCGACAACGAACCAGACCCCGCCCACACCGAATATCACCTCGAAGTACAACAACGATTCAGATCGGTACTGAACTGGGCCCTCGACCACGGAGCCGGACTGCTGTGGGGGCGCGACCTCAGAATCTTCTACGAAACAGAAGACAGACAATCGGCGGGAACGATCTTCGCCCGGACCGAGACACCCCCGGTCCGGCTATAAAACCGGACGCCGATACCGATCACCGGCTGTCGGCGAAGTTCAGGAAGCCGGCGATGACCATTTCTTGGTTGGCCCACAGCAGGTCGTGCCCGATGTTCGGGTATATCTGCACGTCTGCCGACGGGATGTGTTCGCGGGCGCTGCTCCGAGTTCGGGGTTGACGACGGTTTCGGCGCCGAACGGCACCAGGGTCGGCGTAGGGATAGCGGCCAGCTCGTCGTCGGTGAGTACCCGATCCCACGGCGTCCCGGGCCGGAACTTCAAGCTCACCATTGCCAACTCGAACTCTTCGTCGGTGAGCTGGACGCGAGGACACGCGTTGAGCTTGCGCATACGTTCGGGAGTGGGGCGCATGCCGGCGGCAGGAATTTGAGCAGCAGGCTCCAGCTCGGTTCGGCGAAGGAGGCTCCGCCGGGTTCGAACATGGTCAGGCTCGCCAAGCGCGCTCACGGGCGAAATCTTCGATGAACCCGTGCTGTCTTCGGCGGCGGTCCGCTGGGCGACGACGGCAGCCTCTATCACCGGCCCACCCTGCTGGTGGATATGGAACCCGATGCCGAGATCGTCACCGAGGAGGTGTTCGGGCCCGTGCTCACCGCGACGCTGTTCACCGCCGACGGGGTACGGGCACAACGGGTGGCGGACCGGCTGGACGCGGGCACGGTATGGGTGAACCGCTTCTGGGTCCGGGATCTGCGCGCTCCGTTCGGTGGCACCGGCGAGTCGGGCGTCGGCCGGGAGGGCGGCGAGTGGAGTTTCGACTTCTATTCCGAGGTCAAGAACACCGTCACACCGTCTGACGACGGGTATCGCGGACCGGGTGTCCGGCCGACGCCCTGCTACAGATCCCGGATGACGCGGCAGGGGTTGCCGGCGGCGAAGACGCGGGGCGGGATATCGCGAGTGACCACGCTGCCCGCGCCGATCACCGAGTTCGCGCCGATGGTGACTCCGGCGCAGACGATGACGCCACCGCCGAGCCAGGTGTTGTCGCCGATGGTGATGGGTGCGGCGGATTCCCAGCCGGCCCGGCGGAGTTCGTGGTCCTCCATGGGGTGCAGTGGGGTGAGTATCTGGGCACGGGGACCGATCGCCACATCGTCGCCGATGGTGACGGGAGCGCAGTCGAGGATCACGGTGTCGTAGTTGAGGAAGGTGTTGCTGCCGATTCTGGTCAGGTAACCGTAGTCGCAGCGGAAGGGCGGCATGATCACTGTGCCGGCACCGCACTCGCCCAGCAGCTTACCGAGGATCTCCTGCCGTTCGGTCTCGGCCTCGGGGGCCGTGTCGTTGTAGCGGGCGGTCAGCGCGTGACAGGCGCGGCGTTCCGCGACGAGTTCCGGGTCGTTGCCGCGATAGAGATCGCCGCGCAGCATACGTTCCTTATCGGTCGCCATGGACTCGATACTGCCGGATCGGCGGGGCGCGGGTGGCGCAACACTACCGGCTGTGCGCCGCCCGCCCGGCGACGCCGGGCAGCGGGAAGCGCGGTGCGTATCCCGGCGCGCGGTGCTGTGTTGCGCGGCGCCGCACGGTCACGCGTGGCGTCCCGTAGCGGCGCAGTCCGGGACGGTTCGCTGTCGGAGTAGATGTTTTCCCAGTTCAGGGACGTAAGCTAGGGGTGTAGCGTCCGCTCGTCGAGGAGGACGGCAATGGTGGAGAGCCCGCGAACGATCGCCGGCACCGAGCCGGCGCTGCCCGCGGGTACGGACGCCGAGCGGTTCGCCGGGTACGGGGTGATGGGTCAGCCGTTCGCCAGTGGCCATTACCTGGCGTTCCGGCATTTCGCCGCCAGCTCGGTGGGGCCCGGATACGAATCGGTCTGGCACCGGAACCCGGACCGGGAATGGGTCATCTACAGCAGTGTCGCGCCGGAGACCAGTTGTGTGCGGTATTACGGTGCCGCGCTCGTGGACGCGCGGGTCACGGATATCTCGGTGACCTGGATGGGTCCCTTCGCGTTGACGGTGACGGTGCCCGGCACGTTGGTCTGGGATATCGAACTGGGACGGTCGCCGGCGACGACCGCGATAACGGCGCTGGGCGGCGTGTTGCCCGCGGCGCTGTGGCGGAACCCCACGGTGCTGTCGGTCATGTCGCGGGTGGCGGGCCCGGCCCTCGGTGTGGGGCAGGTGCGGCTGCGCGGCACCACACCGAACGGGCAATGGTTCCGGCTGAACCCGCGAATGCTGTGGACAGTCGAGCGCACCGCGGCCCGGATCGACGGCGTCGATATCGGCCCGGCCGGGCCGTTGGCCGAGCAGACGGCGCTCGGGGACTTCCGGTTACCGCAACGCGGCATGTTCGCGGTGGGTCAGGCGTATTTCGAGCGGTACGACGCCGCGCGACACGAGGCGGGAACACCACGAACTTGACGGCCCGGCCCGGCCGGTCGGCCGCGGGTCGGAGCGCCTTGCTCCCACCCGGTGAAATGGCAGTGGGAGCCGACCCTCGGGTCCGCTCCCACTGCCGTCCGGGATGTGTGGTGTCAGCCTACCGGGGCCGGCTCCGAAGCCGCGGTGGGTTTCGTATCGTCTGCCTTGCGGTTGCGGCGGATGCTGGAGAGCACCGCGGCGCCGATGAAGGCGATACCGATGAGACCGGTGACGAGCTCATGGACGTGGATATCGCCCACCGTGATCAGCAGGATCAGGGCCAGTGCGCCGATGGCCCAGTGGGCGCCGTGCTCCAGGTACACGTATTCGTTCAGCGTGCCCTTGCGCACCAGGTAGACGGTGATCGACCGGACGAACATGGCACCGATCAGACCCAGGCCGAGGGCGATGATGATCGGGTCGGCGGTGATAGCGAAGGCGCCGATCACGCCGTCGAAGGAGAACGAGGCGTCGAGGACCTCGAGGTAGAGGAACAGGAAGAAGCCGGCTTTACCGGTGGCCTTGGCCAGGCCGGACGGGCCGCCCGCGGCTTCTTCGGCGTGTTCCTCGGCGTTGAACATCGAGCCCAGGCCGTCGACGGCGATGTAGATGATCATGCCGAGCAGGCCGGCCAGCAGCACCGTGGAGCGGTCGTCGTCGTGGGCGAGGAACTCCGCGGCCAGCACCAGACCGATACCGGCGACGACCACCGACATCATGTCCAGCTTGCCGGCCTTGGCCAGCGGGCGTTCGATCCAGGACAGCCAGGTCAGCTCGCGGTCTTCGAGGATGAAGTTGAGGAACAGCATCGCCAGGAACATGCCGCCGAAGGCCGCGATCTGCGGGTGCGCGCCGGTGAGCAGGGTCTCGTAGCTGGGGGAGCCGTCGGGGAAGTAGGCGGCATCGCCGGCGGGCGGGTTCAACGCGAGGTCGAAGGCCTGGACCGGGTTGAGGCCCGCGGTGACCCACACGATGGCCAGCGGGAAGATCAGCCGCATACCGAAGACGGCGATCAGGATGCCGATGGTGAGGAAGATCTTCTGCCAGAACTCACTCATCTTCTCCAAGATGGTGGCGTTGATGACAGCGTTGTCGAACGACAGCGATACCTCGAGGATGCCGAGGATGAGGCAGAGCGCCAGGGCGGTCGGGCCGCCGTAGAGGAATGCCACCCCCAGCGACAGCACCGTGACGACTAAGGATAAACCGAATATGCGCAGGACCACGCTGGGACCTTTCGTGTGCGGTGGCCGGACTGCGGTCGGTATCCCGGCCTGTACGAGAAACCTGGTCGGCGGTATCGACGACCAGTCACCAGCGTTGCCGTCGACCGCCTATTTGTCCAATTTGTCCCCTGACGCCTCCGCGGGCAGATAACGAGGGGGTCCGTCACCGGACCCCCTCACGCTACCCGGAGGTGTAAATCGTCAGACGTTCACACCGTAGTCACGCGCGATACCGGCCAGACCGGACGCGTAACCCTGGCCGATGGCGCGGAACTTCCACTCGGCGCCGTTGCGGTACAGCTCACCGAAGACCATCGCGGTCTCGGTGGAGGCGTCCTCGGACAGATCGTAGCGGGCCAGCTCTTCGCCGTTTGCCCGGTTCACGACGCGGATGTAGGCGTTGCGCACCTGACCGAACGACTGCGAACGGCCGTCCGCCTCGTAGATCGAGACGGGGAAGAAGATGCTCTCGATATTGGCCGGCGTGTTGGCGAGGTCGACGTTGATGACCTCGTCGTCGCCTTCGCCCTCACCGGTGGTGTTGTCGCCGGCGTGCTCGATGGCACCGTCGGGGGATTTGAGGTTGTTGAAGAACACGAAGTGCTGGTCGGAGACGACCTTCTTGTCGGCTCCGGTGGCGATCGCGCTGGCGTCCAGATCGAAATCGGTGCCCGTGGTGGTGCGCACATCCCAGCCCAGGCCGACGGCGACCGCAGTGAGGCCCGGAGCCGCCTTGCTCAGCGAGACGTTGCCGCCCTTGGACAAACTGACACCCATGCGGGATTCCCTTTCGTAGTCGTCTGTGATTCCCAGCATGTCGGTAACCGCCGGGTACGGAATACGACAGTAGTGGGTTTCGGTGAACTTGCGTACAAACTCGGGCAAGCCGGTCACCGGCACGCGCGCGGCGGCGGGCCCGGATAGTTTGGGATCGAAGGCTTTCGGAGTGCTGTTGCCCACCATTGTGTCGCCATCGCCGTGTGCGACGGGATGCGCGCGGGGCCCGGCCCTACGCGGTGTGGCGGCGCGCCGGTGGCGGGATCTCATACCATCGGGTCTGTGGCAGGCCGCAGGCGTGGATGGTTCCGGTCGGGGGAGGATCCGTGGTTCGAACAGGCACGGTCGGCGCTGACGACGGCGTTTCTGGATATGGACCGGCGGCAGTCGGCCGCGGAGGCGGCCACCGCGGCCGCCGAGGAGATGTTCCCGGAACGCGGGCTGGGCCGCCGCTGGGCTCCGGTGCGTGCGGACTGCTATACCGCCGCCGCGGCGTATCTGGAGCTCACCGGTGAGCTGGACCAGGACGAACAGTCCGGGCGGCGCCGGCCGGACCGGCAACAGCGGGTGGACGCGGTGGTCCGGCAGCTGGGATCCGTCGCACAGCGGGTCGACCGCTTCTATCACGGCGACCGGGCCGCGCTGGAGGAAGCGATCGCGGTACAGCGGGCGGTGCCGGAACTGGTCGAGCGGGTCGCCGCCGAGGCGGCCCGGGTGCGCAGGCAGGCGGCCGAATCGGAGTACGCCGAGTATCCCTCGGTGTGCGCGGGCGCCGCGGCGGTGGATGAGGCAATGCTCACACTGACCGCGATACCGCCCGGCGATCGCGGCCGGGCGCGGACGGCGGCGAACCGGCTGGCTTCCGTTACGGCCGATTTGTCGGAATCGTTGGAGCAGGCGCCTTCTCGGGCCCCGGCCGCACGCAACGCCATCGCCTCGGTCACCACCCGGCTCGCCGCGGTTCGCACCCGGGCCGAGCGGATCGGACCCGCGCATTCGGCGCTGCTGCGGGAGTTCAATGCTGCGAGTTCGGCGGATCTGGCCGACAATGAGCGAACCAGCGAGCGTCATATCGCCGCCGCGGCACAGGCCCTGGCCGGGGCCCGGGCCGCCGCGGCCGAGAACACCCCGGAGCAGGCCCTTGAACTGACCACCACCGCGCGCGGCCACCTCGCCGACGCCGAACAGCTGGTCGACGCCGTGACCAAACGGCTGGCCGAGTTGCGGGCGGTCCGCGAAGACCCGCGCCAACGCGCCGAGGCTGTACGGTTCCGCCTCCGGGACGCCCAGATGCTGGCGGTGTCACGGGGACTGGTCGCCGAATGGGGTTCGGTACTGGACGCTCAGGTCGAGCGCCTCGACCGGGTCGCCGAGTCCCTCACCGGCCGGCACCCCGACTATTGGGCGTATGTAAACGAACTCGACACCATCACCGAATTCATTGCCGGGGTTGTCGGGCGAATGCGGAAACAACCACCACCGGGACAACGACGAGGATGAGACGGGGGCTCGATGACCGCAGGCACGGCCGTCCGGCAGGAAATTTCCCTGTACAAGCAGGTACCGCGCCGACATTTCAGGTATTTGCAGGGGCCGGACGCCAGAGCGCTGTTCCACCGCCAACCGGAGCCGTTCGACGACTGTGCCGATCGGGAGATATTGGCGATGGCGCTGGGCGCCACCCTGTATGTGCCGGCCACCCGGGACGATCTGACGGCGACGATCGTGCGCCGGGCCGATCGCGGAGTGTGCTCGATGGTGATCGATCTCGAGGACGCCGTCGCCGACCACGAGGTGGAGTTCGCGAAACAGCAGGCCGTGCGCACCCTCGACGAACTCGCGGCCCGGCCGGATCCGAACCCGATGCTGTTCGTCCGCGTCCGCGACGCCGATACCGTGCCCGAACTGCTCGACCGGCTGAGCGCGGGCGTGCAGGTACTGACGGGTTTCGTGTTCCCCAAGTTCGACAGCTCCTCGGCACCGAAGTACCTCGCCGCGCTGACCGCCGCCGCCGCGCGTACGGATCGGCCACTGTACGGGATGCCGGTACTCGAATCGGCGGCGCTGGTACACCGGCAGACCAGGGATTCCGAACTCACCCAGATCGCGGCCTGCCTGGCCGAGGTACGGGAACGGATCCTGGCCGTGCGGATCGGTGCGACCGATATGTGCGCGACCTTCGGTATCCGCCGCGACCGTGACCTGACCATCTACGACGTGCGGGTCATCGCGGATGTGATCGCCGATATCGTGAACTACCTGGGCCGGGCCGACGATACGGGTTTCGTGATCACCGGGCCGGTCTGGGAGTACTTCGCCGACCACGAACGGATGTTCCGGCCGCTGCTGCGCACCGCGCCGTTCGAGGAATCCGACGCGGTGCCGTTCCGCAGCTATCTGGTGAGCCGGGATCTGGACGGTCTGCTGCGCGAGATCACGCTGGACCGCGCCAACGGTATCCAGGGCAAAACCGTCATCCATCCCTCGCATGTGGCGGCCGTGCACGCGTTGTCGGTGGTCACGCACGAGGAGTACTCCGATGCCCTCGACATTCTGCAGGGGGAGGTCGGCGGCGTCGCCGCGTCCGGCTACCGCAACAAGATGAACGAGATGCGGCCACATCGCAATTGGGCGCGCAACACCCTGACCCGGGCCCGGGTCTTCGGGGTGGCACAGAAAGGGGTGTCCTTCGTGGATTTGCTGTCAGCGCTGGTCACGGTATGAGCGACGAGTCCGGCGAGTTGTATTGGGCGACCCGCGCGCTCGGTATCGAACTGCGGCATCGGGAAGCGTTCCGCCACGGCGACACCCCCGACAGTCTTGCGGCCGAACCGGAGATCGCCGATCTGGTGCAGCCGGGATTGCGCAAGAATCCGCGGCGCGCACATCTGCTGGTCTCCACGGTGCTGGGCAAACACCTGCCGACCGATCCCGCCCGGGTCCGGGACGCGGGTGACCGCCTCGGTGATCTGGTGCGCGCGGTCCTCGGTGAACAGGATGCCGTGGTGCTCGGGTTCGCCGAGACCGCGACCGGGCTCGGGCACTGTGTGGCCGCGCGGATCGATGCGGCGTGCTATCTGCATTCGACCCGCCGGGTGGTGCCGGGCGCGGTGACGCTCACCGGCTTCGAGGAGGGGCATTCGCACGCGACCTCGCATCTGTTGCAGCCGATGCCCGGCGACGTGTTCACCCCGGGCCTGCCGCTGGTGCTGGTGGACGACGAGATCTCCACCGGTGCTACCGCGCTGGATGCCATCGAGGCACTGCACGAGTTCGCACCGCGGACCCACTATGTGCTGGCCACGCTGGTCGATATGCGCACCGATGCCGACCGTGACCGGTTCGCCGCGGCGGCCGCGGCGCTGGGCGCGCGGATCGATACGGTCTGCCTGGCGTCGGGTGTCACGGTGCTGCCCGAGGGGTTGGTGGCCACCGTGCAGGAACTGCCCGCGGCCGAATTGAATCCGGTGGCGGATCGGCGCGGTGTGTCGGCGCGGCTGGAACTGCCCTGGCCGCGGGAGGTGCCCGAAGGCGGCCGGCACGGATTCCTGCGCGCCGATCGGGCCGGGTTCGAGCAGGCCACCGCCGTGGCGGGGAAAATGCTGCGGGACCAGCTGGTCACCGAGTACCCCGGACGCCCGGTGATCGTGCTCGCCCACGAAGAGCTGATGTATCTGCCGCTGTGCCTGGCCGCGGAGATCGCCGAGTCCGGAGTGCCCGTGCGGTACCAGACCACCACGCGTTCGCCGGCGTATGTCCTCGACGAGCCCGGCTATCCGCTGCGCCGGGGGTTCCGGTTCCCGGCGCCCGAAACGGATGAGGAGAAGCCCCGCTACCTCTACAACGCGTGCTGGCCGGACGATCCGGGCGCGGACCCGGTACTGGTGTTCGTGGCCGATGCACCCGCCGACAGTGAGCGGCTCCATGTCCCGGGCGGGCTGGTCGATGTACTCACCGCCGCCGGTTCCGATGTGCTGGTGGCGATCATCCGGGAGGCCGATCCGCGCACGCTGGCCGCGGCACGGTCGGGCGGTTTCAACGGGCCCACACCGTTGTCCGGTCCCGAATTCGGTTCCTATGACCGGGCCGATGTGGTGTGGCTGCTGAAGGATCTGTCCGACGCCGACCTGGAGGCCGAGACCGCCTCCCGGGAACAGCGGATCCAGGCCGGAATCGCGCACTACGCCGAATCGCTACCCATCGAATACCAGCCCGACACTGCCTACCGGGAACTGTTCGACCGGGTACTGGCCGACAGTGCCGAGCGACTGGCCCTGGCGGTGGGGACGGTGGCCGAACTGGTGGCCGCCGAACGCGGCACCGATATCGTGCTGGCGTCGCTGGCCCGGGCGGGTACCCCCGTCGGTATCCTGATCCGCCGCTGGCTGGCCACCGGGCACGGGCAGCGCCCCGCGCTGGATATTCCGCACTACGCCGTGTCGATCGTGCGCGATCGCGGAATCGACACCGCGGCCCTGGACTACCTGGCCCATCATCACGATCCCGCGTCCGTGGTGTTCGTGGACGGCTGGACCGGCAAGGGCGCCATCACCCGGGAACTGAGCGCGGCGCTCGACGCGTATCACGCGGCAGGCGGCGCCCGCTTCGACGACGACCTCGCCGTGCTCGCCGACCCCGGTCACTGTGTGCGCACCTACGGCACCCGCGACGATTTCCTGATCGCCTCGGCCTGCCTGAATTCCACTGTGTCCGGACTCGTCTCGCGGACGGTGCTCAACCGGGACCTCATCGGCCCGGGGGAGTTCCACGGCGCCAAGTTCTACGCCGAGCTGGCCGCCGAGGACGTCTCCGCGCGACTGATCGATACCGTCACCGGGGCGTTCGAGACGGTCCGGCCGCGGGTGAGCGCACAGGTCGCGGCGCTGCGTGCCGGGGAGCGCGAACCCAGCTGGGCGGGCTGGGCGTCGGTGGAACGGGTGCGCGCCGAATACGGCATCGACAGCGTGAACTTCGTGAAGCCGGGCGTCGGGGAGACCACCCGGGTCCTGCTCCGCCGGGTGCCGTGGCGGGTGCTGGTCCGCGAACCGGACGCGCCCGAGCACGCGCATATCCGGCTGCTGGCACAGGCCCGGTCCGTGCCGGTGGAGGTCGTGCCGGACCTGGCGTATTCGTGCATGGGACTTATCAAGGATGTGCGGCGGTAGATGTCTTCCTCGAAACCGCTGCTGGTCGCCACGGATCTGGATCGCACGATGATCTACTCCGCCGCGGCCGCCGGCACTGCTGCCGTGACGACAGTATGCGTGGAGCATCTCGACGGCTCTCCGCTGTCGTATATGACCACGGCCGCCGCGGACCGGCTGCGGGAACTGGCCGTCGCAGCGGTGGTACTACCCACCACCACCCGGACCATCGAACAGTTCGGCCGGATCCGGCTGCCCGGCGCGCCGTGGCCGTACGCCGTCACCAGCAACGGGGGAAACATCCTGGTCGACGGGGTACCGGATACGCGGTGGCGCCGGGGGATCGAGGCGGCGGTCCGGGCCGGCGGGGCCGGCCTCGCCGAGGTCGAGAACGCGCTGCGGGCCCGGATCGACGATTCGTGGGTGCTGAAGTTCCGCGAGGCCGACGGCCTGTTCTGCTATCTGGTGGTGGACCTTGCCGCGACTCCCCCGGATTTCCTGGGCGGCTGGGACGCCTGGTGCCGGGAGCGCGGCTGGACGGCGTCGCGGCAGGGTCGCAAGATCTACACGATGCCGACGGCGGTGTGCAAGAGCCGGGCGGTGGCCGAGGTCCGGGCCCGGCTCGTCGAGTCCGGTGTGTTGGACGCGGCGGCGCCGACGCTGGCCGCCGGTGACGGCGCCCTCGATGCCGAAATGCTCGCCGCGGCCGATCACGCCATCCGGCCCCGGCACGGTGAACTCGAAGAACTCGGCTGGACCCGGCCGGGCCTGACCGTCACCGCCGCCACCGGCATCGAGGCGGGGGAAGAAATCCTCGGCTGGTTCGCCGCCGCGCTCGCCGGTCCGGTGGCCGCCGGGACGGCGGGTTAGAGCATGCGCCGGCGGGCCCGCGCCTCGGCGCGCGAACGCCGCAGCGAGACCCTCGACCACACGGCGTCCTGCAGCGCCAGCGTCGCCCATCCCGCGATCGCCATCCCGGCAAGATTCACCACCAGTTGCAACGTGCTACCCCAGGTGGCCGAACCGGCGCCGAACGCCAGGCCGAGCGCGATATTGCCCGCGGCGGGAACGGTGGTCACCGAGATGAACACCCCTACCAGCGCACCCGACTTCGAGGAGGTCAGCGACAGCACCCCGGCAGCTGCCGCGATCAACGCGACGATGAACGACCATTTGTCCGGCGTATAGATGAACGAGGTCTCCGGCCGGTCCCCGGTGACGACGTCGACGGTTATCCAACCGAACAACCGGCCGACCAGGACCAGCGCGAACGTGATCGCGATGGCGGCGCCGAAACCCATCGCCAAGGTGGCGACGGCGCGACCGAACAACGCGGCACGGCGTCGGACCAGCGCCACGCCCAGCGCGGCGATGGCGCCGAACTCCGGACCGAGCACCATCGCGCCGATCACCAGGATCTGTGAATCGACCACGATCGCGATACTGGCCAGTGCCGTCGCCAGCGTCATGAAACTCAGATAGGTCCAGTTGAGCTCGGTCTCCTCGTAGGAGCGCTGGGTGACATCGGCCCAGACGACCGAATCGGCGCTGTAGCCCGGAGTGCGCACCTCGGCGAGATACCCGGACAAGGACATCCAGGTGGATATCTGCTCCACTTCGATACTGCCGCGGTGGTGCAGGCCGATCGCACGCAGACGTTCGAGCACATCGTTGGCGGCTTCGCGGGCCAGATCCGCGAACACGACATCGCCTTTCGGGCGTACCGAGCTCCCTCGTAGGACCGCCAGCCCGCTCACCGCGTCGTCGGACTCCAGGATCGCCACCACATCGTCGGTCAATTCGGCCGGCGACATCATCCGCACATGCAGCATTCGCCAAGTCTGCCCGTGCGGCACAGCGGTCCGCAGCCGGACAGGCCCGGTCGCGTGCGCCCGGTCAGTACCCCTGCTGCTGTCCGGCGAGCTGCTGGGCGATAACCCCTTGCAGCCGTTGCAAACCGGGCACAGTGATCCCGCTCTGCAACTGGCCCTCGATGGTGCGGATGAGGGCGGCGTCGCTGAGGACCTTCTCGCTCGACTGGATGAGAACGGTTCCGGCGCCGGTGAAATCGAACTGCCGTTCTTCACCGGAGGTCACACCGAACGCGGCCGCTCCGGCGGCCAGATAACCCGACACCCACCGCTGATCGTAGTGATGGCTGGGCGACGGGCAGTCCGCCCAGCCCACCAGCGATTCCGGGTCCACCCGCAGCGGCGGCTCGGCGAAGATCACCGGGCCGTTCGAGGACGCCAGGAACTTCCCGGTGCCGATCAGGGTCAGGAAACCCGGGACGATCGACTGATTCAGCGACAGTCCGGGCTCGAAGGCCAGCAGGTTCGCCGCGCGGATGGTGAGGTTGCCGTCGTCGAGATCGTAGGAGTTGATGTCGTAGCCGCGGTCGCCGATCAGCAATTTGCCCTGCCCCTCGGCCACCACGTAGTCGCCGGTGAACAGGGGGGCCGAGAACTGGTTCGCCACCATGTGCAGGAGCTGGCCCTGCAGGCCGTGGGTGAGGGCCTGGAACCGCATCTGCCCGTAGTAGGCGATCATCGCGCCCTTGCGCATGAACCACGGCTTGTTCAGATCGATGCAGTACGCGTAGCTGTTGCCGGGGATATTGTCGCTTTCCCCGAGGTTCATCGGGTTGAGGATCTCGCTCACAGTTTCTCCTCCGATGCCTGTACATACACCAGACCCTGGCCCGCGCACTGCAGTTGCATGGCCTCGCCGGATCCGCGTCCCACCGCGTCACGCCAGCTCACCGCGGCCTTCAGATCGGTGTGCACGTTCCCGTAGGAGGCGATGAACGCCTGCGGATCGACCACCACCGGATTCGGCCCGCCCACCTGCAGTTCGAGGAAACCACCGTGGGCCAGCAGGACGGCACTGCCCTGCCCGGACAGCTGGGTGGTGAACATGCCCTGACCGGTGAGCGCACCGGACGCGGCGCCGCGCAGGGCACCCATCAGGCCACCGCCGCCTCCGCCGCCGGAGCTCGCCACCGACACCACCGAGGTCTGCAGGCCGGCGGTGTAGGCGAGCAGCCGCGACGCCTCCACCTGCAGTACCGCACCCGGCTGGACGTGGACCACCCGCACTTCCAGACCGGCGAAACCGTAATGGACGCTGCCGCTGCCCTGCGCGAGCATGGTGCGCTGGTGTTCGCCGGCCATCATCTGCCCGGCCATCCGGAGCAGCCCGCCGCCACCCATACCGGCGCCGCCCGGTATCTCGTGCGGTGCGAAGGACACATCGCCGGTGTAGAAGAGCATGCCGCCGGCCCGGGCGACCACGCCGCCCGCCGTGGCGATATCGACGGCGACGACCTTGGAATTGATCTGCTCGAACATGATCTACCGTTCCGCCGGTTGGATCGAGACCACGCCCTGCCCGTCCCAGCGCAGCGAGAACGCCTCGCCGCCACCCTGTCCCAGCGCCGCACGCCAGGAGACATCGGTGACGAAGGACTGGTTGAGATTGCCGCGGGCGGCGACGAACGCGTCGGGGTCCACCACCAGCGGGAACTGGGGGGAGACCTCCAGATGGATGAGCGGTCCGCCCGCCGACAACAGGGCGACCTGCCCCTGGCCACCGACGGTGGTGGTGAACAGCCCCTGACCGCTGGACGCCCCCCGTACCCCGGCGAAACGCACATCGGTGCGCAGATTCCCGGCGAAGGCCAGCAACTGCTGCGATTCGACCTGCAGGGTCTCGTTGTTCAGGTTCACCACCGAGACGTACTGGCCGTTGACCGCCAGGAAGACCCGGCCCTGGCCACCGCATTCCATCAGCGAGAGCTTCTCGCCGGTGGCGCGGCGCTTCATCCCCGCCAGCACCCCGTCCCCACCGCCGAACCCGGCCGATTTGAACTGCACGGCGCCCTCGTAGGCGACCATCGAGCCGGAGATGGCGCGGATACTGGTGTTCGCCAGGTGTACTTCGATCACCTTCTTCGACTGTTCGAAGAGTTGTGCCATGGAGAGTCGCCTGTTCTCGCCGCCCCGGAGCCCGGCCCATCGCCGGTGCTCATCCGTCGCCGTCACCTTAATCGTCGCAGGTCGATCCAGTCCATCGATTCGAGATACGATGGCCGGTTCGCCTTCGGGTGTCAGCGAGATTCGTGCCCGCCGTATATCTCGTACAGTGGCATCCATACGCACCGACAAGCGAAGGGTCTGACTTGTCCGCAACACTCGCCAAAGGCCAGAACGGTCCCCTGGCCACGAACGACGTGGTGGTCTCCATCCAGTTGGCGGCTCCGGCCGATCTGTCCGCCCTATTGGTCACCGAGCAGGGCAAAGTCCGGTCCGACGCGGATTTCGTCTTCTACAACCAGCCCAGCGGTCCGGGAGTGAACCTGCGCCCGGGCCCGGCCGGGCAGCCCGCGTCGCTGGTGGTGAACCTCGGCGCGGTCCCCGCCGATATCGCGCAGGTCCGCGCGGTCATCACCCTCGACGACCCGAACGCCGATTTCGGGCAGTTCGCGGCCCCGGTCGCCTATGTATCGGACCAGTCCGGCGCGCAGCTGTTCGAGTACCGGATCGACGGACTGGCCACCGAATCCATTGTGATCGCGCTCGAACTCTACCGGCGCCAGGGCGCGTGGAAGGTGCGGGCGGTCGGCCAGGGCTACGCGGGTGGTTTCGCCGCGCTGGTCACCGATCACGGTGTCACGGTGGATGATTCCCCGGCCGAAACGCAGGCCGCGGCGCCCGCCTCCGCGCCGCCTCCGCCGCCGCCGCCCGTGCAGCAGACCGCGCCGGTGCCGCCGCCCAGCCAGCAGGCCTACCCCACCCAGCAGCAACCGCCCGCTCCGCCCTACCCGCCGCAGGGCGGTGGTTATCCGCCCCAGGGTGGTGGTTATCCGCCGCCGCCCGGGCCCGGCTACCCGCAGCAGCCCGTTCCGGCGGCGCCCACCCAGCAGCATCCCGGCGAGATCAGTCTGAGCAAGACCGGTCCGGTGAGCCTGCAGAAGGGGCAGCGGGTCAGCCTCCGCAAAGAAGACGGCGCGGCGCTCACCTTCGTCAAGATGGGCCTGGGCTGGGATCCGGTGCAGCAGCGCGGCCTGTTCGGCAGCCGGACCGTGGATATCGACCTCGACGCGTCCGTGGTGATGTTCGCCGATATGAACCCGGTGGATGTCGCCTACTACGGCCAGCTGACCTCCAAGGACGGTTCGATCCGGCACCAGGGCGACAACCTCACCGGTGAGGGCGCGGGCGACGACGAGGTGATCCTGGTCGACCTCACCCGGCTCCCGGCCCACGTCAACAACCTGATCTTCGTCGTGACCTCGTACAAGGGGCATACGTTCGGTCAGGTGCAGAACGCCTTCTGCCGGTTGATCGACGGCGCCAACAACGCGGAGCTGGCCCGCTACTCGCTGACCGGCGGCACGCCGACCACCGCCATGGCGATGGCGAAGCTGTTCCGGGCCGGCAACGACTGGAAGATGCAGGCCATCGGCGAGGGCTTCAATGCCAAACACCCCGGTGAGGCGATTCCCCAGCTGGGCCGGTTCCTGGCGGTATGAACGGTGCCGGGGGACAGGCGATGAAGCAGTTGCAGGCGGGGCAGAACATCCCGCTGGGCGGCGGGGTCACCCGCTTCCGGGTGAGCGCCGCCGGGCCGCTGACGGTTTCGGCGCTGGTGGTGGCCGCGGACCTGCGGGTCGGTTCGGCGGCCGATGTGCTGGTGCCCGAACGTCCGTCCGGCCCCGGGGTCCGGGTCGAGGAGGCGGCGGTCGTCGTCACGCCGGCCGAGGTACGCGCGGATGCCCAGGCGGTGCTGCTGGTGGCCGCCGCGCAGAGCGGACTCGGTGTGGTGACCGCGTCGCTGTCGGAGAACGATGCCGAGGTGGCCGAGTTCGTGATCGCCCCGCAGGCCGGGGAAACCGCGCTGATCTGCTTCGAACTGTACCGGCGCGGTGCGGGCTGGAAGCTGCGCGCGGTCGGTCAGGGGTACGCGGGCGGTATCGGTGAGCTGCTCCGGGTACACGGCGCCGACGGTTTCGCCGTGGCTCCGGTCGCGGCGGCGGCGCCCACCGTGCTCGACGCGCCGGTGGCCGCCCCCACCGGCGCGACCGCTGCGCCGGGTACGCAGGCCGATATCGAGCCCCTGGAGGTCGGGCACGGGCTGGAACGCCTGTGGATGATCTTCGAGGACGCCGCCCGTTCGGCCGCCGCCCTGGAATCGGCGCGCGGTTACGCGGCCGAGCGGCTCGACCAGGAACTGTCGGCCGCGGTCTCCGATCCGGCCACCCGCAACACCCCCGCCGCCGACGCCGCGCGTGCGGCCGCCCAGCGGCGGCACGACGAACTCACGGCGACCGCCGAGCACAATCACCGGCGCGACAGCACCCAGTTGCTGCGCGAACTGCACGAGGCGGACGCGGTGCTGCCCGCGGCGCTGGCCTCGTGGGAATCCCCCGCCTGGGACCGCCCGGCCGCTCCGGCGGACGGTATCCGGCTCGGGGAGCTCTACGCGCAGGACCGGGGCGCGCTGCGGGTCCCCTACTGTGTGCCGGTCCCACTGAATCGTCCGCTGTGGGTGGACACCGAATCCTCGGCGGCCGTCGCACCGGTGATCGGTGCCCTGCTCGCCCGGTTGATGCGGGCTGCCCCGGGGCGCCGGACCCTGGTCGACATCATCGATCTCACCGGCGCGTTCACCGGTTTCACCGGGATGCTGGCGCCGGTGCTGGCGGGGCCGCCGATCACCGATCACGCCGATATCTCACCGCGGTTGCAGCAACTCGTGGACGCCGCCGAACTGGCGGAGATGGCCTACAACTCCGGGCAGGCGACCCCGCCGGCCGAGCATCGCATCCTGCTCGCGGCGGATTTCCCGCACGGATACCAGGCCGCGGACGCGCAGCGACTGGTGGCGTTGCCGGCCCGCGGGGATCTGATCGGACTGTCGACCATTATCGTCGGCGCGAACGAGTCCGAGTCGGGGGACAGCGCGGTGGCCACACTGTCACGTGCCTGCCGTCATCTGCCGACCGTCACCGGCACCCCGCTCTTCGATCCGTGGACCGGTAACGCCTGGCAACTGGACCTGGATCTGCTACCGCACGAACCGGAACAGCGGGCACGAATCCTGCGGGCGGGCTGAGCCCGGGCCGGGCGGTCGCGGCGTAGCGGCGGTGCCACAAACTCTCGATATGAGAGGTCGCGGCGGCCGTCGCTTCCCGGGAGTGTTGCTCGGTTCGGTGATCAGTCGGTCAGATCGATG
Source organism: Nocardia sp. NPDC050193 (assembly GCA_040674215.1). Classification (GTDB taxonomy): domain Bacteria; phylum Actinomycetota; class Actinomycetes; order Mycobacteriales; family Mycobacteriaceae; genus Nocardia. The sequence goes on along the minus strand of JBFARE010000002.1, from coordinate 150,053 downwards.
ACACAGCTGTCCACAGCGATGACGATCGGATCGCCCGGGGAGATCCCGAGTTCGTCACTCGCTCGCGGGAAGCTCGTTTGATTGCGGGCACCACCCGAAGAGGAGTACACCGCGCCGTCCCGCACGATCCACACGTCCGAACGGGCGTCCATCTCGCCCAGGGCATCGAGAGTGGTGGCACCGAAATATGTCGTTCCGTTCTCGTCGATCACCGTGCCGTTGGTGAGTTCGTGCCCGTCGGTCGTGAGGCCGGCGGCGACCAGGGCGACGAGTTCGGCGCTCGCCGGGGCGCACCGCGGGTCGGAGTAGGTCGGCGTGGCCGCGGGGGGTGGCGATGCGGCCGGGGGGGTGGATGTTGCGACCGTGGGAGTTTCCGGGGGCGCGGCCGGGCCGCTGGTCTGCTCGGCGGGAGCCGGAGCCACCGGCGCCGGAGCCGTTACGACCTCGGTGGCGGCCCGGACGGGCGCCGGGTCTTCGGCTGCCGTGTCGTCACCGCCGATCAGGTAACCGACGATACCGAGTAGCACGAAGACACCGAGACCGATACCGGCCACGAGCAGAATGTTCCGGTTCGCTCGTCCGCGCCGAGCGAAATTCTCGTGCTGCTGTCGATGATCCACCGATATCCCCTGACTGATTGCGGTGGCGCGAGAAGACGCCTCCGGTGATCCCGAACGTGAATCGCCGCGCGAGCGTAGCGTGTTTCACCGGACTTCACCGCGATCTCGATGGGACCGGATCAGCCCAGGCGCGCGGGCGGCCGGAACTCCCGCACCGCCTCCACCGGCGGCGCCGCGGTCGCGGTGTCCCGCTTACGGTTCCGCGTCGCCGCCATCGCACCGGTCCAGTGGGTGTCGAGGGAGATCCGGGGGCGCAGCACCTCCGGTAGCCACGGCAGCAGCGGGTCCGGGGCGCGGTCGACCACCCCGCCGACCGGATCATCCAGATCGCCGTGGCGCACCAGGTCCTGTTCGGGCCGGTAGATCTGCCGGATGATCAGCGCACACAGTCCGATCACCGCGAGGTCGCGCAGCAGCACCGTCGCGGTGAACCACTGCTCCGGCAGACCCTTACGATCCGCGCCGAGGTAATAGAACATGCGCGGCACCCAGACCAACGCGTCGATCGTCATCCACGCCAGCAGGAGCCGCCGATGCGGCAAGGCCAGGACCGCGATCGGCACCAGCCACAGCGAGTACTGCGGGCTCCACACCTTGTTCGTCAACAGGAACGCGGCGATGACCAGGAAACACAGCTGGGCCAGCCGGGGCCGCCGCGGGGCGGTCAGGCCGATGTAGGCGATACCGAGACAGGCCGCCACGAACAGCAGCAGCGAGATCAGATTGAGGAACGTGGGTGGTTCCCCGTGCCGCAGCACACCGTCGAAACCCGACCAGTCGGTGAACGACATCACCACGTTGTAGAGCGAATCGGGATCGGCGTGCCGCGTGGTGTTGAGTCGGAAGAATTCCCGCCAGCCGTCCGGGTACAGCAGCGCGATAGGCAGATTCACCAGGAGCCAGGTGGCCGCGGCGCCGACGCCGGTCAGCGCGGCGGCGCCGAGCGGGCGGGTGCCCAGCAACCGGATCCGTGCCGGCACCTCCTCGAGCCAGGTGCGCAGCCTCGCGGCACTGTCGATATCGCGCAACCGGGTCGCCTGATGTGCGCGGGGAGTGCGCTGCATCGGATCGGCGCGCAGGCACAGCACCACGATCGGGCCCAGTAGCAGCAGGGGGTACAGCTTCGCCGCACCACCCAATCCCAGCAGGACACCGGCCAGCAGCGGCCGGCGGCGGGCCCATGCCAGCAGCCCCATCGCGGCGAAGGCGGTCGCGAGGAAATCGAAATTGGTGAAGGCGTGCACGATCACCAACGGCGAACATGCCACCAGGGCAGCGTCCCAGATCCGGCGCCCGGACAGCAGCGCGGTCGCCCAGATGGTCACGAGCCAGGCGACCGAGAGACCCAGGGCCACCACATTGAAGTACAGCACCACCTGCAGGGCCCCCGGTAGCGGACTGGCGTCCCAGCTCTTGGCGACCAGCATGGAAACGTACTGGTACATGCCCGACAGCACCGGATACTCCATATGCCGGACCTCGGTGCCGCCGCCGGGTGTTTCCTCCACCCAGGACTTCTTGTACGGGAACGCGCCCTCGTTGAGGCGTTCGGCGCCGTACAGCGGCACCGTGTCCGAATAGCACATGGCCGTGTATTGGCGGCCGTTGTTCCAGTCGAGGGTGAGCAGGCCGCCGGTGGTGGTGGTCTGCTGGATACAGCCGGCCTTGGCGAACCAGCCGAACGCCAGGAAGACCACGGTGAATGCCAGCAGCACCCGCATCGGTGTCCAGAACCGTGCGCGCCCGATCACCGCGTGATCGCCGACCGGGCCGCCCACGACCGTGCACAGCTGGGCGGTCATGGAATCGTTGCGGCTCGGTTTGTCACGCGTATCGGCCGAACGCAGATCTCGGGCGAGCGGGGCGGGCGAATCGTAACCGGCTGTGGCGGCCCGGCCGGTTCGCCCGTTTCCGGGGCCTACACCCTCGTCCGGCCCACCCACCAGTCGCTGCTCGCTCACGGCACCCGAGGTTACCTGTTACCGGGGTCCCGGCCCGGACCGAGCCGGGACCCCGGACAGTGTTGCGGGTTTATCCGCCCGAGTCCGGACGGCTGTCGCCGCCGGTGTCGCCGCTGTCCTCACTGTCGCCGCCGGTGTCGGTGCCGCCGCCGGCATCGGGCGCCTGGGTGACCGTGGGAGCCGTACTGGTCTGTCCGGCGGTGGGCTGCCCGGGTAGTGGACCCGGCCCGTTGCCCTGCGGCTGGTTCTGCGGTTGCTGCTGGCTACGCGGGTTGGGCGCCACGCCGGGCACCGGGATGGTGATACCGGGCAGGATCTCGACCTGGCTCGGCTGGATCACCACCGGGGGCTCGAAGGTCGGCATCGTGGTGGACGGCGCGGTGTAGGGGGCCGTCCACTTCGGCACACCGGCCTGGCCCTTGATCGGCGCGGGTTTGGGGAACTTCTCGTTGGGCGTGCCCTCGAGGGCACCGTCCATCGTGGCCTTCCAGATATCCGACGGCAGGCTGGAACCGTAGATCATCGCGCCGCCGTAGTTGCGCAGTGGCGAGTTGTCGGTGGTGCCGACCCAGACCGCGGTGGACAACGACGGGGTGTACCCCACCATCCACGCGTCCTTGTTCTCACCGGTGTCGCCCAACTGCGCGGTACCGGTCTTGGCGGCCGAGGCGCGGCCGCCCGCGAGGCCGTGGTTACGGGAGTAGGCGGCGATCGGTTCCATGGCCGCGGTGACATTGTCGGCGACGGCCTCGGAGACCCGCCGTTCCCCGGCCACATCACCGCGATCGAGCAGCACCGTGCCGTCCGCCGAGACGACCTTGCTCACGAAATGCGGCTTGTGGTATATGCCCGAAGCGGCCAGGGTCGCGTACGCGGACGCCATATCCAGCGGCCGGGCCTGGTACTGGCCGAGGACGATACCGTTGTTCGGTCCGGCCCCGCCCGGTTCGGTCAGCGTGGGGCCGAGACCCGGAAGTTCTTCCGGAATACCCAGTTTGTGCCCCATATCGGCGATCTTCTGCGGCCCGTTCTGCATTTCCAGCTGCATCCGGTAGAAGCTGGTGTTCAGCGAACGTTTGAGCGCCTCGGCGATGGTGCAGACGCCGCACTGCTCACCCTCGACGTTGGTGATCTCGATACCGTTCACCGTGATCGGCGAGCTGTCGTACATCTGCGACAGCGGGACACCGTTCTCCAGGTTCTGCGCCAGGCCGACCACCTTGAACGAGGACCCGGTCTGCAGGGCGGCATTGGCGAAGTCGTAGCCGTAGCCTTCCTCACCGCCGTAGTAGGCGCGTACCGCACCGGTTTTCGGATCGATCGAGGCCACCGCGGTGCGCAACTTGTCCGGTTCGCCCTCGAGGTTCTTGCGTGCGGCGTCGACGGCGGCCTGCTGCGCTTTGGCATCGATGGTCGTGGTGATCTGCAGGCCCGAGGTGTTCAGCTGCTGTTCGCTGATACCCGCTTCCGAGAGTTCGCGCAGCACCTGCGCTTTGACATGGCCCTCCGGCCCCGCGGCCTCGGTTGTCTCCCCGGCCTTGGCCGACGAGACCACCTGCGGATAGGTCAGCCCCGTACGTTCGCCCCGGTCGAGATTACCGCCGGCGACCATACCGTCGAGGACGTAGTTCCAGCGGGACTTCGCGCCCTCCGGGTTGGATTCGGGATCCAGCAGCGACGGCAGCTGAATGGTCGCGGCCAGTACCGCGCCCTCGGTCACGCTCAGGTCCTGCACCGGCTTGTCGAAATACGCCTTGGCCGCGGCATTGATGCCGTAGGCGCCGCGCCCGAAGTAGATGGTGTTCAGGTAGGCGGTGAGGATCTCGTCCTTGCTCCACTGCCGCGCCATCTTCGCCGAGATCACCAGCTCGTGCAGCTTGCGGGTGAGGCTGCGTTCGTCACCGACCAGCGCGTTCTTCACGTACTGCTGGGTGATCGTCGAACCACCACCGGCGCTTTCGCGTCCGAGGACATTGTCGCGGGCGGCACGGGCGAAGCCGGAGATCGAGAAGCCGGGGTTGCTGTAGAAATCCCGGTCCTCGGCGGCGATCACCGCGTTGCGCACATGCGGCGGGATCTGATCGATCGTCACATCGGTGCGGTTGCCCTCCGGCGGCACCACGCGAGTGATCTCGGTTTCGCCGTCGGCCGCGAGAATCGTCGCGACCTGGTTGGTCTTGAGGTCACCCGGTTCGGGCACCGACACCGTGGAATAGGCGACCAGGAACACCGTGCTCGGCACCACGATGGCCAGTGCGACCAGGACGTAGGCGATCCGGCGCGCGATCTTCCACCGGTTCTTGCGTTTCTGGGCGGGTCCGCGGCCGTCGGGACCACCGGGACCACCGGAGCGGCCGCCGGGCCGCCGTGGCGGCGGCCCGCCCGCGGCTCCGGAGCGGGACGGCCGGCCCTCCGGTCCGTCCGTCCGGCGCTCGCCGGTGTTCGGACCCGTTACGGGGCGCGGGCCGGTCGTGGTGCGTTCACGGCGGGTGGTTTCGGTGGGCGCACCCGGTTGCGCCATCTTCGCGGTGCCCTGCTCACCGCGCGGCGCGCCCGGTTCCCCGGGGCGGCCCATGCGCTGGGTGGGCTGGTTCGGCGGCTGGCCCTGCGGCGGGCGGCCGGGCGGCGGACCGGGACGCTGCGGCGGCTGCGGGCCCCGCGTGGCGCCGGGCATCCCACCGGTGTTCGGTCCCGGCCGGCGACCCTCGGGCCCGGGCCGGGGCCCCGGCGGTCGTCCCGTGCCGCCCGGACCGGGGCGCGGCCCGTTCGGCCCAGGGCGCGGTCCGCCTGCGGCTGGTCGCGGACCCGTCACCGGGCCCGGGCGCGGTCCACCCGGGCCGGGACGCGGTCCGCCCGGCGCCGGCGGTCGCCCGCCCGGGCCGGGGCGCGGCGCGTTCGCGTTCGGTGCGGGTCCACGGTTGGGCGCACCCGGTCGCTGCTGCGGCTCTCGACCCGGAAGCTGTCCGCGCTGGGTGCGACCACCGCGCGGGTCATCGCCGGGTGGGGGGTCGTAGGGCGAAGTCACTGACAAGGTCTCCAAAGCTCGTATCGGTCGGATGGGCTCGCTCCGCGGCGCCCCTGAGGGCTCGGCACGGGCACCATCGTCGGGCCGGGCGGTCTCATTCCGCGGCGGTGCGCCGGTTCACCCGGGAACCGGAACGCCGGCCCTGCGGCGTCTTCCCGAGCACATAGGACTGCACCAGGTGATTCCAGCTGCATGTCCGGCACACCTCGACCACGTGAACCGAGAATTCCTCTCGGGTCTCGGCCAGGCGTACCAGCTCTTCCGGGCTGCGCGCGGAACCCGCGACCGGCCCCAGGCCGTCGCCGTAGACCCAGGATACGAGGGTGAGTTGTTCCTTCCGGCAGATAGGGCATGTGACCTCGCTCCCCCGACCGTGGAATTTGGCCGCACGCAGCAGGTAGGGATTGGCGTCACATACCTCGGCGACATCGACACGGCCCGCATAGACGTCAGCCAGCAGCGACTTGCGCCGGAGCGCATAGTCGACCACTTGCCGCTGTATTCGCACGCTCCCAGAGTAGCGGTGATGTAATGGCGCCGCCCACGGCCGCATTGGATTCGTACCTCCGCCGCGCGGTCGCGGTTCGGATGTCCGCGGGCCGGGCCCGGTGCTCCGCGGATTCCCGGAGTGCGCAGACGTGATGGGTCGCCGGTGGTGGGTTGTGCGCCGGATGGGCGGGCGAGTTGTCGCATGTGTGCCATCCGGCCCGCCGGTTACCGCCGTATGAAGGGTGATCCGTGCGAACCCACGGGAAGCCGCTCTCACCGTACGATTCGGGGGTGTCCACGGTCATACCCGGTCGTCTGCGCGCGCGTGATATCGACCGCGCCGAAACCGCGACTGTGCTCGACGCCGCCTATGCCGAGGGGCAGCTCGGCGCCGGCGAGTACCACGATCGCATCGCCGCGGCACGGGCCGCGAAAACGCTGGGCGAACTGTCCGAACTGGTCGCGGATCTGCAGGCGTCGGCCGCACGGCGCGTGCACAGCGCGGGCGCCGCCGCCGGTTCCGGGCCGGCCTCCGGGTACTCGTCCGCTACCCGCGCCCGCACCGCCGACCGCGATGCCGCCGGCGAGGTGCTGAGTCGGGCTTTCGGCGAGGGCCAGCTCGCGGAGGACGAGTACCGCGCCCGCGCCGAACTGCTCGCCGACACCGTCACTCTGGGGGATCTCGCCGACCTCACCGCCGATCTCCAGGGTGCGCGGTCGGCCCCCGTCGCGCGCCCGCCGGCTCGCTCCGGTGGGCAGGGAAAGTACTTCGCGGTGCTGAGTGCGGCGGCGCTCGCGGTGGCGTTCGGCGCCTTCTCGCTAGCCCACCGCGAGGCCGAGCCGGCCCCCGCGCCACCTCCGGGGGCCGCCGCGCCCGCGCCCGCCGCGCCCGTGCCGTATGCCGCCCTGAACAATGTCGAACCGCTGGTCATCCCCACCCCGGACCTGGTGACCGGCGCAGGACTGGCGCATTTCATCGACCGCTATCGGACCGAATTCGGCGATACGGTCGCCGACGAGATCACGCTCTACCCGGCCCACGCCCGGGTGACCCGCGCGCTGCCGGGGCAGCCGAACCGGAAGGTGACCTACACCTATCGCGGCGGTTTCCATCAGGACAGTGATCCGACCACCCGTCCGGCCGATACTCCCACCGTCGACCTGGCCGCGGTCGACACCGCCGCGATCGCCGCGGCCGCCGGGACCGCCGCGGCCACCACCCGGGTGCCCGACGGGGTCGTCTCGATGATCGAGTTGGAGATCTTCTCCTTCGATCCGCTCGCGGGCCGCCCGGCGGTGGGCATTCATGTGAACAACACCTTCGACGAATCCGGATGGTTCGTCCTCAGCCCCGCCGGTGAGGTGCTGAGGGTGTGGCCCTTCGACGGCTAGAGGAAGCGACCGTGGCGAAAAGAGAACAGGTCCGGGCGCGTGACAGCGACCGGGTCGAGGTGTGCGCGCTGCTGGACGCGGCCGCGGTGGACGGGCAGCTCTCCCCCGACGAGCACGGCGCGCGCACGCAGTCGGCGATGCGGGCGAAGTACACCGCCGAACTGGACGCCCTCATCGCGGATTTGCAGATCCCCGGTGAGCTCGCCGGCGCCGCGATCCTGAACCGGGACCACCCGGCCCGCCCCTGGTGGGTGCCTGTCGCGCTGCTGACGGCGGCCGCGGCACTCGGTGCGGTGGTGGGTCTGGCCCGGTCCGAGGATGCCGTGAGCGCGGAGGCCGCCGCCACCGAAGCGGCCGTGGAGGCGGCCGCCGCGGATCTGACCACCGGCAGCGGTCTGGCTCTTTTCGTCGACAGCTACCGGCGGGAATTCGGTGACACGATCATCGACACGGCGACGGTCTTCCCCGACCGGATCAGCCTCCTGCGCCTGGACCGGGGCGAGGAACAGGCCTACGAGTTCGACGGCACGGAGTTCACCCCCGAGAGCTCGGGCCCGTCGAGCTATTCGGAGGGTCGCCCGGTGGATCTCGCCGATATCGACCTGCCCGCCGTGGCCGCGGTCCTGGCCGGGGCGCCGGCGACGGTGAAGCTGGTCGGCGGAAAGGTCGGCCATCTCGGTATCGGCTACGAGCTCATCGCACCCGAGGCGGCCGCGCCGGTGATCGATATCTACGTCGGTGACGGGGGCGATCGCACCGGAACGGTGCAACTCGCGCTGGACGGCACACCGCGGGAAGTCCACCCGGTCGACTGACCGGCCGCGCCGCGTCCCCGGCCGAGCTCTCATTCTCACCTGCGCTGATGCGTTCCTGTCCGCGCAGAACTATGCGTTGTTATATCGCTCCGATATAGTGGGTAATCGCATCCATTGGTTAGGTCTGTACGGAAGTCAGGGGGTGAAGCCCGTTGCTCGAACTGGCAATCCTCGGGCTGCTCCTGGAATCGCCCATGCACGGCTACGAGCTGAAGAAGCGGCTCACCGGTCTGCTCGGGGCGTTTCGGGCTTTTTCCTACGGGTCGCTGTATCCGACCTTGAAGCGCATGCGGGCGGATGGACTGATCGCGGAGGAAGTACCCGAGGGACTGTCCACGACCCGCCGGGCGCGGCGGGTCTACCAGCTGACTCCGGCGGGCCGGGAGCGTTTCAACGACCTCCTGGCCGATACGGGTCCGCAGAACTACACCGATGACGGCTTCGGCGTTCACCTCGCCTTTTTCAGCCGCACCCCCGCGGAAGCGCGGATGCGGATTCTGGAGGGCAGGCGGCGTCAGGTCGAGGAGCGCCGAGAGGGGCTGCGGGAAGCGATCAAGAGAGCGAGCGGATCGCTGGATCGCTACACCCGCCAACTCCATCAACTCGGACTCGAATCAAGCGAGCGCGAAGTGCGCTGGCTCAACGAGTTGATTGCGGCGGAGCAATCGACGAAGGCGGCACCACAGAAAGAGGGAAATACCGGCCATGAGTAGTGGAGACACCAACAAGTCCAGTGTTCGCGTCGCCATCGTAGGTGTGGGCAACTGCGCCTCCTCGCTCGTCCAGGGCGTGCAGTACTACCGGGATGCCGACGATTCCACGACGGTGCCCGGACTGATGCATGTGCGGTTCGGCGAATACCACGTGCGGGACGTGCAGTTCGTGGCCGCCTTCGACGTGGACGCCAAGAAGGTCGGCTTCGACCTGTCCGAGGCGATCTTCGCCAGCGAGAACAACACCATCAAGATCTCCGACGTGCCGCCGCTGGGTGTTCCGGTCCAGCGCGGCCCCACCCTCGACGGCATCGGCAAGTACTACGCCGAAACCATCGAACTCGCCGAGTCCGAGCCGGTCGACGTGGTCAAGGCGTTGAAAGACGCCGAGGTCGACGTGCTGGTCTCGTACCTGCCGGTGGGGTCCGAGGAAGCGGACAAGTTCTACGCCCAGTGCGCGATCGACGCCGGTGTGGCGTTCGTCAACGCGCTGCCGGTGTTCATCGCCTCGGACCCGGTGTGGGCCGAGAAGTTCCGCGCCGCGGGCGTGCCGATCGTCGGTGACGACATCAAGAGCCAGGTCGGTGCCACCATCACCCACCGCGTGATGGCGAAGCTGTTCGAGGACCGCGGTGTCCAGCTCGACCGCACCATGCAGCTGAATGTCGGCGGCAATATGGACTTCAAGAACATGCTCGAGCGCGAACGCCTGGAGTCGAAGAAGATCTCCAAGACCCAGGCCGTCACCAGCAACCTGAAGAAGGAAATGGGCGCCGGCGATGTGCACATCGGTCCTTCCGACCATGTCGGCTGGCTCGACGACCGCAAATGGGCCTATGTCCGCCTCGAAGGCCGCGCCTTCGGCGATGTGCCGCTGAACCTGGAATACAAGCTCGAGGTGTGGGATTCGCCCAACTCGGCCGGCATCATCATCGACGCGGTCCGTGCCGCGAAGATCGCCAAGGACCGCGGTATCGGCGGCCCCGTGATCCCGGCGTCGGCCTACCTGATGAAGTCCCCGCCCAAGCAGCTGGCCGACGATATCGCCCGCGCCCAGCTCGAGGCCTTCATCATCGACGCTTGAGTTCTTGGCGGCGCCTCCGGCGCCGCAGGGTCGAGGCCCCCTTGGTCTTGCCGTTTCGCCCTCGGGACTCGAGCCTTCGGCTCATGCGACGTGCGGTCGGCCTTCCGCGGAAGGCCGACCGTTGAGCACCTTCGGCCAAGGGGCGAGACGGGCCTCAACTCTTCGAGGGGTCTCGTAGGACCAGACGCATGCGGCTTGCGCCGGCATTCGATGTCCAGGTCCACAGGTGGCCGCCCTCGCCCCGGGTGGATCGCCGCACCACGACGGCGAGGTGTACCCGGCTTCACGCATGTGCCGGCCGCTCGAACATCGGCCCGGCGCGGGCATCCGTCAGTCCAGCGACACGTAGACCTCTACCGAGGTCGGCCCGGTGTAGCGTTCCAGTTCGGCGGTGTGGGATCGGGTTATCGTGCCCGCCTTCTCCGCTTCCCGGACCCTCGCCCACGCCGTGCGGAGCAGGTCGTAGGGCTTCTCGGTGACCACGAATTTCGCGTAGCGGCCGGTGGGGACCCGGGTGAGTACATCGCCCGGATCCAGGTCGGTCATCTTCTTGATCTCGTAGCCGAGTACCGCTACCGCGTGATCCTCTTGGCCGATGTAGGCGGCGACCCGGGGGACGTTCTTCTCGCGGCTGAGATAACGATCCCAGGTGAAGTTCACCAGGTCGAGGTCGCGGGCGGTCACCTCCCGGCCGGCCAGCGGGATGGTGAGCCCGGCCACCAGGCTCTCGTCCAGTTCGACAATTTCGAAGTCCACAGCTGCTTCCTACCTGCTCGCCGCATCGTCTGCTGCCATCGCCACGAACACTTCCACCGTGTGCTCGTCGGGGTAGCGCTCGTAGTCACCGGTATAGGAGCGGACCAGCCGGCCGGCGGCCTCCGCGTCCCAGATCGCCCGCCACAGGGTCACGATCGTCTCGCCGAGGTCGTCGCCGCTGAGGGTGAAGCGGGCGTAGCGGCCGGCGGGGATCCGGGCGAGGACATCTCCGGGTAGTAGATCGTCGAGGCTGTGACAGCGGTAGCCGATGATATGGGTGAGGTAGGAATTGATCTCCGGGGCATGATCGACGAAGGCACTGGCGGGGTGGCCGGGTAAGGCTCGGGTCAGCGTGCGTTTCCACGCTTCTTCGACTCTGGTACGGCGCGGTCCTTCCACGGCCAGTGCCGGGCTGCGTAGCACCATTCCCGCCACCAGCGTTTCCGGGCGGTCAACGACATTGAATTCCACCGGCGTAGCCCCTATGTCTCGTCATACGTCGTCGCTCCAGCGCATATCCTCCCGCACGCCCGTCCCGGCCCGGGCGTCGGCCCGTGCCGGTCGGTCGGATGGGCGACATCTCACTCTGGCCAACGATGCTGCCATGCCGACCGTTCCTTCGGTGGGATCACGACCGGAATCCGTCGGTCACGGTACGGGTATCGTTACGCCGGGCAGGATTTCGACGACGCGCGGGGCCGGTACCGGCGGTACCACCGGCGGTGCGGGAGCTTCGGCAGGAGGCGATGCGGGCGCCTGCGGTTCCGGCTCGTATTCGGGCTCGGGGGCGTACGGCTCGGAGGCCGGGGGGATGATGATGAAGGGTTGCTGCTGCGTCGGCTGCTGTTGCGGTTCCGGCTGTTGCGGGGGCGGTGGGTTGAGGATGTCGTAGGGGTTGCGGGAAGGCTGCTGTGGGGCGGCCGGGACGGCCGGCGAGGGGTTCGGCGCCGGTGCCCCGATCTGCTCGGCCGGAGTGTCGGCCAGAGCCCCGTCCATGGTCTGTTTCCAGATATCGGCGGGCAGTCCGGAACCGTATATGCGGCCGCCGCCGGCGGTGACGATCGGGAGGTTCGCGTCGGTGCCGACCCAGACCGCGGTGGACAGCGACGGTGTGAAACCGACCATCCAGGCGTCCTTGTTCTGACCGGTGTCGCCCAGCTGGGTGGTGCCCGTTTTCGCGGCGGAGGGGCGGCCGCTCAGGGCGTGGCCGTTGGAATAGGAGGCGATGGGCAGCATGGCCGTGGCGGTCTGCGTGGCGATGGTCTGCGGTATCCGCTGCTCCGACGGTGGCGGCTGGGCGCCCGTGCGCTGCCCCGGGTCGCCGCCGCGGTCCAGTAGGACGCGGCCGTCCCCGCGGACCACACGCTGGACGAAGTACGGCTGGTGATAGCGGCCCGCACCGGCGATGGTGGCGTAGGCCGAGGCCATATCGAAGGGCCGCACCAGATAGGTACCGAGCACGATGGAGGGCATGGGCGGCGCGCCCATCTCGGTGAGCGACTGTCCCGGGACACCGGGTATGTCCTGCGGGATCCCGGCCTGGTGGGCGGCGTCGGCGATCGCTTGGGGGCCGTTGTTCATTTCGAGGGTGAGCCGGTAGAAACTGGTGTTGAGCGAGCGTTTGAAGGCCTCGCTCACACTGCAGACCCCACAGGATTCGTTCTCGACATTGCGCACCAGCACCCCGTTGACGTCCACGGGGGCGCTGTCGAAGGCCCGCGACAGCGGGATGCCCTGCTGTAGTGCCGCGAGTACCGCGAAGGTCTTGAACGCCGATCCGGTCTGTAGCGGGGCCTGAGCGAAGTCGTATCCGATACCGTCGGCGCCGCCGTAGTAGGCGCGGACCGCGCCGGATCGCGGATCGATAGAGGTCACCGCGGTCCGCAGCTCCGGCGGCTGGCCATCGAGCGCGGCGGTCGCCGCGGCGGTCGCGGCCTGCTGGGCCTTGGCGTCGATGGTGGTGGTGATCTGCAGGGCGCCGGTGTTCAGCTCCTGATCGGAGATCCCGGCGTCGGCCAGTTCACGCAGCACCTGGGTCTTGATATGCCCTTCCGGGCCGCGGGTGGTGTTGGCGTCCTCGGGAGCGGGTGGCGGGATCGTCGGCGGGAAGACGATCGCGTCGCGCTCCCCCGGGGCGAGCGCTTTCATCTCGACCATTCCGTTGAGCACGTAATTCCAGCGTTGCAGCAGCTGAGGGAGCCGGGTCTGCGGGTCCAGCGCGGAGGGCGAACGGATGAGCGCGGCCAGGACCGCACCCTCGGCCACGGTCAGCTCGGGAACCGTTTTACCGAAGTAGGCCTGGGCGGCGGCGGCGATCCCGTAGGCGCCGCGCCCGAAGTAAATCGTATTCAGATAGGCGCCGAGGATATCGTCCTTGCTCCATTCCTTGGCCATCTTCGAGGAGATGATCAGCTCGTGCATCTTGCGGCTGACCGTGCGCTCGGAGCCCAGGAAAGCATTCTTCACGTACTGCTGGGTGATGGTGGAACCACCACCGGCGTTCGCCCGGCCCAGCACATTGTCGCGGACCGCGCGCAGCAGACCCGCCGCCGAGAAACCCGGGTTGGTGTAGAAGTTGCGGTCCTCCGCGGAGAGCACCGCCTCACGGACGTGCTCGGGTACGTCCGACAGCGGTACGGGGGTGCGGTTGCCCTCGGGTGGTACCACCTTCGCCAGCACGGTGGAGCCGTCGGAGGCCGTGATGGTGGCGGTCTGGTTGACCGGTACCGTCCCGGCGGCCGGGATCTCCGCACTCCAGTACACCAGGGCGATCAGCAGGGTCGGAATGGCGATCAGAATGGTGAACAGCCACAGCACCAGCTGCCGGATGCGCTGGCCGCGGGTCCGGTGTGGGCGGATATAGGTGGGTGGCCGGGGCGGGCGGGGACGCGGCCCGGAATCGTCGAGCTCTTTCCAACCTGCTATCGAGGGGTACTGCGGTGGCTGGGGAGTACTGCGGCCACGTCGAGAACGGAACGAGCTCACGATCATCTCCTCTCGGAGCGTCGGAAAAACTCAGGCGCACCACCGCCAGATCTCAGGATACCCAGAGATCAGCTTTTGACCCCGCCTGCCGTGAGTCCGGAGATGATCCGTCGCTGGAACACCAGTACCAGGATCACCAGCGGCACGGTCACCAGCGTGCCCGCCGCCATGATCGCACCGTACGGGGGGACCAGCGGATTGTTCCCGGAGAACCGGGCGATTGCGACCGTCACCGGTTCCGTTCGGCTACCGGAGAGCACCCGGGCGAGCAGGTATTCGTTGACCGCCGCGATGAAGGCCAGGATCGCGGTGGTGAACACGGCCGGCGCGGCCAGCGGCAGCATCACCAGCCGGAACGCCTGCACCTTGGTGGCGCCGTCGATCCGGGCCGCCTCCTCGAGTTCCCACGGCAGTTCGGCGAAGAACGAGGCCAGGATATACACCGTCAGCGGCAGCACGAAGGAGATGTTCGGCAGGATCAGCGCCTGGTATCTGCCGATCCAGCCGATTTCGGTGAACAGCTGGAACAGCGGGGTCACCAGGACGACCACCGGGAACATCGACGCGCTCAGGATCAAGCCCGACACCAGGTACCGGCCCTTGAAGGTGAGCCGGGCCAGCGCGTAGGCCGCCATGATCCCGATGACCAGCGCGATGGCGGTACTGGCCGCGCCGATGATCACGCTGTTGAGCAGCGCGTGGGCGAAATTGTTACCGCGGCTGGTATCGAACGCGTCCCGGAAGTTGTCCAGGGTGATATGCGTGGGCCACGGGGTGGAATCGAAGGTGTGGTCGGGATCGCGGAAGGCGGTCACCGCCATCCAATAGAACGGGCCCAGTCCCCAGACGAGCACGATCAGGGCACCCACGTAGATGCGGGCCGAGCCGAGCCTGCGCCGCCACTCCGACGCGGGTCCGGCGGTACCGATTTGCTGAGTTGTCACCGCGGCCATCACGCCTTCCGCTGTTCTTCCTGCGTCCGCACCGCGTTCGCGCCCAATATCTTCACCAGTACGAACGCCGCCGCGAAGATCAACAGGAAGGTGATCGTCGACAGTGCGGCCGCACTGTTGGGTCCCTGCCGCGTCTGCTCGACGACCAGGACCGACAGTGTCCGGGTCGCCGGGAGATTGTTGGTCATGATGGCGGGCAGGTCGTACATGCGCAGCGCGTCCATGGTGCGGAACAGCACGGCGACCAGCAGCGCTGGTTTGAGCAGCGGCATGGTGATCTGAGTGAACCGCTGCCAGGCCGAGGCGCCGTCCACCCGGGCCGCCTCGTAGACGTCGTCGGGGATGATCTGCAGACCGGCCAGCAGCAGCAGCGCCACGAACGGCGCCGTCTTCCACACATCGGCGGCGATCACCGCGAAACGGGCCGGCCACGCGTCGGAGGTCCACAGGATCTCGGTGCCGAACACGGTGTTGACCACACCGTCGTACTGGAACATGAACTCCCAGAGCCGGGCCGTCACCGCGGTCGGGATCGCCCACGGGATCAGCACCGCCGCGCGCAGCAGCGCC
Organism: Nocardia sp. NPDC050193; assembly: GCA_040674215.1. GTDB lineage: Bacteria > Actinomycetota > Actinomycetes > Mycobacteriales > Mycobacteriaceae > Nocardia. Next base: position 134,690 of record JBFARE010000002.1, on the reverse strand, counting down.
CGGCCTTTGAAGGTTTTGCCCATGACGATGGCCATCCCGAGCCCGATCGCCACCTCCAGCGTCACCGTGACAACCGCGAAGAACAGCGTGACGCCGACGGCACCCCAGAACTCGGCGCCCAGGTTACCGGTGGGGCATTCGGTGACACCGCCGGTGATGACCTGGCATTGGCCGAGGATCCAGTGCAGGTAGTTGTAGAAGGTGCTTTCGCCGCTGTCGACGAAGCGGCCGGTCGTCTCGTCGAGCCGATCGTCGTAGGTGAACGACATCCACAGCGCCCGCAGCACCGGATAACCGATCACCACGGTGAGCGCTATCAACACCGGCGCGACGAACAGCCACGCCCGGCCCGACATACGGACTTCGTCGCGAAGCCTGCTGGACGTCCCACGATCGTTGGTCGCGTTCGCGGGCTTTTCTGTACGGACCGACGCCTGCGCGACCGTTCCGGAAGGATCCGACACCGTTACTCTCTCCTACGGGCTCGCCGGGTCCGGTTGAACAATATCTACGATCCGGCCGTCTCGATGCCCTTCTGCATGCCGATGATCGCGTCGTTCACGGACTTGGTTCCGGTCAGGGCAGCATATGCGTTGTCCTGAATGGCTTTGGACACCGCCGGATAGAACGGGGTGACCGGTCGGGGCACCGCGCTGGCGATGGAATCCTTCAAGGCGGGCAGGTACGGCATCTTGGCGATGAGCGCCGGATCGTCGTAGATCGAGGCCCGTACCGACGGCAGCGCGCCGGAGGCGATGATGTGCTGGGCTTCCTCGCTGATCAGGAACTTCAGGAAATCCAGTGCCGTGGCCTTGTTCTCGGAATACGCGCTGATCGCGGCGTTGTAGCCACCGAGGGTCGAGGCACCGATCCCGGTGTCCCCGGGCAGCGGCGCGACCCCGAACTTGTCCTTGACCGCCGAGGCCTCCGAGGAGGCGTCACCGTAGGTGGAGGGCCAGCTGCGCAGGAACATGAGTTTGCCCTGGGTGAACGCGGCGCCGCTCGTCGGTTCCTGGAAGGTGATGGCCTCGCGCGGGATATCGCCGACCCGGTAGGCGTCCACCAGCTGCTCGAGCCCGGCCCGCGACTGCGGGCTGTTGACCGTCGGGGTACGGCCGTCGGTGCCCACGAAGGTCCCGCCGAACGCGTTGATCACCTCGGCGGTGTTCACCGTCAGGCCCTCGTAGGGCGCGAACTGACCCGCGTAGCAGCCGATCTGGTTGTCCCGCGCCAGCGGGCAGCTGGCGCGCATCTCGGCCCAGGTGAGCGGGGGGTCGGGTACCAGGTCCTTACGGTAGAACAGTAGGCCACCGTTGGTGTTGCGGGGCGCTGCGTACAGGGTGCCGTTGTAGGTGGCGCTGGCCACCGGCGGCGACAGCAGCGGCGAGGTGTCGATGGCGAACTGGTCCTCCAAGGGCTGGATCCAGCCCTTGGCCGCGAACTCCGCGGTCCACGGCACGTCGAGGGCGACCACGTCGTAGTCGGTCGATTTCGCGCGCATGTGCTCGACCAGATCGTCGTACTGGGCCGAGGCGTCGTTCGACTGTTCCTTGTAGGTGACCTGCTCGTCGGGATGGGTGGCGTTCCAGCGGTCGATGACCTGCTTGACCGCACCGGTCTCGGTGGTGTCCTTACCTTCGACGTAGGTGATCGGGCCGCGGCCGTCCTGGTTCATGCCGAGCTGTTCATCGGTGTCGCTCGTGTTGCAGGCGGTGGCGAAGGTCACGGTCAGCAGCGCGATCGGCCATAGGACGAGCGCGGCACGTAGAGACGGCGCCTTCTTGAAAGCCATCGCGGAACTCCAGGGTCGACACAGTGAGCGGCAGCACAACGCAACATACATGGTGTGCACGCCCGGTGTCGGATACTCCCATATCGAAGTGAGCGGAAGCTCGAGGGACCGCGGCCGTCCGCGACGCTGCCGGGACGGGCCGGAAGGCCGTCCGGTCGGTGAAATCTCGGGTATAACGACTGGTAGGCGTACCTCCGCATCGGCTTCGGCCGTGCGCGAGGCAACTGGTTCAACCGGGCTGCGCTGGGCAAGCGCACCTCCGCCTTCGCTCCGGTCGCGAGTGGCCGACCGGCATCCTCCGGCTGCGTCGGTTCGGGTGCGCCTCCGCCTCAGCTCCGGTCGCGGGCGGAGTGTGGACGGGTGCGGCCCGGCTGCGCCGAGTGGCGTACCGCCGCCAGCGCTCGGCCGCGCCGATTAGGCTGATGCCCGATGTCCTCCGCCAACGCCGTCTCCGATCGCCTGCTCACCAGGATCGGTGGACTGCTGCGCAAAGCCGAATCCACCGACAACGAGCACGAGGCGGAGGCGTTCCTGGCCGCGGCGCAGCGGCTGGCGACCCGGTCCTCGATCGACCTGGCGGTGGCGCGGGCGCACACCCGGGACCGCGAACGGCCCAGCGCGCTGATCCAGCGAATGATCCCGATCGGTGAACCCGGCCGCAAGGGCCTGCGCACCTACGTGCAGCTGTTCGTGGCCATCGCCGCTGCCAACGATGTGCGCTGTGATGTGGCCCGCACCTCGACCCAGGTCTACGCCTACGGGTTCGCGGCGGATATCGCCGTCTGTGAAGCCCTCTACTCCAGCTTGCTGGTGCAGATGGTGCGGGCGTCGGACCGGTACCTCAAATCCGGCGAGCACCGGGCCGCGACCATGGAGAAGGTAGTCACCGAGCGCCGGGCCGGGCGGCGGGTGCGCCGGGTGGCGCGGGTTCCGGTGGCCGGGGTGACGGCCAGGCTGAATTTCCAGCTGGCGTTCGCCGAACGCATCGGCATCCGGCTCGCCGAGGCCAGAGCGGAGGTCGAACGGTCCGCGACCGACCGCGGCAACCGGGCCGCCGCGCCGGGCATTGCGGACCGGGCCGCGGAAACCGCGCTGGCATTGCGCGGTAAGGAGATCGAACTCGCCGATTTCTACACCCGTAACTCGGAGGCCCGCGGCACCTGGCGCGGACCGCGCACCTCCACCGGCTACGCCCCGGACGCCCGGCGCGCGGGGGACCGGGCCGGACGGACGGCCCGGCTCGGGCCGGCACGGGAGCTGGACGGGGCGCGCGGACAGCTCCCCGGGTAGCCGGCCGTGCGGGATACGCAGCGTGCCAGGGTGTACGACGCCGAGCAGCTGGTGCGTTCGATCTACGATCGGGCGGCGGAATTCGGGCAGCACACGGTCGAAGTGCACGGGTCGCGGCTGACCTTGCCGGCGGAGCGGAAGTTCGCCTCGGTGGATTCGGTGCAGCAGTACTGCGACCGGGTACTTGCTCTCGGCTGGGTCGCGGCTACCTGGAAGCGGGCGGGTATGCCGATCCGGGTGCGCGCCCGCGCCGGAAATCTGGCCGCTCATTACGAAACCGGGAACGCCGTGCTGGCGGTGCCCCTGCACGCGGAAACCTCGACGCGCGGACGGACCGCGTGGGCGCTGCGAGAACTGGTCGTTCTGCACGAATTGGCACACCACCTCGAACCACGGCCGGACACGGTGGCCGCGCACGGGCCCGAATTCTGTTCGCGGTATGTGGAATTGACCGGCGGGGTGATCGGTCCGGAGGTGGGGTTGCTGTTGCACCTGACCTTTCACGATCTGGGTGTGCGGTTGGGCTGACCCGCGGTCGCAGATTCAGCCCGCCGCGCTCGGCCCGGCCCGAAGGACGGTGAGGAAAAAGGTCCGGATGTCCTCGGCGAGCAGTGCGGGGACCTCCATAGCGGCGAAGTGGCCGCCCCGGTCGAACTCCGACCAGTGCCGGATGTCGTAGAGCCGTTCGGCCAGCGGTCGCACCGACTGGGTGATGTCGTGGGCGAACACCGCCACCCCGAGCGGCACCGGGCATGGGGCCGACCCCCGGGCGGACTCGCGGGTCAGTCGTGCCGAGGAGGCCGCGGTGGCGGTCAGCCAGTACAGCGAGACATCGGTGAGCATCCGCTCATCGCTCACCGGTGTGCGGGGGCCGGTCCACTGGGCGAAGCGCTCTGCGATCCAGGCCAGCTGACCGACCGGCGAGTCGGTCAGCGCGTAGCCGAGTGTCTGCGGGGCGGTGGCCTGTAATGCCTGGTACGGGGGCCGGTTCGCCATCAGGTACTGCACCTTGTCGAGCCGGGCGCGATCGGTTTCGGACAGTTCGAGGCCGGCGGCGGGGTCGGGCCGGGTCGGCAGGTAGTTGACGTGCACTCCGACGACATGTTCGGGTGCCAGCGCGCCGAGCGCCTGGGAGATACCGGAACCGAAATCACCGCCCTGCGCGCCGTAGCGCTCGTATCCGAGGCGGTGCATCAGTTCGGCCCACGCCCCCGCGACCCGGGTGGTGTCCCAGCCGCGCTCGTGGGTGGGCCCGGAGAAACCGAAGCCCGGGATGGAGGGGATCACGAGGTGGAAATCGCGGGAGAGCGGTTCGATCACGTCGAGGAACTCCAGGAAGGAACCGGGCCAGCCGTGGGTCAGGATCAGCGGCAGCGCATCCGGTTTCGCCGAACGGACATGGACGAAGTGGATGTTCTGCCCCTCGATCTCGGTGGTGAAGTGTGGGAGTTCGTTGAGTTCGGTTTCGTGTGCGCGCCAGTCGTAACCGGTGCGCCAGTATTCGGCGAGTTCCCGCAGCCGGGCCAGCGGGAAGCCGTAATCCGTTCCGGCGTCGGTGATCTCGTTGGGCCAGCGGGTGCGGGCGAGCCGGTCGGCCAGATCGTCGAGGTCGGCCTGCGGGATAGCGATCTCGAAAGGAGTGAGGGCGGTGGGGTTCACGGTGATCTCCTGGGCGGGAGTGGGTCGATGGTCGGCAGATGGAGTGGGGGACGTGCACCCCGTCAGGGTGAGGGCGATCGCGGCGAGGGCGGCGTATCGAACGAGACCGTCCATATGGCTCCTTTTGTTGGTGTTACCAACGATAGCAAACGTTGGTATAGCCAACAAAGAAGAAAAGTCCTGTGGTCGGTGCTCGAAGCGCTGCCGCCGCCACTCGCTGGTGCTCTGGTCTGGGTCGATGAGGACGAGCGGGCTGCCCAGGACACACCACTGGTCGGCAATATTCACCCGCCGATTTCGTCCGAGAAGCTCCCATCGGTGAACACCTCGTCGGCGCCCGACTCACGATGGCCGTTTCGCGGGGTGGCAGGCGATGCCGGGCCGGCCGGCGCCTGCGGGGCGCGACGCCGTGCGCGGGGCCCGCGAAACTGCCGTGGTGAGCGGTGTCTCGGCAATGATCGCGCACGAGACACCCGGTGAGGTAATGGCCTCTCGCGGTGGACGCCAAGGTGCGGGCCACCGGCGCGAATCAATGGCTCTGCGGCATCACACCACTCATTTGGAAACTACGCGCGGCAGCCGGGAGTCCAGGTTCGGGCGGTGACCTGCCGGGCGGAGAACCCCCTGTGCACCGTCGTATTCGGCGGTGTCGACCCGGGCCGGCGCCGGTTCAGCGGGACTCGGAGAGACCGACCGGCCCGGGCCGTTGGCCCGTGTGACGGCGAGGGCCTCATGCTCGCGTCGACCGCGACTCCAGCAACCGTCGCGTGCGGGCGATCCACCATTCGGTGCGCTCCGGATCCGGGTGGCGGTACTTCTCCAGCAGGTCGGGATCCGGCTCGGGGGCGCTCCGCGGGACCGGAAGGAAACCGTCCACCGGGCGCAGGGATTCGCTGACGATATCGCCTTCGAACAGGTTCACCGTGCCGAGTCCGCACGCGTACTCGAGTTCCGGGAGTGCGCCGGCCAGGGCCAGCTGGGCGGCCAGCCCGACACTGGTCTCCAGGGCCGAGGAGATCACGCACGGTAGTCCGGCGGCCTCGGCGACCCGTAGGGCCCGCCGCACGCCACCGAGCGGGGTGCATTTGAGGACGGCGATATCGGCGGCCCCGGCCACCGCGACCCGCAGCGGGTCCTCGGCGCGGCGGATGGATTCGTCGGCGGCGACGGGGACCTCGACCCGGCGGCGTACGTCGGCGAGCTCCTCGACCGTACGGCACGGTTGCTCGACGTATTCCAGCCCGCCCGCGGCCCGAGCGATCTCGCGGATGTTCCGGACAGCGGTGGGAACATCCCAGACGGCGTTGGCGTCGACGCGGATCGCGCCGTCCGGGCCCAGTGCCGACCGTACGGCCTCCACCCGGGCCAGGTCCTCCGGCAGTGATCCAGGATGGTCGGCGATCTTGACCTTGGCTGTGCGGCAGCCGGATCCGGCGACGAGATCGTATGCCCGGTCCGCGCCGACAGCGGGCACCGTGCAGTTGACCGGGATCCGGTCCCGCACCGGTTCCGGCCAGCCGGCGGTGATCTGCTCGAGGGCGGTGTCCAGCCAGTGCGCGGCCTCGTGGTCGGCATATTCGGTGAACGGGCAGAATTCGCCCCAGCCGCGCGGCCCGCGTAGCAGCACCCCTTCGCGCACGGTGATCCCGCGGAACCTCGACCGCAGCGGAATCGCGTAGACGTGCACCTCGTCGATCGGGGGCAGTTCGCTCACCGGAACCACACTAGGCCAGGTTCGCGCGGCCCGAGCCGAGCGATCAGAGCCGTTCGAGAATCGTGGCGTTGGCCAGGCCGCCCGCCTCGCACATGGTCTGCAGGCCGTAGCGGGCGCCGCGGTCGTGCATGGCGTGGACGAGGGTGGTCATCAACCGGGCCCCGGAGGCGCCGAGCGGATGGCCGAGGGCGATCGCGCCGCCGTTCACATTGACCCGCTCCGGATCGGCGCCGGTGTCGTGTGCCCAGGCCGCCACCACGGAGGCGAACGCTTCGTTGATCTCGATGAGATCGATATCGGCGAGGGTGAGCCCGGCCCGGTCCAGGACTTTGCGGGTAGCCGGGATGACCGCGGTCAGCATGAGCAGCGGGTCGTCTCCGGCCACCGCGAAGCTGTGCAGCCGGGCCAGCGGGCGCAGGCCGAGAGCGCGGGCGCGTTCGCTGGTGGTGATGAGTACGGCGGCACTGCCGTCGCTGATCTGGCTCGCCGTCGCCGCGGTGATGTTCCAGCCGATCTGCGGGAACCGTTCGGCCATGGCCGGGTCGTAATAGGCGGGCTTCAGCCCGGCCAGGGTGGCGAGGGTGGAGCCGGTGCGGATGCCCTCGTCGGTGTCGAGGCCCGCCAGCGGGGCGAGTTCGGCGGCGAATTGCCCGTTCTTGGTGGCCCGGGCCGCCTTTTCGTGGCTGTTCAGCGCGAATTCGTCGAGCTGCGCCCGGGTCAGCCCCCATTTCGCGGCGATGAGTTCGGCGCTGATGCCCTGCGGGACCAGGCCGTCGGGATACCGCCGGGTGAAACCCACCCCGGAGATGTCGTCGGCGCCCCGGGCGCTGGCGCCCATCGGGACACGGCTCATGGATTCCACTCCGGTGGCCACCACCATGTCGTAGGCGCCGGCGAGCACGCCCTGTGCGGCGAAGTGGATGGCCTGCTGACTGCTGCCGCACTGGCGGTCGACCGTGGTGGCCGGGACCGATTCGGGGAAACCGGCCGCCAGCGCCGCCCGCCGGGTCATGTTCACGCCCTGTTCGCCGACCTGGCTCACCACACCGCCGATCACGTCGTCGATGAGGGCCGGGTCCACCCCGGTGCGGGTGATCAGCGCGCCGAGGCTGTGGGCCATGAGGTCCACCGGGTGGATGCCGTGCAGAGCGCCGTTGGGCTTACCGCGTCCGATGGGGGTGCGTACCGCATCGACGATGACCGCGTCTCGCATTTCGATTCCTTCCGCCGCCGGGGCGAACCCTGGCTAAGGTTATCTATAGCCAGACTAGGCGCTGGCATCACTGGAGGCAAGTCAGGGTCGATATGATGAGCGGATGGCAGCGGTGATGGAAGGCCCCCTGGCCGATCTCGACTCGTGGAAACCCGACCACTGCTCGATCGCGATGGCACTCGAGGTGGTCGGCACCCGCTCGGCGATCCTGATCCTGCGGGAGGCCTACTACGGCACCACCCGGTTCGATGGTTTCGCGGCCAGGGTGGGGATCACCGACGCCGCCGTGGCCGGTCAGTTGCGCAAGCTCACGCAAGCCGGACTGTTCACCAGACAGCCGTATCGGGAAGAGGGGAAGCGCACCCGTCACGAATACGTGCTGACCGCGAAAGGCCGCGATCTGCTACCCGTGGTGCTGGCCCTCATGCAGTGGGGCAATACGCACCTGCAACCCGGGCCGCCCCCACTGGATCTGGTCGAGGCGGCGACCGGGGACCCGGTCCGGGTACAGGTGCGCAGCGAATCCGGACGCGAGATCGGCGTGGACGATCTCGGCGTCCGGCTCAACGAACAATGGCGCGCGACCCGTCGGCGTGCCGCCGGCCCGGCGGCAGCCGATCACCCGTAGTGATAACGGCAGGCTGCGATGCGGATGTCTTCGTCGACAACCTTGTACACCAGTCGGTGTTCGTCGCTGATCCGGCGTGACCAGTAGCCGCGGAAACCGTGCTTCAGGGGTTCCGGTTTGCCGATTCCCTCATTCCCGTTGCGTGCGATGTCGGCGATGAGTTGATTGATGCGCTTCAGAAGTTTCCGATCCTGGGCCTGCCACCACAGGTGGTCTTCCCACGCATACTCGTCCCAGACGATCTTCATTCGACGAGGTCTCGGACCGGGCCCTCGCCCTCTTCCAGGCGTTCGATAGCCGAGAGGAGCCTGCGTGCATTGGCCGGGCTGCGCAGCAGGTAAGCGGTCTCGCGCAACGATTCGTAGTCGTCCAGGGACACCATGACAACGGGCTCGTGCCCTGCGCGCGTGATCACGACCTCCGCGCGGTCGTCGACCACACTGTTGAGAACCTCGGCATAGTTTTTGCGTGACTCCGAGTACGACATGGTGCGCATGCCGATCTCCTCGTTGACGTACTCGGCAGGCAGTAGGCGGGTCAGCTCAAGCGGCGGCCGTCGTCGGGCGCGAAGAAGTAGACGTGTTCGGGGGCCGTGGCCAGACGCACCCGGCTACCCTTCGCCGGCGGATTGCGCCAATCGGTACGCGCCACGATCGTGTCCGCGCCCTGGGTGTCCTCGGTGGGGCGGCCGTAGATGAAGGCGTCGGAGCCGAGCTCCTCGACCACATCCACCTCGATCTCGATCCCGGAGTCACCGGCTTCCAGATGCTCGGGGCGGATACCCACCGTCACCGACGCGCCCGCGGCATCGGCCACCGATCGCGGCAGTGGGAGCGAGAATCCACCGATGCGCACCGCACCGTCGGTGACCGGGAGCGTGAACAGGTTCATCGCCGGTGACCCCATGAACCCGGCGACGAACACATTCGCCGGATTCCGGTAGAGGTCGCGCGGGGCGGCGCACTGCTGCAGCAGCCCGTCGCGCATCACCGCGACCCGGTCGCCCATGGTCATGGCCTCGACCTGGTCGTGGGTCACATAGACGGTCGTCGTCGCCAGCCGGCGTTGCAGCTGCGCGATCTGGGTGCGGGTCTGCACCCGCAGTTTCGCGTCCAGATTGGACAGTGGCTCGTCCATCAGGAAGACCTGGGGATCGCGCACGATGGCCCGGCCCATGGCCACCCGCTGCCGCTGACCACCCGACAGCGCCTTGGGCAGGCGGTCCAGCAGCGGTTCCAGATCGAGCAGACGGGCCGCCTCGCGCACCCGGCGCTGCTGCTCGTCCTTGCCGACCTTGGCCAGTTTGAGCGCGAAACCCATGTTCTCGGCCACCGTCATATGCGGGTACAGCGCATAGTTCTGGAAGACCATCGCGATATCGCGATCCTTGGGGTCGGAATGGGTGACATCGCGGTCACCGATCAGGATGCGCCCGCCCGATACTTCCTCGAGTCCGGCGAGCATGCGCAGCGAAGTCGATTTGCCGCATCCGGAGGGGCCGACCAGCACCAGGAACTCACCATCGGCGATCTCGAGTTGCAACTGATCGACAGCGGGCGTCTTGGCCCCCGGATACTGCCGGGTGGCGCGATCGAAGGTCACCGTGGCCACGGCTTGTTCACTTCCCTTCACCGGTTGGAACACGCGAAGTGGAGCGAATTCGCAACATGTGCGTGGTCATGGCGTCAGAGGCTACCGCTGGTGTTCTCGAGCTCCGCATGGTCTATACGTTTTCGGTGCGTATCGTGCCAGTGAACGCATCGACTGTCCACCCCGTCGACGCCCGCGCGACGTGCCGGAGCCGGGTCCCCGCGAACCGACCCGGCGAAGCCGAGATGCCCCGCCGCGACGTAGTGGGCATGCCGGCCGGGACATACCCCGCAGCTGCCCCGGCGACAGCCGTTCGCGGCCGCGCGGCCGGTCCCAGAGGCCGGCGTCGCGGGGTCCGGACGGGGCCGGGATCGCGAGGGCATTTGACCGTGCCGCTGCGGCACAGTTCACGCTGGATACCGCGCCGGTGCGTTCGTGGCGGCGGAACCGTAGCGGAGGAGTCGGATATGACGTGGAGTACCCGCCAGCTCGCGGAACTCGCCGGCACCAGCGTGCGTGCGGTACGCCATTACCACGACATCGGCCTGCTCGCCGAGCCCGAACGCGCTTCCAACGGTTACAAGCGCTACGGCGTGGCGCATCTGCTGCGGGTGCTGCGTATCAAACGACTCGCCGACCTCGGCATACCGCTGTCGCAGATCGCCGAAATGGGTGACGGGGATGATTTCCCCCGCGACGCGCTCCAGACCCTGGATGCCGAATTGGCCACCACCATCGAACGGTTGCAGCGTATCCGGGTGGAACTGGCCCTGATCCTGCGACAGGGCACACACACCGACCTCCCACCCGATATCGGTTCGGCCGCCCAGGTACTCACCGACGCCGATCGCGCCTTCACCCTCGTCCTCACCCGGGTCCTGGGACCGTCCGGTATGAGCGCATTGCGGGACCTGCTGAACAACCAGCGCGAGGTTCCCGCGATGACGGAGTTCGACAACCTTCCCGCCGACGCCGACGAATCCACCCGGGCCGAGCTGGCGCAACGTATCGCCCCGTACGCCGGCACGGTGGCCGCCGAGTACCCGGAAATCGCTGCTCCGGCCGCCGATTCGCCGGTGGGGCCGAAGCGGGCAGCGGAAGCGGTCGGCAAGGCGTTGCGAGATCTGTACAACCCGGCCCAGCTCGACGTCCTGGTCAAGGTGAACCGGCTGCTCTACGGACCGGACGGGCAGCAGCCGGCGAAGGACCGGCGTACCGGCTCGGCCTGAGCCGTCGCGGTGGCGGCCGGCCCCGGCGGCTCGCCGCACAAGGCCGCCGCCGACGGCTCCATCGCCCTGGGCTCGGCGACCGGCGCGATCGGGCATGTGCTCGCGGATGTGAAAGCGAAGGAGATCGCGCTGACGGGGAAGAACGTCGCGGACCTCGCCGATCAGGTACTGCCGGCGCTGACCGTGGCCATGACTCTGCTGAAGCGGCAGGATACAGCCGAGGCCGACAACTTCCGCGGCACCGTCCTCGTCGCCGTCGAGTCGGCCACCCGTCCTCACAAGGCCGCACCCGCCCCCACCCTGGTGGATATGACCCGCAAGATCACCGCGGCCCTCGACGCCGCGTAAGTGCTGGGTATCGGACCGGGTTCTCCTGGGAACCGTTCGAGATCACCACCTCGGGCCGTGCTGCCGCGCCGGCAGGGCGGGGGAGTTACGTGGCCCGTGATACGCGAACGCACCGCGTAACCCCCTCGTCGGGTTACGCGGTGCGTCGCGGGCACACCCCGGACGGAGCCGGCGGACGCTAACTCGTGGTGGTGAGTTCGCCCTCCGGTTCTCCCGGACGGACCTGCGGGTTCGCGGGCCGCTCCGGTTCCTTGGTGAAGAACAGCATCGCCGCCGCGCCGATGAGGCACAGGACCGTCATGACGATGAAGCCGCCGTCGTAGGTTCCGGTTTCGGAGACGATGAAGCCCATCACCGACGGGGCCACGATCCCGGACAGGGCGAAGCACGCGTCGGCGAAACCGGCCGCGGTACCCGGCTGGGTCGGGGCGGCGTCGATCGAGGCCACCCACCAGATGCCACCGGTGATGAAACCGAAGCCGACACCCGCGGAGATGCAGATCAGGGCGACGGTGAGGTTGCCGGGGAAGAACAGGATCGGGGCGATCGAGGCACCGGCGAGCAGCAGTGCCACGCCGATGATGAGGAAGCGCGACCGGATGCTCTCGGTGCGTTTGTACACGCGATCCACCAGGATGCCGCCGGCGAGCGCGCCGACCACACCGGCCGCCCACGGTGCCACCGAGAAGCCACCGACCTCCTTGATGGAGAGCCCGAATTCGTGTTCCAGGTACTGGGGGAGCCAGTACATGAAGGCCCAGAACATGAATCCCCAGGCGAAGTAGCCGAGCCCGACGAGCCACAGGTTGCGGTTGCGCAGGATCTCGCCCCAGTCGACCTTCTCCTCGTGCCCGCTGTCCTCACCGTCGGTCTGGCCGGCCCGGATGTAGCGCAATTCCTTGTCCGAGACGAAGGACGCTTCGCTCGGCGAGTTCTTCAGGAACGGGTAGGCCACGACCACCCAGATCAGTCCGGCGACCGCGAGCACGAAGAACATGCCCTTCCAGCTGACCAGCGCGATCAGCTGGGTGAGGATCGGTCCGCCGATCAGCAGGCTGCCCGATACCGCGACGCCGCCGATGAGGGCGAGCGCCTTCCCGCGTTCGTGCGCCGGCAGCCACCGGCTGGCGATCCGCGTCGCCGCCGGGAAGCAGGGCGCTTCACCGGCTCCGAGGAGGATACGCAGCAGGATGAGACCGATGAACCCGCCCGCGAACGGGGTCAGCGCGGTGGCCGCGGCCCAGATGAACATCCCCACGATGAGGACGCGGCGCGAACCGTACCGGTCGACCAGCGGCCCCGACAGCAGGGCGAAAAGCATATAGCCGATCGAGAATGCGGAACTGATGATGCCGTACTGGCCGGTCGTGATTCCGAACTCGTCCCGCAGATGGCTTGCTGCGAACGAGATGGCGCTGCGATCGACATAATTCACCACCACCAGGCCCAAGATGATGGCGATTGTCCACCAACGCGATTTCATAGCGAACTCCTGAGATAAAGCTGCCGCGGGGTCAGATGACGCCGCGTGCCCGCAGGTCGTCGATGTCCTCGGGACTGCGCCCGAGATGGGTGAGGACCTTGTCGGTGTCGGCACCGGCGGGTCGTCCGGTGTGTCGGATCGCCCCGGGCGATCGAGTCATGCGCCACATCACGTTCTGCATGCGCATGGGGCCGAGCTCGCTGTCCTCCACGGTGGTGACCATGTCGGTGGCGACGACCTGCGGATCGGTGAGCAGGTCGCTCGGACGGTAGACCGGCGCGACAGCCGCGCCGGCTTCTTCGAAAACACTCGTGACCTCGTCACGGGTTCGTTCGGCGATCCAGCCGCCGACGTATGTGTCGAGCAGGTCGGCGTGCTGGGCGCGGGTGCGCCCGGTCGCGAACCATTCCTCGTCGATCACCTCGGGATGCCCCACCAGTCGCATCACCCGTTCGGCGATTGCCTGGGCGCTGGTGGAGATCGCGACCCAGTGGTCGTCTTTGGTGCGGTACAGGTTTCGGGGCGCGTTGTTCTGCGACCGGTTACCGGTCCGCTCCTGATCGATCCCGAGCTGATCGGCGTAGATCACCCCGGGGCCGACCGCGGTCATGATCGGGGTGAGCAGGTCGAGGTCGACCTCCTGGCCGGTGCCGCCGTTGCGTTCGCGTTCGAACAGCGCCATCGAGATCGCCGAGGAACCGGCGACACCGGCGATGGAATCGGCGAGCCCGAAGGCCGGCAGGGTGGGCGGCCCGTCGGGCTGACCGGTGAGGTGGGCGAACCCGCTCATGGATTCGACCAGCGTGCCGAACGCGGGGCGTTTCGCGTAGGGGCCGTGCTGCCCGAAACCGGTGACGCGCAGCATGATCAGGCCCGGGTTACGGGACGAGAGTTCCGCGTAGGACAGGCCCCAGCGTTCGAAGGTGCCCGGCCGGAAGTTCTCGATCACCACATCCGCTTCGGCGGCCAGGTCGCGGAAGATCTGCTGACCGTCGGGGGTGCCGAGGTTCAGCGTGATCGTCTGCTTGTTGCGGGCGACCATCTTCCACCACAGCGGGATCCCGTCCTTCTCGAGGCCGTGGCCGCGCATCCCGTCCGGTTTCCGCGGATGCTCGATCTTGATGACCTCGGCGCCGAAATCCCCCAGGATCTGGGCGGTCAGTGGTCCGGCCAGGATAGTGGAGGCATCCAGGACCTTGATTCCGCGCAGCGGCCCGGTCGGCTGCAACTCGTCGTTCACCTGCGAACTCCTCAGTACGGGCGCGAGATGTAGCGGCCCGCGGGCTCGCCGGTGACCACGCCGTCGGCCAGCACCCGGTTACCGCGCACGAAGGTGTCGGTGACCGCGGCGGTCAGCTCGAAGCCCTCGAACGGCGTGTACTCCTGGGTGGATTCCGAATCCGCGGCGCGCACGGTCCAGGTGCGGTTCGGGTCGACGATCGCGATATCGGCGTCGACGCCCTCGGCGAGGCGGCCCTTGCCGGGCAGGCCGTAGCGGTCGGCCGGGTTGGACGCGGTGAGCTGGGCGATCCGGCGCAGCGACAGACCGCGCTTGCGGCCCTCGGTGAGCAGCCCGGGCAGCAGGTACTCGGTGCCGCCGAAACCGGACTTGGCGGCGAACACATCGTCGCGGTCCTCGCCGAACTTCACCTCGTCCTTGCAGCAGGCGTGGTCGGAGACGACCCAGTCGATATTGCCGGCGAGCAGGTGCTCCCACAGCGCTTCGACGTCCTCGCGCGGGCGGATCGGCGGATTCACCTTGGCGCCCAGGCCGTTCGCGTTGTCGATATCGGTGAGCAGATGACCGATGGTGACCTCGCGGCGGAAGTTCACGTGCGGGAAGGCCTCGGCCATCTTCATGGCGGCCTTCAGGGCCTTGGCCGAGCTCAGGTGCAGCAGGTTGATATTCGGCAGTCCGGTCTCGTCGGCCAGGAAGGACGCGATGGTCACGGCCAGGCCCTCGGAGTGCTGCGGGCGGGACGCGCTGTAGGCGGCGAGACCGCTGAGCTCGCCCTCCTGCTCGACGATCTTGGTGTAGGCACTCATGATTTCGGCGGTCTCACAGTGCAGTGACAGCGAGATGTGCTCGGCGAGTTCGGGGAACTGCTCTCGCGCCTTCTGCACGCCGCGCATCACGAACTCGAAATGCGCGATGTCGTAGCGCTCGTCCTCGGGGATCATGAGGAAATCGCTCTGCGAGGTTGACCGTCCGTGCAGGCCGTGGCTGCCGTAGAACATGAAGATCTTGAACGAGGTCACGCCCTGATCGGCGGCCAGCGCGGGGATCTCGCCGATATGTTCCTTGGACATGGGCGCCAGGTGGAAGGCGTAGTCGATGTAGCTGCGGCCGGCCGAGGCGTCCAGCACCTCCGGGAAGAAGTCGGCGTAGGCGCCGCCCTTGTTCAGGTAGTACTGCCCGGTCCGCATATAGGTCAGCGCGGTGGTGACGCCGCCCTGGGCGCTCGCGCGGGATTCGGTCTGCGTGTCCTCGGCCAGGGGGTTGTAGATGCCCCAGTGCTGGTGCGCGTCCACCACGCCGGGGAAGATCAGCTTGCCGGACGCGTCGACGACCTCGGCCTCCGCGGACTCCAGGTTTGCGCCGATGGCGGCGATCTTGCCGTCGACGATCAGGATGTCCACGGCCTCACCCTCCTCGGGGGCCGAGTTGTCGGTGCGCACCACGGTGCCGTTCTTGATCAGGTACGAGGTCATTTCTTCTCCTGGCGAATATCCGATAGGTGAAATCTGGGGGTCAGGCGGTGACCTGGCTGTGCACGTGCTCGGCGGCGAGGAAGGCCAGGCCGAGTGCGGTGATGAGGCCGTTGCCCGCGAGGTAGCCACCGGCGCCGTGACCGGAGATACCGATGGCCGCGCCGCCCGAGGCGTAGAGGCCGGGGACCGGCGTGCCGCCGGCCAGTACCCGCGCGTGTTCGTCGACCATCAGACCGCCCTGGGTGTGGAACAGGGCAGGGGTCACGGCGATGGCGACATAGGGCGCGGTGAGGGGGCGGCGGTCGTCGGTGCGACCCTGCCGGTCCGGTTCCGTGCCCGCCGCGGCCCGGTGGGCGGCACCGAGTTCGTCCTCCAGTGCCGCGGCCGGAACGCCGATCCGGTCGGCCAGTTCGGCGGCCGTCGCGGCGCGGACCAGCGAACCGCTCTCGGCGACCGTGCGGAAATCGTCGAACACCGAGCACAGCGCTTCGATGTGCTCGTCGATGATGATCCATCCGGCACTGCCGGGCTGGGCCGCGAGGATGGCGGCGAACTCCGAATAACCCGTGGTCTCGGGTGCGAACCGGCGGCCCTCGCTGTTCACGATGACGCCGCCGTGGACGACGGTGGCCCAGCCGATGAGGGTCTGGCTGCGCGAAGAGAGCGCCGCGTGCCCCTGGTAGGCGTCGAGGAAACCGGTGTCGGCCCCCAGACCCTGACCGATCCGCAGCGCGTCGCCCCGGCTGAACCGGCCGCCGTGATAGTGGGCGTCGGCGATCTCCGGGATCCACCGGCGCACCAGGTCGCTGTCGGCGCCGAAGCCGTTGGTCGCGAGCAGGACGGCGGGTGTGGTCAGCTGTTCGGTGTTCCCGTCCGGGGTGGCGATCTCGACCCCGGTGACCCGGCCGTCGGTGGTGTGCACCTCCCGCAGGCTCATGGGGGCGATGAGTTCGATCCGCGGGTGGGCCCGGGCGCGTTCCACCAGGTGACGCAGCAGCTTGGAGCCGTGGCGGCCGGGGATGGTGTGGCAGCGGTCGGCGCTGTGCCCGGGGTAGCGGAAGTCGGTGACCAGTTCGAGGTCGAGTTCCTGGGCATCGGCCAGCCAGGTGACCAGCCGCGCGCTCGACTCGGCGAGGGCCCGGGCGAGGCGGTGATCGGCCGTACCGCCGGTTTTGCGGTCGATATCGGCGCGGAACCGGTCCGGGCTGTCCACGACGCCCGCGGCCTGCTGCCAGCGGGTGCCGGCGGCCGGGATCATCGCGGTGCACATCGAGGTGTTGTTCCCGCGCTGGAAGTACTCGTCGGCATCGACCACGAGCACATTCGCGCCGAGTTCGGCGGCGCGCAGCGCAGCGACCAGCCCGCCGCCCGCACCGGCGACGACGAGATCGAAATCCGGACCGTCCACGCTTCCTCCTAGTCTGTTCCGCTTAACGGAACGCAAGAATGTGGTCCCCTGCACTATGCACGTTCGACAATCCGGACACAAGTGCCTGTAGAAACGATTAACGCAGACGAAACTCATGCATGAGCCGGTCGGGCGGCCTGGACAATCGTTTCGCTAAGCGGTACAACTTTGTTCAGATGTACGTCGGTCGCGCCGGTAGCGTCGCCGTCGGAACAACGAAAACCCCGCAGAAACGGAGCCACGATGGAGTCCTCCAGTGGAGGCACCACGTCTGCCGCCCGAGCCGCCGATGTGCTGCTCGAGTTCGGCCGCCGGTCGAGCGCGCTCGGCGTCTCGGAGATCGCCCGCTCGACCGGTATGTCGAAGGCGGTCGCCCACCGCATCCTGACGACCTTCGTCGAATGCGGTCTGCTGCTCTACGAGCCCTCGACCCGCCGGTACCTGCTCGGACCGGCGGCGGCGACGCTCGGCGCCCGCGCACTGGACGTATCCCCGCTGCGGCGGATGGCCCGCGAGGCCCTGGTGGACCTACAGCGCGCCACGGGCGAGACGGCGACCGTCACCGGCCGGTTACCGGGAGGTCGCGTCTACCTCGATCAGGTCGAGAGTACTCAGGAAATCAAGATGACCGTCGAGCTGGGTCGCCGGTTCGACCTGCACAGCGGCTCGTCGGGCCGGATAATCCTGGCGTACCTCTCCGAGGAGGAGCAGGACGATCTGCTGTCGCGACCGCTGCCCCGGCTGACCGCCACCACGATCGTCGACCCCGCGTCGCTGCGCGCGGCGCTGCGGGAGGCGCGGGAACGGGGAGTGTGCCGGTCGACCGGGGAGCGCCAGGAGGGCGCGGGGTCGATCGCCGCCCCGGTGTTCGGGACCGACGGGTCGGTGATCGGGTCGGTCTCGGTCTGCGGACCGAGCTACCGGATGACCGCGGAAGCATGCGATCGCTACGAGAGCGCACTGGTCGAGGCGGCGCAGCGGGTTTCGCGGGCACTGGGCCACCGGGCCCCGACTCCCGTCGCGGGGGAGGCGAAATGACCCCGCGCAGCTGGCTCTACGTGCCCGGGCACCGCGACGACCGGATCGGCAAGGCGATCGACAGCGCCGCCGATGCCGTGGTGATCGACCTGGAGGACGCCGTACCGGTCCACGCGAAGGAACGTGCGCTGACCAATGCCCTCGACGCCCTGCGCACGGCACCAGCGGAGCGCCGGATCTGGTTGCGGCTCAATGCCATCGGGTCGTCCTGGCTGGACAACGAACTCGCCGGACTGGCCGCCGCGCAGACCCCGCCCGCGGGGGTGCGGCTCCCCAAGGCCGAAACGCCCGAATCGGTGGCGGCCACGACCGACCGGCTCACCTGCCAGGTGCACGCCATCATCGAATCGGCCGCGGGCCTGCTCGCGGCGCCCGCTATCGCGAAATGTCATCCGCGGGTCACCGGTATCGCGCTGGGTGAAGCGGATCTGGCCGCCGATCTGCGCACCGAGGCCGACGGCCTGGCATGGGCGCGCGGCTGGATCGTCACCGCGGCGCGCGCCGCCGGACTGTCCTCACCGGTCCAGAGCGTCTGGACCGCGGTCGAGGATACGGCGGGATTGGCGGAGACCTCGCGTACCGGCCGCGCCCAGGGCTTTTTCGGGCGTTCGGTCATCCACCCCGATCAGATCGGCATCGTCAACCAGGCCTTTACACCGTCGCCGGAGGAACAGAGCCGAGCCCGGCGGATCGTCGAGTGCGCGGCCGCCTCCCAGGCGGTGGGGGAATCCGCGGTTCTCGACGAGAACGGCAGATTCATCGACCCCGCCGTTGTCGCGAACGCCCGCGTGGTGCTCGACCGGGCAGCGGCCACCGCAGAACGAGGAGTGAGAACATGACCGAACACACCGTGTCCGCCGCGCCGGACGCGCTATTGCACGCCGTGGTGAACAGCGATGTCGACGTCGTCGAGCTCGGGCATCCGTATACGACGGGTATGCCCTGCTCACCCAACCATCCCGGCTTCCGGATGACCCTGATCCGCCGGCACGGCGATATGGTCCGCCCGGACGGCGGATCGGCATCCAACGAGATCATCGTGACCGGTGGGCACGTCGGCACCCATGTGGACGCCCTGTCCCACGTCAGCCACTGCGGCAAACTGCACGGCGATATCGACGCCGAGGAAGCCCAGCGCGGCGGACGGTTCTCCCAGCTGGGCGCGGAAACGATCCCCTTCATGCTCCGGCGCGGACTGCTGCTGGACGTGCCGCGGGTGCGCGGCGTGGAGGCCCTCGAAGCCGGCCAGGCCGTCACCGAGCAGGACCTGCGCGACGCCGCCGACGCGGCCGGAGTCACCCCGCGGCGCGGGGACGTCGTACTGATCCGCACCGGCTGGGCCCGGCATTTCGACGATGCCCCGCGCTACCTCGGTCAGCAGGACGGGGTGCCGGGCGCCGATGTGGGCGCGGCGCAGTGGCTGGCTGCCGCCGGGATCGTGGCCGCGGGCGCGGATACCACCGCCTTCGAACATATTCCGCCCGGCAAGGGCCACAGTGTGCTGCCGGTGCACCGGGTATTGCTGGTGGAGAACGGCATCCACATCATCGAGCACCTGAACCTGGAGGACGCGAGCGTCCGCGGCCTGACCGAGTTCACCTTCGTGATGGCGCCGCTGCGCATCACCGGCGGTACCGGTTCGCCGGTGCGCCCGGTCGCGGTGGTGGCCTCGTGACCGCCGCCGCCCCCACCGCCCGTCACGACCTCACCGGTACCGTGGTCGGCCGGCTCGCCGCGCTCGCCGCGGATACCCGCGCCGCCGGGCTCGCCGCCGAACTCCGCAAGGATGTGGCCCGCCGCGTCCTCGATGTTCTCGGCAACTCCCTGGCCGCCCAGGGGCAGCCGTCGGCCCGGGCTGTCACGGCCGTGGCACGCGGCTGGGCCGGTGCCGCCGCGGCCACCGGTATCGGTACCGGGGAACGTTTCCCCGCCGCCACCGCCGCGCTGGTGAACGGCACTCTCGCGCATTCGATGGACTCCGACGACACCCATCTGCCGTCGGTACTGCATCCGTCGGCGTCCGTGGTCCCGGCTGCCCTCGCGGTCGGTGAGGCCACCGGTGCTTCCGGTGCCGCGGTTCTGGACGCGGCCGGTGTGGGTATCGAGATCGCGGTGCGCCTGGGCATGGGCGGATACGACGAAGAACTGGGTAATTCCGAATTTTTCGAACGCGGCCAGCATGCGACGTCCATCTGCGGCGCCGTCGGATCCGCCGCCGCGGTGGCCATGCTCTACGAGCTCGACGCCGAAGGTATCGCGGACGCGATGGGTATCGCCGCGAGCTTCGGCGCCGGACTGCTGGAAGCCAACCGGACCGGCGGCACGGTGAAGCGTGCGCACTGCGGCTGGGCCGCGCATTCGGGGGTCACCGCGGCCGAATTCGCCCGGCACGGGCTCACCGGACCGCCCACCGTGATCGAGGGCCGGTTCGGCTTCCTGCACGCCTTCTGCGGGGACCGGGCCGATACGGCCAAGGTTGTGGATCGGCTCGGTGAGCACTGGGAACTGCCCGGCATCTTCTTCAAGCCGTATCCGTGCAACCACTTCACCCACGCCGGTATCGATGCCGCCCGCGCGCTGCGAGCGGACGGCCTCGATCCGGAGGCGATCGTGGAGATCGACCTCGGCGTGCCGACACCGGTGCTGCGCACCATCGCCGAACCGCCCGCCGCCAAGGCGGCCCCGGAGTCCGGCTATCACGCGGCCTTCTCCGGCCCGTTCACGGTGGCGCGGGCGCTGCTGGGCGGTTCCGGCCTGGGCGTGGGCCATGCCGATTTCACCGACGAAGCCGCACGCGACCCGCGCACGCTGGCACTGGCCGCGTTGGTGACCGCGCACGCCGATGCCCAGTGTGACGAGATCTACCCGCACCAGTTCCCGGCTGTGCTGCGGGTGCGCACCCGCGACGGGCAATGGCACGAAGCGCGTGTCGACCACAATCGCGGTGGCCCGGCGAATCCGCTCTCCGATGACGAACTCACTCTCAAGTTCGACCTGAACGTTGAAGGTCACCTTTCCGCCGTGCAGGCGGGGACGGTCGCCGAGCGTGCGCTCGCACTGCCGTCGGCCGGATCGCTGGGCAGTCTCATGTCGCTCGTCCGGGGCTGACCACCCTCCGGTCATCCGGTCCGGCCGCGGCAGCGAACCCGCCGCGGCCGGACCGGCACCAGTTGTCCGGTCGCGGCGAACGTTGTTCGTGATGCCGGCGCTGTCGTGGGCGCTGTACCGCCGCATATCGACGTCGCATCGTTCTCGAGTCGTCTCGATCTGCGAGATAGGCTTGACCGGCATGACGACCCTGGCCTCACCCGAAGGAAGGGAGCCGGAATGAGTACCAAGGGCACTGTGCTGATCGTCGGTTCCAGCAGCGACACATTCGAATTGAAAAGTGGCCGCGCGGATCCGACCGGCTACTACCTCAACGAGCTCGCGATCCCCGCTCGAGCGATTATCGACGCCGGATATGAGGTCATCCTCACCACCCCGAAGGGGACGCCGCCCGTTGTCGAACAGTTCTCGCTCAAAGCCGACTATTTCGACGGCAGCGACGCGGAGCTTCACAGGGCCATCGAGTTCGTGGCCACGAGCCCGGGTCTACAGAATCCGCCCTCGATCCGTGCCGTAATCGAGGAAGGGTTGGAAGATTACCTTGCGGTATTCGTGCCGGGCGGTCACCCTCCGATGATCGACCTGATGCAGGACCCTGATCTAGGGGAGGTCCTCCGTTACTTTCACACCGAAGCCAAGACGACCGCACTTCTCTGCCATGGTCCCGTCGCCCTCACGGCAGCCATGCCGAAGGCCAGGGAGTTCAGGAAAGCGCTGGTAAACGGCGATGCAGTTGCCGCGGATACAGCGGCCGCGGACTGGCAGTACATCGGCTACCGGATGACCGTTTTTTCCGACGACGAGGAGAAATGGGCGGAGGAGAATATTCTGAACGGGGACGAGGTGGTGTTCTATCCGGCCGAAGCGTTGAGGGCCGCCGGCGGGGCGGTGCAGACGCAGGGTCTTTTCGAGCCCCATGTGATGCAGGATCGAGAACTCATCACAGGGCAGAACCCGTATTCGGACGGTCCCTTCGCCGAACTATTGGTGAAAACACTGGATCAGGCTGTTGCGGAGTAGGGCGTAACCTCGGCCTACCGCTTCGGATTTCGAGTCGGTCTGTACGCCGCGTCGGTTCGTCCCTGCCCGCTTCGCGCAAAACACTGCGCCCGACGCGTAGCCGCGGAGCGTGGTCTGTGCCCGGTGCCGTCAGCGGTCGAGAAACTCCAGCAGGTCGGCGTTGAACTTCTCCTTGTCCCCCGGGACGAGGGCGATACCGTGCGAGCCGCCCTCGTACACCTTCAATGTCGAATCCCCTATCAGCTCGGCCGATTTGCGTCCGGTCGCATCGATCGGCACCACCTGGTCGTCGTCTCCGTGTACGATAAGCGTGGGAATATCGAACTTCTTCAGATCCTCTGTGAAATCGGTGTACGCGAACGAGTCCACGCATTTCACGCCGGCCTGGATGCTCTCTTGCATACCCATGAACCAGAACGCGTCGCGATTTCCCTGGGTCACTTTGTTGCCCGGGCGATTCGCGCCGAAGAACCCTTCCGAGGTGTCCTTCCAGAATTGCGAACGCTCGGCGAGGATTCCGGATTTGATCTGGTCGAAAACCTCGTCCGGCACACCTTCGGGGTTGCTCTCGGTCTTGGCCATCAGCGGCGGGATGGCCGAGAGCAGTACCGCGGAATGCACCCGTCCGGTCCCGTGCCGGCCGATATAGCGGGCGAGCTCACCGCCACCCATACTATGGGCCACCAGCGTCGCGTCCTGCACCTCGAGGCTCGTCAGCAGATCGTTCAGATCGTCGGCGAAGGTATCGAAATCGTAGCCGTCCCACGGCTGATCCGAGCGGCCGTGACCACGCCGGTCGTGGGCGATACCGCGGTACCCGTTGTCGGCGACGAATTTCATCTGGTCTTCCCAGGCGTCGGCATTCAACGGCCAACCGTGGATGAATACGACCGGGCGACCACGACCCCAATCCTTGTAATAGATGTTCACCTTGTCGCGTGTCGTGCACACAGGCATGACGGAGCTCCTTCTGTGCGTGATTCGCCGACCGGGAGCGGGTCGTGACAACGAGACGCCGCCCGAAATGCTACCGATGAAACGGTGCGGAAAAGGGGCTGTATTCATCCGTTACGTAATCCATGCGCGACCGGAATCGGCGCCGGTATCGAAACACGTCGATGGCCGGCCGCGCCCGCCGTTCCGCCCGGCCCGGCCTTCCCTGCCCCGGTAGCCTCGGATTCGGGAGATCACCCGACGACGAGGAGTCAAACAAGATGAGCCGACCAGTTCGGATCGGAGTCCAACTCCAGCCCCAGCACGCGCCCGACTACGGACTCATCCGCGATGCCGTGTTGCGGGCCGAGGACGCGGGTGTGGACATCGTCTTCAACTGGGATCACTTCTTTCCGCTGACCGGGGACCCCGACGGCGCACATTACGAATGCTGGACCATGCTCGGCGCCTTCGCCGAACAGACCGAACGGGTCGAGATCGGTGCGCTGGTCACCGGCGGCGGCTACCGCAATCCGGATCTGCTCGCCGATATGGCCCGCACTGTGGACCGGATCAGTGACGGTCGGCTCATCCTCGGTATCGGATCGGGCTGGTTCGAGCGCGACTACGACGAGTACGGGTACGACTTCGGTACGGCCGGCAGCCGCCTGAACCTGCTCAAGGAATACCTGCCCCGCATCACCGGCCGGTTGGCGAAACTCAACCCGCAGCCGGTGCGCGAGATACCGGTGCTCATCGGCGGCGGCGGGGAGAAGAAGACGCTGCGCCTGGTGGCCGAGTACGCCCATATCTGGCACAGCTTCGGCGATCTGGATGTGTTCACGCACAAGAGCCAGGTGCTCGACGAACACTGTGTGCGGGTGGGTACCGAAACCGACCGGATCGAGCGTTCGGTGGCCTGGCCGGGCACGGAGAAGGCGTCGGACTACCTGAAGGCCGGGGCCACGCTGTTCACGGTCGGCATCACCGGCCCTGATTACGAGCTCACCCAGGTCCGCGAAGCCATTGCCTGGCGCGACGAGATCAACCCGGAACCGGTCAGCGGTATCGCCTGACCACCGCACAGCACACGGGCCCGGTCTGCCGTCGCAGACCGGGCCCGAGGGGTTTCGTCGGCCGAGCGGATCGGGTCACCGACCCGTGTTCACCGATCCGTTCACCGATGGGCTCAGTTCACTGTCGGGAACGACGGCTCCGGCGTCCACCGTGTGGTCCCGGGGGCGGCGACCAGGGTGTTGACCAGGTCGACGCCGGCGATGATCAGCGTCGGTCCACCCACGACGAGCGTGCCGATGACGCCACCGAGAGCGGCACCGGTGATCACACCGGCTGGAATGCCGACGCCGGTCGGCAGAGTGGCGACCAGCCCGATAACCGCGCCGAGTGCGGTGCCGATCAAGCCGCCGATGGCGGTGGCGACACCCAATTGGGAGGTGAAGTTGTCCTGGGCCGCGAGGTTCTCCTGCGGTGAGGCCACCGGCTGCGCGGTGGGCCGGGCCGCGGCGACATCCTTGACCGCCGTCAGCTCGAGCACCCGGCCCTGGTCACGCACCGCGTGCGGGAGCGGGTACTCGGTGGCACCTTCGCGTACCGCGAGCGGCAAGGCCACCACGGTGGCACCGGAGTTGTCCAGGATCTCGACTGTTTCGCCGGCGATTTCGAATGTGCCGTTGGTGAGGGTGGTGACCACTCTGTTACCGATGAGCTCGGCGCGGTAACCGATCTCGGGGGTCGCGGGTTCCGCGTGCACGACTGCCGCGCCCACAGTGGTAGTGGCGAGCAGCGGCACTACCGCCGCAACGATCTTGCGGATCATCATGAGGTCTTGTGTCCGATCTTCATCACGGTGTTGCCAGTGGAATAACCAGCCAGAACTGTCGCGCAGCTATTCGCCGCCGGGCATAAACGTTGCCGCCCGGCGGTTTCGAACCACATCGACGTTACGCGGTTGGTACCCGAAAGACATAAGAACCGTGCGAAAAATTCCCCAAATCGGTTTGAAGATAGGTTGATTCGGGTATTTATAAGGTTTTGCTATAGCCGAGAAATATGGAGGCGCTCCCGCGAATCGCCGTCTCGTCGGCGCTCGGCGCATCGGTGGCTACCTGCATTGATGCGCACTTGGTAATGTGTTCCAGTGCGTAGTTCCAGGTGACCGTTTCGAGCAGAGCAACCGCTTCGAGAAAAGAGGGAACACCGATGACAACGGCACACGATCAGCATACCGACCACACGCATGTACACGGGCCGGACTGCGGTCATGTCGCGGTCCCGCACGGTGACCACGTCGACTATGTCCACGATGGACACCTGCACCGGGCGCACGAGGGGCACTTCGACGAGTGCGAAACCCACGGACACACCGAGGTCACTTCGCACGACCATGTGCACGGTGAGGGCTGCGGTCATGTCGCGGTGCCGCACGGTGATCACGTCGACTATGTCCACGACGGGCACCGGCACGCCGCCCACGACGGACACTACGACGAGCACTGAGCACGCGTTCGCGGCCGGGTATCGGCGGGAGCGGGCGCGTGCCCGCCGATACCGGGGGTCGGAGCTGCCGGACGACTTCGCCCCGTACGTCGCGGATCGCGACCGACGGAGTCCCGTCATCACCCATCTGCAATCGAATCCGTTTGCGGCCCGGTGAATCACACACAGGCCGAGTCCGCGGCGGACACGGCGAGCCGGCCACGGGCGGGCGGTGGTTCGCCGATGTACCGCGGTTCTCTCCTGTTCCCGTGATGCCGACGGTACGGGCGCACCGCATCGGCACCGGGAAATAGTGGACTGCCCGCCGCCTCGACCGGCGCTGCTGTTGCCCGTCACGAGGGCGGCAGCAGCGCCACCACATATTCGACCGATCGGTTGTCCTGCACGCAGACATGACGCCCCGCTTCCGTGAACCCCAGGGTGCGGAGCAGACGCAAGCTGCGGGTGTTCCACGACTGGACCACCGCGCGGACCACGGCGGTGGGGTGGCCTCGGCGGAGGTCGGCGAGCACCACCCGTCCGAAGCCTGCTCCGTAGCCCCGGCCGACCCAGGTGGGATCCATTCCCGCCCCGAGGTCGACCACACCGAACTCCGCCGCCAGACCGGGCACGCGAGCCTCGGCGCCGGTGCAGTAGAAGCCGACCAGGCGACCGTCCGCGGCGTCGGCCACAGCCAGATAACCGCCGGTGGCGCCGGGGAGCTCGGAGCCGGGGAGGTCGTAGACGCGCCACGGTCCGCCGTACCGCCACGCAGCGACACGCCGAGCGTCACCCGGGGTCCAGGGGCGTATGACCAGGCGGTCCGGCCAGGGAACGACAGTATTCACCAGGGGCGCAGCACGATCTCGGTGGGATGGGCGTCGCGCGGGGTGTCGATCGCGGTCCGGATGGCGCGGGCGACCGTCTCCGGGCGCAGGAACTGATCGGGTTCGTAGGCCCGGCCTTCTCCGGCCACGATCGCGCGCTGCATATCGGTATCGATACGCCCCGGATGAACCGAGGTCACCCGTAGCGCCGGTTCCTCCAGTCGCAGGGCGTCGCCGAATGCCCGCAGACCGAACTTACTGGCCGCGTAGGAGGCCCAGCCGGCGTTGGCACGCAGACCCGCCCCGGAATTGACGAGCACCACATGGCCGCGCGCCGCCCGCAGGGCGGGCAGCAGCAGGCGGGTCAGTTCCGCGACGGCGATCAGATTGGCCTCGAGCGTTTCGCGCCACTGCCGCACCCAGGAGTCCGCGATCGTGCCCAGATCGGCGATACCGGCATTGTGGACCAGTACGTCCAGCCGTTCGATCGGCGCGGTCGCGGCCGCCACCGCCGCGTAATCGGTGAGCTCCACCGGCCACCCGGTGGCCCCGGGCAGTTCGGCCAGGATCGATTCCAGCCCGGCCGGAGTGCGCGCGCCGAGCAGCAGCCGGTGGTCCGGGGCCAGCTCGCGGGCGACGGCCGCACCCAGTCCACGTCCGGCGCCGGTGATCAGCGCTACCCGCCGCTGACCGGGTGCGCGGTCGGCTTCCTGCTGCATATCGCCACTCCTCGTATCGTCGCCCCGCCGCGCCACCGGTCCGCGGCGCACCGGGTGGTCCGCCGGACAGCGTGCCACACCGCACCGCGGCGGCCGGGGTGGCGCCTGGGCGAGTTCGTGTAGCGCATACGAAATATGCCGAACACCGGAGCGAAACCGTGGCTCGGTAGATATTGCGATCACCCGCACGATGAAGCGCGCGCCCGTTCCGAACCAGCAAGATATAGAGATGGCACACCCAGGTTTCACTCCCACGCAGCTCGCCGCCCGCGCGGCCTATCTGCTGCGCGGCAACGATTTGGGAACCATGACCAGCGCCGCGCCCCGGCTCTATCCGCACATGTGGAGCTGGGACGCGGCGTTCGTCGCGGTGGGGCTGGCGCCGCTGAGCGTGGAACGCGCGGTGATCGAACTCGACACCCTGCTCTCGGCGCAGTGGAAGAACGGCATGATCCCCCATATCGTCTTCGCCAATGGAGTGGACGGCTACTTCCCCGGCCCGGCCCGATGGGAATGCCGGCTGCTGGCCGCCAACGCGCCCGACGGTCCGGATACCTCCGGGATCACCCAGCCGCCGGTGCACGCCATCGCCGTCCAGCGAATCCTGGACCATTCGCGCCGGCACGGTCGCAGCACCCGCGCGGTCGCCGAAGAATTCCTCAACCGGCGTTGGGCCGATCTGGTGCGCTGGCATCGCTGGCTGGCGCACGCCCGCGACCCTTTGGGCAGCGGGCGCATCACGCTCTACCACGGCTGGGAATCGGGGATGGACAACTCCCCGCGCTGGGACCGGGCCTATGAGCACGTGGTGCCCGGCGATCTGCCGCCCTACCGGCGCGAGGACATTCTGGTCGTCGCCGACCCCACCCAGCGCCCCACCGATCGCGAATATGACCGGTATCTGTGGCTGGTGGAGCAGATGCGCCGCGCCCGCTACGACGACGACGCCCTGAGTCCGGTGATGGACTTCGCGGTCGAGGACGTATTCGTCACTGCGATCTTCGCCCTGGCCTGCGAGGTCCTCGGACAGATCGGTGAGGAGTACCACCAGGCCAAATCGGATATCCGCGAACTCTTCGGCTGGGCCGACCGGTTCCGCGCCGGGGTGATCGCCACCACCGACGCCCGCACCGGCGCGGCGCGCGACTACGACACCCGCCTGCGACGCTGGATCACCACCGAGACCCTGGCCATATTCGCGCCGCTGATCAGCGGCGGTCTGCCGCGGGCCATCGAACGCAACCTGCTGCGCCTGTTCGAGGGCCCCCGCTTCTGCGGCCACCCCGATCTGCGCTACGCGCTACCGCCCTCCACCTCGCCGGTCTCGAAGGATTTCCGGCCGCGCGAATACTGGCGCGGTCCGGTGTGGCCGGTGATGAGCTGGCTGTTCTCCTGGGTCTTCGCCCACCGGGGCTGGGCGGAACGCTCGTTCATGCTGCGGGCCGAAGCCCTGCGCCAGGCCAGCGACGGCAGTTTCGCCGAGTACTACGAACCGTTCACCGGGGAACCGCTGGGCAGTATGCAGCAATCCTGGACGGCCGCGTCGGTACTGGACTGGCTGGGCTGACCGGTTCAGACCGGCTGCGAGCCGGCCGCCGGTTCGCACATCTCCTTGAGCGAGCAGCCGCCACAGGATCCACCGCACCCTCCGGCGGGCTCCGGCGGCGGCGCGATCGCCTCGGCCGCCCGGGCACCGGCATTCGCGCCCGCACCGAGGGTGAACAGCGCGATGACCAGCACACCGACCGCCACCAGGACCCCGGTGAAGCCGCCGGCAGCCATGACCACCAGCCCGCCCGCGGACAGCAACGCGGCAGAGATGATCAGGGTGGGCGCGGCCACCCGGTTGGCGGCCCGGAACGCGGTCTCGTCCCGCAGCGCGGCCTCGGTGTGGACACCGATATAGCGGTTGCCGGGCAGACGGCCGATGAGGCCGAGCACACCCGTCGTCAGGGCCACCACGGCCAGGACGAACAGGAGAATTGCGACAACGAACACCCGCTGAGCCTAGCTGTGTTTATCGGCCCCGCCTGCGGCGGGGCGGGTCGGGGCCTTGGAGGTGGACCATCCGGAATAGACGGAAGGTGAGTGTTTGGCGTGCGCCTGGTCCGGCCTGAGGAGGCTCACGTCACTGTCAGTGCTCAATGGTCGCCATTCTCTGGACGGTCGACAGCACACGCTCAGTCGCTGCGCTCCTTCCCTCCGTCGGTCCAGAATCGGGGGCGGGCCCCGACCATGGAGGTCGACCGTCCGGGGTAAGCAGAAAACTGTGATCTCATTCCGGAGGGGGCTCGCCTCCCTACCCTTTTGGGCTTGTCAGGGCATAAGTCTTAGGCTGTCGAGACGGAATTCTCCCCACCAGCAGCTAGAGAAGGCAGGACCGTGCAGGACTCCCGCGCAACCGAGACGGCCGGGCAGAGCTCGGTAGACCATGGCGCACCCCAGGGTCGCGCCGGTGATACGCCCGCCCATCGGTACACCGCCGAGCTCGCCGGGGAGATCGAGCGCCGGTGGCAGCAGCGGTGGAACGAGCGCGGCACCTTCTTCGCCCCGAACCCGGTCGGTCCGCTGGCCGGCGAGGTCCCGGCCGACAAGCTGTTCGTCCAGGACATGTTTCCGTACCCGTCGGGGGCGGGGCTGCACGTGGGCCATCCGCTGGGCTATATCGCCACCGATGTGTTCGCCCGCTACCACCGGATGCGCGGCCGCAATGTCCTGCACGCGCTGGGTTACGACGCGTTCGGCCTGCCCGCCGAGCAGTACGCGGTGCAGACGGGGGCGCATCCGCGTGAGACCACCGAATCCAATATCGCCACCATGCAGCGGCAGTTGGACCGGCTGGGCCTGGGGCACGACCGGCGGCGTTCGTTCGCGACCACCGACCCCGAGTACTACAAGTGGACGCAGTGGATCTTCCTGCGCATCTACAACGCCTGGTACGACCAGGAGATCGGCCGTGCCCGTCCGATCTCGGAGCTGGAACAGCAGTTCGCGACGGGGGCCCGGCCGGCGTCGGACGGTAAGGACTGGGCGAGTATGCCCGCCGCCGAACGCAATGCGGTGCTCGACTCGTACCGGCTGGTCTACCAGACCGATTCGGTGGTGAACTGGTGTCCGGGGCTGGGCACGGTGCTGTCCAACGAAGAGGTCACCGCCGACGGCCGCAGCGAACGCGGCAACTTCCCGGTGTTCCGTAAACGTCTGTGGCAGTGGATGATGCGGATCACCGCCTACTCCGACCGGTTGATCGACGATCTGGACCGGGTGGACTGGCCGGAGAACGTCAAGGCCATGCAGCGCAACTGGATCGGTCGCTCGCGGGGCGCGCGGGTCGAGTTCGCGACCGCGGCCGGCGATGTGGAGGTCTTCACCACGCGCCCCGACACCCTGTTCGGCGCGACCTATATGGTGCTGGCCCCCGAGCACGAGACGGTGGACCGGTTGGTCGCCGCCGCCTGGCCCGACGGCACCGATCCGCGCTGGACGTCCGGTAGTGCCACGCCGGCCGAGGCCGTGGCGGCCTATCGCAAATCGATTGCCGCGAAATCCGATCTGGAACGCCAGGAGAACAAGGACAAGACCGGCGTCTTCCTGGGGGCGTACGCCACGAACCCGGTCAACGGCGCGCAGATCCCGATCTTCATCGCCGACTACGTGCTGAGCGGCTACGGCACCGGCGCGATCATGGCGGTGCCCGGCCAGGATCAGCGCGACTGGGATTTCGCGACCACCTTCGGTCTGCCGGTCATCCGGACCGTGCGACCGCCCGCGGATTTCGACGGCGAGGCCTACGCGGGTGACGGGCCGGCGATCAACTCCGATTACCTGGACGGCCTGAATATCGCCGACGCCAAAGCCACCGTGATCGCCCGGCTGGAAGCCGACGGACACGGCGCGGGCACCGTCCAGTACAAGCTGCGGGACTGGCTGTTCGCACGGCAGCGGTACTGGGGCGAACCGTTCCCGATCGTCTACGACGAGACCGGCGCGCCGCACGCGCTGCCGGAGTCGATGCTGCCGGTGCGGCTGCCCGAACTCGACGATTTCGCGCCCGTCACCTTCGACCCCGACGACGCGGACTCCGAACCGTCCCCGCCGCTGGCCAAGGCCACCGACTGGGTCGAGGTCGAGCTGGATCTGGGCGACGGCCCGCGCCGGTACCGCCGGGACACCAATGTGATGCCCAACTGGGCGGGTAGCTCCTGGTATCAGTTGCGCTACGCCGACCCGACCAACTCCGCCCAGTTCTGCGCGAAGGAGAACGAGACCTACTGGCTGGGCCCGCGGCCCGCCGAGCACGGCGTCGACGATCCGGGCGGGGTCGACCTGTACGTCGGCGGGGTGGAGCACGCGGTACTGCATCTGCTGTACGCGCGGTTCTGGCAGAAGGTCCTGTTCGACCTGGGTGAGGTGAGCAGCAGCGAACCGTATCGCCGGCTGTTCAACCAAGGCTATATCCAGGCCTTCGCCTATACCGACGCGCGCGGTGCCTACGTGCCCGCCGCCGAGGTGACTGAACGTGACGGCCGGTTCTACTGGACCGACGCCACGGGCTCCGAGGTCGAGGTGAACCAGGAGTACGGCAAGATCGGCAAATCGCTGAAGAACGCGATCGCCCCCGACGAGATCTGCGATCTGTACGGCGCCGACACCTTCCGCTTCTACGAGATGTCGATGGGCCCGCTGGACACCTCCCGGCCGTGGGCGACCAAGGACGTCATCGGCGCGCACCGGTTCCTGCAGCGGGTGTGGCGGCTGGTGGTGGACGAGGAGACCGGCGCTACCCGGGTCACCGAGGACAACCCGGCCGACGAGACGCTGCGGCTGCTGCACCGGACCATCGCCGGAGTCGACGAAGACCTGGCAGCCATGCGTGACAACACCGCGGGCGCCAAACTGATCGAACTGACCAATCACCTGACCAAGGCCTATCCCGGCGGCGCGCCGCGGTCGGCGGTGGAACCGGTGGTGCTCATGCTGGCGCCGCTGGCTCCGCATATGACCGAGGAACTGTGGGAGCGGCTGGGGCACACCCATTCGCTGGCACACGGACCGTTCCCGGTGGCCGACCCGGCGCTGCTGACCGCGGAGACGGTCGAATACCCGATCCAGGTCAACGGCAAGGTCCGCAGCCGGATCCAGGTCGATCCGGAGGCCGACCGGGCGGCGATCGAAGCGGCCGCGCTGGCCGACGAGAAGATCGCCGCCCTGCTCGACGGCAAGGCCCCGCGAAAACTGATCGTGGTCCCCGGCCGGTTGGTCAACATAGTCGCGTAGCGGTGACGGCCGACACGGTGGCCTGGGCATTCCCCGGTCTCCGTGTTGGCCGGTCGTTAATCCGTCGGTCTCCTGAGACTCGCCTGGGTGGGCTAGCGTGCGTGCGTTCAGCCCGGAACAGGAGTCCACTGTGAAACCTCTAGCGCTCTTTGTCGCTCACGAACCCGCGGGGTCGCGGGCTCGCGTCACCTGTCGGTACAAATGCGGAAACGCCTGCTTCCACGCGGTGCCCAACACCTCGTCGAACACCTACTTCGGGGATATCGTCGCGGGGATCTCCCGGCGGCGCCTGCTGCAGGGCAGTGCGGCCGCGGTGGTCGCGATCGGCGCGGCGAGCGCGCTCGCCGCCTGCGGCGACGGGACCGAGGTCGGTCCGGCTGCGAATTCCGGGAGCACGGGGACCGGGTTCGCGCCGGTCGCGCCGAACACCGAGGACGCGCTCGTCGTCCCGGAGGGTTACGAGCAGGGCGTCGTCATCCGCTGGGGTGATCCCCTGTTCGAGGACGCGCCCGAATTCGATTTCTTCGGCCAGACCCCGGCCGCGCAGCTGAAACAGTTCGGCTACAACAACGATTTCGCCGGCCTGTTGCCGATCGAGGGACAGCCGGGCAAGTACCTGCTCGTGGTGAACCACGAGTACACGACCGAACAGTTCATGTTCCCCGGATACAAGCCCGAGGCGATCAGCCGGGAACAGGTCGAGATCGCGATGGCCGCGCACGGTCTGTCCGTGGTCGAGGTGCACGGTGACCCCGGGAGCGGCCGGCTGAAACCCGCGTTCGGGAAGTACAACCGGCGCATCACCGCGACCACCGAGTTCCGGCTCACCGGTCCCGCGGCCGGCAGCCCGCTGCTGAAGACCTCCGCCGATCCCACCGGCACGAAGGTCCTCGGTACGGTCAACAACTGCTCCGGCGGGGTGACCCCGTGGGGCACGGTGCTGTCCGGCGAGGAGAACTTCAACGCCTACTTCGTGGGCGAATCCGCCGATCCGGTGGCGGCGGCGCGGCTGAAGCGCTACGGCATCGGCGAATCCGACGCCCCGCACTACTGGGAGAAGTTCGACAAGCGTTTCGATATCGCCGCCGAACCCAACGAGTCCCATCGCTTCGGCTGGGTGGTCGAGGTGGACCCGTGGGATCCCGCCTCCACCCCGGTCAAGCACACAGCGTTGGGTCGGTTCAAGCACGAGGCGGCGAATGTCCACGTCGCCGCCGACGGCACCGTCGTCGCCTACACCGGTGACGACGAGCGGTTCGACTACATGTACAAGTTCGTCTCCTCGCGCAAGATCGAGCCCGGTACCGGCGCCGCGAGCCGCCGGCACAATATGACCATCCTCGACGCCGGCACCCTCTACGTCGCGAAACTCACCGGCGACCACCCGGACCGGATCGACGGCTCGGGCACCGTCCCCTCCGATCAGGGTTTCACCGGCACCGGGCAGTGGATCCCGATCCTGCGCACGGCCGAGGACGGTCGCGGCGAATCGCTGGTGGACGGGATGACCGCCGAGGAGGTCGCGGTGTTCACCCGGCTCGCCGGCGACAAGGTGGGCGCCACCAAGATGGACCGCCCCGAGGATTTCGAGGCCAACCCGAAAACCGGCAAGGTCTATGTCGCGCTGACCAACAACGACAAGCGCGGTACCGACGGCAAACCCGGCGTAGACGAGGCCAACCCACGCAACAAGAACAAGAACGGCCAGGTACTCGAGCTCACCGACGATCACGTCGGCACCTCGTTCACCTGGACCTTGCTGCTGGTCTGTGGCGACCCGGCCGCCGCCGACACCTACTTCGCGGGCTACGACAAGAGCAAGGTCAGCCCCATCTCCTGTCCCGACAACATCGCCTTCGATCCGTACGGCAATCTGTGGATC
The DNA here is from genome assembly GCA_040674215.1 of Nocardia sp. NPDC050193. GTDB lineage: Bacteria > Actinomycetota > Actinomycetes > Mycobacteriales > Mycobacteriaceae > Nocardia. The sequence goes on along the minus strand of JBFARE010000002.1, from coordinate 100,324 downwards.
AGCACCGACGGCAATGCGCTCGACGCCAACGACGGTCTGTTCGCGGTGGTACTCGACGGTGACCGGCGTGGCGAGACCAAACAGTTCCTGTCGGTGCCGATCGGTGCCGAGACCTGCGGTCCGGTGATCACCGAGGAGCGGGTCATGGTGTGTGTCCAGCATCCGGGTGAAACCGATGATGCCTCGGTGGAGAACCCGGCCTCACATTGGCCGGACGGCGGAACGACCCAGCCGCGCCCGGCCGTGGTGGCGGTCTGGAAGTCCGGGGGCGGCCGGATCGGCGTGTAGAAGGTACGCGGCGTACGGGGTTATCCGCTGCCGGTTAGTCCGCCCATTCGGGCGAAGCGAGCGAAATCGCCCTGTGCGCCGCTGTACACGTTGATATCGGTGTTGCCGTGGATACCCGGGATCGAGCCGGAGTCGGTCTGCTGCCAGAAGGTCCACGCGGGCCAGCGCCCGGGTACCTCCGGTTCGGCGCGGTCACGGTAGTCGGCGATCCACAGCGGGTACCGGTGGAACTGGTCGCTGTCGGCCATCGCGGTCTGCCAGAACCGCGGATAGGTGTAGACGATCGGTACGCGGCCGGTGAGGGTCTGCACAGTGTCGAGGTAGCGGTGCGTCCAGTCGATCAGCGCGCCCGGGGCCAGACCGCCGGAATGCTCGATATCCAGTACCGGCGGCAGGTCCAGCGGGCCGTTCTGGCCGAGGACGATCGTCGCGTAGAGGGCTGCCTGCGGTTCCGGCGGGAGTTCCGGGCGGGCGTAGTGGTAGGTACCGCGCGCCATACCGGCCAACCGCATCTGCAAACTGTCCGGAACGAAGAACGGGTTGACGTAGTCCAGGCCCTCGGTGGCCTTGACCATGGCGAAGCGGTGCCCCGCCGCGCGGACGGCGAACCAGTCGATGAGCCGTCCACCGCCGTGTTGCCAGGACGAGACATCCGGGCCGGTGGGTTCGGCGTGCGCGGGTGCGGAGACGAGCGCGAGGCCCGCCACCAGCGCGAACGTCAGTATGCCGAGGCCGGTGGGCCGGCGGCGGATTCGAATGAAGCTGCCTGGCCCCAAGCGCGAGCCGGACTTTCGCACGGTCGATCTCAATCGGGCAGTTTTCATGGTCCCGACCCTAGGCACGCGGACCGGGACTCCCCGGTATTGGGCCGCCGTGTCCGGAGGTCCCGCGGTGCCCCGGTTCCCCGGCTGCTACGACGACTTCGTTCGCGCTGACCGCGGCACTCTCGCCGCGACCTCGCTCCGTTGCCGGGTGCCATCGGGCCGAACATTCGCGCATTCCGGGGGCCGGCGTCGGGCCGGATGGTCCGGCCCGGCACGGGCCGGCTGTCTATAGCGATACACAGACTAACGAACCGCTATATAACGGTAACTTGTTTGCGTAATCATGTACGCTGCCGACTCAGGCCAGCGGCGGCAGAGCGGGCAGCGCGAAGGGCAGTTGCGGCAACTCCGGCAGGTGAACCGCCGGCAGCAGGCTCGGCGCCGGCGCAGGGATGTAGGGGTTGGGTGTGTTCCAGACGGCCGGGCTCTGGGTGCCGCCGCCGTGGTCCGCCCGGTCCCAATCCGCGGGCTGGTCGTAGCCGCCGTTGTCGTTGTGCGAGTCGCGGTCGGGGTACTGGTTCCCGCCACTGTTGAGGTGGTCTTCGTACCCGTCGTAGTTCTGCCGGTTGTGATCGACGTAGCCGTACTGACCGTTGTCGTCCCAGCCGAAATCGCCGTTGCCGTTCCAGCTGTCGCTATCGCCGAAGCTGTCGCCGGAATCGCTGACCTGGGACACCTGGCCGGGGTCGGCGAGGGCGGTGCCGGTGGTCACGGCCAGTGGTGTGAGGGCGATGACCGCGATCGCGGCGATTCGCGCGGCGAGGCGGCGGGTGCGCTGTGCGGGGTTCGGGTTCATCGGTGGGTCCTCACTCGGTCGCGCCCCGATATGGAACTGGGGCGGGTCGCACTCGCTGGAGTGCTTTATTGGAACACCACTTACCGTACCGCTATTTAACGGTACGTTCAATGGATAGCCGTCAAGTGGGGTGATCGAGCCCACTTCGGAGTGGCGCGAATCAGGGACGCCCAGCTGTTGCCTATACGTATATGTCTACGTATAGTTGGCTCATGCCGAACAAGACCATCTACGTCGCCGACGACGACCTGCCACTGTTCCAGCGCGCGCAGGAGTTGGTCGGCGGCAATCTGTCGGGCGCGGTGGTCACCGCACTCAAACGCTTCATCGAATTGGAGGAGGGCAAGGCCGAGGGGTACGAGGAAATCGTGCTCCGGGTCGGCCACAACGGTGCCCGGCAGGTGCGGTTTCAGGGCGCTCTGCTCGGCGAGCATCGGGACGTGGGCGATGAGCGGATGGAACACATTCGGGTGTTCCGGGGCCGTAAGGGGAAGTACGCGCTGCACGAACAGTATTCGAATTGGTCGGACTATCCCGAGTCGGCGAACTGGCTGCGCGATCTGAAGAACTGGCGTCGCATGCTCGGTATCGAGCACGACTGGGGCGATTATGTTTTCACGGTCGTGGACACCCTGGAGGAATTGCGGGGCAAGATCCCGGACCAGCTCTACGAGCGGGTCGCCGGGATCGCCGACCGTCCGCCCGTGGAAGAACTCGATATCTGATCCGGTCCGGCCGAGAACGGCCGTGACCGCGTTCTGAAAACACCGCACCGCGACCGGGGGAGCGGTGCCGATAAAACATGCTCATATTCGCATCAAATTATTAGACTTCGAAGGGAAGACCATGAACAACGGACGCAGCCCGGCCATCCGCGCGGCCGGTCTCCGCAAGACCTACGGGGACAAGGTAGTGCTCGACGGTGTCGATATCACCGTCCCCGAGGGCACCATCTACTCCCTGCTCGGCCCCAACGGCGCCGGCAAGACCACCATCGTGCAGATCCTGAGTACCCTGACCGCCGCCGACGACGGTGACATCCGGGTCGGCGGACACGACCCGGCCACCGATCCGGATGCCGTGCGCTCGGCGATCGGTGTCACCGGGCAGTTCGCCGCGGTGGACGAACTGCTCACCGGGCGGGAAAACCTCCAGCTCATGGCAGATCTGCACCATATCCCGCGCACGCGCGGCCGCGAACTCGCCCAGGAACTGCTGGAACGCTTCGATCTCGTGGACGCGGGCGACAAATCCGCCGGCACCTACTCCGGCGGCATGACGCGTCGCCTGGACCTGGCCATGACCCTGGTCGGCGATCCGCGCATCATCTTCCTCGACGAGCCCACCACCGGCCTCGACCCGCGCAGCCGGCGCACCATGTGGGAGATCATCGGCGGTCTGGTCCAGGACTACGGGGTCACCGTCTTCCTCACCACCCAGTACCTGGAGGAAGCCGACCAGCTCGCCGACCGGATCGCGGTACTCGACCACGGCCGGATCGTGGCCGAGGGCACCTCGGCCGAACTGAAACGGCTGGTCCCCGGCGGACATATCCGGGTGCAGTTCGGCGATACCGCCGCACTCCGCGCCGCGGCGGCCGTTTTCGGTGACACCGCGCGGACCATCGACGCCGAACTGATCCTCGCCGTGCCCGGCGACGGCGGTCTCGGCTCGCTGCGCTCGGTACTCGACCGCATCGACGCCAACCACCTTCGCGCCGACGGCCTGTCCGTGCACACCCCCAACCTGGACGACGTCTTCCACACCCTCACCGGAAGCCTCACCGCAGAAAAGGAACCCGTGCGATGACCACCCTCACCCACCCGCCGCGTACGGCCGCACCGCTGGCCGATTCCTGGACAATGCTGCGGCGCAACCTGCTACAGGCGCGGCGCTATCCGAGTATGACGATCTCGGTCACGGTCATGCCGATCGTCCTGCTGGCGATATTCAACTATGTGTTCGGCGGCGCACTGGAAGGCGGACTCGGCACCGGCCCCGACGGGAGCAGCGTCGAATACATCGACTACCTGGCGCCCGGAATGTTGTTGCTGCTGCCGGCCTATCTGACCGCCTCGGTGGCGGTCTCGGTGTGCACCGACGTCACCAAGGGCATCGTCAACCGTTTCCGGACCATGGCGATCTCGCAATCCTCCCTGCTCACCGGGCATGTCCTCGGTGTTCAGGTGCAGGCGTTACCGGCCCTTGCCGCGATGCTGGGGGTTTCGCTGCTGATGGGCTTCCGCCCCTCGGCGACGCCGCTGGAATGGGTCGCCGCGATCGGGTTCCTGATGCTGATCGTCTTCGCGCTGACCTGGCTGTCGGTGGCGTTCGGACTGATCGCGCCCAACCCGGAGAGCGCCAGCAATCTGCCGTTCCCCATCCTCATGTTGCCGTTCCTCGGCTCCGGCCTGGTGCCCACCGAAACCATGCCGACGGTGATGCGCTGGTTCGCCGAATACCAGCCGTTCACCCCGTTCACCGAGACGGTGCGGGGGCTGTTGATGGGCACCCCGATCGGCAACAACGCGCTGATCTCGCTGGGCTGGTGCCTGGTGATCGGCCTGGGTGGTTTCGTCTGGTCGACCACTGTGTTCCGGCGCCAGGGCCGCTGACAGCCGCGCCCGGTATCCCCGCCGGCCGCCGGCGGGGATACCGGCGCGCTAGTTGCGTTCGACCTCGATCGGATGGGTGGCCAGCAGCGACAGCGGCAGGGGCTGCCGGCGCAGCACCTGCGCCCACATATCGGTGCGCCGCCCGGCGATCGGATCACTGGGCAGGGCGGACACCACGATCCAGTCGTCGTTGGCCAGTTCGCTGTCCAATTGGCCGAAGGTCCAGCCCGCGTATCCGGCGAAGATCCGGACACCTTCCACCAGCGGGCCGATCCGGTCCGGCTCGGCGTCCAGATCCACCAGCACCACCCTGCCGTCCACCCGGCGCAGCCCCGGCGTCCCATCGATCGACGCGCCCACCCGCAAGGTGCCCAGGCACAGCGCGGCGTCCCGTTTGACGGGCCCGCCCACGAACAGGGTGTGCGGCCGGGCCGACAGCTCCGCCCACTGCGGTAGTACATCGTGCACCGGGGTATCGCTGGGCCGGTTCAGCACCACACCGAGTGTTCCCGCGTCATTGTGCTCGATGATGTAGACCACCGTGCGGCGGAACGTGGGCTCGGCCAGGTCGGTCGAGGAAACGAGTAGTGTCCCGGCCCGCACCGTTTGCTCACCCTGCCGGTTACCGCGACGACCAGGTTCGGGCTCGTGCCCGCCACCGCGGCCGCCCCGGGTCTTGCGATCATCGGGGTCATCTGCCTGCGCCACCTGGCCATCATCGCAGTTATTGCCCGACTGTGCCGCTCTGATCAACTGTTCACTTCGCGCGAAGTTCGCCCGGCCGCCGTTTTCGCACCGTCTGGACATACCGCGACAGCCTCGTAGAGTCAGCCGTATGCGTCCTCCCGAGGTGCTCCTGGACAACAGCAACGATGTGTACGCCTTCTACCGCGAACATCGGCAGAACCGCCTGCAGGCGATGGGTGCCTACGCTCTGTTGGGGCGGCGCTACCGGCCGCGGGTCGGCTACGCGCCCGGGGCGCGCGAGGCGATCGCTGCCCTCATCCGCTCCCACACCCCGCTGCTGATCGCGGTGAACCACCTGTCCCGGCTGGATCCCTACACCCTCGCGGCCGCCGCCTGGCGCAGCGAACTGCGGCCGATCATCGGCCGCACCCGCGTGCTGGCCAAGGACGAACTGTTCGAGGAGGCCAAATTGCGCCGCCGCATCGACATGATGGGCGGCATCCCCGTGTTCCGCGGGAGCGACCACGGGCTGCGGGCGGTGAACGCCGCCGGGCAGCGGATGATGGATATCTGCGCCGAACGCCTGGCCGGCGGCGACAGCCTGGCGATCTTCCCGGAGGGCACCTGCAACGATGTCGACCCGGCGCAGGTGCAGGCGGTCGGTACCGGTATCGGGCATATCGCGTTCCGGACCCTCAAGCTCGGCGCCCGGCCCGCCCTGGTCTGTCTCGGCCTGAGCTACGGCCCGCGCGCCGACCCCGCGGTCGAGCCGACCAAGGAACAGGCGAAAGCCGCGAGCTTCCACTTCGGAATGCCGCGAACCGAACTCCCGACCCGACCCGCGGAGATCGCCCGCCTGGTCCGCACCGACCTACAGCAGGCCCTCGACGCCGCCGTAGCCGCCTACTGAGCCCCCCTTTCATGCTCTCGGCCGGCGTCGTGCGGGTGGAGGTCGTTCCTGCGGGCGGTCCGCCTGTGCGGCGTTGGATCGTCCGCCTGCCCCAGCCAGGTGTGTGCCGGCTTCGCCTGTCGCGCCCCGGACAAGCATCAGCGCAGGCCCTGCGGGGCATGTTCTGTGGGCGCGAGGTCGTCTCTGAGGACGATCGGCCTCTGAGGCGCTGAATGGCCCCTTTTCCGAGTAGGTGTCTGCGCGGCGCGCCGGACCCCTACGGCGGTCTGTGCAGGGCGTTCCCGAGGGAGATCCCCCTCGCAGGCGCTGGATGGCCCCGCTCTTCCGAGCGGATGTGTGCGCGGCGAAGGCGTGTGCGGTCTGCTGCGTCGCATCCTCGAAAAAGTAGTCCCGGGCCCGTATGGGGTGTTTTGCGGAGGGGTGCGCGTCTTCAGGCGCTGGATCGTCGTAATCCCGAACAGGTAGCTGCGCGGCCCCTGTGTGGGGGTGTTTTGCGGAGGAGTCGCCTCTTCAGGCGCTGGATCGTCGTAATCCCGAACAGGTAGCTGCGCGGCCCCTGTGTGGGGGTGTTTTGCGGACGAGTCGCCTCTTCAGGCGCTGGATCGTCGCAATCCCGAACAAGTAACTGCGCGGCCCCTGTGTGGGGGTGTTTTGCGGAGGGGTGCGCGTCTTCAGGCGCTGGATCGTCGCAATCCCGAACAGGTAGCTGCGCGGCCTATTGCGGCAACCCCAGCCGATCTCGGGCCCAGTGCGGCACCAGCGACAGATATCGCGGCTGGGTCTCGATGAAATGCTGTACCACCCGGCACATGGGTAGCACCCCCAGCCCTTCGGCGTGGGTGGCGTGCAGGGCGGACTCGACGAGGACCCGGGCGTAATCCCGGCCGTCGAATCGCGGGTCGACCTCGGTGTGCACGAATGCGCGCTCGCCGACGGTGTCCTGATATTCGGTATATCCCGCGACCTCGCCCTCGACCGTGATCTCGAAGCGTTCCAGTGCGGTGTTGTTGCGGACCTCCGTCGGCATGGCTCGACGTTACTCGTTCGGCGGTGAATTTTCGCATCGATACGCGGCGGGTCAGTCCATTTCGATGATCGCCCGCCCGACGATCTCTCCGCGGGCCAGTGCGCTGTAGGCCTCGTCGGTTCGGTCCAACGAGTAGCGGCGGGTGATGACCTCCTGTGGTCGGACCGTGTTCGCCGCGACCATCCGCAGCAGTGCGGGCATATCGGTGCGTGCCTTGGCGCCGTAGGAACCGCGGATCTGTAGTTTGCGGCGCACCAGCCGGGCCAGGTCCACCGTGCCGGTGGCGCCGGCGGGCGCGATGCCCACCACCACCGCCCGGCCGCCGTCGTCGAGCACGTCGAGGGCAGTCGCGAACGTCGCGGCGCTGCCCAGCGCCTCGAACGCCACGTCCACCCCGTGCCCGTCGGTGAGCTCCCGGACCCGGGCCGCGGCGTCCTCGGTGCGGGAGTTGATCGTATGGGTCGCACCGAGTTTCGCGACTGCGGCGAGTTTGTCGTCGCTGATGTCGATGGCGATGATCCGGGCGACCCCGGCCGCCGCCGCGAACTGCACGATCGACGATCCGACGCCGCCGGCCGCGACCACCGCGATCCGGTCGCCGAGTCGGAGTTCGGCGGTGTGTACGGCGCCGAGCGCGGTGAAGGAGCTACAACCCAGGATCGATACGGCCTCGAGCCCGACATCGGCGGGTACCGAAAAGACGTCGGAGGCGGGGACCACGCAGTATTCGGCGAGCCCGCCCATCGAGTACATGGCCAGCGGGGTTCCGTCGGCCCGGGCGAGGCGGGTCGTGCCGTCGTAGAGGGTGCCGCCCAGCCGGTTGTGCGCGAAGAATTTCTCGCACAGGTCCTCGGCGCCGCGGACACAGTGGCGGCAGTCGCCGCAGGGCATGATGAAGCTGCAGACCACGTTGTCGCCGACCGCGACGGTTTCCACGCCTTCGCCGAGTTGTTCGACTACACCGGAGACCTCGTGCCCGAGTACCGCGGGCGCGGGGAATTTCACCTCGGACCGCAGGACGTGCAGGTCGGTGTGGCAGACCCCGCAGGCGGTGACGCGTAACAGCACCTCGCCGCGCCGGGGGACCGGCACCGGGATGTCCTCGATCACCAATCGGGGTTCGGTTCCGTGGAAAACTGCGGCCCGCACGCCACTCTCCTCCGCCATTCGTTCCGGCACAGTCGCCCGGTGTCCGCGTGGGAGCAGCCGGGCCCCGACCACCGTCTCAGAAAAAGGTGTTGTGGGGAGCCGGTTCGGCCGTCCGGCCGCTGATCGCTGTCCAAGCTGTGGCATTCGCGCGGCCCGGTATGGGCCCTACGTGCGGATTCGCATAAACGAGAGCACCGCTCTTGACATGGGCGTCGATAGGTGCGATTGTTGTTCGCAACAGAGAGCACCGCTCACAAAGGAGAGAACATGACCGCCGCGACCCGCTACCTCGCCCCGACCGGTTTCGACCCGATCTTCAGCCGGCTCGCCAACCTGCTGCCCAAGCTCGGGATCAGCATCGCCGGTTCCCGGTTGCTGGCGGTGCGCGGGCGCAAGTCCGGAGAATGGCGGACCACCATGGTCAACCTGATGACCGCCGCCGACGGGCAGCGTTATCTCGTGGCTCCGCGCGGCCACACGCAGTGGGTGCGCAATCTGCGCGTCGCCGGTACCGGCGAGCTGCGGCTGGGGCGGCGGACCGAGGTCTTCACCGCGGTCGAGATCGCCGACGCGGACAAGGTGCCGCTGCTGCGGCTCTACCTGGAGCGCTGGGGCTGGGAGGTCGGCCGCTTCTTCGAAGGCATCACCAAGGACTCGACCGATGCCGAACTCGCCGCCATCGCCCCGGGTTTCCCGGTTTTCCGGATCGACAGCGCGAGTTGAGGCACGGGCCGATAAGCGGGCGTCAGGGCCGCCGGGTCAGCAGGTATTCGATCGCGGCGGCATAACCCTGGATACCCATCCCGGCGACGACCGCGTCGGCGATGGGGGAGACGTAGGAGTGCCGGCGGAAGTCCTCGCGTGCGTGCACATTGCTGATGTGCACCTCGACGATCGGTACCTCCGGGATGACCAGCGCGTCGCGCAGCGCCACCGAGGTGTGGGTCAGGCCGCCGGGATTTATCACGATCGCCGACACGGTGCCGCGCGCTTCGTGGATCCGGTCGATCAGCGCGCCCTCGGAATTCGACTGGAAATGGGCTATCTCCCAGCCGTGGGTCGCCGCGGCCCGACGACACAATTCGATTACATCGTCGAGGGTCGCCGACCCGTAGATCTCGGGTTGCCGAGTGCCGAGCATATTCAGGTTGGGCCCGTTGAGGACCAGAATCGGGCTGCTCGAGGTTTGCGGGACGGCGGCTTCGGACATGACAGCAACCCTACCGACACCTCCCGCGCGGGTGGAGGGTTCTGAGCTACCGTAACGGGGTATCTCTTCGATGAATGCGGACTTGCGGGGTAACGGCGCACCGCTTCTGATCGATCGGTAGCGTAGCGTCGCCGGGTGTTCTCGGACGCCTCGATAATTGATCATGGTCCGCTGTGCGGCGAGTTGGGCTCGGCCGCAACTGCACACGGTGGGGCAAGGTATGGTTTCGGGTTTGCGATCACTCGCAAGCAGGCATTTTTCAGGTACGGTGGTCTTGTTACCGGTGTGACAAGAGTGAAGAGTGGGCGACATGGACGTGAGGGGATCCCGCCGCTTTCGCTTCCGGGGCGCAATCGCCCTTACGGGGGTGGCGGCTCTGGCAATTGCGATGGGATCGTGCGGGTCCGGGACCGAGGCGGCCGGACCCGAAGCGGTCGTAGACCAATTCACCGAACGACTCGACGAGCACGACTACGCCGCCGCGGCGGAGTTGACCTCCTACCCCTCCGCCGCTTCGGCAACCCTCCGGCAAATGTTCGAGGGCCTCGAATCGGGCACCGTAGACTACGAGAAGGCGCAATTCATCGGACTCGATGCCGAATCCGGCATCTTCAGTCTCGATGTGCAGTGGAGTTTCGGCGAGCAGAAGAACTGGTCCTACGGACTGGAGGGCACCGTCCGCAAACTCGCGAACGGCTGGCGGATCTCCTGGGACCCGGCCGTGGTCATGCCCGAGCTCAGCCAGAACCGCACCGTGCAGCTGGTGCGCACCACCCCCGATCCGCCGCCGAAGGTCGTCGACAATATCGGTAAACCATTGATGACCCAACAGATCATCAATGTCGTCGAACTCGATCCGGCGCGGATGCCGGACCCGGTGGCCTCCACCGACGCGCTGGCCCGTGCCATCGAACCGGTGGCGCCCCTGATCACCGGCGCCTCCCTTCGCGACGACCTGGCCGCCGCCGGCGGAAGGCCGATTACGGCGGTCAGCCTGCGCGAGGGCGATTTCGCGATCCTGGAACCACGGATGGCGCCTATCCCGGGCGTGGTGATGAAACAGGAACCGCGGCTCATCGTCTCCGATCGCCGGATCTTCTCGCCGATGCTCGACGCCATGAAGAAGGTCTGGGAACAGAGCCAGGACCAGCATTCCGGCTGGGGTGTGCAGCTGTTCGAGAACGGCCGCTTCGTCAAACAGCTGGCGGGCAACCAGGGCCCCGCCGGTCCCGATATCGCGGGCACCATGGATCAGCGGTTGCAGCGCGCCGCCGAGGACGCGGTGGTCAGCGTGGGTTCACCTGCCTCCATCGTGGTCACCCAGCCCTCCACCGGAGCCGTTGTGGCGGCGGCGCAGAACAACTACTCGAGTGCTCAGGGGCCCGTCGCGTTCACCGGGCTCTACCCCGTGGGTGGTGCCATCGAACTGTTCAAGAAGGCGGCCGGGGCGGCCAAGGGCAAAGTGCCCGAGGACGTCACCGATCAGGAGGTGATCGAGGCGGCCGCCATGCTCGGCGTCGGCGTGGACTTCCGGGTCCCGGGGCTCGAGGAGGTGACCGGGCGCCCGGCCGGAGCGGGCGGCGCGGAACCGGTCCGCCAGGGCGGTGGCACGGATGCGCTGCTGGTCAGCCCGTTCGGTATGGCGATCGCGGCGGCGGCCATCACCAACGGCACGACCCGCCCGCCGATGCTCGAGCGGGGCCGGCCCAGCGAAACCGACGCCCCCATGGGCCCGCTGCCCGGACCGGTCGACGCGGCCCTGCGCGCGGCGATGCGTGATGGGATGAACGCGCCGCAGATGGCGCGGCTGCGCGGATTCCGTGACGTCACCGGGTTCTCGGCGAAGGCCGGCGACGACGGCTGGCTGATCGCGAGCATGGGTGATCTGTCGTTCGCTATCCATATCGCCGATGTCGACAGCGGCGATATGGTCGTCCGGATGGGCGAGCGGATGTTGCAGGCGCTGGCGAAGCCGGACGAATGAGCGGCGGCCGGGTGATCACCTGATCGCCGCGACGGCCCCGCGCCAGCCCAGCAGGAAGAACGCCAGCACCAGTGCCGCGACCACGATGAAACTGAAGGCGGTGCCCTGACCGGCGACCACCCGCAACAGCATGCCGATCACCAGGGTGCACACCCAGATCACCACACCGGCGGGCCACAGGCGCGAGCCGTCGAGCGGTTCGGTACCGGCCCGGCCGCGCTCCAGCAGCACCGCCACGACCCAGCCCACGGCCAGTCCGGCCACGAACGGCCACGCCGTGTGCAGCAGACCGGTGAGCACGGCCTCTTCGTGACTGCGGCGGCCGATGACGCAGAACAGCACCACCAGGAGGAAGTCGGCACCGATCGCAGCGATCCATTTCACTCCGAGCAGCCTAGTCGCGGCCTCCGCGCCGCGGCCACGGTGTGCGACGGCGCCGGCTCAGGCATTGCGCTGGGAGAACTCTTTCTCGTACTCGTCGTCCTCGGCATTGCGGGTGCGGAACAGGAACGCGAAAACGATCCAGCCGATGATCGCGATCAGCACGAAACTCACCAGCCGATACACGAACGCGGCGGCCGCCGCCTGCGCTACGGGCAGCCCGGCGGCCGCGGTGAGACCGTAGATCAGGGTCGCGTCCACGTAGACGATCCCACCCGGCGCGAACGGGATCGAACCGACGGCCTTACCCGCCGCGAACGCGATCAGCAGTCCCGCCCACCGGGGGTCGCCGCCGATGGCATAGCAGGCAGCGCCCAGACAGACGATATCGGCGAGCCGATGGATCACCGCCCACCAGGTGACCCACGCGCCGTCTCGGCTGCCCAGTTTCACCGATTCGACCTGGTCGAGCATTTCCCGGATCTTGTCGATACCGGTATCCGGGGCCCGCTTGCGCGCCCGGTTCACCAGGAGCAGCGCGCGGTGCACCACCTTCTCGAGCGTGCCCGGATGCCGGGAGGCGTAGTTCCCCGCCCAGACCAGCGCCACCACCGCCGCCACCGAGACGATCAGGTTCACCGGACCCACCCGGCCACCCGCGAGCACGGTGCCGAGCACACCGATCAGGGCCAGACCCGCCGCGGAGACCACACCGGAGAAGACCAGCTGCCAGGACGCGACCACCGGGCTGGCGCCCCAGCGCCGGGTCTGCCGGTAGGTGAACGCCGTGGAGAACACCTGACCGGCGGGCAGGGTCACCGACATGGCGGTGGCGCCGTAGACCACCGCCACCGAGCGATGCTGGCTCACCTCGACACCGCCCGCGCGCAGCAGTTGTTTCTGGACGTGGCCGAACCCGGTCATGGACAGCATTTGCGCCGCGATACACAGCGCGACCCAGCCCCAGTGGATTTCGGTGAGTTTGCGCCACGACTCGTGTAATCGCGGCCACAGATAAACTGCTTCGCCTATCAGTAGGAGAAGCACGATCGAAACGGCCAGCCATTTGAGCCAGCGGAATTTGCGGCGGCGATTCTCGGTGGCTTCCGGTGTTCCGGACCCGGGCATAGCAGCGGTGCCCGCTGCATCACCGTTGGCCGTCACGGGCCCAGCCTAATGGACACCCCCCGCCGAAGTCCGCTGCCTGGTCCGATACCGCCGAGGTCGGCTCGGGTTGGTGTTGTGGGCGGTTGGTCGGCATGGTGACGCGCACGGCCGGAGCGAATGCGCAGGTACGCAGGGAGCGCATGGCCGGAGCGAATGCGCAGGTACGCAGGGAGCGCATGGCCGGAGCGAATGCGGAGGTACGCCTAGTCCACGGTTTCGCTGGGCCAGGACAGTCGCGTCTTACGGCGCCTGCCGCGCAGTTGCACCTCTTCGCCGGCCGTCCAGTGCCGCTGCTCGCTGTCCTCGGCGAAATACAGCGCCGAACCGGAGGCCAGCACGCGGCCCGGATGGTCCTTGGCGAGTTCGGTGAGCCGGGACGCCTCGTTCACCGGGTCGCCGATAACTGTGTATTCGAAGCGGTTGGCGGCGCCTATATTTCCCGCGACCGCCAGTCCCGCGGAAACTCCGATACCGATATCCAGTCCGGCGACCGCCCGTAATGCCTCGCGCAGATCGCGGGCGGCGGCCAGCGCGGCCGTCGGTGCGTCCGGACGGTCCAGCGGCGCGCCGAAAATGGCGAGCGCGGCGTCGCCGACGAATTTGTTGACGAACCCGTGGTGGCGGTCGATCACATCCACCACGACCCGGAAGAATTCGTTGAGCAGGCTCACCACTTCGGTGGGCGGGTGTTCGGCGGCGGTCGCGGTGGAGCCGACCATATCCACGAACAGGACTGCCACGAATCGGGTTTCCCCGCCGAGTTCGGTGCCGTAGTCCAGGGCGCGCTGGGCCACCTCGGCGCCCACATGCTGGCCGAACAGTTCCTGCAGTCGCTGCCGGGTGGCCGCCTCCTCCATCATCCGATTGAAACCGACCTGAAGCAGGCCGATCTCGCTCCCGTCGAAGACCTCCACCTGCACATCGCGGGCACCGTTCTGCACCTGGTCGATGGCCTGGCTGAGCTGGCGGACCGGGTCGGAGATACTACTCGCGGTGAGCATGGACAGGGCCAGCGCCTGCATGATCACCACCCCGCACAGCAGCAGGATCGATACCGCCAGCGACTGTGCGGAGAATTTCACATCCGACGAGATCTGGGTGACACACAGCAGCACGATGGCGATGGTCGGGGCGAACGTGCCCATTCCCCAGGTCATCGCCATCCGGGTACCGACACCGGGAGTCAGGGTGTGGTCGAAACGCCCGGCGGTCAGGGCCTCGGCCGCCACCGGGCGCAGAATACGTTCACCGAGCATGTAGGTGAAACCGAACACGATGGTCGCGGCCATACATTCGGTGATGATCACGGTGCCGGCCAGGGCCGGGGTCTCGGAGATGATCGCCGCGCCCAGCACTCCGCCACCGAGGATCCACAGGGCCAGATGCAGAATCGCCTGCCGCAGCGGCGCGTGCAGGGCGGCCATCTGTTCCTGCCGGCTGGGCGGGCCACCGCGCACCTGCCAGCGCATCACCGGCCGCAGCATCAGGGCCGAGGCCGCCACACTGAGGAAACCGCCGGTGAGGAAGACGACGGCCGGGACCAGCAGTCCGATCTGCCGGGTGCCGGGCTCCTCACCTTCGGGAACCGGTAGGCCGTACTGGATGAATGCCCACACCAATACGGCGCCGAAGGCATTCGCGAGCAGCATCGAGGTGAGGTACAGGGGCCAGCGCGTATGCATGGTCTGTTTGACCGCTTCCAATGGCGCTGACACGGGTACCAATCTAGCGCCCGGTGCCGACCGCCCCGGGTTCCCGGGTTGTGCGCGATAGATGTACCTCCGGCCCGGGTGTATGGGTACCTCCGTCTCCGCTCCCGCTGGGCGTACCTCTGTATCCGCTTCGGGCGTGCGCGTACTGCGTACCTCCCCCGCTGCGGCCGTGGCGCGTGGGCGTGCCTCTGGTCCGGCCGTGGCGCGTTGGGCGTATGTCAGCGTCCACTTCGGGCGAGCGCGTTTGTGTGTACCGCTGCCTTCGCTGTGGCGTGCGCGGCCTGTTGGTGGGCCCGGCCCGGCAGCGCTCACTAGGCTCGGCCTGGTGACCGAGCCGAAACCATCTGCCGCAGACGCCGTTCACCCCATCGTCCGGCAGACCGCCGAATGGGCCTGGCGCCTGCTGGTGATCTTCGCCCTGGTCGCGGTGCTGGCGGCGGCGGTGCGGCGACTCGACACGGTGGTGATCCCATTGGCCGTCGCCATGTTGGCGGCCGCGCTGCTGGCGCCGCTGGTGGACTGGATGCAGCGTCGCGGGGTGCCCCGCGGGATCGGGGTTTTCGTCGCGCTGGTCGGTTCGCTCGGGCTGGTCGCCGGCGTGGTGACCTTCGTGGTGGAGCAGTTCGTGGTGGGTGTGCCGCAGCTGTCCGACGAGTTCACCAACAGCATCCACAAGGTCCAGGACTGGGCCATCAACGGGCCGATGCACCTGAGCGACGACCAGATCCGCAATGCCGGGGATGCCACCGTGCGGGCCATCCAGTCCAACCAGGACACGCTCACCAGCGGTGCGCTGACCACCGCGACCATGATCGGCCACATCCTGACCGGCACCTTCCTCACCCTGTTCATCCTCATCTTTCTGCTCTACAGCGGCGATCAGATCTGGCGTTTCGTCACCCGCGTCGTGCCGACCCCGCATCGGGAACGGGTGCGTACCGCCGGCGAACTCGGGTTCGGTTCGCTGGTGGGCTTCGTGCGGGCCACCGTCGTGGTTGCCGCCGTGGACGCGATCGGGATCGGCGCGGGGCTTGCCCTGCTGGGCGTGCCGCTCGCGCTGCCGCTGGGCTCGCTGGTGTTCATCAGCGCGTTCATTCCGATCATCGGTGCGTTCCTGGCCGGTTTCGTGGCGGTCTTCATCGCGCTGGTGACCAAGGGTTTCGTGACCGCGCTCATCGTGCTCGGCATCATCGTCGCGGTGATGCAACTGGAGGGCCATGTGCTGCAACCGTTGCTGCTCGGGCGGGCCGTACGGATTCATCCGCTGGCGGTGGTACTCGCGATCGCCGCGGGCGTCGTCCTGGGCGGTATCGCGGGCGGTCTGCTCGCGGTACCGCTGGTCGCGGTGCTGAACACCGCCATCCGCTCGCTGCTCGCCGCGGATCCCGAGGAGTTGCTCGGCGAATCGGGACCCGACCGTAAAGGGATCTATGTCGCCGAACCGGATTCACCGGAGGACGGCGAACATACCGTGAGCGGTCCCCAGATCCTGGGCCGCTTCGATATCGGAGCTCTGCTCGCCGAAGCGCAACGCCGGCTACCGCTGGCCCGGACCGCCGAGCCCCAGCCGCGCCGCGACAGTGCGAACCCCGAGTCGAGTATCTCCGCCACCCGGCGGGAAACCGGAGATGAGCAGCGCTGACGTGGCGCCTGCCACCCCCGCATCGGGGAATGCCCTGATGCGGGATCCAGGCTGTGCTGGGTAATCTCGGTCCTATGAACGGCCCCGATCCGGTATTCGACGGTGCGGGTTCCGGTGGCCAGGTGGGCGACCGGAACCTGCGTGTATCCGACGCCGAACGGGAACATGTCGGGCAACTCCTGCAGCGCGCGGTGGGTCTGGGCATGCTCTCCCTGGGTGAGTTCACCGAGCGGATGGACACCGCGCTGGCCGCCAAGACCCGCGGCGAACTGAACTCGGTGCTCGTCGACCTGCCCGGGGTCCGGCTGATCGGCGAACCCACCACCGAGCGGACCCGTCACGGTAAGCCGGTACCGCTTCCGCAACCCGGGGCCGCCGCCCGCGCGGGCCTGTCGGGGGTGGTGCAGGGTGGGGTGATCCGGCCGCGGATGTCGGGGGTGAACCGCCGGGGCAATTGGCAGGTCGCCCCGATGTTGCGGGTCAACAGCTGGTTGTCCGGGGTGACTCTGGATTTCACCCAGGCGACCATGACCACCCAGGTGGTGGAGATCCAGGTCGACGACTACGCCAGTTCCCTCACCCTGGTGGTGCCGCAGGAGGCCACGGTCGACCTGGACGGGCTCGAACTGGTCGGGTCCAGCGTGAACAACAAGGTGCGCAGCGGTCCGCCGATCGGACCGCTGCATCTGCTGGTACACGGCCGGGTCCGGTTCGGCTCGGTCACCGCGAAACAACCCTTCGCCGCGCATTGGCGCCGGTTGCTCGGGCATTGAGCCGTCTTCCCGGCGGCGCTAATCCTGCTCGCGGCGGCGCAGCAGCTCGTTCACGCTGACCGAGCGGCCCTCACTCTGCTGGTGCCGGCCCGAGTCGTCGGCCGGTGTCCCGGCCTGCTGACGCCGCGCGGACCGCAGTCCCGCCATCCAGGATTCGATGCTGTTGCGTTCGCGCGGATCCGCGTTCTGCTGCGGGCCGACCCCACCGGCGGACTGCTGGGCCAAGCTGTCGGGTCGTGCTCCGATGGGGCCCGGACGTTCGGCGGGCCGGGTAGGCGGTTCCGGCGCGGGGTAGAGACCGGGCACGGCCGGGGGCTGGGCGCCCGGCACCCGGCGCGGGAGTTCGGGCAGGCCCGAGGCGCGCCCGGCCGGGCCCGGGTTGCCGGGTTCGGGAGTCCGGGGAATCGGCCGCGGCTGCGAACCCTGGTCCTGCCGCAGACGTGCATCCGCCGGGCCCGGCTGTCCGTCCGGTCCGGGGCGGCGCGGCGGTGCCGGCGGTCGCGCCGGGCCCTGGCCGGGTGCCGGGCGATTACCGTCGCCTGTCCATCCGCCGGGCTGCCCCGGGCCGGGACGACCGGGCGGCCGGCCCTCGGGTGCCGCGGGCCGCGGCGGTACGGGCGGGCGGGCTGCGCCGCCGGGCTGTCCGGGCACGCCGGGTATCCGCGGTGAACCGTCCGGCCGGGGGCGGGCCGCGCCGCCGGTGGGCCGGGGCGGCTGCGAGGTGGGCGGTACCGGGGGCGCGTCGGCGGGGCTCGGGTAGACGGTGCGGCCACCGGCGTTCTGCGGCTCGCTGTCCTCGGTCGGTTCGGAGGCGAACAGACCGCGCAGGTTCGGGGTGGCGAAACCGGACCGGGGCGAACCGGCCGGGCCGCTCGGGGTGCGCTGCGCGTCCGGCGGCGGAACGGGCTGCTCCGGGCCCTGCTGGTTCGGTTGGGGGCGGCCGGGCCCGGGCCGGCTTCCGGGGGTACGGCCGGGCAGCGGCCGGAAGTCGTTGCGCGGGCCGGGAGCACGGCCCGGATCGGCGGCGGGGCCGCTCGGACCGCGACCGGGTTCAGGAGTCCGCCCCGGGAGACGGCTCGGGGCGGGGCCGGACTCCGCACCGGGCTGCTGCGGGTTCCGGTTCGGCGCCGCCGGGCCCTCCGCGGGGGGCTGCGCCGCGGCGGGCCGTGGTCGCGCTTCCTCGGCGGTGCCGCGGCCGGGTTCGGCCGGGCCTTCGGCGGGCGGGTTGGCACGCGGACGCGTCGGATCCGGTGGGGTGGGCATCTGCTGTTTGGGCGCCGACGGGGCGGTGGATGCCTCTTTGCCCCCGGCCTTGCGCGGGCCCTTGGGGACCGTCTGCATATGCGCGGTGGGCGCGGCGGCCTCGATCTCCTCGCGGGTGCGTTTGAGCACCGGCGTCTTGCGCTGCTTCTCGGCGCCGAGCGCCGGCATCTGCATGGTGACCGGATCGGTGACCGGGGTGGTCTTGACCAGGTCGACCACATCGCCGCCGCCGGGGCGCTCATCGGCCAGGATCGGTTCGCCCAGGCCGATCTTCTGCTGGATCCGCTTCATCCAGGCCGGGGCCCACCAGCAGTCGTCGCCGAGCAGCTTCATGGTCGCCGGTACGAGCAGCATGCGCAGAATGGTGGCGTCGATGATGAGCGCCGCGATCATGCCGTAGGCGATGTACTGCATCATCACCAGATCGGAGAAGGCGAACGCACCGGTCACCACCAGCAGGATCAATGCCGCGGCGGTGATAATCCGTCCGGTGTGCGCGGTGCCGATCCGCACCGCCTCGGTGGTCGAGGCGCCCATCGCCCGGGCCTCGACCATGCGCGAGAGCAGGAACACCTCGTAGTCGGTCGACAGGCCGTAGATGATCGCGATGATCAGCACCAGCACCGGCGACATGATCGGCTGCGGCGTGAAGTTCAGTAGCCCGGCACCGTGACCGTCGACGAAGATCCAAGTCAGGATGCCGAGGGTGGAGCCGAGGCCGAGCGCGCTCATCAGTGCGGCCTTGATGGGCAGCACCAGGGAGCCGAAGGTGAGGAACATCAGCACCGTGGTGACCAGCAGCACCATGGCGATCATCAGCGGCATCCGGTCCAGCAGCGCGTCGATACTGTCGCCCTGCAGGGTCGGTTGACCGCCGACGTACATGGTCACGCCGTCGGGCACTTCGATGCCCCGCAGATACTCCACGGTGGGCCGGTAGTCCTCGGAATCGAGGAGGGTCGCGCTGCTGCGGAAGACCCCGGAATGGGTCGTGGACTCCGACGGCACCGAGAAACCGGACGCGTCGGCCAGGCCCGGCGCCTTGTCTGCCTCGCGTACCACCTTCGCGATGGCCCGGGTGTCCTCGCCGACGAACACGAGCTGGATGGGGTCGGACTGGCGTAGCGGGAAGGTCTTGTCGAAATCCTCCTGCGCGACGCGGGTGTCGTTGTCCGGCGGCAGATAGCGTTCGCTCATACCGCCGAACGCCAGGTTCTTCACCGGGATGATCAGCAGCAGGAGCAGCACACAGATCGGAATGGCGATCTTGAGCGGATGCTGCATGACCCAGGTGGTGGCGCGGCCCCAGAAGCTGGCCTCCACCTCCTCGGCGGATTTGGTCTTGCGGATCTGCTTGAAGCTGAGCATGTCCACCCGTTTGCCCAGCACGCTGAGCATGGCGGGGAGCAGGGTGATCGAGGCGAGGGCGGCGAGCGCGACGGTCGCGATGGTGCCGTAGGCCATGGATTTCAGGAAGCCCTGCGGGAACAGCAGCAGGCCGCCGAGGCTCGCGATGATCATGGTCGCGGAGAAGACGACCGTACGGCCGGCGGTGACCACCGAGCGGCGGACCGCGGCGCGGGTGTCGTAACCCTCGGCCAATTCCTCGCGGAACCGGCTGACGATGAACAGGCCGTAGTCGATGGCCAGACCCAGGCCGATCATGGAGACCACCGCGCCGACGAACGTGTTCACCTCGGTGACCTTCGTCAGCATCATGATGATGCCGTTGGCGCTGATGATGGTCAGGCCGCCGATGATCAGCGGCAGCGCCGCCGCGACCACGCCGCCGAAGATGAAGAACAGCAGGATGCCCACGGCGGGGATGGCCAGGATCTCCATCCGGTGCTGGTCGTGGGCCATGGTGTCGTTGAGGGTGCCCGCTACCGGTTGCAGGCCTGCGACCTGCACGTTCACGCCCTCGATATCGAAGACGTCCTTGACCGCGCGATAGTTGCGGACCATATCGGTGTCGTTGTCACCGACGATCGCGATGGAGGCGAAGGTCTTCGTCTTGTCCTGGGAGCCGAATACCGCGGGCTGGGCTTCGCCGGTCTCGGTCTTCCAGTAGGCGCCGTTCACCTTGGCGATCTGGTCCGGATGTTCCCGGGGCAGCCGGTTCAGGCTGTCGACGATCTTGTCCCGGAAGGCCGGATCGCTGTCGACGGTCTGACCCTCGGGTGCGGTGTAGAGCACCAGCACATCGGCATTGTGGTCGCGGCCGAACGCCTCGTCGGACAGTTCGGCGGCCTTCACCGATTCGGAATTCGGATCGAACAGACCGCTGGAGCTCAGATGGTCGGCCAGGCCGAGACCGTAGGCCCCCAGGCCCAGCATCCCGGCGACGACAACTCCGATGACGGCGAATCGCAACCGATAGACCAGATCGCCCCAGCGGGTGAACACTTAAGCGACTCCTTGTGCGGGGCGAGAGGTGAGCAGCGCCGACAGCGGCCGGAACGGCTGCAGCCAGGCACCCTCGTCGGGCAGCGAGTCGAGGCTCACCCGCGGCAGCGGTTCACGGAAAACTCCCGGGATGTCCTCGAGGTCGACGAATTCGAGAGTATCGGATGTTACTGCCCAACTCGCGTGCTCGCGGAAGCCGAGCACCTGAACCGGGATGCCGTCGGCGGCGAGCTGCTCCAATGGCTCCCGGAAGGCCTGCCCGTCGGCCGAGGCCACGATGATCCCGGCCAGGCCGGCGCCCCGGGTGCGCTGGGCGATATGCCCGAGCATGTCCGAATCGACATCGGAATCCTCGTCGATCTTCGGTTTGGCGAAAACGGCGTAACCGACATTACGTAGCGCCTCGACCCACGGCCGCACCACATCCGCGGTGCCGGGGGCGATATTGGTGAATACGGTCGCCTCGGGCTCCAGCCGGTTCTTCTCGCCGACCGATAGTTCGGCGGTGCGGGCCAGCAACCACCGGCCGAGCGCGTCGAAACGAGGCCGGTAGGCGGCGGTGGGCCGCCCACCCAGGATGGCGCCCAGTCCCATATCCAGGTTCGGCGCGTCCCAGACCAGCAGGACCCGCCGCAGACCGTCGGTATCCGGCCCTACCGACTCGTCGCCGGATTCGTGCAGACTTCCGGCAACCTCGTCGCCGGCCGGGGCCATCTCACTGACGCTCATCATTCGATCTTGCCCCATATGAACTCGTTGATCGCACTACCGGCGGTGTGTGCCTTGCTCTCGAATTTGGTGACCGGCCGCTCGAAACCGATCGGCGCGGAAGCGCGGTGCGCGGTACCGGCGCCCCCGACGGTCCCGTTCAGCCCGATGAGCAGGGGCTCGACCGCGCCGACCTCGGCGATGTGCTCGGCGTACCCGGCGTGGTCGGTCGCCACGTGCAGGATTCCGCCGGGCCGTAGCCGATCGGCGATGAGCGCGAGGGTGGCCGGTTGCAGCAGCCGGCGCTTGTGGTGGCGCGCCTTGGGCCACGGGTCCGGGAAGAATACGCGCACACCGGTCAGCGACCCGGGAGCAATCATGTTCTCCAGCACGTCCACGGCATCACCGCGCAGCAGCCGGATATTGCCGATCTCCTCGCGTTCGATCCGCTGGACGAGCTGGGCCAACCCGGGCTGATAGACCTCGATACCGATCAGGTTCAGATGTGGTTCGGCCAGCGCCATGGCGGCGGTCGCCGTCCCGGTACCACACCCGATCTCGATGACCAGCGGGGCCGACCGGCCGAACCACGCCGCGGCGTCGAGCGGTTCGTCGGCGACCTCCCGGCCCAGCACCGGCCAGCTGCGATCCCAGGATTTCTGCTGGTTGGGGGTGAGTGCGCCGCGCCGGGACCGGAAGCTGGTGACCCGGGGGTAGAGCCGGGAACCGGCATGCCGTCGCCGCCGGTCTCCGGTATCGCCGGGGGTTTCCGAGAGGGCGACCGGAACGGACTCGGAGCTGGGGTGCGCAGCGTCGTTCACAGCCCTATTGTCCAGCATGGTCGGTTCCGGGCCGCAACGGACCGGTCAGGGGGCTACCCGTTGGTAGGCCGGGCGCGACCCGCGCCCGGCGCGTGGCGGCCCCGGTTCTGACAGAATGCGCACCGGAAGAAGGGGGCGTGGCGCGTGTCGGCAGTCGAAGGATCGGACAGGTATATGCGGGAGACCGGGGCCGGGGATCCGCTGGACCGGCTGATCTCCACGCTCCGGATGGGCGACGGCGCCGACGCGGGTATCGCGAACGGTATCGAGGTGGCGGTGCAGCGCTGGCGGACTCTGCCGCGCGCTCAGGTCGCCGGGCGCGCCCGGGCCGGCCGCACCACCGTGGCCCGGGCACTGGGACTGCAGCACGCGGTGGAGACCGCGCCCGTCGACGAACCGGGCTTCCCCGATCCGGTACTCGACGCCGATATCGTCGTCTACGTCCTGGCCAGTACCCCCTCCCCGGGCGACCGGCGGTTGCTCGGGTCACTGCGCCCGGAACGCACAATTCTGGTGCTGAACAAGGCCGACGCGATCGGCACCGGCTGGGCGGACGCGGTGGCCGCGGCCCGGCAGTTCGGCCGGGAATTCCGGCTGCCCGCGTTCCCGATGGTGGGTTCGCTGGCGGCGCGGACCGTGTCCGGTGCCTTCCAGGAAACCGACCTGGCGCTGCTGCGCCGGCTGGCGCACTCCGGTATCGCGGCGGCGTTGTCCGCCGAATCCTTCGTCTCGCCGGGCCCCGATGCCGCCGAACGCGCGGAACTGCTCGAACGCTGGGATCTGTATGGGCTGGCCTGTGTACTGGCCGCACTGGAACGCGACCCGGATCTCGCCCC
The DNA here is from genome assembly GCA_040674215.1 of Nocardia sp. NPDC050193. Taxonomy (GTDB): domain Bacteria; phylum Actinomycetota; class Actinomycetes; order Mycobacteriales; family Mycobacteriaceae; genus Nocardia. The sequence goes on along the minus strand of JBFARE010000002.1, from coordinate 77,125 downwards.
GCAGACCGTGCTGCAGATCCTGCACACCGTCAGCGGGGTCGACCCGGTGGCGCGGTTGCTCGGCCAGCGCTACCAGCAGGCGGTATCCCGGCGGGCGGGTGTGCTGATAGATGAACTGACGCGGCTGGCCGCGCGTGCCGTGCCGCACGGACGCAGCCGGGCGCGGGCACTGATCACCGAATACCTGGACAGCGACGAGGCCCGGTGGCTGGCGCTGTGCGGCGGGCTGGTCGACCCGGAGGTCGCCCATCTGGCCGCGGGCTATCCGCGGCCCGAGCCCGAGGACGCCGACGACGCGCTGGCCCGCGCCATCCGGTGGCGGGCGGTGGTGGCCGGGGATATGGCGCCGGGCGCGCGCCGCGCGGCCATCCGGGTCCACAACGGATACGTCCGGATGTGGGAGCGGATGAGCAGTGTCGGACTCTGACCCGGCTGAGGGGGCGGGACCGCCCGGTCCCTCCGGTATCGCGGCGGCCACCGACAGCGCGGCGGCGCATATCCTGCCCGACGCCGTGACCGAGGTGGTGGCGCGCTGGAACCCACAGGGTATGGCGTTGTTGCGGACGATGCCGATCGCCGGTGGCGCGCCCGAGGTCCGGCTCATCGGCGCCGACGACGCGAATACCGCCCTGCTGCGTACCGAACTATCCCGTATCGAACCCCGGATCGAGCTCGGCGTGCCCACGGCCGATCCGTGGGTGCGTGCCGCACCGGGCAGTGTGGTGCTGCTCATCCTCGACGCCGGCGTGGTGATCGGCGCCGCCGAGCTGGACACCGTGCGCCGGCTGTGCGCCGAGGGAGCCCGGGTACTACTGGTGCTGAACGGCACCCACGCGCACAAGGACTGGCAGCTGGTCCGCGACCGCAGCGCCGAACTGCTCGCTGCCGCGGAGCTGGACTGCGAGATCGTGCCGGTATCGGCCCGGCTGGCCCTGGCCGCCCGGACCGGGGGCGATTCGGCGCTGCTCGACCGTTCCGGGCTGGCCGCACTGCACACCCGGCTGGTCGCGCTCACCACCGATACCGCGACCGCGGGTGCCCGCCGGACGGCGGCCCTCGCCCAGGTGGTCGCCGGTACCCGGGAACGCATCGTGCACGAGGAGGCGCAGCTCCGCTCGGGCGCCGAGGTCGAACTGCTGCGGGCGGAGCGGGCCCGGCTGCTCGCCGATCGGGACGGTGGGCGCGCGGTGGCGGTCTCCACCCTGCGGGCCCAGATCAACCTCGCCCGGGTGGACCTGCTCACCCAGGTCGGCTCCCGCGTGCGGGCACTGCACGCCGAGGCCCGGGCGGAACTGGACAGCATGGATCGCGCGGGCCGGCGTGACTTCCCGGAGCGGCTGCGGCAGGCGGTCGGGCAGCTGACCGGGACGGTGGATCTGGATATCGCCGCCCGGCTGACCGAACTGCGGGCGCGGGCGGCGGCCGCGCACCCGGCGAGCGTCCTACCTGCGGAGGCGCCGCCGACGCCGCGTTACGAGCCGGGGCCCACGCTCGGTCCGGATCCGCAAGCCCGGCGCGGGGGTGTCGAAGATCACCTGATGATCGTGCTGGGTGCCTCGGCCGGGGTCGGTCTGGGACGGCTGATGGTGTCGCCACTCGCGTTGGTGCCGGCATTGGACGCGGCGAGCGTGCCGGTGACCCTGCTGCTCGGCGCGGGCGCGGCCGCCTGGGTGGTGCGGGCCCGCCGCCAGCTCGCCGACCGAGATCATCTGCGGCAATGGGTCGCCGACGCGGTGGCGAATGTGAAAGCCCAGCTCGAGCAGCGAGCGGTGACCGCGCTGGTGGAGACCGAATCCGACCTCTCCGACGAAATGGTGCGGGCCGCGGCGGCCGGCATGGTGGCGGTGGACCGGCGGGTCGCCGAACTGGAGGCGGCATTGCGCCGCGCCACCACCGGCCAACCCGGCCGACTCGCCGCGTGTGCCCGCGACCGGCAGATACTGGACCAGTGGACCCCGATTGCCGGAAAATAGTTTGTCCACCCCTATTGATCGGCAACCCGCTTCCATTGGGGACGCAATACCGCGTTAACCTCTAGACAGGAACCTGGGCGTCCGCTTCGCGCCTTAGTACACTGCCTCGATCCGGCGGTGCACAGGGTGGACCGTTGCGGAAGCCTCACCCGCCAATGGTGGCGCTAGGTGTTTTCGCGCTGGTCACGGGCCCAAGGGCCAGGGCGGAAGCATTTACGCCGCCCATTTCAGGAGAGTTTTCATGACCTCAGCGACCATTCCCGGTCTTCGTGGATCCGACGGCACCGCGCCGACCGAACACAGCGAACTGCTCGCCTGGGTTCAAGAGGTCGCCGAACTGACTCAGCCGGATCGAGTCGTGTGGGCGGACGGTTCCGACGCCGAATGGGACCGGCTCACCACCCAGCTGGTCGAGGCGGGCACCTTCCGCAAGCTCGACGAGAAGAAGAAGCCGAACTCGTTCCTGGCTTTATCCGATCCTTCCGACGTGGCCCGGGTCGAATCGCGCACCTTCATCTGTTCGAAGTCCGAGGCCGACGCCGGCCCCACGAACAACTGGGTCGATCCCGCGGAGATGCGGGCCACCATGACCGAGCTGTACCGGGGCTCGATGAAGGGTCGCACCATGTACGTGGTGCCGTTCTGCATGGGCCCGCTCGGCGCCGAGGACCCCAAGCTGGGTGTCGAGATCACCGACTCGGAATATGTCGTGGTCTCCATGCGGGTGATGACCCGGATGGGCCGGGCCGCGCTGGACTCGCTGGGCGCGGATCGGCCCTTCGTGAAGGCACTGCATTCGGTGGGCGCCCCGCTGGCCGAGGGCCAGGCCGATGTCCCGTGGCCGTGCAACGACACCAAATACATCACCCACTTCCCCGAGGACCGGGAGATCTGGAGCTACGGCTCCGGCTACGGCGGCAACGCGCTGCTGGGCAAGAAGTGCTACTCGCTGCGGATCGCCTCGGCCATGGCCCACGACGAGGGCTGGCTGGCCGAGCACATGCTCATCCTCAAGCTGATCTCCCCGGAGAACAAGGCCTACTACATCGCGGCGGCGTTCCCGAGTGCCTGCGGTAAGACCAACCTCGCCATGATCCAGCCGACTGTGCCGGGCTGGCGCGCGGAGACCCTGGGCGACGATATCGCCTGGATGCGTTTCGGCAAGGACGGCCGCCTCTACGCGGTGAACCCCGAGTTCGGTTTCTTCGGTGTCGCGCCCGGCACCAACCGTTCGTCCAATCCCAACGCTATGGAGACCCTGGAGGCGGGCAACACCGTCTACACCAATGTCGCCCGCACCGACGACAACGATGTGTGGTGGGAGGGCCTCGAGGGTGAGCCCGATCATCTGATCGACTGGAAGGGCAACGACTGGTACCTGCGGGATACCGAGACGCTGGCCGCGCACCCCAACTCCCGGTACTGCACCCCCATGTCGCAGTGCCCGACCCTGGCGCCCGAATGGGACGACCCGCAGGGTGTGCCGATCTCGGCGATCCTGTTCGGCGGTCGCCGCAAGACCACGGTCCCGCTGGTGACCGAATCCTTCGATTGGCAGCACGGCGTGTTCATGGGCGCCACGCTCTCGTCGGAGCAGACCGCGGCCGCCGAGGGCAAGGTCGGTACCGTCCGCCGTGACCCGATGGCCATGCTGCCATTCCTCGGCTACCACGTGGGCGACTACCTGGGGCACTGGATCAACCTCGGCAAGAACGCCGACGCGGCCAAACTGCCCAAGATCTTCTACGTGAACTGGTTCCGGCGTGGTGACGACGGCCGCTTCCTGTGGCCCGGCTTCGGCGAGAACTCCCGGGTGCTGGAGTGGATCGTCGGCCGCATCGAGGGTTCCGCCGAGGCCGAGAGCACCGTGATCGGTCAGGTGCCGACCGCCGCGCAGATGGACCTGGACGGCCTGGATGTGGAAGCCGCCGATGTCGACGCGGCGCTCGCGGTGAACGTGGACGAATGGCGAACCGAGATCCCGCTCATCGAGGAGTGGTTCGAGTTCGTCGGCGACAAGCTGCCCTCCGGCGTGCGCGACGAGTTCGAGGCGCTCAAACAGCGCGTGCAGTAGGCACGGCGGTCGTCCGGGCCCGGCCCGGGTGACCCGGTCTCTCTCCGCGACCCGCGGCGAACACTTGTTCGCCGCGGGTCGCGCTGTATCGCGGGCGGTGCCCGCCGCGCGGGTGGGTGCGGAGGCGGGTTCGCGGAGTCCTGGTGCCTTACTCTGGGGGGTGTCCTGGATCTCAGACCACGCATTCCCGATTGGACGTCCCGATATCGCCCGATCGGCTCCCGCCGTCGTTATCCGTGGCCGGGCCGATCACCCCTGAGAGGTGGTTGGAACATGGCCGACGAGTTCATGACCCCGAAATCCTCCGACGGTGTACCGGTCAGTACACCGCTGCGCCGGGAGGCGGGCCGGTTGCGCGCGGTTCTTCCGGCGGGCTGGCGGGTCGAAGTGGTCGCGACCGGCGATCCGGCCCACGGCGACCAACCCTTTGTCCGGGCGTTGCCGGCCACCGATTAGTTTGCTGTACGAATTTTCCGGCCTGTGTCGCCGAGTTCGGTCGGCATAGGCGTTTTTCGCCTGCCCGGTGTTTCTGCGCGGCGGAAAGCGGGCGCTGTGGCAAACTTTCGGGTCCCACGGGTGTTGCGCTGTGCGGGAAGAGAACTCGTGAACTCCATAATGCGAGTGTCCCGTTCGGCGAAGGGTTGTCGCAGGTTGCCGCGGCCGCGAAATCCTACCTCTCGGTTCGTGTTTCATCGAACGCACTATTGCGTTTTGTTGCTGGAGGGCGCATGATGTTAGCCAGATATCAGCTCGCTCCATTGATCGAACCGAATACCCGCGATTGGGAGAGGCGTTCATGGCGGTGCAAGTGATCGGCCGGGCGTTGATGACAAGCGACCAGACCGACCATCAAGCGAAAAGCGTTGGCAGCGGCGGCTGGGTCGTCTCCTTCCTACCGGGGCGGACCCTGACCACCGAACAGGCGATAGCGGCCATGCAGGCCGCCGAAGCGGTGGCGGTGGTCGGTGGACTGGCCGATCTGGTGGGGCTCACCACTCTCGAAACCGTCGGCCTGGCCATTCAGGAATCACCATGGACCAGAGCCGAACCGGTGGTGCGCAGTGGCTGGCGCGGCCGGATCGGCCGGAGCCGGGCGCAGGTGGCGATGTAATCCTCAGTCGGGTTTGCGGGCGACGACCACGAGATTGCTGACCAGTAGCTCGCGGATGCCGGGTATCCGCACCAGCCACCAGGCCCAGCGCGGGTGGTAACGGGGAAACAGCGCGAAGACGTGCGCTGACGTGCGCTGTGACCAGCGCACCCCGTCCGCCGCCCGGACCGCGAACAGTGAGGTGCCGAAACGGTTCTTCGGTTCCTTACCGTGCCGGCGCCGATACCGGCGGGCTGCGTACTCCCCGCCGAGATAGTGCCAGGGGCCGGTCTCGTGGCCGCCGAAGGGCCCGAGCCACACCGTGTAGGAGAGCACGATCATGCCCCCGGGCCGGGTGACCCGGACCATTTCGTCGGCCATCCGCCACGGATCCGGTACGTGCTCGGCGACATTCGACGAGAAGCAGATGTCGACCGCGTCGTCCCGGAACGGCAGCGCCATCCCGGAGCCGCGGACCGCGGCCGGTACCGAGATACCGGCGGCGTGCATCTCCGAGGGATCGGGTTCCACCGGGATATAGCGGGCGCCGGCACGGGCGAACTCGTCGGCGAAGTATCCGGGTCCGCCGCCGACATCGAGGACGGTGGCGCCGGCGAGATCGCGGCCGGTGAGGTCGGCGTAGAAATCGGCGAGCAGGAGGGCACTGTCGGTGGCGATACCGCCGTAGAAGCGCGCGGGATCGGTCTGTTCGAAACGGAAGCTGTGCAGTAAGCGCAGTGACCGGCGCACCGAGGCGCGACGGGCGAAGCGGAAGCGCTGCGGCGTCGGCCGCGCCGGGGAATCGGCGGCACCAGGTCGAAGCATGGTATCGGCATCACTGCCCGTCTCGGGCGATATCCGGTCCACAGCTGATTCCTCGGCGTCGAGCACGATGCCGAGTTTCGCACATTGTGAAAGATGCCAGATTTCGCCGCCGGTAAACCCCGCCGCGCGGTCTTCGATACCGAATGGACACGCAGGTGGGCGACTTGCCGGACGGACTTCGGCGTTAAGGTGTACCGCGATGCCCATGTCCCGTGCGCGGGACCCGAGCCCACCGGAGAACCCCCACGTGCGCGAAGTACTCCTGCTCTGCTGGCGTGATACCGGTCATCCACAGGGCGGCGGTAGCGAGCGGTACCTGGAACAGGTCGGCGCGCATCTCGCCGCCCGCGGAGTGAAGGTGACGCTGCGTACCGCCCGCTATCGAGGCGCGCCCAAGCGGGAGCGGATCGACGGCATCGAGATCAGCCGCGGCGGGGGCCGGTTCTCGGTGTATCCGCGCGCGCTGGCCGCCATCGCACTGGGCCGGTGCGGTATCGGCCCGCTGCGCGGCATCCGCCCCGAGGCCGTGATCGACACACAGAACGGGATCCCTTTCTTCGCCCGGCTGGTTTCGGGTGTCCCCTCGGTGGTGCTGGTCCATCACGGGCACCGGGAGCAGTGGCCGGTGGCCGGTGCGCTCGTCGGCCGGATCGGCTGGTGGATCGAATCGGTGCTCTCGCCCCGGGTGCACCGCGCCGACCAGTACCTCACCGTCTCCCTGCCCTCGGCCGAGGAACTGGCGACGCTCGGTGTCGACCGATCCCGGATCGCGGTGGTCCGCAACGGGGCCGAACCGGTCCCCGCGCACGTGCCGACGGGCAGCGCGGTCGTCCGCTCGGCCGAACCCCGGGTGGTGGTGCTCTCGCGGCTCGTCCCGCACAAGCAGATCGAGGACGCGCTCACCGCTGTCGCCCGGTTGCGGTCCCGGATTCCGGAGGTGCGGCTGGACGTGATCGGCGGCGGCTGGTGGGCGGACAAACTGCGGGATCAGGCCGCGGCCCTCGGTATCGCCGACGCGGTGACCTTCCACGGCCATGTCGACGAGGGCCGTAAGCATGAGCTGCTCTCCCGTGCCTGGGTGCACGTCCTGCCCTCCCGTAAAGAGGGGTGGGGACTGGCGGTCATCGAGGCAGCCCAGCACGGTGTGCCCACCGTCGGCTACCGCTCGTCGCGCGGTCTCACCGATTCCATCGTCGACGGCGTGACCGGGGTACTGGCCGACGACGTCGATCAGCTGGCCGCCACGGTCGGTGAACTGCTGGACGACGCCGCCGCCCGGTCGATCATGGGCGAGAAGGCCCGGGCACGGGCGCGCGAGTTCTCGTGGGAGCACACCGCCTCGGGGGTACACCGGGTACTGGCAGCCGCCGCGGCGGGACGGCGCGTCAGTGGACTGATCTCGCCAGGCGAGGACGTGGCCGAGACCCGCGCCGAACTACCGGCCGGCGCCTGAGGTTTCTCCGCCGTCTGCACCCGGTTGCCCACGGCCACCGCCCCGATCTCCACGTTACGAGACAGGCGACGCCCGGGACCCGCGCGGCCGGGCCCGGACCGGCACAACCGGCGTCGATCGAGCCGGTGAAGTGCCTTTGTGGCGGTCCCCCGGTGCCCCGCATCCGACGAGCACAAGCCGAAGCCGTCCGAGCAACGTTGCCGGCCGCGCCGGGCTGTACCCGCGTCGCGTGCGGTTTCCGGCGTGTCGCATTCCGGCCTCGGAGTACGAGTCCATTCGGGGTCCACGCTCCGGCCCTCGCACGGGTGTGCGGCCGGCACCATTGCACCGGCAACCGGATCTCAGCTCCTGACCCGGCGTACCACGGACCCGGCGGCCCCGACAGCGAGCGGTGCCACCAGCAGCAGCGCCCACAGGATATGCGCGGCCACCACCAGCGATCGGTGTTCGGGCACGGGCCGCGGCCGGACATCCGGGACCCGGTACAGGGCCAGGTCACCGGTGTTGTGGACCGGTGTCAACTGTGCCAGCGTGGCCGCGGAGTTTCCGAGTGGGCCGGGGGAGTCCCGCTCGACCAGCACCCAGCCGACGCCGAGCTGTGCCAGTTCATCCGCCGGACCACCGTCGAGGAGCAGGTTCTCCACGGTCCGCGCGCGGGCGCCCTCGCCGGTCACCGTCGCGCCGTGGACGGGTAACGCCCCGGTCTGCAGGACGTCGCGGGGCAGCAGCCGCGGTGCCGGGTCCAGGACCGGAACCGATCCGGTGTAGGGGAAGCGGCGGAACATACCGCCAGGCAGCACGGCGATATCGCCGGGTCCGTCGACGCGCTCGGCGATCTCGTGCCAGGAGTCCGGGTATTCGATCGCCCGCAGCTGCCCGCCGGCCCCCCAGCCGAGGTCGAGCAGCGGCAGGGTCAGTATCCCGATGAACAGCGCGGCCAGACCCGGCGACCAGCGGGCCGGGTCACCGCGGTCAGCGGCGCGGTCCGGCTGCTCGTCGCCCTGGGGGACCGCCTTCGCGCCGATGCGCCCGAAGCCGAGGCATGCCGCAGCCGCGCACAGTGCGTAGCCGGGAGCGGCCAGTGCGACGTACTTCTGGGTGTCGCGCAGCAGTCCCGCGCCGGGTACCTCGACGACCAGCCATTCCATCACGGTGAGCCCCACCGGGGTGGCCGCGAGCGCCGGGACCAGTACGGCGCCGCCGGCCAAGGCCAGCAGCATCCGGCGGGTCCGGGTGCGGTCGGGGTCCGCGTCGGCCGCCGTGACCCGCCGGAACCCGAGCAGGACCACCGCGAGCAGCAGGATCGTCGCGACGGCGGCCAGTGGAGTCGTCCGCGAGACCGGTACCGCCTCGGCGTTCCAGATACCGCCCAGTCCGGCGAGGCTGCCCACCGTGGCGAGCCAGGGCTCCGCGCGGGCGGCGAAGGCGGTGACGCCCGCGGGGTCGGAGGGTTCGGTCGCGACCCCGGAGACGGCGGTGGCCACCAGCCACGGGGTGCAGGCCAGGACCGCGAGTACGGTCACCCCGGGCGCGCGGCGCCATCCGGCCACGGCCACGGCGACCACGGTGGCGAGCAGCGCGCCGGTGGGCGTCAGGCCCGCGGCCGCGAGACAGCCGGCCAGTAGCGACCGATCCCGGAACCGATCGAACAGGGTCCGCCCGGCGGCGGTGCGCAGCCGGAGCGCGGCCAGGGCCGTCCAGGGCAGTGCGGCGTAGCCGGTGAGCAGGCTCCAGTGCCCCTGGAGGAGCCGCTCGGCGATATAGGGATTCCAGACGACGAGGGTGGTCGCCACCAGCTGCGCGGCGAGCGGGGCGCCGAGCAACTCCCGGACGAGCACCGCGGTGCCGTACCCGGCGGCCCACAGCGCGGCCAGCAGGACGACCTTCACCAACAACCCACCGTCGATCAGCGGCGACAACGCGGCGAGCAGGGCATCTTGGGGTACCGCCCGCGGGGCCGCGTCGCCCAGACCCAGCGCGGCATCGGTGGGATAGGAGCGCGGCGTACTCACGGCGTCGCGGAGCAGTAGGTATCCGGGCCGCAGCAGCGGCGCGGTGATCAGCAGGGTGAGCAGCAGGCTGTAACCGGCCGGGAGCAGACGCGTCCACCGGCCTGTTCGTTGCGCACCCACGGCCAGTCACCCTACGTTCGCCGGCCGCGGCGGGGCGGACCGGTATGTGCGCCGGGCCGGGTGGGACACTTGCGCACGTGCAGTTCGTTCGCCGTCTCCCCGCCGTGGCGGACATGACCCTGGTGACCGCGGGGGCGATGATCGCGAATATCGCGAGCTATCTGCTGCAGCTGCTGGCCGGGCGCTGGCTCGGCGTGGCCGGGTACAGCGAGTTCGCCAGCCTGCTGGCAGTGCAACTGCTGTGCGCGGTACCCGCGCTGGCCCTGCAGAACGTGGTGGCCCGCGAACTCGTGCACGGAGCCGATATCGCCGCGCTGCGGGCGCTGCGCCGGCGCTGCGCGCTGCTGGTGGCCGTGGCGGTTGTGGTGCTGGTACCGGTGGTGAGTGCGCTGCTCGAGGTCGGTATCGCAGCGTCGGCGGCGGCCCTGGGATCGGCGCCCGCACTGGTGGTGCTGGCGGGGGACCAGGGGGTGTTGCAGGGGTTGCGCCGGTTCCGTGGTCTGGCGGTGGTACTCGGTGTCACCGGTATCGCCAAGGTGCTTCCGGCGCTGGTGGTGCTCGCCTGCGGCGGCGGTGCGACACCGGCGCTGTGGGCGGCCGCCGCCGGTATCGCCGCCGCCGCGGGTTACGCCCGGGTGGTGGCGGGCAGCGGCCGGCCGGTGGTTCCGGCGGGTGAACCGGTGGGCGGTTCCGCCGCGGTGCCGGTGGCCGGTGTCGCGGGCGGATTCGCCGGGGTGTTCGCGGTTCTGCAGGCCGCACAGGTGCAGGCGGCCCTGATGGCGCTGTCCTCCGCGGATCTCATCGTGGTCCGCATCGTGCTGGACGAACCCGATGCCAGCCGCTACGCGCTGGGCACGATCGCCACCAAGGTCGCGTTCTGGTTACCACAGGCGGTCGGGGTGGTGCTGTATCCGCGGATGGCGCAACCGGCCTCGTCCGGTTCGGCCGTGCGATCGGCGCTCGCTGTTCTCTCCGGTATCGGGGTGGTCGCCGTGCTGGGCGCGGCGCTGGCCGCCCCGCTGGCGCCGGTTTTCGCGGGACAGGACTATGCGCCGATCGAGGGCCTGCTCTGGCTGTTCGCGCTGCACGGGGCGATTCTGGCGGTACTCCAGGGGGCATTGCTGTCGGCCATCGCGGTGCAGCGGACGGCGCTGGCGGGGATCGCCTGGGCGGGCCTGGTCCTCGAGGTGGTACTCGTGCTCACGCTGGCGAGCAGTGTCACCGGACTGATCGCCACGGTCGCGTCCGTGGCGACGGTGACCACGACTCTCGTCGCGCTACTGGTCATCCGGACGGCGGCGGGTCGCCGGGTTCCGGCTCCCGCCTGATCCGGGGTAACGCCGCCAGCCCGACCGCGATCACCGCGACCAGGGCCGGGAACTGGACCCACAGCGAATCCCCCATATAACCGCCGGGCATCCGCCACGGGCCGGTGGACAGTGCGGCGGCCGAGATCGTTGTGCCCGCTCCGGCGACCGCGGCCAGGGCGCGGCGCGGCAGCCGGGGTACGAATCGCACGGCCGCCAGGCCGGCGATGGTGAGTACGGTGCCCGTCACCCCGGCGATCAGGGTCGCGGCGGCGATCAGGGCGAGTGCGGCGGGTATCCGCGGTGACCACACTGCCGGTGCCGCCGCGGCCGGCTCGGTGCGGGGGCCGCGCGGCACGGCGAGGGCGATGAGCGGGATCAGCAGCAGGAGACCGAGGAGTAGCGCGAGCCGATACCAGCTGTCGATCGGGAAGGAGACGGTCACCGGGCCGGTCGCATCGGCTGGCAGCACCCAGCCCTGCTGCCAGCCGTCGACCACGACCGGCCGCAGTTCGCGGCCGTCGGCGGTATGGGCCGACCAGCCGGTATTGGTACTCAGCGGCAGGGTCAGCAGGTGGGCGCCGGCGCTCGGAGCGGGGGCTGCGGGCCGGGTATCCACCAGGCGCAGCCGGTCGACGAAGAACAGTTCCGTCGGTGCGACCAGTACATCGATGTCCCCGGCGGGCAGCGAGACCGGTTGTACGACACCGGGTGCGGTGGCCGGGAATGCGCCCGCGTCCTGCGGTGCGTCGGGGCACACCTGCGCGGGAACCGGGTCACCGGCGCGCAGTTCACCCACGGTGGCCGTGACGCTGGTGTGGACCAGGCGGCCGCCGACCGCGATGGTCGGGCCGGCGTCGCAACCGACGGTCACCGGCCGGTCCGCCGGGGCGGGTGGCGGATACTGCGGGCCCAGTACACCGATTTCGGCGAGACCGGGCGGCTGGGGCTGGTGATAGCCGAGCGCCGTCCGGTCCAATACGGCTTCCCAGCTGCGGATGCTCAACTCGATCCGGTCGGTGACCGTGGGATGCAGGTCGATCCGGGAGACCTCGTCGGGTTCCTCGATCTCCCGGACCTGCGGGCCGTCGCCCAGGTTCACCGCGACCGAGGTGGGTGCGGCGGGCAGGCCGCCCAGCGAAGGCGTCAGTTCCAGGCCGGTCACCAGGGTCGGCTCCGGGAGTTCGATGGTCAGCGCGGGTTTGGGCCCCAGGGTGTCGCGGACCGTGTCCTCCGGCGCGGTCCAGCTGGTGCGGGGATCACCGTCGGTGGCGGCGAACGCGGAACCACGCAGATCACCCACATCGGAGGCGCCGCGTGCCACGGGGCGCGCCGGGTCGGTCAGTAGTGCCTCCAGCGCGGGACCCTGTCGCGGGCGGACCATGAGCCGCGGTTCGACGGTGGCCGGTGCCGGAACGGAGAGTGTCCGGCCGAACGGGCCCAGCTCTTCGGGCGCCAGCGCCAGGCCCTTACCGCAGCGGACGCGGTCGGGGCTGTCGAAACACGCGCTGCGCCCGGGGAATTCCTGACCCAGATCCCACTCGGTGACCGTGGCGCCCGGAGGTGGCGGGGGCACGATCGTCCGGTGCCGGATCTCGACCGGGACACCGGCATCGCGCACCGTGTAGTCCTCCAGTCCCAGTTCGCTGATTCCGAACTGGCCACCGGTGGTACCGCGTTCGGTGCGGATGGCAGTGATCTTCACCCATTCCGTGGAACCCACCGGGAGCGCGACCGAAACCGGTTCGCCCGATTCGCTGATCCGGGCCGAGACACTGCCGTTGTTGGTGCGCACCTCCACCCATTTCACCGGATCGCCGATGGCGGCGGGGGTGGTGGTGAACCGGAGCAGGCCGGAGGTGAACGGTTTGTCGAGATCGAGCCGGATCCATTGGCCCAGGGCGTATTCGCCCGCATTGCTGATCCAGGCGGTGGCCGGGTCGCCGTCCACGGCGGCGGCAGTCGAGTTGCCGGGGGCGACACCGCCGATCTGCGTCGCGTCGGCCGCCGAACTCGACGCGGTGATGGTGGCCCCGGTCCAGCCGCCCTGCACCGGGTCGGCGCCGGGTACGGCGTAGTCGGGGACCAGGTTGTGGGTTCGGCGCGCGTCACCGGGGGCGCGCAGCGCGGAGTTGTGATTGTCGACCTTGCCGAAATCGGTTTCCCGGTTCATCGGGGTATCGGTCACCGTCACCGGCCCGACCGGCAGGCCCGCGGCCACGGCGTCGGCGGCCAGCAGGGTCGGTTCGTGCGAGGTCGCGGGGTCGCGATGCAGTCTTTCCAGAACCTCCGGCCCGCCTTGGACCACCGGTACCGAATCGAGCGGCACGGTGTACGCGCCGGGGAACCGCTCGGGTGCCCCGGTCCCGCCACGTACCTCGGCGGGAGCGCCGGGGGCCGGGGCGTCGACCCGGTAGATCTCCACCGCGGGATAGTCGGGTCGCAGGTCCGCGTCGACCACGAAATCGTCTCGGCCGGACTCGTTCTCCACCGGTTTCCCGAATTCGGCCACCTTGTGCAGTCCCGGTGAACCCTCCACCGCGCTGTGCGCCAGCAGCGGGCGGGTGGAGCGGGAGGTGTCCGGATCGAGATCGTTGCGCAGGACCAGCACCCCGATGCCCTGCCCGCGCAGGGCGGCCGCCAGACCGTCGGAGGGCCGGCCGTCGGCGATCAGCCGCTGTATCGAATCCATCGCCCGGATGGTGCCGGGCGGATTCAACGGGACCGCGTCCCGTACCGCCCACGGGGTCTGTGCCAGTGCCTGGAGGGGTTCGTCCCGGGTCAGGCCCCACACCTGACTGCCGAAGGGAGCCCCGGGTACCACCAGCGCCCGCGTATCGGCGGCATTGGCCCGCAACCAGTTCGCGGTCTGCTGCCAGTAGCCGGGAACCGCGTCGTAGGCGCCGCGGGGCGCGAGTTTCCCGGTCCAGGCCAGGGAACTGGACAGCGCCAGTGCCGCGAGGACCAGCATGGCAACCGCGACCCGGCGGTCGCGGTGCGGATTGGTGAACGCCGCCCGCCACACCTGCGGCCGGACCGAGGCCGGGAGCGGTACCCGGGCCAGCAGTTGGGCGATGCCCAGCACCAGCGGCAGCCGGATGAGCGGTTCGAGTTTGTGCACATTGCGCAGCGGTGCGCCGCCGGAGTCGAGGAAGACGCGGATGGGTTCGGCGAACGGTCCGCCCAGTTGTCCCGCATAGCCCGCGCAGATACCGGTCAGCCCGACGCACAGGATCAGCACCAGCCGCCCGCGGGACGGCATGGACCGCAGCGCCAGCCCGGCCATCCCGGCCGCGGCGATCAGCCCGGTGGCCAGCACCGCGGCGGGCTGGGTGACCAGGACCGCGCCCGCGATCCGTTCCGGGGAGACGAACGGTGTCCAGCTGTCGGTGCCGCGCAGGACCTCACCCAGTGACGCCCACTGGGTGGTGACCCCGGAGGATTCGATGTAGTCGAGGAACGGCGGGCTCACCCGGCCCAGCAGCAGCAGCGGTACCGCCCACCAGGCCACCGCCAGGACGAGCAGCGGTACCCAGGCCAGCGTGAACCGCCACCAGGTGCGGTCGGGCCGGAAACTCGCCCACCACAGCAGCGCGGGCAGGAAGGCGGCCACGGTGGCGACCGCGTTCACCGCTCCCATCAGCGCCAGCGCCAGCGCGCTGCCCGCCGGGGACCGCACCCCACCGCGCCGATGCCGGCGGTAGGCGGTGCCCAGCGCGGCGGGCGCGAGCAGGACCCACGGCGCCAGCATCATGGGCAGGGTTTCCGAGGAGATCGAGCCGACCGTGGTCAGCACCCGGGGCGACAGAGCGTAGGCGGCGGCCGCGATGACGCGGGACCCACGGCTGCCGATCCCGAGGGTTTCGCAGAGTTTGACCACGCCCCAGAAACCCGCGAGCAGCAGCAGCGCCCACCAGATCCGCTGGGTGACCCAGGCGGGCAGCTGCAGCACATCACCGAGCGCGAAGAACGCGCCGTGCGGGAAGAAGTAACCGTAGGCCTGGTTCTGGACCTGGCCCATCGGTGCCTGGCTGCTCCACAGATGGGCGGCGCGGGCGAGGAAACCGAGCGGATTCTCGGCGAGATCGTATTTGGTATCGGCCGCGGTGAGGCCGGGGGCCTGCAGGAAGGTCAGCAGGAAAGCGGCGAACGCGGTGCCGAAGAACCAGCGGCGGCCCAGTTCATCGGTGTACACCGCATCGAGGGTGGAGCGGGGGGCCGCGTCGGCAGGTTCGACGGGATCGGACTGGACGGGCACCGTGGGTCAGCTGTTTGCCGTCCCCGCCGACAGGCTCCGGCGGGGACGGGACGAGATCGGAACGGGTCTCAGCGCTTGCCGTATTCGACGCTGTTCAGCAGCGAACTGTCCGCGTTACCGCTGCGGTCGACTTCGGGCCGGCTGTCCTGCTGCAGCGCGGCGGTGATGGCGAAGACCGCGATGGCGCCCAGCAGGGCGCCGCCGACCGCACTCGCAACACCGGGGACAGCAAACTTCATCGCAGTACTCCAAACTCCGAAGCAGGCAGATATCTGGGCCAACCTAGCAGGACCGACCGGGTCCGGGTAGGACCGTCCAGCGTTTCACCCTAACGGTTGTCTCCGGCCGCGCCCGATCGCGGTCCGCGCCGGCCCGATCCCCGGCTCATTCGTTGTCGGGTGGTACGGCACAGTCGAGGGCGCCGAGCAGGGTGCGCAGTTTGGCGGTGGTTTCGGCCAGTTCGGCGGTGGGTTCGGAGGCCGCGACGATGCCGCCGCCGGCGTGGGCGCGCAGCTCGCGGCCGTCCGCGGCCAGTTCCGCGCTGCGGATGGCGACCACCCAGGTACCGTCGCCGTCGGCGGTGCACCAGCCGACGGCGCCGCCGTAGAACCCCCGGCCCTCCTCGTGGGTGGTGAGGTATTCGAGCGCGTCGGCGGTCGGGGTACCGCAGACCGCCGGGGTCGGGTGCAGCAGCAGCGCCAGTTCGAGCGCGCTGGGCGCCGGCGCCCGCAGCACGCCGTGGATCGGCGTTCCCAGATGCCACACATCGTGGGTGGCCACCAGTTGCGGTCGCTGGGGCACCGATAGACCGATACACACCGGTGCCAGTCGTTCGGTGATCCAGTCGACCACGAACGCGTGTTCGGCGTGGTTCTTGGCGCTCGCCCGCAACCGGTCGGCCTGTGCGGAATCGGCCACCCGGTGCGGGAACCGGGGCAGTGTGCCGGCCAGCGGATACAGCTCGACAGCCGTGCCGCTGCGGTGGACCAGCAGTTCCGGGCTCGCGCCGACCAGCGCCGCGCCGGTACGCCCGGCGGGGGTGAGATCGACCGTGAAGACATTCGCCCGCGGGTTCCGGGCCAGCAGATACGCGGCGAGCACCTCGGGTTCCAGCGCGGCTGCCGCGGTAGCGCGTACCGAGCGGGCCGCCACCACCTTGCGCAGGCGAGGGGCGGGTTCGTTCAGCAGTTCCACCAAGCGTGCGACCCGCGCGCGGTGCTCGGCCGGGCTCGGCGTCTGCTCCGCCACCTCTACCCGCGGCAGTTCCGGGAGCGCGGCCGGGCGCCACGGGCCCGCGGTGTGCAGCAGTTCGCGTGGTTCGATCAGCGCGGCCGGGTGGCGGGGATCGAACGGCAGCGCCCCGGTGATCGCCGCGGCGGTGCCGTCACGCAGGGCGGCCGCGGCCTGCCACGGATCGCGGTGCACCGAGCGCACCCCGGTGCCGCGCACCACGCCGTCGGGTCGTGCCAGCAGGAACCCGGTCATGAGCCGACCGTAACCACGCGCGCGGCGTCCCTACTGCGCGGCGTGGTCGTCGTGCCCGGCTTTCCGCGCGCCGGTCGGTTGCACCGGAGGTACCAGGAAAACGGGACGGTGGCAGTGTTTGAGCACGGCGTCGGCCACGCTGCTGTGCACCAGTGCGCGCAGCCCGGTCGCGCCGCGGGTGCCCGCGACGATGATGTCGACGTCGAGTTCGTCGGCGACCTCGACGACCGCCTGCCAGGCACTGGCGGCATATTCCTGGGTACGCGCCTCGGCGTTCAGCCCCGCGAGTGCCGCCAGATGCACGCCTTCGGCATTGATCTCGCGGGCGGTGGTGTAGGCGATGTCCTCGAGTTCCTCGTCGGGCACCCATTCCGGTTGGACCATCCCGGAGATCCCCGAGATGCGCGCGGCCTGGCGCACCATCGGCTCCCAGGCGGTGAGGACCACCGCGCGGTCGGCGGAGAGGAAACGTCCGGCGTATTCGATCGCGCGTTTGGCGTGTTCGGAACCGTCGTAGGCGATGAGCATCAGATCGCAGGGCATAACGGCGACCTCCCAAGGCGGACTCCTGACCGGTGTTATCAGATTACCTCCGTCCGGATGCCGGTCCGAAGTATCGCGGTCGCGGCGCGCGGGCTACCGTCGAACGATGCGGAAGATACCGTTGGTCCTGTTCGCGGTGCTTGCCGCGCTCCTCACCGGCTGTTCCGGCTCCGAGAACGGCGGCTCCGGCCCCGGCACCACCGCGACCCCGGGCGCCGGCACGAGCCCCGAGGCCGCGACCGGTGACGCGGCCGGCCCCACCACCACGACCGGAGGCGACTGCGGCGCCCGGTACCTAGCGCAGTTCAGCACCCGGGAAAAGCTCGCCCAGCTGCTCACCGTCGGGGTGACCGGTACCGACGACGCGCTCGCCGTGGTGCGCGACCATCAGGTCGGCGGGATCTTCGTCGGCAGCTGGACCGATCAGTCGATGCTCACCGACGGCGGGCTCGCGCAGGTGACGGCCGCGGCGAAAGTGCCGCTCATGGTGACCACCGATGAGGAGGGCGGCCGGGTGTCGCGCCTCGGGAATCTCATCGGGACCGCGCCCTCGGCCCGGGTCACCGCACAGACCATGACGCCCGACGAGTTCTACACCGCGACCTTGGACCGGGCGCGGGCAATGCAGAACCTGGGGATCACGGCGGATTTCGCCCCCGATATCGATGTGAGCTCCCAGCCCGACGATTCGGTGATCGGTGACCGCTCGTTCTCCGACGACCCGGCCGTGGTCACCCAATACGCCGACGCCTATATCCGCGCCATGCACGAGGTCGGTCTCGGCACGGTGCTCAAGCATTTCCCGGGCCACGGTTCCAGTACCGGCGATTCCCATCTCGGCGCCGTGCAGGTGCCGCCGCTGTCGGAGCTGAGCACCAGCGACCTGGTGCCGTTCCGTGAGCTGATCGATACGGGTTCGGCCGTGATGGTCGGTCATCTCGATGTTCCCGGGCTGACCACCCCGGGCGTCCCGGCCAGTATCAGCCCGGAGGTGATGAAACTGCTGCGCGAGGGTTCCGGGTATGGGGCGGCGCCCTTCGACGGCGTGATCTTCACCGACGATCTCAGCGGTATGGCCGCGATCACCGAACGGCTGTCCATCGAGCAGGCAGTGGAGGCCGCGCTCGTGGCGGGCGCGGACAATGCGCTCTGGATCAGTACCGATGCCGTGGGGCAGGTGCTCGATCAGTTGGAGCAGGCGGTGGCGGCCGGGCGGCTGCCGATGGAGCGGGTGGACGCCTCGGTCCTGCGGATGGCCGACTACAAGCGGGTCCCCCGCACCTGCTGACGGACCGGGCCGGGCCACGGGTCCGGCCCCGGGGTGACGGGCCGGGGGTCTCCGGCCGCCTACCGGAAGAATACCGGCGCGCGGGTATCGCGGCCGGTGGTTCCGGTCCTGGGGAACTTACTTTGGAGTAATATAATGGGCTCACTGCGGTAGGAGACGTGATGGCGGGCGGTACGAAAAGGCTTCCGAGAGCGGTGCGCGAGCAGCAAATGCTCGATGCCGCGGTCGAGGTCTTCTCGCGCAAGGGCTTCCACGAAACCTCCATGGACGCCATCGCCGCCGAAGCCGAGATCTCCAAACCGATGCTGTACCTCTACTACGGCTCCAAGGATGAACTGTTCCGCGCCTGTATCCAGCGGGAGGGTCTGCGTTTCCTCGAATCGGTCGCACCCGCCGGAAACCCGCTGCTCAGCCCGCACGAACAATTGCGCACCGCGCTGGAGGGCTTCCTCGGTTTCGTCGATACCCACCGCAACTCCTGGCAGGTCCTCTACCGCCAGGCGCTCGGGCAGCAGGCCTTCGCCTCGGAGATCGAGAACGCCCGGGAGCGGGTCATCGAACTGACCGCCAAACTGCTCGAGTCCAGCGCCAAACACGCCGAACCCGGGACCAACTTCGATATCGTCGCGGTCGCGGTGATCGGCGCGGGGGAGGCCATTGCCGATTCCGTCGCCGACGGCCGCATCGATGTGGCCGAAGCCGTGGATCTGCTCGACGCGCTGGCCTGGCGCGGCCTGTCCGGCCGCAAACCGGCGGACACCGCGGAACCGGGCCAGTTGCCCGAATAGTTCATATCGCCCGCTCGGTGCTGCTTTCCCGGTTACGCGTGCTGCGCCGAGCACACCCGGCCGTGCCACGGCGAACGGCAGCAGTCCTGGGTGGATCGGGGATGTACCTGCAACGACTGCGGCAGCTGCTGCGATTGCTGTAGCTGCTGTTCGGACTGTGGCAGCCGCTGCGGTGACGGTTGCTGCTGCGACTGCTGAGCCGCCGGGTCAGGTTTTCGCGGACCGCGGCCGGTCCCGCCGCCGCGCCCACTGCCGGCACGGCTCCTCCACCAGGGCGTGACTCGCCGCGGCGATCGGCAGCGTGAACGCCACCGTCAGTACCAGCACCACCCCGAAATTGCCGTTGAACGGCAGGATGCCGAATACCGGGAAGATCACCGACAGCACGGCGAGATGCCAGATGAAGATTCCGTAGGACCAGCGTCCCGCCATCGCGACCGGCGCCGCGGTCAGCCAGCGATGCGGTTTGTCCGGCGGCCCCAGCACCAGCGGCGCCAGCAGGGCGAACCCGATCACCGCGCCGAGGCCCATCTTCGCCGCGTACTGCCAGGGTTCGGCCCGGGTCAGTCCGGCGACGCCGCCCAGGCGGGTCGCCGACGCCACAAACGCCACGGCGGCGATCGCCCACATCAACCGCTGGTTGCCCAGCAGTCGCAGCCGCGCCCGGCACCGGTCGTCGCAGGTCAGTTCGGCGAGCAGCATGCCGCCCGCGAACCAGGGGATATAGGCGGGCAACCAGTTGTCGGCGTGGATGGCATCCGGGGTCGGTACCGGGATGAAGTTCCAGCCGAGGAAGACCAGCCCGAGTATCAGGACGGCCGGTACCCGTGCCGCGGCCGCGCGGCCCCGCAACCCGTGCAGCAGCCAGGCCAGCAGCGGCAGCGCTATATAGAAGGCCACCTCGACCGACAGACTCCACATCTGGGTGAGCCCGTCGGTCAGCGTGAGCGGAACGAAGACCTGGAGGAGCAGCAGGTTGGAGATCCACACCTGCACACCGGCGGTACCGGCCGCGGCCGGTACCAGGATCAGCACAGCGCACACCACGACCCAGTAGGCGGGCACGATCCGGGCCACCCGGTGGCGCAGGTAGTAGCCGAGTCCGGGGGCGTCGCCGAGGCCGCGGGCGCTGAGCGCGTGCGGACGCCACAGCAGGAAACCGGACAGCGCGAAGAACACCGCGACCGCCATATCGAAGCGTTCCAGCAGGCGGCCGAGCGCGGGAATCCCGGTGGCACCCGTCTGGAAAGCGACATGGGTGAGCAGTACACCGAGGGCGGCCAGACCGCGCATACCCTCGAGCGCGGGAAGAAAGCCCCGCTGACGCCCGACAGGTACCGGCGCCGTCCCCGCGGGGGCCGGGTGGTAAGCGGGTGTGGCCCGGCGTTCTGCCTGTTCGGCGGGGCGCCAGGGGCCGGTATCGGTGGTCGGGGTGGTCGTCATCGGGTTCCAGTCTGCCGGGCCGTCTGTGCTTGTAGGAAGCCGGTATTTCACAATGCGGGTTAGACTCCCCGCGATTTCGGTCGGATTCCGGCCTCGCCAACCCCTGGGTAACGTCCAGGCTGTTAGTGTCAGGGCTCACGAGTGCCGCGGCGCCCCGCTGTACCCGCGGAACGACCTGTGTTCTACGACGAGGAGAGTTTGCATGGCACTGAGTGCCGGAACCAGAAGGACGGTTGCCTGCGTGCTCGTGGGTCTCGGCGCGTTGCTGATCGTCGCCGCGCTGATGATCCCCACCTACACCGTCAGCAAGATGGCCAAGACTCCTCTCGACCTCGAGATCACCACCGTCGCGGTCAACCAGAAGGACCAGGAAAGCCTGGTCCTGGATTCCTCGTCGCTGACGGCCGAGGGGCGCTCGGCCGAGGTCAACAAGAATGTACCGCTGGTCTCCCAGCGGTTCCTCACCGTCGAGGATCCCTCCAACGCCGACGAGATGACCATCCAGGCCGGTAACACCCTGCGCCGGATCGACAAATCCGGCGATACCGGCGTGCTGACCGCCTACGTCGACCGGGTCACCATCGACCGCAAGACCGGTGAGCCGGTGGCGACCGATCCCAACGGCTCGATCGCGATCACCACGAACTCCAAGGGCGAGGCGCTCGCGGATCCGGTACAGCACACGGGGCTGCAGTACCGGTTCCCGATCGGCACCGAGCAGAAGACCTACCCCTACTTCGACGTGCTCGCCCGGACCACCACCGACATGGTGTTCCAGGAAGAGACCGAGATCAACGGCACCAAGGTCTACCACTTCCGGCAGGAGGTCCCGGTGACCAAGCTGGCCGACGTCTCCAAGGCGCCGACCAACAAACTGGAACTGCCCGCCGCCAAATGGGGCGTCGAAGGTGGCGAAGAACCGATCACCATGTACCGCTTCTACGGCAACACTCGCGACGTCTGGGTCGAGCCCGAAACCGGCACCATCGTCAAGGGCGGCGAACAGCTCAATATCTTCTACAGCCGCACTGCCGACAAGGTGGAGGTGCCCGCGCTCAAGGCCGATATGGTCTTCGACACCGACACCGTGGAATCCCAGCTCGCCGTGGCCAAAGACAATATCGACAAGCTGTCGCTGTTCGGCCGCGTCCTGCCGATCGTCTTCGGCATCCTCGGTGTACTCGCGCTGATCGCCGGACTGGCGCTCGGCCTGACCGGCGGTCGCGGCGGTCAGCCGGCCCGTCCCACCGGCCCGGCCCGGCGCCCCACCGGCGGCTCCTCGGTCGCAGCGGACGACGCCCCGACCACCACGCTGCCCCGCACGGGTAACGCGGACGCTCCGACGGAGACCATCAAGCTCCCGAAGAACCTCTGAGCGTACGAGCACAACGGAGGCGCCCCGGACCGAAAGGTCCGGGGCGCCTTCGTTTTCGCCGGTGCCTAACATCTCAGATGTCGGCTCTTTCGGGTAGTTTCGCGGCCGTGCCCGCCGACCCGTCGAACCCACATGACGCCTACTTCCGTCATGTCCTCAGCCGCCCAGCGGATGCAGCTTCCGAATTGCGTTCCGCGCTACCGGAGAACATCACCCGTCGGATCGACTGGAGCCAACTGGTCCTGCAGCCGGGCAGTTTCGTCTCGGCTCAGCTGCGGTCGCGCTATAGCGACGTCCTGTTCCGCACCCGCCTCGACGAGCATCCTGCTTATATCTATCTACTCATCGAACATCAGAGCCGCAGCGACCGTTTCATGCCGCTGCGCATGCTCGAATACCTGGTCAACATCTGGAACCAACACCGCCGTCTGCATCCGGACAGTCGCACCCTGCCCGCCGTGATCCCGCTGGTCGTGCACAGCAACCGCCATGGCCGGTCTTGGCGGGCTCCGACCGAGCTCGCCGAGCTGATCGACCTCGACCCGGCCGGCCGCGAAGCGCTGAAGCCCTATCTCCCCCGACTGCGCTTTCTGCTCGACGACGTCGCCGCCCTCGACCTGGCCGGTCTTCTTGCCCGTGATCTCACTCCGGCCACCCGCGTGATGCTGGCTCTACACAAGATCGCACCACAGAATGCCGAGCTCGGTTCCGATATGCTGGACCTACTCGATGACTTGTGGGCTCTGGCATCCGGCCCTGGCGGCACCACGGAACTGCAGGCAGTCATGACCTACATCCTGCAGGTCAGCGACACTACCGAAGATGGTCTCGACCCGGTGATCGCGCAGTTGGGTCCGCGAGCCAAGGAGGCATTGATGACAACCGCCGAACGGCTCCGCGCCGAAGGTGAAGCCCGCGGTGAAGCCCGTGGTGCGGCCCGCGCCCGAACCGAGGCCCTGGTCGATCTCCTCGATATCAAGTTCGGGCCGCTTCCCGGGGCAGTGATCGAGAAGGTCGAGGCCGGCAGCCCCGAACAGATCCGCACCTGGTTCCGTTGCTCCGTCACGGCCGACACCCTCGAACAGGTGTTCAACGGATAGGGAGGCTGCGCGTAGAGGTGGTCTTTCCGTATGCGGCTGGGACGAGAGCACGCGCACTCGCCCAGAAAGATTCGTTCGTTGAGCTGTCTCGGTTCAGAGCGGCAGGTCTCGCATCAGCACATCGAACCTGGGGGCGTCGTCCCAGTCCGGACGTTGCCAACCGACCCGGTACCACCCCCACTTCCGATACCGGGCGTAGGCGCGCTCATTGCCCGGGTTCACCAGCAGTGTCGCCCGCTGCTCGGGGCGACCGGCCAACAGCTTGTCGTGCAAGGCGCGCGCGAGTCCGCGCCCGGTGTACTCGACGCACACCATGATCTCCGAGAGAGCGAAGGTTCGTTCACCGGTCTCGATTGTGAACTCCTCCAGATCAAAGTCGTTCAGGTCGGCGTCGTCCAGGTGCAGCCCACCCCATCCCGCCGTACCTGGTGATAGCGGCCAGCCCCATGTCTGCCCTGCCGGTGCGCCCTCGACGTACGTCATAACCAGGTCGAACCCCCGGTCGCGCGCGGGATCGGTGTAGGCATCGAACCTGTGCATGAATGCCGCAGGGGATTCGAATGGGTCGCCCGAAGCGATCGCGTCGACATAGGAACGCCGGTAGATGTCTTCGACGGTGTCGCGTATTTCGCGGGCCCGGGTGGCGGAGTAACGCCGGAATTTCGGTTCGATCATGCGCTTTCCTTACGTGTGGCATGCTCCAGCGCCGCGAACCGGTCGCGGAACTCTCCGGCCGCAGGATGGTCGATGGTTCGTATCGGGTCCAGTACTCGCAGTGTCCGGCTCGACGTGACGTTCTCCAGTTCGGTGAGCACAGCCGTCCCCAAGGTGAGGGCCGACTGGATATCGCCCATGCGGACATGCGCCACCGCCGCGTGCGCCCGATCGTTCACGGCATTGCGGGTGCCTGCCTCCTCCGAGGCCGAGGCATCGAGGAGTTCGATGCTTTTACGGATCTCACCGATCTCGCCGTAACCGCGTGCCTCTAGCCCGCGGATCTCCGCAGGCGTCACGAACCGCAACAGTTGTGGGCACTCTTCCAGCGGCTCATAGCAGATGGCATGTTCCACTTCCCGCCACGCGGTGGCGACCGCGCGGCCGAACCCGACCCGGTCACCCAGCAACCCGCGTGCCGAAGCTTCCCGCCCAGCGATCAAAGCGTGCATGCGGCCCGGCGGGCGGCCGTGCGCCAGTGTGCGGGCGCGGTCGATCAGCTTCAGGGCGTGATGAGGGCTGCTCTGCCCACTTCGAGCAAGGACAATTGCCTGATTCGCCGCATACAGGCAGGTCTGGGCGACCAGGTCCTCGTCACCTGCCTCGCTCGCCAGCGCGAGTGCATCGGCGTAGCAGCGCCGTGCAACCTGGTGAAGGTCGGAGTCATAGGCCAACCAGCCCGCGAGCACAGCCAGATGCCCTGCGGCCGAGGCGAACGCGTTGCCGGCTGCGGTGTCGTAGCTTGCGGTGTCGAGAGTGTGCTTGGCGTGTGCCAGCTGTTCGAGCGCGAATTGAACCAGGGCACCGCCACCCATTTGCTGGTCCCGCTCATACAGTTCGTCGACAGCCGTCAGCAGTCGCTGCGCGTCCGCCGCTCCGATATGGTCCCCGCACGACCAACCAACCGCGGACGCGGTTACCGCAGTGGCCAGTTTTCCGAATTCACGACGTCTCACTTCACTGTCGACTTCCCACGCATACGTACCGAATGCCGGGCTCGGCCCGATCGCGACCTCAGCGCCACGAGGTACTGGATCACCCACGGCCGCGGTCTCTGCGTCGAACCGGGCACGTTGCTCATCGTCCAACTCGCGCAGCATTGTGTCGAGTGCTTCGGCGGAACGACCCCGTACCGGCTTGTCCCATGTCGCCCGATGCCATTTCTTGATGGTCGGGAGCATGTATCCGGCGCGTTCGGCGAATTCCTCCTGGGTTTCGCGGAGCGCGGCCACGCGGAGTGCCCGTACTTCCGTGCTCGTCCATCTGCTGACAGTCATTCCACCCCTCGGAGCAGCGGTCAACGTACTCGTTATCCGAAGCGTATTCCCTCCGTGGGCTTTTCGAGGCTCCTACAGCAGCTTCGGGTGCGTGACGCTGAAAGCGGCCCCGGCGCCGGGTGAATACAGGGATCAACGGTCGAAACGGCGACGTATACCCGCCGGCCGCGGGAAGGCCCCGGCGCGGGGTGCCGGTCAATCGAGATCCTTCAGGAGGCACTATGCATCGCGAGCGCAATGAGAGAACCCCGACCCCGCCGCTGCCGCCGAGGCCGGCGACCAACCAGGCGATGTCCACGACGCTGCACCTGCGGAGTGAGAGCGAAAGCCACGACCGCGCATGTGCCCAGGAGGTACTGGCCCGCGATACGCCGACTGCCGCCGAGCAACCTACCGCGCAACGTGAGGTAGACGGTGTGATCGCCCGGTGGCGTGCCGCACATCCGGTCGAGGTGTGGCGTGTCTGCTGATAACGCGGTTCTGTATCGAATCGCCGCACGTCTTCGGTCGGCGTCCACCGATACATCCCTCAGCCGACCAACGAGCGAACCGCTCGTGTACGTGCCGAATTCGCCGCGACCATTTCCGCCTTGTGGAGCAGCCCGCTCATGGATGTGTGTCCGTGCCTGCTGGAACAGGCACCATCTCGGCAGTCCGCACCGGTATCGCGAACCACACATCGTTCGGAGTCTCGCTGCTCTCCGCACCTGTCACGCCCTTTCCGCCGAACCGAATGGCGCTTCGTCATGAATGAGACAGCAGGTGCTCACTGCGGAGATACGCTCACGACTCGGTGCGCCTTCTACCGCTCATGCGGACTGGCGGCAGTGGTGCAGCCAGAAACAGAAAGGATCGTCGTCGTGGCCGGTCCTCACCTCGGTGCAATCACGATGCCCGCCGAGTTGGGTGCGGCGGCACATCGCTCGCTGCTCGGGCGTGGCCTACTTTCAGGGCCGGTGATCTCGCATCCCCGTTCAGGCCGGTGGACGTTTCTGATCACTCCCGACATCCCCGACGAGACCATGCTTTTCGCCGAAATGTTCCGCCTCAACGTGTCGGTGGTACGGAGCGGCACCATCGTGTTGCCCTCGCCGTCCCGACGTAGCGAGGCTTTCAGCACCTGGGTAACGCAACCCCGCGTCACCGGGACGCAGCCCTCGGGGATGGCGCTGGTCGCGGCGCTCCGTGAATGCTCGGTCGGTAGGGAGAGACGGTCGTGACCGCCGAGGATCGGCGACGACGCGCGATCGTTGTGGGCAGGTACAACACCGACACGCCTGATCTGGACGGCCTCGTCGCTCGGCATAACTTGAAGGTGGTGTTCACGATCACCGCGCCCTCGGCGCCGAAACTGGCGACGCTGATCGCCATTCAGCACCTCTTCGAGCACGACGCCGAGGTGGTGGTTCTTCCGCATCTCAGCGCGGCCGAGATCCGGGCCGAGCGATGGTGGCTGGCAGTGAGCGGACTGGCCGATATCCTCGCCGCCGACGGTGGTTGGCTTCGGTGACAGTATCAACAGTCTCGACCCCTGATCGAGCAGAGAGATCCGCCGAACAGGCCTGAGAGCGGGACCAAGGCCCGGAGCCGTGATGCCTATAACCCCTGGTCTGTCGTGGTTCGGTCGTACCGATTCGATATCGGCGTGTGACCGGACTCTGCTCGACATATTCAGCCGAGACGTGACACACTATTCGAACATTCCGAAAGAACTTTCGAAACGTTCAACCGAGGAGGTATCGCGTGGCTGCGCGAGCGTTGGAGGAAAGGACGTTCATACCGGACGAGGACCGCGAGAGCCTCGCGTCCGTGTTCGGCTTCCTTGCTGCTCATGAGCGGCTGAGGGACTCCGGCTCCAAGCCGAACCCCAGCTATGCCCTGGTCGGTGTCGACGAGCATGATCGGATCGAACTCCCAGCGGAAGTCCACCAGGCTCTCAAGCAGATCGTGGCCGCCCTGATGGCGGGCAAAGCCGTCACCGTGGCACCGCACAGCATGACGCTGACCTCGCAGCAGGCAGCCGACCTTCTCGGTGTCAGTCGACCGACCGTGATCCGGCTCATCGACAAACAAGAGCTGCCCGCCGAACGTGTAGGCACACGTCACCGGCTCCGCCTGGACGATGTCCTGACATACCGGGAGGCGCGGCGTCAGGGGCAATACGACGCATTGGCGGCGATGGAAGTCGACATCGACGCCGAAGGAGATCCAGCGAAGGTACGTGAGCAGCTGCGCGAGGTCCGCCATCTCGTTGCCGAGCGACGCCGAAAAGCCAAGGGCTGAAATAATACCGGCATGTTCGCCGCCCTCTTGGATACGTGCGTCCTGTGGCCCAGCCTCCAGCGTGATTTTTCTGCTGTCGCTGGCGATCGAGGGCTTATATCGCCCGCTATGGTCCGACGCGATCCTCGAAGAGCTGGAGACCCATGAGGCCATCAAGCTCGGCCAGAGGTACGAGGTCGACCCGGAAGAAGCCGCAGCGCGAGCGAAGCGGCTCACCCTGCAGATGCAAGGGGCGTTCGATGATGCCCTCGTGAAAGGGTGGGAGCCCCACGAGGGCACCTTCGGTCTCCAAGACCCCGACGACGAGCATGTGCTCGCCGCCGCGCTTGTCGGCGGCGCCGGGGCCATCGTGACCGAGAACGTGCGTCATTTCCCGGCTTCGGCTGTGCCGAAACACATCCAGATCATCAAACCAGCGCAGTTCGCTGCCGACACCGTGGCTGTTTCGCCCGAGACGGCGCTCCGGGCAGTCGAGGCGATTGTGGGCCGGCGCAGAAACCCACCGGTGACTGTCGACCAGGTACTGGACTCACTGATCGATGTGTATGGAATGCACGAAGCGGTAGATCTGCTCCGGACCGCGGGGTAGTCGAGTAGCGGAGCGCGCGCCCCCGCCCCGGATCGTTCCGAAGCGGGGTTTCCCGCGTGTGGGCCGCCTCAACGCAGCGTGGTGGTGAGGTGCAGATAGCCCTTTTCGAATCGCTATCCAGACTCTTCGAATACGATGCCGATCTGGTGGTTGTTCCGCCGGGTGTTTCTGGGCGCCCGATTACTATCATGGATGATAGTTTCATTGATGATAGTATCTCTGACCAGCGAAAATGATCCGGGGGTAGAAATAGAAACCCCGCCCCGAAGAGCTCGGAGCGGGGTTTCATGGGGTGGGCGTGGGCCGCTACTTCAGCGCAGGGTGGCGGTGAGGTGCGGGTAGCCCTTCTTCGGATGCTTCAGCGCCAGATCCCAGCCCTGCTCGACCTGATCGGCGTACACGTTCACGGTGGACGGCAGCAGGATCGGTTTGCCGAATTTCACCGCGTAGGAGACCTTGTCGGGGACCCGGCCCTCGACCGTGGCGAGGATCGTTGCCGCCGACCACATTCCGTGCGCGATCGCCCGGGGGAAGCCGAAGACCTTGGCGCCCAAGGCCGAAGTGTGGATCGGGTTCTGATCGCCGGAGGCGTTCGCGTAGCGGGTGATCGTCTTCTGATCCACCTTCCACGTCCGCAGCGGGGGCGGCGGCACCTCCTCGGGTTTCGGTTCGGGTTTGGGGCCGCCCGACAGTGAGGTCTTCTGCTGGTGCAGGAAGGTGGTGACCTGCCGCCACACCAGTTCCCGGCCCACCCGGATCTCGCTGATCGCGTCGACCAGCAGGCCCTTGGGGTGTTCCCGCAGGTTCTCGATATGCGCGGTGATATCGAGCGGTTCGCTCACCGAGATCTCCCGGGTGCGTTCGATGAGGTTCTCCGCGTGCACCGCGCCGACCGCCACGAACGGGAAGTCGCGCTGCACCACGAGTTTCATCACCAGCGGGAAGGTGATGATGAACGGGTAGGTCAACGGCAGGGTGTCACCGAAACGCAGTCCGGTGGCCGCGCAGTAGGCGGCTAGGTGTTCGGGGTCGACCCGGTAGCCGTCGAGTCGGACGGCGCGGTCGGGGATCTCGGATTTCCGCGCCGAGACCAGCGGTATCGCGCCGAGCACGGCCTGTGCGTACAGGCCGCTGTTCCTCGGCGGTGCGTCGAGGGTGATGGTCTCGGTCATCACGCGCCGATCATGCTCTGGCCGCAGACCCGGACGATATTGCCGTTCACCGCGTTCGAGGCCGGGCTGGCGAAGTAGGCGATGGTTTCGGCGACGTCGATGGTCTGGCCGCCCTGGTTCAGGGAGGCCATCAGCCGGCCGCCCTCCCGGGTCGCCAGCGGGATCGCGGCGGTCATGGCGGTCTCGATGAAACCGGGTGCCACGGCGTTGATGGTGATGCCCTTTTCGGCCAGTTCTGATGCCTCGGCGTTCACCATGCCGATGACGCCGGCCTTGGAGGCGCCGTAGTTGGTCTGCCCGCGGTTACCGGCGATACCCGCGATGGAGGACACGTCCACCACGCGGCCGCCCTCCTTCAGCGCGCCCGCGGCCACCAGGCCCTGGGTGATGCGGTGCGGCGCGGCCAGGTTCACGTTGAGGACGGCGTTCCAGCGGCCCTCGTCCATATTCGCGAGCAGTTTGTCCCGGGTGATTCCGGCGTTGTGCACGATGATGTCGATTCCGCCGAAACGTTCGGTGGCGAATTCGGCGAGCCGCTGCGCGGCATCGGGGGCGGTGACGTCGAGCGCCAGTGCGGTGGCGCCCACCTTGTTCGCGGTCTCGGCCAGTGCCTCGCCGGCGGCCGGGATATCGGCGACGATGACCTGCGCGCCGTCGCGGGCGAAGACCTCGGCGATGGTGGCGCCGATACCGCGGGCGGCACCGGTGACCACGGCGACCTTGCCGTCGAGCGGCTTGTCCCAGTTCGCGGGCGCGACCGCGTCGTCCTTACCGACCCGGATCACCTGACCGTCCACGAACGCCGATTTGGCGGAGAGCACGAACCGCAGGGTCGAGGCGAGACCGGTGGCCGCGGGGGAGGCGTCGGGGTGCAGGTACACCAGTTGCGCGGTGGCACCGCGCAGCAGCTCCTTGCCGACCGACCGGGTGAACCCCTCGAGTGCGCGCTGGGCGATCTGGCCGTCCACGCTGCCGGCGAGTTCGGGGGTGGTGCCGATGACCAGGACCCGGCCCGACGGCGCGATACTGCGCATCGCCGGCTGGAAGAACTCGAACAGCTGCGACAGATCCTCGATAGTGCCGATCCCGGTGGCGTCGAAGACCAGTGCGCCGTATTTGGTTCCGGTGGTGAGGGAATCGGCGAAGGTGTAGTCGTCGGCCAGCAGTGCCCGCAGCGGTTCGGCGACCCGGCCCTTACCGCCGAGCAGTACCGGCCCCGGCAGCGGCGGCTCGCCGGCTACGTAGCGCCGCAACTTCTCCGGTTTCGGGAGGCCGAGCTTGTTCGCGAGGAACCCGCCCGGCGCGGAGTTGACGAACGATCCGTAGAGGTTGGGTGCACCCTTGCTCTTGGCTGCCACAGTTCCCACCTTTTCTGTTGCTCGATGTGGTGTGTCGGTAGTCGCCGGAGGCGGTGTCGACATTGAACTTACTCCGGAGTAAGTTTATCGTAAACCGAGCGCGGGCGGGCGTCGGAAGCCGCGGCGCGCAGCCGCGGCCCGGGCCCGGAGCACCCGACCCTCTCGCCAACTCGACAACCTGGGAGACCCGAGTGACCACCACATCCCGTTCGACCCGTCCGGTAGCGATCCTCGGCGGTAACCGCATCCCGTTCGCGCGTTCCGACAAGGCCTACGCCCACGCCTCCAATCAGGACATGTTCACCGCCACGCTGGACGGGCTGGTGAGCCGTTTCGGCCTGCAATCGGAACGGCTGGGCATGGTCGCCGGCGGCGCGGTGCTCAAGCGGGTCGGCGAGCACGGCCTGATCCGGGAGAGCGTGCTGGGTAGCCGGCTCAGCCCCTACACCCCCGCCCACGATCTGCAGCTGGCCTGCGGTACCGGCCTGCAGGCCGTCGTCACCGTCGGTGACGCGATCGCGGCCGGCCGGATCGAGGTTGGTATCGGTGGCGGCACCGACACCACCTCCGACGCGCCCATCGGGGTCAGCGAGCGCATGCGCGAGTGGATGCTGAACATCAACCGCGCCCGCACCAATGCCGAGCGGCTGAAACTGGTCGGTCAGCTGCGCCCGGGCATGGTCGGTATCGAGATCCCACGCAATGCCGAACCCCGCACCGGGCTGTCGATGGGCGAGCACGCCGCCATCACGGCCAAGGAATTCGGGGTCCCCCGCGATGCCCAGGACGAACTGGCCTACCTCTCGCACAAGAACATGGCCGCCGCGTACGAACGCGGTTTCTTCGACGATCTGGTGACCCCGTTCCTGGGCCTCACCCGCGACGACAATCTGCGCCCGAACTCCTCGCTCGAGAAGCTGGGCACGCTGAAACCGGTCTTCGGGGTGAAGCTGGGCGACGCCACCATGACGGCGGGTAACTCCACCCCGCTCACCGACGGCGCGTCGGCGGTACTGCTGTCCAGCGACGAATGGGCGGCCGAGCGCAATCTGCCGGTGCTCGCGCATCTGGTGGACAGCGAAGTCGCCGCGGTCGACTACATCCACGGCCCCGACGGCCTGCTCATGGCCCCCACCTACGCGGTGCCCCGGCTGCTCGCCCGCAACGGCCTGACGCTGCAGGATTTCGATTTCTACGAGATCCACGAGGCCTTCGCCTCGGTGGTACTGGCCACCCTGCAGGCCTGGGAATCGGATCAGTACTGCAAGGAGCGGCTCGGCCTCGACGGGGCGCTCGGCTCGATCGACCGCACCAAGCTGAACGTCAACGGTTCCTCGCTGGCTGCCGGGCACCCGTTCGCCGCCACCGGCGGCCGGATCGTCGCCCAGGCCGCCAAACAGCTGGCGGAGAAGGGTTCGGGCCGGGCGCTCATCTCGATCTGCGCCGCGGGTGGTCAGGGCGTGGTCGCCATTCTGGAGCGCTGAACCGGCCCGGTACGGGACCGTCCGGCGGGTGAGGGAAGCGCCCACAGCCGCGGTGGAACCCGGACCGGCGCAGGGGAGAGGAGGTGCCCCGATCGGGAAGGCCGGGGCACCTCCGTGCCCGGTCTCGCATGGACGTGATCTCCGCCGCGCGATGCACGGACCCCGCCCCACCGACCCGAGGACACCGTCGTCGGCAACAACGAGCACCGCCGGATTGCCGTGACCGCACTGTTCCGGCCGGTCGGTGGCGCGCACCGATCGGTGGAGAGAATGCCGACCGCCCGGCACGGCCCGGCGGTCCTAGCCCGATCCGGGCAGTTCGTGATGCCCGCCGAAGGCTTCGCGCATCGCGGACAGCGTCTTATCCGCGTACGCCGATTCACCGCGCGAAGCGAAACGCTGGAACAGCGCCGCCGAGAGCACCGGAGCCGGTACTCCGATATCCACCGCGGCGTCGAGGGTCCAGCGTCCCTCGCCGGAATCGGAGACCCGGCCGCCGAAAGAATCCAGATTCGGGTCGGCGTGCAGTTGGGTCGCGGTGAGGTCGAGCAGCCAGGACGCCACCACCGACCCGCGCCGCCAGACCTCGGCGACCTCCGCGATATCGATGTCGTAGCGGTAGTACTCCGGATGTTCGAGAGGGGTCTCCTCCGCGGAGTACTCGCCGTCGGCGCGGTTGCCGTAGTCGGCCTTGTGCATGATGTTGAACCCCTCGGCGTAGGCCGCCATCACGCCGTACTCGATCCCGTTGTGCACCATTTTCACGAAATGGCCCGCCCCCGCGGGACCGCAGTGCAGATAACCCTCTTCGGCCGGTCCGGGCTCTCCCGTGCGCCCCGGGGTCCGCGGCGCGGCCGCCACACCGGGGGCGATGGCCCGCAGCAGTGGTTCCAGGTACCGCACCGGCGCCGCCTCGCCGCCGATCATCAGGCAGAACCCGCGGTCGCGGCCGAACACGCCACCCGAGGTGCCGATATCGAGGTAGTGGATACCGAGCGGGGCCAGCTGCGCCGCGCGGGCGATATCGTCGTG
Organism: Nocardia sp. NPDC050193; assembly: GCA_040674215.1. Lineage (GTDB taxonomy): Bacteria > Actinomycetota > Actinomycetes > Mycobacteriales > Mycobacteriaceae > Nocardia. The sequence continues at coordinate 44,082 of JBFARE010000002.1, read as the reverse complement.
GTACCGGCTGTTGCCGCCGTCGATGACGATATCGCCGGGCTCCAGCAATTCCGCCAGCTGGTCGACCGTGTGACCGGTGAGACCGGCCGGGATCATCACCCACACCACGCGGGGCGTGTCGAGATCGGCGACGAATTCCGCCAGGTCGGTACTGCCCCGGAAGCTGTCGCCGAGTTCGGCGGTGAGATTGTCGATCACCTCGGCGTGACGTTCGCAGCCGACCGCCGTATGACCGGCCGCGACGATCCGCCGCACGATATTCGCCCCCATCCGGCCGAGCCCGATCATGCCCAACTGCATCTCGCGTCCCCTTACTCATAGAGGTCGGATCGCATGCCGCCCCCGATTGTGCCCGGCCCTCGAGAACTTTCGTCGCGTTCGTGTGTAACGACCCGCGCGTGGCACCGATATACCGGTCGGCTCCGTGCATTCGCCTGACCCCCGACCCGGCGACTGCACGGGGCCACTTTGCTGTCCAGGGCTTTGTTCGGGCGATATGTCCCAACTGCGACGCCAGTGGCTATCCAGATGGCGCAGCTGTGATGGAACCGGCACTGAAGATTACAGTTCGGACAACTATCGTTGGCGAAGGCTCGCACCCCGCGAGTCCCCGAAGTATCGATTGGGGAGGACGGTTCGTGAGCGGCGAATCGAACACCGACCGAGGTGACAGACGCGACCACAGCCGCCCGCAGCCGATCGACGGCGGCCTACGTCAGCTGCTCGACAGTGGCCGCACCCAGCAGGGGCAGCAGTCGTCCGCACCGACCGAACCGGTCGAACAGGCCGGCAATGTCGCGCCCGGCTGGCGCGGCGGCAGCTCCTGGTTGAATCCCAGCACCGGCTCCGCGGCGCAGCGGTCCGAAGCCGATCAGGTCCCTTCGTCAGCGGGTGCGGTTCCCGGCGCCGCTTCTCCCCACCCCTCCCCCGACGCTCCGGATGCCGCCCAACCGGGCCCACCCGGCCGCGGCCCCGGCGCCCCGGCACCTTCCGGCCCCGGACCGTCGGCCCCCTCCGGCGCCCGGCCTTCCAACGGTCCCGGACCATCGGCCCCCTCCGCTGCCAGGCCTTCCACGAGCCCCGGACCGGCCGCGCCCCCTGGTGCCAGGGCTGCTACGGGTTCCGGACCGGCCGCGCCTTCCGGAGCCAGGCCTTCCAACGGTTTCCGACCAGCAGTGCCCTCCGACGCCAGAACTCCCCACGGCCCCGGCGCCCCGCTGCCCTCCGGTCCAGGGCCTTCCTCCGGTCTCGTTACGCCCTCCGGTCCCGGCGGCGCCCCAGGCCCGGCTCGGCCGGCCGGTCCCGCTCGCCGCCCCGGTCCCGGACCGTCCGGCGCCGACCCGGCCGACCCCACCGGGCCCGAATACACCACCCAGCAGTTCTCGCTGCCCACCGCCGCGTCCGCGCCCGCCGTGTTCGCCGACGCGGATCCGGACGACGCGCCGACCGAGGTCTTCGATTCGAGCGCGCTGAACAAGCGGCTCTCCGGGGGGCCGTCCTCCTGGCCGGGTCATCCGAACAATCCGACCAGCGCCGATATCCTCGCCCATGGTGACAAATCCGGCCCACCCACGCCGCCGCGCGGCCCGGGTGGGGGCCGCGGGGGCAGCGGTGGGTCCGGTGACGACAACGGCCGATTCTCCGCCGCTCGTACCTGGCTCCGCGACTCCGCGAACGCCCGGCGCGTGCTGCTGGTCGCCGCGATCGTGTTCGGTGTCGCGCTCGTGGGCTATATCGCCGACCTGGTGATGACCTCGGGCAAGATTCCGCGCGGTGTCGAGGTCGCCGGCGTCGCCATCGGCGGGATGGACAAGGACGACGCCCGCGCGAAGCTGCAGGAAACACTCGACCCGCGTTCCGGCGAAGTCGTGCCGGTGAAGATCGCCGATGTGCAGACCGAGCTGGTTCCGGCCGCGGCCGGTCTCGGCGTGGACTGGGAGGCGACCTGGGAGCGAGTGGGCGGTCAGCCGCTCAATCCGGCTTCCCGGCTGCTGTCCTTCGTGGCCACCCGCAAGGTCACGGTGGCCAGCTCGGTCGACGAGGCGGCGCTGGGCCGGACCTTCGACGAATTGAAGGTGCACGACCAGCCGCCCGTCGAAGGTGGTATCCATTTCGAGGGCACCCGGCCGGTCGAGGTGAACCCCGTCCCCGGCCGGGTGCTGGACGTCGCCGCGGCCCGCACGGTCATCACCGAGCAGTGGGCGACCGCCGGCACCCTGGATCTGCCGGTCGCTGTGGCACCGCCCGCCGTCCGCAAGGACGCGATCGATGCGGCCATGCACCAGATCGCCGAACCCGCGGTGAGCGCGCCGGTGTCCTACACCGGTAAGGAGGGGGCTACCGCCGCTCTGAGCCCCGAGCAGATCGCCACCATCGTCGGTTTCGTACCGGACGGGCACGGCGGGCTGCGGGTCGAGTTCGACCACAAGGTGGCCACCGACCTGCTCGCTCCCCAGCTGGCCGCCACCGAGGTGGAACCGAAGGATGCGACCTTCACCTTCTCCGGTGCGCCCACCGTGGTGCCCGCCGTGGTCGGCGACAAGGTCAACTGGGCCAAGGCGCTGGAGCAGCTGCCGGCGATGCTCGCCGCGACCGGCGCCCCACGCACCACACCGGCGATCTACGAGCGGATCGAACCCAAGCTCACCACCCAGGCCGCCGAGGCACTCGGTATCAACGAGACGATGGGCGAGTTCACCACCAGCGGTTTCACCGGCCCATCCGGGGTGAACATCCGAACGGTCGCCCAGGAGGTCGACGGCGCGGTCGTCAAACCGGGCGATACCTTCTCGTTGAACACCCACACCGGCCCGCGCACCGCCGCCGAAGGCTATGTGGAATCGGGCATCATCGACCACGGTCGACCCAGCAAGGCCGTGGGCGGCGGGATCAGCCAGTTCGCCACCACGCTCTACAACGCGGCCTACTTCGCGGGCCTCGAGGACGCCGGCCACACCGAGCACAGCTACTACATCTCCCGCTATCCGGCGGCCCGGGAAGCGACCGTGTTCGACGGTGCCATCGACCTGCAGTTCCGTAACAACACCCCGCACGGCATCTACATCCAGGCCTTCGCCGACAGCTCCGAGGTGACCGTTCGCATCTGGGGTACCAAAACGGTGAACGTGGAATCGATCACCGGCGATCGGACCAAGCCGACCGAACCGGAAACCATCACCCTGCCCGAGGGCGACGACTGCATCGCCTCCACCGGCGCTCCCGGGTTCACCACTTCCGACACCCGGGTGATCACCGATATCAACACCGGCGCCGAGATCTCCCGCCACACCCGGACCGTGAAATACGACCCGGTACCGGAGGTCAAATGCGAGTCGCCGGACAAGGAGAAATCGGAGGATTCCACCGACGAGCCGAGCGGCGGCAGCCGGCCCAGCAGCACCGCTCCCAGCAGCCGGCCGAGCAGCCGCCCCGGATCTCGCTGATAGCGACAGTGCCCGCTCCGGCAGCCGGAGCGGGCACTGTCGTTTCCAAGGGGCTACAGCGGGGTGCGCATCAGGAGCACGTTGTACTGGCGATGCACGGTGAGCAGGAAGTACAGATCGCCGCCGGTCTGGTACGGGAAGATCATCGGCGCGTAGGCCGTCGGCAGGGCGGCCGCTTCCAGCAGGACCCGGGGCGTGCTCCACGGACCTTCCGGCGCGTTCGCGGTGCGCAGCACCACCGAGTTGTATGGATCGGTCGTCAGCATCACGAACTTGCGCAGATGGTCGTTCCACTGCACCGACAGCTCCGCCACGCCGTCGACGACCGGGGCGGCGGTCCGGGCGTCGTTCGGCTTCCAGCCGTGCCCGTCCCAGTACTCGTAGGCGTCGATATTCGCGATATCGGCTTCACGTACCCGGGACACGTACCCGGGATGATTCCGGCCTGCCGGAGTGCCGTACCGGTACACGAATCCGTCGTCCTTCACGAACGCGTTCTGCTGGAACCGCTCGTGACCGTCCACATTCGCCCGGCGCGTGGTCGGCAGCTGGGCCCAGGTCCGTCCGCCGTCGCCGGACGCGGCGAGCGTGGCGAAGTTGGTGGTCCACAGACCGTGGTCGCCCCACTGCTTCACCGACATCATGCTCAGGTACTGCACGCCGCCCACCGAGATACCGGCGGTCGGGATCAAACTGATCTCGATACCCGGGATCTTCGGGCTGGGCAGCGGATTCGGGACCGCGCCGTCGAAGACGATGCCGTGGGCCGGGTCCTTGGTGTGGCTGAAGAACAGGGCGTTGCTGGTCCACGCCCACACGCTGCCGGCCAGCAGGTTCGGCACCCCGAGTCCCGCCGAATCGCCGAACGCGGTCAACAGCGTGCCCGCCCCGTCGTCCCACATCACCCCCAGATCGGTGCCCAGCACATTCACCTGCTGAGTCCGGTTGGGGCTGTCCATACCAGTCACCTGGTAAATGGCCTGGGTGTCACCGGGCAACGTCGGCAGTCCACGGGGTTCGCCGTTGATACCGGGAATGGGGTTCACATTGTTCGGATCCGCTACCGCCGGACCGGCCATCACCAGGGCCGCGACAGCACCGGCGACCCCGGTACGCACTAGGAGGGACAGCGGGCGGGGGGTCATTCTCGATGTCCTCCTGCTGGGCGGCGCGGCGACTCAGGGGGTCATCTTGCCATGATCACAGCCGCCCCGCGGGGTGCTGTGTTTTCGGCGTCGCGGGTCGTCGAGCCCCCGAACGTGATCTGGCGCGGCGCGCTCCCTGTTGCAGAGCGGGTTTCGTGTGCGTGAGGCCCGGTTCGGGCGCGGACGAAGATCAGTCGAGCATTGGATCTGCCGGCAGCACCACGCGGTCGGCGGCGGGGTCGAAACAGAGCACCGGTGGACAGGCGCCGCCTTCGACGCTCAATTCTTCGACCGGACCAGGTCGAACACGGCCTGCCAGTCCTCGACCGTGGTGTCCGGCACGGAGATATCCGGCAGCGTACCCATCGGGTCGGGGTCGAGGAGGTCTTCGACGTCGTCTCACAGAAGGTCCGGCATCCTGTCATGCTGCCAGGCCGGCTTATTCGATCGCATCGACTGGCCTGGCATCTCGCGCCATCGACTTGGCGCGGTAGCGGCGGCTTCGGTAGCCGAGAACGATGGTGGCGAGGACGGTGGCGGTCAGGGTGCCGAGCAGGACCCCACCCTTGGCGTGGTCGAGTACCTCGGGGCGGGTCGGGTAGGACAGCTCGCTGATCAGCAGTGACACCGTGAACCCGATCCCGGCCAGCTGCGACATCCCGGCGATATCGACCCACGACAGACTCGGATCCAGTCGGGCGCTGGTGAATCGGGTGGTCAGCCACGCGCCACCCAGGACGCCGACGAGTTTCCCGACCACGAGCCCGGCGATGATGCCGAGCGTGACCCGGTCGCCGAGCATCGACCCGATACCGGTGAACGACACCCCGGCGGCCAGCAGTGCGAAGACCGGCAGCGCCAGCCCCATCGCCCACGGCCGCAACCGATCCTCGGCCGCGTGGCCGGGGCCGGTGGGCTCGCCGCTGCGGGCGCGGGTGCGCATGAGCAGACCCATCGCGACACCGGCGATGGTCGCGTGGATCCCGGCGGCGTGTACGAACCCCCAGATCGCCACCACCAGCGGCGCATACACCAGCACGCCCGGTATCCGGGCGGGCAGACCCGGGCCGTGCTGCAACCAGCCGAACACCCCGAGCAGCACCGCGGCCGCGGCCAGGGCCGCGACGTTCACCCCACCGGTGTAGAACACGGCGATCACGATGATCGCCATCAGGTCGTCGACCACCGCCAAGGTCAGCAGCGTGATCCGCAGCGCCGGCGGCAGGCCACGGCCGACCAGCGCCAGGACCGCGACCGCGAACGCCGCGTCGGTGGCCATCGGGATCCCCCACCCGCGGGCGGCATCATCCTGGCCGATCGTGAAGGCGGCGAAGATCGCGGCCGGCGCCAGCGCACCGGTGATCGCGGCCACCATAGGTACGAGCGCCTGGCGAGGATCCTTGAAGGCGCCGTGGGTGAATTCTTGTTTCAGTTCGTTGCCGACGATGAAGAAGAACACCGCCAGCAGTCCATCGGCAGCCCAGGCGTGCAGCGGCATATGCAAGCCGGCCCAGGCCGGGCCGAAGGTGACCTCGCGCAACTGTTCATAGACCGGCGACCACGGTGTGTTGGCCCATATCAGCGCGATCAGCGCCGCGGTGATCAGCAGCACGCCGCCGGCGCTGTCGCTGCGCAGCGCCTCGGCCACACGGGCGCCGACGCGCGCGTGGGCGGTATCGGGAACAGGGGTCATCGAAGCATGCCTCACTCAGTGAACCGATTCGCGCACGCCCTGAACCGGTCCGGGTAGCCCGAACCACAGCAGTCACACGATCGGAGAGGAAAAGGGGGACCGAGCGCCTCCGCGCGCCGAGCGCGACCATCACAACGATGCAGACCCAGGCGGGCGGCGGCGAGGTCAGCGTCCGGGTGGGCAGCCCGCGATACGCCCGTGCGCGCAGGTCCCGAACGAACTCAGCCAGCCGTTGGTCCCGGGATGGCGATCTGCCCCCGCAGGCAGCGCCGGGATACGAGTCAGCAGCACGCAGGCATCTTCACGATGGCGAGGCGACTGCTGGAAACCCATGCTGTCAACCCTATCGGCCACTACCAGAGCCTTCGCGACCCACCCCACTCCGATATGAGCACCCCGCCTACGACGACGGCGATTCGGTGTGCTGGCCGCCCAGGATTTCGCCGGTGAACCCGTCGCGCGTATCCACCTGCCCGCCCGCGTACCACTGGGCCTGCACGGCAACTGGCTGCCCGACCACTGACCAATGGCAGCATGATGGTGTGACCGATCCCCGACCGTCCTACCTCCGCATCGTCGCCGAGATCGAGCGGCGCATCGCCGCGGGAGAGCTGCGGCCGGGTGATCCGGTTCCCACCACCAGGGCCATTGCGCGCGAATGGGGCGTCGCTATCGCCACCGCCACCAAAGCCCTGGCCGCGCTGAAACACTCGGGCGCCATCGAATCGACCTCCCGCGTCGGCGCCGTAATCGCCGCACGCCGGCTGCCCTCGCGAACCACCGCTGGGCTCGAACGTGAGCAGATCGTCCAGGCGGCGATGCAGATCGCCGACAGCCGGGGCCTGGCAGCACTGTCGCTGCGGGCAGTGGCCGCCGAACTCGGCGTCGCGACGATGACCCTGCGCCACCACCTCGACGCCGACGCCGAACTCACCCAACTGCTCGCCGACGCCGCGTTCGCCGAGATCGACTACCCCGAGCCGGCCCCGGGGTGGCGCTCCCACCTGCGAGTGGCCGCACAACTGCAATGGGGTGTCTACCAGCGTCATCCATGGGCGCCGCCGCTGGTTTCCATCACCCGTCCGGTCACCCTGCCGGCAATGATCGCCTACGGACTATGGACGCTACGTGCCTTCGACGGCCTGGACCTCGATTCCTCCACCCGGCTCCACGTCTACGCCACCCTGGTCAACTACGTGCGCGGAACAGCGATGAACATCGAAAGCGAAGCCCGCGCCGAACTGGACACCGGAATGACGAGCAAACAATGGGGCGCGGCCCGGCTCGCCGTCGACCGACCACTGATCACCCAGCTCACCGAACCGAACACGGAAGTGGATCTGGAATCACTGTTCGCGTTCGGACTGGAGCGGCTGCTCGACGGCCTGACCATCGTGATGACACCGCCGAAGACTCGGCGTCCGCGGTCACACCTCGGTCCGCAGCACTGATCAACAGGACTGGCGCCCGGCGATGAGATGTCACGAGAAGCACCCATACGTTCTCCTCCGAATGGACTCACGCCCGCGCCCACCCTGCCGAACCGGAGGCCGCCACTCTACTGGGCGCGGCAAACGCTCAGTTCGATGCATGAGAATGCACCCGCGATCCCCACGGCCCCGGCCCGGCCGGCCGACGAGGGCCGCCCAGCTTCGGAGCACCCCCGGCTGGGCGTGCGGTGGCTCACGCTTCGTGGGAGTGGTGGCCGGTCTGTGGCATGCTGGAGGTGAGCACGGGTTGTTGAAGTGATCGCTCGGCTCGCAACAGGAAGTAAAACAAAAGTATGTCGCAAGGCAGTGTGAAGTGGTTCAACGGCGAAAAGGGCTTCGGGTTCATCGCGCAAGATGGTGGCGGTCCTGATGTTTTCGTCCACTACTCCGCGATTTCCGGCTCCGGCTTCAAGTCCCTCGATGAGGGGCAGCGTGTCGAGTTCGATATCGAGCAGGGCCAGAAGGGTCCGCAAGCTCAGAGCGTCCGCGCCATCTAGGAGCTGACCAAAACAGAAACCCGCGCCACGGCGCGGGTTTCTTGCTTTTCGTGGTGCCGTGCCGGGGCTGCCGCCATCGAGCGTTTGTCCGATTCGTGGGGGCTGGTCCCGGGGGCTGGAGGGGGTTGAGCAGTCAGCTCCTCTGGCTCGGTGCACATAGCGCGGCGGCTGTTGCGGGCTTCGCCGCCTGGCCGGGTTCCTCCACGTGTATGGCCTCGGCCGTCCGGGCCCGTGGCTGCGCTGGGTCGGCCGGTAGCCGTGAGCGCCCGATGTTCGCGCGAACCATACTCTGCAGGTCACCCGCCGCAGGGCTGGCCGGGGCGGGCCGAGTCCCGGGTGCGGTGTGGTTTCCGCCGGCTGATGGCGGGTGAGCGGGGCCCAATGGGAGCGGCGGCCGCGGGGTGCGGAGGTGCTCGCCGCAGCGGGAGGAGGAGCCCAGTGGGTGTGACGACTTCGGATTTGGTGCGCAGCGGTCAGAGATCGGGTGGTCTGATTGTCGAGGCAGATCTCGAGACGGCGCCGGCGGCCCGACCACACGGGCGGGCGCGGGCTGCTACTGGTCGCGCAGCTCGCGACCCGGTGGGGGACCGACTACCGCGACGGCGGCATAACCGTGTGAGCCGAACTCGACCGGCGCGCCGATATCTGATCCAGCGGTGACCGGCCGCGGGGTCGGGACCGGCACCGGGACAGGGGAATTCCCTGCCGGCGGGCGTGCCGGTGTGGTCAGTCTTTCTCGGTGAGTTCGGCGTTGATCTCGCGGGCTTCGGCGAGTTGGTCTTCGAGGATGATGATCCGGCACGCCGCTTCCAGTGGGGTGCCGGCGTCCATGAGTTCGCGGGCGCGGGCCGCGATGCGCAGCTGGTAGCGGGAGTAGCGGCGATGCCCGCCGGCGGAGCGTTGCGGGGTGATCAGTCCTGCGTCGTCCAGGGTGCGCAGGAACGCCTGGGTGGTGCCGAGCATGTCCGCGGCTCGGCCCATGGTGTAGGCGGGGTAGTCGTCGTCGTCGAACTTCTCGTTCGCGGTCGTGTGTTCAGAAATCAGGGGGTCTCCAGACGCCGAAGTGCCCCGGCGCCGCTGGCGCCGGGGCACTGAAAGGGGGAATTACTTCGTCTTCCGACATGTAACCGATACGTCGGAGATCACCCGAACCATATAAGTTCACGGGCGACCCGACGGGCAACGCCTCCCTTCTCCTCAAGGTGTTACTTCATCTTCTTTCCGTGCAACTTCAGGTGCTTCCCGGCAGGCGGTAGGACCGTTGTACATGCTGGTCCCGTGGCCGCGCCTGCCGGTCTTACTTCACGGGCAGTTCATCATCTCCCGTGCCGTATGGACACTTCCTTCACTTCCAACGACACACAAGTTACCCCACACCCTCCCGAATGTCTACTGCTGTAACTACAGATTTTCTGAACTCGACTCGACCCATCCCGGGTCTCCCGCCGGAGAGCACCCTCAACCCACTCCCCACCGGTACCTTCGACACCACCGAAATCGCGGCGAGCGCATCGCAGGAATCGTTGGTCAGTGATTTCTGACGTCGGTCCGGGATGATCAGGCGCATTCGTGACGGTGAAAAATGACCTCACAGCGCGTCGAGCTTCGGCCGCGTAGACCGTGTGGAACACGAAATCGAGCTGCGCTCAGATAAGCGGGCCGACAGCTTGCCAGGATGGCGGACCTACTGTGGGACGAGGTCAAGGATGGCGGCTCCCCACCTCCGGTGCTCGGTTTCGACCCGGCCGCCGATCACATGATACTGCTGGCCGATCCAGAGTTGATCTGATCTTCGTCTCGCCCTCGGCCGGAAATGCTCGCCGGTCGGCCTTCCGTGGAAGGCCGACCGTCTGTCACATGAGCGAAGCTCGGGGTCCCGAGGCCGAAGGGGCGAGACCATGGGGGCCTCGACTCCGCGCCACCGCAGGCGGCGCCGGAGAACTCAGAACGCGGCTTCGTCGAGCTCCATGATGTCGTTGTCGAGGTTCGACAGAATGGCGCGGGTGGCGGTCAGTTCGGGCAGGATGTTGCGGGCGAAGAACTGTGCCACGGCGACCTTGCCCTGGTAGAAGTTCTTGTCCGTGCCTTCGGCACCCGCGTCGAGGGCCGCGCCCGCGACCTCGGCGTGGCGCAGCAACTGCCAGCCGATGAGCAGGTCGCCGACCGAGAGCAGGAAACGGACCGAGCCGAGGCCCACCTTGTACAGCTCCGCGGGCTGCTCCTGGGCCCCCATCAGATGGCCGGTGAGGGTGGCGGCCATGGCCTGCACATCCTCGAGCGCGGTCGCGAGCAGTTTCCGCTCACCCTTGAGGCGGCCGTTGCCCGCCTCGGCGTCGATGAACTTCTGGATCTGCCCGGCGACGTGCGCGAGGGCCACACCGCGATCGCGGGCGATCTTGCGGAAGAAGAAGTCCTGGGCCTGGATGGCGGTGGTGCCCTCGTACAGCGAGTCGATCTTGGCGTCGCGGATGTACTGCTCGATCGGGTAGTCCTGGAGGAATCCGGAACCGCCCAGGGTCTGCAGGGATTCGGTCAGGTACTGGTAGGCGCGCTCGGAGCCGACGCCCTTGACGATCGGCAGCAGCAGGTCGTTGACGCGGGCAGCGGTGTCGGCGTCCGCGCCGGAGACGGCGGCCGCGATATCGGCGTCCTGGTGGGCGGCGGTGTAGAGGTACACCGCGCGCAGGCCTTCGGCGTAGGCCTTCTGGGTGGCCAGGCTGCGGCGCACATCCGGGTGGTGGGTGATGCTGACGCGCGGCGCGGTCTTATCGCTCATCTGGGTGAGGTCGGCGCCCTGGATGCGCTCCTTGGCGTATTCCAGTGCGTTCAGGTAACCGGTCGACAGGGTGGCGATCGCCTTGGTCCCGACCATCATTCGCGCGTGCTCGATGACCTCGAACATCTGCGCGATGCCCTGGTGGACCTCGCCGACGAGCCAGCCCTTGGCCGGGACACCGTGGCCGCCGAAGGTGACCTCACAGGTGGCCGAGACCTTCAGGCCCATCTTGTGCTCGACATTGGTGACGAAGACGCCGTTACGCTCGCCCAGTTCACCGGTCTCGTGGTCGAAATGGAACTTCGGTACGAAGAACAGCGACAGCCCCTTGGTGCCCGGGCCGGCGCCTTCGGGGCGGGCCAGCACCAGATGCATGATGTTCGGGAACAGGTCGTCGGAGTCGGCGGAGGTGATGAAGCGTTTCACGCCCTCGATATGCCAGGAACCGTCTTCCTGCTGGACGGCCTTGGTGCGGCCGGCACCCACATCGGAGCCGGCGTCGGGCTCGGTGAGCACCATGGTGGCGCCCCAGCCCTGCTCGACGGCGATCTTGGCCCACTTCTTCTGCTCTTCGGTGGCGTTGTTGTAGAAGATGTTGGCGAAGCCGGGGCCGGCGGCGTACATGAAGGCCGCGGGCTGGGCGCCCAGCACCAGTTCGGCGATGGCCCAATAGGCGGCGCGGGGAAAGTCGATACCGCCGAGCTCGGGGTCGACCGAGTAGGAGTCCCAGCCGCCTTCCTGCAGGGTGCGGTAGCTCTTCTTGAACGATTCGGGGAGGGAGACGGTATGGGTTTCCGGGTCGAAGACCGGCGGGTTGCGGTCGGCGTCGGCGAAGGATTCGCCCAGCGGTCCCTCGGCCAGGCGACGGACCTCGTTCAGCATCTCCGTGATGGTGTCGGCGTCGAGATCGCCGTACGCGCCGGACTCCAGGATGCTGCCCAGGCCGAGTACCTCGAAGAGGTTGAATTCCAGGTCGCGGACGTTGCTCTTGTAATGACCCATTGTGATACTCACTCTCCGTTGAGTCGGGTGCGGTCGGTGTTCATACCGTTCCCGCCCGTCGGTTGCCGTCGGGTAGCTGCCGTGTAACGACAGGCTACTCGCGGGTAACTTATTGACTATATTACCGGCGAGTAAGGCTGTCGGCAACGGAGTCGCGCCGCATTGTGATGCGCGAAACAAGCGCAACGCCCTCATCAGCGGTTTCGATCCGGTATCGGGCGGCGGCGCACCGGGCTCGCGAACATAACGGCCTGGTCGGCGTTACTCCACCCGCGCGCGGTGCGCGAATCGTGGCGGGCCCGGCCCGTTAGGGTTGGGCGTGCGGATCGACACGGACTCAGGGCCCGCGGAGGCGGAGATCGACTACCCGGACGTCCCCGCGTTTCTGCTGGTATTCACCCACGGCGCGGGCGGCGGTGTGGATTCCGCGGACATCACGACAGTGCGCGATACCGCGCTGGCCGCCGGTGGGGTGGTGGCCCGGGTGCTCCAGCCGTACCGGGTGGCCGGGCGTCGCGCACCCGGCAAACCCGAGCCGCAGGACCGGGCCTGGGTGGAACTGATCGCCGCGCTGCGCGCGCGGCTCGGGCCGGATCTGCCGCTGGTGCAGGGCGGGCGCAGCAATGGAGCCCGGGTGGCGTGCCGGACCGCGGTCGAAGTCGGCGCGCGCGGGGTGGTCGCCCTATCGTTTCCGCTGCACCCGCCCGGAAAGCCGGAGAAATCCCGCCGCGACGAACTGCTGGCCGCCGGCGACACGGAGGTGGTGGTGATCAATGGCGGGAGCGACCCGTTCGGGATCCCGGATGCCGTCGATGCCGCCGAGGTGCGGGTGATCCCGGGCCAGCCGCATTCCTTCCGGAAGGGTTTCGACACCATCGCCGAAACCCTTGTGCCGTGGTTCCGGCATTGGAGTTCCTGACCCGGGCCACTGCTACTGCTCCGGCATGGGTTTCCGCGCCACCACCAGGGCATCGATCGCGTCCCCGCCCTCGGTCGGGCGCAGCACCTCCCGGGCCGTGTCGATATCGAGCCCGGAATCGGCACCCAGATCCGCCACGACATCCTCCGGCGTGAAGAGGATCGCCGGATCCTGGGGGCCGCCGTATCCCCGGGCCGGATTCTCACTGTGGTGACCGAGCACCAGCAGCATTCCCCCGGGTGCGAGCGCGCCCGCGGCCTGCCGGAGCAGCCGCCGGCGTTCGGGAGCCGGGAGGTGCAGGAACACCAGCAGGATCAACTCCCACGGGCCGCCCAGGTCGAGGGCGGGATCGGTGAGGTCGGTGCACTGCCAGGTGATCCGTTCCCGGATCGACCGGGTGAGCCGGGTCGCCACGGTTCGGCCCTTGTCGATGCCGACCTGGGAGAAGTCGATGCCGTGCACCCGCCAGCCGTGCGTGGCCAGCCACAACGCGTTGCGGCCCTCGCCGCAGGCCAGGTCGAGCGCGCGGGGCAGGTCCGGTATCTCCCCGTCGGGACCGGGCAGGCGGGGAACGCGCCGGTCCAGACCGTGTACGAACTCCACCACCGTGTTGTTCGGGGGTGCGCCCCACACCAGGTCGCTCTGTACATAGCGCGCATCCCATTCGGCCGCCTTCATACCGCCAAGTGTATGGAGGCGGCCGGGGATCACCGATCGGTCAGGCTGTGCCGGTGTCGGGCAGCCATCGCACCGGGGTGGTCTCGCGGATATGGATCAGCGCGTCGAAGGCAGCACGCAGCGATTCCACCTGGAAGCGGGCTTCCTCGTCGCGGGCCGGGTCGTATACGCCGCTGATCACGCGCAACCGGGCGGGGGCGGCGGCCCAGGACCGGACGGCCGCGGGCGCGTCGTCGGCGAGCTCGACGAACCAGGCGGGCAGGCCGACGGCGTCGAGAGTGGCGTCGAGCAGGTCGGGCAGCGGATCCGGCGCCTGCGCCACGCCGAGATCGCCGTGCCCGAAACCGATGGCGACCGACCGGTAGGCCGCACCGAAATACGCGCGCAGCCCGGCGCCCTCGGTGCGCATCGGCTGCGCCGCCGCGGCACCGGCACTCGGCGCGGTCGCCGCGGTGTGCGCTGTCCCGTCCCAGTACACGATCCGGGCACCGGTACGTGCGTGATGATCGATCAGCGTCCGCGCCGGGTCCGGGTCGCCACCGCCGAAGCCGCCCCGGCCGGCCACACTGTTCTCGTGGAAATCCACGATCGAACGCAGGAGGTCCAGTACGGTCGTGAATTCGGCCGCCGCGTCGGTCTCGGCCGGGCGCGGCAGCGATCGCACGAGGTCGAAGGCGGCGCGGGCGTCTTCGGCGAACGGTCGCCCGGGGTGGCTGCCCTGGTGGCGTTGTACATGCTCGTCGATCAGGTGCGCGGTGCGGATAGGTGCCAGGTGTGATTCCAGTTCCGCCAGCCGGTCGGGCGCCCGGCGGCGCACCTGGGCGAGTACTTCGTCGTAGTCGGCCGGTTCGGCCGCCGGTGGCCGCACGCCGAGTACGCCGACGGGGTCGTCGGGGTGTTCGAGGTTGTAGGCGCGGATCCATTCGAGGGTCGTCACGGTTTCGCGCGTGCGCAGCGGCCGCCACGCGCCGGCGAGCGCTCGATGGGGGTCTCCTGCTCCGGTGCGTACGTACGCGTCGAGCCGCGCACCGGACCGCGCGGTGTCCTGGACGGCCAGCGTCCGGAAACCGTGTTCGGTGACCAGCACCCGGAAGATCCGTTCCCGGACGCCGTAGGTCTGCCGGGAGAACCGGGTGGATTCGCCGATGCCGACCACCGTGGCCGCGGCCAGGCGGTCGGTCAATTCCCGCAGGTCCGGTCCGGTGGCGGCGGCGTCGGTGCTGCGGATGGGCCGCGCCGCGCCGCGCAGCCATTCGTGCACCGTTTCGGTGGCGCCGGTCGGGTTCGAGGTGGTGGTCACGCGGGCTCCTGAAGTCTCTGTGGAGTGTCGCGAACCAGCCTCGTACCTGAACCATTATTTAGGTCAAGCTGTGCGCCCGAATCGAACCGGGACTCTCACAGCTGCGTGCGCATCAGGACCACGTTGTATTGATTGTGCACAGTGGTGAGGAAGTAGAGATCGTCCCCGGTCTGGTAGGGGAAAATCGATGGCGCGTAGGCCGTCGGCAATTCACGAGTATCGATCAATACCCGCGGTTCGCTCCACGGTCCGGCCGGTGACGACGCGGTGCGCATCACCACCGAGTTGAAGGGATCGGTGGTGAGGGAGACGAATTGTCCGAGGTAGTCGTTCCACATCACCGACAGTTCCCCCACGCCGTGCATGATGGGCTGCGCCGCATTGATATCGCGCTTCCAGGTGCGGCCGTCCCAGTATTCGTAGGCGCCCAGATTCTGGAAATCCGGCTCCCGGACCCGGGAGATATAGGCGGCATTGTCGCGACCCGACGGGGTGCCGTAGATGTAAACGAAACCGTCGTCCTTCACGAAGGCGTTCATCTGGAAATTGCGGTTTGCGCCCTCATTGGGGCGGCGGGTGAAGGCGAGATCGGCCCAGGTTTCCCCGTTGTCGGCCGAGGCGGCCAGGCCGGAGTAATTGGTGGTCCATTCGCCGGGCGTGTCCCATGTCTTCACCGACATCAGGCTCATATACTGCACGCCGCCGATCGAGATACCGGCGGTCGGGATGCGGCTGATCTCCAGAAGCGGGATCTTCGGGCTGGGGATCAGGTCCCTGGCCTGGCCGAATACATCCTTGACGACGCTGTCGAAGTAGATCCCCTGCCGTGGATCCCGGGTATGACTGCGCACGAGAACATTGCTGCGCCAAGCCCACATACTGCCCGCGAGAAGATTGGGGAAACCGACCCCGGCGGTATCGCCGAAAGCGGTCAGCATTTCGCCCTGTCCGTTATCCCACATGATGCCCAGGTCGGTGCCGAGCATATTGTAGCTATGGGTCCCGTTCGGGCTCGCCATACCGGTCACCTGGAAAACGGCCCGAGTGGCTCCGTGTAACTGCGGAAGCCCGTTCGTGCCGTTCAGTACGGGAATCGGATTGATGGCGTTGGGATTTGCCGTGGCCGGTGCGGTGACTGCGATCAGTGCAGCCGATGCGCCCGCCAGCACAGAAATGAGTATCGAGCGGGTTCTCTTCAAGTCCGTCGGACCTCCGGGTCATGTCAAAGACGCCACCGGTATATGGGCGGCGCATCGATGGATACACGGAACACTTCGACTGGCTGGCAGAACCCGGTCATGTTATCAGTGCATAGGTACTGATCAGACGCATTGTCGGTGGTTCAGCGCCGGTGTCATTCCGGGCTTCGGTAGCGGCGTTGTCCGGTCTTCGGTGACGCGGTCCGCGGACTTCGGTCTCCGGGCGACATAGACCACTCCATGGTCTAATCGGAAGTTAACCGCCGATTTCAGCGGGAGACTTCAGCGAGGAAGCGGAGGACACATGCTGCCAGCCGGAATGGACCCGCGCACACCGGTGCTCGTCGGCGTCGGACAGGTTGTGCACCGATCCGGTGAACCCGGCCTACCCGGGCCGGTCGAGCTGGCGGCCGAATCGCTGCGCCGGGCCGGCGCCGACAGCGGGACCGGAGACGCGCTGCTGCGCTCGGCGGATGTGATCGCCTCGGTGGCCCCGGTGAGCCGCCAGTACGCCGACTTCGGCGCACTCGTCGCCGCCGACCTGGGCGCCTCGCCGAAACGGACACTGCAATCGGCCCCCTACGGCGGAGACGCCCCGCAGCGCTTGCTCAACCTGCTGGCCTGCGAGATCGCCGAGGGCCGGTCGGATATCGCACTGCTCTGCGGGGCGGAATCGGTCGCCTCGTGGAACGTGGCGAAGCGGTCCGGGACCGATCCGGGCTGGCCGGAGCAGGACGAGAACGCCCGGCCCGACCAGATCATCGGCTCCGACGACGCCCCCAACACCGAGATGGAGCTCGCGGCCGGGTTGTGGGGCCCGATCTATGTGTACGCGCTGATGGAATCCGCCATGCGCAATCGGCTCGGCCTCGACGAACAGACCCATCTGGCCCGGATCGGCGGATTGTGGTCACGGTTCTCCGCTGTGGCGGCGCGCAACCCCTACGCGTGGCTGCCCCGCGAACGCAGTGTGAGCGAACTGATCACCCCCGGCCCCGACAACCGGATGGTCGCCACCCCGTATCCGAAGCTGCTGATGGCGAACCTGACGGTCGATCAGGGCGCGGCACTGATCCTGTGCAGCGCTGCGGCGGCGGACGCGGCCGGGGTGCCGCGGGATCTGTGGGTCTTCCCGCACGGCGGCGCCACTGCCACCGATACCTGGTTCCTCTCCGAACGTACGGATATGGCCGCGTCCCCGGCCATCGCCGCGGCCGGCCGGGCGGCGCTGGGCGGTGCGGGTATCGGCATCGACGATATCGCCCATATCGACCTGTACTCGTGCTTCCCGGTGGCCGTACAGGTGGGCGCGGCGGCGCTGGGGCTGTGCATCGACGATCCGGCGCGACCCCTGACCGTGACCGGCGGCCTGACCTTCGGCGGCGGCCCCGGCAACAACTACAGCACCCACGGCGTCGCCACCATGGCCGAGATCCTGCGCCGCAACCCCGGCGACTACGGCCTGACCACCGCGCTCGGCTGGTACATCACCAAACACGGCGTGGGGGTCTACTCGGCGAAACCGCCCGCCGAACTGTTCCGTCCGGTGGAGGCCGAGGTGCCGGTAGCTCGGCGGGAGACCGCACCCGGCTACACCGGCCCGGCGGTGATCGAGGCCTACACGGTTCCGTACCGCAAGGGCAGCGCGGGCGACGAACCCGAAGCCGCTGTGGTGAGTGCGCTGAACCCCGGCGGTGCCCGCATACTTGTCCGGGCGACGGACAGTGAGACCATCGCGGCGGTCACCGCGGGCGACCGTTTGGGCGCCGCCATCGAGATCACCGCCGCCGACCGTTTCATTCTGCGTAGCGAGAGGACCGCCTGATGACCGAGACCGTGCTCCTGGACCGGTGCGATGCGATAACCGTGCTCACGGTGAACCGGCCCGCGGCGCGTAACGCCATCGATCTGGCCACCGCTAAGGCGATCGAGGCGGCACTCGACGAGTTCGAGGCCGACGACTCGGCCCGGGTCCTCGTGCTCACCGGCGCCGAAGGGACCTTCAGCGCCGGAATGGATCTCGTCGCCATGACACGCGGTGAGGTGCCGGTGACCGAGCGACGCGGCCCGCTCGGCATCGCCTCGAAACCGCCGGCGAAACCGATGATCGCCGCGGTCGAGGGTTTCGCGCTGGCCGGCGGTTTCGAGCTGGCGCTCTCCGGCGACCTGATCGTCGCCGCCCGGGACGCGAAATTCGGCCTGCCCGAGGTGAAACGCGGTCTGGTGGCGGCGGCCGGCGGTGTCATGCGGCTGACCCAGCGGTTGCCGCGCAGTATCGCCGCCGAACTGGCGCTCACCGGTGGGCGGATCAGTGCCGAACGTCTCTACCAGCTGGGCCTGGTCAATCGGGTGACCGAACCGGGCGAGGCGCTGGAGGTCGCGCTGGAATTGGCCGGGGAGATCGCCGCCGCCGCCCCGCTGGCCGTGGCCGCCAGTAAGCGGATCATCGACGAGACCCCGGACTGGACCGCGGCGGAGGGCTTCGCCAAACAGGGTGAGATCGCGCTGCCCGCTTTGGTTTCCGAGGACGCGGCCGAAGGCGCCCTGGCCTTCGCGGAGAAACGCGATCCGGTCTGGCAGGGACGCTGAGATTCGGTGCCGGGCCGACGTTGGGCCCCGGCCCGGTTCTTGTAGGCGTCCGCCGCCTCGGTGACCCGGCTCCGCCCGGGTGGAAGTTCCGCGAGGGCCGCTTCGAACCTCCGCGGCCGGCGCAGCCCGGCGATCGCCTCGGGGCGAGGATGCGCATCATCACCGTCCGCCTCGCCACCGCTACCCGGCCGGTGAGGTCGACCCGCGGCCGATCGCCTTCACCTGTCGGCCGGACTCATCGCTGCGGGAACGTCCCCGCCCCCGGCTATGCGGCGTCGTCGTGCAGGGTGGGCAGCCAGTCCAGGAGTACCCGGGCGCAGCCTTCGGGGTCGTCGTAGAAGGGTGTGTGGCCGCTGCCGGCGAGCGTGATGTGCCGGGCTCCGGGCAGTACTTCGCGGGCCCGCTTGCTCTGCGTGGCATAGGTGAGCAGGATGTCGCGGTTACCCCAGGCGATCGTCACCGGCACCTCGGCGAGCGCGGCCGGGTCGTGCAGCCGTGCGTCGGTGAACGAGTCCAGCGCCGGGGAGAAACCCAGGGAGTCGATCGCGCCGCGCGCGGTCTCCAGCGCGACCTGGGCGCTGACGGCCCACGGTTTGCCGAAGATCAGGCCCAGGAAGGCGGTCCGGCCGGCCGGAGTGCCGAGCACCTTGGGTATGGCGGGGCCGAGAACGCGGCCGAGTTTCTTGGACCGGCCCAGCGACTGCTGGCACCAGACCCGGCCGGCGGTGTCCCAGAAGAAGATCGGGGAGAAGGCGGTGACGGAGCGGGCCAGACCGCGGGCGCCCAGGTTCAGCGAGATGCCGCCGCCCATCGAGTTACCCGCCAGATGGGGTCGCTCGATGCCCTGCTCGGCCAGGAAGTCGGCGAGGGCGTCGGTGAGCGTGTCCACAGTGGTGCGCGGTAGCGGGGCGGAACCGCCGAAACCGGGAAGGTCCACCGCGATCACCTCGTAGTGGGCGGCCAGGGCGCCGATGACCGGTTCCCAGACCTGCCACCTGCTGCCGACGCCGTGGACCAGCACCAGCGGTTCACCGCGGCCTTCGCGATGATGCTCGAGGATCGTCATGTTCGCCGCTCTCCGATCGGGACGCGATTCCGGGTCCCAGACTAACAGCAGGCGCGAGCCATCAGTTGGCTCCGCGCGGGGGTGCGGGCGCCGGAGAGACGCGCCCGTTCTGGCCTCGGAGAGGGTCGGCGACTGTGAATCACATCCGAATTCCGGCCCCGGGTTGCACGCCGTATGCGAGTGCGACTACACACATGCGTGGACGTAGGCGGGTGGCCGCGGGTGTTGTTCCCCGGCCGACGCGGCGTCCGTGCGATACATCTGAGAGAGGAACCCGGTGCGGAAGACCCTGATTGCCGCGACGTTCGTCATTCTGCCGCTGTTCGCGGCGGCCTGCGGTAGCGATACCGACTCCGCGCCGGCGCTGACCGAAGCGGACCTGTCCAAATCCCTCCAGGAAAAGGGACTCCAGGACCCCGCCTTCGCCGACTGCGCCGCGAAACTCTACATCGGCGAAGGTATTTCGCAGGACGGCCTGCGGACCATGGTCAGCGACGAATTCGATACCCGGATGGCGGACCCGGAGACTCTGGGCATGAGCCAGGAGGACGCCGACAAGGCCCGGGCGGCGACGAACAAGATCGTCACCGAATGCCTCGGTAAGGCGCAGTAGTAGTCGTGCGGAAATGATTCTCGCTGAGCGCAATACTGCTTTCGGGAATCAGCTCCCGGCAGCATGCCTGCATGACACCACAGAATCTGCCCTTCGCCGCGGCCCGTACGGCCGCGGTGATAGGCGCCGACCCGGCGGGCGTGACCGCCGCGCTGGTGTTGCTCGACGCGGGATTCGACGTCGCCCTCTACAGTGATCGTGACCAGAACGCGTTGCGCAGTCGAACCCGGCCGGGTGTCCGGGCCGTCGCGGCGGCCCCGCAGCCGACGGGACCGGCCGGGAGCGGTCGCCGCCCCGGTCGCACCCCGCGGCCGACCGGTCGTATCGCCTTCGACGGATATGTCGGCGTCACGGTCGGCGGCTCGTTCGAGACCTCGGGCCGGATCACCTCCTTCGTCGAGCGCGGCGGCGCCTTCCTGGTGGAATCGGTGACGCCGGAATCGCTGGGCGCGATCGCCGCGTCCACCGATCTCACCCTGGTCGCCGCCGGTCGCGGCCGCCTGGCCGGATGCTTTCCGGCCGCCGGCGACCGGCCGGTTCACCGCGGTTCGCCCCGGTCCCTGCAGGGGTTGTACGTGCTCACCCGGACCACCGGTTCCGATCGCGCCGAGCCGAACCCTCCCGCCGCGGGCCCGCGGATGGTGCACTGAGAAGCACAGCACCAGTCGAGTCCGGCCCGGGCCGGAGACAGGAGGCCTCGGCGTGTCTGTGGCAGTTGTGGTCGGTGACCCGAAACCGGCATCCCGAACTCTCTCCGCGGCCGTCGGCCGCGCCACGGGGTTGCGGCCGGATACCGAGCCGGCGGTCATCGATCTGGTCGAGTTCGGACCGGGTCTGCTGAGCCGGGGTGACCCCGCGGTCGCGGAGGCCGCCCGGACCGTTGCCGCCGCCGAACCGGTCGTCTTCGCCGGCCCTACCTTCAAGGCCACCTACACCGGTCTGCTGAAGCTTTTCCTAGAGCGGTTCGACGGCGGTAACGGCCTGGCCGGAGTGCTGGCCGTGCCCTTGATGCCGGGGAGCGGTCCCGCGCACGCGCGCGCGCCCGATCTGCTGCTCGAACCGGTCCTGGTGGACTGGGCGCCACCACCACCCCGCCCGGGTTGTATCTCTCCGACCGGACCTTCGCCGAGGACGGCGTACTGGACGCCTACGCCGAGCGCCGGCGTCCGGTGGCGCGGGCGCCGGCAGCCACGGTAACCCATTCGAAGTGAAGGGCTGATCATGAACGATGTCTTCGAAACCCCGGCCGACGGCACCGGCCTGCGGCGCGCCTTCGCCAACTTCCCGAGCGGGGTCGTCGCGGTCTGCGCCGAGGTCGACGGGAAACCGGTCGGCTTGGCGGTGAGCACCTTCGTCCCGGTCTCCCTGGATCCCCCGCTGGTGTCGTTCTGTATCCAGAACAGCTCGTCGACCTGGCCCAAGCTGGTCGATGCCGGCTATCTCGGCCTGAGTCTGCTCGGCACCGACCAGCAGGAGGCGGCACGCTCGCTCAGCTCCCGGACCGGCGACCGGTTCCGCGATCTGGAGTTGCACGAGGGCACCGGCGAAGCGGTGTTCATCCAGGGTGCCTCGGTATGGATCGAGGGGTCGCCCGAAGCGCATGTACCGGCCGGTGACCACACCGTGGTGATCCTGCGGATCAACCGGCTCGCCCTCCATCCCGACCGGGAGCCCCTGGTGTTCCACGGTTCGCGGTTCCGCCTGCTGCACGCCGGCTGACCGGTAAGGCCGCAGGGTATCGCCGGTCGGTTTCGTCCGGCGGGGGAGTCGATGACCTGCCGTCGCCGTCGTGTCACGCGGGTGCGCGGTGGAGTGCTACTGCACTGTTGCGAGCCGCCGAACGCCAGGGTGCCGGACATCCGGGGAGAAGTCGGCGAAACCGGCGGCAATTCGCTGGAGGAGTGCGTCCGGCTTTGCGAGAGTAGCGGCATGCCACAGTTCACCAGCGAGCCGCCGGCGTCCTTCGATTCCTTCGACGGGACCCGCATCTATTACCGGCGGGTGGGGTCCGGCTCACCGGTGATCATGATCCACGGGTCCGGCGGGGGGCTGCACTCGTGGCAGCCGGTGGCCGGATATCTGGCGGACCGGTTCGAGTTGTGGCTGCCTGCCCGTCGCGGTTACGCGCCGAGCGGACCCGGCCACGCCCCCAAGCACTACGCCGACGAGGTGAGTGATCTCGGGGTGATCATCGATATGATCGGCCGGCCCGCCCATCTGGTGGGTATGTCCTATGGCGCCACGGTCGCCCTGCACGCCGCCGCGGCCGGACTTCCGATTCGTTCGCTGGCATTGTGGGAGCCGCCGCTGTACGCGGCGGGCGCGGAGCTGGCGCCCGTGTTGACCCGGTTCGAAGAACTCACCGCGCAGGGCGAGCGGGGCCGGGCGGTCCGGCTGCTGGCGGAGAAGGTGTCCCGTGTTCCGGCGGCGCTGCTGGAGGCCGCAGGGGATACGGAACCGGACGAGAACGAACCCGATGACTCCTACGGCTGGAGCCGTGACCTCGAGTCGATGATCGCCGATACCACCTATCTCGAACGCTGGTCGAGCGTGACCACCCCGACGCTGCTGATGCGTGGTTCCGATACCTGGCAGCCGATGCCGGAGACCGTCGAGCGGCTGGCGACCGGCATGCCGAACGCGCGACTCGAGACATTTCCCGGGCAGACCCATTTCGCGCCGTCGACGAGCCCCGAAACCGTGTCGAGAACTCTCGCGGAGTTCCTGTACTAGCCCTGCGCTCTCGTGCGTCGGTGCCTGGCGTGACAGGGCACGACTTCGAGTTCGAGTGCGCTGTTCAGAACCGGAACCGCACGATGCGGGTGGACCGTTTCATGCCCGGAAGCAGAGCCAGGAGGCGGAATACGCGGCGTGCGTTCGCGGGCGCCTTGGCCATCAGCACCGGTGAGTCGTTCATCGGCTCCTCATCGATGTATTCGAGCCGCGGGTGCCACTCGGCCAGTGCGGCGGGATCGTCGAAGCCGCAATGGAACCGGGTGTTGTACTTGCGCAGCGTGGGGTCCCACCGCGAGATGCGCCATGCCCAAGCCGCCACCGTGTCGATCTGGATCTGCCCGGTGGGGAAAGCATCGACTACGCCGGTCAGCAGGCGCCGGGCGTCGGTTTCGGTCAGGTAGGGCACCAGTCCCTCCGCTATCACCAGCACCGGTCGGCCGCGGGGGATGCGGTCCAGCCAGGCCGGGTCGGTGACATCGGATTCGATCAGGGTGTAGTGGTCGCGCGGCGGCAAGAACTGTTTCCGCACTTCGATCATGGCGGGGTAATCCAGGTCGTACCAGTCGACGGTGGCGGGCGGGTCGATCCGGTACACCCGGGCGTCGAGGCCGCAGCCCAGGTGCAGCACCACCGCGTCGGGGTGATCGGCGAGGAAGTTTCGGGCCCAGTCGTCGTGGACCTTGGCGCGCACCACGGCGACGAGGCCCAGTTGGCTGGTGCCGAATCTGCCGCTGTCGTAGTAGGGGTCGAGGCGGCGCATCACCTGCTCGGCGTACTCGTCACCGAGAATCGGGTCCGGCAGCCGGTTGTCCAGCGCTTTGGCCGCGAGGACGGGGCGGGCGGTCTTCTGCACTCCGACGAATCCGCTGTCTTCCACGCTCGCCTACACTACTGATATTTCACGAACTTCGTGAAATAGATGACAGGATGGCTGCGAACGCCACGACGAGGAGACTGCTTCAGTGACGCGAGCGGACGATATCGCTATCGCCGGCTTTCAGGAACGATTCGCGCAGATCATGGTCGAATCCGGTATGCCGCGGATGGCAGCGCGCGTGTTCGCCGCACTGCTGGTCACCGACTCCGGCAAGCTGTCGGCCGCCGAACTCGCCGAGCGGCTGGGCGTCGGCGCGCCGGCCATCTCGGGGGCGGTCAAGTATCTGGTGCAGGTGCGGCTCGTCGAACGCGGCCGCGAACCCGGTAGCCGTCGTGACTTCTGCCGGATCCACGAGCACACCTGGAGTCACTACATCAGTCAGTCCGATCCGGTGCTGGTCCAGGTGCAGGCCGGTGCCGCCGAGGGCGCCGCGCTCCTGGATCCCGCTTCCCCCGCCGGGCGGCGACTGGACGAGACCCGGCGGTTCTTCGAATTCCTCCGTGCGGAGATCGAACAGTCGATGGCCAAGTGGCGGCGGCTTCAGGCCGGCGAACGCGAGTCCGGCTGACACAGGTGGCCGGGACCGCGGCCGTCGGCGAGATCATGCGGCGGGCCCCGGAGAGGGCAGCCGAGGTTACCGGCAGCGCCTCGCTTTGTCCGGTTCTGGTGGCCTGCGTGCCCAGCGGGTCGCGCCGCGCCGCGAACCTCCTGACCCTCGAGCGCTCCCTGCGCGCGCTACCCAGGGACGAGACGTAGCCGAGCGGCGAAACCCAAGAAGTTGCGCGGGAACACCTTTCGGTATCGCGTCGATCGAGTCGCGACTTCGTCGGGCCTGCAAAGCCGCTGCTTTCGCGGAGTGACACGCAACCACTGGGGACCGGTAACGCAACAAGAGGTCCGAAGGCATCGGCAGATATTCGAAATAATGGTGGAGCCGGTGACGGGAATCGAACCCGCGCCATCTGCTTGGGAAGCAGAGATTCTGCCATTGAACTACACCGGCACGCGCCCGTAGGCGCGAAGGGGAGCTTAGCAGAGGCCGGGCCGGAGCTCTAAATCTTTCGGTTCACTCTCCGGCCGTCGGCGCCGCGGGGTCAGCGTTCGGACCAGACTCCGAGCTGGTTGCCGCTCGGGTCGGTGAAGTGGAAGCGGCGGCCGCCCGGGAAGTCGAAGGGGCCTTCGGTGACCGTGCCGCCGGCAGCTCCGACGCTGCGGAGGGTGGTGTCGAGGTCGTCGGAGTACAGCAGGACCAGGGGGCCGCCGCCGGTGGGGGCCTCGTCGGTGGGGGCCAGCCCGCCCGCTTCTCCTTCGGAGCCGTCGAAGTGGCGGATACCGGCGTACGCGGGCCCGTAATCGTTGAACTCCCAGCCGAACGCCGACCGGTAGAAGGTTTTGGCGGCGTCGAGGTCGGTGACGGCGAGTTCGATGTAGTCGATGCCGTGATGGGTGTGGGCGCTCGTCTCGGACATGGGGGTGCCTCCTGATCAGCTGCGGCCGTGCGTGGGTGCGGACGGGTCTCGCCCATCGGATGGAGTATGCCCGGGGGTGGTGACAGGAAACGGGACCGCGCGCGGACCGGGGGGCTCGCCCCCGCGGGGCGGTCGCTACGCTCGTGGCGTGCTGCTTTCCGATCGTGACATCCGGGCGGAGTTCGCCGCCGGACGGCTCGGGCTCGAACCGTTCGAGGACAACCTGGTTCAGCCGTCGAGTATCGATGTGCGGCTGGACCGGATGTTCCGGGTCTTCAACAACACTCGCTACACCCATATCGACCCGGCCCAGCGCCAGGACGAGCTGACGAGCCTGGTGGAGCCCGCCGAGGGTGAGCCGTTCGTGCTGCATCCGGGTGAGTTCGTGCTCGGGTCCACCCTGGAGGTGTGCACCCTGCCCGACGATCTGGCGGGGCGGTTGGAGGGTAAGTCGAGTCTGGGGCGGCTGGGGCTGCTCACGCATTCGACCGCCGGGTTCATCGACCCCGGGTTCAGCGGGCACATCACCCTGGAACTGTCGAATGTGGCGAATCTGCCGATCACCTTGTGGCCGGGTATGAAGATCGGGCAGCTGTGCCTGTTCCGGTTGACCAGTCCGGCCGAGAACCCGTACGGCAGCGCGGGCGCCGGATCGAAGTATCAGGGGCAGCGCGGGCCGACGCCGTCGCGGGCGTACCTGAATTTCCCGGCGCCGAGCCGCTGACCGCGCTCCGGGTCCGTCCGTGAACTCGGCGTGCTCGTGATCGAGTTCTGGGCCATCGATAACGCCGCAGTACCGTCCGGGTCGGTACCGAGATACTCCTGGCGAGGGTCGCCGCTGGGAAGCTCGAGACGTGGCTGACCAGCTCACGCGGCCGGTCCCGCACCTTCGTGACGAATACCGGGCGGGCGATGGTGATGCTGCTCGACGGTGCGGGTGATCCCGGCGAGCACGCGGTGGGCCCAGGGGCCGAGTGCTGGAGCGAGAGGCTCGTGCTTGCCAACGGTCAGCACGACGAGTACCCGGACGCGGATACGGTGCCGGTCGCCGACGCGTTCGGGGTCGTGCGGCATATTGTCGCCACAGGATCGTGGCCGGCGGACGCGCGCCGGGTGGCCGATCGCTGAGCGGAGGCCGCTACGGGTCCGCAGTGGCACGTGGGCCGAGCACCAGATCGGTGGTCCGGGCCAGTACCGCCGCGCGGTCGGTGCCGTCGAGCGGGTCGGCGGCGAGGAAGTGCATCCCGATCCGTGCGCAGAAGGCGAGCAGACTGCGGGCCTCGACCTCCACGGGGTCGGTGAAATAGGTGCCGATCATTTCGCGCAGTAACGCCATGCGCTGGTTGTCCACCCGGCGCAGGCGGGCCGCGACCTCGTCGTCGCGCCGGGCCCAGTCGCGCACGGCGAGGTCGATGGGCAGCAGTTCGGGGGAGAGGGTGAGTGCTCCGGCCCGCTGGATCTTGGTCCCGGCGTCGCCGCCTTCGCGCGTGACACTTTCCAGGACGTCGGCGATGCTGCGCCGCTCCCAGGTGTCCAGCATCGCCGCGAGCAGTGCGTTGCGGTCGGCGAAGTAGCCGTAGAAACCGCCCTTGGTCACGCCGAGCGATTTCGCGAGCGCTTCGATGCGCACGGCGTCGGGCCCGCCGCGGGCCAAGGTGCGCAGCCCTTCGTCGATCCAGCCGGTACTCGTCGTCCGTACCGCGCCCATGTGTCTCCCTTCACGAAACGAGATCTATACGCCACCGTATATAAGCGCTACCGTTTTATATACGCCAGCGTATAATAGGAAGTGGGTGTCGAAGATGACCGAGAATCCCGAGCTCCGCCCGGCCACCGGGCCGGTCGCCCGCCGGCAGCACGAGATCAGCCCATCGATCCGGGCGCACAGCGGTATGGCGGTATACGACTACGCCGACCAGTTCACGATCGACATATTGCCCGGCGCGGCCGCGACGCCGGAAGAATGGGCGCGCACCGCGCTCGGCGAGGTGGCCGGTGCGCGCGGACAGTTCGTCTGGCGGGTCGTGCTGGGCCTGCGGCTGCGGCGCCGATCGGCGGCCGGGCAGGTGGCCGGCTGGCCGATCGTCGAACACGGCGCCACCTGGATCACCCTGGGAGCCCGGTCGTGGCTGATCAGCGGGCGTCTGGTGGTCGAGCTCACCGACGGTACCGCTTCGGTGGCCACCTTCGTCCACTACGAACGCCGGATGGGCGAACGGGTCTGGACCGCCGTCTCCCCGGGGCATCGGCGTTTCGCGCCGTTACTGCTGACCGAGGCGGCACGGATCCTGTCCGCCCGGTAGTGAAGCGGCGCTGCGAACCGCCCCGGGCGGCATATCGAACGGGCACATCATGGCGCCCGGGCGGGCTACGTCCGGCGGACCCGACTGCCGGACGTAGCCCCATCCCCGGTCATTCCACTGCGCCGCCGGCCAGCAGCGCAGCGTTGATCACCGTGGACAGCGGAGGCAGCAGGCCGTCGCGTTCCGGCGGTACGACCCAGTTGCACCCCTCGCGGTTCCAACGGCCCAGTCCGGTGGGCAGCATGACGGCGCTACCCACGCCGGGGATATCGATATCGATGCGCTGCAGCATCTCGACCACTTCCGGATCCGGCCGGCGATCCGGGTAGGCCAGGAAACTCCAGCGAATCTGGCGGGCTAGCATCGGAACTCGGATCTCCCGTGAATCCAGTAGGTCGCGTACGGCTTTCGCGCGTTCGGTCGGTAGGTGGACGACACAGGCCCGGCTGGTGATCGGCAGCATGACGAAACCGCCGCGTTCGGTGGCCGGTAACCCGAATTCGTGGCGATAGTAAGCGGCCCAGTCGTCGACCGTTCTCAGCTTTTCCACGTTCACGGTGAACCCCTTGCCTCCTGCTGCCGAGCCTCCCTGGCGTGCCGAACCACGGCCTGAGCCGGTCTCGCCGACCTGTCTTTCCAGGATCGCGTCCGCACCGGCGCGTCGGAAGCGCCTACACGCTCCCGTTCCACTGCCCTTGCGCTGCCATTGCCGGTGATGGCCGATTTCCTTGTGGTTGCAGTCACATTCGGCTCGTACCCTGGAGAAGGCAATCGTTCGGAAAGGGTGACAACGTGGTCGGCCAGTGGTCTGGAAGGGAGGCCCGGGCGCTTCGCGAGGCCAAGCGGATGAGTATCCGGGAG
This sequence comes from Nocardia sp. NPDC050193, assembly GCA_040674215.1. Classification (GTDB taxonomy): domain Bacteria; phylum Actinomycetota; class Actinomycetes; order Mycobacteriales; family Mycobacteriaceae; genus Nocardia. The sequence continues at coordinate 15,426 of JBFARE010000002.1, read as the reverse complement.
TTCGCGGCACATCTGGGTGTGCACCAACGACTGGTGTCCAAATGGGAGGCCGGGGGCGACCGGGTGCATCCGCGTCCGGTGAACCAGGCTGCCCTGGATACCTGTCTCGCCCGATCCGACGATATCGAACGGACCCGGTTCGCGGCATTGACCGTCCCCGAACCGGTTCCCGGTCCGCTCCTGGACGCCGGCCGGTACGCCGGGTCCAGCGGATATTCCAACGATGCCGAACTCCTGGCCCTCATCGATACCGGTGCGGCCCGCGGGGAAGGGCTGGCGGCGATTTCGGAGAGGGATCTGATCATGGCGGCAGCGCACGAGGCGAGCGAACACGCGGGCCGGGCCGAGAGCACGAATATCGGTCCGAGCACACTGGACCAGCTCGACGCCGATGTCACGCGGATCGCCAACGACTACGTGCACACCCCGCCGATGCCGATGATGGTCGAGATGCTGCGGGTGCGGCGCCGGGTGTACCGGCTGCTGGAGGGTCATCAGCGGCCCTCGGATACCGCCCACCTATATCTTCTGGCGGGCTCACTGTCGGGGCTGCTCGCCAACGCGAGTACCGATCTCGGCTATCTCGATGCCGCCGGCGAGCAGATCCGGGCTGCCTGGGCGTACGCGGAATTATGCGGCCACAACGGGTTACGAGCCTGGGCGCGCGGGATGCACGCGCTGATCGAGTACTGGTCCGAACGGCCGCACCGGGCCCTGCAGCTGGCGCAGCACGGCCAGGACTACGCGGATTCGGCCACCGCCGCGGTGCGCCTGCACAATATCGAGGCACGGATCTGGTCGAAGATCGGGAGCGCCGCCGATACCGAACGGTGCATCCGCGCCGCCGCCGACGCGAGTGCCGGGTCCGGGGCCGACAGTCTGCACGACGAAGTGGGCGGGGTGTTCGGTTTCTCCGACGCCAAAGCCAGCTACTACGCCGGCGCGACCTATATCCATCTCGGCCTGGCCGAACCTGCGCTGGCGGCCACCGAACGCACGATCGAGCTCTACCGGACCGGCCCGGCGCGGCAGCGTTCCTACGGTGCCGAATCCCTGGCCCGCGTCGATTCGGCCGCCGCCCATCTGATCAACGGCAGCCTCGACGGCGCCACAGCGGCTCTGCTGCCGGTCCTGGCGCTCGACGAGGACAGACGGATCGCCCAGCTGGAGGAACGCCTCACGGGCCTGCGGCGGCGGATCTGCGCTCCGGCCTTCCGCGGGGTCGCCGAGGCGCGGGCGCTCGACGAGCGGATCGAGGAATTCTGCGGGGCGACCGCGGCGCGGGGCCTGCCCCCGGGTGGCGGGTAGCCGGCTCGCTCGCGTCGGCGAGCGGGCCCGGAGCGGCGGGATAGCGATCGGTTCACCGGCCCGGTGCAGGCCGGCGGACCGGCGCGGGTGGTCCGTGTGGCGGTAACGGGCCGGGGCGGGCCGGATATCCGCTTGCCCCTGGTGGCACCATGGACTGGGTGAGTACTGGCCATTCGCACCCCGCGCCCCGGATTCTGGAGCAGTCGAAGAAGCTGCAGAATGTCGTCTACGAGATCCGTGGACCGGTACACGCACACGCGGCACGGCTGGAATCCGAGGGCCACCGGATCCTGAAACTCAATATCGGCAACCCCGCGCCGTTCGGCTTCGAGGCCCCCGATGTGATCATGCGGGATATGATCGCCGCCCTGCCGACCGCGCAGGGCTACTCCGAGTCCAAGGGCATACTGTCCGCTCGCCGGGCGATCGTGACCCGCTACGAGCTGGTCCCCGGGTTCCCCGAACTCGATGTCGACGACGTCTACCTCGGCAACGGGGTCTCCGAGCTGATCACCATCACCATGCAGGCGCTGCTGGACAACGGGGACGAGGTGCTGATCCCGGCCCCCGACTATCCGCTCTGGACGGCGATGACCAGCCTGGCCGGCGGCACCCCGGTGCACTATCTGTGTGACGAGGCCGGCGGCTGGCAGCCCGATATCGCCGATATCGAATCGAAGATCACCGAACGCACCAAGGCGCTGCTGGTGATCAACCCCAACAATCCGACCGGTGCGGTGTACTCGGCGGAGGTGCTGCAGCAACTCGTCGACCTGGCGCGCAAGCACCGGCTGCTGCTGCTGGCGGACGAGATCTACGACAAGATCCTCTACGACGACGCCAAGCACATCTCGCTCGCGACGCTGGCGCCCGATCTGCTGTGCCTCACCTTCAACGGGTTGTCCAAGGCGTACCGGGTGGCCGGTTACCGGTCCGGCTGGCTGGCCATCACCGGGCCGAAGGAGCACGCCGCCGGGTTCCTGGAGGGGGTGGATCTGCTCGCGTCGTCGCGGCTGTGCCCGAATGTGCCCGCACAGCACGCCATTCAGGTCGCACTCGGGGGTTACCAGAGCATCGAGGATCTGATTCTGCCGGGCGGGCGGTTGCTGGAACAGCGGGATGTGGCCTGGGAGCGGTTGAACGCGATTCCCGGCGTGTCGTGCGTGAAACCCAAAGGCGCGCTGTATGCGTTCCCTAGGCTGGACCCCGAGGTACACGAGATCCACGACGACGAGAAACTGGTGCAGGACCTGTTGCTGCAGGAGAAGATTCTGATGGTGCAGGGGACCGGTTTCAACTGGCCGCGCCATGATCATCTGCGGATCGTGACCCTGCCCTGGGCGCGCGATCTTGCCGTTGCCATAGAGCGTTTCGGCAATTTCCTCGCGAGCTATCGACAGTAGTGGGGCGGGTAACTCCGGGTTAAAACCGACCTTCCATCCGGATTAAACCCAATTTTCCGAACCTACTGGCACAAAAGAGGATCCTGTGTGTACAGTGGTCCTCGGCACCTCAAAGTGCCCGGCCAGGTTGTCTACCCCCCCTGGGCAACCTGGTCCTCGGGTTAGGCCGCCTACCCCCCTGGGCCGCCTGCCCGCGGGCGGCGGAGACATCCCCCTGCTCTCCGCCGCCCCTTCCCGAGGTCCTCGGAAATATAGCGAAATCGCAGCGTAAGCCGCATCTGCCGGTCACGAGGGCCCTCGGTGAATCCTCTAGGCTGACCGGGGTGAGCGACCACCACCACCATCACGACCACTCCCGGCCGATCGCGATCGGCGCGACCGCCGCCCGCGTCGTGATCGGTTTGCTGGTCGCCGTCGGAATCGTTGTCGTCGTCGCCACGATCGCCCTGTGGCCCGACCGCCAACAGGTCGAAATCCCGCTGCCCATGCAGAACGCCGACGGGACGGCGGTGGTCACCGAAGCCGGAAAGGTGATCCGGCAGGATATCGGCGCCTGTGGTAGTCCGTCCATCGGCCGGGTCTTCGACGGTGAACCCCAGCCGCCCACCATGCAGGTCTACGACTGCCAGCGCAGTCTGATCGCCATCGAATCCGGTCCGCACGAGGGCAAGCACACCCTGCTCGAAATCGCGCCCGGCCCCGGGCAACCCGATCTCGCCGCCGGTGACGACCTGCGGATCGTGCGGCAGACCGGACCGGACGGGACCCCGCTGTATTCGTTCGACGATTACGCGCGGGGGATGCCGCTGAGCCTGATCGTGCTGGCCTTCGTCGTGGTGATCGTGGGGGTCGCTCGCTGGCGCGGGGTCCGGGCGCTGCTCGGCCTGGTCTTCGCGTTCGCGGTGCTGGTGTTCTTCCTGCTGCCCGCGCTGCTCGACGGCAAGCCCGCGATACCGGTGGCGCTGGTCGCCGGCTCACTGATCCTGTACGCGGTCCTGTATCTGGCGCACGGGGTGAATCTGCGGACCAGTTCCGCGCTGCTGGGCACCCTCACCTCCATGGTGGTGGCGGCGGTGCTGTCCTGGCTGACCATCGAGGCGACCACGCTGACCGGTCTGTCCGAGGAACAGAACACCAATGTCGCGACCTATATCGAGCATGTCAGTATCACCGGTCTGCTGCTGGCCGGATTCATCATCGGTTCGCTCGGTGTGCTCAACGATGTGACCATCACCCAGGCGTCCGCCGCATTCGAACTCGCGGAACTGGACAAGAAGGCGAGCCGCCGCGAAGTCTTCGCCGCGGCCATGCGGGTGGGCCGTGACCATATCGCCAGCACCGTGTACACCCTGGTACTCGCCTATGCCGGTGGGGCACTCCCGCTGCTGTTGCTGTTCAGCGTGGCGGGCAGGCCGATCCGGGATGTGCTGGTGGGCGACGCGGTGGCCATCGAGATCGCGCGGTCGGCCGTCGGCGGTATCTGCCTGGCGCTGTCGGTGCCCCTGACGACCGGTATCGCGGTCATGCTGGCCCGGCCCTTCGGCAACAAGCCCACCGGCGGCCCGGTCACCCCGGCCCGGCGGAGCGCGGCGGCCCGGCGCTCGGATACCGGTACGCACCGTAAAGTCGCTCGCCCGGGCGGTTCCGAGGGCGGTGCGCCGCGCAAACGGTCCGGCCGGGGTTATCAACCGTGGCCGACGACCGGGGAACAGCCGCGGGTACCGCGCAACCCTGGTGACCAGCGTCCCGGTCCGCGAACCGGTGAGACACCGGTCGTGCGGGGCGGGCAGTACGGGCCGCCGCAGTCCGCACAACGGTATCCCGGCCGGCCGGAACCGTGGGACCGGCAACCCGGACCGCCGCGTTCGGACAACCAGTGGCCGAACAGCGGTGAGCAACGCGAGATCCGCCGGTGGCGTCCGGGCCGGCCCGGCCCGGGTTACGACGAGGGCTGACCAGTCGGCGCGGCCGCGGAGATACGCCGGCCGGGGCGGTCAGCGGCTCGGCGGCGGCGGAAACAACGGCGGAAGGGTCGGGACGACGATCGGCGGCAGACCCGGCACCTGGAAGGTGTTGGGGCCGTTGGTGGTGGTCGGCGTCTCGGTCTCCCGAGGCACCACCACCGGAGGCGGCTCGGCCAGCGATGCGTGCTCCGGCGCGGTGGTCAGCGACGCTCCCGCCAGACCGGGTCGAGCCGTGGGTGAGGTCGCCGAGGTCGCCGGTGGCGAGCTCGTACCTTCGACGGTGGTCGATTCCTGGTGGAACAGGTGCTGACCGTAGCCGAGGCCGATACCGATCGCAGCCACCACCACGAGCGCGCTCACGGCCACCGCGGCGGCGCCGAGCTCACGGCGGCGCCGCTGCGGGGGTTCCCGGAACGACCGCCGGGGCAGTAATTTCTGCGGGATCCGCAGCGCGATGGTCGGCGGATCCTCCTCGGGTGTCAGTTGCGGGCCGGGGGACCCGGCCGGGCGCGCCACCACGGTCTGCGGCGCGGCCGCGGTACCGCTCGGGTACTTCTCGGGGCCGGGGCGCTCGGCGGCAGGAGCGGTATGCACCACGGAATCGGCCGGCAGGTCGACCGCGGTACCGGCGGGCGGGCCGAAGATTCCGGGTTGTGGCATCGGCATCTTCGGTCGCGAAACGGCCGGGGCGACAACGGTCGCTTCCGTGGCGACGTCCTCCGGCGCCGGTGGGCTTTCGAGTTCGGCCCCGAAAATGCCGACCTCTGGTGCGGGCGGGGATGCCGGGGTACCGGTGGCCGGCGCCACGACGGTCGCGAGTGTTGCCATCGCACTACCCGCGTGCGACGGGGTGGCGGCCGGACGCGACTCCGGCGCCCGCTGCGCCAACAGGGCGGCACCGCGCGCTGTCGCCGCCTCCGGCTCCGGCGGCACCAGCACCGGCATCTCCAGGATTTCCCGGAGCGTCCGGCTGACCAGCGGGATGCGGACGCCCCCGCCGACCGCGAGCACAGCCTGGACCGGCCGGCCCGAACGGCCGATGATCTCCCGGGTCGAGTGAACCGAGGCCTCGACGGCCCGGGCGATGAGAGCGGTGAAATTCTCCTGGGTGAGCAGCACCGGCCCGTAATCGCTGGGTATCGCCACCGCGGAGGTGCCCGAAAGCTTTTCCTTCGCCGAACGGCACAGCGTATCCAGCCGCGCCAGACCGTCCGGGTCGGGTGGATGGGCGATCCGGCCGGAGTTGATCTGCTGCTCCCGGATCAGCGAATCGAAATATTCGCCGCTGATATCGCCGGTGCGTTCGGTATGCACGATCTGCCCACCGGCGACCTCCACGACCGTGACCGACAGACCGGATGCGCCCAGATCGTAGACCCCGAGCGTACTGACCCCCGCCAGGGCGCCGGAGGCGGTGGCGAATTCGAGCGTGGCCTCGATATCGGGCACGATGTCGTAGCCGCCGAGGCCGTGTTCGGCCATAGCCACGTGCATGGCCTCCGCCTGCAACTCGTCGCGGCAGGCCAGAACGGTCCGGGCGATCCCGGGATCGGAATTCAACGCGGCAGCCACCGAAAGCGCGGCCCGCTCGGCGCTGGGGGTCTCGGGCGGGACGACGAAGGTTCGCAGCTCGAACGACTGCGGATCGGACGTCGCGGCACCCGCAGGTGGGCGCGCCAAGCGGATCGCGCCGGTTCCCACCGACACTCCCAGTGCTGAACTCATCGGCAGCCCATCCGTACTTCCCGCTTCACGATCTGCGAGCGTCGCCCGGTCGATGGTGACGGCTCATCCCCCGAACCACTCTTCCGACACTACCGCCCGGTCCCGTCGCCGCGGGAGGCAGCAGCCACCGGCGTGAGCCGACCGGCCCCACGATGCTACGGGGTGCCCAGCCCCGCGTACACCCATCCACCCGAGCGCCAGGCGGCCCTATCGAGACAGTTGCGACCGTCGATGATCGAGCGGGTGCGCACCACGGCGTCCAGATCCCCGGGGCGCAGCCGCACGAATTCGTTCCATTCGGTGAGCACCAACACCACATCGGCGCGGTCGCAGGCTTCCACCACCGAGGTGGCGTAGTTCAGTGTGGGGAATACGCGCCGGGAGTTCTCCAGCGCCTTCGGGTCATAGACGGTGACAACCGCGCCGTGCAGCTGGATCATGCCGGCCACGTTCAGCGCGGGAGAATCGCGCACATCGTCGGATTCGGGTTTGAAGGCCGCGCCGAGCACCGCCACGTTCGCCCCGAGCAGTGACCCGCCGCAGGCCCGGGCCGCCATATCCACCATCTTGGTGCGGCGGCGCATATTGATGTTGTCGACCTCCCGCAGGAAGGTCAGCGCGTGGTCGGCGCCGAGTTCCCCGGCCCGGGCCATGAAGGCGCGAATATCCTTGGGCAGGCAGCCGCCGCCGAAACCGACCCCTGCGTTGAGGAAGCGGCGGCCGATGCGGGCGTCGTAGCCGAGGGCATCGGCCAGCACCGTGACATCGGCACCGGTGGCCTCACACACCTCGGAGACCGCGTTGATGAAGGAGATCTTGGTCGCCAGGAACGCGTTGGCGGACACCTTGACCAGTTCCGCGGTGGCCAGATCGGTGAGCAGGAAGGGGACCTCCGCGGCAAGCAGCTCCGCGTACAGTTCCTCGGCCACCTCGCGCACCCAGGCCGACCGCTCCCGCTGTTCGTCCACGCCGAGCACCAGCCGGTCCGGTCGCAGGGTGTCCTCGACCGCGAAACCCTCACGCAGAAATTCGGGATTCCACGCGACCTCCACGTCCACCGAGGTGAGAGCGCGGGCGCGGCGACCGAGTTCGGCGGCAGTGCCCACCGGCACGGTGGATTTGCCGACGATCACCGAGGGGCGGGTGATGAGCGGCGCGAGCGTATCCACGACCGCGTGCACATATTTCAGGTCGGCGGCGTACTCGCCCTTCTTCTGCGGAGTGCCGACCCCCAGGAAATGGACGTCGGCGTGCTCGGCCGCTTCGGCGTAGGAGGTGGTGAACCTGAGCCGGCCCGAGTCGATATTGCGGCGCAGCACCGCCTCGAGGCCGGGTTCGTAGAAGGGAGTGACACCGTCGGAGAGTTTCGCGACTTTGCCCGGGTCGATATCCACCCCGATCACATCGTGCCCGAGCTCGGCCATACACGCTGCGTGCGTGGCCCCCAGGTACCCGGTTCCGAAGACTGTGCATCGCATGATCGATTGGTAATCCCCGCCGGTGCACACACCAGAAAACCGAGGCGAGGTGCCGGGCAACAGCAGATGTACACCGGGCGACGTTGTACACCGCACCGCGCTGACCAGGGCATACCTCCGCATTCGCTTCGGCAGTGGACTCTGTGGGTGCCTGCACACGCGCTTCGGCCGTGCGCTCGGCGCGTACCCGAGGGGTGGTCACGCGTTCCGCGCGCAGCTCGGCCGGGAGCTCTGTACTCACCCGCGCGTTCGTTCCGGCCCGTGTGCCGTGCTTTCGTCCGGGCATGCGCGTCCGGTGGATCTCTGTGGATGGACCGGGCCCGTTAGGATCGCGGCAGTGCGCCGCCGACTTGTCCTCGCCGCGGGGGTGGTCTCTGTCGTCGTGCTGGTGCTCGGACTGTGGCCTGTCTATGTGAGCCCGCAGCGTGAGGAGCCCGCGCCCGCCGATGCGATCCTGGTACTCGGCGGTGCCCATGACGGACGGGAAGAGCTGGGGCTGCGGCTGGCCCGCGCGGGATACGCGCCGCGGGTGCTGATCTCCAACCCCTACGAGGACAGTCCGCTGGTGAACCGGATCTGTCACGGCGGATACAGCTTCGAGGTGGTCTGTTTCGATCCGTCGCCACGTACGACACGGGGTGAGGGACGCTATCTCGGCGATCAGGCGCGCAAGCACGGTTGGGAGCGGGTCATCGTGGTCACCTTCACCCCGCATATATCCCGGGCCCGGTTCGTGCTGGGGAAGTGCTGGGATGGGCAGCTGCTGTTCGTGGACACCCGGCCGCGGCTGTCGGTGCCGCGCTGGGCCTATGACTATGTCTATCAATCAGTGGGCTACGCGAAGGCGATTTTCGAGGATTGCCGGGAGTAGTCCGGAGGATTTCCCGAAGCTGTGATGGCATATGCCTTCAGTTTGACGCGATGGCGGTGACCTGGCTACATTCGCACCAGCACCGGTAGTCGCCGGACCTGCTGCGACGACGCATGAAGCCTTCGGGAGCGTGTATGGATTACGACTGGTCGGAGGCCGAGCGGGCCTTCCGAGACGAGGTACGAGCGTTCCTGGCCGAGAAGCTGACGCCCGAGGTGAGTACCGCGGGCCGGCTCATGACCAGTGTCTACTCCGATCACGAGGCGAGCCTGGAATGGCAGCGCATCCTGTACGAGCGGGGCTGGGCGGCGCCGCACTGGCCGGTCGAGTACGGCGGCTGTGACTGGTCGCTCACCCAGCACTACATCTTCAGCCGGGAACTCACTCTGGCCGGTGCCCCCGCGCTGTCGCCGATGGGTATCCGGATGGTCGCCCCGGCCCTGATCGCGTTCGGTACCGACGAGCAGAAGAACTACTTCCTGCCCCGTATCCTCACGGGTGAGGTCTTCTTCTGCCAGGGTTACTCCGAGCCCGAAGCCGGGTCCGACCTCGCCGCGCTGAACATGTCCGCCGTTTCCGACGGCGACGACTTCCTCATCTCCGGCAGCAAGATCTGGACCACCCACGCCACCGCGGCGAACTGGATCTTCGCGCTGGTCCGCACCTCACGCGCCGGTAAGAAACAGCAGGGCATCACCTTCCTGCTGATGGAGATGACCGCGCCCGGTATCGAGATCCGGCCGCTGGTGATGAGCTCGGGCGAACAGATCCAGAACCAGATCTTCTTCGACAATGTGCGGGTGCCCAAGAGCAATGTGCTCGGGCGGATCGACGACGGCTGGACCGTCGCCAAATACCTGCTGGTCCACGAGCGCGGTGGCGGTGCCATGGCCCCGGCGTTGCAGGCCATGGCCGAGAACATCGCCACCGCCGCGGCCGGGCAGCCCGGCCGGGACGGCAACCCGCTCAGCGAGGATCCGCATTTCGCGGCGCAGCTGGCCGACGCGCGGATCCGCACCGAGGTGCTGGAAGTGCTGGAGTTCCGGACCCTGGCCGCCATGGCCCAGGGCAAAGATCTGGGCACCTCCTCGTCCATGCTGAAAATTCTGTCCACCGAGCTCAGCCAGCAGCTCACCGAACTCGCGCTCACCGCTGCCGGACCGCGCGGCCGGGTCTACCAGCCGCACGCCACCGCGCCCGGCGGACCGATCGCCGAATACACCCCGCCCGCGGACGGTTACCTCAGCGGCGCCGATTGGCAGGCCGTCGCGTCGCTGCGCTATTTCAACGATCGCGCCGGCTCGATCTACGCGGGCAGTAACGAAATCCAGCGAAATATCCTCGCCAAGGCAGCATTGGGGCTCTGATGGACTTCACCTTCACCGACGAACAGCAGATGCTGCGCGACGCGGTCTCCGGTTTTCTCGCCGCCCGATACGACCTGGTGAAAAGCCGTACCGCGGTCAAATCCGGCCCCGGTTGGCAGCCCGAGATCTGGCGCGGGCTCGCCGAACTCGATGTCCTGGGCCTGACCCTGCCGGAGGAATCCGGCGGTTCGGGCGGCGGCCCGATCGAGAGCATGATCATCGCCGAGGAGCTGGGCCGTGCCCTGGTCGTCGAACCGTATGTGGATACCGTGGTGGTCGGTGGTGGACTGCTGCGCCGCGCGGGTGGCGAGCGGGCCGGGGAACTGCTGCGGGGCATCGCCGACGGCGAGGTCCGGCTGGCCTTCGCCGCGCTCGAACCGCAGTCCGGCGAAGCGCGTCACGATGTTTCGACGGCCGCACGTCGGGACGGCGACGACTGGGTGATCAATGGATCGAAGATCGTGGTCACCGGCGTACCCGTCGCAACGCATCTGATCATCTCCGCGCGTACCTCCGGCGAACGTCGTGATCAGGACGGGATCTCGCTGTTCCTGGTCGAATTCGATCCGGCCGCACCGCCGGCCGGGGTCGAGGCACACCAGTACCGCACCATCGACGATCGCGCCGCCGCCGACCTCACCTTCAGCGAGTTCCGGGTGCCCGCGAGCGCGTTGCTGGGCGACGAGGGGCAGGCGTGGCCCGCCATCGACGCCACCATCGACGAGGCGATCGCCGCGGTCGCCTCCGAAGCCGTCGGACTGATGCGCGAGGTCCTCGACGATACCGTCGAATACACCAAGCAGCGGCAGCAGTTCGGGGTTCAGATCAGCAGTTTCCAGGCGCTACAGCACCGGATGGTCGATATGCTGATCGAACTCGAACAGAGTATCGCCGCCGCCTATCTGGCCGCCTATGCCGTGGAAGCCGAACCCGCCGAACGGGCCCGCGCGGTGTCGGCCGCCAAGGTGACGATCGGCCGGGCGACCCGTTTCATCGGCCAGAATTCGGTCCAGCTGCACGGCGCGATGGGTATGACCGAGGAATTGGCCATCGGCCACTATTTCAAGCGCCTCACCGCCATCGAATACGAATTCGGTTCCAGCTCCGATCATCTCGCGCGCTATATCGCGGCGACGAAACCCTGATCGGACCGCACCGCGCTCACCCGTGCGCCCGAGCGCGGTGCGGAAGCACGCCACCGAGCCGTGCGGCGATCTGCAAGAGGGGGGATCACCGCACGGCCCGGTGGACTCAGTACTCCAGCTCCGTCCAAGGAATATGGATCGAAAAAGGGAAGTCGATTCGGACACCGTCCTCGTCTTCGGGGGTCCACTCACCAGCGACCAGATAATTTGCCGGTCGCAGGGGACGGACACCGTTGGGCAGCCGCCCGTGCTCGGTTTCCAATGCGTATGCCCGCACGGTCGCGATCGCGCTCTTTGCCTGCGCCAATGTGACCTCCCAGTACCAAGGAATCCCGGCCTCGGCGTAACGGGCTTTCTTGGCCTCGATGTCGGTTTGGGTGTTGGTCGGTGACAGAACCTCGCCGACCAGCAGGGTGTCGGGCGCCCGGACGTCCTGGAAAGGAGAAGGAAGGCAGCGGAAGACAAGGAAGTCCGGAGTCAGGAAGTTGGACTTACCGGTGGTGTCGAGAAAAACGTTGGTTTCGACATCGACTTGCCAGCATGTTTCGGTCTGCTCGGACATACTCTTACGAGCGCACCGTTCAATCGCGTTCCGCACACGTACCGTGAAGCGCTGATGCTCGCTGGGCCCCCGGCGTACCCAGACCACCCGGCCGTCCCACAGCTCTATCTGCTCGGCGATCTCCTCGGGTAGCTGCTCGAGATCCTCCCAGGTCATGTACTCGGGGAGCTCGGGCCGTTCGGTGTGCGGCAGGGACATGTCACCATCGTATGCCTGGTCAGGCTTGTATTCGCTGCATCGAGCCGGACCGGATCAGCCAATCGCTGCCCGTATCGCCGTCTCGACCGCCGAGAACGGTCCGGGGCCGGTGATCCGCAGCGGTTGCGCCGGGTTCAGGTTAGGCTGGGCCAGGAAACGCGGGTGGGCGCCGCGGTTCGGCTGGCCCGCGTGGACCAGGAACGGGTGGCAGAGGTAGACGTCACCGGCGCTGCCGATGGCATGCGCGGTCGGGAGATGGGCGGTGGCCGGGTCGGCCCGGGTGGCGAGTTCGCGGGCATCGAGACCGGCTTCGCCTTCCGGCTCGAGAATCCGGGCGACCTCGCGGTGCGACCCCACGCGCAGCCGGGTCGGTGCTTCCTGCTCGCCGGTATCGGAGAACAGGAACAGCATCAGCAGCGCCCGGTCCTTCGAATGGATATTGATCCGCCAGCTCAGATAGTCGGTGGGCGACGAGTCGGGGCCGGGAAAACTCGCATCCACATGCCAGCCGTCCAGGACCGCTGTCTCTTGGCCCGGAAAGCGGATCACGAAACCGCCGAGGCTGCGGCGCGGCACCCAGCGCCCGGGGCCGACGAGCGCGTCGTAGGCCGCGCACAACCGCGGGGTGGCCGCGGCGGAGACGAAGGGCTCGCTCACGTAATCCGGCCGGAAGGCTGCCGGAACAGGCCGGCTGCCGGGCTCCTCCGGGGAGGCATCCAGGTCCTGCCAGATGATGTCGCGGCACTCCTCGGCGAGTTCGCGGGGGAACGCGCCGGGGATATGGACATAGCCGTTGTCGATGAACGAGGCCACCTGTACGTCGTCGAGCACGGGTTCATTGCAATCGGTGCGGACGCCCCGCGCCAGCGATTTTCCGCGCGGGGCGGGCATGCCTGGTATGGCCGGGCCGCGCTGGAGGTCAGCCGGGCAGACGGCTGGGCCCGGGCGACCGCGGAGGGCACGGTCACCCGCACCGGCCGGGGTACCGACCCGCAATGCCAACCATCGAGAAATCACGTGAATTACTCTGCGCCAGTTCATTGGTCATGCAGCGATCGACTTCCCATAAGCGGATGACGAACGGTTGTGCGCGCGGAAGGGCGTTAGTAAACTGCCGCTGCATTCTCGTAGGTGTGCGGCGGTCTTGCTGCTGGTATGGCCCGTTGCCTGGGATCGAAGGTGTTACCGATGAACAGCTTCGGGGTGGCCGAGTTGCTGAAGCGGGCTTCATCTCGCATCGCCACAGTGGTAGACGACGAGAAGAGCATCTTTACTCAGCACATCGGCGAAACCACCGGCATGGTACGCCATCATCTCGACGACATGGTGATGTTGGAGCGATCGACGGAGGGCTCACTGTGGCTCCCTGGCTGGGAGGACCGGGAGAACGGAGCACCGCTGTGGTTCCGCGCAGATGCCGTCAGTCATCATATGCTGCACGATTTCAACGGCCGCGAGAACGGTATCTCGTTCGACGCGAAATCCGAGGATCGCATGCGGCGCTCGTCGTGGGCAAGTGCCAGAGATTTGCGTGGCAAGCGCGAATACGAGCAGGTCAAAGACGATGATCTCACCCGTGAAGAGCATGACGCAGGAACTCGCTACTATGTGGATCGATCGAAGGTGAAGGCGGTGCCGATGCCGGGGTACGACCCGGACCATCCGACGATTCAGATCGCCGCTCATTCAGGGGCCGATGACTTCGGTCTGAAACTCAATGGACACGACGAAAACGGTGAAGCTACCGAGCGCCTGATTGCGGTCGAAGGGACATCGTTCGGCCTCCTCGTCGCCCACACTCCGGGATTTCAGCGCCTTCTCACCAACAATCCCGACAGCAATGTGACGTTCGGACCCTCCTGCGGACCGGCCAGATACAGTGCTACGGCCGGTCAGCGGGCCGTCGACGCCATGGTCGCCAATGGAATGGATCGGCGGGTGTTCGCCTCTACAGGCGCAAGAATGCTCGCTCATTCCTATAATGCCGAGGGCACCAGAGTTTGGGACCATCAGCCGGAGTTCTCCACCCTCGCTATTACGGAGAACAAGGACAAGCTGGGTAACCTGGTGCCGGGCGAGTTCGTAGAGCTACGAACCCCATGGTTCGGTTCGTAGCCGTGCGGCCGGGCACAACGGTCGCCGCGCCACCACAGCACCACCGCATGGCATGGCCGGACAGGTCGAACGCCCATCGAGACGGCAGTCCACGGGATCCACCCGGCGCACCGGTGGTGGTCGGTGCGTGGAATAGAGACGCGAGAACCGTGGTCGTGGTCGAGTGGATGGGGATGACCGAGGAATGGCCATCGGCCACTATTTCAAACGACTCACCGCCATCGAATAGTACTCCGGCTCCAACTCCGATCGTCGCGCGCGCTATATCGCGGCGACGACACGCTGATCGAATCGCACCGTGTGCCCGAGTGGGGCGCGGGAAGCCGGTCGCGCGGTGATTCGACCCGAGGGGGCACAGTGCCGGAATAACGTACGGCTCAACCGCCTTGGACCCGGATATGACAGATACCCAGTTCGATCCGCGCACCCTGCTCAGCGAGAGCCGGCTCGGCGTCCTGGCCACCATCAAATCCAACGGTCTGCCGCAGCTTTCCCCGGTGACGCCTTACTACGACCGTGCGGCCGAGCTCATCTTTGTCTCGATGACCGAGGGCCGGGCCAAAACCGTGAACCTGCGCCGTGATCCGCGGGCCGCGCTGGAGGTCACCCGGGCCGACGGCTGGGCCTGGGCGACCGCGGAGGGCACGGTCACCCTCACTGGCCCAGGTACCGACCCGCACGGCCCGGAGGTGGAAGCGCTGGTCGACTACTACCGCAAGGCGGCGGGCGAACACCCGGACTGGGACGAATACCGGACGGTCATGGTCTCCGACCGCCGGGTCCTCATGGAACTCGCGGTGGAGAACGTGTACGGCGCTGCGTTGCGCTGAGCCGCGTCTATCCTCGGCTTCGCACGGCGGTCGTACCGCTCGCGTATCGGTCGGTGCGCGTGGACGGGGCACGGTCGGCACCGCGCGCTGCGTGCCGTGCCCGGGTGATCGCCGAGGCCCGCCGCGCGGAACAGGTGCCGAGCCGTAGGCGTGCGGCCATCCGAATCTGTGCTCGGACGGCGCGCTCGCCCGCGACGCAATGGCGGACGACGCTTCCGGAGTCCCCGATGGCGGAATCAAAGGCCGGGAATCGGCTCCTCGACGGTGACGGCGCTCGCGGGTGCTCGGACGCCCCGGCCGGACACCGGCACACCCGAGTCGAGCAGGATCGAGGCGAGCAGTTCGCGGGACAGGGCCCGCCAACTGGCGGATTCTGGGGGTCGTCGCAACACCGCTGTTAGTTGGTGGTGGACAAGAGCATAGCGAGGCGCTCGGCTGGGGTATCCCAGTCGAGCGTTTT
>JBFARE010000001.1:0-302291 GCA_040674215.1 Nocardia sp. NPDC050193 | reverse complement strand
AGTTTCGTCGATCCCCATGATCGCCATGACTTGACCAGCCGAGAAACCACGCAGGAACCGCAACGTGCAGTACTCGGCCACCTCACCAGTGCGCTCTGCCAGAGCCGATTGTAAACGCGACAGATCCCCCTCCAGGGTGGCCACTACTTCCGCTGGAAACCTCCTCGCTACCAAGAAATGGAGGACTTCCCGCTCCTGCACGCTCAGCGTGGCGATATCGTCCAGCGACACGGGCAGGCTCGCGGCAACATCGTCGGCCAGTGCCCGGGGCGCAGGAGACTCCATATCCCTGGCTACCGAACCGGCCACCAGCTCTCCTGCCGACCGAGGCCCGGTAACCCCGGTCACGCCCAACCCGTAATGCCGGCGCAGCCAATTTCGATGATTACTTTTGATGTGCTGGTCCAGCGCCTTTTCGACCACTACGAAAGGCGCCGAAGCAAGGACCCGTACGAGCAACGGCACATCAACGGGTTCATCCGCGTCGCTCATTTCATGGGTTTGGAGGTACTCGATGACGGCCGCACGGATACGCTCGACATTCCTGCGCTGCAGAGCCTTGTGCCCGATCCCGATCAACCAATCGTGCAGACTGCTCCCCTCCGGCACAGCCCATTGGTAGGCCTCGGCGGTAGCCCTGACATCGTCGGTAATATCGTGCGCCTGAACAGCCAGCAGTTTCCGCTGGTCCGGCGTGGCGCCCTGATAGCCGAGTGCGATCAGGATATCCATGAAGACGCGGCGTGCCGAACCGGCCCAGACAGCGCCATCCGATCCGCCGACCGGCCCAGCGCCGGTTGCCGTTTTCTCACCGGCTTTGTCGCCTGACCCCGCATTGTCCGGCCCCGCGCGATCCGATGGCCTACCAGATATCAGGCCGATCGGACCGGCACCGGAGAGCTCATCACCGTCGAGCGGCAGGGCCGGATCGCCGTTTTCGGTGAAAAATATTCCGTGTACGGACCCCGCGTCCGTGCCGAGCGCGTCGATCCATTCGTCCAGGTGGACCTCCCGGACCCACCCACCGACCGCATTGTCGAACACCACGATCTCGCCCTCGGCGAACCCCAACTCCGGATGACGTGCCCGGAAATCCGCTGTCACCTCGAATATCGCAAAGGCGTGCGAGCCTGTGTCTCCCATGTCGACGGCACCCGCCACCAGGCCGCCCTCGTCCCGGATCCGCTGCACCAGAGCGGCGAGGCCCTCGGCTCCGCTACCGAGATCTTCCGGCGACCACCGCCCCCGCAGCCGCCTCTGATGCTCACTCCCCGTCATACCCCGAGTACCGAATCGCGAGTCGGCGGGATCAGCCGGATCGATCCGCATACCGGACTCACCCAGCATGTCCTGAACCTGCACCTCGACCAGCGCGGCACAGTTCTTTCGACCCAACCACCGGGCTCTCCGCAGCGTCTCCCGGTTCCACGTCTTTACGCCGTCGCTGGAGACTCCAGGTCGCGCCGGCTGAGGGGGGCGCGATCGCGCCAGCCGCATATCGCGAGCTACCGCGTCGAGTTCACGGAGATCGACTGCCGGCGGCTCCGATCTATAACCCAACGCAACCACAGCATTCGTGACCCTGCGCCTGTCCCGTTCGCTGCCCTCGGCCTCGGTGAACAGTCGCCGAACCACAGCAGGCGGCACGCCGGCCGCACGCGCCAACTCGCGCCAACTCTGCTCATTCGCTATCAATTCCAGTGATCTCTCCGATATCACAAAATTGATTCGACGAGCAGCCTCCAGAATCCGATTTCTCTTCTCCGCGCTCCCCAGCCCATGATTGAGCAGCCGAGACACGGCGTCTTTCGTCTCCCCGGCTTCGCGGGCCAGGTCCGTCGCAGTGGGGCCGGACTCGCTTCTGGAAGGATCCGTCTCGTATTCCCCGGCGGAAGCGGCACGCTGGTTTTCGACCGCGCGAATAGTGAGCAGCAACTCGTCCCGAGCGCGACGTCCGAGTTTCGATTCGGCAGCTTCGTCTATCCCCATGGCTACCATGACCCGGGCAGTCGGATAACCGTGCAGAAACCGTAATGTGCAGTATTCGGCTACCGGCCCGGACAGTTCCGCCAAGGCCGGCGGCAGTAGGGCCAGGTCCCCGTTCAGCGCCGCCACCACCTCTTCGGGAAACCGCCTGGCAACCAGGAAATGAAGGTCTTCCCGTTCCTGAGCACTCATTGTGGCGATTTCGCCCAGCGGCAAGGGCAACATCGTCGTGACTGCGTCGGCCAGTGCCAGGGCCGCGACGGAATTCATGCCCCGGACCAATGCCTCCGTTCCCAGCCCCATCAGCGGCGCAGACCCGGCGGCCAGGGGCCCGCTCGGGCCGTATCGCCGATGCAGCCAGCGCCGATGATTGTCTTTCAGCCGATTGTTCAGCGCCGCGTCGACCAGAACGAGCGGGGCACGGGCGAGTGCCCGTGCGAGCGGCGGTATATCACTGATCAGTTCTTCATCGGACTCTTCGTACGTCTCGAGATAGTGGACGACTCCCGAACGGACACTCTCGGCGCTCCGACGTTGCAACGCTTTTCGCGCGATGGTCCGCAACCAGTCGTGCAGGTCACTCCCCTCCGGCGCGGTCCAGCGGTGAACTTCGGCGGTAGCACGGACGTCGTCGGCGACCGCATGAGCCAGTGCTATCAACGCTTCCTGGTGCGCCGGCGCGGCACTGCGATAACCGAGCAGCGTCAGCACATCCTCGAAAACACGCCGAGTCGCCTCGGTCCACACGGTCCCGGGGTCATCGCCTTCCCGGCTCCGGTCGGCGGACACTCCCACGATGCCGGATTTACGGACCGCGCTCGAACCGTCACCCAGACCAGGGTCGTCTGCCGTGACCATCCCTGGATCGAACCGGGACCCCCGGCGAACTGTGCTACGTGCCCTTTCCGTTGGAAGACCCAGCGCATCACCCAGTCCGACGACCGACGACCTACCGGCGCCCGACCGTTGCCCGAGAGCCTCGGGGGCGGGTGCCGCGACAGCGGCCTCCGGGGGCATCGAGGCTCCCCGTGCTGCGTGTGCGTACTCATTCGCGACCCCCGCGCCAACGGTAACGAACCACTCCCCAACGGAACGGTTTGGTCCCAGTCGACGGATACCTTCTCCCGAACGTGCCCTGTCGAACGTTTCGTCGGTGATTCGCTCGGCAAATTCCCGGTCACCGACCGCTACCAGCACACTCGTGAACACTCGGTGCTCGTACCGCTGCCGCAGCAGATCGAAGGCACCCTGATCACCTTCCTGCGCCGCGCGCAATCGGTCACTGATCTCCATGTGGTCGTAGGGGTCCAAGACCTCCATCGGCAATTTTCCGGTCAGCTCTCGTGCAGTTCGGAAAAGACTCTCGTTGATCGTGGTGACCGAACGTGACCGGGCAGCGGCGATCCTCTTAGCGCTCATCCCCCGCGCGAAGTGGAGTTCGAAGTTCTCCCGGTTCGCCGGGGACAAGTCCTCCAGGTGCGGGGCCAGCAGGTCTGGGCGGCTCCGGTGGATTTGACGAATCGCGGCCATCGCGTATCGGTTGGACAGAACCACCCGGCCCTGCGCCCACTGGACGAGCATTGCCGCGGCCACACGCACATCGGCACCGATCCCCTTTGCCGAGATACCCAGTCCGGCTGCGATCTCAGCGTTCCCGAGATGCTCCTGGAAGGCCAGTCGGGCGATCCTCTGATACTCGGCCGGCAGGTTCATCACACAGCGCGCCAGATCATCCGGATGCACGCGCGCCACCGCCTGCGAGTTCTCGTCCGTACGAACGGGCAGCGGTTCGCCGTCACGAACAATCGGTACCGGAAGCAGGTCGGTGTCCGCGGGCGCGAAATGTTCTCCGGCCACTACGCCGGGAGTCGCATCCCGCATCCAGCCGAGCCGATGAGCGACCTCGGCCACCCGTCGCCTGGTGTCGACAGCAACAATTTCCGCCCGGCCGCCCAGCGCCTCCGCCACCGTCGCCACGCTCACCCCAGCTTCCCGGGCCACGTCCTCCCAGGTAACCGGCCGTAGTACATCGGAGCGGCCGAACCGTTCCCAGTAGCTGGTCGGCAGTTGCGCAACGAGTCGTTCGGCGATCTTCCCGAAGGCGAGCCGCAAATTCCTGACAGTGCGATTATCCGGGTCGTCTGCGGCGATATCGGTAATGGTTTTCCGATGGAGGAAATACTCTTCGAAGTCGTTCTGTTCTTGTGCGGAGAGAGTGAGGAACGGGTCGTTCAAGAGCTCCGGTCGCCTCTCGAGTACCGCTTGCACGAGCAACAGTGCCGAAGTTCGATCTTCGACCTGTAGCTTCCTCAGCGATGGCTCCAGACGGCGCCGCTCAGCGCTTATTCGGCGCTTGTCCGGTGCGGGCTCGGCCGAGGCGAACGAATCCGGAACGCCGGCCAGCCGCGCAATGAGCGCCCGATCCAACGACAGCTCCCGGCCCAGTCGCTCGGCACGCAATCCCCGCAGCACGGCATACCAGTGATCCTCGGACCGTCGGGCGGTCAGCCCGGTCGCTACCTCGTGGACGCATAGATAGAGCCGGCGGATCGCAGCCGTTTCGTCGACCGACATCGCCGCCGCGATTTCGACCTCCGACTGCCCGGAGAACCACCGGATGAAGCTTTCACGTAATACCGCATCGAGCCCGTCGACAACGTGCGCAAGGTGATTCGGGTCGGTGTCGTGCGCATCTCGGATGGTTTGCAGGTGGTCGGTGAGGCCGAGGAGGGGCACTGTATGGGCGCCACCCATCTGCAGAACAGCAGCCAGTTCTGCCTCGTGAGCATTCAGTGACGCCTGAACAACATAGGTGCGCAGTCGTGCGAGCCGCATATCGCGAGCTATAGCCTCGAATTCACGAGGGTCGACCGCCGGCGGCCCCGAACGATAGCCCAACGCCACAACTGCATTCACGACCCTCTGCTCGACAAGCTCACTACCTTCCCCATGGGTGAACAGTCGCCGTACCGCAACAGGTGGTACGCGGGCCGCACGCGCTAACTCCTGCCAATTATGCTCATCCGCTGCCAACTCCAGTGTCTTCGGCGGTATCACGAAATTGATTCGAGGGGCGGTCGTCAGAATACGATCCCGCGTCTGCGCACTACCACGCCCATACTTGATGAATCTGTAGATGACTTTTTCGGACACACCCACTGCGCGAGCCAGATCATGGACCGTCGGCTCGGGTTTCCACTCCACCACCGCACGCGGCAACACAAAACCCTCCAACTCCGCCGCCGCGATCACCCGGCGCCGCGTCTCCACGCTCCCACGATTGTGATTGAGCAACGTGTGGACGGTGTCCCTCGATACCCCGGCTCTACGGGCCACACCCACCACCGTCGGCTCAGGTTTCCACTCCACCACCGCACGCGGCAACACAAAACCCTCCAGCCCCGCCGCCGCAATCACCCGAGCCCGCACCTCAGCACTACCGCGATTGTGATTGAGCAACTCATAGACGGTGTCCCGCGACACCCCGGCCCTGCGCGCCACACCCGCCACTGTCGGCTCAGGCTTCCACTCCACCACCTCACGCGGCAACACAAAACCCTCCAACTCCGCCGCCGCAACCACCCGAGCCCGCACCTCGGCACTCCCCCGATTGCGATCGAGCAAACGAGAGACAACTTTCCGCGACACCCCGGCCCTACGCGCCACATCTGCCCGGCTGGGGACCCGCGGCGGCGGGTCCCACTCCGCCAATTCACGCGGCAACACAAAACCCTCCAACTCCGCCGCCGCAACCACCCGAGCCCGCACCTCAACGCTCCCCCGATTGTGATTGAGCACTCGTTTCACAGTCGCGAGTGCCAGTTGAGCCGCTTGCGCAAGACCCGCCAGATCGCGGCGACTCGAACGATCGAGCAGTTCCGGCGGCAACTCCACATCCGACCGGGCCGCGGCGACAGCCACCTTTTGCCAAATCTGATCCGTGGTCGGCGCACCACGAAGGACCCTCAGCAAACTCTCCTCGGGCAAACCGGCCACCCGAGCCATCTCACCCCAATCGAGTTCCGGGAAATCATCTCCCGGCACGACGAGCTCGAAACCGATACGCTCAGCGGCCGCCACCACCCGACCACGAAACCCCGGATCCACAGCCTTCCCGTTCACCACGAGCACAACGGTGAGCAAATCCACCCCCGCCGCACGAGCCAGATCCGTCGCGGTAGGCCCAGAAGACCTTCCATAGCGGCTCGGCCGGTCACCACCCCTGCCCCGCGCCGACGCAGGCTCCCGCGCCTCGGCAGCTGCAGCCGCCGTGAAGTGTCCGGCCAGCAGGGCGTGCGCCGTACTACGCACCTTACGTGCATCATCGCGCACGATCCGCATAGCCCGACTGGTTTCGAGCAACGAATCACCCACCAGAACCATCGAATAGCAGAGTTCTTTTTGCGACTGCGGCAACTCTGCGATATACCGCGCCAATTCCTCCAAGTCGCCGGAGAACACCTGCCTCACTTCCGGGGCAAGACGCGCACGTACCTCCTCCGCCAACAGATCACGCGCCGGACCCAGCGGCGGAAGCGCAGCCAACCACCCCTCGATATCCACCTCGATCGGATCGTAGGCGCGCAGCGACAACACCAACTCGTCCTCGGCCCGACGCCACAGCATGGACTCAGCAGTTTCGTCGATCCCCATGATCGCCATGACTTGACCAGCCGAGAAACCACGCAGGAACCGCAACGTGCAGTACTCGGCCACCTCACCAGTGCGCTGCTCCAAGGCCCACTGCAAACGTGCCAGATCGCCGTCGATGGCCGTTACGACTTCCGCCGGGAACCGCCCGGCCACCAGAAACGACACCATCTCCTGTTCCGTGTCGCTCAGCGAGGCGAGATCGCTGAGCGCCACCGGTAGCGTCTCGGCGACAGTGGCGGCCAGCGCACGGGGCGCGGGAGACTCCATCCCTTCGACCGCGGAACCGGACAATACATATTCTGCTGAGGGACGCGCGACGATCGGAGCCGCACTCAGGCCGTATCGCTGTAGCAGCCAGTTCCGATGATTTCTTTTGATGTGCTGGTCCAGCGCCTCTTCGACCACAACGAAAGGCGCCGAAGCAAGAACCCGTACGAGCAACGGCACATCAACGGGTTCATCCGCGTCACTCACTTCATGGGTTTGGAGGTACTCGATGACAGCCGCACGGATACGCTCGACATTCCTGCGCTGCAAAGCCTTCTGCGCGATCCCGATCAACCAATCATGAAGACCACTCCCCTCCGGCACAACCCAGTGGTAGGCCTCGGCAGTGGCCCTGACATCATCGGTGACCCCACGCGCCAACACCACCAACGACTCCCGCTGCTCCGGGGCCGCACTCTGATACCCGAGCATGGTCAGCACGTCCACGAAGACACGCCGACCAGCCCCTGCCCACACCGCAGCGCTGGAGCCCGCAGCGGCTCCCTGACTACCCCGCCCGGGTCCGATACCGCCATCGCGAGCCGACTGTTTCCGGCTGCTGTCAGGAGCATGCCGCTTTTCGCCGACCTCGTTCCGCCCACTCGCTTCGCCCGGACCCGGTCGATGCGTCGGGCTACCTTCTATCAGTCCGGCGGGGCCATCGCCGAATGGCTCGTCACCACCGAAGCGCACGGTAGGTTCACCGTGTGCGGTAACGAATATCCCGTGCACCGTCCCGGCACCTGCGCCGAGCCCGTCGATCCATTCGTTCAGGTCCGCTTCCCGGACCCACCCCCCGGCCGCATTGTCGAAGACCACGATCTCGCCCACGGCGAATTCCAACTCCGGATGACGTGCCAGGAAATCCTCGGTCACCTTGAACACCGCGAACGCATGCGCCCCCGCGTCATCGAAGTCGATGGCCCCGGCGACCAGTCCGCCGGCGTCCCGGATCCGCCGCACCAGGGCGGTGAGTCCGTCGGTCCCACCGCCGAACTCTTCCGGCGACCACTGAGCATCCAACCGACTCGCATGTTCGCCGGCCGTCATGCCGCGGGTGTCGAACCGAGTGTCGGCGGGGTCGGCCGGGGCGACCCGATCCCCGGCCACACCCAGCATGTCCTGCACCTGTACCTGCACCAGCGCCGCGCAGTTCTTACGGTCCGAGCGCAAGTGCCTGAACAGCGCGTTGCCGTCCCGGACTGCGGTACCGTCACCGCGACCGTCCACCGCCGTCGCGGCAGGCCGAACCGGTACGTCCGGGGCCGGGAGAGCGCGGCGATCACCCCCTCCGCGCATCGGGCCTGCGATTACCGCCGGGTCGCCGTTCTCTGCCGGATTGCCGTGCGCGTCTCGCGCTTCTTCCGAGGGATCTGTCTGAACTCGCTCGGCGAATACCTCCCGCAAGCGGGACGAGGCTTCGGCGGTCAGCCGATCGACCTCCTCCGGTGTGGTATCCGGAACAAGGAACCGCACCACCTCATCGCGCGGCATACCGTCGACCAGACGTAGCATGACGATATCCGTCGCCACGTCACGCTCCGGCATATCCGACAGCGCTTCTCGAATAGTCTCGATGAAGCTGTCGTAGTCGAATTCGTCGACCGGGCCCACGGGGCGGGCGTCGGCGACGATTTCGTGATAATCCTTTCCTATCCGCGGATCTACCGCGTCCAAGGATATCCGCTCGCGACGGATCGCTCTGCACACCGACGGTGCCGTGGCGTGGATATAGGACCATGCCAGACTCGCGAAACGGGTACCCGGAATACCGTTCCGGGAAGCGTCGAAAATTCTGGCGCGAGCGTGATCCCGCATTCTTTCGTCATCGCCTGCGTCATAGAGCAAGGCGGCATCATCCGCAATCCAGGAATGTGCTTCGACGATCCGGTGACGAGCTGCCAACTCTTCCGCTGTGTCGACTCGCGTGTTGATCACATCCCAGGTCAGCGCTTCATCCGCTGCGGAGCCCCTCGGGAGTTCGGGGCGCAGATAGAACCGTTCGATCACGGATTTCAGATCTTGTGCGGTCAAGCCCAAACGGTCGCGTATCCTCCGCAGGACAGGCAGTCTCGGTTTGTAGTCGTGTACCATCAGAGTCTCTGCCAAGGCTCTGCTACCGAGCACTTCATTGAATTCCGCCACGGTCAACCTGCGGTACAGCCGCAGGGCTCTGAACCACTCGCGTAAAGTATTGTAATCGGCAATATCGGGTTCCGTTTCCCCGGAGGGGTCCATCCGATACCGGTAACCCCACACACGCGCAAGCTCGTTCCAGGGACCCGCCCGATGAAGAACCCTGTCGTACAGCTTCAAGATGCGGAGTTCATCCATCGTGAGCCCGGCCCTGCGATGTTCGTAGGCGTAGATCGATGAATTCACCATCCCCAGAATCGGCATAACATCTATTCGAGCCAAGCGATTCACAGCCCGGAAATGCTCGATATACTCGCCGAATGAATCGGATACAGCAAATGGCGGGTAGACGAGGGCATTCCTGGGTAAATTGGCGAAACATTCGGCAAGCTCGTCGCGAATGACTCCGAAGGGTGGTGGTACAGCTTCGAGCAGGCCGTCGACACCTTCCTGAGGAAACGGTTGACGCCCACCGATACGCCGAACCCGATCGTGCGGGATTTTCGCGGAATCCGCAACGAATTCTTCCGTGAAGTTCTCCGGTTCGACATATTTACGGACAGGTCGATATATGTTATCGAATTCTCGGTTGTGATAGTTTCGGACGAATGCAAAGTATTGCCTGATGTGCCGATAGCCTTCTGGAAAAGCAGGCTCACCCTCCGGCGTCAGCAACTCGGGATACAGTGCCGCCGCGTCCATGTACAGCTCACGAGCGCCGGGAATGCGACGCAGCAGCACACGTACCTGAGCGACATCGAGACGCGTCTCTCCCCGCTCTGCCACTGCCCAGAGATTCGCGACACCGATCAAGTCATCCATGCGCTCGGGCGGCACACACAAGTACCGGCGCACCGCGGCCAGCCAGTTCATCGGCTTACCATCGCGCGGACGCGGCGGCCGGCCGCCGGGGAGTGCCGCCGGTTCGGCCACGTCCAAACCGGCTCCGGACAGCCACCGTGTGATCTGAGAAGGCAACAGGTGGTGCATCGTCATGTAGTCGGCCAGCCCTTGCCGCAGCAATGGGTGTCTGTCCTGCTGCAGTCGGCGATACCATTGCAGGAAGTGTTGCTCCGCCGGGCTCTGCGCATTCGAGTCCAGGGGTTCGGTGGGGCCGGAACTCTGTCGATCCACGGCCCTGTTCCCGGGCGTATGCGATCTTCCGGGCGGCGCCGGGGGATCGATACCGAGCCTGGCCAGGTAATCTCGAGCGAACGGCCCAACATCCGCTCTCGGCTCCAGGCCGGATTTCCGTCGAATCCGCGCCATCGAGGTGGTCACCGACGCGCTGGTGACAGCCAACGCCGCAGCGATCTCCGCCCGGCGCGCGTCCACACTCAGCAGCCGGAGTATCGCGATCTCGCGTTCGCTGAACTCGATACGCTCCGACCGGGTGCTCTTGTTTTCTTCCCCGAGCCGGCTGTATTCGAGAACTGATCGGTGACCGCCACGGCCGAGCTTCCTTCGTGCTCGCTGCAGATAGGCTTCCAACGTCGCTGTTGTCAGTCCCATCCGCTCAGCGATCGCGGCATTCGCCAGGCCCTGGTCGGCCAGCTCGAGGGCTTCTGCTTCCCGATCCGTCAGCCGGGGATCCACAGTGACGGCGTCCCCCAGCCTCGTCCACTGGTCACCGTTGATGTCCAGAAGACCCTTTCGGAGCAGCATCGCCACCATGACAGTTCGGTCCTGGGTCCCGAGCTCGAGCCCCATCTTCGCGACCCTTCTCGTGACCATGCCGCGTGTGACCACTGAACCTGTGTGTTCGCTCAGCCGTTCAGCGATCCGCTCATAGGGCCAGCCCCTGGCCACCAACAGCATCAGGTCGCTCGCTGCCGATGTCGATGCCACATCCGTTCGGCGGTCCGGCAGGGGCAGGTCGAAAATTTCCAGAGCCCCTCTGCGTACTGCCTCGGTCACGGCAGCTGTCTTGTTCTTCGTCCGCAATCTCACGATGACATCGGCGATCAGTCCATCCGCCAAGGACGGTGCGCATCCGATCGTCTCGGCGATCTCGATGGCGTTCTTTCCATGCGCCAGCAGCTCGAGGACGCGTTTCTCTCTCTCGTTCAAGTGATCGTCGGTCGTGGGCGTATTTCGCTCGGCTGCTACCGACCTGGCAAGCCGTCGCACCGCACCCGCTGTGGCTGTCCGTACCGCAACCTCCCCAAGAGGTTCGGACGACTGCTCGACCTCATCGAGAATTCGGGCTGTTTCCGCCTCCGAAAGCCCTTTCCTGTACCGGAGCAACAGGACTGCTTGCTGGGAGGCACCAAGTCGCTGAAAATGCGCGGCGATAGCCGGTTCGGATGCGCTGTCCAGCGCGACGGCGACACCATCGGACTCCGCCGGTTCCTCCAGGCGTCGATACTCCCGGGTGATCGCCTGCTTCAGTTGTCGAAGCAGACTCTCGAAACCGGGCTCACCGGCAAGGAGCCCGTCGGGCGCCCCCCTCTCCTGGCGACCACCGAACAACGCTCCGGCGGTGTCGGGCTTGCGGACCGCGCTCGTGCCGTCACCGAGGACAGGATCGTCCGCGGTGACCATCCCCGGATCGAACCGACCTCCGCGCCGGACTGCACCGCCTTTCCTACCGCTGGGGAGATCCAGTGCCTCAGCGGCCCCCACCGGGTCTCGCGGCGGACCGGGCAGCTGCCCACTGGGGAAGGTGCGTGCGTCTTCGGGGCCCGGCAGGAGCGCATCCGGGAGGGCCGGGGGCAGTTCACCCGTCCGCGTCCCCATTCGCAGCGATGGCTCCGCCGCGCGCGCAGTCCAGAGCTGCTGCGCATACCGCAGGTCGGTGGCGATCGCGTCCGCGATATCCGGCTCCGCATCCGACTGGACAAGTGCCTGGATCAGCCTGCTGATACGGAGATAGCCGTGATACACCACCTCGTTCGGGCTGACGGGGTCGATTCCCAGCGAGATACTCAAGGTGGCACGGGCGAAGTCAGGGTCTCCCCACATCGCCGATCGCCAGCCCGTGAAGCCCGACACCCGGCCGTTCGCGAACAGGATGTTGTCGAAGGCGAGCGCGCCAGGAATCAACTGGAGGCCATTCGGGTGCAGTGTGTCCGCCACCGCCAGGATCGGCGCGAACGGCTGCTCGGGGAACTCGGTGCGGGAAAGCAGCGGCGCGAGGCGTTCCCGGTGCTGCTCCAGCAGCCGCATATCCTCGGCGATGAGCGAACGCAGAAGCTGCACGGGATCTTCCGCGGCCCGCTGCCCCTGCGGGAGCTCGGACCTGGGTACCTGACGCAGCTGCTCCAGTAAGGTTTCCACGGGAGCGTGGATTTCATCGATCACCCGAGCCCGATCGAGTGCGGACAGCGGGTGCCCCGGTAGACGCTCCTCGACGATCAGTGGTCTCGGACCGTCCTCGGGAACCGTCGGATCCAAGGCGAACAGCGGGCGGGGAACCAGTCGCACACCGTGCCGGCGCATGACCGCCAGCACCTCGTGTTCGCGGCCCGCCCAATCGCCCCGACGCACCGGCTCGGATGGGACCCCGCTGTCCGGATGGTCGCCGACCAGGCAGAAACCGTCCCCGACAACCGCGCACCAGCGGTAGACGCCCTCGATCCAGGCCGCTCGCGAAGACATGGCGATATCGCGTACCGATATCGCCTCGTCCCGGTCCATGATCAGGGCCGTCGATTCGTGGTCGCCCAGCGTCCGGTAGGCCCGCGCCATCCGCCGCGGGCCGGGCATCGCCGCGGGGCCGGTGAGCCTATTGGGCGTAGACGCGAACGAGGACATGACTTTATCGGCGCTGGTTGTGCCGAGGTACCGCATATGCATCACGAAAGTGAGTGAGCGGACCCACCCTTCAGCGTTGTCCTCGTCCAGTCGAGTGTCCTCGAGGTCTCCTACCCAGTCGCGCAGACTGTCAGGGAGTTCCAATTCCAGGACATCGTGGCCCCTGTGCAGAACGGTCACCCGGGTGACCCGATTCCACCACGGTTCGTTGGTGCTGACCAGCATCAGCACCACCTTGCCGTCGGATCGCCGGAGCGCCCGGCCGACCGCTGACGCGGCGGCTGCGCCCGCAGCCTGTCGTTTCACCGCCGGCCAGGTGTTCATGGCCTTACCGACGAACCCTCGGGTCGCATCTACGACGTGTCGGATTGCTTGCTCATCGAGGACTTGGCCGTCCTGACGCAGGACCAGAGTGGTTGCCGACGGGGCGGACGCCATATCGATGATCAGCTGAGTGCCCTGCCCCGTCGCTCGACGCACCAGGTCGGCGCATCCGCGGGTGGGCTGACCCAAAAGCTCCCGCACGGCGGTGAAACTGGCCATGTACGCGGTGTCGCGACTGGGGTCCATATCCCGTCCGAGGGCAGCCGGCGCGGTATCGTGCACCAGCCGCTGGGCGTCCAGAATGGCACGTGCTATCCGCACATTCGTTGTCATGTCGGCGCTGGACAGATAGCCGGCCACGCCCCGGTGATCCAAAATCGCCTTATCCCACGATCTCGGGCCCAGCAAGGCGAGGTCCCAGTCCACTTGACCCCACGGGTCGACCAGTGTGTTCGGCGGAATATTGTCCCCGTGCAGCAGGGTTGCTTCTTCCGGTACCGCCTCGCCGATCAGCCTCTCGATGACATCGAACAGATTGTCAGGGATCTCCAATGCGTGGAAGAGATCGGCCACGTCGCCGTTTTCCAGCTGCGAATGCAGCAGCGGTCGCTGTTTGTCGACAATGAACCGGAAAAATCCCCGAGTATCCCAGTTCTCCGGCATCTGCTCCAACAGCATGGAACGGAGGACGGGTTCCGGAATCCGATCCAGCTGCTGCCACAGCTTCTGGTATCCGGCCATGATCTGTTCACGCTTCGCGTAATACTCGCCGGTCGTGGATTGATGTCCGGGCAGCATATTCGTGATCACGATCGGCGCGGACTCGGTCGCCACCCAGCGGTCTTCCAGGCACAGATCCGTCAGCACGGCGTAGGGCCAGGGCACGTTCTCGACCCCGTACTCCGCCATCACCCGAAGCACCTCGTGTTCCCGGAACACGCGCGGATCCACGCCCGGCGACGGCTTTCGCATTCGGGCGAACAGGCCGAGATCTGGCACCGCGTAATTGAAGTTGTTGAATCCTTGCCGCAGATCGCCGGTCCGGAACGCTGCGTCGAGTACCGCCAGCGCCACCGACCTCGGCATGGTCGGCCGAGAGTCGTGCGGTGCCCCGAGCGGGCGGAACATGTCGGCGTGGATTTCTCCGAAGTCGTGCGTGCCGGGAGCGTGCCCGGCCTCGTTTTCCCGCTGGGACTCGCCCGGCTCCCGTCCGTGTGGCGGGCCCCCCTCGATCAAACCGGCCGGGCCGGTACCGGATGGCTCGTCGCTATCCAACGGCGGGACGGAATCGCCGTTCTCGGTGAAGAAGATGCCATGCACCGAGCCCGCGCCCGTACCGAGCCCATCGATCCAGTCACCCAGATCCGACTCCCGAATCCACCCGCCCGCAGCGTTGTCGAACACCACGGTTTCGCCCACCACGAAACCCAACTCCGGGTGGCGGGCCAGGAAATCCGCCGTCACCCGGAAAACAACGAACGCATGCGCACCCGCATCGGCGAAATCGATAGCACCGGCGACCAGACCACCCCCAGCCCGAATCCGTGACACCAAACCAGCGAGCCCCTCGACCCCGGCCCCGAGATCTTCCGGCGACCACCGCCCGGCCAGCCGCCGCGCATGCTCGTCACCCCTCATCCCCTTGGTGTGGAACCGGGTATCGGAAGGATCCGCCGGGTCCACCCGGCCCCCGGCCGCACCCAATATGTCCTGCACCTGTACCTGCACCAGCGCCGCGCAGTTCTTACGGTCCGAGCGCAAGTGCCTGAACAGCGCGTTGCCGTCCCGGACTGCGGCACCGTCACCGCGACCGTCCACCGCGGCAGTCTCGAAGTCTCGAGGTTCGTGCGTGTCGGAGGGCTGTCGGACCGTGAAGTCGCGGAGCTTCTCCTCCTGCCACTCGATCCGGCCGTCCGAGTCCGGCAGTCCGCCCTCGATCGGGCGGCCCTGGCTGTCGATGTACACCACGTACATTTCGCCGGAATCGAGAGGTTCCGGCGAAGCAAGCCCCAGAACGAACTGATCTGTCTCCGGATCTATCACCCGCATCGAGTAGCGATCTGCGTCTGGATCTATCAGCAGGATCGATTCGTCGTGGTGCCACCAGCGCCGCAGCAGGCGGGCGCGAACGGGGCGATCGGGTGCCTCCGGATCCACCGGGCCGAACACCACCGCCCCGGTATTGTTGCCCCGCCTCGTATTCTCGCCGTGCACTTCGTGTATGTGCGCCCGCAACCGCGTCACCGCATCGGCCAGGCCCGACACCCGCTGCGCCCGGCCACCCAGCGACTGGGCGACCGCACCGACCGATACGTCCTCACCGCGGGCGGCGCTCGGCAGTTGAATATCACTGCGGCGGTAGTACCTGGCCACAGACTGGAGAACTCGTGGCCAATACCGGCTTTCCTCGGGGGCGGACCACTCCTCCGGCCGCGTATACCCAGCGGCCCCCTCTCCAGCCGACCGGTCCGCATCATTGCCGGTTGAACGCTGCTCGTTCGTGCCCGGCGACTCCTGACCGGCGCGGGGCTGTGTGCGGGGCACCGGGTACACAGTGTCCGCCAGCCGATTCGCCGTGCCGCGGATCAATCTGCCCAGCCAGCCGGCAACTCTCCCCGAGACCACCGGTGCGACGCTGCGCACTCTTTCCGCGACACCGGCGGGAAGGCGTCCGACGGCGCCCTCGAGGACGTCGATGCCGGTGCCCAGCAGCAGGTCCGGGGTCTCCCGCACGACCATACTGGCCAGGTAGCGGTCGACGACCTTCATCATGTATTCCTCGGCCGCGCGACTGCCCAGCCGCGACCAGATGAACGCAGCCAGATACCGCGCCCGCAGATACTCGGGGCTCTGCGGCTCAACCCCCCGGCAACCCGGGAAGTGCAGCGCCGACCACAGGTCGTCCTTCAGGAACTGTATCCAGAATTTGTACTCATCGTCGTTGAGCACGTTACGCATCCGGACGTGGTCGTCGTCCAGCATCGGTCTGCCCGAGTAGTACTGCATCCTGCCGGACAGGATCGACACCAATTGCGGCAACTCGTCGAGCGAAGTATCGCGCAGAAAACTCGTCCACCTTGTGGCCAGGCTTTTGACCTCGGGAGTGCTGGATCCTGACGCCAGGCCTTCCGGCAGCGTACGCAACTTCCAGACGGTGATGGTCCTACCGTCGCTGGTGATCTTCTGTTGCTTGAAGAACAATGAGCGCCAACTGATTTTACCGTTACGGACCAGCTGATCGATCGACAGACCTGTCACGGCCAGCAAGGCGAGCGCCGCATAGACGGGAGCACGCTTTACCACCCGGCTCATCTCGAGGGAATCCTTATCGGTGAATTCTTTCTCGAAATCCGTCTCACGCAGCTTATCGACGCCCTGCGTGAAGAACGTGGAGATTATCGTGCCCAGCTGACGCGGGCCGAGCTCAGCAAAGTCTTTGTACGGGATCTCCAGCTCGCGCAGCTCTTCGACGACCCCGGAGAACAAGTCGTCGAACCACTCCCCCCGCTTGCTGACCCAGTCGGCACCGAACGGCTCCCCCGGCGTGGGCCGAGGCAGGTTCTCCAGATACCAGAAGGCCTCGGGATTGATCGCGATCAGTTCCTGGATGGCTGCATCCAGCCCCACCCAGTATCCGGGCTCCGGCTCGGGCGGTAGTTGCTCAGCCGATGAATCTGTCGAGTCACCCTCGGACAGCGGCGCCTGCTCCGGCGTAACGGAACCCGGTCTTTCCGAGCGCGGGCTCCGGTAGGGCGTCAGTCCGTCGGGGGACGGCGGTTCATCGTGTACCCGGGCGCGTTCAGCGCCATCGGTGTGGTCGTCGATCTCCGGCGCCGCCGTGCGCGCTCCGTCCGGGTCGGCCGTGGAATCACTTGTGCCGCTGCGCGGAGACTCCTGCTGCTCCGGTGCGTCCGTCTCCCGTCCCGCACCGGATCCGCCCATAGGGCCTCCAGTAGGTGGCCCGGCCTTCGGCCGCATGCCGCCGTCATCGTCGTCGGTGTCGGTGTCGGTGTTGGATGGATCGCCGGTACTCGGAGAGCGCGCTGCACCATCGGCCTGTGGCGCGGACATCGGCGCTTGTTCCGGGTTTCCGATCGGGTGGTGCACCGACACCGTACCGACCGGCACCACTGGATCCGCGGTCGCCGAACGCGCGAGGTGTCCGGTGCTCAGTTCGAACCACGTCACCCGGCCGCCGTCATCCCGCACAGTGACGCCGTGGTCATTGGTCGCGTGCCAAGCGCCGGACGGCAGGGACGACACCGTGCTGTTGGTATCGAAAACTTCCACCAGAAGCGGGCCCACGCGATCGGTCAGCGTTATCGCGATGCGTACCTCGTCGCCACCGGCCGCCAACGATGAATCGACCAAGTCGAAAACGAGGTCTTCCGCGAACCCGACCCGGTTGTCGTCACCCCAACCGCATTCACTCAACCGCTCGGTCGACCAGGAGGCGGCAAGCCGGGCCCCCCTGGCCCGTTCCGCATCCGCAAGTCCTGACAGACCCACCGCCAACTCGACTCGCCAGCGTCGCCGACCCTCCGCACCATTCACGGCATACCAGTCCGTTCGGCGCAGGGACGTATCGGCCGGAGCGATCGACCTGCGCCGAAACTCGGTGCCGTCGTCTCGATATTCCTCGACGTCGATCGCCGATCCGGGGAACCGATCCGACAACGCCGCATCGATCGCCGCGGTGACCACCCGGAAATCACCATCGGCTGGATCGGGCTCCTCACCGTAGAAAACCAGGGCCACGACCTTGCCCGAATCGAAGATCCGGTACCAGAGCCTGAACTCCAACATCAGGGCCCGGAACCCGGCACGCAGCACGGTGGAGCCCTCGAGGGCCCCCTCTATCACCGGATGGAACACTCCCCGTACCTCGACCGCTTGCATATCGAGGCGCACCCGGGGCCGCTCCCCCATACCGCCGACCGTCATCGTCGCCCCCGTCACCACACCTGCGATGATGTGCTCTCGTTGCTGAGGCAACCGACTCGGATCCAAGAGCTCACCGGGCTCGTGCCTGGTGATCGAGCCGACGGTCTCGGGCGGAAGACGCAGCGCCGACTCTGTGTCATCACGCGCCGCGCTGTCCCCGTCCGCAGGGCCTGATATGAACGCCCCGGTATCCGGGCGCGGTGCGCCGCCACCATCGTGATCACCTCTTCCCGGGGCGGCGTCCTCATCGCGCCGGCCGGCATTGTCGTCACGGAGGTGAGGCCGAGAAACATCATCGGAAGACCCGATTCGACGCTCCCGCGGATCAGGGCCCGGTGTTTCCCTCGGCAACACGAGCACGTTCCCCTGAGGATCGAACGCCATCGCCCATACGCGCTCGACCGTGTCGGTTTCCGGATACACACCGGCGCTGCGGTTACCCGGGTCGAGCGGGCGGATTCTGGCGTTGCTGCCGTCCTCGTCGCACTGGTACACCAGCTGCCATACGTGACCGCTCACACCGTATCGATCGACTACCCGCGAACCGTAGATCACATGGACGGCTACACCGTTACGCGCGATCGGATCCAGCCCCTGGACCAGTTCCTCCAGCGCCGTTTCCACCGCCCGGGGCACATGCTCGGCGTCGATGGGGAAATGCTGCGGCCTGGCGTGGTTGGCCGCATCCGCATAAGCACCCACGGTGACGCCCGACAACCCGGCGCGCAAGACCCGGACATTCGGGTTACCGGTCGCATCCCGCAACACCCGAAGGTTTTCCGGCCCGCACTGGTTGGCTTCGTGCAGGGTCTCCGGAATACCCACGGCAATCGCGGGGTCGGCGGAAACGGTGGGCTGGGCACCATTTCCAGTCGGAGTTGTGTATGAGGTATCTCCGTCGCCGGAGACCGTCGGCGAATCCGGCACCGTTCCCTCCGGGGCACCGTGGGCCCCAGGGTGTCGTGACGCTGTGTCATCCCGGTCGACGTGCGCGGTTCGCGCTCCGGGCACTCGGATCTTGGGCAACAACCACCCCAGGAATCGCCTGTGCCGAGGGCCTCGATCGACCGGCTCCTGGGTTCTTGTGCGGGCATCCATCGTCCGCTGTGTCTCGTGCTCGAAGCGGTCCGTCCACTGCGCCCGGTTCTCCTCGGGGATTCCCGATCGCGGCGGCTCCGCCGGCTCGGCCGACTCGGTCGGATCCGCAGCCGATGTATCGGCGAGTTCGTCCCTCGACGCGATACCCTCAGCGCGCGGAGCCGGTGCGGTGGCTTCTTCATCGGCTTGCTTTCCGGCCGGTGTCTCCGTGACCTCCGGCGTGGGCTCCGGCGGCGTGGACTTCGCGAACCACCGAATTTTCCGGCGGATGGCCGCGGTGCGCGCCGGATCGGCGCCGGGTTCCCGGCCGACCGCCTGCGCATTCGAGCCGGATGTGTCGCTACCTACTTCCGGCTTCTTGCGTGTAGCGATCCCGAGGACGGCCGAACCGACTGCCGCGACACCGAACATGGCCGCGCCGGCCCACCCCGTCGCCGCGACACCCCAGCTGTCGAGCGCGATTCCGCCGACCACGCCACCGATGGTCATGGCCACCCCGTTGACGATGTCAACACTGGACTGTGCGCCGCCCCTGGCCTCCTTGGGGACTATCTCGAGCTGGTAGTTGCTGAATTTCTGGTTGTTCAACATGACCGCCGCACCCATGGTGAACGAAGCCGGCCACAGAATCCACGGGTCGGTCGTGGCCGCGTACGCGGCCATGAGAGCCGCCCACGTCCCCATCGTGACCGGATGTATCCATTTCAGGTTGATCCGGGCGGTCACCCGTTTTGAAGTCGACACCACCGCTGCCGCCGATCCCAGGCTCGAGGCCGACAGGAGCAATCCCGCAGCGGTGACCGAATAACCCGCATCGTTGATGGTGTTCGCCATCAACACTCCGGTGGTCGCGGCGCCGACCCCCCAGGGAACAAGCAGCCCGATATTGCCGCGCATATAGGTATCCCGCATCAGTGCCCGGGCACCGTCGAGCAGGCGGGCCCGCTTGGCCGTCGGCGGCGCCGGGGGCAGCCCCGCCATTATTCGCTCGTAGATCCCGAAGGAAGCGGCGTTGGCGAGGAACGGGAGCGCTGAAGACATTCCACCGACTACGGGAGCCAGGAATCGACCGACACCCCCGAGCGCGAGACGATTCGCCTCGGTCAGCTTTGATACGGTGTCCGTCTGTTCCTTCGTCGCCAATCGCAAGCCGTATTCTCGCGTACTGGCCGCGATAACGGCATCGGCGACGGCGACGGCGATCGACGATCCGATGACGACCTCCAGCGCACCCGAAAATCCGCCGAGGAGATAGCCGAAGGTGCCAACGGTGATCCCAAAAGCAGTTGCTGCCCCGACTCTGGTGACAAGCCGACTATCGAGCCGCTCCGCCATTACACCGGCCGGGAATCGAGCCAACAACACGGCGGCCGACGTCGCGGAGGTCGTCAGCCCGGTCAACTGCGCCGAATTGCTCATCTGCTCGACGAATAGCGGAACGTACCCGGCCTGGATGGAGCCGCCGATCGTGGAGATGAACGCACCGCTGTACAGCATGGGAAGATTAAGGTTTTCCCGGCGGACCCGCTGACGAATATGCTGCAGGAAACCCGGCCGCGGTATCTCGCGCGCGGCCCCCGGTGACCGATCACCGTCTTCCGACCCATACTCCTCGCCCGGGACATATCCCTCGTCATCCGGTTCGTGATGGAACACCTGGATACCGTCCGGGAGACCAGGCTTGGTGTACGGCGTCCACAACGTGGGTGGGCGGCGCCGACCGGGAATTCCCAGCGCCTCGTCGACGCCGACCACCCGACCACGCGGAGCCGACCGGCGTGGCGGTTCACCGTCTTCGCGGGCACTTACCGCACCACCACCGTCGGCGGGCCCCTGCGGGCGGGGGCCGGAATCAGGGACACGCGTTCCGCCACCGTTGTCGTCACCGTCTTCGGGTTTGTCGTCGTCACCGACCCGGCCGCTGCTGGATTCTTCGGCATCGGCCGCGGGTTCCGGCCCGAACAGATTCCTGGACCACGGCCGGTCGTCCGGCCCGATGGTGTGTTCGCGCACTGTTTCCGCGCGTCCGTCGGGAGTCACCTGCCGCAGCGCCACTCGGCTCACCAGTGTGTCCGGATCGAAGGAGAGCAGCAGCACCTGGCGCTTGCCGGGTAACGCGGCGGCGTGCCGGGTAGCGCGGTGGAGCTCTCGCCACAGCCGCCAGCCGTAGCGCAGGCGCTGACGTTCGGTCTCGGTGAGATCTTCGTTCAGTGGCTTGGTACTCAATGAGTGCACCAGGAGCTTGACCCGCTGACGGTTCGCCGCATCCGATACTTCCGGGCCCAGATCCATGGCGCGCACGAGATCCGGACGGGTCGTGATCAGTGCCGCCCGCTCGGCGTCCGACAACGTGGTGTTCCACCCGCTCGTGAGATCGC
The DNA here is from genome assembly GCA_040674215.1 of Nocardia sp. NPDC050193. Classification (GTDB taxonomy): domain Bacteria; phylum Actinomycetota; class Actinomycetes; order Mycobacteriales; family Mycobacteriaceae; genus Nocardia. Next base: position 280,749 of record JBFARE010000001.1, on the reverse strand, counting down.
TTCGTAGGGAAACGTCGACAGTGGCTCCGGACAGCCGGTCTACCGAAACGTCCGGGCCCAGCTTCTCCAACGCCTGTGCGACGAGTTCGGGGTCGACTACCTCGGGAAGCTCGATCCCGTCGAACCACGCGGTGATATCGAGACCATGTGCCTCCAGGAACGGTTGCAGGTCCGGTATCTCACCGATCAGCGCCCGGATCGCATCACCCAGATTCGTTTCCTCGTGGAAGAGGACATTGGCGAGCATCCAGTCGCCGACTTCGCGCGTGAGCCCGTGCTGCTCGATCAGCTGCTGGACTTGCCCGGCGACGGTCCTGGCGACCACCTCGGTCAACAGGTAACTCCAGAATCGGCCGGCATACGAGCCGAACCCGCCGAGATACGAGAACAGGTGGCCGAACGTCTGCGATATGAACGCACCACGCACCGCGGGATGAAAGAGACCCTCCGCGGCCAGCGTGGCTTTTTCGAGCTCGCGCACCGCGTCGATCAGGTCGCCGCCCACGGGCATGCCGTCGGCCGGCCTGGTCGCCCATCCGATATCCAGGAAAGCCGACGTCAAGCGCCGCATGGTGGGAATGCCCCGGTGCGCCTTCCCCCACTCGTCCAACGAATCCACCATTTCCTGAGGGATCGGTTCACCAGTCAGATGGTGTACGGCGTAATTCTTCAGCACTTTCGGATGCGAGCGGCCCATCTCGAATATCTGAGCGACGAACTCGCCCCAACCGGCCGGCATGCGACGATTCGTCACTTCGTGCATGCCTTCACCGAGTAGCACATGCACGGCGTGGAAGACCTCATGGAAGAGAACCTTGGTGAGGTCCCAACTCAGGAGGTCAGGTTTACCCGGATCCGGCTTCTTGTGGTTGATCAAGCTGATCACGACCGGTAGCCGATCATCCTCGGTACCCTTGACGCGAATTCGATCGGTCCACCCACCCCCTCTCTTCGATTCACGCGAATACGGGTCGAAATAGAAATAGCCGATTCGTTTGTCCGCGGAATCGAACACCTCGAATGTGCGTACGTCCGAGTGAAACGCGGGCAGATCCGGGCGTTCGACAAAGGTGATTCCGAAAAGCTTTTCCGCAAAGAAGAATACGCCGTCGCGCAGCACCCGGTCGAGCTGCAAATAGCCTTGTAATTCCTCGGAGTCGAAACTGAATTCGTCCTGTTCTTCCAGGACTTTCAGCGCATAGGCGGCGTCGTGCACCTCGAGACGGTCCACACCGATGGCCGCGGAGCCCTCGACATCTTCGATCCGGGTCTTGGCGACGGCGGCCGGGACGATCCCGCGCAGCAGATCGCGCACCAGATCCACCGAATCGAAGGCCTCCACTTCCGTCACATACGCCATGTGATGGTCGCGGCTCAGTATCTCGGCGCGCCGCGCCATCAGCTCGGCTTGACGAACCACAGTGCCGGTAGTGTCGAACTCGCCTCCGGTACAGCGAGAGGCCAAAGTATCGTGCAGCCGTTTGCGGACCGCGCGATCGGATAGTGCCGCCATCGCCGGATGAGAGAACCCACTATTGGCGGCTTCGGACTTCAACACATAGCCGTCACGATCCCCGGCAGCGGCTCGTGCCGCCTCGATCTGCTTATCCGACAGTCCGTTCAGATCGCCGAGGTCGGCCACGTGGAGCTCAGCGGCATTGGTCGCTGCCACCTGCAACGACTTGAACTTCATCTGCAGGCCCGCCAGCTCCCGGTCGATATCGGCGAGTTCGGTCCGTTCCGCTGCGGACAGGTTGATACCGGCGCGCAGAAAATCCCGATGCAGCCGTTCCAGATACCATCGCGTACTGGTGTCCAGGCCGAGATCACCGCGCCGGTCGTACAGTGCGGCAATACGGTCGAACAGGCCCCGGTCGGTCAGTACGCGGTTGCGGTGGTCGGCCATGAGCCCGGTGATGATCGGCTCGACCTCGCGCATGGCGGCGCTGGAATTAGCCGTGGACGTGATCGACACGACCCCGGCCACCGCGGCCAAGGGCCGGCCCGCCGCACCCAGTGCGGACACGGTGTTTTCGATCGTGGGAGGTTCCGGGGTACCGGCGATTTCTGCCAATTCTTCATCGTGCAGCTTTATCGCGGTACGGATGGCGGACAGAAGATCCTCGGGGGTGATGCGATCCAGCTGTGGAGGTCGCTGTTCGGCGTCGAGGTCGAGCGGGACGCTGAACAGCGCGCGCAAACGTGCCTCCGGCATCTCCGCATCCGCCGCGAGCGCCTCCGGCGAAGAATCCTCGCCGGCCGGTTGCCCGTCGCCGGCTGCAGCCCGGCCCCGGCCCTCGGCCTCGTGCTCATCGTCGCGCCCATACCCGTCACCGTCGTCGACGTGGTGGTACGCCACGGCCTGGCCCGGGATGCCACGAGCGGCCTCGCGACCGGTGTATGGCACCCGAACGGCGTCGTACTCGCCGGGAGGACCGTTCATTTCGCTGTGTGCCCGGCCCCCGGGCTCCGCCCCCGGATCGGCCGCCGAGGATTCGGCTGTAGCGGCGGTGTGGTTCGCGGTCGCAGGCCGCTGTTCTGCCGGGGTGGCCTCCCGATCCGAGCGGTCCGCGCCCGCCAACGGTTCGGTTTTCCCGACGAGGGCGTCGCCCGGCGTAGTGGTGTCCGGCCGGTGGTAGTCGCTGCTGCCGTCGGCGTATCGTCCGCGCTCGGAGTCGATCGGGAGCGCGCCGGTCCTACGGCCCGGCCGGCGCCGCTCCACCGATACGAGGGTGTCCTCCCGGCCCGCGGTGATCAGCGCGGCTTCGGTCAGCGCTTCGCTGGGCTGCCCGGTAGCCGGGTCACGACGCAGATAACCCTGATGGACCGGCTCCGCACCCGCGAAGTGCTCCGAGTTCGGATACTCGGCGCGTATCCGCCTGGCTTGGAACGCTTCGGCGGAGGGGTCCATACCCAGGCCCAGCCACCGGTTGAAGCGGCTCCGCATCCCGAGCCGATCAGCGCCGAACATCGTCACCACATCGCGCCAGGAGGCGAAGGCGAAGACGTTGCGCCTGCCGAGACCGAATTCGTCCGCGTGCTCGATCGGGCCCGCCCCCGGAGATCCCGCGAGGATAATCGTGCGGACCAGACCTTTCAGCCTGCCGTTGCGGCCCGCGAAGCCGGTGGTGACCGTCCCGTAACTGTGTGCGTAGAGCCGGGTGATCAGGCGGTTCGGGTCGGCGTTACCGGCGAAACGCCTAGTCGCCTGGAACGCGGCGATATCGCCGAGGAGCAGGTCACCGCCCACCTCGGCGGGGCGGCGAGATGCCGCCTTCACGTAGCCGGTGTTCATCGGACCGGTCGGCGCCTCGTAACCGATCCAGATGATCGAGGCGAGCGATAGTGACGGGGCCACCCGCAGTGTCTCTTCGTACAGGTTGCGCACCGGCTCGAACTGGTAGGCCAGCGAGCGCGCGGTCGTATTGGTGCCCGGCACATGCCAGTTCACCGTCTGCGCCGTATCGACATCACCGAGCGTGACCACGGCCTTCCCGTTGCCGTTGAAGGCGGTCGCGTCATAGCGCCGCAGGCGCACTTTCGGGCTGCCCGCGATCTCCTGCGCCTGCTGGTCCAACAGCATCAGCTGGTTCCGGGTATGGACCAGGTTGCCGAGCTGCTTCGCCTCGGCGGCGCTCAACACGGTCCGGAACCAGAAAATACCCGAGGCCTCAGCGGGTTTGCGAGCGATGAACGCCTTCAGGTCGCGGCTGATCGACAGCCGGTTCGCCTGGTCGTAGACCGACTCGTCGTCGATCCCGTCCGCGTTGCCGATCTGGTGCGGATACACCTGGATCAGGGCGCGCTGGGTATCGCTCAGCTCACCTGGACGCTCGGGGTCGCTCAGCGCATGCCACCATTGCGCGTTCTCGGTGGTGCGGCGCTGCGTAGCGGACACGATGTCCTCGCCTATCGGTCGCTGCAACTCGTTCACGTCGGCGAATCCGCCGGCCCGCAGTGCCGCATCGGCGATCCGCTGTTGATCTGTGGTGAAGCCGTCGTCCAGCGGCAACGCGGGTCCGAGATAGGTAGGACGCGCCGATGCCGCATCGATGTAGGCGAGAACGGCCGATTCATCGGCCGTGACCGTCGGCTCGGTGGTTACGGGAGCCGGCCGCGAGGGTCGCGGTGTCCGGGTCTCCAGCGGGTCATCGACGAGACCGACCTCGTCCGTCCTATCCCGCTTTCCCGCCGGTTCACCGCGCAAGGGCCGGTCGGGCATATCCGCATTAGGTCGGGTGGGAAGAGCCAGCCCCTCTTCGATATCGGACCAGGGACGCGGCCGCGATACTCCTCCCGGCCCGTGCGCCTCTTCGGCGGTATCGCCGACCGCGCCTCCGGCGGGGCGCGGCACCGAGGCGCCGGGCAGGAGCCGAGCGCTCACCCCCCACCGCCGGCTACGCGGGCCCCGCGGCGCCGCCGCGATATCGGTCCGCGGCGACTCGCCGGCGCCCCGCCCGGACTGCACAGCGACAACAGTGATGTCGTCGGCTTCGCCCGCGTCGTCCGCTCGGTCGACCACCGCGGCAGCGATCGCGCTGGGATCGCCGCCGTGACGGGCGACGGCCTCGCCGAGCGCCCGGATATGCGGCATTGTTTTCACCGCACCGTCGGTGACCGTCACCGCGACCCCGCCGCGTGGCACCGTGATCGTGCCGTCCGCGGCCGTCACGGGTGCATCGATATCGTCCGACACCAGAACGGTTCTGACGTACGCCTCCACAGTGATGTCCGACTCCGGGGCCGCCGGTATCCGGCCTTCCCGGCCCAGGGCGTATTCGATCGCGTGCCGGTAATCTTCCAGCCACGGGTGGCGTTCGAGCGCTTCGCGCTCGGATATTCCGTGCTCATCCGCGAACATCCGGATGGACGAGTGATCGTCGGTCCACCACATCGCATGCCGGCCGTCAGCCGAAGCCCACCCCACCCGGCTGTCCCCGACCCACCCGACGGTGAAGCGATCGTGTTCGGCGATCACGACCGCGACCGCGCACTGTGGGCCGGTCGGCCGGCCGGCGTACTCGGGCAGGCGCCCCAGAGCCAGCACCCGTTGCTGGGTATGGTGCAGCGCTTCTCGGAGCACTACCTCCCGGGTGCGCCCGCTCCCGAACCCGTGCCATTCCTGTTCCAGATACGCCCCGAGTTCGGCCGCCGCTTCCCACGCCGCGCGGTGGCCGTCCGGCGACCCGCCCACCCCGTCGAACACCGCGGCGGCCACCACAGGCTTCCCGGCGCGGGTGGACTCCACGACCACCATCGCGTCTTCGTTGCGAGCATGGGAGGCGCCCCTCTTGCTGTTCCCGGCGGCTGATCGGGTCGCCCCGGTCAGCCGCTCGGCCCGCTCGGGTTCGTCGAGCTCTTCGACCGGTCGTCCGTCCTGGTCGCGCAGTCCGTGTCCGGGCCCGAAGGCGGAATCGGCAAGTCCGCTATCGGACAAGTCCAGGCCCGGCTCAGGCCGGGCGATCGCCTCGGCGCCGTCGTGGGCCTCGAGGAACGGGTCAGCGGCTTGGGCTGCCGGGCCGGGGACAGTGTCGACCGCGACCGGGGCCGCTGCGATGTTCTCGCCGAAACCCGGGTGGCGCGCGTCGACTTCGGCGATGACCCGGCGTAGGCGTTCCGCTCCGCCCACCCGCTCCAGTAGATGCCCGTAGGTGGCGATGATCTGCTCGGGTGAGGTGCGGTAGCTGGTTCCACGCCCTTGGTAGAAACCGTATCGCTCGATCAGGTGCGCGCCGAGGTCGGAGAACTCCGTCGTGGCACCGGTAGCGGTATTGGTGATGCTGTAGTCGCCGGAGCCCAACGTACCGTCTCGGAACGGCGAGCCCTGAACTCCCATGCTCCCGGTCCCCTGGACGGTATAGGAGTGATTGCTCTCGCCGAGGTGCTCGAAGAGATGGTATCCGGTAACCAGTTCCCTGGTCAGGTGGAGGACACGGGCGAGATGGGCGTGGCTGAGTCCGAGGCTGCGCACGAGGTCGTTGTCCCGGGCGAGTATGGCGATGAGGCTGTCGGTTGCACCGAGGAATCCCGCCGAGGAACCGTCGAATCTGTCCGCTTCGCCACGGTTGCGGGCGTTCTCGGGGTCGTACGGCCGCATCCAGCGCTCGAGGTCGGCGATCGGGTGGCCGTTGATCGTGTCGAGCCGCCGGATCAGATCGGTGGAGTTGTCACCTCCCACCACGAAACCGGTGTTTTCCCGACGAGGTGGAACGGGCGTCCAGCCGATGTCCTCCGGGGCGACCGGACGCAGCATCCGGGTATGCTCCGGCATGTTCCCACCGCTGACAAATGTGTACTCCAGCCAGCCGTTGGTCAGACGCAACGCCGATGAGGGCCGTGGCCGAAAGCTGGGCCGGTCGGAGGCAATGGGCACAACAGCGAGGAGCCGGGACCGCGACAGTAGCTCGCCCATGCCGTAATTCAAGACCGGGGTGAAGAATTCGAGACCGCCCCCGGAGTGCACTTCAACGTACAGGTGAACGCCACCATATTCCAGGCGCAGCAGCCCATCCGCGACCGGCTCGAAGCCGCCGGCAACCAGCTGATCCCGGAGCGGGATCTGTGCCTGTTCGCGTTCATCCAACTCCGAAAGCACGCGTTCCCGGTCCGCCGGCTCCAAGCCGCCGCTCCTACCGCTCGTCGAGACGGTGAGCTCTTGCAGCCCGTGGAGCGGTGTGTCACATCGGGCGTGGACGGTCACGTCCTGTCCATCCCGCTCGATAGCCAGCGACAGCACGCGGTAGCTCTTCTCCAAGGAGAACAACGAGTCGGCGGTATGTAGGCGGAGACCATCGCCGTGTTGCTCGATCAGGAAACCCACACCACGGTAGAGACCATCGTTCAAACGCTCGATTCCGGCGATATGGGCCGGCGATGCTTCGTCACTGCCCGCGACCGGAGGATTATCGCCAGAGGCGACCGGCGCCAACGGGCCACCGCTGGCCGGCCCGCCGCCCTGGACGGGCCCCACGGCGGTCGCCCAGCGAGCGAAGCCATCTCCTACCGGCGGCACCGGCGAGCGGTCGGCTGTCGGGGCAGGCGTCCGACGATGGTGATCCGGCGGTTCGGCCGTCCGCGGCGCGGGAACGTCGAGGTTCTCCAGGATCGTGGTGTGCCAGTCGGCGTAACCGCGGGCGGCGAATTCCGCGGCCATGGACCGCACCTTGCGACGTACCGTGTCGACCTGGCCGGGTAGGAAGTCTTCGGGCAGCAGCCGTGCCGACGCGGCGAATTCCCGCTCGAACCGCAGCTGCCACTCGGTATCGGATTCTTCCTGGGCGACAGAGGTTTCGGCATTCAAGTCCACCTTGCCCCGGCGCAGCGCGCGGGCGACCTTGTTCGCCAGCTTCTGTTCGCTGCTCGCAGTCCAGCCGGCGAAAACCTCCGAAACCACGGCGCCCGCATCGTTTCGGGAGTCCCCGGATTCGGCGACCACGAACCCGCCCCGGCCGCCGGGGGCCATGCGAATCGCGATCGCGACACCGCCGACCTCGATCGTTGTGGACGTGGTGGACCTCGGCCGACCGGACCGCGGACTGCGCCATCTGGACGAGCCGCCCTCGGTGATCATCCTGCGGACGACCTCACGGGCACTGAACGGGTCGGCCTCGGAATCGGCGGGAATCCGGGCGGCAAGGTCGGCGAGCGTGGTCTCGCTGTCGAAACCGCCGAGCGACTTCACCCAGGTATCGAAGCCGACGGGCCCGGTCAGCAGCTCCCGGCGACGGTAGGTGAGATACGCGTCCAACAGCAAGCCGCCGAGTCCGGCGTTGTCCGGTTCCCGGCGTGGCATCGAACGCCACGTACCCTCGACCGTCCCATCGCGGCGCGGCGCGACGGTCACCGAGGAAACCTGGTACGGCGAAGCCGGGGCCAGCACATCGGCGAATTCGGGTCTGTCGGCGGCCAACTCCCGCAGCGCCCGCTCGTGGCGGCCGGCCGTGGCGACGACCACCAGCAGGCCGGGACCGCCGTCGGCAGCGGGGAGGTAATTGATATGCGGACCGAGCCAGGTGCCGTGGGGTCTATGCGGGTTGCTGTGGTAGCGCCGCGTCACTTCCTCGTCCAATACCCGCTCCGCTTCGGCGAGTTCGGTGACCGATTCGGTGAGCCGGACCACATCAGCGGCCCGGGCCGTTATGGCCGCACGCTGTTCGGCCGCCTTCCGGAACCGTTCGGCCACGGGCCGCATCGGATCATCGGGAGCCAGCTCGGCGGGGTCATCGAAGAGGTGCAGTGGAAGGTCGGCGAGCTCCGCCGGGCCCACCGCCAGCATCTCGGCCAATGCCACCCAATCCGCATCGACCGTTTTCCGGGCGGCGGCCGGCTGCGCCGAATGCGGCGACAAGCCCCGGTTGTTCAGCTCCAGCCGGGCGAAGAGCTCATCGCACAGTGTGTGCAGTTTCCGGATCCTCGATTCGATCAGGTCGAAGTCCAGGACTGCCGGTGGCCGGGCGGAGACAGTCGGCGGCGGCGCGGAGTCCGGTAGCAACGAAGCCGGATCCAGCGGTGGCGGTGGCTGATCGCCCTGCAGTTCCTGGAGCAGCGCGACGACTTCGGCGAGGCGGGCCAGCTCCGCCTCCTGCTTGCGCAACCCCAACCTGGCATCGCTCGTCCGGCCCCTGTCGTCGGGCATCGTCACCCGGTCCAGCTGCGACTGGTCGACTCCGATTCGTGTGGCCAGCTCGGCGAGCCGATCATTGATGAATTCCCGCTGGACCTCGATCATCTGCGACACCGGCATGGGTTGTATTCCCCAGAGCGTCCGCGGCCCGTGCAACGTCATCCCGTGCCGGCCGAGCAAGCGGTCGCGTTCCCGCACCAGCTTCGCGATCCGTGCGTCGATATCGCGTTCCTCGATATCGGAATCCGTGGCGGCCGGTATGTCGGCGACCTCGGCCCAGCCTTGCGGAGTCCATCGCAGTGTGCGTGGTACTTCTAGATCGACGCGGACCATATCCGCGCCCTCCGCCTTCCCGAGATCATCGAGCATGGCCTCGTGCCAGCCGCCCCAGCCGACCCGGTGCAGCGCCGGGCCGAAAGGCCGCAGGTGTTCGCGCAGATCGTCGATCTCCGACCAGAGCATGCCCTCGGTGTCGAAGCGGACTTCTCGGTCCCAGCCCTCGTCGACAATATGCAGCCGGTCCCGCAGGGGGGCGAGGATTTCCTGCAGCACCGTGACATCGAGGTCATCGAAAGGTGGCCGTTCTATTCGGCTGAATTCTCCGTTCGAGTACGGCTGCGCTTCGCTCGCCTCTACTCCGTAGAGCAGGTCGTAGGCCGCGTGGTGAACCCGCTGCGCGGTTTCCGGGTCCTCCGCTCGCAGCGCTTCGGCGCGCTGATCGGCCAGCTCGGTCAGTTGCGCACGGATATCATCGTCCATCGGGTGCAACGCGACCTTGGCAGCGGTGAAAACGAATCCTTCGGCTACCGCGACGTCCGCGCCGGCCGTGGGCGGGAAGTCGTGGATCACCGCCCCTCCCCAGTCGACGACCACGATATGGCCGCGCACATTGACCATGGCGTAAGCGTGTGCGCCAGCATTGCCTACGTAGTCGTCGGCCAATACAACGACCGCCCCGTCCCCCAACGCGCGCAGCACTCGCCATATCTGCTCGTGTCCGCCGACGAATGTGCGCGGCTGCGCACCGAGTCCGGCGGCGGTCACATAGTTCGGAGTACCGCCTTCGCTGGTATCCCAGTCGAGCAAACGGATATCCGGATTGCCGGTCACCAGCGCGGCTACCGTCACCGCTGCCGGGGCACAGAACTGATCGCGGGCTTGCGGAGCGAGTGCGGGCTCCGGCAATGCCGCGATACCGTCGGCGATCTGCCGGTCCAGTTCACGTACCCGCTCGTCCAGCCGGACCAGGTCGTCGGCGAGCCGGCCCAACTCGGTCACCGGTTGCGCGGGCAGAATCGGCCGGTTGCCCCGCACGAGCCCGCTCGGCTCCTCGCGTGGCGGTTCGGGTGTCTGCCGCAACTGCTCCAGTTGCTGCGCACTCAGCGTCTTCGCGTCCACACCGAGATCCCGCGCCAGCGCACCGTACTCGACCGTGGTGGCGTGATGATCCAGCATCGCCGACAAGCGTTGCCCGGCCAGATCGTGCAACCGGCCCAGCTCACCGCCGAGATCGCCGTCCTGCCGCAGTCGGTCGACCGTGGCGGCGTAGAGCCGGAAGGCTTCCGCACGCCGCGCTTCCGACGGGTCGGTGTCGAACTGCGGGACCGGATCCCAGTCGCCGTCTACCGGGTGTAGAGGGCGTTCGTCCGGTCCGAAGAAGATCCCTTCGACAGTCCGGCCGACATTGCTACCGGGGACGAATTGGCGCACTGCGCCGCTCAGTCGGTCGACCATCATGATGGTGCCGGCCACATTGGTCAGCACATACCGGCGCAGGCTCGTACGGTCCGTGTCCACCACGAGCACACAGGAACCCGGCCCCAGGTGCTGCAACTCCCGGACCAGATAGTCATGATCCGGGTAGCGCAGCAGCCGCCCACCCACCGCAGCAGTCAGGTCGTTCGGTGAACCGCCGAATCCGGGGCGGTCGGGACGGCGAACCCATTCCGGCCCGACGAGGTCGGCGAGTGTCTGCACTGCCGCGACCAGGTCCGCGTGTGCCGGTGAGAGGTGGACGTCGCCGGGCCGGATCTGCAGCGCTGCGAGCGAATCCGTCAACTCGCGGTCGGCGGCGGCGAACGCGTCGATCGTACGCTGATACGCCTGCACGCATTCCAGCAGTTCCTGGTGACCGGTATCCGCTGCCAGTCCGAGCAACCGGGTGAGCGAACCGTCCGACGACAGGTCCTCACCGAGTTGCTCGGCCATCTGCTCGGTCTGCGCCGCCCAACGCGCGCGCTCCACCCACGCGGCGGTATGCGCACGGTTGGCCACCAGCAGCCGCAGATGCTGCTGTTCGGTCTCGTGGATCGCGCGCAGCAGGCTCGGGTCAGCGCCGGTATTCTCCAGCTCGGCGACCAGTTCGGCGGTGGGCCGCTCCGCGTCCATGCCGAGTGCCGTGACCGCCGCGTGGCGCTCCCGACGGAGCTGCCGCAAGGCGGCATCGGCCGCGAACTGCGCATCCACCAGCTGCACCTTCAGGGGCACTTCGATGGACTTACCACCTGTCGGCGCTGGGGCCTCCGGTCCTTCCGCCGTATGAGACTGCTCCCCGGTGGGCGCGCCCGCCGGCGTGGGCGGCAGCTGCGGCCCGAAGGCGCGCGCCTCTGGGGGCAAGTCCGGGCCAGCAGCGAACCACACCCCGTCGTCCGGCAGCCCTCGGCGCCCGCCCTTGCTCGGACGACCTGTGTCGACGAAGGGCAGCGCATCCGGCGGTGGCCCAGTGAGCCCGGCCGGGCCGCGGGCGGCTGCCGCCGCCGTGTCGCTGTAAGGCAGCGCGTACCCGTGGATCGAGCGCCGCTCGTCCTCCTCGATCGCGCCCTCGGTCACCCTGATCTGTAGACCGTTGATCAGCAGCAGCTCGGGCAGCCCGGTCTCCGCCTCGGTCCACATCATCGGGGTACCGGCCGGAACCCGCAGGAACACGAGGTCCTCGTCCCGCAACCGGTCCGACGGGGTCTTCCCGAGCCCCACTGGAGTGAAGCCCCGCAGCACTATGTTCCGCCCCAGCATGCCGGCGGGGTTTTCGAAATCGGCGTTGCTGAGCTCGATCCGGCCGACCACTTCGATATCGAACGGCAACGAGGACATAGCACGGGCGAGATACTGCGCCTTCGCGGCCGCCGGATCGTCCTCGGACCGCTGGCTTTCCGGCGTGTTCAGATAGTCGTTTACCGGCCGATAACCGAAGGGGTCGGCGCCGACCTTGGCGCCCTTGGCCCACTGCACCAATTCCTGCGTCGACGGCGGCATATCGCCCCAACGCGCACGCAGATGCGCGAGGGCGGTGTCGGTGTCGACCAGCTCATTCGAGTGCTGTGGCGCTGCACCCGGCCGCACCGCGCTATCGGACAGCGCGTCGAGCAGTTCACGGGCCACCAGCTTGACCAACACCTTGACCTGGCTCAGCGATATGCCCACCCGGGTTCGGATCTGTCGGATATCAATCGAACCGAAGAAGAACAGCGTGCCGACGGTCTTCTCGTCGCTCTTGGGCAGCCGGTCGAAAAAGTCCTGTGCGGCCCGTTGGTTCGCTCGAGCAGCCGACTGAGCCGACGCCACGAGCTCGCCGAGGTCAGCGGTGGGCGCACGGTCGTCGCCGGAGTCCGGGACGCCGGTGATGTTGCCGATTCGCGGGCGCCCTTCCAGCGGGGCCGGCGCCTGGGGCGCATCAAGGGTCGCGTCGAGCGGCCGTACCGGGTTGCCCTCGGCATCGAGCTCGATGCGGTGACTGTGCGCCACCAGGCCATCCGCGTGGCCGGGGACGAACTCGCCCATCGAGTTGCCGCTGCGGTCGAACTGCAGCAACTCCCCGTTGTGGTTCACGACGAAGTAAGCGTGTACGCGCTGCTCGGACCTGCCGTCACCGAGGTAGGTGTCGATCAACAGCACACCGCGACCGTGATTGCCGATGCGCTGCTCTTCGGTCGGTGTCTGCCCAGGCTCGACTCCCAGCAGCTCGGCTGCGACGGCGATGTGCCCGGCCACTCCCTCACCGACGGGGGCGGCGTGTCCGCCGGCCAGCCAGGACAGGGCCGCGCCCGGGGTGCCCTCGTCGTCGACGGCGACCTCCGGCATCGCCACAGCCCGCTTACCGCCGCGCACATCGTGGTAGTAGTCGTTGGCGGCCTGCCCGGACAGTGGCGCGCACTTACCGTCCTTCGGCGGCGGCTCCGTTGGACGGGTCTCGTCGACCGGCTGCCCGGATTCACGGGCGCGGCGATCGCGTGTGATCCGAGCTGCTTCACGGTCGGCCGCCCGCCGCATACGCCGCGCTCCGGCGGCATCGGCACGGCGGACTTTCTCGTCGGCGGCGGTGAAGTCTTGTGCCGCGGCGTCGAGTGCTTCCCGATCCGCTTCCGGCATATCCTCTGCGCGCCAGCCGGTCAGGGTCTGTTCCGGAGCCGCGACGAAACCTTCGACGAGTCCCGGCACGTCCTCGGGCGATGTCGCGAGCACTCGCCGCACCACGGCGGTGAGCGCATCCAATGTCTGCGCCCGTTCCACATCGAGATCCAGCCGGTCACGCCAGTCGGCACCCGGAGCCTCGAAATCACCGGCGCCGTCGGAGGGAGTCAGCGGGGTCCAGGTGAAGCCGGTGAAAGAATCGGAGTTCCGTCCTTTCAGGCCTCCGAAGCCTTTCCCGGCCCGACTCCCGAGACCGGTCCCCAGGAGCCCACCGACCCCACCGGAGCCGGTCAGCCACCCGAGGCCGAGGCCGGTCGTACTGCCACCGATGACTGCCCCGACAGCACCGCCCGCCCCACCCATGAGCGAGGGGCCACCATCCGGTGCGAGACCTCCGCCGGCGACCGGTGTCCCGGGATCAGCCGGTGGCGCGGTCACCAGCTCGATCGTTCGCACCAATGCCCTGACCAGCTGTTGTTCCAGTTGGGACAGCTCGCTGCCGAGTTGGGCCAGCTCGGGGTCCAGTGCCAGTAGTTCGTTCGTCTCGACACCGCTCTTACTCGCCGATTCGACGAGTCGTATGTGCGTATCGCCCCATTTCTTCTGTGTCTCGCGCAACCGCTGTGCGAGCTCGTCGAGTTCGTCGCGCTGAGTGCGCAACCGGTGCAGCCGCTCGTGCCAGCGATTCAGCTGGGCGGCCGCAGCCGACTGCCCGACCGCCTCACCGCTGTGGCGCTGCACCGCGGCGAGCCGATTCGCCGCCTTCGCCTGCTCCGAATAGGCCTCGGCCAGAGCCTTTTCCAGCATGTCGAGCACCTCGTGCTGGAACTCGGCCCGGGCATCCTCGATGACGAACTTCGAACTGAAGCGCAGCACCACATCGAGTTCGGCCAGTTCCACCAGGGCGTCGATCGCCGGCGAGCCACCCAGTTCCGGCTCCAGTTGCCCTGCCATCTCCCGGACCCGACCCGAAGTCAGATCCTGCTCCGTGACATCGCTGAGCAGCCCGGCCAAGCGCTTCGCCAGCGCGGCACGCCGGTCCCTCAATTGCTTCAGCTGTTCGGAACCGAGTTCGTCCGGGAACGCCCCGAACCGGGCGCCCCGCTGAACGAGCACCAGGCGGTAGACATCCCGCAGGCTCGTTGTCCGCGACCGGAGCGCGACGAGCTCGGCGCCTACCCCGACCCTCGTATCCGGAGTTGTCTGCGGCGCGGGCCGGGAGAAGACCACGGTCGCCAGTTCACGGTCCAACCGCGCTTCGATCTCACCCAGTCCGGTCGCCCGGCCATCGATCTCCGCGATCACCACGATCAGCGTCCGCAGCTTCTCGAATTCCGCTGCCAGCGGCTCTGTCTTCAACAACCGCACGAGATCGCTGCCGAGCAGCCGGGTGACCTGCTCGACGGTCGGCGCATCCAGATCCACCCCGGGCACAGACTCGGACAACTGCATTCCCAGCGTCGTGAACCAGTCACGCAGACTCTGTTCCACCTTTTCATCGGGCCGGAGCGTGCCGGGCTGCCAACCGTATTCGGGCGCACCGAGAACCTGCTGGGGCCACACCGGCTGGTCCTGCGCCCGGTCGCGTTCACCGGCCAGCCGGGCCAGCCGAGCCGCGTCCGTCGCCAGCGCCCGGAACTCCGCTGCCCGCGCATTATCGCGATACGTCTCCGAAAGCAACGCTTCCAGCCTGTCGAGCTGCCTGATCCGGATGTCGAGGCGATCGGCTTCCCCGAGCAGCTTCCTCTGCTCGTACAGCTCAGTGAACAGCTGCTCGATCACCTTCACCTGATCCGGCCGGGGACTCCGGGCCCGCAGCCCGGCGAGTTCGCGGCGCACCGCGGCCTCATCGGTCAACGTCCCGAGCGGCAATCCGCACAGGTTCTCCAGCACCTGGACCATGGTGGCGTGGGCCAGCGCCAGCCTATCTGCGACGCGTGCGCCGGGGGCCAGATCCGCTTTGACGAAGGAGTGCCGGGTCAGCAGCTGGGCGTGCACCTGTTCCAACCGCATTTCGGCGGAGCGCCGCGCCGCGACCAGCTCGGCGGGCAGCATCCCGTCGCCCGGCTCGCCCTCACCCTCCGGTGGCGGTAGCGGCGGACCGTCCCCGTCTCCGCCTCGGTCACCGCTGCCGCGTCCACCCGAATCGACGCTGCCCCCGTTATCGGTTCGCCAGTCCATGCCCAGCATGGCGGCAACAGCATCGCCCGGCTCACCGCTCGGGGCCTCATCGGACGGGCCCAGTCGAGCGACCGTGCCGTACCGGTCGATCGCGATCACCTCACGCAACCCCTCGATCGGCGCGCGACTCCACTCCTGCGTCAGCTCCTGGATACCGACTTCCGCCTCGACCAGGTCGACCACGATCCGCTCGGCCGGTTTGCCCGCCACCGTGTGTTCGAGCCAGGAGCGCAGCGCGCGGATCCCGGCAACCCGCGGCACGGTATGGGCGAATTCCTGGCCGTCGATGCGCAGGTCCCGGCCCGGCTCGACTCGCAAGCCGGCCCGGGCCAGCAATATCGCCGAAGTGATGATATCCGGCCGGTGTCTCGCCGGTGACGCGTCCGTCCCGGACTCGAGCCGGCCGTCGAAGGCCAGGGCGAGTTCGACCATCGCGGAGGCTTGCGCGGGCTCGTCGACGTCCGGGGTACCGCTGTCCAGGACCGCATCCAGTGCGGCGTGCAACCCGGCCAGCCGCTCCTCTCGGCCGTGGATATCGTCGAAGAGCGCGATCAGCCTGCGTAGCTCCTGGAACTCGGCAGTCAGCTCGGCTCGAGTGCTGTCGGCCCAGATCCGGTATCGCGCTTCTTCGCGTGCAGCGATCCACTCCGCGCGCAGCCCCTCGTCCTTCGGCGGGTCCTGGGAATCCAGCAGGAACTCGTCGAGCACCCGGTGCTGCTGCGGGGTCGGCGCCCACTCGTGCTCCAGCCACGCATCACTCACCAGCATCGGATCCCGGCCCAGCAATGGCGCCAGGAAGCGGCGTGTCTGCTCCAATTTTGTACGCAGCCGGGCTTCGATGTCTCCGCCTACCGGGATGTGGCCGGAAACAAGGCGGTGCTTCGAGAGGGTCGACCGGACCGGACGGTCCCGGACCGGTTCCAGCTGCTCCTGGTCCTCGAGGGCAAGCACAGCCGCGGCGATCTCGTCCACCTCGGCAGCCTTGGCCGCCATCCGCCGGAACTCCACGCTCGTGCACGTCCCCTGCCGCAAGCGACGGTAGTGGTCGAACAACTCGCGTTCCAGCCGAACCAGCTTTGTGTGACGGTCGGCTTCCTCGACCCGGATCATCAGCTCGTACGGCTGCTCCAGCGCGGCCGCCACTTCCCCGTGCTCAGCGCGCAATGTGGTGACCACCTGCCGCATCTGCGTGGCGGTAGCCACCTCTTCGGGACGGAAGCCCGCTGCCAACAGGGCTTCTCGTGCCCGTGATTGTTCCGCCAGCAGCCGCATCCGAGCGGCGGAGTCCGGCTTCAACAGCTCCGCCGACACCGGGTCGGCCTGCAGCTGGACCAACGCCCGGGCACTGTGGCGGCCCAATCGGACCAGCGCCTGGCTGGAGTCGGTCGACTCCACGCCGGTTGCCTGGCGTACCACCGCATCGGTGAGCATCCCGGTGACCGCATCGCGTGTCGCGGCATCGACACCGCGCACATGCGGCAGGTGCGCCCAGGCGACCGCGGTGGCATCGGGACCGACGCCGACCTGGACAGTCAGCAACGTCCCGATCTGGTCGAGGATCGTGATCCGGCGGACCCCACCGACAACTTCCACCGGTCCGAGCCGGCCGCCGGAGAGGTTCAGGGCGTTGTCGAGCAGCCGGACGACATCGTCGCGGGTGGACTCGCCGAGCCCGTCCAGCGCGTCCAGTGCCGCCTGCATCCGGGCCCGGGTCACGCCCTCGGTGAACACCGCGGCGGTTACGGCGGGCCGCGCAGCCGCGGCGCCCCGGCCCGGGCGTTCCAGCGCCCATGCGCTGGGGTGCGGTCCGTAGCCGTGCAACCTGGCCGGGTCGAACACCACCTGCCGCAGGTCCGCAGTGTCTGTTGTCCATCCACCGACCGAGTCGTAGGGGGCCTGCCCATCGGGCATCGCCGGCGGGGCCGAACCGGGGCGATCGGAGGGACCGGGCACCGGCGGGGGCGGGCCGCCGGGATCCGATCCCGGCGAGCCGTTCCCGTCGGGCTCCTCGTCGAAGTACAGAGCCAGTCGGCCGTGCGTGCTGTCGAGGGTGACATCCAACTGCCGGGAACCTACGGTTCCGGACACGGTGAAGGCGAGTTCACCGGCAGCACCCACCACGAGTCCGGAGGTGCGCTCCAGCACCGTACTCACCACCTGGGTGGCCATCTCGCGGTCGCGCCAATCGGAGGTCAGCTCGAGCAGCAATTGTGTCGCGGTGAGCGCCCGGTGCGGACGGTTGGCGAGCAGGTGCGTGCGCACCGCCACCGCGCCGTCGACGACCTCGAAATCCACGAGCCGGCTCCCGTCGGCATCCCGGATCGGGATGCGGTGGCCACCCGGGATCGGCTCGACCGGGCCGAGGCGAGTGGTGCCGTCCAGCAGCCGGCCACCCGAAAGCGTTATCGCGGCGCGGGTCTCCGGATCGATATCGGGCAACGCCGCCACGGTCGCGATCAAGGTAGACAGATCGGCTGCCTTCCGGCGCGCCGTCGTCGACTCCGCGGCGTCGGACACCGCGCCCGGTTCCGGCTCGTTGCCGCGGGCCGTGCCGACCGGGTGCGGTTTCCCGGCGGCGGCATCGCTTTCGTCGAACCGGAATTCCCGCCGGCCGACCGCGCTGTCGAGCAGGAAGGACACCGTACGGGAACCGATCGGCCCACGAACTGTCGCGGTCACGGTTCCGCCGGTCGTGAGCAGCAACTTCTCGGCTTCGCTGATCACTGTGCCGTGTATGTCGCCCACTTCTCGTGGGGTGTACCAGCGCCTGAGCATCGTGCGTATCTGCTGGGCACCTCGGTGCAGCCACTGCCGATTCTGTGCGGGCAGATGCATTCGCACGGTGACAGCGGTCTCCGGTGCTCCGGCGATCTCGAGGCTCATGATCGGTGCGTCGCCGTGAAGAATCGACAGTCGGTACAGTCCGCCGACATTCTCCGCGGCTCCCAGCCGGGCTCCCTGAATCTCCAGTAGGTCACCAGCGATCAGGGCGAGTATTTTCCTGGTCTCATCATCAATGTCGGGCAGGGCACCCAGCAGACCGGCAAGCCGATCCAGCTCAGCGCGCCAGGAACGGGCTTCCTCGTCCGGTTGCGCGATCCCGGGATGCAGCTGGTTATCGAGCCGGGCAGCATCCGGATCGCCGCGGCGATAGGAGTCGATCACGGTGTCGAGCGCAGCGATGCGGGCATCCCACCGGTGATACCCGGCCAGTCGGTCCGCAGCCGCCGACGCCTGCGTTCCCAACGTGCGCTGTAGCCGCTCGAGTCCCTCGGAGCCGGGCCGCAGCTTCGTCACTTCCTCATCGGTGAGCCCGGGCAGTGCGGCACGCAGCACGTCCCGCTGTTCACGCGCCTGCTCACGCTCCTGCTCCAGTCGAGCGAGCCGCGCCGTCGGTGTCACCCCGACCAGTGGCAGCCGTGGAATCTGCAGGGCGATGCCCCGCCCGCGGTCCCACTCCGCGCCGTAGAGCGCGGCGTAGGAACGATCCGAATCCCGGGGACCGAATTGCTTCAGCAAGGGTTCGATCGCCGAAAGCCCGGCCGCGAATCCGCGCTCGAGGTCTGCCGGTGAGAGCTGTTGCCCGGCTTCAGTGCCGAGCTCTTGATCGAATGCGGCCAGATACGCCGACAGGAAAGGATCGTCGGACGGGACCTCATGGCCCGCAGCCGCGAACTGACGCAACGCCTCGGCGCGATACGCCTGTGCGTGCTTCTCGCTTTCGAGCATGGCCTTGACATAGTCGTGCCGCAACATCGTCATTACCGCGCGGGCTGTATCGCGATCATGGAAGTGTTGCGCCTGCGTCGCGCCGGCCACCATCGCGGCCGCCAGCTCCGGGGTCGACCCACCCGCATCGAGAACCAACAGCCCGGCGATCGGGTGCAGTCGGTCATGAGAGTTCGAATCGAGACGGACCCGAATCGTGTGGTCGGTCAGGATCCGGTCGGCATCGACCCACCGCCCATCGAGGTTTTCGCGCAACAACCGGCGTGCCTGCTCGATCCGGCGCTGTGCGGCGTTCTCCGCCAGATTCAGCTCGGGCAGATCCATCGAGTCGGACATCCGGCTGTACGGGTACCGCGCCGGCCGTCCGACCCGCACCGTCCGCACACTGCCGTAGCTATCGGTGTCGGCGCGGATGAATTCCCGGGCCAGATCGGGCCGCAGGATCAGTTGGGCCATCTCCGGATCGCCGGCCTCCAGCTCTTCCAGCGCTCGGTGCGGGTCACCTGCTGCCCAGACGACGACGAGCCGGGGCCGATCGTCGTCGATGAAAGCGACCCGATCGCTCAATCGTCGTCCCGGCGCATCCGCCAGTATCGAGTCCAGCACATCCGGTGCTACCAGTTCGTCGACAGTCAGAGCCGCCCGGTGAGCTGCACGCTCGGCCTGATTACGACGCGCGATCAGGTCTCGCATCATCAGATCCGCGTGGGCGCGTCTACGTTCGTCCGCAGCCGATTCCGGTTCGGGCGGCTGTAGGCGCCGATCGGCCAGCTCTCGGTCGATCAGCTGTTGCGCCACCCGCCACCGACGCTGTGCCGCCCGCTTCTCCAGCGTGGCACGGCGGATCTCTTCGGCTACTTGCGGTGCCGGTACATGTCTTTCCCCGGGAACATTTTGGTATCGACGCCATATTGCTTCCGCATTCGCCGCCCAAACACTCGACTTGCCCTCGGAATCCCCCGCACCGAAGAACTCTTCCAGCGCACGAACGCCGGCCCTGTCGGCGTATGCCTCCCACTCTTGTTCACTGCTGTCCGGCCTGGCGGCCCGTATTTCGCCGACTGCTCGGTCGTAAGCGTGGCAATAGATACTTTCTTCCCGATTGACGGGTATCGAATATCCCCGGGAACGCAGAACAATATAGGTCCAGATCTCCTCGGCGGTCGCCACCGACTCTTCCTCGATAACCGCACGGGTGTATTCCGCCAGCGACATAGCCGCGGGATCCGGGAACGTGCCGGCCACGAAGCGAGCACCATGAGTACGTTCGTGGCGCGCGGTGACCGCTCGCTCTACATAGTCCGAATCACCGAAAACACTGATCGCCAGGTAATCCGCATCGAATACTCCCAGGCTTCCCCGGGCACTGCGTTCTTCGATGAATTCGATATCTATCAACGAGTCGCTGTGTAGCGGATCGGCAGTTATTCCGGCGTCGTGCAACAGCGCGGCCACCACCGACCCGGCATTGTCCGCTACCAACCCGAGATGGAAGTCCCATTCCTCGCCCTCGAGGATCTCCCCCGGCAGCGGAGCCCGTTCCCCGTTTTCATCGATCGCCATCTCTACAGGGCGGTTGTCCCGGTCCAGGGCCATAGCCGAGAAGCCGCGCAGAGCGTCCGGGTCCTCGGTGTCACGGAATTTTCCGCGCGACTGCTTGCCGGGATCCTCGAGGTAAATATCACCGCGACGCCAGACGAGCCGGAAGCAGTGGCCCTCTGCGCCTTGTTCGACGGAATCACGGAAACGATCGAAAATGATCAGGCTGGTGCCGTCGCGCTCATCGACGGGCAGCGATTCGACCAGGCCGCGCAGTGCCACTTCCGCATACCGATGGGGACGCTGCGAATCGACCTCGAATCGACGCACCAGCGCCTGGGCCGACTCATCGCCGAAGCGCCGGACGAAATCGCTGACCAGCATGCCCCGCAGCCCGACCCGCTCGGGTGCGTCGATGGCCGGATTCAGCTGTTGCAGCGAACGCAGCAGCAGCGGCCCGCATTGGTTGTCCGTGTATTCCCGATGCGGGACCGTCCCTTCCGTACTGTCCGGTGCGTCGGCGATGATCTCCGCGACACGCTGAGGCGTCAGCTCCCCCGGACGCAGTCCGTGCTGCTCGGCAAGCCGCTCACGCAGTCCATCACGCTGGGCTCGCAGACGCTGCGCGGCCTCCGATTGCACCCCGGGCATTTCCGGGTCGATTCCGAGCCGGCGAGCCAACCGTTCATACGCGGACCGGGCGTACCCGTGCTCGCGCGCGAGCCGCGCTGCCGTGGCCGCGTCCTGTTCGGCCCCGGACCGGGCAGCAGTGCCCACGCCCGGCTCACTCATCGCCGCTACCTGCGTGCGAGTCATCGGAACGGCAGTGCGGGCCGAACCGGCACGATTCACTCTTTCCGGCCCGGGGCCGGGGCGGGAGGCTCGGAGGAGTTCCATGAAATGGGTGGTCACCGAGTCCAGGGCACCGAAATAGGCGTGGTCGGAGACACCGGTCGGGTGTTCGAACAACACCAGGATCATCGGATACCGCTGCCCGTCGGCCTCGGACCGCACATCACCACGCTGTAGCCGGATCTGCACTTCGGCAGTGGAGGCGTCGGTCGTCCGGGCCAGCGCGTCCACCGCCTGGTTCGCCGCGGCTTCATCGGGGAGCACCAGGCGTAGGAAACGCTGTTTGCTGGTCGAGTTCTCGTGGTCGTGCCCCGCACAGGAGCTGATCGTCGGTCCGGCCATTTCGTTGACCAGGACCACGAGATCGCGAATCGGTTGGTCGATTCCGTCCGTCCACGGTCCCTCGGTCCCGTCGTCGGAAATCACCGTGTCGCCGGGTGCGATATCGGCGGCCCACCAACTGTAGTCACCGCTCAGGTTGATACCCGAGGTTTCGTCGTTCACCCGGACCCGGTGCGTGATCGGCTCGGCCGCACCCGCTCGCCACAGCTGCCACCGGGCCAGGAACCCGCGGGTATCGAGCATCGAATGCCGCGACGAGGGATACGACGGCAACTGGACCCAGCTACCGCCGAATCGGTCGTCGGCGCTATCGATCGCGGTCCCGGCGCGGAGGTGATCGGCGATCCGGATTATCCGCTCGGCGATCTCCCGGATGCTCGTCTGATAGCTGAGGACGTCGGCGGGATCGGCGAGCTGGGAGTTCACCTCGCGGTACTGCTGTAGGACAGGAGCGACCCGCTCCGCGGCGGGGTTCTCGACACGCCCCGTCGCGTAGACATCGAGCAGGTCGGCCAGTTCTGAGCGCAATTCAGCGCGTCGGCGACTCAGTTCGTCGAACGCTTCCGGGTCGAGTACCCCGAATCCGAACGGGTCGGCCCTGCCGTCCCGGACGAGGTTGCCGCGAGCATCCACCCACCGGGCATCGACCTCACGGCGCACCGCGGCGAGACGGTCGAGAAGCGCAGCGACAGCGGGGTCCTCGACCGTCGCCTTCGCCTCGGCCAACCGCTCCAGCGCCGCGAGTTGCCGAGTTCGGTCGTGGTGTACCTCGATCGAGTTCACCAGGTCGCGGAGTTGCTGGAACCGCTCGGCGACTGTTCCGCCCTGTGCGCCGGGCAGTAGCGCTACCTTCCCGTCCCCAGGATTCCCGGTCGCGGCATCGGAGTCAGGCAATCGCGTCCCGGCGTATTCGTCGCCACGATAGGAGTCCGGCAAGTCGTGGTCCGTTGTGCCCTCGCCCGAGTCCGGAAGCGATGAGGGCAGTGACACGTCGGCACGGAAATGCGCGAAACTCGCCTGCCAGTCGGTTCCGTCGCTGAGCCGGCTCAACCAGGCAGACCCCGCCAGGGCGCCTCCGAAGGCAGCGACCGCGACACCCGCCGATCCCGGACCCCTCGATGTAGGCGGAAGGTTCGGCGACGAGGCGACGATGCCTTCCATGGAGAACGAGTACAGCTGCGAGAAGTCCCCGACTCGATCGCGCATGCCCGGGGTCTGCATCAGATGAACCACTGCATCCGTGTTCGGATCGGCGTGCGCCCCGCCGGCTCTGTGGTACTCGACGAGGTCCACAACGAACACGCCGTTGTCCACTCCCTCGGCGCGTGCACGGCGCGCGAGTGTGCTTTCGACCTCGTAGCCACCGGCGAACGCGACCGTTGTCGTCCG
Source organism: Nocardia sp. NPDC050193 (assembly GCA_040674215.1). Taxonomy (GTDB): domain Bacteria; phylum Actinomycetota; class Actinomycetes; order Mycobacteriales; family Mycobacteriaceae; genus Nocardia. Next base: position 257,687 of record JBFARE010000001.1, on the reverse strand, counting down.
ATATCCCAGACGCCTGATGCGCTCGCCGAGCGAAACCACGTCATCGGCCAGTGGGCCCTGCCCGGCATGGGCTGCACCTACCTGGATGGCCATCAGCGCGGCAGGATTCGTTTTCTTGGCCTCGAGCAACTTCTCCGTGAGATGGGTCTCGCGCTCCTCCCGCGACGGTGATGCCGACTGATCGATATCCACCGCGACCACCTGGATCCCGGCGGCCGCCATGGCGAGCAGCACTTCCCGGGCATGCGCGGCAGGACCACAATTCACTCCGGAGAGGTCGGCGTAACCACGACCATTGAGCACGTCGAACGCCGGATGGTGCGGCGCTTCGAACGCCCAGATTTCCACACCTGCGCGTCGTAGCGCGGACGCCTGCGTTATCAGGTAGTCCCCGATGGGTTCGTTGCCGTGTGCGTCTGCCAGGAAGACGATCTGGTTGTCGCCGACGAGCTGACGCCAGTCCACCCGCCGCTCCTGCCGGACCAACGCGGTCAGGTGCTGATCCGTACCCGGTGGTACCTGCGGCTCCGGGTCGGTCCCGCGGCTTCGGCCGGACGTTGGTATATCGGAGGAGGAATCCAGCCGGGGAGCTAGCGCCCACGCCGCCGGGTCGCGTTGTTCCGCTGTTTCCGGGACCTCCTCGCTCGCCGGTACCCCGATCGGGCCGGCCAGGGCAATACTCGGGCGTTCCTCCAACGCGACCACCGGATCGAGGTTCTCGTCGAATTCGACGCCTCGGATCGGGGGGTTTGCGCCACCGGCCGTCCGCTGTGTCCACGCGGCGATGGCTATGTCACCGATGATCCAGCCGCCGTTGCGGACCGCTACCGGGTCGGCGCTGTCGAACACCACTACGTCACCGACCGAGAGCTCCAGGTTGGCGTCGGCCAGCGATTGCGTCACGCGCATGACACCGAACGCGTGCGCACCACGCGTGCCGCGGTCGACCACACCGGCGACCGCCCCCCGGCGGCCACCGCGCACAGCAGCCAGGGCCGCGGCAAGTCCGGCGACGCCGCGGCCGAACGGATGCTCCCGCCATCCACCGGCCAGGCCGTCGGCGAACATCGCGCTGGTCAGTCCCTCCTGTACCAGCCGAGCGGTCAACGGCACCGGGTGGATTCGCGAGCCGCGGTCACCCGACAGTTGGGCGAACTTCACCTGCACTTCGCGGCCGCAGATCTTGATACGGGTGCCCGTCGGTGCGGGCTCCACCACCGGGAAGGACGCCGGTGCGCCCAGCATCTCCGCGGCGTCGGCGCCGAACCGGATCGTCTGCACCGGCACTTCGGCCGCGAACCGGTCCAGTTGGCTCGGGACCGAAGCCGGATCCACCTCGCTCACCGTCGCATCGGTTTCGGATACCGCGAGCCCGGTGAAACTCCAAGTAGTCCTGACCCAGACCGTCAGAATACGATGGCCCGGCTCACCCGACAGCGATACATGCGCTACCCCGGGAGCTCCGGTAGCGGCGACGAGCAGGTGCCGATCGACTGTCTCCATCGCGATCTCGATCGCGCGAGCCCAGGCCGCGACCGCCTTCTCACCGCCTTCGGCAACAGCCTCGGGTGGGATCGCCCAGTCCCGGGTCAGCCCGCGGATCAGCTGCTCCAACGCGACCACACGCTCGGGCCGACGGGTTCTGAGCCTGGTGGTCACCTCCACCACCGGCGAGGCGGCGGCCACCATTCGCACCCTCGTCTCGGCCGAGCCGGTGGCGACGGCCAAGTCCATCCAGTGCACATCGCGCCCGGATTCGTCGCGTTCGGTATGTACTTCGTCGACAAGATGCAGCTCGCCCGAGGTGGCGTTCAGAGCCGCATCGATCGCGGCCCCAACCGTGGCCCGAGTGTCGGCGTCGATGTCGACTAGACCGGCGAGCAGCGCATGCGTCCCGTACAAGTCGGGTGCGGAAGACGGGTGAACATCGAGTTCGGTCGCACCGGGCGAGATCTCATGATCCGGCACGCCCGGCCGGAAGATCTCGAACCACACAACTTTGCGGTACGGGTGGTGTGCGCCCGGAGCGAGTGGGTACGCGCCCGACCGATCTATTGTCTCACGGACGAGGAGCCGGCCTCGGTTCCGTTCGTACCTGCGGTCCTCGTGAGCATCGGTCTCCGCGGCCGATTCGCCGGCTCCTGGTTCGATCTCGCTGTCTGTCAGCGACAGGTCGGTGCCGGCCGAGGAGGCGGTGTCATCGAAATCACCGTCGATCGCGCTCAAATCCAAAGATTTCAGGACCGCATCGGCGATGGCGTCGATATCGGCGTCGGGGTCGTACGCCTCGGCCTGGGCCGTATCCGGCGCGGATGCCTGCGGGTCCAATGGCGGCGGGAACACGGTGCTGACGTCCAGCGCTTCGACCAGTACCCGGCCGGGCCAACCGGCATTGCCCGGGACACCGATAACGGTGGCCCTGAACAGGACAGCACCGCCGGTATGGTTCATCGCGTTGCTGGCCCATTCGGACACCGCGAGCTGGGCGTCGCCGATAGTGCTTTCCGGCAGCTGATGTTTCTCCAGCAACTCGACCAGCCAGGCCCGCGCTTTGGAGACCTCGGCATCGCGCACGTCGGGCCCGACGCCTACCAGAAGCTGAGCTTGTTCGCGCACAGGCGCATCCACTCCGGCGGCCGGATGTTCGAAGAATTCGAACCGGAGAACATCCTCGTCGGCCGTGGTTTCGAGCTGCCAGCGCTGCGCGGTGGCAGCCAGGGCCCGAGTGGCCGCTATCGCCGACTCGTCGGACAGCCGGGCCCCGGAGACGGCGATATCGACCCGCACTTCCCGGCCGCCCGAGATTCCATAGATCCGCAGTTCCCGGTCGCCCGGAGTACCGTCCTCCTGCGCATTCCGGCGGCCCGCGCTTCCCTGCACCCGCGGTCGAACCGTCACCTGCGCCCCGGGGGTTCCGGCATAGACCGCGTCCACCACCGCCGACAGCAGCGCGACCGCGCCCGGGGCGGTCCAGCCGTGCCAGCGCATCTGCTGCGCGAACCCGTCGAGCATCTCTGCACGCTGCTGCTGCCAGGTTTCCCGGTCCATCGCCTGCGGTGCGACAGCGTCGATCGCGAACCGCGCGGCGGACAGGCACCGCGCTCGTTCGGCCGCGGGCAGGTCGCTACCAACGGTGAGTCCGTCCAATGGACGCGTACTCGCCGAGCCGACGAGTGCGCCGGGCTCGACCGTGAACTCGCGGCCTGCGACGAAGGTCCGCTCGTGCAGCCGCGCCTGCTGGATCTGTGCGGCCACGAACTCGACGGCCGATGGCGTACGCAGGTTCACACCCGCGTCCCGGGCCGCCAGCGCAGCCCGCACTGCGATCCCGGCCTCGACCATGATCTTGCGTTTCCAGAACGGCGGCAGCTCGGCGAAGGGCAGGCCGGCGATATCGACCTGCTCCGACTCAGGAGTATCGCTCAGGATCTGGGTACCGTCCGGCATCCGCATCTGTGGTGCATAGCTGTCGCGTGACTCGCGGAACAGCTCCCGATAGGCCTCGTGCAGCCGGTCGGCGATGTGCCGAGTCGCCGCCTCGGTGGAGAACCGGGTGCCGGACACCGGCTGTCCGGCGTGTTCGCGTTCCACCCGACCGACTGTCTGCGTCAGTGCGTAAGGATCGGACAGTATTCGTACTTCGGTGACGAAAGCCTGCACAGCCCGGTGTTCCAGGATCGCGAGCCGGCGCACCGGATAGCGCGCTTCTGCGGCGATCACGCCCAGCTCGCGGCCCTGTTCGAATCGCTGTAGCAGAATCCACCGTTGCGCCGGCGGTAACTGCGTCAACGCAGCCCGCAACACCTCCGGAGCGACCTCTGCCAGCGGACCGCCCGGCAGTCGCGGCACCGTGGATTCGTAGGGCACGTCCGGCATGCTCGCGAGCTGGACGTCGGTGCGGCCGGCCCGGCGGACGTAGGCTGCCCAGGTCCGTTCGGTGAACGCCTGCCACAGCTTGTGTTCGGCCACCACATGACTGATCTGCCTGCCCAGCCAGGGACTGATATTGCGATCGGGCACCTCGGTGACGACCCGGTCGAACACCCGTTCCCGCAGCCGGGCGGCCGCATCCTTGTCGTCGACCTCGGTTTCCAGCCAGGCCAGCACCGCGGCGTCGTAGTGCTCGCGGAATTCGCGCAGCTTGTCCCGGTCTCCCGAATGGATGGCGCGTACCAGCTCGCGACGCGCCCGCTCTGTCGCGTCGGGCTCGACCGCGGGAACCACACCATTTCCGAGACCGAAGGTGGTCGGTCGAGCGCCGCGACCGTTACCGCTGCCCGCATTCCGGGTCAGCAAGGCCAACGGCAAGGTGGCCAGGGTGATCATCAATGTGCCGAAACCGGGCGGACGCCGACGCCGGGTGTTCGTCTGCTGCGCGTCGGGTATCGGGTAGCCGACCAGGCGGGCAGCAGCGCGAACAGTGCGCTCGGTCTCCGCTCTAACCCGGTGGCCGTTGCGCACCTTGCCGACCGAGGCCGTCGAACAACCGGCCACCCAGGCCACCGCGGCCTGGGTCCGCGGGCCTGGCAGGCCGCCCATTGGCTCGGCCGCCGCCCGGATCGCCTGCACCGCCGCCGCACTCACCCGGTCGTTACGGCCGGCGAGCAAATCGACGACATCCGCCGGGCCCACCCCGACCGCGGCGGCCGCTTGCTGCGCCAACGTATTCTCCGGCAGCGCCACCAGTGCTATTTCGACCGATTCCCGGGCGATCTCGGACGGCGGTGCGGCAGTGTCACCATCACCGATCACCGCGGGCGGGCGGCCCGTCGCGGGTTCGGAGGCGACGGGACCGGATACCGGTGCCGAACCGGTGATCATGGCGATGGTGCCGCGCCGGTCGAGCACCGGGGCAGTCCAGTCGGTCAACTGCTGCATGGCGTCGAACACGCGCGCGCCGTCGCCGTTCTCGACCGACACCAGCCCGTCGAGTACCGCGGCGACAACCTCAACGCCCACCCCGGCCCTCGCGGCGACCTCCGCCGGTCGTCCGCGCACCGCACGCAACCCGGCGGGCAGATCGTAGTAGCTCAGCTGGAGAGCGGCAACCAGGGCGCGACGGTGCGACGGGTCATCCACCGGCGCACGCCGGGAGACCACCTCTCGCACCGTCTCGGGCGACACTCCGGCGGCGGCGGCGACTTCCCGCACCGTCGCCATCGGATACGGATCGGCCGCTGCTTCCGGATCGACCACCGGAGCCTGCGGCAACGCCAACCCGTGTTGCTGCGCCGCCGCCTGCACGTCCTGTGCGACCTCGGCGGGCACCGCAATACCCTTGAGCACGCACAACACCGTCTGCACCGATACCCCGGCGTCGACCGCCACGGCCCGCCACAGCGGCAGCTGCGGTACCTCGTACCCGATATCGCGGGCCGCTTCCTGCAACCGGGCCGCCGCCTCGACGGACACACGCCCGCCGGCCAACCACTTCGCGACCGTCGCTGCCGGCACTTCCGCTGCGGCGGCGCGGGCCTCGAACTGCGTGCGCAACGACCGTGCTGCCACGGTGTCACCGGCCCGGGCGTCCCGCATGATCTGTGCCGCGGCGAGATCGTTCACCGGCACCGGATCGTCCGGGGCGCTGTTCAACAAGTCGGAACGGACCGTAGTAGCGGACACTGCTGGGCCCCGGCCGGGCAATGCGAAGCTTCGGGCACTGCCGGCTACTGGGTCCTGGCCCCGGCCCATCGAACCGGTCGCCTCGTCGTAGGAGAAATCCTCGCTCGCGCCGTCATCCACGCGCACGACGAATTGCAGCTGCCGCCGACCCGCGGGGCCGGCCACGACGACTTCTACCTCACCGGTGCCGTAACCGTCCTCCATCAAGGCACGTCTGCGACGATCCAGATGGACCATCGCGCGATCGCAGTTTCCGAAGTCACGCCAGCGGGAGATGGTCCTGCTCAGCCTGAACGCCATCTCCGTGCACAGTCGATCGTTCTCGGCGACACGCAGCCGCGTGCGGAGTTCCCCGGATTCGTTATGGAGCGATACCTCGAGCAGTGCGCGACCGGTGCCATCTGCGACAACCAGGGTGTCTACGCCGTCGTGCGTCCCCAACTCAACCGTCGCGTTGTCGTCGGCGTACAGCAGGGGCTCGGCTATCGAAAGCGCGTGGCCGCGAGTGTCGATATCAACAGCGGTAGCGGCGTTGAAGTAGGCAGCGAGGGCAGTAAAACGCGAACCGGCCGCGCGACGTTGCGTACTCTCGGCAGCAGGTGTCTCGTCGGGTAGGCCGGGCCCGTCTTCTGCTGCGGCGAGCAACCGCTCTACCTGCGCCTGCACCGAAGGGATTATCGGGTCGGCGGCGGTCTGCTCGATCGACTCGGCGGCACCGCGCGCGGTCCGCTCCTCCGCCAGCACCGACCTCACGGTCCGGACAAGCTCTCCGCGGTCTTGGCTGACGTCTCCGGCAACGGCGCGTGCACCGAACTGCGCACGCTTCTGCTTCATCAGCTCGTTCAGTTCCGCGGCCAGTTCGCGAAGCCGGCCGCGCGTGGGGCCGGACAGCGGTCGCATCAGCCGACCGGCTGCGTCGAAGACGCCGACCTGGAGCGATGCGGGGTGTCCCCCGCCTCGGTGTATCAGCGGGAAGTCATAGATTCCGATGCCGTTGTCGTCAATCACCACCAGCTCGCCGCCTATGGAGACCACCGCGTATTCATGGCCTTCGCCGTCCGAATTGTTCGCATTCACCAAGGCGAAACCGTCAACGGGGATCGCTCGTGTCAACGCGTCGTGATCCACGGGCTCCAGGTCCGCACCGAGTGCCACCGACAAGTCCAGACCGGTGATGCCGTTGGCGGATTCGATATCGATCAGCTCGATATCCGGGTTTCCGGTCAGCGTCGCCAATGCCATGAGTGTGAAGGGCCCGCAATACGTACCGCTCGACAGCCTCGGCCCGTCCACCGGTCGCCGGGCTTTCAATGCCGCATCCAGGGCAGCGTCCGCCGCCTCGAGCTCCGCCCGGGCGCGCGCCAGCGCGCTCTGCAGCCGAGGCAGTTCCGCCGGGGCACGCACACCGCGACCGACTGCCTTTTCGGCCGCCCACGTCCTGGCCTGCAGCACATGGTGGGTCAATGCCGTCTGCCAACGCTGCCGTTCCAGCTTCCGCAGTCCGGTGATCTCATCGCTTATCTGCTGGTGAACTTCCAGGGTTGACGCGAGATCACGGGCCCGCGCCGCCTGCGGTTCCGGCCCGGCGACGAGCCCATTCAATTCTTCGATGAGGCGGGCACGGAGCTCGGGCGCCAACCGCGCGGGATCCACGCCGAGCGCGTGGGCCTCGGTCTGGGCTCGCCGCCACGCGTTGCCACGCTCGACCTCTGCGGCATGGAGACCCCAGGCATGGCTCGATTCACGCCCGGGCGGGCGTGTGGTCTGCGGCGGTGCGTACCACTCGGGATCCGTGGGGTGCTGTGGCCTACCATCTGCCAACACCACGCCGACTATGGTTCGCACACCCCTTGGAGCCGGCGTGAACTCTTCGGCTCTTCCCTCGTCGCGGGCGACCTGCACGATAGTGCCAGAGCGGTTGGTCAGCACGTATCGGACGGCGAAGACATTGCCGTGCTCGACCACGGCGATCGAGGAGCCCGCACCCAGAGTCGTCAACCGGTCCACCAGGTGTGCGTGACTCGACATCCGCACTACCCGGCCACCCAGCAGGTCCTGCAACCGCGCATCCGGATCGGTTTCGGCGATATCGGTCAGCAGCGTTACCGCATCGGGCCCGTACAAATCCGCCACTGTGCGCACCACAGCTGTGTTCACCACATCGGAGCCGGTTTCGGGGAGTACCGAGGGGATCGAAAGCGCGGTCAATTCCGCGGCCAGCGCCGCCCCGGCCCGACGCACCCGCTCATCGGCCTCGGCAAGCGCTGCGAGATCGGCGGTGACCTGGGTCAGCTTATCCGCATACACTTCCCGCCGATCGGTATTCCAGTGCCGGACCCTGGCCTCGAGCTGCTCCCGTAATCCAGCAGGGCCGACGGCATAGATGTCGAGGGCACGCAGGCCCTGTTCCGACACAGTTGCCCAGTGCGCCCGGTCCACCAATGCCTCGGTGAGGTCCGCGCTCGCGGCATCCATCGGCGCATAGGCCTGCTGTAGTTGATGGAAGCGGTGCACGACCTCGATGTGCGCGCGCCGCTGTGCGTCGGCGATACCGGCCGGGTCACCCAACTCGGCGATATGCACGGTCACCGGAGTGCGCACATCGCGTCCAAGCTGTCGGACCGCGTCCTGGTATTGCCGGGCCAGTTCGAAGCGCCGGAGATCCGCGTCCCGCTGGGCTCGCGATACTACGCGCAGCCGCGACGAGATCTCGGCGCCGAGCTCGAGCCGCCCGTCGCTGGCGGGCCACTCGGAATCACCCGGTTTCCGCTCATGACTCGACCCAGGACTCGCTTCGCTGGATGCGGATTCCGCAGCATCGAGCAGGGGGGCGCCGGTGCGCCCGGCCCCTGGCTCCGAGTCACGCGGCCCGCTCGGCGGATCGACCCTGATGGGTGTGGAGTCGCCACGCTCGCCGCCCGAATTCGCGCGGGCGCCCAGCGGCTTGTCCGGACCGGCCGACGCCGCGGCACTCTCGTCCCATTCCCGTGGCGCACCATTGTCGGCGAATACGAGCCGGTCCACCTTCCGCACCCCCGACCCGGCCCGGTGTGCCCAGCGCCGGACCGCCGCACCGACGATCCACCCGGCATCGGCCGCGTCGTAGGCGCTGTCGTATACGGCGACTTCACCGATGCGACCGCGCAGCGGCGGGTAGGCCGCTGCCAGTGCTTCGTTCACCCGCACCACCGCCACCACGTGCGCGAATCCCTGACCGGTGACATCCAATGCCGCGGCGATCATGCTGATGTCGTTGTCCGGGATCTCGACATCTCGCACCAGATCGGCCAGTCCGGCCCGCCCTGGTCGCGACGGCTCCGGAGACCAGACGGACTTCAAATCTTGGGCGAATACACTCCCGGCCAGACCGTCTATGGCGACGATGGAGTCGTCGACCGGGGTCGGCGTCATCCCGGCGGCCTGCTCTCCGGCACCGACGACGATCACGGCCTCTACCTGCGGGCCGCACAACCGTTCGGCCGGATGCCTGTCCTCGAAAACATAGGAGCCGAGGCTCTCGTCGGCGTCTGCGGCGAGGTCCGGCCGGACCACAGACGGCAGCGGTGGCGGTGCGGGCGGCCGGTATCCGTCGGTGAGTTCGGCCAGAACCGACTGCAGCTGTTCTTCGCTCCAGGCGCGCGCATCGAAACCGATATCAGCGGCGAACCCGGAGTCTTGGTGGCCGATACCGGACGTCGCGGGCTCCCCGGCCGGCATGCCCAGGCCGGCCAGCAGGTTCGCCCGCTCCAACAGCCATTGCAGCTGCCGATCGATGCGATCGTGGCCCCGCGCAGTGCGGATCAGCCGGTTCAGCGTGCGATAGTGCCGAGCGTCGCGTTCGAGCATTGCCGCGAGCGCTTCGTCCTCGCTCCTGATCCGCTCGATTTCTACCCGTATACGCTCCGGGGTCATCACCGACGCGATTCCCAGTCGATCGGCCAGTTGCGCACGGGCCTCGGCGCGCATGGTGTCCAATCTCCGGATGCCCTGCGCCCCGAGGTCGGTCTCCGCGGGCATCCCGAGTTCGGTCAGCAGGCGATCCAACGCCCTGCGCAGCTGCGCGCGTTCCGCATAGCGCATCGGCAGGACCTCTGCCAGCCCTTCCAGGGCGGCTACCCGGGTCCGCGCCCTGAGATGATCGACTTCGACCTCGACGATGGCGAGCTCCGCGGCAAAACCCGCGAGTTCGGTGGCCGAGCGCTGTTCAGCCGACGTAGTCGCCTGCGCCGACAACTCGCACGCCCACTCCCGGACCTGCTCGGAATTCATGCTCGCCGGCCCGTCGGACCGCATCCCCTGCGAGGAATCGGCGATCCGCACCCTGAGTACCTGCTGTCGGGCGATCGCGATCGCCGAGGCACGGACCACTTCCTGATCGTCGAGCCGCGCCCAGGCGGCGCTATCGCGCCCGCTGCGCAGATGCTCCTCGAGAGCTTGCCGGATTATCTCCGTGACCTTCAGCCGCGTGACGATCGAATGCAGTGCCGAATAGGTCTCTGCGTGCTGGCCTTCGGCAGGATAGGCCGCCAGGTTCCGGATGGATCCGTCGATCGTGGCAGGGCCGAAGGCTCCGGTCTGGAACCGGCCGGTGAATCCCCTGGCCACCAGGATGGCTATCTGTCCGTTGGCTTCGCTCAGGTGTCGATCGCGGTCGGCGCGCAGCTCGGTCAGCGCCCGAGCGATCGCCCGGTAGGGGCCCGGGAGCGCGGTATCACCGGTATCCGCTGCAGCCGCGGCGCGGGGCAGCACATCGCCGGTTTCCGTCCGAGGCAGTGGACGTCGCGGCACCAGGTTGTCGTCATCGTCGCGGACCAATCGGATGACTCGCGGCTCGCCGCCGGGCTGCGACCAATTGGCGAACGAAGTATCGATGACCTGGAGCTCGTCGACCATGTGCACCCACACCCGGTCGCCGCCGTTCGCGTAGAGCACGAAGGTCCGGCCGTCGTCGAACGCCCCCAATACGATCTCGCCGTCCAGGGCCAGCTCGCGCAGATCCTCGACGCGCTCGAAACGTTGCTCTTCCCACCGGGTACCCATCCGCCGCGCGATCTCGGAGGCAGTCATGCCGTCGCTGTGACCGGCGGCATCGAATATCGACGGCAGGTCGATATCGGGAACTCCGAAGTACACAGAGATGAACCGCATCGATTCCGTCGCCTGGAACTTCGGCTCCTCGATCCCGCGGTCACTCGATATGCCGGTGACGCGGGCCACGGGAGATGGCGCGACGATCGATTCGAGTACGCGATCGATTCGCGCGTCGAGATCGGTGACGAGGTCGGACTGTTCCGCGGCGGCCGCGGCCGCGCGCGCGCCGGCCAGCGCCTCCAGCTGCTCGGCCTGCCCGGCCAGCGCGCCGAACTGTTGCGACAGCCGGGCATGGGTATCGACCAGGTCGAGCATCGTGCGCAACCGCTCGGTGCGCCAGGAAGCGCCGAGCGGCGACTCGATATCGATTGCCAGCCGGTCGAGCAGCTGCTGCCGCGTGTCCGGCCCCCAGCGCAGCGACTCGCCGTCATCGGGAACCTGGGCAACGAGCGTTTCCAGCGCGAGCCCGAACTGCCCTTCGGTGGTCAGCATCTCCCCCGCGATGCGGCGTAGCCGACCGTCCAACCCGTCGAGCCGCGCGACGCGAAGAGCAGCGGCCCGGAATTCCTCGACCTGCGTCACGAAGTCACTGAGCTGCAACAGCTCCCACACCGCGTCTACGTCGGCCTCGTCACGCCTGGGATCCTCACTCACCCGCGCGAGGGGGCCCGTGGACGATATCGTGGCCGCCCCGGCACCGGTCAGCTCCTCCGGTGCGATGCCCATCCAGCCGGCAACCAGTTCAGCGAGTTGGTCTCGCCGACGGCGATACCCGGCCAGGTCTTCGGCAGTCACCTCACGGGGACTCCGGCCGGGGTCCGCCGGGTGGAACTCCTCACGCTGCCGCATCCGCTCAGCCGCCGCGAGACGCAACCCGCTGAGCTGTTCACCCAAAAGGGTCGCCGCCGGCACGGCGGGTAGCGTCATTTCCCTGGTGATATCGGCCAACCGGCTGTCGAATACATCGCGCACGATGTGGAAGTCGGCCACCGACCGACCCGCTCGTTCCCCCGCCGGCGAGGGATCGGCCGCGACGGCTCGCAGCCCGTAGACCAGTGTGGACAGCTCCGTCACCCGTAACCGCACGTAGTGCTGCCACTGGCTGTCGGGGCGCGCTCGGAGATCCCGCAACGACTCCTCCAGCGTCGCCAGCCGGTGGATCCGATCACCGAGTCGACCGATATCGGCAACCAGAGTCGACACTCGATGCCAGCGCCCGAACCTGCCGAGCACCTCGAAATCCGCGGCGGCAGCAGTGAGCGACACCGCGTTGAGCACTTGCTCGGCCAGCAGCGGATCGGCCAGCAGTCGCGTCGCTCGACGTTGCTCTACGGCGATCGATTCCGGCGTAGCGTCGGCGCCGAGCCGGTGCCGAGCCAGTAGCCTGGCGAACTCGCCCCGGGCGGTGGCCATCCCGGCGTTCAGCCTGCTGTGCCCGGCGCCCTCCTCCACCAGCTGCGTCCAGATCAAGCCCAGCTCGCCGGCCGCGGGGATGAGCTGGGCGATCGCGGTGGTGCGCCACAGCGCGGTCCAGATGGCTTGCTCGGCCAGCTGTGCAGGGAAGCTGTCCCGTCGACGGTCGTCACCGGTCAGTACCGATATCGAGACCGCCGGAACAGGTTTGGGCTCCTTATCCGACGCCCGGTCGGACGCGAGAGCGGCGGCTTCGAATACCGCGGACACCGCATCGAGTACCTCGCGCAAACCACCCGCGCTGAACAGTGTCGCCGCGTGCCCGCGAACACCGGAGAACTGTGCCCGGACCGCGTGTTGTAGCGCCTCGCGCAGCGGTATTTCGTTGCCGAGCAGCACTCGAATCGAAAGATACGAAGCCTTGTCGATATCACCGATAGTTGCCGTGAAACCATCGGATTCCAGGATCGATACCTCGGGAGAGCCCGGCAGCCGGTCGGCCGAACGGATCAACGACCGCAAAGCGCCGTCGATATCTCGCAAGTGTGCCAGCTGCTGCGCCGTTTCCGGTTCTACGGTTCCCGTATCGTGACGCTGCTGCTCGACGAGTTCGGCTGCTTGTTGCAGCCGTTCGGCATACCGCAGCATCCCGGCGATATTGCGGCCCGAGATCGGCGCGCCCGACCAGCGCGCGAGCAGCGCGGGGTCGACAAGGCCCACCAATTTCAGATCCCGCGGGCCGGCGCCGAGGCGGTGCATCGTGTTCAGCAACTGCCACGCGGTGGCTCCGTCTCCCAGCTCGTCACGCAGCTGCCGCGCCAACTGGTCTGCCTGCGCGAGGGCGGCGGCCGTGATCGTGGGGTCCAGCGCGATCTGCTGCAGTGCCCGCTGCGGGGCCCAATCGTCCTCCGCCTGATAGGAGTGGTATTCACCGGCGAGGCTCCGTACTGCCAGTTCGACTACCTCACTGCCGCCGCGGCGTCCGTAGAGTCGCACCTCCGGCCGCGGACGGCCCGAGTGCCGGGCCTCGTACGCGCCATTGGCCATCGCGACATGCGCGATCAGCCGCGCGGCCTCCCGCTCCACCCGAGCGTTGAGCACAGCGTCCCAGTCCCGGGCGCCTTCACCGGCGGTGAGGTCGTAACCGACCGTGACGATCATCGCGACCGAGCCCGCACCGGAACGCTGATGGTTGCGCAGTATTCCCGCGGCCTCCGCCACGGCCCGGTCGATTTCCTGTTCCTCCGATACCGCGCCGGCCTGGAACCAGAGCAGCGTATCGGCGTCCGCGATATCGCCCACTCCTATCACGATCGGCCGGTATCCACCGGATTCCGCGATCCCTTCATCCGGCACATCGAGAACACGCTCGGCCGCCAGCACATGGACCTGCTCCGTGGGGAGCGCGACCCGCAGCATGGCCCGTACCTGCCCTTCGGCGAGCAATACCTCCATCGCCCACGACTCCAGGACATCGGCGGGAAGCACGGCGATCGCCTGCCGCAGCCGCGGGTACCGCTGCAGCAGTTCACCCTGCTCCCCGGTCCTTTCCGCCGCCTGCCACAGCTCTGCGATGATCCGGCCGAGGTCCTTGGCCGCCGCGGCATCCAGTTCTCCCGCGGCCAGCGAATTCAGCAGCTCCTCCACGGGCTGCTCGCCTGGCCGCGGCAGTGCGTCGGACCGGTCCACCGGGTGCGGCGCCTCAGGTGGGGAAGGCGGCACGCTTGTGGGTCCATCCTCGGATTGCCCCGCCGATTCCAGCCCTTCGGCGGAGCCGATCAGACCACGGACGGTGCGGCCCCGCCACCACGACCGAAGCCGGGCCGCCACGCTACGGCCCAGCCGCTGTTCCGGCCGGCCGTCCACGAACGCCATACCTTCGAATGGGCCGAGCTCATCCAGATCGAGGCCGTATTGGTTGCCGAGGCGTCGCAGACAGTCCGCCAACGGCTCCCATTTCTCGAGCCGTGTCACGTCGTCGGTGTGGAACGACACCCAGATATCGGGCTCACCCACCCGCTCGCTCCGGTTGTGCAACACGATCAGGTGATTCGCCACCTCATTGCGATCGACCGGACCTGGGCGGGTGACCGCCAACGCCACCGCCGATTCCGGCCGTTGGGCCATCCATCCCTCGACGGTCCGCTCCTGCTCCGATTCCGGGCTACTGTCCCGGCTGACCGAGTCCCAGCCGCCGTGATGCAGAGCCGCGTCGAAAATTCGCTGCGTCGTCCGGACCCGTGCGGCGCCCTTACCAGTCCGCTTGATCGCACGTTCCAGAATGGTCTTGTCACTGGTCAAATCCGCGAGGAGTTTCGAAGCACCGACCACACAGTGTTCGGGATCGCTGGTGATCTCGCTCCACGCTCGAACGGTCGCCGTGGCCGTCGCCATGGGATCGTTCAATATCGGTGGTGCGGATTCCGAATGATCGGTGGTCGCTGTGGCAGGTGCCACCAGCTCTCCCGGCCGGGCCTTCTGAAGATTTCCGTCCTGTAGGACCATCTGGCCGCCGACCATGACCGCGCTGACTCCCAGGGCGGGTTGCCGTGGATCGGTCAAGGTAGCGACCTCGGTCCGGAAAACCTCGGGATCGAAAAGGATCAGATCAGCGATCTTGCCTTCTTCGATGACACCGCGATCGGTCAGCCCGAATCGTTGCGCAGGGAGTCCGGCGACCTTACGGATGGCCTCCTCGAGCGGTATTCCGAGCCGCGCCGCCTCTTCGAAATATTTCGGAAAGGTCCCGTACAGCCGAGGGTGCGGCTTTTCCGCATCGGTCGGGAGACCGTCCGATCCGATCATGCTGTAGGGCTTGCGGAGTACGCGCGCCATGTCCTCGGGACTCAGGCACAGCGAGACGAAGGTCAGGTCGCCTTTGGTTTTCTCCAGCATATGGCAAACCATCTCGGTCACATCGATACCGAGCGCGTCAGCTGCCTGTCGGAGGTTCAGTCCTTCCAGCTGCTTGAGTTCGCCCAGCGCCCTGAGTTCTTCGGCATGCTCGAGGTTCTTCTTGCGTTCGAGGTCGGCCAGGTCGGCCGCTGCCCGCAGCTGTTCCAATTCCTTTTCATGTCTACGGACTTCTATGCCGGTGAGTTCTTCTTTGGTCCGCTGCGCTTCCAGGCGCGCGCTCTCGTCCTCCGGAACGGGGACTTCGTCCAACGACGCAAGTTCCGCGGCGTGCCTCGAATTCTCCTGGCGTTCGAGGTCGGCCAGATCGGCCGCTGCCCGTAGCCGCTCCAATTCCTTTTCATGCCGTTGGGATTCTTTGCGCGCGAGTTCTTCGTCCGGAACGAACGTCAGAACCAACGCTTCCGGTGTGTCTCCTTGAAGAATGTTCTCCCAATCCGGGTATGCGGGATCACCGTGGACAAGTTTGTCGCGAATCGCGGCTCGTGCCTCGGAATCGCGCAATCTGTCCAGTTCCTTGCCTGCTTGCAAGGCGCTGGGCGGCAGCAGATACATCGGGATGAGACCGGTACTCGGGTACGGGTAGACATCGACGGTCACGTCCAGGCCGTGGTCGATGGCTTCGTCGATCATACGAAGCGCCTCGGTCATCGTTCCCCAGTTCGCGGGGCCGGTGGCCTTGAGATGGCTGAGGTGCAGCGCCACACCCGAGTCCCGGGCTATCTGCAACATTTCCGCTACGGAACTGAGCAGCCCGTCACCCTCATTGCGCATATGCGCGACAAGCAGGCCGCCATGGCGTTGGACGACGGTCGCGAGGCGAGTCAGTTCCTGTGGAGTCGCCGTAGCACCGCCGTAGATCATTCCCAGCGAGAGGCCTACCGCACCGGCCTGCATCGCCTCCTCGACATGCCGCTCCATAACGCGGATCTCATCGACGGTCGCTTCCCGCGCGGCGAGGCCCATCGCGGCAACCCGCACCGCATTGTGACCCAGCAGCGGTCGAACGTTCTGGCCCAGAGCCTTGCGACCGAGCATATCCAGCCACACCCGCATCGTGGGCCAATCCCAGGGCTGGTCGATTACGCCGAGTACGGCAGCGGCATCCTCGGCGAGCTTTCGAGCATCGTGTTGATCCACAGTCGGGAACATGCTGAAACCGCAGTTGCCGGTGACAACGCTGGTAGCGCCCTGGCCGATCTTGAAGTCCAGCACGCCCCACTTCGCGACGGCTACATCGTCGTGGGTATGGGTGTCGACGAAACCCGGCGCAAGCACGAGCCCCCGCGCCTCGACGACCGGTGCGGCAGCCCGTCTGGGCAGGCCGGGGCCGGTCGCCACAATGCGACCGTCGCGCACCACCACATCTCCGGCGAACGAGGCGGCACCGGTTCCGTCGACGATGGTCGCCTCGGCGACCACTACATCCTGGCGCAGCAGATACGCCAGTCGTTCTTCCAACTGCCGGATACCCGCGGAATCGGCCGGGTCGAGTGCCGCGGCGGACTGTTCGAGCTCCGCCACCCAGGCACGCACGGTCTGATACCACACCTGCCGGTGCGGCTCATCGCGCCGTCGATAGGCATCCGCATACCACAACTCCAATTCGACGAGATTGTTACGCAAGCGCGCGGCGGAGTCGAAGCCGGCGACATAGGCGCTCAGCGCATTCAACCTCAGCAACCGGCGACCCGATCGCACCAGTTCACTGCGGTCGCGCCGCCCGAGCACGGTGCGGACCCGGTCGCTCGTCGCGAGCCGGTCGACCACTTCCCGCACCCGCTCGGCCGGCGCGGCCGGCGGCAACAGCCCGATCTCCCTCCGCAGTCCGGCCGGCAGCGCACGAATGCGCGTGGCGAACCGCTGGGCCAGCGCATGGCGGCTCTGCTCGAGCCGCCTACCCGCCGGACGGTCCGGGGCGAGCTCCTGCAACCGCGCCATGTCGAGCTGACCATCGCCGATAATGCGCGCAACCAACCGGCGACGCCATCCCCGACCGATCGGATTGCGGTCGCGCCCACGCCATACGCCCGATTCGCTCACTTCGCCGGCGATAGTGCGGTGCTCCCGGGAAACCCGCTGCCGGAGTTCGGCCAAAGCGGGGCCGAGCCGGGGCGCGTCATCGGCCGCCGCGGCCGGCACCGCCTCGTCGTTCCCGGTCGCGCTCCGGCCCTGGCCGCCGATCGAGTGGGAGGTGCCGTCGGATGCCTGGTCGGCGGTGTAAGGGGAACCCGTCGGCACCTGCGAGTCGTTCTCGCGTCCCTGGAGGCGATTGTGCTCGGTCGCGTCGGACTTCGCCGACTCCCACTCGGCGAGCGCGGCATTCGATAATTCGGTCGAATCACGTCCGGTAAACCAGTAGTCCAGCGGGTCCTGCGGATGGTGATCGGGAAGACCGGCATGCAACGCCCGCTCGATCCGATCGAGTTCGGCGCGGGCGGCGACGTAGTCCGCCGCGGCGGCGACCGCCCTGTCCGCTGCGAGTACCTCCCGGGCCGCCGCATCCAGTGCGCTGTCCCGCTGCCGGGTCCGTTGGTCTATCAGGGGGTTCTCCCCGTCCGGCAGGAGCAGCATCTGCTGAATCTCGTCGATCGACAGTCGCTCGCGTGTGCCGGACTCGAGCTCCGCGACTCCCATCTCGCGGGCGAGTTTCGCATGCAGGTCGGAGGTGAAGTCATCCTGTAACGTATCGCGCTTCCCGCGCAGCACCATGGGCGAAATCGACTCGATGTTCCAGTAGCCGAACTGCCCGGCGGACGCCTCCCCCAACCTGCCCACGGCACTATCGCGGCGGCTCGCTGCCTCGTGATAGCGGCGGGCCAGATCCGCCAGGTCGGCCGCCCACTGATCCAACTGCGCGGCCTGCTCGGCATGACGCCGGTAATCGTCGGCGAGCTCGAGCAAACGGCCGAGCGAGCGCCGCCGCCGGCCGCGGGCCGCGTTCGCCCAGGCGGTGCGTAATGCCGACGTGTCCGCGGGTGCGCCCGACAGTCCGGACTCGTCTCGGGGGTACCGGTTTATGTGGTCGGCCAGACGCGCATGGAATTCCTGCTCGGTCACCGCAGTTCGCGAATGCGCTCGGCGAAGGGCGCTCTCCACCGCGGCGATACCGCGATGGCGGGCACGAGCGTCCAGCAGTTTCGTCACATCGGCGACCGATGCCTTCTCAGAGGTCTGCCACGAACGCCACGGCTCCAACTCCAGGCGCGCTTCCAAGCGTTGCTGCTCCCACCGCAGCTGCGCGACGGCTGCCTCGTCGAGGTCTCTCAGCTCGAGACCGGCACCGACCCCGCGGCCGGACAGCCGGACTGCCAGGTTGTTCAACTCAGTTGCGGCAGTATCGGCGAGCTTGGCCAAATCGCTGGGCAGTGCGACCCGGGAGCCCGGGTGCACGGCATCGGGCCCGAGAGCATCCGCTATCGCCCGGTCGAACTCTGTGGTGAGATCGTGCCGTCGCGCATTATGCGCCTCGACTGCCTCGACCGTGGCGAGCACTTGCCTGGCGGTTTCGAATGCCCAGGCTGCGGCATGTTTCTTATGTGCCAGGGTCCGTTCGTCCGAGACTCCGTCCGACCCCGTCCACTCCGGAGTCTGCGCCTCCAGTTCGAATGGCAGGAGATCTTCCGGGTCTTTCCCCAGCAACTCGCGCAGTAGCTCACGGGACTCGTCGTACTGGGCTCGCAATCGCGCCACCACGTGCGGGCCGATCCGCCTTTCCTCGCCCTTGAAGTAGGTGTCGGTGAGAACCCGGTCGCGAACCGGGGGCACCGTCGGCAAATACTTTCGTTCGGCCTGCTGGAGTAGCTGAGCCGATTCGTTCAGCTCCGCGACCCGCCGTGCCAGAGCCCGGAGCGGGCCGGCCGACGTCATCCCCTGCTCATAACGCGAATACGCGTCGTGGAGCGCGTCCTCCAATGCCTGTACACGACCGATCCGGATGGAGTACCGATCGATTTCGGCAATGGTCTGCCGCACCCCGAACAAGCCAGTGAACTGGCCGACGGCGTTCAGCGACTCGAGGGGCAGGGTGCGATGACTCAAACCGGCGACCTCATTCGCCAGTCGTTCCCCGATCAGCTCCTGTTCCGGAATCGCCAGCAACTCGCCCAGGTTCCGCCGGCGGGTCTCGAACTCGCGCTCGAACATTTTCCGGGTTTCCGAAGCCGGGTTGAGCAATTCGGTGACGCCGCCGGGAAGCTCGAGCGAGCGGATGGCCTCGCGGGCGAACCCGGCGCGCAGGTCACGGTGCAGACCAGCGAGCCGCTCATTGTCGTAGCGGCGTAGTTCGGCGATCTTCGTCGGTATCCGCGGCGGACCCACCGGCTCGGCGCCGATCTTTTCCCGCACCAGCGCAACCGCATGGTCCAGGATGCCGGGCCGGTGCTCCCCCCCGGGCGACCGCGACGCCCCCACACCGACCTTCACATTCCGGAACTCTGCCGCGGTGGCGGGAAGCTCACGCCCGGCCCGAACCGGCGCATCCTCGGCTTCCCGCGAGGTCACCGTCATACCCAGAACCGCGACCACGTCCTGGGGCGGCTCCCACTCGGTGAACGCGACGTCGACGTCCACACCGTCTTCCTGCACGACCACGGTGCCGTTGTTCGACTTCTTGATGGCTACCGCATGCCCCCATTCCGGCGGCGCGCCGTCGAATCCGGCATAGACGAGCACCGCCACCACGGCAACCTCACCCGGTTTACCGGCAGCTACCCGGTTGTAGGCGTCCTGGAGCGAGGTGATCTCCTCGTCCCAGCCCACACCCACGGTCTCGGGTGCGTCCTGCAACAGCACACCATCGGCTCCCGCCCGGTATCCGGCCAGTCCCGGCGGTACCGGACGACCCACGGCCGCATACGCATTACGCCCCGAGGCCGGCAAACACTGCATCTCGGTTCCGGATCGGTGGCTGTCGGCGAATTCATAGCTTGTGGTGGCCGGGTCGATATCGCGGGTCCGTCTCGCCGTGGGCTGCCCGCTCATGGCGGCGACACCGGCCCGGGCGGAGTAACCGGGGCTCTCGACTACATCTATCGTGGGCGAACTGGTGACGATGACATCGGATTCGGCTGCGGCGACTCCGTCTTCACGGCTGCCGTGCCCCATACGATTACCAGGGGTCGCCGGCACCAGATCTTGCAGCTCGACGCCGAGTAGTGTGGCCACCTCCCTGGCTTTCCGCACGGCTGGGCCACCGCCGGTAACCGTCTTTCGCGCCCGCCGAACCGATGCGTGGTCGACAGCGGCCAACCGAGCGATATCCTGCATCGTCAGCTGCGGGTTCTGCAACGCCGTGACCAACGTCGACATTGCCCGGGCCTGCAGTTCTGCGCCCTCGCCTTCGGCGATCCGCATCGCGCGGTGTATTTTGTCGCGCGCAACCCCATCCAGAACGGCCAGATAGCAGTAGATCATCTGCTCGCGGGGCAAGGTGGCCACCGCGCGCAGCAATGCGCGGAGGTCGCCGGCCATGACCGAAACTGCCTCGTCGGGCAGTCGCTGCTCAACCCGACGTACCAACTGCTCGTGTTCGATCGGAGCCAAGGTGGCATGCTGACGCATCCAATCGACCACGTCGGAGAGGGCGGGCTCGGGAACAGCGGCCGAGACCAACTGGTCGACGGCCTCTACCTCCAACTCGTCTGCAATCCGCTGTTCGAGGCCCATGGCCTCTCGGACCGTGGAGTCCGGCTCACCCCGGACATACCGGCGGACGATGTACTGCCGCGCGGGTTCTGCCAGACCATCGATCGCCCGGGCGACGGCGTCCAGGTCAGCACCCAGGGCATCGACCACTCGCTGTGGGAATCTGGCTCTCACCAGGGCGGTCGCCAGTTCGCGGACGAGACGTCGGGCCGCGGCAACTTCGTCGCGGTCGAGTCGCCGAGCCAGCATTTCCTGATGCTCGGCGGAACGTGTCTGGAACACCCGGGCGAATTCCTCGGGCCGCGCGGTAGCGAGAAGCTGGAATTCCACCATTGAATCGGCCACTCCTGCAGCCCCCAGCACTCGCAGGGCCCTCGCCTGCGCCGGTGAAGTCCACGCTCCCGTCGTTACCTCGGTATTCACGTGCGTTCCCTGGCCGTTCGGGATTACAGCTCCGTCACGCAGCTCGACACCGAGGGCCGCAGCCGCCTCACGCACCGCAGCCGCGGCCTTATCACCTTGATAGGTACCGAGGGCAAGTCGGTGGACCTCGTCATGTCTGACCCCGGCCAGCCGTGCCACATGACCGGTGGTGATATGCGGATTGCGCAGCGCATCTGCCAATGCGGACATCGCGCGTTTGCGCTGCTGGAGCACTGCATGCTTGGTGGTTCCCATCGCCCGATGGATGTCCTCTGGGGACAGCCCTTCCAAGATCGCAAGGCTGCAGTAGATCATCTGGTTGAACGACAGCTGGGAGATCGCCCGCACCAAGGCTGTGAGATCGCCGGCCATCGCTACCGCTACCTCAGCGTTCACGCGGGGCGCGATCTCGTCACGCAACACAGCATCGTATTCCGCTGGATCCAACGTGTGTAGCCAGCCTATCCAGGTCACGAGGTCCGGGACTGCGAGCTCCGGTATATCACTGAGAGCCAGTACCAACCGGTCGACAGCCCTCTCCCACAGGCTCCGGCCGTTATCCGCGGGAATGCCCATGTGTTGGATCGCGGCGGCGTTGGAGAGTCCCTCACGGAATCGGAGGTCGGCATACCGACCAACACGATCGGAGAGTCCATCGAGCGCGCTGCCCAAGGCTTCGAGGTCGCCGCCCGCAGCCTCCCATACTCGCACCGGGAACCGGTTGCGGACCAGCTCCGACGCCAACTCCCGCACGGCATCACGAACCACTGTCACAGGTTCGGCTGCCGTCACACCCAGCCCGAACCGCCGCCACAACAAGCCCCGGAAACCGACCGGGACGGCGGCCAAAGCGCGTTCGAATTCTGCTCGATTCGCAGTGTCGACGACCTGGTATTCCAATGCCGAACTGCCGACATCCGCGGCGTCCCGCAAGGCCGCCATCACGCCCGACCGCATCCGACTGAACAGATCGGGCTCGAGCCGGGCAGGCCCATCGGACAGGAATTCGACCAAACGCGAGGCGACCCGACCCGCGGTCCCGCGGACTGTCCGGACAGCTACTCCGGTCTCGGCCGCGATCGTCTCCTGCGGAATTCCCCGAAGATAGCCCTGAGCTATTGCCTGCTCGGCAGCATCGTCGAGGCCGGCCAGCACCGCGCTGACCACGCTCCGCGCATCGCGCCACGCCACTCGGAGCACCTCGAGTCTGTCGAGGTCACCTACGACAGCTGCCGCCGCGGCAGCGTGTGCATAGACAGCGGGAAGAGTAGCGGCAACGCTACGAAGAGCCTCATGCTGCAAGCTGCTGTAACCACGTTGGGACATACCACCAAACCTGGTTGCCACCTTCTCGGGTGACAGATCCTCCAGGATCCGCAGCTGGAGCCACGTCTTCTCACGGCTGTCGGGAAGATCGTCGACAGCCGTCTGCAACGAATACCGATCAACCTGCTGGGTAGCGTGAACCAAAGCCAGCGCCTCGGCAGTAGAAAGGCCGTGACGATCGGCCGCACGGATTACGTCGTTCGACGCAATACTCGTCATCGCCGAATGGGTCACGAACTCGGCCAGCTGTTGCATACCCTGCCACGCCAACCGGGTCTCGTCGGCATCCGCTCGAGCCTCACCGCCTGATTGCCTGCGCTCGAGCCACCTCGACAGCGCCTGGCTCTGCGAATATGTCAGTTCGTCGAACGCTGCCCGAACGCTGTGCCGGTCCGCTTCCAGGAACAGTCGGCTCCACGCACCCGACTCGGTAAGACGCCGAGTATTCACCAGCTCCTGCCAGATCGCTTGCCGATGCTCTGCGTGCTGAACATGAGCCCGGGTCACCCGCCCGACGATCCGGCCCAGCAGCTGCCCGGCCCCACTATCGATCTCGGAACCGATCTCCCGATCGGCGCGCTGGAAAGCCTCGTCGAGGATGTCCTGCGCCAGCCTTGTCTTTTGCGCCTCGTCGAGGATCACGGTCCCCTGATCAACGAGTCGTTCGAGATCACGAGATACCTGACGGAACACTCGTTCCCCGTAGTGCGCACGCAGCGGCGACGCTGGTTGGGCGACCGTGTCACCCACTGCAGATGCGGACTCCGCCGGACCTTCGTCGAACACGGGTGACACCGGGAAACCGATTTGTCGAGCCTCGTGCAGAATCCGGCGCTCCTCCGCCGTGTGCAACGGTACATCCCGGGCGAGCGTTTCACGCACTCTCTGTTCGGAAATGCCCAGCGCCCGCGCGATATCCGCGTGGTCCGGACGCGCAGGCAATACGCCCAGTCGGGCGGCCGTGTCGCGCACCCTATGCCAAGATCGCATGTCGATATCTCGACCAGCGAAGACCTGGCGTACCTCTACGTCGGAAACCCCGGCTTCATCGGCCAACTCGACCACGAACTCGGCGGGCAACCGTAGCGTGGACAACTCCGGCGTGGATAAGATGTAACCGAGCCTTGTTGTGACAGAAAGCAACTCGCGCAGCGCCCGGGCCGACACGACGCCCCCGTTGAATGCCTTGCTCACTATGCTTTTCGCGAACCCACTCTCCTCGGCCACCCGAGCGAAACCGCCCGGTCGTCTCAGCTCACGGGGGAAACGCGCGGGTGCTGCCAGGTGCTCCGGGAGAACGAAGCCGAGGTATTCGAATGCGTCGATGATCCTCTGTCGAGTCCTTGCGTTGGACGCCCGCGTCGTTTCGGATCCCCGGTGGAAGAAGCGGTTGACCGTGAAGGCCGAGACACCGGCTCGTGCCGCCACACGCTCGATGTCCTCGAGCGTGAGCCCCGGCTCCTGTCGGAAGTAATCCAGTTCCTCGGCGGCCGCCATCACCTGCCGCCGCATGGCAGGGTTCACGGGCCAGTCCGCATCGGACAGCACCCGCCTCGCCGTCGCAGCCGACACGCCTGCTCTGGCGGCGACATCCACAGCTGAGACCCGCGACCGAGAGTCAGGAGGTTGCACAATACGCGCGCGCTTGTTACCTCCCGTTTGCTCCCGCCCGTCGCCACTCGATTCCTCCGGCAGTGCAGGCAACGACGCCTGTCCGCTGTCGGGCGACACGCCGCCCAGTGGCACTACCGGCCCGGAAACGTCCTGATCGCCGGCATGATCGCCCTTCGACCCGGCGACGGCCGAAGTCGATCCGTCACCGTCGGGAGTATCAGCGAAAACGATATGTGGATCCAGCTGCGCACCGAAGGACTTCCGGCGGAACCCTCGCGGCGGGATCGATGTCGGGTGCACTCCCGGCACGAAACCGGTCACATCGGGCGGTGTTCCTGTCGTGCCACCGCCACCACGGCGCGGCGGTTCGCCGGAATCCGGATCGGTCCGCGACGGCGTCGGGCCGGCCGGGGCGTCGTCTGCCGTTGGATTGTTCGCCTGCTGCGTGGCTTGTGCGTATTCAGCGCGTTGTCCCTCGGCGAGCGAGATGAGGAAGTCGAGGCCGAGGTGGTAGGCGACGGCACCGGAAAGCTCTTCCACCGCCGCGGCGGGCACACCGGCCGCACGCAGCCGGGCGTATACCGGGTCCGGATCCGGTGCTACATCCGAATCGTTGTCGAGCAGTTCAGTGGTGAGCTCGGCGGTCTCCTCGGCCGGCACCATGGCGCGCAACAGCTCGGTGACCTTGGCACGCCGGCCGCTCCGGTCTTCCCGGGCCCGCGCCAAGCGCTCGTCGAACACGCGAGCCGTGGCGGCGTGGTATCGCTGCACGACGTCGGTGATCTCGCTGAGGATATCGGCGGACACACCGGCATCCCGCAGTCGGGTGAGCACGCCGGCGGTGTCCTCCAACAGTTCCGCGGTGAGTGTGCCGCGCGCATCGATGGGCAGGCCCGCGCGCTCGAGTTCGGCTTCGCGAATCTGGCGGATGGAGCGCAGCACCCGCGGGCGAATCCGGTTCGTCTGCGCATGTTCCGGGTCGAGTTGGGGTCGGATGCGCGCTGTCGCCGCGGTTTCGTCGATGAGCTGTTCCCGGCGATCGGCCGGCACCGCGTCGCTGAGCAACCCGACCAGTTGTGCGCGCAGTTCGCTGAGCTCATCCAAGTCGGTTTCGACTGCGGGCGGTCGCAGCTTGGTGACTTCGATGAGCTCGTCCAGATCGGGTTCGCCTGCAGGCGATCGGAGCTTCGTGACGTTGAGCGCCAAACCTTCGTCATTCTCGGAGAACGACGCCTCGGCCTTGTGTTCGTCGGTTCCGGACCGCTCGACGCGAGAGCTGTTGAGCAGGCAGTAGCGGCGCTCCGCCTCGTTGTAGCGCGTGTTGGCGTACCAGCTGCCTCCGGCGGCGTAGCCACCGCCATTGTTGATGGTCCAGCCGGACACCAGAACGTAGTTGACGGCGTTGACCTCGCACAGCATCGCAGCGAAGTAGGCACCCAGGTGGGTGAACACCGAGTCGATAGCGAAGAAGTCGGTCCCGATATCGGAGCGCTGCGCGGTCAGGAGACCGAGCGGGGACAGCACCCCGAGCGGGGTGAACTCGAACACCTCCCCGGGCACCACACTGCTGTCGATGGCTCTGCTGAGCAGTCCGTCACTGCTCACGTTCGGGAAGCGCCGGCCTGCCGCGGCGGCGACCGGTGTGGGCCACTTCAGCCACGGCTCGTAGGTCTGGACCACGTCCACGCCACGGGTGGGGACGATGTCACGGAGCAGGCCGTCGCCATCCAGGCGTAGCGCCCAGTTGTATTCGAGCTCCGGTTGGTTGCCCTTGTACACCATCCGGCGAACATTCCGTCTATCCGCACCTGTGCCCCGCGCCAACCCCACCATGATGAGCAGTACCATCGCCGGATACAGGTTGGAACCGCCACCCAGATCTATCGCGGTACGCAACATGCCCGGCTGAATGCCCATCTTCACGAACAGACCGAACATCCCGTCCAGGATCTTCACATCGTCCTCGAAGATGCGGTCCACCATGTACGGCGGCGTCCAACGCCGACGTCGCCGATCGAACCAGCCGGGGAATTCGTCGCGACCGTAATTGCGCAGAATGTATTCGATGGTGTCCCAGTAGCCGAACGCGGCGAGTTCACGGTTCGGTTTCCAGGTACGCAACTGTTCGAGCGTGACCGGCGTCTCTGCGGCGGCGGCGCCATCTACCCAGTAGCTGGGATTGTGGTGATTGTGGACCAGCCAGTAATGCTTCATCGCGCCGGTCGGGTCACTGACACCGGGCACAGTAGGAACCAGATTCCACAATGTACCGGCGGCCCCGGTCTCCTCGGTGTACTGCTGTCTCAGGCGCATCATCGCGCCCAGCTCGAATGAGTGCACCATGCTGTGGCCACCCACCAGCAGCTTGTAGGAACGCGCCTCGGCCGCCGCCTCCAGCATGCGCTGCACAGTGAGCTGCCCCGCAGCGACATCTCCGTGCGTTTCGGCCAGCCGCCCGGCGAACTCGATGATCTGATCCGCAGTAATCGATTCGTTTTCCGCAACACCGGATGTGGCACGGACAAGGCCCTCGAGGGTTGGCATCATCGGCCAGTACTTGCGGACCGATTCGGCGGTGAGCCCGGACGCCTGCGCGAACGACTCGATCAGCTCGTACGAGTTCCGCATCAGTCCTGTGAGCCGATGATCCGCGACCTGCTCCGAAATGACCACCGGGTCGGCTCCGGAAACGATTACCCGCACCCGTTGCTCGTTTCGCAGCGTCGACACCTGGGCACGCACGCGATCGGGTCGGTGCTCGCTCAACAGCTCGGTCAGCGCCTGGTGCAACGACAGCCGCGCCTGCTCGCCGTGCGCGAGTGCCGAGAGGGCGGCCGCGGCCTCGGAATAGCGGCCGGCAGGCAGCGGCAGCTCGATGCCGACGCTCGGACCCGGATCATCCGCGCCCGGACCGCGCTCCGGGTCCACGCCATACGGAACCAGTAGCTCGGCTTCGGCACCGGACCCGTCCTGGACAGTCAGCTTTCGCGACCCCATGAACTGGACCGCTGATACCGTCCACGGTGCCGAGCCGGTATGTCCCAGGTAGCCCGCGAGCGCGGACACCGTGTCCAGGAATATGTCGAAGGTATCGCCGGGTTCGAACCAGCGGTGCCGGGCCACCGCCGCCCGCAACTGGTCCGGATACGCGGAGGCCAGGGCCACGCGCTCGCTCCAGGCATCATCGGCACCCTCGGCGACACCGTGCACGACGGCTTGCGCCGCGGCATCGGGGTGGCCGGCGAACATCCCGCGGAACGGATCCATACCGAGCCGGTCGGTAATCGCGGCCACCGCGGCGAACGGCTTGGTCGCGTCGGCGCCTCGGATATCGGAGACGAGCTGATCGACGGCACGCCCGAATTGATGGAGCTTGTTACGACGAGCCGGCTCGTCAACGGTCGACTCCGGCCCGATCGCGCCGGGAGAACCGTCGGTGACAATATGCCCGGCGACGACCGAATCCGCTGTCACGCTCTCGCTGTTCGTCACGGCCAGCACGGCCGCACCGGACTCCGGATCGTAGGACACCAGCCACGCCCGCCACGGATCGCCCAGGTCGGCAACCCGGGCCTGCAGGGCATGCCAGGCGGCGATGGCTACCGATACCCGCCACAGGCGGGGCCCCAGTACCGCGAGTTCGGCTCTGGCGGCCTCTTGCTCGGCCTCGACGGTGATGTCGGCCCGCGTACCGTTCAGGATCTCCGCCCGGTCACGGACCAACAACATCATCGACGCCTCGTGCCGCACGGGCCACGGCGCATCGGTTGCCAGCACAGTCTCCGGATCGGCTCGCACCATCGCGTCGAGTTCACTGCGCGGCACTGTGTCCCACGCAGCACCCATGGCCAACGCCGCTCCGGCCCGTCGCGCCAGACGGCGTTGCTTCGGCGTGGCCGGGCCCGGATCGGGCAGTGCTGCGGCGGCCCGATCTGCCCAGGGGACATCGTCGAGCGCGGCACGGCGCGCTGGACCGGACGGAACGGGGCGGGACACAGCCGAGGACCCCGATATCGCAACGCCCCTTTGGATGATAAGAGGCAGGGCCGAGTCATCGACCGGAAGCTTCCCCAAGGCCGCGATACGCGGCAGTTCCAATACGGCGGCTCCTTGCCGCAGCACCCACATCGGATACTCGCTGCGCATTACCGTGTTCATCTGTATCTGCTGACCGCTGGTGAACACTGCGTTTACGAGTGCATTGGACGTAAACCCGGCCCCTGGTGGTATGAGCTGCTCATCAGGCAGCCAGAGCATCAACCGGAGCAACTTCACTTGAACGGGATTCAAACGCGCGGCGAGAGCACGCAACACGGTGGCCGTCGCCGGGCGCACACCCTGGGCCACGGCAACCACCGGAGCCCACTCGGCAAGGCATACCTCTCCCAGCAACGAGACAACGGCCTGCAATCTACGATCGGTGACCGGTTGCTCCCTGTCCCAGAACCGTTCCAGCTCCGCGGGCAGCTGACGTTCTCCGGAAACGATCTGCCCGGCCAACCGCCAGCTCTCGGTGACCCAACCCTGGGTCCCCCGCTGCAGTAGATCCGGGTCCGTTGCCAGCGCAGCACGGACCAACGGGATAGCGACCTTCGCCATCACGAGATGGTGCAGCTCCCAGGCCTGATGATCACTTAGCCCCATGATCTCGGCGGATTCGAGCGCGGTCAGGCCCGCGAGCCGCAACCGGAAGTAGTCCGCCGCCTCCCCCACAAGGCTCTGTGCGGCCGACCGCAGCGCGGACACCGTCGCCACGGCCGGGCCCTCGGCGACCGCACCCGTGGCACCGGACTCGGGGAACCAGGCGGGCAACCAATCGACCGGGACCGAGACGGTCGCGGGCTCGCCGGCCACCAACCGCTGCGCGGGACCGAGCAAGTAGGCCTCGGCTCGCCGCAACAACGCCGTATGCCGAGCCAAACGTGCCCGCGCCTTCTCCACAGCACTCACCAGAACCGGTTGTTGGGACTCGGCGATCGACTGACCGCGGCGCACCCGCCGCAGCACATCGTGCTCCTCTGGCGTCAGGTCGGCGGCGTCGCGCTCGCCGAGACCCGCGGCCGCCGGACCAGCGTATTCCGCCCCGGCGACCGCGCCGGTCACCGACCGCACGGTATCGCGTATCACTTCCTGGTCGAACCCGCTGCGCAGCAGCGACTCCGGATGCCTGGTCAGCAGTTCGACCACGCGGCGCCGTCCCGGGCGCAGACCGTCCACCGCGGACGCGAGCACTGCCGCGTCCGCATCCAGCAGGACCGGCCCCAATACTGCGCGTTCGGCCGCCGAGAGCGCTTCCAGCAGCCCGCGGCGAGCCCGGTCCGCCCAGCGCACCGGGTCACCCGCCACCAGCGATGCCAGGCCCGTCAGCCACTCGACCGGATCGGTGTTGCGGCCGAGCAGGGCCTCCCGGTTGCCGGCCAGCTCCCTGACGTCCTCGACCAGGGCCGCCACCAGGGCCGGGTCGGAATACGAGCGCGCTATCGCGGCACGCACGACGCCGGAATGCTGCTGCCACAGCTCGCCGAACGCCGCCGCCGGGGTACTGGTGTTTACTTCCTGCCCGATCCGGGTCCGCGGCACAGTGCCCGGCGCAGAGGCAGTGGCCTCCGTGTACCCCACCGTCGCGGCACCGTCACCGCCGCGGAAGATGACAATGCTCTCGCCGGTGTTCTCGGGTGCAGGCACCTGCTCGTCAAAAGTGATCTCGGGGCGCTGGACAGCGTCGGAGCGCGGCGCCGGAGCCTGCCAATTGCGGACCTTCACCGTCACACCGTCGGCGTCGACGTAACGCACGTGCGTGTGCGAGCCGACTGTGTCCGGGTTCTCCGGGTCGAACGAGCTGTGTTCGTCGGTCACGAACGCGTGGGCGTCTGCACCCATATCGCGCAGGATCGCATCGATTTTGTCGTGCGCAGTGGGGCCGTCGGGGTCATTGCGGAAGACCGCGTCGTGCCAGCCGGCTTGCAGTAGGTGGGCGAGTTCGGTGTCGGAGCGGCCGTGGATACCGGCATCCGGCGCCTCGGGCAGTGCCAGGTCCGGCCGAGTTTCGCGTTGATAGCGGGCGACATAGGTCGTGCAGTTGGCCGAAATACCCTCGAGTTCCTGCTCCAGCAGAGTCAGGTCAGCGGTATCCGGCAGCTCATAAGCGGTATCGCCGTCACTGATCACTGTCGGGGCAGGCCCCCATTCGACGTCGATGTTCCTCGGCAACATCGATCTTTCGCCCAATGCGGCATCGAAGATATCCCGGCCGGCAGGCAGCGCGTCCACTTCGACCCGGGCCATGCTCCGCCCGGCCGCGAGTGTGCGGTGCCGACTCTGCACCTCCATCATCGCGGCGATATTGCGGATCACACCGAAGCCCGCCGGAGCGCTCGGTTCGATCCCACTCAGGTACACCACCGAGGCGCGGTCCCGGTCGAAACGTGCTACTGCACGGTTCAGTCCGTCCGACAAGAGATCGGCGTCCACTCGGCCGGCGACGGTCACGTCGACGACGCCTGCGGTGTCGATATCTCCGAACGCCACGATGGTTTCGCGGGAGTTGCCGTTGGCTATGGTCTCTACCCCCAGGCTGAGCACGTGGACCGGCGGGTGACCGGGCAGCGTCGCGGCCAGCCGTTCGGCATCCTCCAACTCGGCCACGAGGTTCTCCAGCTGGATGAGCCGGTGGTATCGAGGATCGTCCTCTTCCAGGTGACCTACCGCGGAGCGCAATTGCAGGCCGAAGAGGTCCTGAGCCAGCAGCATCCGGTTGGCGCGGTTGCGCCAGCGCGCCGGAACGCCGGGCTGTTCGGCGAGTTTCTCCGGTGCTCCCTCCGCCATCAGCCACCGGTCTTCGCGGCTCAGCCCGGCCCACCACTGCGCCAGATCGTCCGAATGGACGATTACCTGATCACCGAACGCGCTGTGCCATAGGGTGTGCGCGCGGCCCGACACGTTCGGGTCCGGCGGCAAATCCGGCAACACCCGGCGCAGTTGCGTCCGAGGGGCGGCAACACGCTCGAAGGCGGCCGGATCGCCCAGTACACCGTCGGGGTCCGCTATCGGTCCGGTGGTGGCTTCGCCTTCACCGATCACGAATCGAGAGGTCAGATCGGGGGCGAGCCGTTCCAGTGCCGCGCGGATCAGCTCTTCGTCCCCGTCCGGGGTGGGTGCGACGCGGATCGTCGCCTCCGGATGAGCCAGAGTCAACCTGGTCAAGTCGCCGGCCAGTCGGTCGATATCGAAGCCATGCCACAGCGCCACCGCATGCGGTAGGCCGAGCATTTGGGCGAGCGCCTGCCCCCAAGTCTTGCCGCGCACCTCGGCCCGCAGGTTTTCCGGGGTGGGTGCTGTCGCGCTGACGAAAACCGTGATCTCGCTCGGCGTCTCGATATCACCGATGGTCGGCCCCGGAGCCGTGATATCACCGGTCATCAGGAAAGTCCGGTTCTCCGGCCCTTCGCGCAACGGCAACGCCATCGAGTGCATCGGCAGGCCGAAGTCCACGGCGAGCTCGGCGGCGACATTCAATGCTCTGACGAAGGCGGCCAACCGCGCCGCGTCGTGCGCATCCTCTGGTTCCCGCAGGGACTGGGCAAACCGATGCAGCAGCGCGCGCTCGCGGTCGGGCTCGGCGATTCCGTCGAGCTCGGAGACCAGCTCGGCGGCCCCGGTGACGAGCAGGTCTGTGTGATCGCTCTCGCGCCACAGTCGCATGACGTCCAACGGGGTGAGTCCGGGCTGCTCGAATGGCCGGCGGGCCGCATCGACCGCGGCCTGGGCCTGCGGGTCGAGGGGTTGCGACTGCGGCAGCTCGAAGGCAGCGGGCCGGGCGAACCCTATGTCCGGCATCTCACGGATGGCCGCGGCCGACTCCGGCAGCGCCGCGTGGGCGGCGCGCACGATCTGCATACCGTCGCCGATGCCGACAAGTTCGATCCGGGGTGTCGACTCAGCCCGGGCCTGCCGCAGGTTCGTCAGCACCCGGGCCAAGGCCTGCGCGTCCGTGGCATCCACATCCACGGTGTACGGGGCGCGCCCGTGGGCGGCCAGCCTGTCGTCGTAGCGGTACAGCACGACCATGGCCGTCGAACCCCGCTGTTGCTCACCCGCGAGGTAGCCGACCATCGATTCGGCCTGCTGGAGCAGCGAATCCAGTTCGGTAGCGGTGCCGGCGACGACGCCGATCACGGTGTCGGCGGTGGCCGCATCACCGTATTCGAGGACGATCCGGCCCCGGTCGGCGTCGCTGTCACCCTGGTTGTACGCCAGCAGTCGCACCGGCCCGAGCTCACGATCGGACGCTGTGTCGTGAGTGTGCTCCAGGAGCACTTCCACATCTTCGAGTTCGCGTTTGCGTTCGGAGTCCCACTCGCCGGCGAGCGCCGTCAACTGTTTGTCGAGCGCCTTTCGGTTGCGGCGGTCTCGTTCCGCGGACGAGTCCGGGTCCGGCGGGGGCGGGGCACGGTCGTCGCGCGGCAGACCCGCCAGGGCGGCGTACGGTACTTCGTCTTCTTCGGACAGCCGTCCGCGTTCCACGAACGGGATCACGGCATTGCCCTTCTCATCGGCAACGATGCCGTGCACCCGCAGGATGTTCAGTTTTTTCCGGTCACGGAGCCAACCGGTCACTTCGCCGCCGCGGTAGACCTTCTCCTGTCCGTCGTCCCACTCGTGGACCACCAACTGGTTTCCCTCGAGCTCGACCTCGAACATGTGTCCACCGACCCGCCGACCGTCTCGGTAGGTGATCGCGCCCGCAATCGCGCCGCCGTGCCTGACCACATAGGTGACCAGCTTGTCCAGCGATGGGAAACTCTGCCAGTCCGCGTCGGCTTGATCCGCTACATCCTCTTCGGATGCTCCCGGCAACGACACGTAGGACAGCGCGGCCAACTCCTCGGGCATTTCTGCGAGGCCCTTACGGCGCACACGGAATTCCAAGAACCGCTTCACCGCGAGCGGAGCACAGTTCGGCGGTCCCGGATGCGCCGGGAGCGGCGGCATTGCCGCACTGGGATCGACCGCCTCCCACTGCCCGGTGATCTCGCCGAGCAGGACAGCCATTTCGTCGGCGGCAGCCGCACTGCGATCCCGGGCGAGCGTTTCCAGCCGACGGGTCTGCGCCTCCAGTCGGCGGTACCGACGGTTGGCACCGACATACGCCTCGATGGCGGCGGTCTTCCGCTGCTGTGCCAGATATCGCCGCAACACCGGTGTGGCTTGGTGCCCGGGGGTCGCGGCAAACCGCTGCTTGAGGGTGTGCAGATACTGCTCATGGAACACCGACACAGGCTTTTCGATCAGGCCGGCAAGCTCCCGCAGCAGCGCCGCACGCTCTCCTCGGGCGCGCCGGAGCACGTCAGCGTCGATGTCACCGGCGGTCAGCTCGTATTCGGCGAGGTCCAGCCGCGCGAATTCGCGTTCCTGTGTGGCCCGCCGCAGCTGGTCGGCCAGGGAAGCGGCGCCGTCGATTCCCGCGGACTGCTGGATATGCTCGATCTCGGCGTCGTACACAGCGAAATCGGGGACTTCGCGGAGGTGGTCGGCGATCCGGCGCACGTGTTCCGCCGATTCCGCCCGGCCGAGCAACCCGATGAGCACATCGAACAACCGGTTGTCATACAGATCGTCCGGTGTGAGCGGTAGCCCCAGCTGCTCGGTCGTCTCCGCCCGGGCGTCTTCGTTCAGGGGCTGGAGCAGCTCGTCCGCCAGTTCTTCGATACGACTGAGGAACGGCAGACCGTCCAGTAGCCGCCGGGTCTGCAGTGCGACGAGTTCTCGGTGCGCGACTCTGCGTTGGTCCGGTGCGGCCGGGTGTGTGGCCGTCAGGTACTGCTCGAATCGCCGGACCTGCGCATCGGCGAGTACCAACTCCGGAGCGTTGAGGAACAACCCGGCCAGGATCGGCATATGGTGTAGGTCGTCGGCGATCGTCGTCAGCCGCCGTACGGTTTCGAGGACCCGTTCCGGTTCGAGCTCGGCCGGTTCCACCTCGTCGACCGCGGCGCCGGCATCGCGCAGTTCCTCGACCAGCTCGGTGATCCGGTCGGCGGCCCGAGCCCGCGCGTCGAGGGCGCGGCTCAGATTGCGCTGGATCCGCCATTCCGCTCGTGTCGGCACCGAATCGATCTCGGCGGCCAGCGCACCGTCGCGCCGGATCCGGGTAACGGCGGCAGAGGTACCGGCGGTGTCGATGAGGTGATTCTCCGGCCGGCGACCGTAGGGGTCCTGGCCCCGCCGCAGCGCGGTGCGTTCCGTGACCAGGCGTGCCAGTCGCGTGGCGGCCATGGTCTCGCGACCTTCCACAGATGTGACCGTGCCCTGTCCTGGAGCGAGAACCAGGGCGACGAGCGCAGTATCGCCGTCATCCAGCTGCCGGAACGCCTCGACCGCCGCGTCCAGTCCGTTCCCCAGCTCGGCATTGTCGAATATCGCCCAGCGCACCGACTTCGCGGTATCCGGGTCACCGAGCCCTACCACCAGTTCCTGCGACTCACCGTGCACCCGGTGCGATAGCCGCTGCACCGGAATACCACTGGCCGTCACGGCATCTACCCGGGATCGGATCTCCCGGTGCAGGGCGCCCCACCGATCATCCCGATCGGGCCGCAGTATTTCGAGGTCCCACAGCTGCGCCGAAAGCCCGGCGGCGCTGCGCACGGCCGCCGGGAGACCGGGTGCCTCCGCAAGGATCTCCGGATAACTTTCCAGCAGCGCGCGATGCACGTACGGCGGCCACGAGTGCCATAGGTGGTAGTTGGCGGTGGCGCGGGTCCGCACTTCGACGAGGTCCGCGTCATCCGCTACCAGTAGGTCCCGGACAGAGCGCAGACCGGACCATTCCAGGGCCGTGAGGATCACGGTATCTCGATCCCCCTGGACCTGCCGACCGAGTCCCTCATCCGGCAGCACCAGCGATTGGTGCGGGTACGGTGGCGGAGCAACTATCTCGGGCACGGAGTCGGCACGGGACATCGACACCGGGACCGAGAGCAGCCGCCGGTCGGGGCCCAACCCCTGGCGTACGCTCCGGGCAACCTGCTCGGCCCGGTCACCGGATGCCACGAGACGGATACTCTCCGGCCGGTCCACCGAATCGTCGCGGGCCAGCAGCAGGTCGACAAGCTGACGGCGCAGGGCGGCACCATTGCTCGGGTAGGTCAGCACCGCGGCATACGAGTCACCCGGATGGACCGGAGTGATGTCCTTCATGACCCGGACCAGATCCGGATCGGCGACCGTATTCGGTGCACCGGAATCGGCCCAGCGTGGCGGAATCGGCCCGTCGGCGACATGGACGAGCAGGCGGCGCGCCCCGCGTACATCGCCGATCTCGAGCACCGGGTCGCCCGGTTCGCCAGGTCGTGGGAACTCCGCCAACCGGACAGGAACCTCTCCGGGCAGCTGCGAGACCCACCGTTCGGCGACGGTCAGGCGATCGGCCCAGGCATCCAGCTCCGCCAGTCGTGCCGTGTTCGCCGCGGTGGGTTCGGCGACGCGCAGCATACTGCGCTCGCGTACGAGCCGCATCCGGTTCACCTCGTCACGTATCGACGTGGGGAGGTCGTGGCCGATCAGCTCGTCGGCCATGGTGTGCAGGATCGCGGCCCGGTTGTGGGCGAAAGCGGCGGCGTTCCACCGGTCCTCGAGCTGCCGCAGGCGCCACTGGTGACGTGCGTCCGCGCGTTCGGTAGCGGCCACCGTGTCGAAACGGCCCGCGGCCTCGGCGGCGGCTATCGCGTCGTCCACTTGCCGGAGCAGATTCCACCATGCTGCCCGCGCGGTGTTCAGGTGAGCGCTGGTGAAGCGCGGCTCGAGCCCCGGCAATCCCGGACGCGGCGTGACATATCCCGGTATCTTCTGAACACTTGCGCCGATCCGGAAATCCTTGAAGTCCCGGCCCGCGACCACCACGTCCCCGGTACCGGCCACCCGATCGTGCAGGGCCTGGTAGGAAGCGAAGCCGTCCTCTTCCCAGTCCGAACCGACGAGCTCCGGCGCCTCCTGGGCACCGATCCCGTGCAGACCGGACGCAGTATCCGGAGGCTCGTGACCGAAGACATCCGCGGGACTCTGTTTTCCGGTGCGGAGGGTGGTCAGTGTTACCCCGAGCTCGTCCGTCATGGCCGCGTCGATACGGGCGAGCTGCGCGGCCGCGGCGTCGACGGTGATCGACCGCTCCAGCAACTCGCCCAACTCCACCGACCGCTCGGCATTGACCGGGTCCAGCACCAGTGTCCGTAGCAGGTCGGTGCGCCCGGAGCGCTGGGTCAGCCAGGAGAATGTTGCGAGCGCGTGGGTGAGCGGTGAGGCGGCGATGGACCATTCGGCCGCATCCAGGTCGGCCTGTACCTCCAACCGTTCGGCGGCGAGGGTGTCCATTCGTGCGACCGATCGGTCCACCGCCACCGTGGCGGCCGCCCACTTGACCAGGTGCCGCGCGGTCTCGAGTAGCTGCCGGAGATCGCCCAGCTGTTCCGCATAGACACCGATGACTTCGTTTCTGCGGCTGTGTTCGCGGACAGCCTGGTACACCTCGGTCAATTGCGCGGTGGACACGATGCCGTCCGGAAGCGAGAAACCCTGGTACCCAGGGTGCGCCCGGTATTCACTGCACTGGCGGTCGAGTCGGCTATCCGCCTCCGCCACCTGCGCGCGAGCCCGCAGCTGCGCCGCCCGCAGCCTGCCGATATCGTCGATCAGTCGCGTCGCCGACGAGTACTGCTCCGAGGCCGCGATGCGGGCATCCAAGGCCTGGATTTCCCGGGAGCCGAGATCGCTCGCGCCCTGCTTTTCCCGCATCTCGACCAGCTGCGCGACCCGTATCGGGGTCAGCTGATCGACCTCGACTCCGAGCCATTGCGCCAAGGGGCCGGCCAGTCCCCGTCGCTCCCGGGCCAGCTCCGCCGGCTTCCCGAGCGGCTGTTTACGCTCCTCTGACTGCTCGTTCAGTTCGCGGCGCTGCCGGGCGGCGATATTCATCAACCGGGTGAGTGCGTCCGCGCGCGGCACGGTCGAAGACTGCTGCGGGCCGGCGCGCAGTCCCAACTGTCCGGCAGTCAGCAACGCCTGCTCCAGCAGCTGGTCCAACTGTGTGGTGGACCGGCGCAGTCGTTCGCTGTTTTCCCCGTGAGCGGGGTGCTGCTCGGAACCCTCGAGGATCTGCAGGTTCAGCCGCAAGCTGTTGATTTGCTCGGCTTTGACGTTCAGGCGACGGGTATGAGCGCAGAGCGCGTCGAAGTCCGCCGAGTCGAGCTCGCCCCGCTGGACCCGGACCTCCCCCTGGTACAGCATCGATTCCAACATCTCGATGCGCTGCACCCGGCGCGCGTCCCCGTCGACGCGACGTAGCAGGTCCGAGAAGGTCCCCAAGGTGACCGTCTCGGTGACCGGCTCTGCCGCCCGGCGGAAAAGCGACTGCGGCTTCAGCTTCCGTACCGTGTCACCGATCGCTCCGGTGACACGGCGGACCCGGCCCGGTTCCCGGGTGAACGTGTCGCGATACCGGCTCAACTGTTCGTCGGCCAGCACGGCTCGCCGTAGTCCACGATCACCGTGCAGCCTGATCCGGCCCGTCGCAGTCCGCTGCGCGGCCGTATCGGCGAGCACACCGGCCACTCGGCTCGGGTCGCCGCCCTGCACCACCAGGACCGCGGTCGTCTCATCCGGGTGCGCCCGGTGCTCGGCGGCAAAGCGTCCGACCGCATCGCGCAGGCCGGTGCGCAGCGATTCGGCATTGTTCTGCCCGCTCAGCAACACCACCACATGGTCGGCGGTGCGCGGATTACCGATGGCGACGACCGTCTCGGGCGCGCGGGAGCGCACATCCAGTTCCGGCGCGCCGGGCAACGCCCGCACCCACTGCTGCGCGCGGGCCTCGGTCCGGTCCGGATCTACATCCCCGGTGGGCAGCCGGTCGGCCACTGCGGCCCACACCGCCGACCCGTCGCCGCGGTGCACGATTTCGAAGGTCGGGGCCGACTGGTAGGGCGCCCGCTGTTCGTGCATTACCTGGGAGAAGGTGATCCGGTGCACCAGCGCCTCGGCCACCGACGCCGTGCCGGCCGCGCTATCGGCTCCCACGGCGCCGCTGTATCGCAGCACCCCGATGGTCGACGTGGGCCGGCCGGGTAGGTTCTCGGCCGCGGCGAGGTCGGTGAACTCGGCGATCTGCTCGTGCAGTCCCCCCTCGTCGCGGGCATCCGGGGGCACGAACCACACCTGGTGGCGCGCGGCGGCTTTGCGATCACCGATCTCCACCACCAGCGCCTTCGCAGGATCCTCGGCGGACGGGTAGGACACCAGATGCACCGGCCGGCCCATGGCCTCGGCGCGGCGGTCCACTTCGTCCAGCGCTGTCCGTATGGCTCCCAGTTCCAGCCACCGGGCATGCTGGGCGGCGTCACGTTGGTGGCCGAGGCGCTGTAGTTCGTCGTAATCCCGCTCCAGCCGGTCACGGTTGCCGTCGGTGAGAACGCGGCCCCGCATCTCGATCAGATCGTAGATCTCCGGATATTCGAGGGCCATATTGTTGCGCGTAACGACGGGCGAGAGATCCCAGAACTCCCTCGCCAGGCGTGCTTTCTCGCGCGCCGCGTCCACATCGACCCGGGTGAGACCGTCATACACCAGATCATCGACACCCGCCAACCCGAACGCAGCCAATGCTGCCGCGATCTGTAGCCGGCGAGGTCCGGATTCGTTCGGGTCCGGCTCTCCGGATACCGCGACACCGGGCATATCGCGGCCGGGCCGGCCGGGCGATTTTCCGGCGCGCAGCGGGTCGATCGGTTTCCCGCGGCGCCCGAGGACGATACCGTGCAACACCCCCTCGGGTTTGTCCCACTCGGTGTACCGCTTGTCGACGACCGTTCTACCTTTGCGTTCGTGCACCCACACCGTGCCGTCTTCGTGCTGGTACAGCACGAAAAGGTGCGCGCCGACAAGGTCGTGGGTGACGGTGCCCACGACAATCCCGCCGGCCGCGGCGACCTCGCGCATGTCCGCGAGCTTCTCGAAACCGTTCTTCTTCCACTTCGCGCGCAAGAGCTCCGCGATCTGGGTGGGCATCATGCCGTTGGCCCAGATCACAGCGTCGAATAACGACGGCAGATCCGGGATTTCGACGTCGAGGGCCTGAACGAGGAACCACAACGAGTCGATGCCGCAGACCTTCGGGCCGCCGGCGAGATTTGCCTGTTGCGCCTCGCTCAATTCGTCGAACTGGCTGACCCAGGCCGTGTCGCCCTCGAATATCTGCGCGAACGCGTCGGCCTCCGGTGCGACCGGCACGGCAGGTACGGTCCGGATTTCGTCGGTGGGCCCGGGCGCCGGGCGGGTCCGGCGCTCGACCAGCTCATCGAGGGGTGTGGCGGTGAGCCGCGCCAATTCGGTGTCGATCCGATTGTCGAGGGCGACGGCGGTGTCGGTGTCGCCCTCCAGCACGGCGGTATTGCGGTCCGCGGCCAAATCCTCCAGCCGGCTCACCTCGTCCACCAAGCCCCGGAATTGTTCCCGCAGCCGAGCGTGGTCTTCGACAGCGGTGATCATCTGCTGGAGCAGGTCGCGGCGCCACCGGACATCCGATATGCCGACGTTCACCCCGAGTCGCTTCCGCAACCGCTGCCCGGATGTATCCGGCTCCCATCCGAGGTACTCGGCATCACCGGGCGAGCCGTCGACCAGTTGTGCCCGCAGTTCGGTGAATTTCCGCTTGGCGATCACCACCTGCGCGCGCGCCTCGATCAGCCGATTCGCCAGCGTGCCCAGCCACGCGGTCCGCTTGTTCGCGGCCGTCCGCGTCTCTACATGTGCGATGAAGCTGTCGAGTGTCTGCAGC
Organism: Nocardia sp. NPDC050193; assembly: GCA_040674215.1. Classification (GTDB taxonomy): domain Bacteria; phylum Actinomycetota; class Actinomycetes; order Mycobacteriales; family Mycobacteriaceae; genus Nocardia. Next base: position 217,813 of record JBFARE010000001.1, on the reverse strand, counting down.
CGGGAGACCACCTGCAGGTCTTCATCGTGGTGCCCGCGCTGCTCGAGCTGAGTCCGCAACCGGAGGCCCGTCGCCGCCACCTCATGCGGGCTCAGTGAATTCTCGTCGACATCCAGCCACCGGGCGAGTTGCGCGGCGAGCTCCGCCCGGCGGGCCTGCCACGGCGGCAGACCCTCGGGGCCGAGATAGAACCATTCGCTACCCGGCTTCCACGCCGGTTGCAGCCACTCGCGGCCCTGCGCTTCCTCGGCCTCGCCCCGCAGCTGGGTCAGATTGCTGCCCAGCCGGACACTGGGCTCGGCGGCGGGCCGGCGCCGGGCTTGCCGGGCCAGGTCCGACAAGCGGCTGCCGATAAGATTGCGCAGCAGATGCGCTCGTGTTGCACGCTGCGCTTCCCGATCGACGATCGCGAACATTTGTTCGAGGAAATACATCTTCTGTTCGTGCTCCGGATCGCGGTTCCGGGCCAATTCGAGCTCCCGCACGAGCCTGGGCCGGGCGGCCGCGATCTCCGATGGGGCGTCAGGATCGAGTCCGTACCTACGAACGAGGTCGCGCTCGCTATCGTCCAGCGCGCCCACCTCGGCTTCGGCCTTGGCGAGTCTGTTCATCTGGACCCTCAGGTCTGCGGCATACCTGGTGAGCCGGTCGAAATCGTCGCGCGTATCGTTGCCGTTCTGGAACCGCGTCCGGGCCGCCCGTATCCCGCGGTCGATCACGACGAAATATCGTATCCAGGTGTCGTACCGGTCGAATTCCGCCAGCTTGGCGACCACCTCGTTGTAACAGTTCAGTGCGTCGAGCGCCGCATCCCATTCCGAGTCCAGTATCGCCCGGTCCGGGTTCGAGTTGAGTTCGCCCAGCAGTTGAGCGGCGAACAAGGGATCGGCCATGGCCTCGGACAACAAATGTGTCTCGTCGGCCAGACGCTGGGCGGGGGCGTCCGCGCCGAACCGATCGCGGGCGAGCAGAGCAGCCATTGTATTCCGGGCGCGGCGGTGCCGCTCGGCCAGGTCCGCGCGCGGCGAGCCGGGCAGCAGTTCCGGGTCCGGCGCCAGCAGTCCGGCCCAGTCCAGATCGATTTCCCCATGAGTCTCTTCGTGGATGCGCTCGACCAGCGCCCGCAGATCGGCCACGCCGAAAACCTGGCTGTAGGCGGTGAGCACTGCCCGTACCGCGAGCTCGGTGGAATCCGGGTCGTTCAGCAGGACTTCGCCCGTATCCGGCAGCTGGATATCGCGCAGGGCTACCGCCAGCACCTGCGCTTCGAAAACACGGGTGGCGGCATCGATCACCTGCGGTAGGCCGGCGCCCAGGCATTGCAACGACAGCCGTCGCAGCTGTGTTCGTTGCGGGTCCTGCGCTGCGGCGACCCATTTCACGTGGTGAGACCGGACGGTTTCCTGTAGCCCCAGGTCCGGGGAAGCCTGCGTGTCGTGCTCTGTCGACAGATAGATGTCGAGATGGCCGGGATCGTCGAGATGGCCGATAGCGACCACCGAACCGTCCTCGGCCAGGACAGCCACCCCCGGCGAGCCGGGCAACCGATCGACCGACCGCAGCAGCCGCCGCAACGCGGTATAAGTCTTCTCGAGCCGGTGCGCCTGCGCGGTCTCCGCCCCCTCGGCACGGGCCCGCTGTAGCTGTCGGGCAAAAAGTTGCACAACCGCTATGTGCCGGGCGGTTATCGGTGCGCCCCGGAGGTTCGCGATCAATTCGGGGTCGAGGCGGGCAACGTCGACGAGGTCCTCGGGCCCGCGGCCGAGTTCTCGTAGCAACGACATGACCTGCCATGCGGTGTGGTCCGGTCCCAGCCCGCGCAGCCGAGCCGCCAAGGCTTCGGCCGCGGCCCGCGGCCCGGGAGCGAGCCGGAGCTCGGCAGGGTCGAGCAAGGGGTCCCACGGATCACGAGTATCGATTCCGTCGTGTTCGCGGTCCATACCCGGTATCTCGGCGGCCGCTTCGACCACCGCGCTGCCGCCGCGCCGGCCGACCAGCAACACTGTCGGCTGGTCGCCGTTGCGATGGACAGCGATGGCGGCGTTCACGGTCGCGATATGTTGCGCCAGATGTTCGGCGTCGTAGTTTTCCCGCCGCGCCAGGACACGGTTCCACAGGTCGGGCGGCCCCTCCGCGGTGGCGAAGTCGTAGTCGACCGTCATGATCATCGCGATCGTGCCCGGCACATCGCCGTCTTCGGCATCTTCGCGCACATAGTCGGCCGCCTCCCGGGCAGCGGCCGCGACGCCTTCCGCATCGGATACCGCACCGGCCTGATACCAGATCACGGTATCGGCTCGTTCGAGGTCACCGACAATCGCCCGGGCCTGGTATCGCCCGCCGGTCGTCGCTTCCCGGGCCCCTATCCGGTCCGGTAGATGGCCTCCCGGCAGCACCCGCACCGGCAATTCGGGCAACTGCTGTGCGAAACCTTCCAGGAGACCCGGTACCACCACGTCGTCGGCCACCATCTGTTGCCACACCAGTTGTTCCCGGCGATCAGCGGTCGCGAACCCGGGCCACGCTCGCACCCGGTCCGCTGCCGCCCGCAACGCGTCCTCGACCGACGGATGCACCGGACCCACCGCGAGCACACCGAACGCGACACTCAACTGCGGATACCAGCGCAGAAGGTCGGGCTGGAGCTCGGGCCCGGCCGCGTCCCACAACTGCGCCACCACCCGGCCGATGGTCTGCGACGGCACTACCCCGGCCGCCGCCCCCACCAAGGGCGTCAGCAAATCCTCGACGCTGTCCTTGCCGGCGCTGAGCAGTGCCTCGCGCACCAGCGGCACTATCCGCGGCGATGCGGGGACGAACTCGAACCAGACGGTCCGGCCCGTAGCACCCGCACGCTCCACGCCGCAGCGGTACCACGTGTCCCGCCCGGCTTCCGGCTCCGGGATGGGGACGAGCTGATGGCTGTTGTCGGACAGCGTCACCCGCAGCCGGCCGTCGACCGACTGCACCCCGACCTCGACGTCACCGCCACCGGTCGATTTCATATTGCCGAACGCATGGTTGATCAGCGTCGATACGCTCCCGGCCGACCACCCCGGCCAGCCCCGCAGCTGCTCTGTCAAGTGACCGGACAGCGCAAGCTCGGTATCCCCGTCGAGAGCTTCCGCGGCGGGGATCGTCACCTCGTACCGCTGTGGTGAGACGAATTCCCGGCGGGGAGCGGGGTCCGGCATATCCTGGGTCGGCGCGGTCGCGCTATCGGGCTCCCACACACCCTCCGCGCGAGCCAGCCAGGTAGTGATCCGCTCGTGCAGCTGCCGCAGCGCCGGCGCGTACCGTTCGGCGTCCGGCCCCAGCTCGGCCGACCGGTAGCGGGCGACGATCCGGCCCTCGGCCCGGTCCAGTTCCAGCACAACCCGGGCAGTGCCACCCTCTGCGAGGCCGAGTGTCAAGAAGACCGACAGCCCGGTGTCCGTGATCTGTGTTCCGGTCACGGCGACCCGGAACCAGTTCTCGCCCACCGCGCCGAACCCGGCGAACACCGCATCGGCGTTCGCACCGCGCCGGCGCAATACGACCCCCGGGGTCGACGAGTCGGTGAGAGTACCGCCGGCACGCCACACCGCTCCCTGTCCGTCGCCGGTAGCCACCCGCCGCATCGCCTCGCGGCCTACGGCATTGCGCGCCTCGATCGGGAGCCCGGGCGCTTCGGCCAGCACGTGCAGGTGCCGCGCCAGCAGCAGTTCACACACGTACGGCTGCCATTGCCGCCAGATCCGGTCGTTGGCCACCGCCCGCTCGCGCGCCGCGTTCTCGTCGGCGTCCGGCGGCAGCAGCAGGTCCCGGATATCGGTCAGCCCGGCCCAGCGCAGCGCCGCGCGCTCCACCGCCTCGGCACGTCCGGCGGCTGCCGGGATACGGGCCGGGTCGGCGCGGAACGGATCGACCGGCATCAGGAGTGGGAGATAGTCCGCCAGCAACTGCTGACGGCCGGCCGCGGCGGCGAGTTCGTGCCCCGCGCCGAACCCGTTCGCATACTGGAACAGCACCGGCGCGCCCGCTGCGCTGTCGCGGTTGTCCAGTAGGTTGTGCAGATCTTCGGCCAGCCGGACACCCATTGCCTCGGGATCACCGGTCTGGGGAGTGCCCTGCGGTTCGACCCACAACACCGCGGCGACCGACTGCCCCGCCGCTACGTCGGGCATCGCGTTCATCAACCGGACGAGGTCGGTATCGGCGGCGCCGTTGTTGATCTCGCTTGCCGATTGCTGTTCGGAAACCGTGGTGATGTGCGCGGCCACTTTCTCGGCCGCGCGCACATTACCGACACTGAGAATCGTGGGTGCCGGCGTGCCGGGCAAGCCGATCGACAGCAGATGGACCGGCGGATGCCCGGGCAACTGGGTGGCCCACCGTTCGGCGGCGGTCAACCGGTCCACCCACAGTTCCAGCTCCGCCAGCTCTGCGGTGGTCTGCTCGGTACGTTCGGCGGGAGGCAGATTCCGCAGTCGCCGCAGCTCCTGCGCCAACGCCGCGCGATTGGCCCGGTCCGTCCGCGCGTCCGCCGAATCGTCGCCGACCGGTGCGTTGTCCGGTGACGCGGCCGGCAGCGCGTCCCGTGGCGGCACATACGGCGGCATATCCGGGGTGGCGCTGACCGGGAAATCCTCGTCGTCGCTCCGCAACCGCGGCACCTGGTCGCCGCCGAACACACGCCGCGGTATGCCTTTGCGATCCACGAACAGAGCGAACACTCGCTCGTCCTGTTCCTCCTCGGTCACGGTGAGATCGCGTTCGTACACTCCCATACCGATATCGCGACGATCGATGTGCTCGTCACCGTTGCTGTCGATCGTCCGAGTCACCCAGAAGGTATGGCCGTGGCCGTCGGCATCTGCCACAGTGAGGTGACCGTCCGCATCTGCCACAGTGGGGACGAATACCAGCGCACCGACTGTGCCATCACTATCACCGTGTACCGCGTCTTCACGGGCCGCCCACTCCCGCAACATCTTTTCCACAGCCGCGAGGTCGGTGAACTTCTGCGATCTCAGCGGTTGTTTGTCCGGCCGCCGCCGGCCCACCGCGGCTTCGATCCGGCTGACGTACGTGCCCCCGAGATTCGGCACACCCAGCACCGACAGCAAGGGGCCGACAGGAATCCCATAGACCTCGGCGAAGTCGCCGAGTACCGCCTGCGCGCACTGGTTGAGTTCGGACGCGACCAGCGACCCTATCGGGGTGACCCATGATCCGGAGTCCGGACGCTGATAGGGCACGAGCCCGGGACCGGCTCCGCCCGCCACTGCGGCGATCGCCTCTTCCGGGGTCTGAGCCGAGAGTGCCTGGTTCAACTGGCCGTCGAGTTCGGCGATTTCCCGATCGAGCCCGGCCAGCTCGTCGGCAAGGGGCACCAGAGTCTGCAACAGCTCGGCGCGGCGGGCCACGTCCGGATCGGCCGGCGAATCCGGTTGAATCCACAGGTCGATGATTTCGGCAACGGCGTGGTCGCGCAGCCGGCGCACTCGTTGAGGCCATGACGCGCCGGGACCGGGATCGACTTCCGGCATTCCGGCTTCCGCGACCCATGTGGTGAGCAAAGCGCGCAGCTCAGCGAAGTCCGCCAGCGCGGTGGTACGCCGCGCGACGAGATCGTCGACCTGGCGCAGCTGCGCATCCAATCGGGTGAACCGTAGCGACCGTGCCGGATAGTCCTCGGCGGCGGTTTGCAGCTGATCCAGCACCTGCCGGTGGTACGCCGATTCGGCATCGTTGGCGCCGGACCGGCCCGGGGTGCCGTCCAACCGGGTCCGCCGGATGTGCAGTTCCTGCTTCAGATCCTGCAGGGCCTCGGACGCGCGGTAGGCTTCCGGGTCCACCGGAATCCGGTCGGCGTCCGAACCCTCGGGGAAGTACAGCCGGTAGACCCCGCGAGTCATCGTGTACCGGTCGGCGGCGGCCTGCTGCTGCGCATATGCCTGCCGGCCTGCGGCCGCCAGCGCCTCCACCCCGGTCGACCAGGTCGACAGCCGATCGACTGTCGTCCGGTGTTCGATCAGCTCTTCGAGTACCGGAAGAACCTGGGCAGCCAGCGGTACCCGATCCGGTTCGGCACGCGCGAGGATTTCGCGTACCAGGTCCGATGTCACCGCGGATACCGCAATCCCCTCCACCGCCGCGACAGATTTCTTCGCACGGTTGACCGCGACCAGCAGGTCCCTCGCTGTGCTCGCCGGACCGACCCGTACCTTGCCCTTGGAGATCGTCGTAACCCGTTGCGCGGTGTCCGCCAGCACCGACTCGGTGTACTCGAGTGTCCGGGCGGTCTCCGCGGCGAAACGATCGAGGTTCGCACCCAGTACGACACCGTCGCCGCGCTTCGGGGACTGAACCGTCGCCGAAACCTCGTCGAATTCCGCGGCCGTCGCGGCGGCCACGCGCATTCTGCGCTCGGTCTCCGCGAGAGCATCTGCCACCACACGCAGTTCGACGTAGTTGAACGCAGCTCTTCGTGCCCGCTCGGTGACCTTGGAGTGGGAGACGATCTGTTCGAGTTCTGTGATCGTTGGTGTTTTTTCCCGGCCCAGGGCGTCCAGCAGCTCGGCCTCGGCCTCGGTCCGGCGCGACTCGAATGCGGCCCGCGCCTGGGCGGCGACGACTGCCGGCTGTTCTCCACTGGTCAAACCGGGGAATTCGACCGGATACCCGGCGACCGTGGGGGTGGCGACCGGCTGCTGCGCCTTCGCCAGTACCCGGGCCAGATCGTCGAGGCGGACCAGTTCGGCGGCCAGGGCGGTGTACTCCCGGTCGGAGATCTCGCCGTGCCCACGCCGGGCGTACGCGTCCTGCAACGCATTGTCCATGGCTTCGATCCGGCGCTCCCAAGCGGCGGATCGACGAGCCTCCTCGGTGCGGGTGATCGCGTGGTGCAGGGTACGGAAATCTTCTTCGGCGCGCAGCACCGCGGCCGGTTTATCGGTCCACTCGGCCAGATTCGCCAGCACCTGCTGGACCTGCAACTCGTCGTACAAATCCGCGGGCAGCCGGAAGTCCGCGCGCCGTTCGTCGCTCAGCGGTGCCGCGTCGAGCAGCGTGTCCAAGGTCCGGCGCGCTCGATCGCGTGTAGCTGTCCACGTCTCGAGCTCGGGTGATCGTTGCGGCCCCTGCAGCAGCGCCGCCACGTCCACCGGTTCGGGGAACAACAATGAAAGCTGCTGCCGGAGTTCGCGATGCCGGTAACCGGCGGACTTGCGCAGGGCCACCAGGTCCGCCCCCAGGGCGGGCGCCGGTTCCACGGTGGGCTCGCCGGAGGGCTGTTCCGGTTCCTCGTCCGGATTCGGGCGGAAACGTCTACCGATATCGCGCGCCGGATGGTCTACGCCGGGACGGACCGGCGGCTGTTTCCCCGGTTTCAGTTCGTGCAGTGGCCGGAAACTTCCGTCCTCGTCGGTGACGAATACGAACCCGTACAGCGGCCCGACGGGTTTGTCCCATTCGTCGAACGCCACATCGTTCACCCGGGACACGATGGACTGGTGCTCCCGATAGACGACGGAGCCGCCTACCTGTTCGGCGATCAGGTCATCCACCCGTTCGGCGACCAGCTCGTGTACCCGCACTTCGCCGTCATCGGCCTGGTACACGAGGAACATATGTGCACCGGCGTCACCGAAATCGACCGCGCCTATCACCGCACCGCCGGCGTCGGCGATCGCGTACATCTCGTCCAGTGACTTGAACCCGCCGGGCTGCCAATTCGCATTCGCGGCGACCGCCAGCTCTGTCGGGCTCGAACCCTTCAGCTGCCGACGGCGTTCCTGGAACGACTGTGCGCGTACCGGAAGACCCACGACCTTCTCGCCGAACGAGTACACCTCGGCCGCACACACCTGCGGAGTGTCCCCGAGCAGGTGCAGGATCTGGGGCGGAGTGGGGCGCTGCGGCACCGCCGAACCGTCGGCAGCCGGCACTTCCGGGGGACGCCGGTGGCGTCCGGTGGATGGGCCGGTGGCAGGGGACGAATCCGGTCCGGAATCCGGGCGGCGGTGGGAGCGGCGTGGCATCCCATCGGCCGGGCTGCCCGCCGGTCGGGCGCCGCCGAAAGTGTCGGGTGGCCGGTGCTGTTCGATATCCGCCCCGACTCGGTTCAACGTCTCGGTGAACGCTGCTTCGAGTTCCGCGGTATTCGCCGATAGTTCACGACGCCGGGCGGCCACCGTGCCGGGCTCATCGTCGCTTCGTCCGGCAAACGAGGCGAGTTCCTCGGCGCGGCGCAGGAGCCCGGCTTCACTGTCGAGTTGTTGTACGTACTGCTCGAGCGTTCGCAACCGTCGCACCCAATACGCGCGTGCCTCGGCGGCCTCGGCGAGTTCCAGTAGCGCGTCGGCCAACTGTGACCGCGCCGGATCGGGTTCGGTTGGCCGCAACGATTCCGCGTGGTCGCGCAAGGCGCGCCGCTGCGCGTCGTTCTCCCAGTCCGGCCGGGGGCCGAGGATATCGGTGAGCTCGCTCGAGGTCTCGGCCGGCGCGGTACGCAGCCGGTCGGCAAGACGTAGCCGGGCGGCACCGTGTTCGGACCTGGCCGCCCGCAGCGCGGCGGATATCGCTTCGATCCGGTCGAGCCGTTTGCCCGCGGCGAGGTACTGTTCCATCTCCGCGACCGCGCGATCGTGGTCGCGCAGTGCTCGCAGTTGTTCGAGATCCTGCTCGGTCGGCACCGAATGCGTATTCGCTACCGCGCCCTGGATCTGCTGTAGCAGATCTTCGACCGATTCCGCCAACTCCTGGCGTCGCGCCCGCAGCTCGGCCAGTTGTTCCGGGCCGACCGGAGTGGAATCTCCGTGCTCCGCGAGCTGATCGCGTTGATACCGCACGCGGATCTCGGCGGCGGCGCGCCGGGCGCGGGCCAGCTCGGGCGGCAGTTCGCCACGGCGACCGCGGCGCGTCTGCTCGCCGTCGCGCAATGCCGCCGTCAGACCACTGTCGATCAGCTCGTCCAGTGCCCGGGCGGTGACGGCATGCCCGTCGAGTTCGCGGTCCCATTCGAGCAGGTCACGCAGCTCGAGGAATTCCGTCGCCAACCGGGCACGGGCCACCGACGTTTCCTCGGCGGCGTTACGTGGTTCGCGCTCGGCGAGTTCGGCCGGCAGCCGGGTCAGTTCCACCAGTTCCGCGCGCTTCATTCGCGTCGGTACGGTGCCGGGGTCCAGGAGGTCGGCCAGCAACCTGCCGGTGCTCTCGTAGGTACTGCCCAGCTCCGCATTCAGACGTTGCTGCGCCGTCCGGCTCAGATGCGCACCGTGGGCCGTGTGCTCATCCTGCAACCGTTCCCGGTCACCGGCAAGCGCGTCGAGCCGGTCGGCCTGAGCGGTCAACCTGCGGAATTTCTCGGAGTCGCCGCCGTTGCGGACCTGGTCGCGGGCGGCGAGCAGCCGTTGCTGAAGCTCTTCGATCTGCCCAGCGCGCTCGGTGATCCGGTCGATCCGGTGTAGCAGCCGGGTCGTTTCGTACCGCCAGCGGAAATCCTGCTCGGCCGCGGCGAGTTCGTCGGACTTGCCGGCCCGGTCGCGCAGATCCGCGAGTTCCTGGGCGACCAGCACCTCGTCGGCCAGCACCGTGGGCGACAACAGGAGCAATCCGGCCAACCGCTCCCGCGCTGCCACCAGCTGACCGTCCCAGGCGGCGCGCGCCGGGGAACCCGGGATCAGCAGCTCGCTCGGGTCCACCCACATCCCACGAGCGACGAGTTCCGCCCGGCGTGTCTCCACCTGCAAGCGGACTGGGACAGCGAGGCCGGGAACCTGGGTCTCGGCCCGACGCAACAGTCGAACCAGCTCCGGCCCGAGAGCGCCCGGCGGCCGGGGGGGTTCCGCGTGAGGCCCGAGCTCGGGACCGGCATCGGGCGCCCGTGGCATCTGCGCCGAGCCCATATCGGCGACCGCGAACGCCCGGCCCGGCTCGCCGACCGTACCGTCCGCGCCGAGTGGTATCGCCGCGGTCCCGTCGGCCTTGAAAACGATCCCGTGCCATCCCACCACGCCGGACAGACGACCGCGCCACACATCGAAATCGATCGGCGGACCGTCGCCATCGATCACCTTGACCTGACCGTTCTCCCGGTAGATCGTCACCGCGTGCGCACCGACCACACCCCGACGCTGGAAACCGTCGAAGGCGACCGATCCGATCATCACCTCGCCCTCGAGCACCGCCGCGGCCATCGCGTCGAAATCCGCGAATCCGTCGGAATGCCAGTCCGCGCCGACCAGGAGCGCGGCGAGTTCGCCGGATATCCCGTTGGGTGAAGCCGCCAGCGACTTCACCATTTCGATCCGCGCCCGCAGGTCGATGACGACGGTGTCGGTGGCAGGGTGCACGCCTCGCACCCGCAACCGGGCGGCCAGCGCACGCTCGAGCGCGGCGCGGGCCGCAGCGGGCAAGCAGTTGTTGGCGATTCCTTCTATCCGGTGCGCGGGCCGCCAGCCGGCGAGGCCTTGATCCGCATGTTCCGCGACGGTCCGATCGCGGAAATCCGTGAGCGCTTCATCGCTGCGGGCGTCGAACACCAGGTTCGGGTCGGCGGTGCGGGCAGCGGTCTCGGCTACGGGGCGCGGATCGCGGTGCCCGACCATCCGCACCTCGGGTAGCGGTTGTCCCGCCGCCGCCCGGTCGGTGTGTATCTCGGCCACCGCTGCCGCCAAGGCGCTGCTGTCCGAACCGACCCACACCACCGCAGCGGCGGGCGGCCCGACCGTCGCGGCATCACCGATCGCGGCAGCGGTGGCCCGCTGCAGGGTTTCCTCCGGCGACTGCGAATTCGCGTCCACCACATGGAAACCGACCCGTTCGGCGGTGTCCAGGTCGCCGATCACCAGCAGCGTGCCGGTGGTGCCGAGCATCTGCACCGTCGGATGCCCGGGTACCTGAGCCACCCAGCGCTCGGCGGCGGCCAGCAGATCGACCCGGGAGTTCACCAATGCCAACCGCTGGTTCTGCTCGGTGGTGCGGTTGTCCAGCCGCGACAGCGCCGCCCTGTCGCGCCGCAACATCAGCCGCGTCGCGAAATCGCGCACCACACGGGGAACGCCCTCGGTAGTGGCCACCACCTCGGGCATGGCCCGCACCTCGGGTATCGCCCGGATCAACGCCTGCTGGTTGCCGGTGCTCTCGGCGCCGAGGATCCGTCTCCATGTGTGGGCGCGCTCGCGCGGCGATCGCGCCCACCTCTCGACGCTACGCATCCGTTCACTGGCCCGGTTGTGGTCGCGCTGGGTGTATCCGGGATCGTCCGGGAGCACCGCCCGTGGCCGGGCGTTCTCCGAAGTCGTCCCACCGCGGTGTTGTTCGATGCGTTGTTCGAGCGCATGCATCCGATCGGCGGCCAGGTGATACCGCCGCGCGGCGACGAGCAGGTGCTCGAGTCGCGTGTTGCGAGCTCGGTCCGCGGCGGGCAGGGACCTGCCTTCCGACGCCAGGGTTTCGGCCCGCTGGTCCTGGTCGGCCAGGAAATCCAGCAGCCGGCCACGGGCCTGATCTCGATCGGTCCCGGTCAGGTCCGCGACAGTGATCGCCAGGTCCGCGACAGTGGCGGCGGACACCTGCCCCGCCGCTTCCTGCAACGTGTGCCGGGAATTGTCCACTTCGCCGGCCAACATCCAATAGGAGGTCTCCAGGCCGGAGGGAATCAGCGGACCGTCGGAGGGCAGCGGTGTGGTTCGCGGACGGTATGTTCCGGTGAGCGGCACCGGGACGGGCACCGAAAGTTGCTCTTCGATACCGCGCAGCCGCTCTAAGGCTTCTTCCTGCCGCCGGACCACGAGCTCGAGATCGCGATCGCCGTGTAGCGGATCGCCCGCGGCGATCGGATGCGGCATGGCGATCAGATCGACATATCGGTTGTAGGCCTGGGTCCGCCGCAGCGGGGAGGTCGAGCGCATTCGCGGCGCGGCCTCCTGCGCCCGAGCCGATACGGCATCGCGCTGCGCACGCAGCGCATCCGCCCATTCTCGCAGCGCGGACAGATAGCGGCCCTGGGCGTGCTGCAGGTCCGGCCGGTCGACCGCCGTCTCGAGCCAGGTACGGAATGCCGCGACCGCGGCACTCAGCCCATGGAAGTGCCGGGCCATGATCTCGAGCGACGGCAAGATATCGAGCTGCCCGGGTTGCACGACCGTCGCCGCAAGGGCCCGCAATGCGGCGTCGAGCCGCTCCGGCGCCGTGAGGTCCTCCAGCCGTGCCGCAGGCAGCCGGCCGGACAGGGCACGCAGTTCCGACCACCACTGCTCGTACTGCTGTGCCAGGGTGTTGTACTCCTGCCGCAGCTCGGCGGGCAGCCCGGCAGGCGATACGCCCAACGTCGAGAGCGGCGGCTCGCTGGGCGCACAGGACACCAGGGTCAGTGTGGTGTTGTCCCGGGCTCCCTTACCCAGCGCGGTCTCCAGTAGGTGCGTGCCCCGCGCGGACAGATTCCCGCGCACCTGGTACAGCGTCGTGGCCAACGTATCGGCTTCCGGATCGGTCAGCCACACCCCGTCGGTGACGACCGACACGATATCGGTCTCGGTGACGGTGACAGAACGTACATTTCCCTGGGGTAGGGGGCCGCGGCCGAGCAGGTGCCGAGACCACCGGCCCCACCCTGCGCCCAGGGCAGCGCGCTCCGATATGCCCTCGCGTGCCATAACCTCCGCGAGATCGGTGTGGTCGGTGGTCACTGTTTCCGACCGCCCCCCGTCCCGCAGTACCTGGACCCGGACATTGCCGACCCAGCCGACCGTGCACTCGCCCGGCTGCCCGTTGCGGCCGGGCTGCACCAGCACGGCGGCGAGGGCGGTCCGGGGCGGTTCGGGATCGTTCGGGTACTCCGCGGCGGCCAGCTCGATCAGCTCGGCCTGAGCTGCGGCGATCGCCTCGCTCATCGCCTGTTCGGCTTCGGCGGTGGACAACCGCCGGCCCCGGCGAGCGACCGCGGCGAGCTGGTCCCGAACTTTTTCGGCCGCGACCCGCGCTGCGCGATGGCCGTCGGTACTACTGGAGTCGCCATCGGCCACCACGGAAACCCGGATCGGCCCGTCGGCGGTGGGAATCACCGCCGAGGCCATCCAGTCCTCGTTGCGCTCCCGGTCCTCATGGGTTTGGGTTCCGCGGTCACTGATCCCGAAGACCGAACCGAGATCGGTCTCGAAATGATCGACCGCCTCGTTGCCGGGTACGGCAAGGTCCTCCGCGTTCAGTATTTCCTCGAGCATGCGGCCGGACGGCGCCCACGGGCCGCCGAGCGCCGCTACCGGGCGCAATGCGGGGTCCACGGCCAACCGCCGCGTCGCCGCCTCGACCTGCTTTCCGGCCCGGACGAAGCGCGTCCACTCGGGTGTCGTCGCATGGACTCCCCCGCGTTCGGCGGTAGGTGCCGACTCTCGCCTCGCCGAATCCGCCGCGATCTGCCGCATGATCTCGTTGGCGGCGGTCCATTCCGCCGCTGCGGCGGCGTACTGGATCAGTGCCTGCCGCTGATCCGGCGAAAGCGGCTCGCCCCGGCTGGTCCCCAGCAGATCGACGAAGGCAGCGACCTCCCGTTCCAGCTGTCCATAGCTGCGGACGGCATCATGCAGCTTCCCGATGACCGCTTCCTCCGCGGGTCCCCGCCGGGGGCTGTCCGCCGGGTGCCCGTTCGCTTCGTCCAGCCGGCGCGCCTCCCGCACCACCGACGCCTCCCGCGCCATGGCCTGCCGCGCTTTGTGATAGTCCAGCAACGTCTGCTGCCCCTGCCGCAACCGCTTTTGTCCGATAGGCGGTGGGTCACCGGGTTCGGTCGGTGTGCACAGCAATGCGGCACCGCTGGTGTTGTCGGTTTCGTCGTCATCCAGCTCGGCATCGACCACGGTGGTCAAGGTGGCGGTCAGATCACCGTGGTGCGCGGCGAACGCCCGGGCCAACGCGGGCGCTTGCCGGTTCGCACCGCCGATCCCGTCGCTGCGCACGAGCAGGACAGTCGAGTCGGTTACCGTCCCGTCGCTGAGGTACCGGTGATGGAGCTGCGCACCCTGCTTCGGTGGGCCGCCCGCTGTCTCGTAGGTCCGCGCCGCCTCCAGTTTCGCCCGAATATCCGCCGGGATGTCCGCGCGCTCGGCGGCATTCAGGTACCGGTCGACGATATCCGGTATGCCGAAACCCAACGCGTTCATCAACGCACCGTGGCCCGGCTCCACCTCTCCGGGTGGCGGTGAAACCCGACCGACCAGATCCGACGTAGAGGCGACGCCGTCGGCTGCCGCATCGACGGCGTCGAAGAGCATTTTCATCCCGGCGGCCGAATGATCGAATGTCACCGTCCGAGACGTTTCGGGCCGGGCCGGGTGCAACTCGTCGATCCGGCTGTCGCCGACCCATCCGGCGGTGTACCCGCCCGTGTTCCCGTCCTGGCCCGGGACCACCAACGCCAAGGCGATCGTTGCCCGCGGCGGCCGCGGTAAGTGGTTCGGTTGGGCACCGGCCAAGATTTCGGTGATCGTCCGATCGAGAAGGTCGCTGTACTCCTGCTCGGTCAGCCGCATGACCGCCTGCTGCGCCGCGTCGATGGCCGCGGCCACCATGGCCCGGCGACGCTCATCGGTGATCGGGAGATGGGGGGCGTGCTTTTGTAGGGCGGTGCGCACACTCTCGCGGGCTGCCGCGACCGCCACCGACGCGGCGCGGTGGCCGTCCGCCGACTGCGAGACGCCGTCGGAGACGATCGCGAACCGGATCGGCCGGCCACCGACAAAAATGACGTCAGCGGCCACCGCGTCCTGGTTACCGTCCTTGACCGGGCCCCGATCGGTCACCATCGCAACGGAACCCAGATCGATGGTTTCACGGGCGAGCTCGTCCCATGCCGCCTGTACCCGGTCCAGCGCTGTATGTGTCCGATGGATGAGCGCCCGCCCTGCCGCCGGGCTGGGCGGATTCGGCACCGCGGCGTTTACGTCTTGCACCACGGCCAACCAGTGCGGCAGCGCCTCGGCGAACCGGCCGGCCGCGGCGAGCCATTCCGGAGAGTGCTGCTGCCGTTCCCGGACCTCGGCGAGCAGGGCCCCCGTGCGCCGGGTTTGAATATGCAGTTCCTGATAGCGATTCGCATGCGCGACCAGTTCGCGCCAGCCCGGCGGCGTAGCATCCGGCGGCACAGTCACCAGGATCTCGCGCGGATCGGCCGGCCACTCGGTGCGCAGACGTTCGAGTTCGGTGGCGAAATCACGCGAACGCAACCTCAGGCGCGAGTCCGCGTCGAGGGCGGGAACAATTGCCGCGGCGGCTTCGGTGGCCGATTGGAGGACCGCTGATGCCTCGTCGCGGCGCGTAGTCAGCTCCTCCAGAACCTCTGCCAGCCGGTGCGGGATATCCTCCGGGGCGGCCTCGGTCCGCGAAACACCGCCGCGGACGGCGGCTCCGAAGCCGGCAGTATCAGGTGTGGCACCGATATTCGAGAGTGGGAACGCCACACCCGCCAGCCCGCTCGTCCGGCCGTCGGCGTCGAGCGCGACCGCTGGGGTCCCGTCACCGTTGCGGACGATTCCGTGCCATGCGACCACACCGGACAAACTCGCCCGCCACGTCACGAACGTCTGCGTCAGTCGATCGCGGTCGACCACCATCACCTGACCGTTTTCACGGTAGAGGTGCACGGCATGGGCGCCCACCACACCACGACGCTGGAAACCTTCGAACTCCACCGTCGCGACCATGTCGCCGTCCTCGGGCACCGCGGCTTCCAGTTCGTCGAAGCCCGCGTAGGCCGTCCGGTTCCAGCCCGCGCCCAGCACCATCGCGCCGAGCTCGCCGGTGACCCCGTCCTCGGAAACATCGAGTAGCTCGATGATCGACAGCTGGTAGCGAAGATTGTCGAGCACAGCCGGAACGGCATCGGCGCGGGACTCCAGGATGGCCAGCCGCCGCGTCAGCGAGGAACGGCCCGCCAGCAGGAAACAGTCGTTGGCAAAACCTTCCAGCCGATGTGCCGGCACCCAGCGCGCGACCCCGGGGTCCGGCGCATCGATATCGATGCGGTCGCGATACTCCGCCAGCGCTTCGTGATCCCACGCGTGCAGTACCAGATCCGGATCGGCCTGCGGCGCTCCATCGATACGCTGCGACGAGGGGACGACATCGTCGTGTCCGACCAACAGCACATCGGCCGGCGCAAGATTCCGATCGCCGCGGTTCTGCACCATCGCGGCCACGTCCTGGGCCAGGGTGGCTCCGTCCGGACCGACCCACACCACCGCGGCGGCGGGCCGCCCGGCGGCCGCGACCCCCTCGATCGCGGCCGCCGTGGCCTGCATCAGGGTCGGCACCTCGCCCTGACTGTTCTGGTCGACCGCATGGACCCGGATTTCTTCTGCGGCATCGAGATCACCGATCACCAGCATCGATCCGGTTCGGCCGAGGAGATAGACATCCGGATGCCCCGGCACCTGAGCCGCCCACCGCTCGGCCGCGGCCACCAGGTCCGCCTGAAGACCCGCGGTGGCCACCTGGTCCGGGTCCGCATCGGCCTGCCGCCGCAGCCTGTCCCGAGTGCGCCGCAGCGCAGTCCGCATCGCCTCGTCACGGGCCGCGTGCGGTATTCCCTCCGTCGCGGCGACTGCTTCGGGCAGCTCCTGGACCAGTGCCCGGCGGGTCCGGTGGTCGGTCATCCCCCACATGACCCCGAGATCAGCGGGTGACTGCGACGCTATCTGGATGGTTCGCCACCGCCGGACCGCGAGCTGACGCTGCGCATCGCGCTGCTGATCGGTGAGTTCCGGTTCCGGGGAGAAGGTCGGCCGCGGCCGCGCATCCACCGAATCGACGCCGTCGCCGTGCGCCCGGATACGCTGTTCCAGCGCCTGCACTTTGCCGTCCACCCGGTGGTACCGCTGCGTAGCGTTGATCAGCGAGTCGATTCGGCGCGTCAGTTTCTCGCTCTTCGCCAGGTCGGTCTCGAACTGGTGCAGCGCGTCCTCGTCGTTGGACACCTCGGTCATCAGCTGTCGCAGCACGTCCTGATCGCTCGACGCTTCAGCCGCCATCTGACGCAATGCATCGATCGCACTGCGGTGGTCCGATCCCAGCAGATCCTCGACGGTGACCGGCAGATCGCCGATCCATCCACGTAACGTCGCCCGCGCGTTATCGCGTTCGGCGATGAGTATCCGGTACTCACGCCGCAACCCGGGCGGGATCTCCAGGCTCCCGTCGCGCGACCTGGTGTCATCGAGTTGCGTCACGCTCTGGCGCAGATCGCGCAATGCCTCCGTGTAGCGGCGGGCCGCCGCTACGGCCGGGTTGTCCAGTACCGGGTCGCTGTCATCGACCAGCCGGGGCAGCTCCAGCAGCAGCTCCGGCTCCACCTGACCCGGCTCCGTCAGCGCCGCATCGACGCCGGCCAATGTCGCCTCGCGCAATTCGGCCAGCGATCCCGACCAATTCGCCAGCGCGGTGAGGTAATCCGCATCGTCGTCGGTCCACTGCACCGGCGGCCGGTCGCCGACCGTGTCGAGCCACTGCCGGAACCCGTGCAGCTCCCCCTGAAGTGCGTGGAAGTGGCGCCCGGCGACCTCCAATCGAAGTCGCACGTCCGCGGCGACACCCGCCTCGGCCAGGCGTCGCATCGCGGCGGCGAGCCGGCCCGGCAAGGCCACGTGTTCCGGGTTCGCCCCCGCCTGAACGGCCAGCTGCCACAGCTGGGTGCGAGCACGCTCGTACTCGTCGGCCAGGACTCGGTAATCGCGGCCGAATCCGAGCGGAATCCCCTGGGGCGGCGGGGGCAGCCGGCGCGGTGCCGGTTCGGACGTGGCGCAGGAAACCAGCGTCAAGGTGATGTTGTCTTCACCGCCGTTGAGCAGTGCCCGGTTCAGCAGCCGGGTGCCCATATCGCGGAGATCGCTGTTGCGGCCACCGTCCAGGACGATATCCATTTCGTGCGCGTCCGGGTTGGTGCCCCACAGCCCGGCGGTGCTGAGCAGCACGACATCGGTTTCCGACAGCACACCGGAGGCTGTGTACTGCGCGTGGACCGTATCGTCCGGCGGCGGTGGACCCGCGTCCCGGCCGAGCACGTAGGCGAGGGTGTGGGCATCCGGTTCGCGCAGGGCCGCACGCTGGGTCATCCCCTCGGCCTGCACGTGGTACGACAACGCCGAATGGTCCTGGGATACCGCCTCGGATTCGCCTTCGGCCCGCAGCACCTGTACCCGGGTGTTGCCGACCCAGCCCGCGGTGTACCTCCCGGGCTCGCTGTCGCGCCCCGGCTCGACCAGGACCGCGGCGATCGTGGTCTGCGGTGGTTTCCGGGCGTCGGCGTATTCGGCGTCGGTCAGCGCCACCACCGCGGCCTGCGCGGCGTCGATGGCCTCCCGCATCGCCTGGTCGGCCTGCTCGGTGGTGAAGGACCCTCGTTGCGTGAACACGAAATGGGCCAGATGGTCGCGGACCGCACGCCCGGCGACCTGGGCGGCGCGATGGCCGTCGGTCGATGACCTCACACCGCGGCACACCACCGAGATGCGGCCCGGCCCGGCGGGGGTGCCCACCACCACCGAATCCATCCAGTCTTGGTTGTCCGGCCTGTCCGCGTTCGCGCCCTGGTCACTGATCCCGAAGATCGATCCCAGATCAGTATCGAAATGGCCGACCGGATCGGTGGAGTCGTCAATAGCGGTGGTCTCTTCGGGAAGGGCGACCGGACCCCACCCTTCGTCCAACTCGGCGACCGGACGCAGTGCGGGATCGAGGGCCAGACGCTGCGCGGCGATATGCACTCGCCGGGTGGCCTCTTCGTAGCTGCGCGTCGCCGCCTCGTCCGGGTCGGCAGCCGATATCGCGTGGTTCGCGGCCTGCCACTGTGCGACCGCGGCACTGTGGTCGAGCAAACGCTGCCGCTGATGCGGCGAGAGACCCGCTGGAAGTTCCGCACCCAGGAGATCGAAGAACGCGCCGATCCGGCGCTCCGCTTCCCGATAACGGGCAACTGCCACCCGGGCTTCCCCCCGCACCCGGCGTTCCTCCGGACCGGGGCCGTCGTCTTCGGGGCGCTCGGCCCGCCCCTCCGCATAACTCGCCTCGTCCAGGTCACGCGCCGCACGCACCCGGGCCGCCGTATCCATCATATCCGCGCGCGCAGCGTGATAGGCGACCGAATCGGCCAACCCCGCGCGCACCTGCGCCCTATCGAGACGTGCGGCCGGTTCCGGTGCCGCGGGCACGGGCTCCGGTTCGGGCGCGCTGTCCGGCTCCGGTGACGCGGGCTCGGTCGTACTGCACAGCACCGCCACCCCGGTGAGACTGCCTGTCGCCCCGGCACCCCGAGCATCATCGGCCAGATCGGCCAGTGCGAGAGAAAGGTCGCCCAGGTTATCGGCGAAAGCCTGGGCGAGAACCGGCGCCTGGCGGTCGGTATCCCCCAGACCAGCGGTGCGCGCCAGCACGACATGATTATCGGAGACCTCGCCGGTGGTGATATAGCGACCCGCATCCGCCGGAGGACCGCCGCGGGTGCCCTCACCCTGTGCGTTCCGCCCGGCGAAACCGAGCGCGTGCTCGAGCCGCCGCCCGGCCCGGCCGCCCCGTTCCAGGTCCGCGACCGCGGCCGCTTCGCTCCCCGCCAGCACATACCCGGCCTCGCCCGCGGCGTCGGCCATGAGATCCCCGATGGGCGAATGGTCGAAGGTCACCGTCCGCGCGGCGTCCGGATCGGCGGGGTCGAGCACATCGACCCGGCTGTCACCCACCCAGCCGGCGGTGTAATGGCCCGGCTCCCCCTCAGGTCCAGGATCCACCAACGCCACCGCGATGGAGGTCTGCGGCGGCATGACAACCAGCAGGGCACCCGCGTCGATCGCCCGTTGCGCCCGGTCCCGGTCGTCGGCATACTCCCGCTCGATCAGCTCCATGACCGCCGCCTGCGCCGCGTCGATGGCCTGCTGCACCATACGCGCCCGGTCTTCCTCGGTGAGCGGGACGCCGGGTTCATGACGCTGCAATGCGGCGCGCAGGCTCGCTCGTGCCGCCGCGGTGGCTACTTCGGCCGCGCGGTGGCCGTCGATGGAATCCGGCACCCCACCGGCCGCGATGACGAAACGTACCGGGCGCCCGTCCACCACGACGACATCACCGGCCATCGCGTCCTGGTTGGCATCCTGCTGCGGCCCCCGGTCGGACACGCCCACCACGGAAACCCGGTCCAGGGTTTCCCGGCCGAGCCGGACCCAACTGTTGCGCAGCGACTCGGCCCAGTCGAGAACGTCGCTGATGATGCGGGACATTTCGGCCTCCGGCACCCGGGTCAGCGTTGCGTCACGCGCCTCCCGCAGTGCCGTCACATAAGTCGTCGCCAGGGTGGCATGCCATGCAGCCGCAGCGAGCCACTGCCCCGACGGCTGGACGCCGTCCCGTACCCGGGTGAGCAGGACAGTGCACTGTTCGAGCACCGCGGCCAGCTCATGGTAGAAGTGCGCATTCGCCGACAACACCCGCCATTCCGGCGACGAATCCTGCAGCCGGGTGAGTTCCGTATCGAACTCCGGCGTCGACAACGCCAGCCGGGTGGACTCCTCGACGTCCAGCGCCGCGGCCGCGGCATCCATCTCCCGGCGGGCGGTATCCAGCTGGGTGGTCAGCTGGGTCACCGTCGTGGCCAACTGCTGCTGGCTCCGCGCGCGCGTCCGCGCGCTCTCTTCGTCCCGGCTGGGCCGGCTGCTGGGGTCCGGGGCCCGGGACAGCAGCTCCTCGGCTGCCCGCACCTGCTCGACCAGCACGTGGTGACGCCGGACCACAGCTTCCAGCCGGAGCAGCTGCGCCCTATCCGCACCGGACTCACGCAGCCGGGTCAACTCGGCCTCGAAGTCCCCCGACAGCAACTGGGACAGATCGGACTCCGCGATCTTCCCGGCGAAGAGCTCCACGTCGCTCAGCGATCCGGCCCACCGCGCAAGCGCCTCGGCGTGCGCATACACCTGCATCATTCGCAGCTGTTGCGTCGGGTCCGGCTGCGCGTACAGCTCGGCGAACGTTGCCAACGCCCGGTTGAGTTCGTGGTAGTGCGGTACGACCACCCGTATCCGCTCGCGGGCGGCGAGGATCTCCTCCATATCCGCGACCGACATCTCGTCGTCGACCGTTACTCCGGACAGCTGGTCCAGCGTGTCGGTGAACCGGTCCGGATCGCGTAGCGCATCGAGCTCCTCGGGCGTGATCCGACCGGTGCACGCCGTATCCGCGAATTCGTCCAGCGCGCTGCGCTGCCGGTCACGCAGTCGGCTCAGCCCCTGGTCGAGCAACTGCTGGACGCGGCGCTGCTGCTCCTCCCGGAAGAAGGTCACCGCGGCCTGGAACTCCTCCTCGGTGGGGTCATCGTTGGAGCCCGACCCGGCGGCCAGCGGGTTCACCAGCGAACCGTCGTGACGGATTCCCAAGACCCAGGTTCGTTTCAAGTCCGCGGGAACATTGTCCGGGTCGAACGCTCTTGGTGGTCCCTCACTCGGGTCGTCGACCATCACCACGCCCTCGTCCAGGTACATCGCGAACGAGTGGCCGAGGCCGATCCCGTCCTCGTTCACCCGGGTCGAGGCGTGGACCACGACCAATGTGCCGTCGACGCCGAGCTCTTCGACCTGCTCGGCGAGCATGGCGTTCTCCGGCACTGTCCGCCAGTCACGCTTGTCCCGTTGCCGGCGTTCGGCCGCCAGCGCCCGCAACCGGGCCCGCTCCGACTCCGCCCTCTGTTGCAGCCGCTGCGCCCGTTCGGCGGCCGCCTCCCGCTCGGCGCGCAACCGTTGCCGCGGTACCTCGTCGAGTCGAGCGAGACGCGCGCGCAGATTCCGCAACCGGTCGATGGTTGTCTGCAGCCGTGCCTCCCGCGCGGCGGCCTCCGCGCGCAACTGCTCTTCCCGCTGCTGGGTCTCCGCCCGCAGCTGATCTTCTTGCTGATACGCCTGCTCGACCAGTTGCCGCTCACGCTGATCCAATGCCTGCACGGCCGCCGGATCGGACTCGCCCAGCGCCGTCCGCTGCGATGCCACCTCCGCCAGCTGCCGCCGCATCTCCTGCGTCACCTCGCGCAGGCTCTGGTGCAGCTGCACCTGCTGCTGTTGCAGATCCGCCAGCAACTGCTGCCGTGAATCCTCCTGCAGCGACTCCGCCTGCGCGATCGCGGTGTCGGTATCCTGCCCATTCTGCAACCGGCGCTGCTGGTCCAGCAACCGGCCACGGGCCTTCTCCACCCGTTTGGTCCGCTGCTTGGCACGCTTGTTGGCCTCGTTCACGACGTGATGGCCCATTCCGGCCACCCGCTCGTACTCGGTGGCCGATTCCAGCCGCAGCCGCAGGGCTTCCTGCCGTGGCGTCGTGCCCCGATCACTGCCCGATTCCACCAGCTTGCCACCCATGTGGTTCTGGAAGTCGGTCGAGGAGATACCGCCCGGCCCCACATTGCCCATCGGCCGTATCCCCGCACCGGAGTGCCGACCCAGGACGGTGGCCACGGTCTGCGGCGCACATTGGTCGGTCAGGTCGGTATCGGCATCCGGGCCGTCCGGCGGTTCCGGGTTCCCGGTGTCGTCCGGTTCCGGGTCACTCGTCGAATCGTCGTCCGGCTCACTGTCCCCGGAGGTCGAATCGTCGTCTGTGTCGGCGGGGTCGGCATCGCTTTGGGGCTCACTGTTATCGGGATCGGTCGCCTCTGGATCCGTGGTGTCGGAATCGCTGCGGGTAGCCGCGTCGGGGTTCGCTGGGCCGGCCCCGTCCGGATCAGTGTTCACCTCGTCCGTGTCGCGACGGCCCGCGGTATCCGGAGCGCTGTCCCCGGTGGTCGGATCGGAAGAGTTTTCGTCGTCCGGATTTCGGTTGTCCGTGTCCGGGTGGGCTACCGCGGTGTCGGGGTCGCTGAGAGTCGACGAATCGGACTCTCCCCGCGGAATTCGCGGCTGCGTTCCGTCGCCATCGGGCCGCGGCGGCACCCGGGTGGCCCCGGTGTCGGAATCGGCAGTCCCGGGATCTTGCGAATCCGCCGCCGGCGCGGGTGTATCGGCCGGACCGGCCTGTATCTGCCCTGCCCCGGACGTTACGCCCGCCTGCATGGGATCGACACCGGCCCGGGACGCACCGGGAACATCTGCACCGTCCGAATCAGCGGACTGCCCCGGCGCTGCCGGGTCCGGCGTGTCCGTGGCCCGCGACCCGGCTGTGCTCCGAGTTCGCGCGGTGCTGGAGGCCGGTCCCGACGGGGCGGCGGTCCCGGGCGAGCTCGGGCCGCGCCCCGCGCCGGGTACCGCGGCCGCGGTGGCTCCCGTACCAGCTGCGGTGGCGCCGGATGCGGTTGGGGCAGTAACCGTTGCCGTACCGGGGCCGGCGGCCGAGCCGCCGCCCCCGGTGGCCCCGTCGGCGCCCGCATCCGAACCGCCCGCATCCGAACTGCCGGTATCGCCCGGCACCGAGCCGCTCCCGGACGGATCCGTGCCCGAGGTGGCCGTTGGGCCCGCACCGGGCGCGGCTGTGTCGACCGAGCCGGCGCCGGGAGCCGCGCCGGGGGAATCCGCCCCGGTTGTCCCGGCACCGTTCCCATCGGCGGTTCCGGCAGCCCGTGCGCCGCCTGCCTCCGCATCGGTACTTCCCGAACGTGATGCGCCTTCCTGATCACCGTCGGCCGGATCGGTGCTCCCGTCCGCCGTGGCATCGGGCGCACCAGCAGGATCGGCGGCAGCAGCGTCGGCGGTACCCGCAGAATCGGCCGTAGCGGCGGGGGCGTCGGCATCATCCGCCGAGTCAGCGGTAGTGGCGGAAGCGTTGGCATCACCGGCAGGACCGGCCGCAGGAGCGTTGGGGTCGACTGCAGGTGAATTGGGGGCGGCCGCCCCGTCGGGGACAGGGATACCGGCGCCGGTTCGGGAACTCGCACCGCCGGAGTTCGTGCCCGCACCCGCCGCAGAGGAATCCGGCGGCGAACTGTCGGGGCCCGGGTCACCCGGTGGTGGCGCGCTGCCGTCGCCTGGTCCGCTGCCCGGGTCACGGGAGCCGATCATCATGAAGTCTTCCCGGCGCATGGGTGCACCGGAATAGTCCCCGCCGCCGTGCCAGCCGTAGTACATACTGGGCCCGACACCACCGAGCACGCCGCCGGTGAGGGAGCGTGGGTCCAGTGCCCAGTCCCCCGAGCTCATCCCGGTCGCCACCCAGGCCGCGAGCGCCCCCGCCAGACCGGCGCCCGAGCCGACGATCGCGCCTCGACCCAGCCCACCCCAGCGGTCGGGTCGCCACGGCAGCCTACCCGCCGCGCGGTGCAGCAAGTGCCCGGTACCACCGCCTACCGCGCCCGCGACGCCGGAGATCCATGCGTTGTTCCAGAGGGCATCCCAGTCGTAGCCGTTTTTGTAGTCCTCCTCGATCAGGTACGACTGCACGCCGAATTCCTGGGTGGTGCCCTGGAAGATCTCGACGAGACCTTCCTGGAGCATTTCGTAGACGACCTTGGCGGTGACCTCGGCTACCACAGCATTGGCGATGAACCGGCCCAGAAGTCCCTCGATCGCCGCGGTCAGTCGAGAGCCGATGAGCCGGAACATCATCTGCGTGTACGAGATCGCCGCGATCTCGATACTGGGACCGAACGGACCCATCACCACGGCCCAGGCCAACTCCCCGGCCAGCCAGGACAGACTGATGATGCCGTTCAGTTTGGCGGCAACGATCTCGCCGCCGAAACCGTGGATACCTTCCGCGAGTTGGCCGAAGCTCTTGCCGGACTGCGAGACCTGCTCTTTGAGCTCTCGTAATCCCTCGACGATCGACTCGCCGCCGTAGCCGTCCGGGTAGGCCTGCTCGATCGCGTCGATGGCACGCTCGATCTTCGGCAGCTCTTCGTCCACGATCTGCTTCTGCAGATCCTGGAATCCCGACCTCATGACCTCGGCGAAGTCCTCATTGCCGACCGGGATCTCCGAACCGGCCACCCAACCGAGCAACCAGGCCAGTTCGGCAGGTGGAAACGGAATGGCCATATCAGCTCAACCGCTTTCGTGCCCGACCATGCGGGCATCGTCGAACCGGGGTGCCTCGGTTCGACGACTGTTCACCGGTCACAGCCGGCCAACGCGAGGTCACCAACTGGAATCGGACACCTCGGGAGCCCGGCCGGAGGTGCGGCCCGGCCGGTCGACGTATTCGACATCGGTGAAGGTCATCTCCGGCTCATCCACCGCCGCGTCGAACGCGGCGCGTTCGTCCGAACCCGGTGCGGCCGTGGGTACTTCCGGCTCCTCCGGCATGCGGAATTCGGGTATCCCCTCGAGCATGTCCGACAGTTTCGGCCGTTCGGCGCGCCCGGCCAGCAACGGCTTCGCCAACTCGTGGGCGCGTCGCGTGACTTCTTCCGCGGCTTTCTGGGCGGCCTCGGTCACTGCGGCGGCTATCTCGGTGTAGCTCAATTCGTCGATATCCTCGGCGAAGACTGTTTCGATCACCACGCTGTTGGCATTCACGGTGACAGTGACCTTTTTGTCCCGTGCCGATGCGGTGGCGGTAAGGCGGGCACGCTGCTGTTGTAGGTGCGCGACCATTTTCATCTGCTTCTGGTAACTCTCCAGAGCCGCGGCCGCGGCGGACTGCTGCGACGACGACGTCATGCCTGCGCTCCCTGCCGTTCCCGGAAACGCTCTTCGAAGCTCTTCACGAACGTGGTCGGGGCAACCGAGGAGGACGAATGCTCGAGGACACCGTCATCGGCGATATAGAAGATGGCCCGGCCAATCGCGATTTCGCCCTTGGGAACGGGTACGTAGACCATCCAGCCGCAGCTGAACCGGTCGGCAACCAGCTGGTCCAACGGGTACCCGGTGGTATCGAGGCCACGCCCCTCGATATAGGTCCGCACCCGGAAGACCGCCTCTTCCTCGGGCATCTGCTGCGGCAGCGCGGCAACCACGCCGGCCAGACCCAGCTGGTACATCGCGCCGTCGACATCGAAACGTTCGGCGTCGAACAGATTCAGCACGGTCTCCTTGGTGACCACACCGACCTCGGCAGCCGAGACCAGAGCAGCTGCGGCGGAACGCTGTTCGGCGCTCGGTGGCTGCGCCGCCAGACCCGCGACGATGCCGATCACGGTGTTCGCGGTCCATACCCCGGGTACAGCGGTGGCACATGCCTCCGCTGCCGGAGACTCCCCGCGATACCAGCGGCCGCCCTCCCACCAATAGGCGAACGACAGCAGACCGGTCGCCGCCCGCGGATTCAGCACCGGGTTGGCGACCCAGTCCGGGGCGCCCGCAAAGAATTTCGGCATGGGAGCACCGTCGTTGTAAGTGGTGTCGAGGTTCGGCGACTCCCAGACACCGCCGGACAGCACCGCCCGGCCGTTCGGCAGCGAGTACAGCGTCGCGCCGCCACGTCGCGAGCTCTCGAACCAGCCCATCGATGGCAGGATCCGTGGCCCCCAGTCGGAGCGGGCGGCCACGAACGCGGCCGAGATGCAGGCCCAGCGCGCCCACATCTCCGGGAAATCCGGGAACTCGTTCTCCGCCAGCACCGGCCACACCTTCGCAGCCTTGTCCGCTCGCGCCGCAACAGCGGCGTCCTGTGGCGTCCGCGTCTGTCGGTTGCCGTGACCTATATAGGCCGCCAGCCACACCGGCAGCGTCTCACGCGGGTATTCGGCCAGATCGGCACGGTAGGCCTCCGGCTCGAACAACTGCCCGTCCGGAAACGGCTCGTCCCCGAAATCGTAGTCGACTTCGAATTCCCCGGTGGAACTCAACCGCAGCAGCAGCCGCCACCACGGCTCGCCGTCCAACTCGGCAACCAATGCCCGATGCTCGCGCACCCGCTCCAACACCGCCGCGGGCGGTTCTGCCCGCATGGAACGCTCGCCATCGGCGTAAACAACTTCGGCGACCCCGGTGGTCGTCGTCAGCACGAACACCGCGTCCAGTTGCCGCCATTCCGCCGGCCCCGCCTCGCCGAGCGCATCGGCGATCGCCCGCGCCAGCACACGGTCGCGACTGTCGGCAGTGGTATCCGCGCCGGAGTCATCGGTCGGGACCGGCTCCGCTGTGCCGTCGGGTTCCGCCGACAGACTGAAACCTACATCGGGCGCCTCGTCCTTACCGGCGTCGCCCTGATTTCCGTCGCGCTGATCGCTCACAGTCCTTTTCCGCCACTCTTCTTCGTCTGTGCTCGCCTGTCCCGGCACAGGTCCACACAGGTCACCATCCATAGAGCGCCTCGCGGGGCGCTCGTCACGGCCGGAGCCGAAATCGTGCAGTAGTCAATGTCCCGCCGGTCAGACAGCTCGCCGCACGTCGTTGCCGGAGTGCTCATCGTTCACCTCGGTCGCCGCGGCCGCGCCCCGGCTACCACCTATACCGAGGGAATACTGGTCGAACGATTCCGAGAACGCGTCGACGTTCCCAACAGCCGACTCGCATTTGCCACGGTAACCATCCGAACCATCGGTGAACTGGTGACCGAAATGGTCGTCCCCACACGCCCGGGACATATTGCCCATGACCCGTTCGGCCTTCGCGGAGATATCGGCGAAATCATCGCGTAGGTCCGCCAGGATATCGGCCGCGTTCCGCAGTCCGTCGGTGTCGACGTCAACTCTGTCCGGCATGCTGAATCCTCATCGTGTCCAGAACTCGGGGCGAACCGACTCGAGGCAGGGGACCAAGCCAGAAGCCGAACGGTCGCGCGGGACGGTTGCCACAGACGTCCACCGACTTCCTCTCATTACGATCGTCCACTGCCGCTTCAGCTGATCCTTCTCGTCCACATTGCCCGTTCGCCCTGCAATTTTTCCATGACGCCACCCGGGTTTACTCCCATCAGCGGGAAGGCCCGCGGTGCGTGAGCGGACTGCATCACCCACGGCGGGCGACCCGAATCAAGAGCCGGCGCCGTGTGAGCACTCCAAGCGTTTCGGTCGATCGTTATGAGCTCGCGCAGAGTTTCCGGTCCTCGGTGAACAGATCGCTCATTCGCCCCGGCGCGTCGTAGAGTTGCGCGTCGGCCGAACTCGGTCGCGGCCACAAGCCGATGCCCACAGTTCGTTCGAACGAGAGCCACCGTGGTTCTCGCCGCGGTTCACGTCCGGCGACGGTAATCGTTCGCGATCGCCACCGCGCACCCCACCCACGGCGACGGCCGCCACGGCATCACGAATGCCAGGCCGGATGCCGGTCGACTCAGCTGTCCGAAAGAAGAACGTGTCCAGAGTTTCCACCCGTATCCTGGTCCTGCTGTTGACCCTCGTCTCGGTCGGGATTCTCGGCGGTGGCGCCAGTGCCGAGCCGCTCTACCCGCAACCGGATCCGGATCCCTTCTACACCGCGCCCCCCGAACTCGCCGAGCTGCGGCCGGGCGAGGTGGTGCGCACCCGCAAGATCGATACCGGGATGTATGTGGGCACCGAAGGCTGGCAGGTAGCCTTCCGGTCCACCAACTCCCTCGGTAACCCGATCATGGGCGTGACCACGGTACTGCTGCCCGCCGGCGTGAAGAAGCCGCCGCTGGTCTCCTATCAGGCTCTGATCAATTCACTCGGCACCCGATGCAATCCGTCGCGGTCGCTGTTCAATGGTGAACTACAGGATGCCGTCGGCGCGATGCTGCCGATCGGGCGCGGCTGGGCCATCTCGGTGCCCGATTACCTCGGACCGAATGTCGCCTACGCCGCCGGACGGCTCAGCGGAATGGTCACTCTCGACAGTGTCCGCGCCGTACAGCGGGCCACCGAACTCGGCCTCGCGGATTCCCCGGTCGCCCTGGCCGGTTACTCCGGGGGCGGGCTAGCCACCGCATGGGCCGCGGCCCTGCAACCCTCCTACGCGCCCGAACTGAAGATCGCCGGTATTGCCGCGGGCGGTATCCCGGCCGACCTGGAGCAGATGGCGCTGGGCCTCGGTTTCGCCCCGCACCCGGGATTCGGACTGGCCTTCGCCGCGGCCATGGGGCTGGAGCGGGAGTACCCGGACCGACTGCCGATCTCCGACCAGCTCAACGAGAACGGTTTGTGGTTCCGGGAGTTCACCCATGACGCCTGCCGGCGGTTCCTGCTGTTCCACGGCGCTTTCCGCAGTGCGGAGCAGATGGCGGCATCCAAGAGCCTGATGGACAGCCCCGAAGCGCACCAGGTGCTGCGCGAGAACAGCCTGCGCTACTTCGACGGGGTGCCGACCGCGCCGACCTATCTATGGCACGGCCGCTACGACGAACTCACCCCCTACGACGGGGTGGCCGAGTTCGCCGACCGCTACTGCCGCGCGGGCGCGCCGGTGAAACTCACCACCTACGATATCGCCGAACATATGACCGCCGCGGCCGCGGGCTTCGCCGATGCCTGGAATTTCGTGGAGGCCAGGTTCCGCGGTGAACCGATGGCCAAGGGCTGCTGAGCGGCGGCCACGCCGATCATATGCGGCCCGTCCGGTGAACATCACCGGACGGGCCGCACCGGTGTTCGAGCACTCGGATATCGCCGATTCAGCTGCCGGTTTCGCGTGCCACCAGCCGCGGATGATCGGGGTGGCCGGCGATCGAATACTGTGTCGCGAGCCGGCGTAGTCCGGCCAGATCCGTCGGATCGGCCATCACCTCGGTGTCGAGGTCGAGAATGAAGTGCCCGGGCCGCACGAACCGCGCCGAGCGGCCGAGATCGCCGTCGGGGTGTTCGACCGTGACGACACCCGATACCGCGGTGATCCGGCCGTCCTGGTCGTATTCGATCTGCACACGCACGGGTCCCCCTCAGCCGGGTATCGGACTGGACCAGGCTATGTAGAAGTAGTAGTAGACCGGTTCTCCCGCGCCGTTGTTGTGTATCTCGAAATGGGTTTCGTCGTGCCCGCCGCGATAATGCGTGATGTTGCGGACCGCGATCTCGGCGCCACCGTCGCAATAGGCGGTGAAGAGGTAGAGCCTGTTCTCCCGGCCCCAATCACCGCCTGCCGTCCACCAGTGATCGGATTCCCCCGGTGCCAGCGGACCACCGAAATTACAGAACGAACCGAGCCATTTCAGTGGCACAACCTGCACCATCAGGCCTCCCTGGAAAGATCGGCGGAAAAGCCGTCACATCACCCGGGCGGTATTACGAGGTCGAACCGGTTCGTCGTCATTATCACCCACCCGGGCGGCGGCTGTCACGGGTGGAAACCGTGGCTCATCGATCGGGAAGGTGCCGCTCGGCGTGCTCCCGCAGCGACCGCAAGGCCACCTCCACCGCGTGCCGGGCATCGCGGCTACCGTGCAGGGTGACACCCCGCTCCCCGGGTTGCAGGGGTTCCAGGGTGGCGAGTTGGGAATCGAGCAACGCGGCCGGCATGAAATGTTGGGTCCGGCGTGTTATCCGTGCCAGTAGTTCATCGCGATCGGCGGTCAGGAGCAGGAAGAAGGTACCGGGCGCGTATGCCCTGAGCAGGTCGCGATAGCGGCGCTTGAGCGCCGAACAGGCCATCACACCGCCGGCCCCCTCGGCGGCGCACGCCCGCAGCCAGTCACCGACCGCGGCGAGCCACGGCCCCCGGTCGCTGTCATCGAGCGCGCGCCCGGACGCCATCTTGTCGATATTGGCCCGGGGGTGGAGATCGTCCGCGTCGGCGAAGGGCACGCCGAGGCGCACGGCCAGCAGGCGGGCCGTGCTGGTCTTCCCGGTACCCGAAACCCCCATCACCACGACGCACGGAGCGCGGGAAACCGGGTGTTGCGTCGAATCCACGACCGTTATCGATTCCTGTCGATCCCGGGCGGCCCGAGCGAACCCGCCGGATACTCCTCCAGCGGCACGAGGTCGCGCGCCCAACCGGACAGTACCGGTTCCAGCACCCGCCAGGCTTCTTCCGCCTCGTCGGCGCGGAGGGACAGCGCGGGATCTCCGCGTAGGACGTTGAGCAGGAGCGTGCCGTAGGCGGGCAGTTCCGGTGGTTCGATCCGCGCGGTGAGGGCCAGTGGTGCGAGGGTGTCGACGCTGGTCCCGACCGCGGTCAGCGCGAGGGTGAGGCTTTCGGGGTCCAGGCCGAAGCGCAGCACATTCGGCGCGGTCGCGCCGTCGTGACCGAACGGCATGGCAGGTACGGGACGAAAGTGGACAGCCACCTCTTTGCGGTCCTGCGCGAGCGCCTTACCGCTGCGCAACACGAACGAGGTGCCCGACCATCGCCAGTTGTCGATGGCCAACTCGATCTCGGCGAAGGTTTCGATCCGCCGCTGCGGCTCCACTCCCGCTTCGTCGACATAGGACGGCACCGCACGCTGCCCGACCGTTCCCGCGCGGTACCGGCCCCGCCTGGTGCGCAACGGGATATCGGCATCGGTCAGGGGGCGTACCGACCGCAGCACGTCGACCTTGCGGTCGCGCAGGTCACGTTCGGAGAGACTGATGGGAGGTTCCATCGCCACCAGGCACAGCAACTGCAGGAGATGGTTCTGCACCATATCCTTGAGCGCGCCCACGCCGTCGTAGTATCCGGCACGGTTCTCCAGTGTCAGTGTCTCGTCCCAGACGATCTCCACCTTCGCGATATGCGCGCTGTTCCAGATCGATTCCAGTACCCGGTTGGCCAGCCGGCTCCCCAGCAGGTTCTGCACCGTGGTCATCGCCAGGAAATGGTCCACCCGGAAAATGGCCTGTTCGGGCAACAGGTCCGCGAGCAACCTGTTCAGTTCCCGCGCGCTCGCCAGATCCTCACCGAAGGGCTTCTCCAGTACGATCCGGCTACCGGCGGGCAGCTTCGCGGCGTGCAGGGCCTGAATGGCGGCCGGGAACAGGGCGGGTGCCAGCGCCAGATACACGGCGACCGGTGAATCGCCGCGCACGATATGTGCGACATCGACGGCATTGCGGATATCGGCGCGGCGGTGACGGGCCGCGGCGATGATCGCCTGCCGCGCCTCCGGCGGTGTCTCGCCGGCATACCGATCGAGCTGATCGCGGGCCCAGTCATCGAACCGCTCTGCGTCCCACTCCTTCCGATCGACACAGACCAGAGCGAAATCATCGTCGATACAGCCGGTCGCGCGCAGCGCGGCCAGCGCCGGCAACAGATAACGCCCGGCCAGATCACCGGTACCGCCGAAGACCACCAACCGCTCGATCATCGGGCCACCTCCGCGCGGCTCCGGTCCCCACGAACGGCCGGTGCGCCGGCCCGTCGGGGGTGTTCCGGCAAGCATCGCCGGTGGATCATCGAGATCTGCATTCTTCCGCCTTCCCGCGCGCTCGGACGATCGGTACGGCCTGCCGACGATTACCGGTTCAACGTAACAGCAGGTCCGGGGACCGTGCGGGACCGCGGCGGGGAGGCGTTACCGATGGTCTCGAGGCTTCGCCCACGGCCCTTACCCATGAGCACGCGGCGCGGATCAGTCCAGGCAGAACTCGTTCCCCTCGGGATCGGCCATCACGATGAACCCGGTCTCCAGCGGCGGAGCGGGCTCGTGGCGCCGGATCCGGGTTCCGCCCAGCGCGATGAGCCGGTCGCATTCGGCCTCGAGCGCGGCCATCCGTTCCTCGCCCCGGAGTCCCGGTGCCACCCGGACATCGAGATGGACGCGGTTCTTGGCGACCTTGTCCTCGGGGACCTGCTGGAAGAACAATCGTGGACCGCTGCCGTCCGGGTCCTCGAGGGCCGACTTCGAATTGCGCTCCGGTTCGGGAACGCCGATCCCGGCGAGAAAGTCGTCCCACGCGGCGAGCGGGTCGGCGTCCGCCGGCAGCTCGACTCCCGGCGGGCCGGGATGGATGTAGCCCAGAACCTCTCGCCAGAACGACGAGAGCCCCCGCGGATCGTGGGCATCGAAAGTGACCTGGATATCGCGGCTCATCTGAATGCTCCGTTCGAAGAGAGGTGAGTGACATCGGCCAGTCTGGCAGCCCGGACGGACAGACTCGGTCCGCAATTCCGTGCGGCCCGGGCTGCCAGACCTGACGTACGTTGCCGAGCGAGGCCCGGCCGGATGAGGTCCGCACCTGCCCGGTCCACCGCGTCGACGCCGAGTTCGGACCCGGACGCGCCGCCCACTCGGCCGGTGCGGCGCGCGATCTCCCCGCCGAGTTTTCCGTCCATCGGTCTCATGCTCTAATTCGTTGGTGTGAAACGTCTTCCGTGTTTCCTGCCGGATTCGCTCAGCGAATTTCTGTTCCGGCCGGCGCACCCGATGAGGACAGAGCGGCGCGGCAATGGTTCAATTCCCGGCGTACGACCCGGAGTGCAGGAGGAAAGCGAATGGCAGTGCGTTACTCGAAAAGAGAACAGACCAAACTCGTCAACCGAGTGAAAAAACTCCTCGCTCAGGGTAAATCCCTCAATGCGGCATGCACGCAGGTCTCCGAAGGCGAAGGCGGGCTGCCCGCCACGAACACTCTCGCCAATTGGATGCGCGCCGCGGGACTTTCCGAAAGCGCCGAAACCACACCGGTCGCGGAAAATCCCGCGCCGGCGAAACCCCGGCGCCGCCCCCGCGGTGCCGGCAAGGTGACCGCGAAACAGGTGGCCCCTACCTCGGCCGACACCCCGCAGGCTACTGCGGAACCGGCGGAGAGCACCGCCGCGGCCGTGGTGGCCGAGCCCACCGAAGCGGCGCCGGACACCACCGGACCGACACCGGAAATCACCGCCGAAACGAAGGAACCGGCACCGGAGGCGACCACCGAAACAACGGAACCGGCACCCGAGACCACCGCCGAGCCCACGGCCGAACTGGTCCGGGTGCATCCCGCGGGAACCGCCGTGGACTCCGCGCACGAACTCGACGATTTGCTCGACGAGAACCACCGGTTGCGCACCGCGTTGAACGAGGCCAACCGGGAGATCCGCGCCATGCGCGACCTTCTCGTCGTGTACGCGAGCCGGTAGACCGGCAGTCCGCTCGCCGGCCTGCAGCGGCGGAGCCGGGCCGTGCTTCCCGCTGCGAGAAAATCCCGTGGAGCACGGCCCGGTGGACGAGCAGGTGCGGGTTCGCGGGCACCGATAGCCCCGAGGTGGTGGGCGGGGCGGCGATCGGTCTGTCCGCATCCGAGCCACACGCCCCCGTGCGCACGCAGCGCGGCAGGGGCTCAGGGCCTGTCCGCCCGTCGTGTCCTCCGGTGTCGGGGGCGGGCGCGCGTCCCTCTCACCGGTCCGGCAGGCCTGCATACTGGACGTCATGTCGTGGTCCGGGCTCGTCGAAGCGGTACTCGACCTGCATGTGACGGCGACCGCGGCGACCTTCGTCTTCGCCACCGTCACGGCGGTGTGCCTGGCGGCGCTGGTGACCCGCCGGCACCGGCGGTGGCTACGCACCGGGGTCGCCGTCGTGCTGGCGGCGGCCGGCCTGGCGGTGATACTCGCCGCGGTGCTCATCGAGATGGTCTGGCGGCCTTTTCCCGATCCCCTGCCCCCATCGGTCTACATCTGGTCGGGGCTGGCGGTTCTGGCGGTGGCACTGGTCATCGGGCGCGGGTTCGTCCGGCGCCGGGACAGGGCGCGGCCGCTGGCCGCGACCGGACTCGTCGCGGCGGCCACCGCGGTCGTGATCTGTGCCGCCGGTGGGATCAACACGGGATTCGACGCGTATCCGACGGTGCGAACCGCACTCGGCATGACCGACTACCGGACGGTGCCGTTCGATACCGCGCTGGCACCGCAGCCGGTGCCCGGCGGATCACCGGCACCGGCGAACTGGGCCCCGCCCGCCGATATGCCGGACACGGGCGCGGTGACCCGAGCCGCCGTTCCCGGTGCCGTGTCCCGGTTTCCCGCCCGTGCGGCGCAAATCTATCTGC
This sequence comes from Nocardia sp. NPDC050193, assembly GCA_040674215.1. GTDB lineage: Bacteria > Actinomycetota > Actinomycetes > Mycobacteriales > Mycobacteriaceae > Nocardia. The sequence continues at coordinate 183,084 of JBFARE010000001.1, read as the reverse complement.
CCCCGGCGTACTTCACCGATCCCCGGCCCGTGCTACCGGTGCTGGTCCTGCTGGCCGGGCAGCCGGGCACCACCGAGGACTGGCTCATCGGCGGCCGGCTCACCCACATCATGGATGCCTACGCCGCCGAACACCGGGGGCTGGCGCCGATCGTCGTGCTCGCCGACGGCACCGGCGGCCGGTTGGCCAATCCGCTGTGCGTCGACTCCCGGCTCGGTAACGCCGCGACCTACCTGGCCGTGGACGTACCGAATTGGGTACGCACCCATCTGCAGGTGAACCCGGATCCGCGCGCCTGGGCGGTGGGCGGGCTGTCCTACGGCGGCACCTGCGCCCTGCAACTCGCCACCACCCGGCCCGAGGTCTACCCCACCTTCCTCGACTTGTCCGGGCAGGCCGAACCGACACTCGGCGACCGGAAGACCACCATCCGGGAGGCCTTCGGCGGCGATGCCGACGCCTTCGCCCGGAACAACCCCGCCGACCTGCTGGCCCGAAATCGCTACCCCGGCTCGGCCGGCGCGTTCGTTGTGGGTCTGGCCGATACCGAATACCGGGCCGCGATCGAGCGGCTCGCCGACGCCGCGCGCGCAGCGGGAATGGATGTCCACCTCACCGAACTGCCCGGCGGGCACAGTTTCGCCGTGTGGTCCGCCGGTCTGGAGAAGGAGCTGCCGTGGCTCGGCCACCGTCTCGGTCTGGACGCGTCGTGACGAACCGCGTCTCGGCCGGACTCTCCCGTGCACCCGTATCCCTCGGGTTGCTGGCGGTGATCTGGATTCTCGCCGGGATCACCGGGGCGAAGGGCCCGTCGCACGAGCTGGCTTCGCACGTCTCGCTCGGCCTCCCGACCCTCGACAAAGGGTACGTCTGGACCCTGTGGACCTCGGGACTGTTCGCCTCCGGGACGGGCGGCTACCTGCTGGCGACTGTGTTCGTGCTCGCTGTCGCGCTGCCGGTGGAACAGCGCCTCGGCAGCCGGCGGTTCGCGCTCGCGGTATTCGCCGCCCAGGGCGCGGGGGCCGCGCTGGCGCTCGCGGTGGCGCGGCTCGCGTCGGCGGTACCGAACTCCTGGGGTCTGGAACTGCACGGTCATCTGACGGCGGACCCGCTGCCCTGGGTCTTCGGGGCACTGCTCGCCGCCAGCGCGGCGATGCACACCCTGTGGCGCCGGCGTATCCGCGCGCTGTTACTGGTGATCCTGGTGACCACGGCCCTGTTCGCCGGGCATCTGCCGGATGTGACGCGACTATGTGTCGCGCTGGCCGGCCTGCTCGTCGGCCCGCTGCTGTTCGGGCGCTCCGCGCGCAGCCCGGTCCTCGGCGGAACGATCCGGGAGCGCCGCACGCTCGTCGCTCTGGTGGTCGCGGCCAGCGTCCTGGGCCCGCTCGTCGCCGTCTTCTCCCCGCATGCCATCGGACCGCTGTCGTCCCTGCGTGAACTGTTCGATCAGGTGCCCTACAGCGCGCGCGAGCTCGTCGACGTCTGCGCCGATCCGGCCTTACACGACGAGTGCCGAAAAGGGCAGCAGGCGCTGCGCCTGTCCGGGATCGGACCGCTGACCATGAACATCCTGCCGTCGATGCTGCTGCTCGTCGGGGCCGAGGGATTGCGGCGCGGCCGGCGAGCGGCCTGGCTGCTCTCGGTCGGTGGGCATATCGTGCTCATCGGCCTCGCCGTGGTCAGTGTGATCGTGCGAACCATCGAACAGGACGAGGCACGTTGGGTGCTCTACGGCATCCATCGGCCCAGCTCGGTATACCGGGATTTCGCTCCGCTGCTCGCCCTGATCGCGATCCTGGCGCTGTTGCTGGCCACCCGGCGGCTCTTCGATGTGCGCGCCGCGCGCGGGACGTATCGCCGGGTCTGGCTGGGGACCTCCGCGGCGGCGGGGGCCGCGCTCGTGGCCTATGTGGTGTTCGGGACACTGCTCGCCGGCGGTTTCGACCGCGACCCCGGGGTCGGCACTCTGCTGCGCGATGCCCCGTTGCGACTGCTGCCGCCGGTCTACCTCCAGCTCCTCGAACCGCCGGTATTGCCGCTGACCTCGATGGCGACACTGCTGTTCGAGTGGGTCGGCGTGCTCGTCTGGGTGACGTTGTGCCTGTTGATGTTGCGCAGTTTCTTCACCCCGCCGGCCGGATACGACCTCGGCGGTGCGCGCCGGGTGCGGGAGCTGTTGCACAACCCGGGCGGCGGTTCCCTGTCGTGGATGAGCACCTGGGCCGGTAACAGGTACTGGTTCGGCACGGACGGCCGGCACGCGGTGGCCTATCGGGTGCATTCCGGTGTCGCGCTGACCACGACGGACCCGATCGGTGAACGTCGCGGTCTGGCCGCGGCGGCCGACGAATTCGCGGCCTGGTGTCTCGGCAACGGGTGGACGCCGTGCTTCTACTCCGTCGGGCCCGATACCGCGGCACTCGCCCGGGAACACGGATGGAGCTGCCTGCAGGTCGCCGAGGAGACGATCATCGATCTGGCCGATCTGGCGTTCAAGGGCAAGAAGTTCCAGGATGTGCGGACGGCGCTGAATCGGGCGGGCAAGGAAGGGATCGAGGCGAGGTGGACAACGTTCGCCGAGGCGCCGCTGGCGGTAACCGAGCAGATCGTCGAGATCTCCGAGGAATGGGTCGCGGACAAGGGACTGCCCGAGATGGGGTTCACCCTCGGGGGTCTGGCCGAACTGCGCGACCCCGAGGTCCGGCTGCTGCTGGCCGTCGACCGCGACGATCACGTCCATGCCGTCACCTCCTGGATGCCGGTGTACCGGGATGGTAACCTCATCGGCCTCACCCTGGATTTCATGCGGCGCCGCGCCGACGGATTCCGCGTGGCGATGGAGTTCCTCATCGCCTCGGCGGCATTGTCGGCCCGAGAGCAGGGACTCGAGTTCCTCAGTCTGTCCGGGGCACCGCTGGCCGGTGCGGACAGCTCCGAACCCGGCATCGACCGAAGCGCGCTCGACGGTTTGCTCGATCTGCTGGGCCGCACCCTGGAACCGGTCTACGGCTTCCGGTCGCTGCTCGCCTTCAAGGAGAAGTTCCAGCCCCGGCACCGGCCCGTGTACATGGTCTTCCCCGATGCCGTGGCACTGCCGACCATCGGGATCGCCGTCGGCCGGGCATACCTACCGCATCTGTCGCTCGAGGAGAGCGGGCAGTTGCTGACCCACCTGCTCCGCCGCTGAGCCGCCGTGATGGGGCCGGGGTACCGTCACCGACGCAAGGCGGTCTCGCGATCCAGGCGCGCGAGCTTGACCGGGTTCCGGACCGCGTACAGCCCGGTGATCAGTCCCTCGTCGATACGCATCGCGACGACAGTGTCGGCCTTACCGTCGAGTTCGATGATCAGCGCCGGATGACCGTTGATCCGGGCCGGGCGCAGGACCGCGGCACCCGCGATCCGGCCCAGGACCTCGGCGACCGGTCCGGAGCCGACCACCGGTGTGGTCGCCGCCCGCACGACGCCGCCGCCGTCGGTCAGCAGCACCACGTCGGGGGCGAGGATATCGAGCAGGTTCCGCAGGTCCCCTGTATCGACCGCCCGCTGGAAGGCCGTGCGAGCGGCGCGGGTCTCGGCCGCCGAGACCGCGCCGCGGGGACGCCGCGCCGCGATATGGGCGCGAGCGCGGTAGGCGATCTGGCGGACCGCCGCCGGGGTCTTGTCGACGGCCTCGCCGATCTCCGCGTAGTCCAGGCCGAACACCTCGCGCAGTACGAACACCGCACGTTCCACGGGGGCCAGTGTCTCCAGCACCAGCAGCATCGCCATCGATACGCTGTCGGCCAGTTCGACGTCATCGGCCACATCGGGGGCGGTCAGCAGCGGCTCGGGTAGCCACGGTCCGATATAGGACTCCCGGCGACGGCCGAGCGCACGCAAGCGGTCCAGCGCCTGCCGTGTGGTGATCCGCACCAGGTAGGCGCGATGATCCCGAACCGCACCGAAATCGACGCCGACCCACCGCAGCCAGGTCTCCTGGAGCACGTCCTCGGCGTCGGCGGCCGAACCGAGCATTTCGTAGGCCACGGTGAACAGCAGATTGCGATGCGCCACGAAGACTTCGGTGGCGGGGTCGCCCGGGGCATCGGTCCCGGGCGTGGTCTGTGCCGAACCGTCCATGGGTGGCTCCTGCTTCCGCTCGACAGTGTCACCATCAGACGCCACTCCCCGCTTCTCCATAACACCGCGCGGCAGTGGTGCCCGCCACACCCCCGCGTTGTTATGCCGGACCGGAGCCCGCGACGATATCGGGCGCGATGCGCTCCCAGTGCTGGTTAAGCACTCGGAAACGCGCATTGGTGAAGTAGGAGACCAGGCACACCCCGGCCGACACTGCGACCTCTTCCCGCCGCAGCCCCGCCGGGGACGTCGACGCGGACCGGATGCAGCGGGCCGCCCAGGCACTCGTCGACCGCCACGACAGCCTGCGCACCGCGTTCGTGCGGCGCCGACCCGTCTCGGGCAGCCCCGCCGCCGCGGGCGTCAGTCGTTCGCGGCGACTGCGCAGGAACTCGCGTAGTTCCGCCCGCCACCGGCCACGAGCGGCCTCGCGCCGCGGCCGGTCACCGCTGCTCATCGGTTCACGGTGGATGGGGCCGGAGCAGCGGCGGTGACACTGTCCCAGGCGTGCATCGCGTGGTCGATCACCTGCTGGGCGTCCGCGCGGGAACAGCCGTCGCGGGTCCGGATAGCCAGACCGTGCAGGACGGTGAGGTAGAACGAGGCCACGGCATCGATATCGGCACCGGCCGGTATATCGCCCTCGGCGCGCCCGCGCTCGAGCCGGGCGAGGAGTTCGGCACGATCCCGGGATCGCAGTTCCGCCAGCATATCCCGGACGTGGGTGTTGTCCGGGGTGACATTGGTGGCCGCGAGCACCACCATGCAGCCCAGCGGCGTCGCCGGGTCGAGGTTGGCGTCCACCCGTTGCCGCAGCAAAGCCTCGACCGCTTCCCGCGCGGTGCGCAGCCGGTCCATCGGGCGCGGGGCCGCACTCCCGTAGAGCGCGACGGCCGCACGGAAAAGCTCCTCCTTGGAGCCGAATGCGGTGTACAGGCTGCGCGGCCCGATACCCATCGCGGCGGTGAGGTCGCTGATCGAGACGCCTTCGTACCCGTGTTCCCAGAACAAGTACATGGCGGCGCGCAGCGCGACGTCCCGATCGAACCCACGCGGGCGTCCCGGTCCGGGCATCGCACCTCCACTCTGCGCTGTTGACATGCCCATGCTAGCCACGGTACCCATTTGTGCAACGATCACTGCACAAATAGAGGGAGCTGAAATGGGCCTAGAAGGAAAAGTGGCACTGGTGACGGGCGGCAGCCGGGGTATCGGCGCCGCCATCGCGCAGCGACTGGCCGCCGACGGCGCGGATATCGCGCTCACCTACAACACCGCGGCCGAGCCCGCCGACGAAGTGGCCGCGCGGATCCGCGCGACCGGCCGGCGCGCGCTCGCCGTGCCCGCGCCGGCCACCGACCCGGAAGCGGTACCGGCCGCGGTGGACCGGACCGTGGCCGAGTTCGGCAGGCTCGACATCGTGGTCAACAACGCGGGCATCTTCCCCTACGGCACCATCGACGAACTGACCATGGAACAGTTCGACGAGACCATGAACCTGCACGTGCGCGCCGCGTTCGCGGCCGCCCGGGCGGCGAGCCCGCATCTGGGCGAGGGCGGCCGCATCATCAGTATCGGAAGCAACCTCGCCGAACGCGCCACCCGCCCGGGCCTGAGCCTTTACTCGATGAGCAAGGCCGCGCTGATCGGTTTCACCAAAGGCCTCGCCCGCGACCTGGGTCCGCGTGGGATAACGGTCAATGTGGTGCAACCGGGTTCCACCGATACCGATATGAACCCGGCGGACAGCGCGCCCGCCGATGCCCAGCGCGCGGCCACGGCCCTCGGCCGGTACGCCGCGGCGACCGAAATCGCCGCCGCCGTGGCCTATCTGGCCGGGGACAGCGGCAATTTCGTCACCGGGACCACCCTCACTGTCGACGGCGGCGCCAACGCATAGCGCGGTATCACCGGACACGGAAAGCGTTGCGGGTCCCGATCGACTCGGATGAACGCGGTCGGTGAACTCACGCCGCCCGAATCGGCGATGCCTACCCGGCCGGGGACGAGGCCACATGGTCCGAGGTCGGCTTCCCACTGCACGCCAGCGCGATCGGCAAGGCGCTGCTCGCCTGGCCGCCGGTGACCCGGGAGGAACTCGAGATGCTGCTCTACCATCAGGGCACCGACCGCACGCCCGCCGACGCGGAGTCGCTCACTGCCGAACTCGAACTCGCCCGCAAAACCGGGTACACGATCAACGACGAGCAACCCGAATGGGGCTACCGCATCATCGGTGTTCCGGTCCTCGACCGGGCCGGTAACGCGCGGTTCGCCCTCGGTATCCGGGGAACCACCCAGCTCATGATCCCCGAGCGGATCCCGTTGCTCGCCGATCTCGCGCGCGTTACCGCCGGCAGCATCGCCGCCACCCTGTTCCGGGACGCGACACCGGTCCACTGACCCGGCCGCTCGACATCACTGCGGTGCGGCCCGGCCCACTGTTTCAGGCGGCCCCGGGCGGTGAGGTCACATGCGGCGACCTCCAGGACCGGGCCCCGTCTACGCTTTCGGCGATCGACCTCGATCCGTCGGCACCCACAGGGATCACTTCCGGCCGGTGGATAGTCCCTCCCCGAACGGGCCGGACCACGAAGTCCCCGACAGCGGATGGGTGTTCAGCCGACGATCAACGGCGCGATATAGGTCCGCGCGAATTCGGCGAGCCGCTCCTCGGTTTCGAGATCCAGCGTGCCGACGGGTTGCAGGATCAGGGAGTGGACCACCCTGCTCGCGATTTCGACCCGGGCCGTGAGATCGGGGATCTCGGGAAGCCCCCGCTGCCGCATCGCCGCGGCGAGGAGGGTGGTGGCCACACCGACGGCCATGGTGAAGAAGGGCCCACCCTCGGTGGTGACCTGCGGCAGCAACCGGCCGGGCTCGAGGGCCAGCACCCGCTTGATCATCCCGTGGCTTCGCCAGCGTGTGATCACCGTGACGAACATATCGGCGACGATGGCTTCCAGACCGACGTGCCGGGCGGGAATGTCCTCGAGTTCGGCGAGCAGGGCACCCACTTCACGGGCGCTCACCGCACGGACGAGATCGTCGCGCGAACCGATTCGCCGATAGATGGTGCCCCGATCGACCGCTGCCCGCCGGGCGACGTCGCCGATGGTCGTCTTCTTCACCCCGAATGTCTCGAACTGCACGCGCGCTGCATCGAGGATGCGGGTTTCGATACCGTCGGCGGAGGACCGGTCTTGCGAGGTAGAGGCAGGGGCGGACACAGGACCACGCTAGCAGCGATCCATATTTCTGCAACAATCGGAAACAATTTGTTGCGACAACATTGCAAGGCAATCTGTTGCATTGTACGGTCGTCATATGGCTGACGACAGTGCCACCACGAGCACCTACCGGGAAGAAGCCCACGCGATCCACGCCCGCGATGTGAGCTTCGACTTCTCGACGGTTCCCATGCACTACATCCCCGGAGAAGTGCTGGCGACCCATGTGACCAATGTGATGCACCTGGTACTGCCGGAGGGCGAGCGGGCCATGGCCGCGTGCCTGGCCGAAGCGCTTCCCGCGATCGATGACGAACGCCTGCGCGAAGAGGTGACGGGCTTCATCGGCCAGGAGTCGATGCACGCCAGCAGTCACGAGGGCGCCCGCAAACACCTCCAGTCGATCGGGCTCGATGTCGACTCCTATGTCGAGAAGATCGCCTGGCTGGTCGACCGGGTACTGGGCGAGCACGGGCTGAGTGGTCGCGCCGAAGAGGAATGGCTCAAGGAACGCCTGGGACTGTTCGCGGGAATGGAACACTTCACCGCGGTGATCGGCGAGTGGCTGCTCGAATCGGAGGTGCTCGAGGAACTCGGTATGCATCCGACGATGCTCGATCTGGTGCGGTGGCACGGCGCCGAGGAGGTCGAACACCGCAGTGTGGTCTTCGACGCCTATATGCACGTCGACGGTGGATACGCGCGCCGCGTACGCACGGGCCTGCTCGCCAGCGGGCTGCTGCTCCCGCTGTTCGTGATCTCCACGGCCTACCTGTACCGCAAGGATCCGAGCCCGGCCAAGGGCCGGTTCTGGGGCCAGCAGTTCGTCAGCGCCACGCTGCGCGGGGTGATCCCCAGTTTCACCACGTTCTTCACCGAGATGCCGCGCTACCTGCGGCCCAGCTTCCATCCCTCCCAGCTCGGATCCATGGACAATGCCCTGCGCTATCTGGCGCACTCCCCCGCGGCGCGCTCATGACCACCGCGCACCCCGCGCCCCCGAGTCTGCGAATACTGGGCCTGGCGGTGGACGTCTACAAGAAGGTGTTCACCAACCCCGCGCTCTCGCCGTCGAGCCCGGTGCGGCGCAGCGGCTTCGACCTCGATGTCGTCGTGGACGCGGTCCGAGAGGAGGCCGGCGATGTGGTCTCGCTGACCCTGCTCCGGGCAGACGGTGAGCAGTTGCCGTCCTGGCGGCCGGGCTCCCATATCGACGTCTTCCTGCCGTCGGGGCGGCAACGCCAGTACTCGCTGTGCGGCGACCCCGCCGACCGCCACCGCTACCGAATCGCCGTCCGCCGGATACCGGAGGGCGGCGGAGGCTCACTCGAGGTCCACGACCTACGCCCCGGTGACGTATTGCGGATCCGCGGACCACGCAACGCATTCACCTTCGTCGACTCCGCGCCGTCCTACCTGTTCGTCGCCGCCGGTATCGGTATCACCCCCATCCTGCCGATGGCGCATGCGGCCGGGGACCGCGGGCGGCTGATCTATCTCGGCCGCTCGCGGGAAACCATGCCGTTCCTCGGCGAACTGCCGGCCGGCAGCGATATCCGTCCCGACGACGAGGCGGGTGTACCCGATATCCCGGCGCTCCTGGCGACCGCCCGGCCCGGCGCCGCGGTGTACGTCTGCGGACCACCACCGGTCCTCGAGGCCGCCCAACGTTGCCTGTTCGCACTGAACCCTTCCGGATCGCTGCACACCGAACGGTTCTCGGCGCCACCGGTGCGTGACGGACACGAATTCGACCTCACCCTCGCCAGGTCCGGGCGCCACGTCCGGGTCGGTGCCGCCGAGACGACACTCGATGCCATCCGCCGGGTCGAACCCGATGTCGTCTACTCCTGCCGCCAGGGTTTCTGCGGCACCTGCAAGATCGGCGTCACGGCCGGTTCGGTCGACCACCGCGACCGTCTGCTGAGCGACAGCGAACGCGCCGGCCACATGCTCACCTGTGTCTCCCGGTCGGCCTGTGGACCGCTGGTACTCGATCTCTGATCCCGAAAGGCCCTCAGCCCCATGAGCGCACGATTCGCCCTGGCTCCATCCGACGATGCCTTCCTGGACACCGCCGCCCACCGTTACACCCATATCGTCGATATCCCGGCCCCGGTGCCGCAGGTATGGGACACACTGGTCGCCGACGACGCGCTGGTGTCGTGGTCGCCGGTGGTCACGGCAGCGAGGTGGACCTCACCGCGTCCGTTCGGTGTCGGCACCACCCGTGACGTCACACTCGGTGGCCTGGTCCGGTTGACCGAACGTTTCTACCGGTGGGACGAGAGGTCCCGGATGACCTTCACCGTGGACGCCGCCTCGGTGCCCGGCCTGAACCGATTCGCCGAGGACATCACCCTGCTCCCGCTGTCCACGGGGACCCGGATCATCTGGACCTTCGCCCTCGAGGGCGGCGCGGTACTGCGTCCGCTGCTGGCCGCGGCGAGCCCGGTGAACCGTTTCGTCACCAAGACCATCGCCGCCGGCACCGGCCGCCGGGTCCGCACCGAGACGGTGGGGGCGCGATGAGCACCAGCACACCGGAACACCACAGCATCGTCGTACTCGGCGCCGGATTCGGCGGAATCGGGCTGGCGATCAAACTGCGCGAGGCCGGTTTCGATGATCTGGTGCTGCTCGAACGCGCCGACGATCTCGGCGGCACCTGGCAGGCCAACACCTATCCCGGCTGTGCCTGTGATGTCCCGTCCCAGCTCTACAGCTATTCGTTCGCGCCCAACCCGGATTGGTCACGCACCTACGGCAAGCAGCGCGAGATCCTGGAATACCTGCGCCGGGTCGCCACCGACCACGATGTGGTGCGCCATATCCGGCTGGGCACCGAACTGACCGAGGCCCGCTGGGACGAGGCGGCCCACCTGTGGCGGATCCAGACCTCGCGTGGCCCGCTCACGGCCGATTTCTTCATCTCGGCCGCCGGCGTGTTCGCCGAGGCCAAATACCCCGAACTCCCCGGTATCGACACCTTCGAGGGCACCGCGTTCCACTCGCTGCACTGGGACCACGAGCACGACCTCACCGGTGACCGGGTGGCGGTGATCGGCACCGGCGCCTCCGCGGTGCAGTTCGTTCCCGAGATCGCGCCCCGGGTGGCGGCGCTGACGGTGTTCCAGCGGTCCGCGCCGTGGATCGTGCCGCGGATGGACCGTCCGACCCTGGGCGTCGAGCGGAGCCTGCTGCGCCGCCTCCCGCTCGCGCAGAAGGCGATCCGCGGTACCTGGTACACCCTGATCGAAGGGTTCGGCCTGGTCGGGTTCGTCGACAATCGCTTCCGGCATCCCTACGAGATGCTCGGCCGGCTCCAGTTGCTGCGCCAGGTCCGCGATCCGGAACTGCGCCGCAAGGCCACCCCCGATTACATCATCGGCTGTAAACGCGCGATCTTCTCCGATGCCTACCTGCCGGCGCTGGACCGGGCGAACGTCGAGGTGGTCACCGACGGTATCGCCGAGGTGCGCCCGCACTCCATCCTCACCCGCGCCGGTGTGGAGATCCCGGTCGACACCATCATCTACGGCACCGGGTTCACTCCCATCCCCACCGCCTTCGAGCGGATCGTCGGCCGCGACGATGTCTCGATCGCCGACCTGTACCACCAGCGGCCGCAGACCTATCTGGGCGCGGCGATGGCCGGTTTCCCGAACTTCTTCTGCACGCTCGGTCCGTTCGGCGCCGCCGGTAACCAGTCCGCGATCTTCATGCTCGAATCGCAGATCGCCTACATCGTCGACGCACTGCAGACCCTGCGCACCCGTGGCGCCCGCCGGGTGGAGGTGCGGCAGGAGACCCAGGACGCGTTCGTCGAGGAGATGGCCCGGCGCAGCGCGGACACGGTCTGGCTGACCGGCGGCTGCCAGAGCTACTACACCACCCCTGATGGTGGCAATGCCGGTCTCTACCCCAACTGGAGTTTCGAATACCGACGGCGCACCAAGCAGTTCGATGCCGAATCCTATGAGGTGACCGCATGAAACCCACTTTTCCCGACCCGCTGGGCTGGCTCTCGCCGTCCGCGACCTTCGATGTGAAGGGCAAAACGGTGCTGGTCACCGGCGCGGGCCAGGGCATCGGACTCGAACTCGTCACCCTCCTGCATCGGCGCGGCGCCGTGGTGGTCGTGGTCGATATCGACGAGGCGGCCGCCCAGCGCACGGCGCGCGAACTGGGTTCGCGCGCGGTCGGTGTGGCGGGGGATGTCGCCGACCGCGGCCGGATGGAAGAGGTGATCGCCGAGGTCGCCGAGCAGTTCGGTGGTCTCGATGTGGTGGTCGCCAATGCCGGGGTCACCCCGGTACCCGCGACCATCCGGAGCATGGATCCGGCCGATTTCGACCGGGTCATGAGTATCAACCTCACCGGCGTGTTCAACACCGTGCATCCGGCGCTCGACCATATCGTGCGGTCCCGAGGCCACGTGGTCGTCGTTTCCTCCTGCGCCGCGTTCGCACCGGGTATGGGCGGCTCACCCTATATGGTCAGCAAGGCCGCGGTGGAGCAGCTGGGCCGGGCACTGCGAGTGGAGCTCGGCGCCTCCGGCGCGACCGCCGGGATCGCCTACTTCGGGGTCGTGGAGACCGCGATGACCCATGACATGCTCGACGCCGACGATCTGGGCCGCCGGATCAACGATCTGCTGCCGTGGCCGCTGAACGTGCGCATCACCGCCGAAGAGGCCGCCCGAACCATCGCCGACGGGATCGCGCGCCGCGCCGCGCGGACCATCGCTCCCAGCGGCTGGCAGCCCTACGCGCTGCTGCGCGGGGCGATCAACACCGTGCTGGACCGGCGGCTCGCCGCCGATTCGACGGTGCACGAACTGGTCCGCGCGATCGAGCGGCGCCGATGAGCGAACCGGCGCGCGGATCGCTGCGGGCCCGGTACGTCCGGCAACTGTCCGCGCTCACCGCGCGCCGTCTGGCGCAGTTCACGCCGGTGAACACCTACACCCTGCCCGCCGCCCGGACCCTGATCGACCAGGCGCTGCGCGCGGCCGCGCCCACGTTGCGCGGCACAACGGCCGATCGGGTGCGGCACGGCACGATCGCCGGTGAATGGGTCCGTGGCCCGCAGGCGACCCGGACCGACGCCGTGATTCTCTACATCCACGGCGGCGGATTCGTCGCCGGATCCGCCGCCGGGTACCGCGGGGTGGCCGCGCGGCTGTCCACCGCGACCCGGTTGCCGGTGTTCACGCTCGAGTACCGGCTCGCGCCCGAACATCCATATCCGGCGGCGCCCGAGGATATCGCGGCCGCCTTCCGGTGGCTGATGTCGCGGGGGCACCGTCCCGGCCGGATCGTGATCGCGGGCGATTCGGCCGGCGGCTTCCTCGCCGCCGATTTCGCCCTCTCCCACGCGCGCGACGGATCCGCCCCGGCCGCGGGCCTGGTGCTCTTCTCGCCGATGACGGACCTGAGTCTCGCGCTCGCCGCCGGGTTCCCGGGGGCGGCGGCCGAGGGGCTGCTGTCGCCGGGGCTGTCGCGGCGTGCGGTCGCGCATTTCACCCCAGCTCCCTACGATCTGCGACCTGTGCGTGGCATGCCGCTGCCCCCCGCCCTGATCCACACCAGCGATACCGAGTTCTTCGGCGGCGACGGCGTCACCCTCGCCGAACGCTGGACCGGCGCCGGCGCCGGCTGCCAATTGCGGGTGTGGCGCGACCAGATGCACGCGTTCCAGGTGCTGCCCGCCCTCGTGCCCGAATCGCGTCTCGCCTACCGGGAGGCGGCCCGCTTCGTCTCCTCGGTCCTCGACACCACCGCCGCCGCGGTCTGATCCGGAAAGGCCCAGCTGTGAGCACAGCTCGCTTCCCCACCCTCCCCGCCGCGTTCCAGCACATCGCCACCGTGGAACCCGCCGCGGTCGCGCTGCGGACCCCGGGTGACGCACAGACCCTGACGTGGTCCGAGTACGCCACTCAGGTCCGCGAGTTCGCCGCGGGCCTCGACGGGCTCGGTGTGCGCCGGGGCGATACCGTGGCGCTGATGATGGGCAACCGCATCGAGTTCTACCCGCTCGAGGTGGCCGCACAGCATCTCGGCGCGACCTCCTTCTCGGTCTACAACACCCTGCCCGCCGATCAACTGAACCATGTGCTCGGCAATGCCGGGGCGCGGGTCGTGATCTGCGAACCGCAGTACGTCGCGCGGTTGCGGTCCTGTGGAGTGGAACTCGACCACATCATCTGTCTGGACGAGCCCCCCGCGGGTACCCTTTCCGTGTCCGACGTGATCGCCGCGGCACGTGCCGGTTTCGACTTCGACGCCGCCTGGCGTGCGGTGCGGAGCGACGATGTGGCCACGCTCATCTACACCTCCGGCACCACCGGTAGCCCGAAAGGTGTGGAGACCACCCATGCCAACCTGCTGTTCCAGGTCTACGGGATCGCCGAGGTGCTGGGTATCGAATTCGGCGACACCATCACCTCGTTCATGCCCAGCGCCCATATCGCCGACCGGCTCACCGCCCTGTACGTGCAGGAAGTACTCGGCATCCAGGTCACCTGTGTCGCCGACCCCAAGCTCATCGCCCCGGCGCTGGCGGATCTGCGGCCGACCCTGTGGGGCGCGGTACCCCGGGTCTGGGAGAAATTACGTGCCGCCATCGAGTACAAGGTCGCCGCGGAACCCGACGGCGAGCGGCGGGCGGCGCTGGAGTGGGCGCTGTCGGTGGCCGTCGCCCGGGGCGAGCACGAACTGGCCGGTACCTCGCTGCCCGACGACCTCGCCGCCGAATGGCGGCGCGCCGACGAGCTGGTGCTGCGCGGGCTGCGCGCGGCGCTGGGATTCGACCGGATGCGCTGGGCCCTCTCGGGCGCTGCCCCCATTCCTCCCGCGACACTGGGCTTCTTTGCCGGACTCGGTGTCCCGATCACCGAGATCTGGGGGATGTCGGAGTTGTCGTGCATCTGCAGTGTCAGCCCGCCGGCCGAGGTACGGCTCGGCACGGTCGGGAAGTTGCTGCCGGGAATGGAGTACCGCACCGCGCCCGACGGCGAGTTCCTGGTCCGGGGTCCGCTGGTGATGAAGAGTTACCGGGGACAGCCGGACAAGACCGGCGAGGCGATCGACGCCGAGGGCTGGCTGCACACCGGCGATATCGTGACGGTCGACGAGGACGGCTATCTCAGGGTCGTCGACCGCAAGAAGGAGATCATCATCAATGCGTCCGGCAAGAACATGTCGCCGACGCATATCGAGAACACCATCAAGGCGGCGACCCCGCTCATCGGCGCCATGTCGGTGATCGGGGACGGCCGCCCGTACAATACCGCGCTCATCGTGCTCGACGCCGAAACCGCGGGCCCGTACGCGAAACAGCACGGACTAACCGACGATTCGGCCGCCGCCCTGGCCGCCGACCCGTCCGTGATCGAAGCGATCCGGGCCGGCGTGGCCGCCGGCAATGCGCACCTGTCCCGGGTGGAACAGGTGAAACGCTTCCTCGTACTGCCGGTCTTCTGGGAGGCGGGCGGCGACGAGGTCACGCTCACCATGAAACTCAAACGCAAGGTCGTCGCGGAGAAGTACGCAGCGCGGATCGCCGACCTCTACCGGGAGCCGCCGGCCGGCGATATCGGCGAACCCGCCGACGGACCGCAGCTTGCCTCCGCGACCTGACCCCGGCGCCCGGCCCGGCTCAGACCTCGAGCTCCTCCTCGATCCCGCGCAGCCGGTGCCGGGCCAGCGCGAGGTTCGCCCGGCCGCGGTCGAGGGCCAGATACAGGAACAGGCCCCTCGACTTGCGGCCGGTCATAGGCCGGATGAGGTGGTATTGGCTGCTGAGCGAGATGAGGACGTCCTCGATGTCCTCCTGCAGGCCCAGCTGTTCGATCGTGCGCAGTTTCGCGCGCACCACCTCGGTGTTGCCGGCGGCGGCCACATTCAGGTCCAGCGCCTTCGAGCTCCCGAGCGTGCCCAGTGCCATACCGCTGTTGTAATCCACGACGGCCGCGCCGAGGGCGCCGTCGATCGACATCATGTCCTTCAGTGCCAAATCCATATCGGACACAGGTCGTTCCTCTCGATGGTTGTCTTCTACTGCGTTCTTCCGTTACCGCGCGCGTCCTTCGCCACGGCGGAAAGATGTTCGGCGATCCGGCGCGCCACCGGCCGGCACTCCAGGTGCAGCCGGCCGATATTCACTTCGGGGGCCGCCAGCACGGTCAACGATGCCCAACCGGCCGTGTAGATCACCACGTGTCCCCCGGTGCCGTCCACCACCACCTCTTGGAAACCACCACCCTGCGCCGTCTGGGCGAGCCGATCGGACAGCGACAGCTGAGCCGCCGCCAGTGCGGCCATCCCGGTCGGTTCGATATGCGCGGGGAGATCGTGTGTCACCAGCAGGCCGTCGCTGGACGCCACGAGCGACCCGGTGAGCCGGGGTACGCGTTCGCGCAGCGCGCGAAGTTCCGCCGTCACCGCGGCGTGGGGATCGGAAACGGTCATCGGCACCTTGGTAAGCCTTCCCATCAGTTCACCGAGCAGATTCTTGCGCGCCGTCACGCGAGGTCCTCCAGAGCCGCTCGAAGCCGGGTGAGCAGTTCCTCATCCACCGGTTCCCACTCGTCTCCGTCGGGAACCGGTGTCGCGTTGCGGACCCGGCGCCGCAGCGGCGGTTCAGCTCCGGTGGCCGGATCGGCGGTGGACGAGCCCGCTTCGGAAGCCGGTGCGCCCACCGGTGGTTCGATCAGCCCGGCCACGGTCAGATCCCGTACCGCCTCCAGACAGCCGTAGGCGGTGCGGCCCAGGTCCCGGGCTATTCCGGTGACGCTGCGGCGGTTGTCGGCGGCCGCGAGTACCTCGGCCTGACTGCCGGTGAGCAGCACCCGGCGCCGGATCCGGCGGACCGGAACCACTGCGGCACGGTCGACCAGTTCCGCCGGCCACGGCCCCGAGTCCGGGTCACCGCGGCGCGCGCATTCGCGGACCAGAGCCCGCGGCCGGATGGTGCAGACGGCCGACAGCCAATGTGCCGGGGCCGGCCGGAACTCCGGCATCACCGGCCTCGCCAGCAAAAAATAGGCCGCGTCGAAAACGGCGAGCAGCGCCAGGGTTTCCAGCAACGGCCGACCCAGCATCGGGCCCGGGTCACCGGTATCCGCACGCTCCCAGTCCGCGGCACTGGCCACCCCGGCCGCCACCACCAACCGGTCCAGGCCGGTGGTGCGCGAGCAGGTGGCGGAGGCGATGGCGCCGGCGGCGAGATGGAACTCCCCGTCACCTACGCGCAGGACACCGGTCCGGCCTTCGTCTTCCAATCGCTGCAATTCGTCCGCGAGCTCAACGCGCATGACCGTCCTCGGCCAGTTCGGCGAGGATGCCGCGTAGCCGGAACCGGGCCATCGCCAGATTGCCGGACTCCTCGTCGAACAAGACGTGGACGAAGAGGCGACCGCCGAAATCACCATCCACCAGATTCAGCAGGTGGTATCCCCCGGTCCCGCAGACGATGATCTCGTCGACGTCGTCCCCGGTCGGGCCCGTGGTCAGTGCCGGACAGCCGAGCACCGCCCGTACCACATCGGTGGTGGTCGCCGCGTCCTCGTGCTGATCGACCACATCGTGGCGGCCTGCCGCGGCCACCGCGAGCCCACTCGCCCCGTCCACCAATGTCACGCTGCGCGCACCGGGGATGTCCATGATCCGTTCCAGACATCCATCGATTCCGCTCATGCACCCCTGCCCGTTCATGCGTGTTTCAGATCTCTGGAGACACTACACATACCAGGCGTTCGCCGCCGAATGAACGCATGACCTGTCCGGGCAACCCGGTCGTCCGCACCCGATACGGCACCGCACCTGCATGGGAGATGTGGATCAGGGCAGGGCAATCGGCAGTCTACGCCCGGACCGGCGCCCGCCGATCGATGTTTTCTCAAACTTGCGCTCGCACGCGAGAAATTGTCTGGATCGAGCCGCGGCGGCCCAACTACGTTCGGCATATGACCGAGTTGCCTCCCGGACGGGGGCGTGCGCTACTCGCCGCGGCCGTCACCGTCGTCCTGTGGGCCTCGGCGTTCGTCGTCATCCGCACCGCCGGTGCGGACTTCTCGCCGGGAGCGCTGGCGCTGGGCCGATTGGCCTCGGGTTCGGTGGTTTTGGTGGTGCTGCTGCTATCGACCGGCACCGGCCTCCCCCCGCGTTCGGCACTGCGCGGGATCATCGTATCCGGAGTGCTGTGGTTCGGGATCTATATGGTGGCCTTGAACTGGGCCGAACAGTACATCGACGCCGGCACCGCCGCGCTCGTGATCAACACCGGACCGGTCATGATCGCCCTGCTCGGCGGACTCTTCCTCGGCGAAGGCTTCCCGAAACGGCTCATGGCCGGAATCGCCGTGGCGTTCATCGGCGCGGCCGTGGTGGGATTGTCCAGTTCCGCGGGCGCGGCCACGGTGCTCGGAGTCGTACTGTGTGTGGTGGCCGCGGTCGCCTGGGCGGTGGCGGTACTCGTCCAGAAGCCCGCGCTGGCCCAGGCTTCGGCCCTTCAGGTGACCACCGGCGGATGCGTGGTGGGTACGGTGGCGTGCCTGCCGTTCGCGGGTCGGCTGATCGGTGAAGCAGCCGCCGCGCCGCTGCCCGCCACCCTCGGTCTGATCTACCTCGGCGTGTTCCCGACCGCCGTCGCCTTCACCACCTGGGCCTATGCCCTGGCCCGGATGACCGCTGGGCAGGTGGGCGCCACCACCTACGCGGTACCGGCACTCGTGGTCGTGATGTCGTGGCTCCTCCTCGGCGAAGTACCCCGCCCCCTGGCACTGGCCGGCGGAGTTCTGTGCCTGGCGGGAGTCGCGATCACCCGGTGGCGACCGCGCTCGCGGAGCCGACCCGCCACGCGGTAGCGGGGTGGTTCGCGCAGACCTGCGTACGGTGACAGAGACCAGCGCCGTCATCCTCTACGACGACCAAGGAGAGTGGGATATGCTCGCGGCCTTCTCGATCACCCCTATCGGCACCGGCGAGAGCGTCGGAGATCAGGTCGCCACCGCGGTCCGGGTCATTCGGGACAGCGGACTCGCGTACCGGACCGCCGCAAGTTTCACCGAGATCGAAGGCGAATGGGACCAGGTCATGGGCGTCATCAAGGCCGCGACCGATGCGGTACTGGCCGAATGCGATCGGTGCAGCATCGTCATCAAGGCCGATATCCGGCCCGGCCGGACGAATACGCTGCACACCAAGGTCGAGTCGGTCGAACGCCGCCTCGCCCAGTGATCCCGCCCCCGCGGCGCGGGGTCTACCGAGCGAGCGGCGCCGATGCCCGGACCCGCTTCACGTATCCGAGGACGGCGAACAGCGGTTTGAGGAAGGTCCACTCGCCGAAACGGTATTCCGCGCCGCGTACCAGCCGGTCCGCGAGATCGGGGCGCAGGGCGGTCAGGTAGCGCCGGGCCTGTTCGGCGTGCATCGGATTCGACACGATCTTGATCCGATCGGCGGCTCCGATCAGCGCGATGGCGTTTTCGATGTTCTCCCAGGTGCTCCGCGAGGCGGTATCCAGCGCGACCGGACCGGACCAGCCGCGTTCCCGCGCATAGGCGGCCATCATTTCGGCTTCGGGCCGTGCGCCCGCGACCGCGCCGCCGCAGAAGACCAACCGGGTAGCGAGGCCGGGATCGCAGGAGCGCAATCCGGCGCGCACCCGCCACCTGTTCAACGCGTTGGCCGTCGGCGCCGAGTTGCGGAAACCGAGTACGACGACCGCTTCGCGCGCGCCGGTCGCGGACCCGACGAGCCGCCGCGACGACCGCCAGTTCACCCACTCTCCCCAGGCCAGCACGGCGACACCGGCGACGAGCAGTTTCCGTGACGTCCTCACGAACATCGGAGCGTACCCCTACGCGCGGGTGTTCCGTGGAAAGCCATGTGAGCAGTCCCGGACCGATCGGGTACGCGCTACCGCTACGGGCCCTGCTCGCCGTATTCGCGTACCGCGCAGAGGTATTCGGTGATAGCGTCCCGGTTCCGCTCCAGGCAGCGGATCCGTTCGCTCATTCGGTCCCGTTCGCCCTCGAGGGTTGCGAGCATCTCCGGTGTCGCGTCCGGGAAGTAGATGGACCGCGGCTTGTCCAGGCACGGGAGGATCTGTTTGATGATCCGGGTCGGCAGCCCGGCGTCGAGCAGTCCCCGGATCTGCAGTACGCGATCGACGAACCGCTCGTCGTAGCTGCGGTAGCCGTTCGCGCAGCGCTGGGCGGCGATCAGGCCCTGTTCCTCGTAGTAACGCAGCAACCGGCGTGAGGCGCCGGTGCGCCGTGACAGTTCCCCGATCCGCATTTCCACCTACTTCGCCGAGCGATTTGACCATCACATCTGTGTGAAGCTTGGAGCATAGCCGAATGGACAACAAACTGTTCGACTACAGCGCCATCGTCGACCGCGAGCCGATCCGGTGGCCGGGCGGAGCACGCGTGGCGTTCTACGTGGGACTCAATATCGAGCACTACCGGGTGGACCGGCCCTCCACCAGTATCTTCGCCGGGACCGCCGGACAGGTCCCGGATCCGCTCAACTACGGCTGGCGCGATTACGGCCCCCGGGTGGGGTTCTGGCGGATCCTGGAATCACTGGACCGGCACGGTATCCGGGCCAGCGCCCTGCTCAACTCCGATGTGGTCGAACGTTACCCGCGCCTCATCGAAGCGGGCCGGGAACGCGATTGGGCCTGGCTGGCGCACGGTCGGAACAACTCGGTCCTGCAGGCCGAGATCGCCGCCGCGGACGAGCGCGCCTATCTCGCAGACGTGCTCACCACTATCGAACGCGGCACCGGGAAACGGCCCCGCGGCTGGATGGGGCCCGCGCTCTCCGAGAGTTTCCGCACTCCGGAGTTGTTGCGCGAACTCGGTGTCGACTACGTCCTGGACTGGACCAACGACGACCAGCCCTACCCGCTGCGCGTCCCCGGCCTGTTCAGTGTGCCGTACTCGGTGGAGCTGAACGACAACACCCTGTTCCTCGGCACCGGGCTCACCGGCCCCGATTTCGTCCGGATCGTGCGCGACCAGCTCGACCGGCTGTGGGCGGACTCGGAAACGAGCGGCCGCGTCCTCGCCCTGGCCCTGCATCCCTTCGTCACCGGGCAGGCGTTCCGGGCCCGGTACCTCGACGAGGCACTGGCCTACATCGTCGAACATCCCGGCGTATGGGTCACCACCAGCGACGAGATCGCCGCGCATTACGCGGCCACCCGGAGCGAGGAGGCGGTCGGAAGTACGTCCCGCTGAACGGGTGCTCGTCCACCTCGAACAGCGCGTCCGCGGTCGCCGCGGCGCCGGGCCCGTGCTCGGTGACGCGGCCCGCGAGCGCCAGATGGCGCCAGCGGGTGCCGCCGAGATAGGCGGCCGCCAGGGCCGACACGTCGGTACCGAGGTCCGCGGGCTCATCCACCCGGGTGACCCCGCCGTCCTCGATTCGGTAAGTGCCGGTGTTTGCGGGCAGGATCGGATCGGTGACCGCGACGACCAGCGGCGGCGGTACAGGTCGGATCGACGGGGCCATAGCTCATCCGGACAGTTGATCATCCCCGCGATACCGGGGGCGACGGGTCGGCTCGGCCTGATCGAAATCGCGCGCCGAACACCCGGACGGCCGACGGCTCGTCTCCATGTGCCGAACGGAAACCCGCGGACGCGCCTCCCGCGACCGAGCAGCGCCCCTCGCCGGGCTGCTCGTCGGCAGGTTCAGGCGACCCCACCGTTGACGTAGAGGACCTGCCCGTTCACCCACCGGGCCGGCCCGGCCAGGAAGGCCACCGTTTCCGCGATATCGGCCGGTTCGCCGAGTCGTTCCAGCGGAGACATCCGGGCGAGCCGGTCGACGGTGTCCGCGTCCTTGCCATCGAGGAACAGCGGCGTCGCGGTCGGGCCCGGGGCGACCACGTTCACGGTCACATCGCGACCCCGCAACTCCCGCGCCAGAATGAGCGTCATCGCCTCGACCGCGCCCTTGGTGGCCGCATAGGCGGCATAGCCCGGCTGCTGGAGCCGAAGCACCGAGGTCGAGAAATTGATCAGCGCGCCACCAGGGTTCAGGGTGCGAGCGGCCAACTGCGACACGACGAAGGTGCCGCGGACATTGGTGCGGTGCATCCGGTCGAACGCGTCGAGGTCGAATGCGGTCACCGGGCCGAGCAGCATGATGCCCGCGGTGTTGACCACCACGTCGAGCCCACCGAACCGTTCGGTGATCTCGGCGAACAGCTCCGCCATCCGGTCGGGATCGGCCACATCTCCGCCCAGCGCGACCGCGTTCCCGCCGCGGCCGGTGATGGCGGAGACCACTTCCTCGGCCCGGCCGGCGTTTCCGGCGTAGTGCACCACCACTGTCATCCCCGCGGCGGCGAGGCGCTCTCCCACGGCCCGTCCGATACCACCGGAACCGCCGGTGACCAGAGCGATGCGATCGGAATCGGACGACGCGGCCACTCAAACCTCCTGGAACGACACCGGCGGTGCCCCAGGCGGCCCCGCGCGAATTCCATTGTCGATCTTCGCACCGGTCATCGCGAGCGGGCCGCGACACGCGGGCGGGCGTGGCCCCGTATCCGCCATCGTGCGCGGGTACGGACTACGGGTGCGCACCGGCCTTCTCCGGGCCGGCCCGCGACCTGCCGCTTGCTCATCGTCACTGCGGGACGCCCATGAGAGAAGACCGGGGCGCCGGTCCGCGAACCGTTCCCGCCTTCCGGTCGGGGAACGCCGCTACGGGTGTGTCGAGTCAGTGCAGTGGAAACCCCTGTGCCGCCAGCGAGTCACGCAGCCGGTCGCCGCTTTCGCCGACCCCGGCCGGGCCAGTACCCCAAAACCCGGCCGCACCCGTGCACCGCCGCTCAGGCCCCGGACAGATCCGCGGAGAGATCTCTGGCCTCGACACCCTCCGGCAGCTGTACCTCCTCGATCGACTCCGGTCGATCGTCGTACTCGAGCCGCAGGGCCCGGCAGATCGTCGCGTGCATGTCGTACAGCGTGGTGATGTAGGTGAGTTCGAGGATCTCCTGATCGCTCAGCGCTCCACGTAGCACCTCGAACACCTCGTCGGGGACCCGGCCGCCGTCGTATACGAGCCCGTCGGTATAGGCCAGTACCGCCCGTTCGAGCGGGGAGAAGACATCGCTGACCTGCCAGTGCGGGACGGCCGTGATCTTCTCCTCGGGCACCCCCAGCGACCGCATCTGCTTGCAATGCTGCGAGAACACGAACTGACTGCCGCGGGCGAAACCGGCCCGGCTCTGACCGAGTTCGCGCAGGGCCGGGTCCAGCGTCGCGTTGCGGTAGACGGCGAAACCCCGGACCGCGTGCCGGAACACATCGGGCGACTGGGCGAACACCGTCCACCAGTCGCCGGGGGTGGCATGGACGGTGCCGTGGTCGACGGCCGGATCCTTGTCCGGCCCGAAGAGCCGGTCGTAATAGAACAGGATCCGCTCGTCGGTGACTTCGGCACGGGGTACTTCACGCAACCTGGGCACGGTGGCGCTCCTTTCGGCTCAGTGCGACGCGGGGACGCGGCGGTCGGCGGCGGTCTTCGGTTTGTGCGAGACATCGGCTTCGGTGAATTTTCGTGTCCAGCAGGCGAATTCAAGCAGTACGCCGTCGGGGTCCTGGAAGTAGAACGAGCGCACGAAGGTGCCCGGATGCACTTCCCGGGAGACTCCGGCGCGGCTGTCGTCGTGATTGAGCACGCGACTGACCTCGATCCCCTCGGCCCGCAAGCGCTCGTAGTACTCGTCGAACTTTTCCGGCGGTACGGCGAAGGCGACGTGGTTCATCGAACCCACCGCGCTCACGAGTTCGCCGGCGTCGGGCAGGCCCCTGGGTGCCGCCACGCCCGGCGCCGCGTCGGGGGCGTCGGCGAGCCAGAAGAATGCGAGGGTATTGCCGTTACCGCAGTCGAAGAAGAAGTGCTGCCCCAGGTCCCCGGGCAGTTCGATGGTCTTGATCAGCGGCATACCGAGTACACCCGTATAGAAATCGATGGTCCGGCGCATATCGGAGCACACCAGCGCCAGATGGTTGATCCCGCCTAGTTCGTACCTCGGGTTGGGGGCGTTCATCGCAATCCTTCCTATGGGCGACAATGTCGCGTGAGCGGCCGTTCCGGCGGTCGCCGCAGGAGCAAAACATGACTTGACAGTCATGTCAGCTTCGGGAATAGTCTGTCCCGTGGCGAAGTCATCTGTCAACAGTTCCCCCGCCTCGGTCGACACCCTGACCCCGCGGGGACGCAAGACGCGTGACGCTCTGCTGGACGCGGCCCGCCGCGTCTTCGAGACGGTGGGATTCCTGGACGCACGGGTGGAACTGATCGCCCAGGAGGCCGGGGTCTCCTACGGCACCTTCTATCGGTACTTCGAATCGAAGGACGATGTCTTCGGGGAACTGAGCAACCGACTCTTCGAGGATATGCACCGGCGCGAGCCCGCGGCGGCCGATCTCTCCCCCGCCGAACGACTGATCGCCTCGAACCGGTCCTACTACCAGGCCTATCGGCGCAACGCGCCCCTGATGGCGATCATCGAACAGGTCGCGACCTTCAACGAGGAGTTCCGGCTGCTCCGGCACGAGCACCGCCGCCAGCTGATCGACCGCACCGCCCGCGCGATCGCCCGCTGGCAGTCCGAAGGCCTGGTCCCCACCGGCCTCGACCCCGAACTGGCCGCTCGCGCCATGTCCGCCATGGTGGACCACACCCTGTATCTGTGGCTGATCCAGGGCGAGGACGCCGACGAGGAGGCGCTGCTCGCGACCCTCGACCAGATGTGCGTCAGTGCCCTCCAGCTCGATCGAGCGCCCTGACCGGCGCAGACGCGTCGTACCGCACGAACCCGGCCTCCTGGTGGGCGACCCGACACCTCGTTCGCTACGACAGCTCCCACTCCCTGCCGTTTCGAGGAGGCAAGTAATGACAACGGATTCGCGCCCCGGCACGGACGCGCCGCCGCGCGGCCCGCTCGAGGGCTATCGCGTCCTGGAACTGGGCACACTCATCGCGGGGCCCTACTGCGGCCGGCTACTCGGTGACCTCGGCGCGGATGTCATCAAGATCGAAGCGCCGGATCGGCCCGACCCGCTACGCGAATGGGGCCAGGCCGAAGGCGGCCACCAGTATTTCTGGACGGTCCACGCCCGCAACAAGCGTTGCGTCGGTATCGATCTGCGGACCGGCGCGGGCCGCGAGATCTTCCTCGATCTGGTTCGCACTGCCGATGTAGTGGTGGAAAGTTTCCGGCCCGGGACCTTGGAGCGCTGGGGAATCGGCTACGACGTACTGGCCGCGGTCTCCCCCGGGCTGGTATTGGCCCGGGTGTCGGGCTACGGCCAGACCGGGCCCTACGCCTCCCGGCCGGGTTACGCCTCGGTCGCCGAGGGCGTCAGCGGTCTCCGGTATCTCAACGGTTTTCCGGGCCAGGCCCCGCCCCGCATCGCCCTATCGCTGGGCGACAGCCTCGCCGGGATGTTCGCCTTCCAGGGCGTCCTGGCCGCCCTGCTGGTGCGGGAACGCACCGGCCGTGGGCAGATAGTCGACGCGGCGCTCACCGAGGCATCCCTCGCGATCCAGGAATCCACGGTGCCCGATTACCACAAGACCGGGCATATCAGGCAGCCGTCGGGAACCCGGCTGGACCGGATCGCGCCCTCCAATCTGTACCGTGCCAAAGACGGTCTGTGGGTCATCATCGCGGCCAACCAGGACACCGTGTTCGGGCGGCTGGCGGCAGCCATGGGCCGCCCCGAACTCGCGACCGACCCGCGCTATATCGACCACACCGCGCGCGGCCGCAATCAGGACGAACTCGACGAGATCATCGCGGCGTGGGCAGTGGAGTACACCGCGGCCGAACTCATCGACCTGCTGGCCGCGGCCGGTGTCGTGGCCGGACCGGTCAACACCGTCGCCGAGGTGATGGCCGACCCACAGTTCCTCGCCCGCGACCTGTTCGTCGATCACCGCGATCCCTCGGTCGAGCCCGCCGACCCCGGATACGACGCGGTACCGGTGAAAGGTGTCGGCGTGGTACCCAAATTGAGCGAGACACCGGGCGGTGTGCGCTGGGGTGGGCCGGGTCGCCCGGGTACCCACACCGATGAGGTGCTCGGCGAAATCCTCGGCTACGCCTCGGACCGACTCGGCGAACTGCGCGCACAGGGAACCATCGCATGACCGCCCCGGCACAGGTCGATATCCGCGAGGTCGGACCGCGCGACGGCCTGCAGATCGAGGCTCCCATCACCACCGAGGCCAAACTCGAACTGATCGCGGCACTGGCGGCCACGGGAGTCGGCCGGATCGAGGTCACCTCGTTCGTATCCCCGCGCGCCATACCGGCGCTCGCCGATGCCGAACTGGTCGCCGCGCAGCTGCACCGCTGGCCGGACGTGGCGTTCTCGGCCCTCGTCGCCGGACTCGGCGGAGTCGAGCGGGCGCTCGCCGCGGGCGTGCCCCGGCTCGAGTACGTGGTCTCGGCCTCCGACGGGCACAGTGTTGCCAATGTCGGCCGGACCAGCGAAGAATCGATCGCACTGATCGGCCCCGCCGCCGAGATGGTTCACCGTGCGGGCGGCGAGCTGGAGGTCATCATCGCGATCGCCTTCGACTGCCCGTTCGACGGACCCACCCCGCCGCACCGGGTCGCCGAGATCGCGGCGCGCGCCCGGGCGGCCGGCGCCGACAGTCTCTCCGTCGCCGACACCGTCGGCACGGCC
This sequence comes from Nocardia sp. NPDC050193, assembly GCA_040674215.1. GTDB lineage: Bacteria > Actinomycetota > Actinomycetes > Mycobacteriales > Mycobacteriaceae > Nocardia. The sequence continues at coordinate 156,996 of JBFARE010000001.1, read as the reverse complement.
ACCCCACGCCGGACCGCCGAGGTCGTCGACCTCGTCCACACCGCGGTCCCGGGCGTGGAGATCGGGCTGCACCTGCACAACACCCGGGGGCAGGGTCTGGCCAACGCGTGGTCGGGCTATCTGCACGGCATCCGCAGATTCGACGCCGCGGCAGGCGGTTTCGGCGGCTGCCCGTTCGCGCCGGGTGCCAGCGGCAATATCGCGACCGAGGAACTGGTCTACCTGTTCGAGGACAGCGGTATCACCACCGGCATCGACCTGCCCGCGACCCTCGCCGCCGCGACCCTCGCCGCCGACCTGCTCGGCCGGGCCGCCGACAGCAATCTGCTCCGCGCCGGTGGGCGCCTGCACCCCTCGTCCGCGCCCGGACGCTGAACACCGCCGGGGCCATGCCACCGGTCATGCCGAAAGAAGAGGATCCGATGAACGACCTGGCCGATCGTTTCTTTGCCGCCGTCAGCGCGGGCGATGAAGCGACCCTGACCGAGCTGTACGCTCCCGACGCCCGGATCTGGCACAACGACAAGGGCACCGAGGAGACCGTCACCGAGAACCTGCGGGTCCTGCGCTGGCTTTCGCGCACACTCGTGAATATGCGATACGAGGACATCCGCCGGTACCCGCTGCCCACCGGCTTCGCCCAGCAGCACGTGCTGCGCGGTGAACTCCCCGGGCACGGACCGCTCGAAGTGGCGGCGTGCCTGTTCGTCGAGGTCCACGGCGGGCGTATCGCCCGCATCGACGAATACGTCGACTCGGCGGCGACCCGGCCGTTGCGCGAGTTCACGACCGGTCGGAAGGGATGACGACGATGGACACCCCGCTGACCGAACTCACCGCGCGGATGCGCGGGTTCATCGACGACGAGGTCATCCCCCGGGAACCGGTGCTCGCCCGCGACGACGACACCGCCGGGCAGGCGCTCGCCGGTCTGCGCGAGCGAGCGAAGGAACTCGGTATCTGGGCACTCGGCCATCCCGCCGAGGTGGGCGGGGGCGGTCTGCCATTCCTCGATTTCGTCTACCTCAACGAAATCATCGGCCGCTCCGAGTTCGGACAGCTGGCGGTCGGCTCGGTCACGATGCAGGACACGATCATGCTGCATCTGCACGGCACCGAGGAACAGCGCCGCCGCTGGATCCCGGGACTGGTGTCCGGGGATATCCTGCCGTCGGTCGGGCTCACCGAACCCGAGGTCGCGGGGTCGGACCCGACGCTGATCGAAACCCGCGCCGTAGCCGACGGCGACAGCTGGGTGATCAACGGCCACAAATGGTTCACCACCGGCGCGGAGCAGGCGGCGTTCTGCACCGTGTTCGCCCGGACCGAACCCGACAGCGCGCCCCGGCACGCCCGGATCAGCGCGATCATCGTGCCGATCGATACGCCGGGCTTCGAGATCGTACGCTCGATCCCGACGATGGGGCACGACCCCAGTGATCACTACGAGGTCCGCCTCACCGACGTCCGTGTCCCCCTGGCCGATCTGCTCGGCGAACGCGGTAAGGGCTTCGCGGTGGCCCAGGACCGGCTCGGCGCCGGCCGGATCTTCCACGGTATGCGCTGGCTCGGCCAGGCCCAGCGCGCCTACGAACTGATGTGCGCCCGGGCCAACACCCGCTTTGCGCACGGATCGCTGCTCGCGGAGAAGGGCGAGATCCACCGCTATATCGCCGAATCCGCCGCCCAGATCCACGCGGCACGACTCATGACCCTCGATGCCGCACGGGCGATGGACGCCGGCGAGGATTACCGCGTCCGGGTCGGACTGGTGAAGTTCTGGGGCGCCCGGATGCTGCACGATGTCATCGATCGCGCCATCCAGGTACACGGCGCGCTCGGCCTCACAGCCGATACTCCGCTGGAGCGGATGTACCGGCAGGCACGGTACGCGCGGGTCTACGACGGCCCCGACGAGGTGCACCGGATGTCCACCGCGCGGCGCCTGTTGCGTGACCCCGGGGCCGCGCCGTGGCTGTGACGACGCCGCCGGCCACCCTCGCCGAGGGAGTATGTGCCGTTCTGGCCGCCGCCACCGGCACCGAACTCGCCGGCGCCGAGGTGCGCCGGCTCACCGGCGGCGCCAGCCGCGAGATTTACGCGGTGCGCGCCACCGATCACCACGGCCACGAGACCACGGCGGTGCTGCGCCGGGATCCGCCCGGCCGGGGTGAGGCCGGCCGGATGCGCGCCGAAGTGGCGTGTCTGCGCGCCGCGGCGGCGGCCGGGGTGCCGGTTCCCGAGGTACTCGCCTCCGGGGACACCGCGCCCGGTATCGATGCCCCGTATCTTGTGATGAACACCGTCCCCGGCGAGTCGATACCGCGCAAGTTGCAGCGTGATCCCGGCTTCGCCGCTGTCCGTGCGCATCTCGCCGAGGATTTCGGTTACGTTCTGGGTCTGGTCCATCGCGCACCGGTGAACACCCTCACCATGCTGGACGACCGCGACCCACTGGACGCCATCGAGCAAACCTATCGTGATCTGGCCGAACCCCGGCCTGCGGTGGAGATCGGTCTGCGCTGGCTACGGGACAACCGGCCACCCGATCGGCCGGTCTGCCTCGTACACGGCGATTTCCGGCTCGGTAACCTGCTGATCGACGCCGATGGTATCCGCGGTGTACTCGACTGGGAACTCGCCCATCTCGGCAACCCGATCGAGGATCTGGGCTGGCTCTGCGTTCGCGCCTGGCGTTTCGGTGCGGCGGCGCCGGTGGGCGGGCTCGGCACCAGGGACCAGCTCCTGGATGGCTATCAGCGCGCCACCGGCAATCGGCCGCCCGCGGCCGAACTGCACTGGTGGGAGGTCTTCGGCACACTGAAATGGCTGGTGTTGAGCCGGTTCCAGGCCCAACGCCATCTCGGCGGCGCCGAATATTCGCTCGAGCTGGCCGCCATCGGACGCCGGGTCTGCGAATCCGAGTACGACCTGCTCGCTGTGCTCGGTCTGCTCGACGCCGTCCCCGGCGACAGCGCACCGCAGGCCCCGGCACCCACGGTGCACGATCGCCCGGATCTCGGCGAGATCATCGATCTCGTAACGGAAACGCTCACCGGGGAGATCGGTCCGGCCCTGCCGGAGGATGCCACCGCGCAACGCTATCTGCTGCGTATCTGCGCTTCGCTGCTGCAGACCGGCGGCCGGGAGCTGCGATCCGGTGCCGGGCCCACGGACAGGGTGCACGAAATGCTGCGCGCCCTGGACTGTCCCTCCGAGGCGGTGATGGCCGAGCAGCTCCGTTCGGGCGCTCTCACGGTGGCGGATCCACGGGTCCGCGCCACCGTGAACGCCGCTGTCGAGACGAGGTTGCGGGTGTCGAACCCGCGCCGGCTCGGCTGACCCGACCCCGCTCGCGCCGCCGGCAGCCCCATACCGGGGCTCGCCCGGCGGCGCGCGTTGCCGCATCGGCTCACCGTGCATCGCACGCCGAAGGACCCGGTTACGGCCTGTGCAGGGCGTGAGACTCGTCATTGGAATGTCAGTGCCGATTCGTCACCGGGATGTCAGTGAAACCGACCGCAGCCCTTGTGGTTCGTGGTCGAATGAAGGACAAGGTGCTGGCACCGGATGTGGTGCGGGCCAGCTTGTTCGGAGGGTTGTGCGGTGGCCGATGCGGCGAAGCGGGCGCTTCGGCAGGCTGCTGTGGGTCGGTTGGCCATCCTCGACCGGCATGGTGATCTGACCAGTGATCATGTGCGGTTGACCGCCGAAACTCTGGGTGTTGCCGAGCGGACGGTGTGGCGGTGGATCGCGGCCCGACGCGCCGAGCTTCCGATGGATCGGGAGAGGGCGCGGTTCCGGATCGACGCAGCGCTACGTGTTCGGCTCGCCTATTGGCGCGGCAACGCCTCGGCGTTGCATCGTGAGCTTCGGAAACGTGAATGTGAGGGCGGGCCCCCGGCTCCGAGTCTGTCCACGTTGCACCGTGCGATCCGGGCGGATATGACCCGCGGTGACGTCGCGGGTTTGCGTGAGGGTGAGCGGTCGCGCCGGGCGTTCGATGTGTTTTTGAAGCGGCCCGGTACCTACCGCAACGCGGCCTGGGAAGGTGACCATGTGGAAGCGGCGGTGGAGGTCGAGGTCGAGGGTCGGCTGATGAAGCCGTGGGTGACTTGGTTCGTCGATGCCGAGCACTGCGTGATCACGGGTGTGGCGGTCACGCCGAGGACGCCGAACCGGGAAGCGATCCTGGCCGCGCTGCGTGCTTCGATTCTGCGGACGCCGCCGTATTGTCCGGCCGGCGGTGTGCCGACCATTGTCCGGATCGATCGGGGCAGGGACTTTCTGTCGCGCACGGTGAGCGAGGCGATGGGGGCGTTCGCGGTGCGGGTGGTGGATCTGCCCGGTTACACCCCGTATTTGAAGGGGTCGGTGGAGGCGGTCAACGGTGCGGTGGAGCGGATGCTGTTCGCGGAGATGCCGCGCTATACACACGCCCCGGTGGGGATGAACGGTGTCCCTGCCGATCCGGATGCGCTGGCGTTGCCGTTCGAGGTGTTCGTTGCCGAGCTGCTGGGGTGGGTGAACTGGTGGAACACCACCACTGAGCATCATATCGATCGTCTCGATGAGCGATCGCCGCTGGAGTCGTGGCTGGCGGATCCGACCCCGCTGCACGAGATCGACGCGGACAGGCTGTGGATGTTCACCCTCGAAGACGATCGTGCGCGCCGCAAGATCACGACCAAGGGGGTTGCGCGCGGCCGCGGCCGCCACTACGTCGCCGATTGGATGGTGGGGATGGTCGGGGCGCAGGTTCGGTTGCGGTACATGCCGAATCACGATCACGAGGTCGAGGTGTCCGACCTGGCCGGTAATCATCTGGGGTCGGCGTGGCTGGCTGATCAGGCGACCGGTGAGCAGATCGGGCGGGTGCGTCGGGCCCGGGACCGCAAGGCCGCCCGGTTGCGCCGCGATCTCAAGGCCGCCGACCGTGCTCGGCGTACCCGGTACGCGGCGGTGACGACCGTGGCGCCGGCGCCACGGCTCGGCGCGATGACCGTAGCCGAGGTGGAAGCCGAACTTGTCGATGAGGACTACACCGAGCTCGCGGCCCTGGCGCGGCCGAATCTGATCCCGCATTCCCCGCCGGCGCCGGGATGGGTACTGCCGGTCGATCTGGACGCACCCGAACCACCGACGAAGGGGCGTATGCGGTGACCCGAGGACCGATCGCGACGGCTGAGGCCGCCGATGACGAGAGCGCCGATCACTATCTGAATCTGCCCGGCGCGCATGTGGTGGCCACCGATGCGCTGCTGCGGTGCGCGACAATCTCGCCGATGTGATCGAGGCCAAGGCGATGATGTGCGTGCACGGCGACGCCGGCCTGGGAAAGACATTGTCGGTCAACACCTCTCTGCGGGAGCAGCCCGCGGGCTTGGTGTGCCGGGTGCAGTTCCGGGCCCGGCCGACCCCGCGCGATATCCGCCACACCCTGTTCGAGGCGCTCGGTATCGGCGGGGATCCGCCGCGCAAGCCGATCGAGTTCGACCGGGTGCTCAAGGATGTGCTGGCCGAGCGGTTCCGGGTGCTGGTGTGTGATGAGGCGCAGTGGATGTCGAGGGAGTGTTTCGAGTATTGGCGCCACCTCTGGGACCGGGGCACCGACATGGCGATCGTGTTCGTCGGCGGCGGGGACTGCTATGAGGTGCTGCGCCGCGAGCCGATGCTGTCATCGCGGGTGTATGTGTGGCAGGAGTTCCGGCGGATGCCGCGCGCGCAGGTGCTGCGGGTCATCCCGGCCTACCACCAGATTTGGTCCAACGCCGATCCGGAGCTGATTGCGTTCGCCGACCGCAGTGCCGGGCACGGCAATTTCCGGTCGTGGGCCAAGATCACCGCCCATGCCGCGCGCACTCTGGACAAGCTCGGCCGCGACACCGTCGATGCCGATGTGCTCGGTTACGTGTTCTCCAAACTGTCCGGACGCAGCTCATGAACCCCGATCCGGACGGTGACTGCGGTGGCATCGTCGATCTCGATGCGCCGAACGCGTGGGAGACGCTGCCGGTGCGCCGCCGTCGCCGCCAGCGCGTCACAGTGCTGCTCGACCCGGATGACGACGCGGCGGTGGTCGCGGCCTTGCTCGACGCCGGTGATCCGGCGGGCCCGGTGGTGACGGTGCATCCGACCCCGGCGATGCGTTCGGCCTCATCGCTGGCCCACGACATCCTCGCCGCACTCGGCCGCCCGGTGCGGCATCTGGGCGCGGAGAAGTCCGCCACCCCGGCGCTGTTGTGGCATGCGGTGCGCGCCTGGATCGCCGCCGAGGACATCGAACGCCTGGTGGTGTTGCGTGCGCACCGGCTGCACCGCGATGCCTGGAATGCGCTGGTGGATTTGTGGCGCGAGACCGGCGTCGGGGTGGTGATGGTGTGTCACGCGACCTCACGCACCGCCGCGCTGGCGATGCTGCCGAGCGGGGTCAACGCGCGGGTGGTGGGGTCGGTGGCCACGCTGCTGCGCCACTTTCCCGCTGCGCGCCCACCCGATGTCGACCCCGAGATCGAGGGGTTGCCCGAGGTCCCCGACGTCGATGTGGTCGCGTTCCGCGCCGAAGCCTTCCGGCGCCTGAGCCGTGCGGAGTTCGCGCGGGTGGATGCGGTCTACCGGTCGGGGATGGCCGCGGCGTGCCGGTGGCTGCACAGCAACCCCGGCCCGATCAAAGCCGTATCCGGGATCGAGCAAGCGCTCCGGAACATCGCCCCACGCGGCATCCGGCCGCTGGCGATCCGCGCCGGCGCGGAGGCGATGACCGCACGCTACGGCGAATCCGAACTGCGGCATCTCGCGGCCGGACTGCTGTGTTTGAACGGGCCCGGTCCGGCAGAGATGGAGAAACTACCCTTCCGGTTCGACGATGACGACGACCTGGACCGCTTCCTCACCGACCTGGTCGCCGACGCCCCGACCCGCGACCACACCATCACCTTGTTGCGGGGAGCCCCGGCCGGTGCACTGCTGCACGGTCTGCTGATCCAGCTGCCCGGTCACCTACGCCGCGCAGCCGGTCCGGGGATGACCGGGATGCCGATCACCGCGGCGCTGGCAGACCAGATCCGCGCCGCAACAGTGAACCCGGTGCACGCCGCGGCGTTGGCGTGCGCGGTGTTCACCGGCTACGACCGCCGCGAGCTGGCCCGGGTCCCGATCGCGGGCCTGTCCTCGGACGCGGCAATGCTGAAATGGAACGCCGCCGAACGTCATCGGGTCGACCACTCCCCGCGCTGGGTGGTGACCAGCGTTCCCCACCGGGCGCGGGCGATGCTGGCTGCGGCCCGCACCTTCCTCGGGCTGCGCGGCATAGACCCACAGAATTAGCTGTTCAGCGGCGCGATCAGCTCGGCCGGATCGACCCTTCCCACGACCGCAGCCCGCGCCGGGATCCCGCTACCGCAGACGGTGCCGACCGCTGAAGCGTGGACGGCCTCCGCCACCGCATGGTGGGTCGGGCCCGCCCTGCACAACGACCTGGACTACAGCCGGTGACACCGAAACTGCGCCTCAATCACCGCCTCCTCGCTGCCCGCGTCCACCAGCTGGGGTTGTCGGCGGCCACGGTCCGCAACACGACCGGATTCGATCTGGGCAACCTCGAACGTGACCCCGACCAGCGCACGGTCACCTTGGCGATGCTCGCACGCCTGCATGGACTGCTCGGGCTCAGCGTCGATAAGATGCTGCTCGACGACCGCGCCGCCAAGCGCCGCGCCGCACATGATGAGCACGACGGCTCCGATCAATCCGTCACGGCCGCACACGCGCAGACCTTGCTCGCGGTGCTGGTCACCCGCGACGGGGTCACGGTAGATGCGCTCCTCGCGGCCTCGGGGTGGACGCTGACCGAATTCGAGACCGGCCTTGCCCATCTGCGCACGCAACTGGCCGAGACCGCATTGCAGATCGTGGGCAACGACACGGTCCTGTACCTGGGGCTGCGCCCCGGAACCCTGCCGGATTCACTACGGGCGGCGCTGGCACGCCCAACCGTCATGCGCCGCGGTCTGGACGCCAATACCGCCATCGACCTGCTGCGACTTGTGCGCCAGGAGATCCTGCGGCCGGTCCCCGGCAGCCCGTTGCCGATCCACGCCGACGTCGACCCGCAACGCGACCACGACACCCGCCGGCTTCTCGATGCCGGGGTCGCGGTCGGGCGCGGCACCAAATCCGGCGACGAAGTGTCGATCACCTACGACAACTACAACGACACCGGCTCCACCCAGGCCGTCACCGGGCTGCGTATCCATCCCGACGTGATGTTCGCGCTCGGACTGACCGCACGTCCGGCCAGGCGGCGACCCACACCCCGATGGTCCGCGCCCGAACCCGATGGTCCAGAGGGTCGTTGAAGTACACAGCGATCTCGGCGCGGTCGACCTCCCGCAGCGGATCGCTGCGGCCCCCGAATCAGAGCAAGCGCCAGTAGGCGGCTCATGGGAAGTGGAACGGGCCCGAACTGCTTCGGTGTCCGATCGTCGACGGATCAGTCTTCGTCGAAAACGAGGATCGTGACGACGATCCCGCCGCCTACACCGATCACCACCGCGTCGAACACGTGCCGTGTCACCGGGTTCCAGCCGCTGGTACCGTCAGTGTTACTCCACCAACGGCTTCCATGGCCGAGGATGCGGACCAGTGAACCGAACACCTCAGCCGCCTTGGCCCGGTCGTAGCGTCCGCGCGAGCCGTAGGCGAGCGTGGTCGAGGCGATGCCGATCAGCCGGTGCACAGCACCGTCCACATCGATCTCGGCGAGGCGGTCAGCTAGTTCCGCGGAGGTTTCCGGAACGTCTACGGGCACTCTGGGATACCAGCGCTCGAGAACGCCGAGGCCTTCGATCAGGTCGAATACCTCAGGTGGCATCCGCGCTGCATCGCCGAGATTCGCCCACGCGTGCATCTCTCCATTGCCGAGCGGTCCGCTCAGGCCGGACAGCAGAGCGCGGATGCGGTCTAGGCGATCGCCGACCGGCAGAATGTCGGAAGTCACGCCGCCCAGCTTCGCACGGCTGGTGGTTCGACTCCCTGCCGCGCAGGCCGCGGTCGTCCATCGTCTGTTGGGGTACACCAGATACGCGCCGCCCGTGAGGGTGCTGATGTGGGCGACCAGCAGGGTGGCGTGCATGCGGCGGGCAGCGCCGGCGGCGTAGCGAGCGCATGCGGGGACGCCTCGGAGGCGTCGATGCCGACGACGATCAACGGGCCGCCCGGGCGCTCGCGGTGGCCGCGGCGCGGCGCGGTCTGCTCGATCACCGCGTCGTGGCGCTCATCGCGCGGTCGTCGCGGGTGCTGAGGGCGTGAGTCAGGCGAGGTGTTCATGGTCGTATGCGGCGAGGGTGTGCAGGGCCACGGTGGAGTGCGCGAACGCGCCACCGGCGCGGATCCCGGCGGCCACCCAGATCGCTTCCATGATCTCGGGGTTACCGGCACCGGCACGGTCCGCGAGTTTCGCGTGGCCGATGATGCAGTACGGGCATTGGGTTGCATGGGCGACCGCGACGGCGATGAGCTGCTTGCTCTTCGGCGGCAACCCACCGGCGGCGAACACCTGCCGGCTGCATTCGTCGACGGCCTGATGGGTGTCGGGGGCCAATTCGCGTCGTCGCGCACCGATGTCGTGGGTCGCGGCGGGATAGACGGGGTCGGTCATTCGATGTTCCTCCTCTGCTGCGGTGACGGATTTCGCGAGTGCAGGCTGTCGGTGCCGCCGCACCGGCCCTACTGCGGCGATCCCCCCGTGGTAGCGGCGCTGCCGGGTCGTTGCAGGCACCGGAGTGGGGTTACCCGGGGGTCATGAGGTGCTGTGGACCAGTAGCAGGATGCCGCCGACCAGGAGTGCGGCGACTTTCAGCGCTTCCAGCACCACATAGGCGTAGTGCCCGCGTGAGCGGGGCGCGTCGTGCCCGGCGAGCACGGCATCGCTACGGCGGGTCAGCCGGGGGCGGACCACCGCGAGCTGGGTGAGCAGCGCGGCGATGGCGACCAGCAGGGCGGTGATGGTGCCGGTGGTGGGTGGATCGATGACGGTGGCGATGAGAATCGTTGCGGCGAAACAGATTTCGATTATGTTGAGGGCGCGGAAGACCAACCGGCCGATGCCGAGCCCGATCGGCACGGTGACTCCGGACGCCCGGAATTTCAGCGGCGCTTCCAGGAAGGAGATCGCCAGCACCATGCCGAGCCAGCAGAAACCGGTCGCGGTGGTCACGGCCCCGGCGGAGTTATTGGCTGTATCTGTTCGGCGCCACGATCGCGACCGCGGGATTCGTCACCCCTGGTGGCGCCGCAGATTTCGGGTGGACGGCATATATACCGCTGAGCTCGGCCATCCATTCCCCCGGTGCCGGTGCCGACCTGTGGATCATGGGTGTGGCACTGTCCGGTGTGGGCACGATCCTGGGCGCGGTGAACATGATCACCACCGTGGTGTGCTTGTGCGCGCCCGGAATGACGATGTTCCGGATGCCGATCTTCACCTGGAACATCCTGGTGACCAGCATTCTTGTGCTGCTGGCGTTTCCGATCCTGACCGCCGCCTTGATGGGCCTGGCTGTGGACCGGCACCTCGGCGGGCACATCTACGACCCCGCCGCCGGCGGCCCGATCCTCTACCAGCACCTGTTCTGGTTCTTCGGCCACCCCGAGGTCTACATCGTCGCGATCCCGTTCTTCGGGATCATCACCGAGATCCTGCCGGTGTTCAGCCGCAAACCTGTCTTCGGCTACACCGCGCTGGTGTATGCGACCATCGCCATCGCCGCACTGTCCTCGGCGGTGTGGGCGCACCACATGTTCGCCACCGGCGCGGTGCTGCTCCCGTTCTTCTCACTGATGTCGTTTCTGATCGCGGTGCCGACCGGGGTGAAGTTCTTCAACTGGATCGGCACCATGTGGAAGGGACAATTAACATTCGAAACCCCGATGTTGTGGGCGCTCGGATTCATCACCACTTTCCTGTTCGGCGGGCTGTCCGGGGTGCTGCTGGCCAGCCCGCCCCTGGATTTCCACATCACCGACACCTACTTCATCGTCGCGCACTTCCATTACGTGCTGTTCGGCACTATCGTGTTCGCGACCTTCGGCGGCATCTACTTCTGGTTCCCGAAATTCACCGGCCGCTTCCTCGATGAACGCCTGGGACGCCTGCACTTCTGGACCACCTTCCTCGGCTTTCACACCACGTTCCTGGTGCAGCACTGGCTCGGCACCGAAGGCATGCCGCGGCGCTACGCCGACTACCTGCCCAGCGACGGGTTTACCGCCCTCAACACGGTAGCCACCATCGGGTCGTTCATCCTCGGGTTCTCGATGACCACGTTCGTGTGGAACGTGTTCAAAAGCTACCGATACGGCCAAGTCGTCACCGCGGATGACCCGTGGGGCTTCGGCAACTCCCTGGAATGGGCCACCAGCAGCCCCCCACCGCGGCACAACTTCTACGAACTACCCCGAATCCGTTCCGAGCGACCGGCATTCGAACTGCACTACCCGCACATGGCGGAGCGGATCCGCACCGAATCCCACGCCGGATGGGGTGCTGCGAGCCGTACCCGCGCCAGCGCTACCGTGCATTCGGCACACGGCACCGAGCCGTCGAACCCGGCCGATGAATCCGATGCCGAGTAGAACGCCGTGGCCGGACACTGCAGCGCCCACCGTCTATTCCCGGCACCGCTGGCCCCTGACCGTGGTGGACCGTGTGCCCGTCCAGGCTATTTGGCGACTGTCAGCAGCACCACGGCATCGTCGATCGCTTCGAGGCTGTGGCGGGCCTGCGGGACTATCAGCAGGTCACCGTGACGGCCCTCCCATGAGGCGCCTGCAGTGTGTAGCTGGACCCGGCCGCGCAGCACCAGTAGCGTCGCCTCGCCCGGATTCTCGTGCTCGCCCAGCGCGGCGCCGGCCGCCAACGCGACCACGGTCTGTCGCAGCCGATGCTCATGCCCGCCATACATCGTGGCCGCTGCCCGCCGCGCGGGGACCGTGTTCGCTCGCTGCAGCAGTTCTCGCGCCATCGCATCCACCGAGAACTTCTCCATCACCGCTCCTCGCTTCCCGTCCGACAGCACATCGATCGCTATCTTCCAGCATCACCGCAGGTCGGTCGGACTTTTCCGGGGCAGCGGCACTCGCCTGCGGCGTCACGACACTCGACGCAACTCATGAACTGGCGGAAACCTATTGTGCCGACCGCGGAACCCACCACCGGCGAGGACGGCCCGGACGATGGGACAGGGCTCGTGCACGCAGCCGGCGGCACCTGGGCCCGCTGCCGGTCACCCGAGCCGCCCGCACCCACCGCCCCGGCGGGCAGACAAGTCCGGAAGAACTCGCCGCCAGCGGATACTCGTCCTGTTTCGCGATGGCGTCAGCGCTGCGCCTGGACAACCAGCACACCTCACCGCGACTGCTCGTGATCACCGCCATCGTCGCTCTGGACCACGTCGAGACGACCCTGACGATCATGTCCTGCGCGTTGCAGGTCCGAGTCCAGACCCCCGGACTCGCACCCGCCGAATTCAAGGCCATCCTCGCCGAGGTCGCCGCCTTGTGCCTCGTGTCGGAGCTGGTCGACGGCGCCGAGATCCCCGGTCGGCGCCGAACTCGACACCTGGTAAGCGGCTGCACTCGACAATCGCATGGAAGGAGATGCTCATGTCCGACCCTTTGACCGCATTGACCGAGGCCGGGGTGTCGATCTGGCTCGATGACCTCAGCCGCCAGCGGCTGATCGAGGGCAGCTTGGCCCGCCTGGTCGCCGACCGGCATGTGACCGGGGTGACCACCAACCCGGCCATCTTCGCCAAGGCCATCACCGGCAACGACGCCTATACCGGACAGATCCGTCGTCTCACACTGCGCCGCGTCGATGTCGACACGGCACTACGTGAGTTGACCGCCTACGACGTGCGGTGGGCGTGTGATGTGCTGCGTCCGGTCTTCGACGCCACCGACGGGGTGGACGGGCGGGTGTCGATCGAGGTCGACCCCCGGTGGGCGCAGGACACCGACCGCACCGTCGCCGAAGCCCATGCGCTGTGGTGGCTGGTGGATCGGCCCAATCTGCTGGTCAAGATCCCTGCCGCCAAACAAGGACTACCGGCGATCACCGCATGCCTGGCCGACGGAATCGACATCAACGTCACCCTCATGTTCTCTCTGCACCGCTACCGGCAGGTGATCGACGCATTCCTCGACGGGCTCGAACAAGCTCGCGCGAACGGCTACGACATCTCCCGAATCCATTCGGTGGCATCGTTTTTCGTCTCCCGCGTGGATACCGAGGTCGACCACAGGCTCGACAAAATCGGCACCGACGCGGCCGCGGCCTTGCACGGGAGCGCGGCGATCGCCAACGCACGACTGGCGTATCAGCTCTACGAGCAGTACCTCGAGGGTGAGCGCTGGTGGGCGCGGGAGCCCGCCCACAACGCCCGTTGTGGGCGTCGACCGGGGTGAAAAACCTGTGTTACGACGACACCCGCTACGTCACCGACCTCGTCGCACCCGGGGTGGTGAACACCATGCCCGAGGCCACCCTGCACGCGGTCGCCGACCACGCCCACATCCCGCGTGACAGCATCCACAGCACCTACCCACAGGCGCGCCGGACCCTCGAGCAACTGGCCGCGCTCGGCATCGACTACGACGACGTCGTCACCACCCTCGAAACCGACGGGGTCGCGAAATTCGACAACGCCTGGGACCACCTCTCCGGTGAACTGTCGGCCGCCCTCGCCGCGTCCAGGCGGTGACCACCATGGCTGCAGTCGGAACAATCGTGATCGCCGGGGCCGGCCTCGCCGGTGCGAAAACTGCACAAGCATTGCGTGAGGGCGGGTTCGAGGGGGCCGTCATCCTGGCCGGCAACGAAACCCACCGCCCCTACGAGCGGCCGCCGCTGTCGAAGGACTACCTACAGGGCAAGGCCGGACGCGACAGTATCGACGTGCACGAACCCGACTACTACACACGCCACGACATCGACCTGCGACCCGGTAACGCTGTCACCGACATCGACCCACACGCCCGCCAGGTCGTGTTCGATGACGGACACCGGCTGGGCTATGACCGGCTGGTGCTGTGCACCGGTGCCTCCCCGCGGCAGCTGCCGCTACCCGGCGCCGACGCCGACGGCGTGCTGTATCTGCGCAGCGTTGACGACAGCGACCAGCTGCGCGCCACCCTGGCGACCGCGTCGTCGATCGCGATCGTCGGCGGCGGCTGGATCGGGCTCGAGGTCGCCGCCGCCGCAGTCGCGGCGGGAGTGGCGGTCACCGTCGTCGCCCGCGCACCCGTGCCCCTGACAGCCGTGCTGGGACCGCAGATGGGGCAGGTGTTCGCCGAGCTGCACCGCAGCCACGGCGTCGACCTGCGTACCCACCGGTCCCCGACCGAAGTTCTCACCCGCCACGGCACCGCGGTCGGGCTACGGCTCGACGACGGCACCCAGATCGACGCCGATGCCGTCCTCATCGCTGTCGGCGCTGTCCCCGACACCGCGCTCGCCTCCCGCGCCGGTCTCGCCGTCGACGACGGTGTCCTGGTCGATGCCGCGCTGTGCAGCAGCGACCCCGCCATCTACGCCGCCGGTGACATCGCCCGTGCCGAACACCCGCTGCTGGGGGCCCGGGTGCGGGTGGAGCACTGGGCCAACGCCCTGCACCAGCCCGCCACCGTCGCCGACGCTATCCTCGGCCGGCCCGCTTCCTTCCAGCGGTTGCCGTACTTCTACACCGACCAGTACGAGCTGAGTATGGAATACACCGGCTATGTTCCACCCGGTAGCAGCGATCGGGTCGTCGTGCGCGGTGAGGTCGATCGGCTCGAGTTCATCGCGTTCTGGCTGCGCGAGCGGCGCGTGCTGGCCGGGATGAACGTCAACCTCTGGGATGTCACCGACCCGATCAATCAGCTCATCCGCGACCGTATCCCGCTTGATCTCGACCGGCTCGCCGACCCGAGCGTGCTGCTGGCTGACCTCGCGGCGCCCCCGTGATGATCCCACCAGCCGGGACACCCCTTGACCTGTCACCGATACGGAGCACTGAAACGCCATGGCCGAACACCTGAGTGTCGAGTTGGTCATCGATCACGAATATCGCGTCCGCATCGGCAACGGCGGCGACATTGTGGAATCGGAGTTCGTCGTCGATCCCGACGTACTGACCGAACTGGGCCTCGATCCAGGCGACGAGCGGCGCATCGTCGAACACACTGCACAGTTCCTGGCCGATCATCAACCGGTTACCGATTTCCCCGCCTTGGTTACCTCGACGAAGTCGCCGCCGCCTATCACGACTATCCCGACGAGTTGCGTCGCAGACTCGGCTGGAGTCGATCCGCTGCGATGCTGTCGGACCGCGCGTCCACATCCGCACCGACCGCGGGAGGTCGTCATGACCAGCTTGGGCCTGGACGCGTCGCGATCGGCTTCGCCGCGGCCCGGGCAAGTGGCTGTTCAGCAGGCTGGTGCACGCGTGAAACCTGCCGGTCCGCTACCGGTGGTAAGCCCTGCACCGTCCACCGCGATCGGGCCCTCTGAGCCGGCACAGTGGCTGCGGATGGCGCTCGCGCCGTCACCGTCGGGTGGGTGGGCATACAGTGAAATCAGTGGGCCACGTTGTCGGCGCACCGGCCTGATGGCCGGTCGCACCTGATCAGGAGGCGCATCACATGTCCAAATCGCTGCATCCGTTTGCTACCACACCGATCCTCGCGCACCGCCAGGTTCTCGATACGAGGATGCGCGAGGCCTTCGGAAACGTCGACCGCGCAGTGTCCGACAATGGCGCACCAGCGCTCCACACGATCGACCGGCCCGATGTGCGCATCGGCTCCGGCGACGGGCCGCAGTGATGAGCGGCAACAGTTTCGGGGCCCGCGACGTGTGGACGGTCGATGACCGGGAGTTCAACATCTACCGGCTCGACCGTATCCCGACCGCGCACCGGCTGCCCTACAGCCTCAAAGTGCTGCTGGAAAACCTCGCCCGCCGCGAGGACGGGCACCTGGTCACCGCCGAGCAAGTACGTGCCCTCGCCGCGTGGGACCCGGCCGAGGCCGGGGCCGCCGAAATCGCGTTCACACCGGCGCGGGTACTGATGCAGGACTTCACCGGTGTGCCGTGCGTAGTGGACCTGGTCGCCATGCGAGACGCGATGACCTCGCTCGGAGGCGACCCGGGCCGGATCAATCCGTTGATCCCGACCGAGTTGGTCATCGACCATTCGGTCATCGCCGACGTCTTCGCTCGCCCGGACGCGTTCGCGATCAACGCGGAGTTGGAGTTCACCCGCAACGTCGAGCGCTACCAGCTGCTGCGGTGGGCGCAGCAAGCCTTCGACGGTTTTGCTGTGGTGCCTCCGGACACCGGGATCTGCCACCAGGTCAACCTCGAATACCTCGCGCGAGTGGTGTTCACCCGTGACGACCCGGCCGGTGGGCCGCCGCTGGCCTATCCGGACACTCTGGTGGGTACCGATTCGCATACCCCGATGGTCAACGGCCTCGGCGTGCTCGGCTGGGGTGTCGGTGGCATCGAGGCCGAGGCCGCGATGCTCGGGCAGCCGATGAGCATGCTCATCCCACAGGTCCTCGGGATCAAACTGACCGGGGAACTGCGGGAGGGCACCACCGCCACCGACCTGGTGCTCACCGTCGCCGAACTGCTGCGCCGCACTGGCGTGGTCGGAAAGTTCGTCGAGTTCTACGGCCCCGGGGTGGCGAATGTGCCGTTGGCCAACCGCGCCACCATCGGCAACATGAGCCCCGAATACGGTTCGACCTGCGCGATCTTTCCGATCGACGAGGTGACGCTGGACTATCTGCGGCTCACCGGCCGCCCCGAACACCAGATCCGCCTCGTCGAGGCCTACGCCAAGGAGCAAGGGCTTTGGCACGACCCCGGCCACGAACCCGACTACAGCCACCGCATCGAACTGGACCTGACGACCGTAGAACCCTCCATCGCCGGACCGAAACGACCACAGGACCGCATCGCGCTGTCCGATGCCCCGCACGCGGTCGCGTCCTTGCTGACCGGTCCGCCCGCCGCACCCGCGGCAGTAGGGCTGGACCAGGCATCGGGTGAGTCGTTCCCGGCCAGCGACCCCATCGCCGTCGACCGCGACCGCGCCGTCGACAGGCCGAGTGATCCATGTCGATGCGAGCACACGCACGAGTGGCTGTCGGCGCCGCAGGCGGTGACCTTCACCGACGGGACCGCCACCACCGTCGACCACGGACACGTGGTGATCGCCGCGATCACCTCGTGCACCAACACCTCCAACCCGTCGGTCATGATCGGCGCGGCGCTGTTGGCGAAGAAAGCCGTCGAGAAAGGACTCACCCGCAAGCCGTGGGTCAAAACCTCGCTCGCGCCGGGATCGCGGGTGGTCACCGACTACTATGCGCGCGCCGGGCTCACGCCCTACATGGACGAACTCGGATTCTCACTCGTCGGCTACGGGTGCACCACCTGCATCGGCAACTCCGGCCCGCTGATCCCCGAAGTCGGCACCGCCATCGACACCGGTGATCTCACCGTGTGCTCGGTGCTGTCGGGCAACCGCAACTTCGAGGGCCGTATCCACCCGGAGACGAAGATGAATTTCCTCGCCTCACCTCCGCTGGTCGTCGCCTACGCGCTGGCCGGGACGATGCGCATCAACCTGCTGCGCGAGCCGCTCGCCACAGCCGGTGACGGCACCGAGGTGTATCTGCGCGACATCTGGCCCAGCACAGCCGAAATCGAGGAAGTCATCGCCGCCGACCTGCGAGCGGACATGTTCACCGA
This sequence comes from Nocardia sp. NPDC050193, assembly GCA_040674215.1. Lineage (GTDB taxonomy): Bacteria > Actinomycetota > Actinomycetes > Mycobacteriales > Mycobacteriaceae > Nocardia. The sequence continues at coordinate 139,190 of JBFARE010000001.1, read as the reverse complement.
CGCCTACGCCGATGTCTTCGCCGGTGACGACCGCTGGCGCGACCTCGACGTGGCGGCCGGACAGATCTTCACCTGGAGTACCGAGTCGACCTACGTGCGGCGCCCACCGTATTTCGAGCACACGACCCGCGAACCACAACCGGTCGCCGACATCACGGGCGCCCGGGTACTGGCGATGCTCGGTGACTCGGTGACCACCGACCACATCTCCCCGGCCGGGTCGATCAAACGCGATGGTCCCGCCGGGACGTATCTACAACATCACGGAGTCGCACCCGGTGACTTCAACTCCTATGGCTCGCGCCGCGGCAATCATGAAGTCATGGTTCGCGGCACCTTCGCCAACATCCGGTTGCGCAACCAACTCGCCCCCGGCTCTGAGGGCGGCGTGACCCGGCATCTACCGGACGGACGGCAGATGAGTATCTTCGACGCCGCGACTGCCTACGCAGCCGAGCAGGTGCCGCTACTGATTCTCGCCGGTGCCGAGTACGGCTCGGGATCTTCCCGGGACTGGGCTGCCAAGGGCACGCTGCTCCTCGGGGTCCGGGCAGTGCTGGCAGGCTCGTTCGAGCGGATCCATCGGTCGAACCTGATCGGCATGGGAGTGTTGCCGCTGCAGTTCCCCGAAGGCGAATCGGCGGAATCGTTCGGGCTGACCGGACAGGAAACCTACTCGATCACCGGGCTGACGCAGGCGAACACCACCACCGCCGCCTTTCCACGGCACGTCAGCGTCCGTGCCGTCGACGACACCGGGCACCCGACGGAATTCACCGCCACCGTGCGGATCGACACCCCCGCCGAGGCCGCCTACTACCGGCACGGCGGAATACTGCCCTACGTGCTACGCCAACTGCTCACAGACTGAAATACCACGGTCAGTGTGGTTCACAGGACAGGGCCCCACCGACGGTCCGGGGCACCCTCGCCCAACGACCGCAATCGAGCAGGACCGCCACGACACCACAGGAGCCGGTATGCCACAGCACCATGGCCCCGACATTCGACCGGTAGCGGGCCCCGATCCCGCCACCGTCGAGTATCCGGCGATCCGAGCCGATCGCGCCGAGACAATCGACGAGGTGCAGGACGCACTGATCCGATGCCGGGCCTGTCCACGCCTGGTCGCCTGGCGTGAACACGTCGGCGTCATCAAGCGCAGCGCCTACCGCGACTGGGACTACTGGTCCGGGCCTTTCCCCGGGTTCGGGCCGAGCGATGCGACGGTTGCCCTCGTCGGCCTCGCCCCGGCGGCACACGGGGGAAACCGCACCGGCCGCATCTTCACCGGCGACCCCGCCGGTGACCTCCTCTACGCCACCTTGCACGCCCTCGGCGCCGCCTCCCAGCCCACCGCCACCCACCGAGGTGACGGCCAGAGCCTGCACGAGGTTCGCATCACCGTCCCTGTGCACTGCGCCCCACCGGACAATCAGCCCACCACCACCGAACGCAACACCTGCCGGCCCTGGCTGACCCGCGAACTCCAACTCCTGCAACCCACCCTGTCCGTTATCGTCGCCCTGGGCGGATTCGCCTGGCGCGCATTACTGCCGATCCTCGCCGACCTCGGCTGGACCCTGCCCGCACCCCGGCCCACCTTCGGTCACGGCCGACACCTTCTCCTCGACGGCCCGCCCTCACAGCGCGGGCTGCACCTCTTCGGCTGCTATCACCCCAGCCGGCGCAACATATCCACTCGCACTCTCACCCCCGCCATGCTCCACGACCTCCTGCAGCACGCTCTCACCACCGCAGGCGTCAACCATCCGCGATCGGCGTCGATGCCCGCCCACTTCAGAGGACCGATGACGCAACCGAGTGACAAGTCGATATCGCCGTTGACGCGGCGGGTCTTGGATGTGATCGACCAGATTCCGGCCGGCCGGGTGATGTCCTATGGCGCGATCGGTGCACTTGTCGGCGGTAGCCCCCGGCAAGTCGGACATGTCATGAACAGTTGGGCCGAAGAAACCCACTGGCATCGGGTCGTATATGCCGACGGCACGCCCGCGTCCTGCCGCGCCGGTCGTGCTCTCGACCTGCTGCGCGCCGAAGCCACCCCGATGCACGGCAACCGCGTGGATATGGCCCGAGCCCAGTGGCCCGGGGCGCCCGATCACAGCGGCGTCGACGGATAGGTGACTCGTGTGCCGTGGACCGCCGAGAAACTCGTCATCGCTGCCGGGGCGAGCGTCGACGCGCCCATGATGTGCTGGACATCGATGCCACGTACGAGAAGCGCGTCGGCGACCAGCCGGCGATGACACCGCCAGGAAACGGCCTCCGCGCACATGATGACGGTGACATGTTCTGCGGTCAGCACAATGAGTTCCTCGATCGCCTCCTCGAACGAGCGCGTCTGCATATAGTCGGCGTACCCGTGGAAGGACGCGTTGCGCCACCCCGTGTTGATCGAATCCCGCGCCGGCTTCCGTAGTCCACCCAGCCCCGGCAGCGGCCGGTAACCGATACCGGCCGCGGCCAACGATTCCCCGAGCCGGTCGATGTGGAACTGCGGGTTGTGGCGGGACTTGGGCACGGTTCGGATGTCTGCGACCAGACCGATACCGACATACTTCAGCGTCCCGATGAACTCCGCGACGGGACGGGTGGAATGGCCGATGGTGTAGACGGGCGACATAGCACTCCCCGCGGTGGCAAATCCCTGCCGAACAATGTTTCGACGCATCAAAGCAGACTGTAAGTACACGGTCGGCGCCGACACCGCGAGGGCGAAGAATTGTGGCGTGCACAAGGATCTTCCCCCGCCAGGATTGCGAGCAGCGCGGAAGTGCCGGTGACCGGCCTGTCCCGATCGCATCGGGGATGTCGCGGGCCTGGATGAATTCCTCGCAGACCCTGTCCGGTGGAATCGGGAACCGTTTCTCGGAACGGGCGGGCAGTCAGCGGAAGCGGTCCGCGATCACCTCGCGAGGGAGCTTTTCGGGGGTCGGGTAGGCGATCAGCACGCGGCCACCGTCCGGGTCGACGCCGTCGATAAAACTGATCTCGTTCGCGGTGTGGGTGTGGGTGCTGGGGTCATAGGCGCGCAGTCGATGTTCGATTCGGTCCAGTTCTGTTTTGCTGTCGGTAGCCCAGATGAGGTGCACGACGCCCAGGTCACCGATATCGGGTCTGCGAGGCGTTTCGCTCACCCGTAGATACAGCTGGAAGCCGGCGGGGGTGATCAGCAGGACAGCGTCCGGCTCGTGAATCGAGATAGTGCATTCGAATACGTCGCAGTAGAAGCGTATCGAACGATCCAAATCGGATACTTCCATCAAACACGATGCGGCATCTACGCTGCTCATCTGTTTCCTTTCGGAAGATTCGCCCTTACCCCACGCTACCGGCTGGTGTGGTGCGCACCATTTCGCTTCGATAGCGGTACAGCGGTCTCGCCACCCGAAATCGCGGGTAAGCGTACCGTTCGATATATGGTGACGGCCCGGATCGGGCGCGGGGATTGCCCCCGCCGAGACTCCGCATGCGAGCAGCGATGAGACCGGGAGTCGATGATGACGACTCGACACACTGTGCAGATCCGCAGAATCTATGACGACCCTACCCCGAATGACGGCACCCGCGTCCTGGTGGACCGGCTCTGGCCTCGCGGCGTCAGCAAAACCAGAGCGCACCTGGATGAATGGTGTAAACAGATCGCCCCATCCACCGAGCTGCGCACATGGTATGGCCACGACCCGCGGCTCTTCGATACCTTCGCCCGCCGCTACCGCGACGAACTGACCCGATCCGGCCGTGCCGCGGCACTCTCACATCTACGCGAACTGGCCGACCACAACGATCTCACGCTGCTCACCGCCACAAAGAACACCGGCATCAGTGAAGCAGCCGTACTCGCCGACCTCATCGCACATCCGAACAAATCCCCTCAACAGTGACCGAATACCAGCACTACCGGGCCACGGACGTGCCGCACCTGCACTCCTGGCCCGCGCCTGCAGGAGGGTGTTATACCACCGAACACGCGGCGGTCGAGACTTCTTCCGGTCGAAGCGGCCCGAGTCTGCGAGGTCCCCGACGCCGGCTCGCACCGGTGCCCATCTCGATGCGGCGACCGACAGACGGCGGTCCGCGCGCTCCGGCCACGACCTTCTACCGGTCGCGTCTACCGCTGAACAGCGCAGCCTTATCGGTTCGACCCCGGAGCAGCTCATGGTGACGTTGGACCGGTTGGCGAACATACTGGGTGGCTACGGGGTCCGCCTACGGTTGGATTCGGTGCCCCGATCCACGGAACTACGCAGCGTGGTGATCCACGGGGCCGATCAAAACCCCGTCGAGGTGGGCGATGTCCTCCTAGGAATCGGGGCACGCTCGGTATCGGAGGCGGTGGGCTGGGCGATGGCAGCGCGGGCTGTTGTCGCGCTCGTCCGCGAGGGTGCGGAGAGCGGGGACGAGCCGCCGACCGCGGGGGTAGCGGTAATGGTGATCGACCCGGCGGTGACGTGGAGCGAAGTGGCCGCGGTGGTCTACGGGCTGATCCAAGAAGGACGCGAAACCGAGGCCGGTCGCGGCCCCACCGATCTGTTCGCTCTGGCCGACAGCCTGTCCACCTCGGTCGAAGGCGCGGTGACGATCGAGGACCACCTTTCTCGCGTGCTGGCCTACTCCCGGCCGCAGCAGCACCTCGACCCCGCACGCGTCGAAACGATCCTGGGCCGGCAGATGCCGCCCTGGTTGCATGCGATATTCGACGTGAGCGGTGTTTTCGCGCACCTGACGGCCTCGGACGAACCACTGTTTGTTCCCCCGCAGGCAGGAAGTGGAATGACCGGGCGAATGGTCGTAGCGGTGCGCGTGGGCCGGCAACTGCTGGGTTCGGTATGGGTGTCGTGCCCGGCACCATTGGTCGGGGCTCGGCATCAGGCCTTGATCGAGGGCGCGCACACGGTGGCTCTGCATCTGTTGCGGTCGCGGGCCAGCGCGGACCTGGAACGTCAGGTGGAGTCCGAATCGGTGATCCTCCTGCTGGAGGGCGCCGCGGACGCGGCGACAGTGGCCGGCAGGCTGGGGTTGGCGCCGCAGAGCTTGCGGGTGATCGCACTGCGGGCCGGGATCACCGACGAACAGCACACCGCGCTGCTGTTGATCTTCGAGCGAGCAACAACCGGATTCGGCTGGTCGCGGTCGAGCCGCAGCGCCTTGGTCGGCGACACCGTCTATACCGTGCTGCCCGCTGATCAGGCGGCGACGGCACGCCGCTGGATATCCGAGCGGCAGGCGGCACTCCCCCGCGGATGACGGTGCTGGCCGGTATCAGCGGGGCGACCCGGGCCACGGAACTGGCGTCGGCACGCCGAGAGGCCGACGAATCCCTGGCGCTGTGCGCCGCCCACCCCGCAGATGCCGAACCCGTCGCATATGACGAATCATGGGACACGATCCTGCTGCAACGATTGCGCACCGCCGGACTGTCCGGACGCACCCCCGTGCGGGGGCCGGTGTCGGAGTTGCGGCGCCACGACCAAGCGAACTCCACCCAGTATGTGACGACGCTGAGTGCGTGGTTACAGGCCCAAGGCGACCCGGTAGTGGCGGGTGCGCAGCTGGGTGTGCACGAGAACACCGTGCGGAATCGGCTGCGCAAAATGACAGAAGTGACCGATCTCGGCTTGGACGACCCCCGCAAACGGCTGGCCACCATGATCGAACTCGCCATCACCGGCGACGCCTGACACACCCACGCTGTGCCATTCCCAAAAATCTCGGCACCGCGATTGTCGGATCAGCGCAACCACTCGCCGCACCTGCACCCCCATCATGGAGTTGAGCAGAAGACGCAGGTAGGAGCAGTGACACTGTGAGCACCGAGCCGACCGGCCAGCGACCCCGGCCGGCCATCATGCCGCCGAATCCGGGTACTGCCCGATGCGACTCCGGCCTGCTGCGTTGATTCGGCACGAAACGGACCACCGAGCACTCGGAAACACCGGGACGGCCCGGTGTGTATCCGACTTTCGAGCCGATCAGGTAACCCAATGGAGCGGAGTTGAACGCAATGATGAACATGCAGGTGTGTGAGCTCATGCAACGACCGGTCGTCGCCGTGCGGTACAACAACACGGCGCGCGAGGCTGCATTGACGCTCGCCGAATTGGGCTACGCGGCGTTGCCCGTTCTCGACCGCGACGATCGGCTCGTCGGGGTAGTCACCAGCGGCGACCTTTTGCGGGCCGGTGAACTCGACGACCCCGTCGACGCGGTGATGACCGCCCCCGCGGTCTCGGTCCCCGACAATGCGGTACTGGCCGAGGTAACGGACAGGCTGGTGACGCACGGACTGCGTAGTTTGCCGGTGGTCGATGCCAACGGCCGCGTGGTCGGCATGTTCAGCCGCGGCGACACGCTGCGGATCATGCTCACCCCCGACGACGCGCTCGCGGGTGAGGCACAGCACCTCCTCGATCGATACATCGGCGCGCGGCGCTGGCATGTCACCGTCGACGAAGGCCACGCCAGTGTCTCCGGCCGGTTCGCCGACGAATCCGAACGGCGTATCGCCGTCGCCCTGACCCACACAGTGCCCGGCATACACACCGCGACCATTGCGACCACACCGGCAGCGACCATCGTGACCACACCGGTCGCTGAGACCACACCGGCCGCCGCGACCCCAGCGGTGCACTGACACCGCTCCACCACAACAAGTGAGTCCGATCTTCCGACGTGAGCGGCACACCGCCACATCGACGGATTCGAGTCCACGCCCCCGAACGTGGACGAACGCCATATCCACGTGACCGCACCTCGAACCACAGTCCGAACCTTGCGCCCCGGAGACCCAGATGCCCCTCGCACAACCCATCTCACACGCACGCCTTTCCGACCACGTGCCCGCGCTGCGAGCCAGACTCGATCGACAACGCCGCTTCCGCGTGCAGCAACTGGCCGAACTCGATGCCGAAATCGACCACGCAACCACACCTGCCGACGCGGCTGATCGGGCCAGACACGAGGTCACCCTCAAACTGGCCGCGGCCGCACGACAAGCATTGGCCGACATCGACGAAACCCTCACCCTCATCACCACAGGCCGCTACGGGCGCTGCCGCCGCTGCCACACCGAAATCCCGATTCACCTACTACAAACAATTCCCACCACACAGTGGTGCCTGAACTGCCGACGGCATCTGCCCGATCATTCACTGCACCGCACCCACGCCATCCACGACCGCATCGCCGCCCCTGCCGCGCCCGATCCGCACCGGCACGCCCACAACGCCACAGACCTCGTCACCGCAATCATCGCCGGGACCGAATCACCGATCGATGCCTTCGACCCGGTCCGTCTCGACACGCCCGCGCTGACTGTCGACACCCGCAACGGCTATCAGCCCGACCTCGACACGATCACGCGATTCGCCGCCACACCGCACTGAGGGCAAGGTTCAGCGAGCACCGACAGTCCGATCGCCTGGGGATTCCCCCGGCGGATAGCCGGCTGCCGGGCACCTGCGCACCGCCGCGCCCACCAGTAGGTATCGACGTAGTTCCCATCGGGCACCGGACGACGACTGAACCGTGCGGGTCAGCGCTTGTCGCTTGCGGCCGGGCCCGGGCCGACGGGCAGGATGACCCCGAGTGCGTCGATGACGTCATCGACGGCGCCGTTCGATGGCGGGTCTCCGCCGATAGTCCATTCGATGCTGATATCGAAGTCCTTACCGAAGCGCTCCGCGAATTCCAAAACATCATCGATCAAGTCATCCAGGTCGTCATAGTTGGTGTCTTCTTCGCCGACCCCCTGATACAGCAGATCCCATTCCCCCGCCCAGGTCACCGACTTCGGTCCTCGTCATCGACGCAGCGGTAGAGCCAGACACCGACCACGGCGGGCCGCTTGCCGGCGGAGGTGCGGAAATTCTGCGCAGTCACAGACAGCAACGTTAACGACCAGGCACACATGCCGTGCGAGAGCCCGCCGAACTGTCCGGCCGGACCGGGAATCACAGCAAACACACGAGCCGCGCCGAGGTGTGGCCCGCCAACTGGAAGACCCCGATCCGTTGGTGTCGTCCAATGGTCCTTCGACGACACGCGCTGACATCCACTGTCGCCATGCACTGGCACCAGCTGTCGCGTCACCAGTGGCGCCCCGTGAACTGCAGCAACCTCAATTTGTCAGTGGTGACGCGTCCCTACTGACACCTCAGTAGGGAATCCGCCGAGCGCTCCTCGTCACGCTCCGCCACACCGGAATCGGCCCTTGACCAGCCATTTACTGACATCCAGTGACGAACGCTACTGACACGTATGACGAATCCGCAGGTCGCCAACTGACACCGAAATGACGAGTCTCAGGGCGGATTCTGAGGGCCGGCGCAACACCGCTGTTGGTTGGTGGTGGACAAGAGCATAGAGAGGCGCTCGGCTGTGCTATACCAGCCGAGCGTTTGCGTGGTCGGTCGTTGAGTTGCTGGGCGACGTACGAGGTCGGCGGGGCTGTGGACGCTGAGGTCGCGGCCTTCGGAGAAGTACTGGCAACGACACGGTCGCCGTAACCTCTCAAATCAGGAGTGTTGCGACGACCGTGTGTGAACCAAGCAGCCGTAACCGGGTCTCTCGTCTGTCCGTGCACCGGATCACCCGTGCAGCGAGGACGGCCGGGCGGTGTGTCCACCCGGCCGGCCCCGCTCCCTCATCCCTCGGGTGAGAACCGCTCGCGCAGCGCTCGTTTGAGGATCTTCCCGGTCACATTTTTCGGAAGCGCGTCCACGAATTCGACGCGCCGCGGCACCTGGAAACCGGCGAGATGCTCCCGGCAGCCGGCGATGATGTCGTCGGCCGCCACGGTCACTCCGGCCCGCGGCACCACGACCGCGCAGACCACCTCACCCCAGGTCTCGTCGGGTATCCCGATCGCGGCGGCCTCGGCGACCGCGGAATGCCGGTACAGTGCCTGCTCCACGGTGAGCGAGGCGACGTTCTCGCCGCCGCTGATGATGAGGTCCTTCTTCCGGTCGACGATGTAGACGAAACCCTCCTCGTCCTGGCGGACCAGATCCCCGGTGCGGAACCAGCCGTCGGTGAACGCGGCCTCCGTCGCCTGCGGATCGTTCCAGTAACCGACCGTCACCTGATCGGCGCGCACGACCATTTCACCGATCACCCCGACCGCGACATCGGCGAATTCGTCATCGACGACCCGGATATCGGCCAGCCGCATCGGTTTACCCGCCGACATCAGCAGGCCCGTTTCGCCGGCGGCCGCCCGGCGATGCGCCGCGGCATCCAGATGCAGCACATTGCCGGAGAGTTCGGTCATCCCCATGCCCTGGTAGAAGTCGCAGCCGAACCGCTGCAACCCCTCCCGCAGCACCGCGGCCGGAATCGCCGCCGAGCCGTAGCCGACCGCTTGCAACGTGGTCAGCGCGCTGGTGTCCAGCGCGGGGTCGCGGAGCAGGAAGCTGATCATCGTCGGCGCCAAACCGGTTTGGGTGACCTGCCATTCGTCGACCAGCCGGAGGAACGTGGCGTTGTCGTAGGTCCGGAGGAACCCGACGGTGGCGCCCAGCAGATGGTTGACCAGCGTGACGTATCCGCCGACATGGCACAGCGGGAAGCAGAACAGGAACACCGTGTCCTCGGGCAGGTCCCACTGCAGCGCCGACGAGGTGACTCCGGCGAGGAGGTTGCGATGACTGAGCATCACGCCCTTCGGCGTGCCGGTGGTCCCGCTGGTGTACACCAGCCAGGCCGGATCGTCGGCCACCGGGCGTGCCGGCGGCTCCACGGCCGCCGCCCCGCCCACGAATGCCTCCCAGGCCGTGGCCGATTCGACGGGACCGCCGATCGAGACCACGGTGTGCGCGCCCGGGATCTTCTCCCGTATCCGGGCCACCAGGTCGGCGAATTCCGCGGCGACGATCAGCACCCCGGCGCCCGAGTGCCGCAGCAGTGCCGCCACCTGTTCCGGATGGGACCGGAAGTTCAGGATGGTCAGCGTCATACCGGCCATCGGCACGCCGTAGTAGCAGTCGAAGTACTCCGTGCAGTTGGCGGAGAGGATGGCGACCCGGTCACCGGGCGCGGCCACACCCAGCAGGGCGTTGGCGAGCCTGCGGCTGCGATCACGCAGCTCCCGGTAGTCGACCTGTTGGTCTTCGAACCGCAGAGCGATACGGTCCGGATGTTTACGTGCGCCGTATTCGACGATGTCACCGACCAACACGGGTCCGGCTCCCTTCCCGCCGCGGCATCGCGATCGTGTCCATAGCTGTCTTCATCTGATCGCCAGCGGATTGATCGGCGAGCCGATGCCACGGGTGAACTGCAGGGGCGGGCCGGCATAGAAGAAGTCGTAGCGGCCGTCGGCGGCACAGGCCTCGGACAGTTCCTCGAAGTCGAGCATCTCGGCGAGGGTCAGGCCCATATCCCGGATGAGCACCATATGGAGTTCGAACGCCGAGCCCGGATTCTCGCCGGGCATCACCTCGACGGCCCAGTTGTCCGATCCGACCACTGCCACATCGCGCTCCCGCAGCCAGGTGGCACAGTTCAGGCTCAGTCCCGGCTCTCCGGCCATGAACCCGGCGGCATCGCGGTCGGTCAGGAACTTCTTGCGCCAGCCGGTCCGGATCAGCAGGATATCGCCCGCGCCGACTGTCACGCCCTGGGCCGCGGCGACCTCGTCGAGTTCGCCGGGACCGATCGCGGTACCCGCCTCGAGCCAGTCCACCCCGCGTGCCTTCGCGATATCGAGCAGGACACCGCGCCCGGCGATGCCACCCGCCTGGGTGTGGATACCGCATTTGTCGGCGCCCTTGACCGAGACACCGTCTCCGGCGAAGCCGTTGTAGAGCTGGTTGTCGTAGTGCACGTGGGCGAGCGAATCGTATTGCGAGCCCGCCTGCAGGGGCATGAAGACGTAGTCGTCGGCCCATTTGAAGCCGCCGGGAAGCACCTGCTCCTGACCGTTCTCGGACATGAGCCGGATGGGGTTGATACGCAGGCCACCGGGCTGCGGACCGTCTCCGTCGAGGGGGATCCCCAGATGGAAGACCTCGCCGGTCCGGATCAAGCCGGCCGCGGCGGCGATCCGCTCCGGCGTGATGAGATTCGTGGTCCCCCGCTCGTCGTCGCTCCCCCAGCGACCCCAGTTGCTCACTTCTCGCCCGAGCGCGCGCATATCGGGAACTGCAGGCACCGATGCCTCCTGACTCACTGATAATGACGTGACAGTCATGTCAACTTCTGTGGCAAGTGTGATGGCTGACACGTGACCTGTCAAGAGTCCGTTATATCCCCAGGTCAGCGCCGGACACCGCGGCTCCCGGCAGTATGCCCACCTCTCGGTTCACCCTTTACACCACGACTGCCCTGAGGTGACGTGGCCACCTCAGGGCAGTCGGAAGATATGCGATATCACAGCGGATCCAGATGGGCGAGGCCGGCGCCGAACCGCCGGTGTCGGCGATCCCGTACGGGCCGGACCCGGGTGGGATCGCGAACGGCGGCCGGCCTACCAGCCTCCGATGTGCACGATCCGGTCCAGATCCGTGCGCGCGGCCGGCTTGAAATCGGTCCCCTTCGTGTAGGCGACCGGGAGCAGTGCGCCCTGGGACACCGTGTCGAACGGGATTCCCAAGATATCGGCGGCTTCGCGCTCATAGCTCAGATGCAGAGTGGTCCAAGCCGTGCCGAGCCCGCGGGAACGCGCGGCCAGGCAGAAGCTCCACACCGCTGGGAACAGGGACGACCAGTGGGAGGCGCTCTGCGCACCCGAGGCCCCGTCCACCCGACCCTCGATGCACGGCACGAGCAGGGTCGGTACCTCGCCCATCTTTTCCGCCAGGTACGTCGCCGAACTCGCGATGCGCTGCCGGGCGGCATCCTCCGAGGAGCCCGAACCGGCCTGGTTTCCGGGGAAGTACTTCGACGCCGCGTAACGTTCGAAGGATTTCCGGTACAACTCCCCCAACCCGCGCTTGCGTTCGACATCGGTGACCACGACCCAGTGCCAGCCCTGCCGGTTGGAACCGCTGGGCGCCTGGACCGCCAGTTCGATACACTCGCGCACGACCTCGAGCGGAACTTCGCGTTCGAGGTCGAGGCGCTTGCGCACCGCCCGGGTGGTGGACAGCAGTTCATCGGTCGACAGGTCCAGCTCTATCGGCACAACTACCCTTTCGATCGGACCGGATACAGCATCCGGCTCGGTGATTCGGTTCCACCCCGAGGCTAATCGAGCCGACACCCGGCGAGCCGCATCCGGCCCCGCCTCGACCCGGGAAATCCGGTGTCCGTTTTGCGATAGTTGATTACCGCAAGCAACTGATCTAGATTTAGTTAGCGTAGTGAACTAATCATCGTTTGGAGTCCCCGTGCCAGCCTCAACGGAAATTACCCAGAACCTCCTCGGTGAACTGTTCCTCATCAGCCGTGCGCTCCGGGGCACGCTGCTCCATTCCGACGCGGGGCAGCTCCTCCCCGGCGGCCTCGGGGTCCTGACCACCCTCGAGACGGCGGGCCCCTGCCGCCAAGTGGGCCTCGCGGCCGGCCTCCGCATCACCCCGTCGGCGATGAGTCGGCATGTCACCGAACTGGCCGCCGCCGGATATATCAGCCGCGAGGCCGATCCGAGCGACGGCCGCGCGAGCCTGGTCCGGCTGACACCCGAAGGACAGGATCTGTTGCACCGCGTCCGGGCGTTCCACACCCGCCATCTCCAGGAGACCCTCGGCGACTGGACCGAGGACGACGTGGAGCAGGCCTATCAGGTGGTGCGCCGCCTCCGTAATTCCCTCAACTCCCGGGACCGCTGTGGCACGGCGGACGAGAACCCGCAGGTTTCGAAAGAGAGAGCCGATGTCTGACACCGAGGCGCCAGCCTCTCGCGATCCGCTCGCCATGAGCCATCGCGAAATCCTCGAAGCGATGACCGGGCTGCTGGCGGCGCTGTTCACCGCACTGCTCAGCACGACCATCGTCGCCAACGCCCTGCCGACCATCATCGGCGATCTACAGGCTTCGCAGACCGCCTACGCCTGGGTCATCACCACAGCTCTGCTCACCAATGCGGCCTCGACGCCGATCTGGGGCAAGCTGGCCGACCTGTTCAACAAGAAAACGCTGGTGCAGCTGGGCATCATCATCTTCGTGGTCGGCTCGGTGATCGCCGGTTTCGCCCACGATGTCGGGCTGCTCCTGGCCGCCCGCGCACTGCAGGGTGTCGGCATGGGCGGGCTGACCGCGCTGGTCGTCGCGATCATCGGCAGCATCATTCCGCCGCGCGAACGCGGGCGGTACTCGGGCTACATGGGCGCGGTCATGGCGGTCTCCATGACCGGCGGGCCGATCCTGGGCGGCGTCATCGTGGACAGCCCGCTCGGCTGGCGCTGGTGCTTCTTCATCTGCATCCCGCTCGCCGTGATCGCCCTGCTGCTCCTCCAGCGCACGCTGCGGCTGCCGACGACCCGCAGGGAGGGTGTCCGCATCGACTGGCTCGGCGCCACGCTGCTCACCGCGGGCGTATCGGTCCTGCTGATCTGGGTCTCGTTCGCCGGTAAGGCCGGGTACTACGAGTGGTGGTCCACCGAATCGGCTCTCTACGTGGGTGGCGGTGTACTGCTGCTGGCGTTGACGGTGCTCGTCGAAGCGCGGGTGAAGGATCCGGTCATCCCGCTCCCGATCGTCACCGAACGCACCACCGCGTTGGCCATCCTCGCCTCCATCGCCGTGGGTGTCGGTATGTTCGGCGCCACCACCTTCCTCGGGCAGTACCTACAGACCGCCCGCGGCTACTCCCCCACCGCGGCAGGTCTGCTGTCCTCGCCGATGGTGGCCGGGATGCTCGTCGCCTCGGTGGTCTCCGGTCAGCTCATCACCCGGTTCGGCAAGTGGAAGCCCTTCGTCGTCGGCGGCGCGGCGCTGCTGGTGATCGGGTTCGCCCTGCTGTCCAGTGTCGACCATGCCACGAACATCTGGCTGATCGGCTGCTTCATCACCGTAACCGGTGCCGGTGTCGGCATGATGATGCAGAACCTGGTGCTGGCGGTCCAGAACACTGTGAGTGTGCAGAACATCGGCGCCGCGTCCAGCAGCGTCGCCTTCTTCCGCACCTTCGGCGGCGCCATCGGCGTCTCGGTCCTGGGTTCGGTACTGGCGACCCGGGTGAGCGAACTGTCCACCGCCCGTTTCGCCGAACTCGGCATCCACACCACATCGTCGGGCAGCGGCAATCTCGACCTGAAGGCGCTACCCGCCCCCATCGCCGAGATCGTGCGCTTCTCCTACGGTGACGCCACCGGCCGGATCTTCCTGATCGCCGCGGTGACCTGTGTCGTGGCGCTCATCGCCGCGGCGCTGCTGCCGAATCGGCCGCTGCGGCGCACGATCGATATCGAGCCGACCGCCGATCCGGCGGCCGCCACCGATATGGAGCCCAAGGCTCAGGTCCCCGACGATCTGGCCGATCTCGAACGCACCCCCGCGGTGGCCGAGCCGGTGGGCCGGCACCACGCCCCGGTGTCCGAGGACGCCGACGATCCGCGGACCGAACCGGCACCGGTCCCGGTCGGCGCACTGACCGCCCAGGCGCCGGCCGGACAGAACGGTCACGGCGTGTACAGCCCGGCCGTCACCGCGCAGACCTCGCTGCCGACCGCTCCGTACTCCGGAACCGGTGACGAGAGCGGCTCGTTCCACGGGCATATCACCCGCGAAGACGGACGCCCGGTCCCGGGGGCAGCGCTCACCCTGATCGACCAACGCGGACATCAGGTCGCGCGGGCGAGCGGGGCAGTTGACGGCGGCTTCACCGTCAACGCCCCCGGGCCGGGTAGTTATGTGCTCATCGTCTCCGCGCCGGGACATCGGCCGACCGCGGTCAATGTCGCCCACGCCGCACAGCCACAGCGCATGGATTTGACCCTCTCCGGGCTCGGTGAGCTGTCGGGCACGGTCCGCTCGACCCGCGGCGGTACGCCCCTGGCCGGCGCGACGGTCACGGTGACCGACCAGTACGGAGAGGTCGTCGCCTCGGCCACCTCCGGCGACGACGGCGCCTATCTCTGCCACGGCGTCGTGCCCGGCACCTACACCCTGGTGGCGGTCGCCGAGCACATGCGTCCGTGCGCGACCGCGCTCACCGTGCCCGACAGCGGGCGGCTGCGGCACGATATCGAGCTGGCGCCGATGGCCGTGCTGACCGGGTCGGCCCGGGTCGGCGGCGGGCGGCCGGTGACCGATATCCAGATCACCGTCCTCGACGCCACCGGCGATGTGGCCGCCACCGCGCGCACCGACGAGCAGGGCCGCTACACCGTGCCCGATCTCCCCGAGGGCCGGTACACGGTCGTGGCCCGCGGCTATCCGCCGGTCACCGGGCAGATCAGCGTTTCCGGCGAAGAGGTCGGCTACGACGTCGAACTCGGGTACGGAACCGACGGGCAGGAGTAACCCGCCGAATAACCCCGAAGGGCTTGTCGCCCCCTCTCCGACAAGCCCTTCGGCCACGGCCGCTCCTCGAGCGTGGCCCTGACTCCCCGGTGATCGACCCAAGGCCCTTCCGCTGACCGGTGCGCACCACGGCACCAACCGACCACGTGAAATCCCGCGCTGCCACGAGGCCCGGCGGTGGGGATCACCGCGGCTCCGAAGACCTGCCGAAACGGCCGGGCAATCGATGGAGTCTGCGGGTAGTGATCGAAGTGGATTTTGAGCCAGGGCATTTCAGCTCCTTGCCCAGAGGCGATTCCCGCCTTCTCGCCGTCGGCATCCGAAACCTGCTGCGCGACGGGCTGATCAGCCGCCGGCTGTCCGCGACCGTGCCCTGATAGACGGAATACGCACTGTCGCCCCGGGGCGAAGGTCTGCGCTCGTGGCGCACGCCATGGCCGACGGATACGCCCGAATCATGCGGATCGTGCGGAGGTGGGAAGAGTTCGACGCGGGCCGTCGCCGAATGATCCCGCGTTCATCGCGATCTCGGCGCAACCTGTCGCGGTGTACCGGTAACCCTCTCGTGACCTCGGTCCCGGGAAATTTGATGGTTCCTTGTCTGGTATCGGTCTTGCGAGCAGCGAAAACTGGTGATGCTGCGCGAAAGATGTCCCTGGTTCACCCCAACCGAAGGATATGCAATGTCTGCCAGAATCACCAAGCTCTTCGCCGCAACTGCGATCGCCCTGTCCCTCGGCGCCCTCGGGGCCCCGGCCGCCTCGGCCGCCACCTCGTCGGCCACCCCGGTCACCGGCTCCGCGATCATCCTGTGCATCCCGCTCGGAAGCGCCGCGGTCTGTATCTGAGTACTCGCGATATCGGGCGCATCGACGACCGACCGGTTCTTCCGCCGGTGGGCTCGTGCGCCCGGGCACCCCATGTCCGGTGCGAAACGCCCGGATACCGATTATCGAACCAACCGCAAGAGCGCGCGTTGCTCGTCGAGGAGCGTGCGCCGGGATGGGCAGGTCGCCGCCCGGGTGACCTGCCCATCCGTTTCCGGGCCGTCCCGCCCACCGGCCCTGCCGAGGTCGCACCGCTACAAACCCGGTAACGACCCGGCCGATCGGCGTCGAGCCAACCGGCCGTGCCGAGACTCAGAACATCATCATCATGCCCATCATCATCATCATGAAGCCGAGAAAATAGTTGCTGGACATCTCGAACCTGCTCCCGTCGAACCGAACCGCCCGGACCACACCGGACGCAACAGCGGCAACTATGCCGTTGTTGAACGGTACGATATTCAACGGCTTGGATTTCCGGTCCACCACTTCCCGTGGCCGGGAACATGAACTGGCGGCGCGGCAACGGATGCGCCTTCGGCCGCGGTCGCGACAGTCAGTGCGGCGAAGGACTTTTCAGATGTGCGTCGAAGAAGGCGAAAACACGCCGCCAGGCATCCTCGGTGGCCTCCTCGTCGTAGCCCAGGCCCGCGACCCGCAGTACGGGATCGGTCGGTAGCCGATTGGCAAAGGCATGGGTGACCCCGGAATAGGTCTTGACGTCGTGCGCCACGCCGTAGTCGTCGAGTATCCTCTCCATCCGGCGCGCACGGCCGATATTGATCGGATCCAGCCGGCCGTAGCTGGCGACGATCGGGCAGCTGCCCCGCAACATCTCCGCATAGTTGCCCCGGCTGGTCGGATAGAAGGGAGCGGCGGCGTCGAAACCGCGGGGCGCGGTGAGCAAGGCGAAACCACCACCCATGCAGAAACCGGCCACCGCGACCCGGCCCGTGCACGCGGAATCGTCGCGTATCCGACGCAGCGCGGCGAGAATATCGCGTACCGCCCTGCCCTCACCGGTGAACAGCAGATCACGAAAGACGCCGGGCACACAGCGCGGCCCGCGGGAGAACAGGTCCGGCGCGATCACCAGATAGCCGTGATCGGCCAGCCTGCGGGCATTACGACGCAGATCGTCGGTCAGCCCGACCGCGTCGTGCAGCAGCACTACCGCGGGCCACGGTCCCGAGCCCTCGGGCGTCTCCCATACAGCGTCGATATCGCCGTCGGGCGCGGGCACCTCGATCATCGTCATCGGCGGTCACCCTTCTGTTCGGTCCGGAACTCTCGCAGCCAACAACGACAGCGGATCCAGTGTCGCATCCTGGCGCCACCTGCTCGCGCGCCTCGCCGACACGGCGGGGCCGGCCACCGCCCCGGGCGGCAGCCGGCCCGTACCCGGCGCCCGGACACGCACGGCGCGAATCAATCGCGTTCGGCCGTACCGATGATCTCCCCGGTGTTCGCGTCCACCGTCACCTCGTACTCGACGCCCGCCGAGGTCACGACTTCCACCTCCCACACCGGTCCGCGGTGCTCGGTCTCGAATTCGGCCGCGACCGCCCTGCTGTCCGGTACCGCAGCCTCCGCCGCGTCCATGGCCTGGATGCGATCGATCCCTGAATCGGCGACGAGTGACCACTCCGCGATCGGGCGATCGAGCGAAACGGTGCCGTGCGGCGGGGTGTGCCCGAGGGCAACGGTGGCGACGCCGACGGCGGCACCGGCGACCACGGCCACGACCGCGGCACCGATCAGAATCCAGCGCAGACCGGCGACCGCGTGACGAATAACGCTTGCCATGGTGAAACCTCCTGGGTGGGTGAATGTCCCGAATACGGTCATCACTGTGGCAAGCCGATACTGAAGGTGACCTGAAGTCACCTGAAGAACATTTCAGGAAGCGTCTGACACTCTGGGGGGATGCGTCTGCTGATCGTCGAGGACGAGAAACGGCTCGCCCTCGCACTGGCGAAAGGGTTGTCGGCCGAGGGATTCGCCGTCGACGTCGTACACGACGGCGCCGAAGGACTACACCGCGCCACCACCACCGAGTACGACCTGATCATCCTGGACATCATGCTGCCCGGTATGAACGGCTACCGGGTCTGCGCGACACTGCGCGCCGCCGGTCACGAAACACCGGTGCTGATGCTCACCGCCAAGGACGGCGAGTACGACGAGGCCGAGGGCCTGGACACCGGCGCCGACGACTACCTCAGCAAGCCGTTCTCCTATGTGGTGCTGGTGGCCCGGGTCCGGGCGCTGCTGCGCCGCCGCACCCGCGGCGGCGTGCGCGTTCTGCGGGTCGGCGATCTGGTGGTCGACCCCGCCACCCACGGTTGCCGGCGCGGAGACCGCGATATCGCGCTGACCGCCAAAGAATTCGCGGTACTGGAACACCTGGCCGGGCGCGCCGGGGAGGTCGTGTCCAAGGCCGATATCCTGCACCATGTCTGGGATTTCGCCTACGACGGCGACCCGAATATCGTCGAGGTCTACATCAGCACCCTGCGCCGCAAGATCGATACGCCCTTCGGCTGCCGGACCATTCTGACGGTACGCGGCGCGGGGTACCGCTTGGCGGCCGAGCGTGGGTGAGCGGGCTCGCCGGCGCGGGCACTGGTGGAATTCGGTCCGGGCGCGGACCACGGCCGCGGCCACCGTGGTGGTCGCGACCGCCCTGACCGCCACCGGGCTCATCCTGCTCGCCGCCCTGCGCGGCAATCTGGTCGAGAGTGCGGATCTGCAGGCCGCGAACACCGCACGCGATATCGCCGGGCAGCTGGAGGCGGGCACACCGCTCACGCAACTTCGGCTACCGGACCCCGACGACGAACCGGTACAGGTCGTTTCGGCGGACGGGCGGGTCCTGGCCGCCGATGAGGAACTACGAGACCGGGATCCGATGGCCGGCTTCGCGGCAGGTACGGCGGCGGACGCAGAGTCCGGAGACGACGAGGACGACGACGCCGAGGACGACGACGCCGAGGACGCAGACGACGAGTCCGAGGACGCAGACGACTCATCCGGCTCCGGGGATACCGCGCCCGGCCTGGGCACCGGCAGCGCGGCCGGCTCCGGCGAAACAGGCACCGCGCGGGCCGTCGGCGCTCCCGGGGCCACCGAACCGGTGTTCGGGCAGGCCGAAGTGGTAGTCGGTGATTCCGGGCCCGCGAGCTATCGCGTCGCCGCGCTCGATAGCGCCGCCCCCGACGGGCAACCGGTCACCGTCTACGCGGGCGCGTCGCTGGATACCGCCGACAGCGCGGTCGCCGACCTGCGGCGGGCGATGCTGATCGGGCTGCCGGTGCTGCTCGCCGTGGTCGCCGCGGTGACCTGGCTGGTCACCCGGTGGGCGTTGCGGCCGGTGGAGTCCATCCGGTCCGAGCTGGCCGAGATCATGCACGGCGATTTATCGCGCCGGGTTCCCGAACCCGCTGCCCGCGACGAGATCGCGCGGTTGGCGGTCACCACCAACGACACGTTAGCGGCACTGGAGCAGTCCGCGGAACGTCAGCGCCGGTTCATCGCCGATGCCGCACACGAACTGCGCAGCCCGATCGCCAGTCTGCGCACCCAGCTCGAAGTGGCGCAGGCGCATCCGGGGTTGCTCGAACTCGACGGCCTGCTCGGCGACACCGTGCGGCTGGAACACCTCGCCGCGGATCTGCTGCTGCTGGCCCGGCTCGACGCGGGCGAACAGCCCCGGGCCGACCGGATCGAGCTCACGGCGCTGGTCCGGGAGGAACTGGCCCACCGGGTCGGCGATCGGCTACCGGTCGGTGCCGATCTCCGGGTGGACGAACTCGCCGTCACCGGTAGCCGGACCCAACTCGCCCGGGTCCTGGGCAATCTCGTGGACAACGCGCAACGGCATGCCGCGACGACGGTGCGGGTGACGCTGGAGCGACAGGGCGACAGGGCCGTGCTCGCGGTGGCCGACGACGGCCCGGGCGTGCCGGAAGCCGATCAGGAGCGGATATTCCAGCGTTTCGTGCGCCTCGACGACGCCCGCAGCCGAGACGAAGGAGGTGCGGGCCTGGGCCTGGCGATCGTGCGTGATGTGGTCGGACGGCACGAGGGGACGATTCGGGTCGAGCCCGCGGACTCCGGTGGCGCGCGGTTCGTGGTGGAACTCCCGGTGACCCGCCATGTATCCGGGTGACCGCCGCGGCGGCGGGCGAGCGGCCGGTGTGGGCCGCCGGGTGCGTGGCCGGCGTCTTCCGGTGTCGCGTGCGCACTAGCATCGGCGACCATGACGCAGCAGGCAGCGCATCCGGCGGAACCGGACTTCCCGATACTCGTGATCGGGGCCGGGCAGTCCGGTCTGTCGGCCGGGTACCACCTGCGGCGGCACGGGCTCGCGCCCGGACAGCATTTTCTCGTCGTCGACCATGCTCCCGGCCCCGGCGGCGCCTGGCAGTTCCGCTGGCCGTCACTGACCCTCAGCACCGTGAACCGGGTGCACGACCTGCCCGGTATGCCCTTCGCCGAGAATGCCGGTCCGAGTGCCGCCGGGCCCGAGGTTCCGGCGGCAACCGCGGTGCCGCGCTACTACCAGCGTTACGAGGAGCATTTCGAGCTCCGGGTGCGCCGGCCGGTGAGCGTGCGGGTGGTGTGCGATCGTCGCGGAGACGACGGTCTCCTGCACGCCGAGACGGACCGGGCGGGCACACTCCGGGTGCGCGGCCTGATCAACTGCACCGGAACCTGGGAGCACCCTTTCGTACCGCACTATCGCGGCGCGGAGACCTTCGCCGGCCGGCAGTTGCACACCCGCGACTACCGTGACCCGGCGGAGTTCGCGGGACAGCACGTGGTGGTGGTCGGGGGCGGAATCTCCGCGGTTCAGTTGCTCGACGAAATCTCCCGGGTCACCGGCACCACCTGGGTGACGCGTTCGGAACCCGCCTTCCGGGAGACCCCCTTCGACGTGGACGCGGGCCGCCGGGCGGTGGCGATCGTGGAGGATCGGGTACGCCGGGGGCTTCCGCCCGGCTCGGTGGTCTCGGTGACCGGTCTTCCGCTGGACGACCGGCTCCGGGCGGCCCGGGACCGCGGCGCCCTGCGGCGGCGGCCGATGTTCGACCATATCGAGCCCGATGGCGTGCGCTGGGCCGACGGCAGTTTCCAGGCCGCGCAGGTCATCCTGTGGGCCACGGGTTTTCGTAGTGCGCTGGACCATCTGGCTCCGCTGCGGCTCCGTGGTCCGGGCGGCGGGATCACCATGAGCGGCGCGCTCGCCACCCGGGTCGCGGTGGATCCGCGGATCCATCTGATCGGCTACGGACCGTCGGCCAGTACGATCGGCGCGAACCGGGCCGGGCGGGCGGCCGCGGCGGAACTCATCGACCATCTGGGCCTGGAGCGGGGCGCTCTCCGCGGGTAGCGGGCCCGCGCCACGTCACCGTGACCGGCCTTCGCCGCGTGTTCAGCGCAGCGGATCCTCCAGGATCCGGCGCGCGATCGAGACCCGTTCATGGTCGCCGAGCTGGCGGGCGGTATTGGCGGCGCCGACGATCGCGTCGATCTCGAAGGCCAGTGCCGCCGCGTCCCGCCCGGTCAGCGCGCCCAGTTCCTGAGCCTTACCGATCTCCCCGGTCAGGAAGGTCAGCCAGTCCTCGTGGTCCGCGGCGACGGCGTCGCGGACCGGACCGCCGCCGGCTGGAGCGCCTCTTTCGTTTCGAACAGGGTGGCGATCCCGCTCCTGCTGATGCCCAGATCGCTCGCCAACCGGCCCAGGTGGCACGGATCTCGGCCGCCGCCGGCTCGGCCTGACGATCGGCGATCCCTCCTCCGGCCTAGGACAGGCGAACCCGCCCGAGGCATCCACTTTGTCGGCACGACCGGTTAAGATCTGCGCCGGGCACCAGCGAGGAGGAGTAGGTACCGACGTGGGAAGCTACCGCTGTAGGTCACGGGCGCGGCGGGGATTCAGGGCACGGGTAACCGTCCCCGCAATCACCGCGGGTCGGGGGGTCGACCGGTAAGCTCACGCGAGCATTCGCATGTGGCCGGTCCACCGGAACAACCGCGCACCGCCACAGTCGATCTGCCGCCGCCTTCGGCCCCGTAGGCCGGGCATCACCCGCACCGCCCTCATCCGGCGGTGCGTCACCGAAGTAATCGGCCCCCGGGTGACCGTCTCCGGTCACCCGGGGGCAGGTCGCGATGTCCGGACAACCCTGCGCGGCTGCACTTCCGGCGGCGGCCACCGGGCCGGGGCCCGCCCGCCTTCGTTTCCGCAGAAGTCACACTTCCGCCAGCTTGCTCCGAATCATCCACTGCCCGAACACATTCACCATCACCTATTTCCATGGAGGAGTTTTCATGTCCAGACGTTCGCCCATCTTCCGGATCCCCGGCGTGCTGGTCGGCCTCGTCGTCCTCGGTTGTGCGGTCCTGACCCTGTCGGCGTGTACCGGCGGGACCGATTCGGCCCAGAGTTCGTCGGCGAGCGCGGTATCCACCGTGCCCGGACAGAACGGAACCGACGAGGGCGGGGATGTCGATTTCGACGCCGCCATCGGTGACTGTGTCACGCTGTCGGGGACGATGATGGACGCGAAGATCGACCACGCCGTGTGCGGCTCGGAGAATTCGAACTACAAGGTGGTCGCCAAGGCCCCCACCCAGGACGGCTGCGCGTCCGATGTCGATCAGACCTACTATGTGACCCTGGGCGGCCGGGAACAGGGTGCGCTGTGCCTGGACATCGACTGGGTCGAAGGTCAGTGTATGACCGTTCCGTCCGGTAGCGACAGCCCGACCCACAGCCCCTGCACGCCGGGTAAGGCCGATACCGTGCATGTGTTGAAGATCCTGACCGGTACCACCGACGAATCCGGCTGCCCCGCGGAGGCCACCAGCTACTACACCTACGACGAGCGCCAGCTCGTCACCTGCGTCGCCGAGGTGTAGCGGCACCACGTCCGGCTACCGGCATGCGTGGCCTCACCTCGGAGTGTGAGGCCACGCGCGCCCTGCCCGGGACCGGACCGGGCATCACAGCCCTGTTCGGCGCTGATCAGCGGAGATACACTGGGGTCCGCTGCTCGAATACGCGTTCTGTCCGATACTCGGCGGGGGATGGCGCTACCAGGACTGCTGTGATGGATATCCGAACAGACGAGATCGCCGATGGTGTCTACCGCTTCTCCACCTTCGTCCCCGATGTGGGCCCCACCGGTTTCACGTTCAATCAGTTCTTCGTCGACGCCGCGGAGCCCCTGCTGTTCCACACCGGGATGCGGGCGCTGTTCCCTTCTGTTTCGGCGGCGATCGCGCGGATACGACCCGTGGCGGACCTCCGTTGGATCACCTTCGGGCATGTGGAGGCCGACGAGAGCGGGGCGATGAATCTGTTCCTGGGCGCGGCCCCACACGCCCAGGTGGCCCACGGTGTCGTGGGCTGCCAGGTCTCGCTGGATGATCTGGCAGATCGGCGACCGCGGCGCCTGGCCGACGGCGAGATCATCGATCTCGGTGACCGCCGGATCCAGCATTTCGATACACCGCACGCCCCGCACAACTGGGAGGCGCGGGTGCTTTACGAGGAGTCCACCGGTGTCTTGTTCTGCGGCGATCTGATGACCCAGCTCGGCGACGGACCCGCCCTCACCGGCTCCGACCTGGTGGGACCGGCCGAGGTGGCCGAGGACGTCTTCCACGCCACGTCGCTGGGCCCGGCCGTACCCGCGGCACTGCGCCGGCTGGCCGAGTTGCGGCCGACCACACTGGCCGTGATGCACGGCTCCAGCTTCACCGGTGACGGGTCCACCGCCCTGCGCGACCTCGCGACGGTCTACGAGAACCGGCTGTCGGGCTGACGGCACGTATGGTTCCACCCGGTGCCCGCACCGGGCGCGCCGACGCGAAAGGAACCGGATGAGCGCGAACACACCGCCGGACCGCATACGGAGCCGCTGGGAGGAACTCACCGCGGCCGACCCCGCGCATTCCGAATGGTATGTGCAGCGGTTCCGGACACTGGCGGCGGAAGGCCACGACATATTCGGCGAGGCGCGGCTGATCGATGCGATGCTCGGCCGGGGCGGCCGGGTACTCGATGCGGGCTGCGGACCCGGCCGCCTGGGCGGCCATCTGCACAATGCCGGGCACACGGTGGTCGGCGTCGATATCGACCCGGTGCTGATCGCCGCCGCCGAGGCCGACTACCCCGGGCCCACCTGGCTGGTCGGCGATCTCGCCGAACTGGATCTACCGGCCCGCGGTGTCCCGGCCGATTTCGATGTGATCGTCTGCGCGGGCAATGTGATGACATTTTTGGCACCGTCGACCCGCCCGGCGGTGCTGGCCGGTTTCGCCCGGCATCTGGCACCACAGGGTCGCGTGGTCACCGGTTTCGGCGCCGGCCGCGGCTACGATTTCGCGGAGTTCCGCGCCGACGCCGCGGAGCAGGGTCTCACCGCCGACCTGTTGCTGTCGACCTGGGATCTGCGGCCGTTCACCGACTCCGCGGAGTTCCTGGTCGCGGTGTTCTCCCGCGCGGACTGAGCGCCACGGCAAGGCGCCCCACGGCGACAGCGCGTAGCCGCCCGGCCCGCACGGTATCGGAAACGATTCGGCACTTGTGCCGCGGGCCGGGGTTCTACGGTGGGTGACAGAAGGTCACGAATCCGTGCCACTGATCCGTGACCGCAGTGCCACGGAGGTGTCCGGTGACCGCCGATCCCGACGCGGGTATCCGCGAGGGCCTGCCGATGCCGGTCCAGGAGGTCACCGAACCGCGATTCCGGCCGGGCCCGATTCGCTGGTGTGGAAGTTCCGCGGCGACATCCGCAACCTGCTCGGCTTCCAGCGGCTCGCGGGTACCGAGAACTGCTTCGAGCAACTCGCGCAGGGCGTCGAGGACCATTCGGTGATCCTCAGCGATTTCCTCGGCCGCGCCCCGCCCATCATGCAGACCGTCTACAGCGCGGACCCGCACGACTGGGGCCGGCGCGTGCGGGACTTCCACAGGTCGATCAAGGGCACCATCAGCGACGGTTCGCGCTATCACGCGCTCAACCCGGAGCTGTTCTACT
Organism: Nocardia sp. NPDC050193; assembly: GCA_040674215.1. Taxonomy (GTDB): domain Bacteria; phylum Actinomycetota; class Actinomycetes; order Mycobacteriales; family Mycobacteriaceae; genus Nocardia. Next base: position 113,881 of record JBFARE010000001.1, on the reverse strand, counting down.
GGGCCCACGCCACCTTCGTCGACCAGGTTCGCTACATCACCGATACGTTCATCCGGCGGCTCTGCCACGAGGAGAAGGTCCAGATCTTCGAGGAGAGCAAGGTCTGGTACGAGCTCTACGGGGTCAGCGCCCGTAACCAGCCGCAGACCTACGAGGAGTTCCAGGTGTATCGGGAACGGATGCTCGGCCGATTCGTCCGGGCCCGCACCATCTTGTACGACCGGTTATCTCCGCAAAAGGGATCCCCGGCCCCGGATGGCTCTCCCGGCCTCCCGTGGCGGATAGTCGCCGCACCGATCGATGCCGTGCTGCGGACAGTCGTGATCGGCACCCTGCCCCAGGCGATGCGCGAGGTTTGCGAACTGCTGGCCCGGCTCACCTCATCGCTGCTGCTCGATCCCGAAGGACAGCTGGACATCTCGGACGCGGCCGCGGTGCGTGAGTACTCCCGCCGCTATCTCGCGCGGCTCGTTGTGGTGAGCCGGACACGGCATCGCGAGAGCCTGCCGGAGACCGGTCGCCCCGCGATCACACCGACCGCGCCCCTCATCCGATACAGATCCGAGTACTGATACAAATGCCTGCGTCCGTAGCGCACCCTATGGCCACCGAACGGGTCCCGGCCCACCGATCGAAAGGTTGATCCAGTGGACAGCAAATCTTTTCGGAAGTTGTTCGACCTGAGCGGGCGCACCGCGATCGTCACCGGCGGCACGCGGGGTATCGGGCTCGCCATCGCCGAGGGATTCGCCTGCGCGGGCGCCCGACTCGTGGTGGCCGGCCGTAAGCCGGACGCATGCGAGCAGGCGGCGGCGCGGCTGCGTGAACTCGGCGCGGAAGCGATCGGTGTCCCGACCCATCTGGGCGATGTCGACGCCCTGCAAGCACTGGTGCAGACCGCCGCCGACACCTTCGGCGGGATCGATATCGTCGTCAACAACGCGGCCAACGCCCTCGCCCAGCCGTTGGCGACCATGGAACCCGCGGCGGTCGAGAAATCCTTCGCCGTCAATGTGCAGGGACCGCTGTTCCTGGTCCAGGCGGCCTTGCCGTATCTGCGAGCCAGCGAACACGCGGCCGTATTGAACCTCGGCTCGGTCGCGGCCCTGCAGTTCGCGCCCGCGCTGTCGATGTACGCGGCGGGCAAGGCGGCCCTGCTGTCGTTCACCCGCTCCATGGCCGCCGAATTCGCCGCCGACGGAATTCGGGTGAACGCCATGGCCCCCGGTGCCGTCGACACCGATATGGTCCGTAAGAATCCGCCGGAATTCGTCGCGGCCATGGCCGGGGCCGCGCTACTGGGCCGGATCGCCGAACCGGACGAGATGGTCGGCACCGCGCTGCTGCTGTGTTCGGACGCCGGCAGTTTCGTCACCGGTCAGACCTTCCTGGTCGACGGCGGTACCGTCGCCCGCTGAATCCCGATCCGAAGGAGTCCCCGTGTCCGCGCTGTCCACCGAATACCTGCCCTCCGGGGTCGTCGTGCTGACGATCGACCGCCCCCCGGCCGCGGCGCTGCTGGGCGCGGTCCGCTCCCCGGCCGCCCGGATCTACGCCGCGCAGGAGCTGATGGCCTCGGCGTTCGAGAAGATCCACCGGCTGCGCCAGCCGGTGATCGCCGCCCTCGACGGGGCGGCCGTCGGCGGCGGGTTCGCGCTGGCGCTGGCCTGCGATATCCGCTACGCCGCCCGCGACGCCGGCTTCGGGGCGGTGTTCATCCGGCACGGCATCTCGGCGTGCGATATGGGTACCAGCTACCATCTGCCGCGACTCGTCGGCGCCGCGCGCTCGGCCGAACTGCTGCTCACCGGCCGTGTTTTCGACGCCGAGGAGGCCGCGCGGATCGGCCTGGTACTCGAGGTCGTCGAGCCCGATGAACTGCTCGCGCGCGCCGTCGCCAAAGCGGAGGAGATCGCCCGCAACTCCCCGCTCGCAGTGTGGATGACGAAAGAGACGATGTGGCAGACCGTGGACGCGCCGAGCCTGCGCCATGCGCTCGACCTGGAAAACCGCACCCAGGTGATGTGCAGCGCCACCGGCGAACTCGATGCTTCCTTCGCGGCCTTCCGTGCCGGAACCCACACCACCGCGGGCCCACTCTGACCACCGTCCCGCCGCGTCGCAGACGTGCCATCGAATATGAACGGCAGATCACATCCGATTGCCCTCTCTCCCGGAACCCGCTTGTACTGTGGATATTTTCGATCCCGCCACACCCACCCCGCCCAGAACTGGCGTGTCACTTCCGACAGTGTGTTAGAAAGTCCGCGAGCGGCGGCAAGGAGACGGTTGTGACTGATCCATATCGGCTGATCATCGACCGGGCGGTCCCGCGGCGGAAACCGGGCAGCCGCCTCCAGCGGGCCTGCCTCGCCGGTGGGGTCTCGCTGCACGGCACCGGTCTGCATCCGGACCTCATGGTCGAACAACTACTCCTCCGCCTGGCCGGCATACTCGACGAGGTATACGAGGTGGGCTTTCCTGGAGGTCGGCGATCTGTCCGCCGCGCCCGACGGTATGTGGGGCGGGCTGGAAAGTCTCGGGTTCGGAATGCCGTTGGCGGCGGTGGACTCCGACCACGCGATCGGGCTGATACAGCATTTCTACTTCGATGCCGTGCTGGGTAATGTCGCGCACGCGTTGTACGGGGTCGGATCGGACGCGGTCCGAGTGGAACGTCACCTCTACCCGGTTCCGGCACGCGTCCGGGTGCGGGCCGGTGGCACCGTCGTCGCCCCCGGCACGGTCGGCGCGATCCATATGACCTACCGGGGATATATCGGTGACCATCTGTTCATGACCAACGAGGAGTGCCGGCACGTCGGGGCCGGCAATGCCCATCTGGGGCCGGACCATCCGAGCAGCGCGGCCGGCGGGCATGTGATCACTCTCGACGGCAACCCCGGTGTCATCGAGATGCGTAACGAAATGGACGACGAGGCCTATAGCGGAGATTGGTCCGCTGTTACCGATATCTCGGTCGCCGCAATGCTGGGCGTGGTCCCCGAGTTGTGTGCCGCACCGCCCGGTGTGGTCATGCCGGACCTGCGTCCTCACTACCTTCTGGAGTCGTCATGAGTTCACCCACGCTCGCGGTCGCGGTGCTCGGCGCGGGCCCCTTCGCCGACCGGATCGCCGACCGGATCCGCGCGCGAGCACACCTCGCGGTATCCGCGCGGATCGACACCCTGCAGTCCCCGCCGGAGGGCACGGCATGTGTCGTCTATGTGCCGACGTTCGCCGAGATCGCCGCGGATATTCCGGGCAGCGTGCTACCGGAACTCCTGAGCGACGGCTACGACGTGATATCCACGGCACCGCTGGATGGCCACCTTCCCCCGGCCGAACTGCTGGATGCCTGCCGCACCGGACAATCCACCTTCCATGCCACCGGAGCCTTCCAGGCCACCATCCCCGCCCGGCTCATCCGCTCGCTGACGGAGGTGACCCGGGGGATCCGGCGGGTGGAACTGGTCGAGGAACTCGATTTTCCCGAGACCGGGGTGTACCCGTGGGGCGGACGGCACGATATCGGTATCGGGGCCACCGGGTCCGAGGCCGCCGTGGCCGGCGCCGCGGCGGTCGACGGCTACTACACGGCGGGGCTGCGCGTCCTCGACGACGCGGTATTCCACAGCGCCGCCGGCGCGGCCGAGACCCCCAGCAGCACCGTGGAGGTGATCACCGACAGTTCCGGGGCCGTCCAGAGGGTGATCGTCGACCGGATGCTGGGACCCGGGCTGAGTTATCGCTCCATCTGGACCACCACCAGCGAGGATCGGGCGCCGCTGCGCTATCAGTTGATCACCACGACCGATACGGCGCGGGGCACCGCCAACGTCCGCTTCCGCTTCACCGAAGGGCTTCATCCCGCCGACCATCTGACCTGCGTCAACGTCATCGAGGCGTTGCGTCCGGTGCACGAGCATGGTCCCGGAATCGCTCATCGGGATCTGTCGATCACCCGGCTGACGCCGGACGCGCGGCTCACCACCTGATCCGGGCGGGCCGCGCAGGTCTCGAAATCATCTATTCCGGTGGCCGGGCCACGGTCGCCGGGGTCACTGATGCGATCCTGGAAACAGCAGCACAGTGATCACCCGGTTCGCGCGGCCGGTCACTTCCCGGCCGCGGACCGCCGCAGTGGAGCACCTCTCGACGTTTCAGTGCACATCGAACTCTCTGAACCCTGCCCGGCGGGCGGTGAAAGGTGAGCAACATGAAGCTGACAGTCATCGGCGGTACCGGTCGGATCGGCTCGCAGGTCGTCCGCAAGCTACGGGCGGCCGGACACGACGCCGTACCCGCCGCGCCGTCCACCGGCGTGGACCTGGTCAGCGGCGAAGGCCTGGACCAGGCGGTGGCGGGCGCCGACGTGGTGGTCGGCCTGGCCAACTCCCCGACCTTCGACGACACCGCATTGGACTTCTTCCGCACCGCGATGGACAACCTCCTCGGCGCCGGGGACCGGGCCGGAGTGAAACACCAGGTGGTTCTGTCGATCGTCGGTGTCGACCGGGTGCCACAACTGGACTATTACCGGGCCAAGACCCTGCAGGAGGAGTTGCTCCGGAAGGGCCCCACCCCGTATTCGATCGTGCGCGCCACCCAATTCTTCGAATTCATGGACGCGGTGATGTCCTGGTCCGCCGAGGACAACGTCGTCCGACTGCCGGCGACCCGGCTACAGCCGATGGCGGCCGCGGATGTCGTCGACGCGGTGGTGGGTGTAGCGCTGGGCTCCCCGTTGCAGGGTATTCGTAATATCGCCGGACCCGACGTGCTCCCGCTCGACGAAATCGGCCGGATGACCCTGCTCGCCCGGCACGACGACCGGATCGTCGTCACCGACGAGACGGCCGGTATGTTCGCCGCGGTCACCGGTGACGAACTCCTCGCCGGGCCGGACGCGCACCTGGCTCCCACGCACTACCGGGACTGGCTGGACGCGCGCCGCTGATCTCGACAGCGGTGCCGACCGGCACCTTCCTCGCTTCCTGAAGCGGCCTTCAGCACGCTTCAGCGCAGCTTCAGCACCTCCCTGCCACAGTGGCCGCCGATGAGCGACAACGGCGGAAGGGGAGAACAGATCATGAACCCGACAGTGCGCATCGACGGATATTCCTACCGGGTGGTGGGGAAGACTCGTCTGACAACGGCCTCGCGGGCGTGCTACGGCAAGTACCGGTTCGTCCTGCGGCGGTTGACGGACGAATCGTTGTGGACGGTGTTCGACTCCCGGGTCACGCCCGCGTCGGAACTGATGAAATGCGAGGGCCCGCGGCCGCGGTGACGATTACGGGGCCGGCGCAGGATCCGGTCGCCGCGTCCGGCGGCCGGGTCCTCCGGTGTCGGCTCGGGTTCGGAAACGTTTCGCCTAATACAGAACCGACGCCGAGAAGTTATGTACCAGTTATAGAGCAGTTATCAGGGAACGAGAAGGTCGAAGTCGCGCGAGTTCGAAATCCGAACCACACCCTTTCCGGAAACGGCCTTTCACTCGGGCCCGCAGCGGGCATCTCCCAACAGTGCGGCAGAATCGGCCTTTCCGGCGCCCCGATGCATACTTCGCCAGGGACAGTATCCGCAAGATAGACAATGCAATATTGCGGAATCAAACGCCGCAAAACTCGAATGTGATTGATACCACAGCATTTCAAGCAAATGATCAGCACCCCACCGAGGTTGCCGTCGTACTGTTTAGCCCTACACAGAAACTCCGGGCTGACCCGGCGAACGTTGGATGGACATGCTTCACCTCGAACACTTCGCGTTCGGCTGGCTGACACCCGCCCTCGCGTATTTCCTCTCGGCCACCGGATGCGCCATCGGATTGCAGTGCACCAGGCAGGCCCGCCACGGACGACGCCGGTTGCTCTGGCTCGTACTCGCCGCGATCACCATCGGCGGAACCGGTATCTGGGTCATGCATTTCGTGGCGATGCTGGGCTTTTCCATAGATGGCGCAGAGATACGTTTCGATGTCCCGCTCACCCTGCTGAGTGCGGTGATCTCGATCGGCGTGGTCGCCATCGGCCTCTATCTGGTGACCACACCGGGCTCGGGCCTTCCGGCCCTGCTGGCCGGCGGTGCCATCACCGGTCTCGGCATCTCGGCCATGCACTACACCGGCATGTCCGCCCTGCGCACGGACGCGCATATCGAATACGACCCCACCCGCATTGCGCTCTCACTGGTCATCGCCACGGTCGCGGCCACCGCGACGCTGTGGTTCAGCATGCGGTCGTGGGGAATACCGTCCACCCTGGGCGCGGCGCTGATCATGGCCGCGGCGGTGGCGACGATGCACTACACCGGCATGTCCGCAATGCACGCGCACGAGGTTCCCGACGCGGCGTCGCCCGAAGGTGCCGAGCCGCTGGAGATTTTAGGGCCACTGCTCGGCGCCATCAGCGTGGTCACCGTCGTACTGCTCATCGGTGTCAGCATGGCGCTGACCAATCCCCACGGACCCCAGACCCGGGCCGCGACGAGCCCACGGCAGCAGGAGCGGCGGTCAGTGCGCTGAACGGGTGAACGAGCCGATCTCGCCGGATTCCGTTCTCGACTCCCGCCCGGTATTCCGCCACCACGGGTCGCAATTCGCCCCATGCCCCACGCCCGACCCGCACGGGATCGCCTGATCTCCGGGACCGTCCCGTCCCGGCCCGCCGCGACTGTCCTCGCTCTCGGCGTGCCGTTCGCTTTCCCTCCGGGCGCGACCGCGTCCGGCCGGACGAACAGCGACCGCCGCGGTGCGGGCGATCCGTGTGGATCGTTCGCACCGCGGCGGTCGTGGATGGGATCGCTGATAGACGGCGTCAGTAATAGTGCCGTCGGCCGCCGACGGGCCGGCCCACCGATCCGGCGATGGCCAGTACCGCGCCGACCACGAGCAGAACGAGGCCGATGGTGGTGAGTACGCCGATACCGAGCAGGTAACCGGCGATGAGCAGAATGAGTCCGAGAACGATCATGACACTGACTTTCTGATTCGATATTCGATATTCGGTCGGGGGACAGAGGTCACTTGGCGGTCGCCGCGCTCTTGTCCGGCTTGCGCAGCAATTTGCTCATCGACCAGGCCGGAGCAGCGGGCGCGGGCTTCTCCGCCGGTTCCTTGGTCTCGGCGAGATTGCGCTGGGCGGCCGCGATCTCCTTGCGCGACTGCCGCAACTCCCGGCGGGTCTGCAGACCCCGACGGGTGGAGCGCCAGGCACCGGCGGAAACGAGACCCACTCCTAGCCCGCCGACCACACCGACGATGATGCCGATGAGGAACAGTTCACCGGTGGTACCGGCGAAGTGGTAATCGAAGACCGAGAAGTCGCTGGTCAGACGATTGACATCACTGGTATTGGCCGCGACGCCGGCGACACCGGCGGCAACCGCCGCGACGGCGATCACGAGCCCGAGAACAATGATCATGGCAAGTCCCAAGGGTCGAGGAACATTATGCTCCCGCTATTCCCGGCGACGACGATGTCAAACGGGGGGAAGGCCATGTCCGCCAGTTTGATTCACCGGCTGGGTGGTGCCGGGGACTCGGGCGGCCGGAACTCAGGCGAACAGATCGCCGACGAACGGCACCGAATCGGGTAGCGAATCATTCACGGCACCATCGTGATCGGTGGGGTACACCTTCAAGGTCACCGGCTGCCGGTTCGCCGCCAGCACCGCCGCGAACCGTAGCGTCTCCGGGGTGATCACATCGGTGTCGAGCAGCCCCTGTCCGAGGAAGAGCGGTTTGTCGTAGCCGGATTCCGGCAGGCCGAGATAGCGGGTGAGCAGCCCGTGCAGATCCGGGATATCGGCCAACGGCCGGGTGAAGAGGTCTCCGATCACCACACCGTGGGCCACCAGCTCGTCACCGAACGGGGACAGGCATTCGGCACGCCCGCGCTTCAGCCAGTACCGGCCGGATTCGGTGAGGAAGGATTCGATGTCCAGCTCGGGATAGGTGGTGCGCAGGCCGTTGAGCAGGTACAGCGCGTACGCCGTGGTGTGTGCACCCAGTTTCACCGGCGGTACACCCGGCCCCATGAGAGCCAGGATGTTCTCGATATATGCGGGGACGCCGGTGGCCACCGCGCCGCGGTAGTCCAGTTCCGGGCCGCCGAATTCGGTGGCATACCGGGCCGTGGTCACCGCCGCTCCCCCACCCTGCGACTGCCCGACCACGACCCATTTGTTCGACAGTGCGGAATAGTGCCCCGACGCGGCCCGTACGGCGTCGACGACATTGTGCGCCTCCACCACGCCGTTGAGATACGGATGTTCGCCGGGTGTGCCCAGCCCGGCGTAGTCGGCGGCGACAATGGCATAACCCTGTTCGAGCCATTGACCCAGGTACGCCCAGTCCCGGGCCACGGCGCCCGGGCCGGCCACGCTGTACGCGCAGGTATCGCCGAGCCCGACCGTGCCGTGCGCCCAGGCGATGACCGGCCACCCGCCGGCCGGGGGCGCGCCGGGCGGGAAGTACACGGCGGCACTGGCCACGGTCGGCGCTCCGCCGACGGTAGTCGTGGTGTAGAGCATGCGCTGGGAATCCACCGAGCCGGGCAGCACGGCCGACGCGGCCGGCGGTTCGACGGATTCGACGACGCCGGTGCCCGGCGCCGCTACCGCGTGCCCACCGGGCAGACCGGCGATCGCCGCCGCGAGCAGCGCGGCGACCGCGGCCGTACCGAATCTCCGCATGGTCTTCCTTTCGCCGGGACACCCACCGGTGCCGTGCCGCCTCGGGCGGCACCCGGCCAGTCTTTCACCTGGACGGACGACCAGCCATGTCGCCATGCCGTCCGGCCCACGACGACCGGAAGAACGGCTGCGGCGGGACGGGTTCGGCCATCGGGCCCGGCCTGGATCACGGGTTCGCGGTGACCGTGCCGCTCAGCTCCCGGGCCGCGGTGTACAAGAGAAAACGAAAGCCGGCCGCGAGCACGGGTTCGGCCAGTCTGGTGAGCGGGCCGGACAGGAGCGGGAAGTCGACCGCGAACTCCGAAAGCCAGCGCACCCCGGTCCCGCCGGGTTCCGCGGCGAAGGCCATGAATCCGTGTTCGTGCCGCAGTGGCGGAATCGAACGCACGATCCGGTACCGCATGAAGCGCGGCGGCTCGTACACCTCGATCACTTCGGTGAGGCGCAGCAGCGGCAGCACCACTTCCCGCACCGTGCCCGCACCGCCCGGCGCACGGGGCCCCGGACGCACGACCTCGGCCCGCAGCACCCCGGGGACCGTCCGGTAGTGGGCGGTATCGGTCAGGAAGGCGAACACCTGCTCGATCGGAGCGGGAATCACACGTTCGATATCGATGATCCGCACCGGCCGACCTCCGCATGGCTTTCGCTCGGCATTAGGTGCCGGATTCCGTTGTCTCCGAGGGCCGGTGGCCGCGGCCCACGGAGCTGCTACCCGAGCGGCCCCGGCTCCTCATCGGCCTGCTCTCGGCCGTTCTGGTGCTGGGAGCCGCCCGGTCGGGTTATCGGATGACCGGCCGAAGCAGCAGAGCCGCGACCGGCCGGCAGCTGACGAAGACGCACGGCGGGTCGGCGATCAGGCGCCGATGGCCCGCGCCAGATAGGGCCACGAATCGTGCAGGTCGTATTCGAACTGACCCCAGGTATGGGCACCGGCCGGGCGGTCGATATGCACCGCGCCGATGCCGAGTTGCCCCAGACGACCGGCGAAGGCCGAGGTACAGGCGGCGGCAACGGCCTCGACCGGCGGGAACCCCCAGCCCCGGTCGATTTCGCCGGGCATACCCGACGCGGCGGACAGGTACACGGTCTTCCCGGCCAACCGGGAGGCGCGCGCGAACGCGTCATGGGCCTGCCAGCCCGCGGAACCCGGCGGCCCCCACATCTTGCCCGGGTCGGCGCCACCCCGCATCACCTGCGCGCTGACCATCGCGATTCCGGTGGCGTCGGCGGACCACGGGCATCCGCTGTAGGAAGCGACCGCCTGGTAACGGTCCGGCGCCTGGATGGCGAGGTCCACGGCCGACCCGCCGCTCATCGACACACCGGCGATCGCATTACGCCCGGTGGTGCCGAACCGGGCGTCCACCACCGACGGCAGCTCCTGGGTCAGGTAGGTCTGCCAGCGGGCGCGGCCGACCACGGGATCGTCGGTGTGCCAGTCGGTGTACATGGAGTAGGCACCGCCGATCGGCATCACCACGTTCACATTCTTGTCCCCGAAGAACTGCCGGACATCGGTATCGTCCCACCAGGAGATACCGTCGGCGCCGCCACCGATCCCGGTCAGCAGGTACACCGTGGGCGCCGGCCCGCCACCCGGCGCGGGGATGACCCGATTGGTCACCACGGTGTCCATGGCGGGTGAGTACACCTCGAGCAGGACCGCGCGACCGTCTATCGGTTTCTCCGCGTCGACCCGCGGCCCCGGGGCGGCCACGGCGGGTTGGACAGTGAACAGGGACGCCGCGACAGTCAGTACCGCGGCCGGCATCGTGAGCAAGAATTTGTACCGCACCCCTCCGGTGTACCCATTCGTGCGCCGGATCGCCGCCACACCTCCCACGGTTCATCCGTTGTGCGCCATCGTTCTCGCGGTCGGGCACCCGAAGCCGCTGTTCGGGCCGGGTTCCTCCCCACCCGCTCGGCACGCGCGCGCCCGGCCGCGCGGGCCGGACGGTCCGGCGCGCCGATCCCACCGTCACCCGGGCCGGCACGCTCGCGCGGACCGGTTGTCGGCGGGTCTGCGCACGGCCCGGCCGGGCCACCCGGTAGAAAGAAGACAGGGCACACGCCGGGCGCGCAGCCGGTCTCCACGATCATCGCGGCTCGGTGGCACCCGCCGAAATGTTGGAACAGTCGAACGAAAGAGCTGGTTCATGGCTTCCTCCGCAGCGCGTGCACAGATCGGGGTCACCGGCTTGGCGGTGATGGGCAGCAATATCGCCCGCAACTTCGCCAAGCACGGCTACACCGTGGCACTGCACAACCGCAGCGTCGCCAAAACCGACGCGCTGCTCGCTGCGCACGGCGACGACGGTGATTTCGTCCGCACCGAGACCATCGCCGAGTTCGTCGCCGCGCTGGAGAAGCCGCGCCGGGTGCTCATCATGGTGAAGGCAGGCGATGCCACCGACGCGGTGATCGAAGAGCTCGCGGGCGCCATGGAAGAAGGCGACATCATCATCGACGGCGGCAACGCCCTCTACACCGACACCATCCGGCGCGAGGCCGCGCTGCGCGCCCGCGGACTCAACTTCGTCGGCGCCGGGATCTCCGGCGGCGAGGAGGGGGCCCTCAACGGACCGTCGATCATGCCGGGCGGACCCGCGGAATCCTACGAATCGCTGGGACCGCTGCTGGAGTCCATCGCCGCCCAGGTGGACGGCACCCCGTGCTGCACCCATATCGGCCCGGACGGGTCCGGCCATTTCGTGAAGATGGTGCACAACGGTATCGAATACGCCGATATGCAGCTCATCGGCGAGGCGTACCACCTGTTCCGGGCCGCGCTGGACCTGGATCCGAAGCAGATCGCCGATATCTTCACCCAGTGGAACTCCGGCGAGCTGGAGAGCTACCTGGTGGAGATCACCGCCGAGGTACTGAACCAGGTCGACGCGAAAACCGGGAAGCCGCTGGTCGATGTGATCGTGGACGCGGCCGAGCAGAAGGGCACCGGGCGCTGGACCGTGAAATCCGCACTCGACCTGGGGGTTCCGGTGACCGGTATCGCCGAGGCGGTATTCGCCCGGGCGCTGTCGGGTTCGCGGGGACAGCGCGCGGCGGCCGTGGGACTCGCCGCCGGCGAACTCGCCGCCAAGCCCACCGATATCGCCCAGTTCACCGAGGACATCCGGCAGGCCCTCTACGCGTCCAAGGTCGTGGCCTACGCCCAGGGCTTCGATCAGATCGCCGCCGGCAGCGCCGAATACGGCTGGGATCTCACCCCCGGTGATCTGGCCACCATCTGGCGCGGCGGCTGCATCATCCGGGCCCGCTTCCTGAACCGCATCAAAGAGGCCTACGAAACGGATCCGGCCCTGCCGAGCCTGATCCTCGCGCCGTACTTCCGGCAGGCGATCGAGACGGCGATCGACAGCTGGCGGCGGGTGGTGGCGACCGCCACACTGCTCGGTATCCCGGTGCCGGCATTCGCCTCTTCGCTGTCCTACTACGACGCGTTGCGCGCCGAACGGCTGCCCGCCGCGCTCACCCAGGCCCAGCGCGATTTCTTCGGCGCCCACACCTACGAGCGGGTCGATGCCGAGGGCAAGTTCCACACGCTGTGGAGCGAGGATCGTTCCGAGGTCGCGGCGGACTGAACACCCGGTCGCCGGGCGGGGCGGTCCGTCCGGCGGCCCACACTTCCTCTTGACTCCGGGTCATCCGACCAGTTGCAATGAGGCGTGAGCTACGACACGATCATCAAGAGTGGCCGCTGGTTCGACGGCACCGGTGCGGCCTCCGCGATTCGCCATCTCGGACTGCGCGGTGACCGGGTCGTGGCCGTCTCCGCGGAACCGCTCGACGAGACCGGCTGTCCGGATGTGGTGGATGCGGCGGGCAAATGGGTCCTGCCGGGCATGATCGATATCCACACCCACTACGACATCGAGGTGCTGAAGTCCCCGGCGCTGTCGGAATCGGTCCGGCACGGCATCACCACGGTGCTACTCGGCTCGTGTTCACTGTCCACCGTGCATATCGATCCCACCGGCGCGGGCGATATCTTCGGCCGGGTGGAGGCGATTCCGCGCCGCCATGTGATCGATACGCTCGACGAGACCAAGACCTGGACCAGCGCCCGCGAATACGTGTCCGCCCTCGAGCGGCTGCCGCTGGGCCCCAATATCGCCGCCATGCTGGGGCATTCGGATATCCGGACCGCCCGCCTCGGCCTGGACCGCGCCACCCGCAAGGAAGTCCGCCCCACCCGCGCCGAGCTGGCGGATATGGAGGCGGCGCTGCGCGAGGCGCTCGATGCCGGATTCCTCGGTATGTCGGCACAGCAACTGCTGTTCGACAAGGTCGACGGCGAGACCTGCCGTTCACGTACGCTGCCGTCCACCTATGCGCGGGCGAAGGAGCGCCGCCGGCTCAATGCGATTCTGCGCAGGCGCGGCCGGGTCCTGCAGGGTGGACCGGATATCACGTCACCGCGCAGCCTCGGGGCGATGATCTTCAGCAGTCTGGGTATCGGGCGCCGCAAGCTCAAGACCAGCCTGTTGTCCGCCGCCGATATCAAGGCCAACCCGTTCGCCGTCGTCCTGATCGGCACCCTGGCACGGCTGGTGAACACGCTCGGCGCGGATTTCCGCTGGCAGCATCTGCCCGTACCGTTCGAGGTGTACGCCGACGGTATCGACCTGGTGATCTTCGAGGAGTTCGGGTCCGGCGCGGCGGCCCTGCACCTGGCCGACCGGGTGGAGCGCGACGCGTTGCTCGCCGACGAGGCCTACCGCCGCCGCTTCCGCAAGGACTACGACGCGAAATTCGGGCTGCGGGTCTGGCACCGCGACTTCTTCGACGCCGAGATCGTGAGCTGCCCGGACGAGAAGGTCGTGGGTAAGACCTTCGGGCAGGTCGGGGTGGATCGCGGCGGACTGCACCCGGTGGACGCCTTCCTCGACCTGGCCCTCGAACACGGCCCCAAACTGCGCTGGCGCACTACCATTTCCAACCACCGGCCCGAGATCCTGGACCGCTTCGCCGCCCATCCCGGGATCCAGCTCGGGTTCTCCGACGCGGGCGCCCATCTGCGGAACATGGCCTTCTACAATTTCGGGCTCCGCTTCCTGCGCCGGATGTACCGGGCCGAACAGGCGGGCACCCCGGTGATCCCGCTCGAGCGGGCGGTGCACCGGCTCACCGGCGAACTCGCCGACTGGTACGACATCGACGCCGGCCACCTGCGCGAAGGCGACCGCGCCGATCTGGTGGTCATCGATCCGGCCGGCCTCGACGATTCGCTCGACACCTACGCCGAGAGCCCGGTGGCCCAGTACGGCGGACTGGAACGAATGGTCAACCGCAACGACGCCGCCGTCTCGGCGGTCTACATCGGTGGACGGTACGTATTCGGTGCCGGCACCGCCGATCCGGCCCTGGGCAGTACTCGTGTCGGACGATTCCTGCGGGCCGGGCAGCGCTGACATGGTTCCGGGCGGGCCGCCCGCCCTTCGCGGCCGCCCGCAGGCGCCCACCCGCGACCGGTCCGCCGGGGCCGGTCAGCGCAATCGGCCCGCCCGAGGTCGCTCGCCGCAGTCGGTCAGTCCGCCGGCGGTCCCCACGGTCGACCGTCCGGGATCGGTCACCGCAGTCGACCCGCCCGGGATCGGTCACCAGCGTGCGGGCAGCCCGCCGCCGGCGTCGTGCGGTTGCGGAAGGGATACTTCGCTTCCGGCGGCAGAACATGGTCGACCGAGTTCACCGCGGTGACCAGCGCGTCGAAGCGGCGGGCGCGGCCGAGATCCCAGGCGATCCCGAGCCGGTCGCGCAGCCGCGGCGGAAGGTATCCGGCGGTGGTGAGCCGCAGCAGCGCGGCCACCGGGACCGCGGGGACGTTCCAGACCCACCGGGGCATCGGGAAGCGCGGATGCGGCGGCATCGGATGGCGGTCCAGTTCGAGTAGCAGGTCGGTGGTGCGGTTGCGTTCGAGTACCTCGGCGACGGTGGTGTCGAAGTAGGTGTGGAACGCCGCGCGGTCGGCCGGGATCACTCGCTCGGGGATGCGCAGCACCCGCGCCTGGTCGGTCCACTCCGTATAGAGCGTGTCCTCCACGTCCGGGGTGAATTCCTGTCCGTGCCGTCGTCGCATGGCCGACCCGGCCCAGTAACCGGTGGCCGCCACCCACAGGTAGGCATCGGCGTTCAGGGCGTGGTATTTACGGCCGCGGTCGTCGACGCCGCTGATGGTCCGGTGCACTTCGCGTAGCCGCTCACCCTCGGCCAGCGCGGCGCCGGGGCCGTCCAGTCCGCTGAAGCGGCGGGTGGCGGCGGCGGTGGCGATGATCCGGGCCCAGCGGTCGGACAGGAATTCCGAATGGTCGGCGACCCCGGCCCCCACCACCGGATGCGCGACCTGCAGCAGCAGTACCGCGCGGGCGGTGAGGGCGGTCCGCCAGTCGATGCCCTGGCGCCAACTCAGCGAATCCGGGCCCCACGGACGCAGTTCCCGGGCCCCGGACCCGCCGGAGTTCTCGATCGTTGTCACGGTTTTTCCTCGACGGTGGTCGGGCGGGGGCGACGCTCAGCGCCGGTCGGCGGGTACCGCGAAGGATTCCAGACCGTAACTGCGGCAGGCGGCCACGAGTTTCTCGTACTGGAAACGGTTGTAGGCCAGGGGTTGCATGAGCAACCGGTCCGGTAGTAGCCGCCAGGCCAGCTGTAGTACCCGCACGTAGAGCGCGAACTCCGCGTCGTGGCGTGGTTTGAGCTCGAAACCGGTGAGCTGCTGCACTGCCGGGTGCATGGCCTTGGACGAGCACACCTGGATCACATGGCCGGCCACCGGTCGCAACATCAGCCACATCGGGGTCAGCGCCCGGCGGGCCGACGGTGGCAGCCCGAGGGTGGGCAGTGGGAGCTTCCTCAGAGCAGCGAATTTCTGGACCAGGAACGGGTTCTCGGCCAGTTCCTGGGATGCCATCCGGTCGTAGTAGGCCCGCGCTTCGGCGAGATCGGCGGGTAGTTTTCCGGCGGCGCTGGGCAGTTCGAGATCGGCGAATGCGGCACGCAACTGCTGATAGGCCGCCTCCTCCTCTTCCGGGCACAGCTCGGTACCGGTGCAGTGGGTGAAGGTGTTGAGGACGACGAAGATGCCGCTCACCGCGATCCATTTCCAGGTGAACGGGTTCAGCGCGCTGTATTTGACCTCACCGAATGCCGCACTGCCGGAGCCGCGGACGTCGCGGTGCCGTAGTTTGAGCCATTCGGCTTCGGCGCGGCGGTCGTCGGAATCGCCCCAGAGCGCGATCATCGCCGAGACGCCGCTGCGGACGCCGCGATCGGCGAAGTTCTCCTCGAACCGGCCGGTCCGGTCCACCGCGGCGGCCACCGGAACCAGCGCTACCTGGTCGAAGGCGGCACCGGCGAAGGCGCCGGCCAGGACGCTGCCGGAATGTTTGCGGAATTCACGCAGTACCTCGGGCCGGACTCGGGGGTCGGTCGACTCTTCGGCGGTGCGCTCCGTTGCGTGGGTCGCCATCTCGTCACCTCGGGGCGGGAAGAAGAACAGAAATGATAGATTGAACACCTTCATTCTATCATTCGGTCGCCGCGGAAACCACGGTCCGGCACGCGGATCCGGTGCCCGCGCCGGGTCCGGCGGCAAAGCGGTAGGGTGATCGGAATGGAAACAACGGCTGCGCAGTGGTCCGAACTGCAGCAGTTGGACACCAGATCTCGCACGATCGTCGACGCCGCGCGCGAATGTTTCGCCGCACACGGGTTCGAGGAGACGACCATGGTGCGGATCGCCGAGGTCGCGGGCGTCGGCGTGGCCACCGTCTATCGCCGTTTCGGTACGAAATCCGCGATCGTCCGGTACGCGCTCATGGCCGAATCGCAGCGGCTGGCGATGATCGTCGCCGACGCGATGCACCGGTCCGCGGGCCCGGTCGGTGCGCTGGCGGATATGTTCGCCGCGTTCGTCGGCGAGGCCACCGCACCCAAACTGCTGACCCGTAGCCTGCGCATTTCCGGCGCGGCCGGCCAGCTCACCGATTTCCTCACCGACGACGATGTCATCCAGCAGGGACGCGGGCTGGTCGCGCAGTTCCTGACCTATTGGCAGGAGCGCGGAGAGCTCGGCAGCTTCGACCCGGAGGTGGTGGCCGAACTGTTCGTCCGGCTCACCGTCTCGTTCATCTCCAACCCGCATGGGGTGCTGCCGCTCGGGGATACCGACGCGGCCCGAGCCTTCGCCCGCCGCTACCTCGCACCGCTCATGTATCCCCATCCCGGAAGCAACTGACCGGCCTGCGAAGTGAGGCCGATCCGTTCTGCGACCGGCCGGTGCGGGTCAGCCGCCGGGCACGATCGTGATCGGCTCGCGCGGGGTCTCCTGCCGCGGGCGCACGGTGTAGGCGGCCGATTTCAACTCCCGTCGCCTCATCTTCTGGACCTGCTGATGATGTTTGCGGGCGTGGTAGGCGATCGGGAAATAGGTCAGCCGGTCCGGAAGCACCCGGTAGGCGAACCGGATCACCGCATAGGCGCGTTCCAGTGCCCGCTGATCCGCGTCGGTCCACTCGGCGCCGATCATCGTGCGCAGCCGGGGGTCGAGCAACCCGACGATGGACAGGTAGTTGAACCGGATCATCGGGTACCCGAGCAACCGCGCGATACGGCCCGCGGGAAAACCCATGGCGCGGAACTGGTCCAGATCACCGGTCCGCAACTGGCGGTATTGTTCGCGCACCTCGTCGTCGGCGGAGAGCACCTCGGTCACGATGTACTCGTAGTACTCGTCGAACTCGGCGCGGGTCTGCGGATAGCCCTTCATCGGGACCTGCAGAATGCGGGCTATCCGGATGTTGTCGCGTAGCAACTCCTCGAGTTCGTCGTCGGTGAACTCTCGGCCCATCAGCAGCGGTCCGGCCTTCGCGGTGGTCACGAAGGCGGTGGCGATCACCCACTGGTAGGCCCCCGGATGCAGGGCGCTGATCTGTTTACCCTCGCTGCCCTTCATACGCAGCGGCGCGTGCAGCGACCGCAACCGCCGGCCGTCCTGCACGGCCTCGATACCGCCGTAGGTCCAGCGCAGTACGGAATCGACCGAGCGGATGGCGCGACCGGCCGGATCGGTCCTGGCGACCGAGTACTTGTCGGTGACCTCGCGGATCACCGGGTGCAGCCCCTGCATCGCGAAGGCCGCGCCCTCCATCATGAGATAGGTCCAGTGCCCGACCATTTCGGCGGTCAGCGAGTCCGGTGGCACCAGTTCGATCGGATCGTCGGCGGCCGGGTGGCCGCTGCTGCGCGGAGTATCGGACGCGGATGCGGGGGTCATACTTTCTCCTGGGTTATGGGTGGAACGTTCAGCGAGGCGAGAGCCCCGGTCCGGATGTGGTCTCCCCGGCGCCGGCCGCCGGCCCCGAACCGCTCACGTCGGTGGCAGTCCAGTGCGCGGCGCGATTCAGGGTCAGCGTGTAGGCGGCGGTCGCGGTGACGCCGTCCGGCGCCTGGCGGCTCGTCGAGTGCATCTCCACGAACGCCCGCACGGTGTACAGGTCGCCGTCGCGGCCGGTGACCTTCGCGGCGAGCAGCGTGGCGGTGGACCGGTACTCCATCTGCGCGAGCCACGGCCCACCACATCCACGGCGGCGGACAGTTCGGGAGCGAGTTGCGGGGTGATTCCCTCCCGCAACTCGCGTAACCACGCCTCCAGATCGGTGTGCTCGACCTGCGAGGCACCCAGTGCGTAATCGCCGGCGACCTGCTCGGCTTGCCGATCAGCGGCGAGTTCTGCGCGGAGGTCGCCGAGTTCCCCGGTCAGGTCCCCGGTCCACCACAGCACCGCGAAGACGATCGCGAGGACCACCGCGGCGAGCAGTGGCAACGACCGCGCGCCGGGTCGCCGCAGCACGAGCGCGCGCCCGGTTCTCCGGTCGCCGAATCCGGCAGCGGTATCACCGTAGGCCGGTTCCGGGCGCGGTGAGTCGGCCGCCGCAGTCCGTTCCGCCGCGTCGGCCGTACCGGATTGCGCGATCCGAGATCGGAGCCGATTGCCGAGGCACCGGCACTGCCCACCAGAGTGCCGCGGCCAGGGGCGCGATCTGCTGCATCACCCCCATCCCGCCGACGGCGCCCGCCATCGACGCGGCGCCGACATTATCGGTGATACTGCCGACCTGGACGGCGATGACCACGCCCATCGGCACCGAGATCCCGATGGCGGGCAGTAGCGCCACGGCCGCGAAGGACCATGCCTGCACCAGGGTTTCGCGTACCGGGAAACGGAGGCGGGCACTGTCGGTCGCCACGATGGCCGCGGCGCGGACGCCCAGCCGGACCGTCCGGCCGAAGGTACGGGTGCTGGATCCGACCCGATCCGCCACGGCCGCCACCGGTCCACCGGCCGGGGCAACGCGGGCCTGGGACATGGCGACTCCTAGCGCGGGCGGCCCCGCGTCATCGAGGGGGGGCCGCATCGGCGAACCGAAATCCACAGTGATAGTGAATACAGCCCTAGGCTATCAACTGTTCGATTGAATCGGCGCGGCTCAGCAAAATTCGATCGATGGAACAGGATCGGAGAATCTGTAGCGACCGTTCTCTCGATCCACGATCGCGGGATCAGGCGGGCGTCACCGACACCGGGACTCCGTTGAACACGGCATTACCGGAAGGAGCGTCCAGCACCGAATCGTCGGTCAGCACATTGACATTGACACCGGCGTGCTGCCGCGCCACCTGCTGAGAACTGGTCGCATGCCCCCAGCCGTGCGGCAGGCTCACCACTCCCGGCATGATCGAATCGGTGGGCTCGACCGGTACCGTGACCGACCCGGCCGCCGATTTCACCCGGGCCTGCTCGCCGAGGCCGAGCCGGGCGATATCGTCGGGATGGATTTGCAGGGTGCAGCGATTCGTCCCGCCCACCAACCGGGGCGTATTGTGCATCCAGCTGTTGTTGGAGCGCAGGTGGCGGCGCCCGATCAGCACCATCTCCGCCGGCGCGGCCGCGAATCCGGCACGCAGGCGGTCCAGATCGGCCAGCAGGGCCGCCGGTGCCAGCTCCACTGCACCCGAGGCGGTGCGCAGGATTTCGGACAGGCGGGAACGCAGCGGACCGAGGTCGAGGCCGTGCGGATTATCCAGGAGGGTACGCAGGCTCAGGTTCCCGCCGTTCCATTCACCGTAGGGGCCCAGCCGCAGCATCAGGTCCAAACGCTGTTCGGTCCCGGTAGTGCCGGCCAGTTCGTGCCGTCGCTCTTCGAGACCGGCCTGCCGCAGCATCGTGTCGATGACGAGCTCGTCGAACACGGTCAGCGGATCGTAATCCGCCGCCGGGTTGTGCGGTTGCCCGCTCGCCGCCGCCGCCAGCCGGACATAGACCGCGGCCTCCGACGGCCGGTCCCCCAGCGGCACCAGCGGCGGCGAGAACCGGGCGTAGTTGCGGACCGCGAACTGCAGCAGCGCGAAATCGTAGTGCGGGGACTGCACCGGACGCGGCGGCGGCAGGATCACATCGGCGTGCCGGGTGGTCTCGTTGAGATAGCAGTCCAGGCTCACCATGAAGTCCAGCCCGGCGAACGCGGCATCGAGCCGGGCGCCGCTGGGCGCCGACAGCACCGGGTTACCGGCCGCGGTGATCAGCGCCCGCACCTGCCCGTCACCGGGCGTGGTGATCTCGTCGATCAGCGTGGCCACCGGCAGTTCACCCATCGACTCGGGCAGGTCGCGTACGCGGCTGCGCCAGCGGCCCGGCCGGAACGGTTTGGTGCGCACGATCCCGCGGACCGCGGCCGTCGCGAACATAGCGCCACCGGGAGTGTCGAGATTGCCGGTGAGCACGTTGATCACATCCACCAGCCACTGGGTGACGGTGCCGAATTCGGCGGTACAGGTACCGATCCGGGCATACACCACCGCGGTCGGCGCGGCCGCGAGTTCACGCGCGAGCCGGCGCACGGTCCCGGCGGGCACTCCGGTGCGCACGGCCACGGTCTCCGGATCGAATTCCGCGGCCGCGGCCCGCAACTCGTCCAGGCCCGTGACCGCGATGCCGATATCGGTCAGCCCCTCGGCAAATAGGGTGTGCACGATCCCGAACAGCAGATAGGCATCGGTGCCCGGCCGGACGAAAAGGTGCTCGTCGGCGCGTGCGGCCGTGCGGGTCCGGCGGGGATCCACCACGACCAGGCGGCCGCCCCGCGCCCGCAGCGCCTGCAACCGGCCGGGAAAATCCGGCGCGGTGCACAGTGAACCGTTCGACTCCAGCGGGTTGGCACCCAGCATCAGGACATAATCGGTGCGGTCCAGATCCGGGACCGGGACGGCGAGCGGATCCCCGAACATCAGCCCGCAGGCCACCTGCTTGGGCATCTGGTCGGCGGTGCTGGCGGAGAACACGTTCTTGGTACCCAGGGCCCGGATCAACGCCGGCGCGTACAGGGTTCCAGCGACCGTATGCGCATTGGGGTTGCCCAGATACAGCGCGATCGCCTGAGCGCCGTACTCGGCCCGGATCGCCGGGATACGCGCCGCGATCAGATCGAATGCCTGCGCCCAGCCCACGGTCCGCCACGAACCGGTGGCACGGTCGCGGACCATGGGTTCGATGAGTCGGTCAGGGTCGCCGTCGAGCTGCCCGAAACTGGCTCCCTTGGGGCACAGGAAGCCCTTGCTGAACGGATCCAGCTTGTCTCCGCGCGCACCGGTCACCCGATCCTGCGAGTCGACGGTCAACTCCAGGCCGCAGGCCGCCTCGCACAACGGGCAGGTGCGCAGCAGGTTCCGGACGGTGATATCGGGTGCGGCGGGGTTCGGTGCGGCCATGCCACCATCATCACTCTTTGAGACACCGGGCAGAGGGTGTATTGAGAGAATTCGAATAGATCTCTCGCAACCGCGGCCCGGGTCACCAGAGCCCTGGGCCCGCCGATCCGCAGGCGCCTTCGAGGGACACGACCCCGCCTTTCGCCGCCGACTCACGGGCCGCCTCGAGGACCCGCAGGCCCGCCAGGGCGTCGGCGGGGTCGACCGGTACCGGCGCACCGTCCAGGACGGCGGCGGCCGTGGCCGCGTAGAAGGCCGGGTAATCGCCGGGCAGGGTGGGGTACGGTGCCGGGTCGTCGCCGGCGCCGAGCACACCCCAGTCCGCTTCGCCGGTCTCACCCCACGCTGTTCCGTCGCCCGGCCGCCGTCCGGCGCGCAGGGCCGCCTCTTGGGGGTCCAGTCCGCGCACTTCGTAGCCTGCCCGGTCCCCGAGTACCCGGAAACGGGGACCGAGCAGTGGGGCCACCGCGCTGGCCCACAGATGGGAGCGCACCCCGCCGGTATGGGTCACTGCCAGGAACATGTCGTCGTCGGTGCCGACCCCGGGGCGGCGGCGGGCCAGCTCGCAGTAGACGCTCGCGGCCGGGCCGAACAGGGTGAGCGCCTGATCGACCAGGTGACTACCCAGGTCGTACAGGATCCCGGCGGCATCGGCGGGACCGCCCAGTTCGCGCCAGCCACCCTTGGGCACCGGACGCCAGCGCTCGAACCGCGATTCGAAGCGGCGCACCGGCCCCAGCGCGTCCTCGGCCACCAGCCGGCGCACCGTCCGGAAATCGCCGTCCCAGCGCCGGTTCTGGAAAACGGTCAGCACCCGCTCGGCACCCCGGGCGTAGCGCAGCAGATCTTCGGCTTCCGCGGTGGTCACCGCGAACGGTTTGTCGACCACCACCGCCGTCCCGGCCGCGAGCGCCCGCCGGGCAAGTTCGGCGTGCACACGGTTGGGTGCGGCGACCACGACCAGATCAATCCCGGACATATCGGCGAAAAGGTCGTCGGTGTCCGGTAGTACGCGCACCCCGGGGTGTTCCCGTCGCGCCTGCGCCGCCCGCTGCGCCGAGCCGGTCACCACCGCGACCAGCCGGAGCCGGGGATCGGCGGCGACGAGTGGGGCATGGAACACCGCCCCGGCCAGTCCGTACCCGATGATGGCGACTCCGAGACTGCTCATACCCGCCGACGTTACCCGGCGGGTGCGTTCACTCCGCGGAGGTCAGGAACGACAATCGCACCTCACGATCCGGATTGTCGATATTGATATCCACCAGCGCGATGGACTGCCAGGTACCCAGTGCCGGTTCGCCGCCCAGGACCGGAACGGTGGCGTACGGGGCGATGAGCGTGGGCATTACGTGGGAGCGGCCGTGTCCGGGCGACCCGTGCGCGTGCCGCCACCGGTCATCGGCCGGAAGCAAATCGCGCAGGGCGGCCAGCAGGTCCTCGTCGCTGTGCGAGCCCAGTTCCAGGATCGCGATCCCGGCGGTGGCGTGTGGCACGAAGATGTGCAGGAGACCGTCGCCGCCGACGTCGTTCGCGAACTCCCGGCACTGCGGAGTGATGTCGTGGACCACTTCGCTGCGGCCGGTGTGCACCGCGATGACTGTGCTGCGCATAGCCGGGCAGCCTACGCGGCTCCGGCACGGCCGGCGGGGGGACGCGCGCTACGGAACCGGTATCGCTCGGCCAATCCGGTCAGCACCGGTGAGCATCCGGCGTCCAGCCGCCGGTCGGCGAGGCCGTCACTGCGGGTGACGCCGCGGTTCACGATGACCACCGTGCCGCCGTCGCGGGCGACGCGGTGTACGAAACGACGGCCCGACAGCACGGTCAAACTGGACCCGGCCACCACGATCACCTCCGCGGCGTCCACCAGTTCGTAGGCGGCCGCGACCCGTTCGGGCGGCACGCTTTCCCCGAAGTAGACGATATCGGGCTTCCACATCCCGCCGCACCGCGCACAATCCACCATGCGGAAACCGCTGGTCTCCTCGACCACGGCGTCGGCGTCGGGCGCCACTTCGAGTCCGGTCACCGAGGCGGCGGCGAAGCCCGGATTGGCCTGTTCCAACTGCTCGGCCAGCGCCATCCGGGAAATGCGCGCCCCGCACCCCAGGCAGCGGACCTGGGCATAGCTGCCGTGTAGGTCGATGACTCGGCGGCTTCCCGCCTTGGTGTGCAGTAGATCGACGTTCTGGGTGATCACGCCGGCGACCACACCCCGGCGCTCCAATTCGGCCAGGGCACGGTGGCCGGCGTTGGGGCGGGCGGCGTCCATATACCGCCAGCCCACATGATTACGCGCCCAGTAACGCTGCCGAAACACCGGATCGCCGACGAACTGCTGATAGGTCATCGGCGTCCGCGGTAAAGCGTCGGGTCCGCGGTAGTCGGGGATCCCACTGTCGGTGGAGATCCCCGCACCGGTGAGTACGACCATGGGCCGGTCGCCGATCAGCTCGACCAGATCATCGAGGGTGTCGGACCAGGCGTCCGGGTGCGGCGGGGTGAGCAACGCCGTTTCGGGCATACCCCGAGCGTACGTGCCGGCCCCGCCCACCCGGGGCCGGCACTCACCGGTCAGGGCTGGACGCCGGCGAGCTTGCCCGCTTCCGCGTCGAGACCGAGCATCGCAAGCAGATTGCGGCAGTCGGCGGCATCGGTGGCGTGGCCGGCCACTATCCGGGCCGCGACGGCACTGCGGCGAGCGGCCTCGGCGCGTTCGGCACTGCGGATTTCGGCGAATTCGGCCAGATCGGCCTCGGGCAGATGGTGTTCGACGGTGGTGGGACGGCTGGATGTGCCAGGCATGGGTCTCCTTCGAGTTGCCCGAAGCCTACGCCGAGGGCCGGTGACACACAGGACAACCGAAAACTCGATCCGGCCGGTGGAGTACTCCCGTCCGAACCACCTCATCCGCACCGACCAGGACATGGGCTCATGTCCAGGCCGCAGCGCCGGACATGAGAACCCAGAAGAACTCGGCGGCACCGGGCCCCGGAAACGACATGCCGAACGATTGCCGGATCGATAGCCGATGATCGAGTATTGTGCTCCACGTCATAGCGCGACCGCGAGAACGCGGTCGCGCCGATTGCTTGTCACAGGTGCGCCGATGGCATTTTGTAGCCCTTGTTTTTTACGACACAACTCCTCTAAATTCACCTCCTGCACGTTCACCAATTTGGAATGCTCGTGTTCCGCTGCTGCGGGGGCGGGATTCCACCCCAGCGAGGAGGTTCACCGGTGGAGATCGACCACTTCAGCCATGGCTGGCTCACCCCCGTGGTCGCGTACGTCATGTCGTTCACCGGATCGTTGCTCGCACTACGGTGTATGAGCCGCGTGCGCAGCAGGTCACCGTTCGACGGCTGGCTCATCGCGGCATCGGTCGCCCTCGGCGGCACGGGCATCTGGGTCATGCATTTCATCGCCATGCTGGGTTTCCGGATCAACGGCGCCGCCATCCGATACGACGTACCCGTCACCCTGGTCAGCGCCGTGATCGCCATGGTCGTGGTCTGGCTCGGACTGTGCCTGGCCCGGCAGCGCCGACTGGGCGGCCAGAGCCTGCTGGTCGGCGGCGTGGTCACCGGGATCGGCGTCGGCGCGATGCACTACGCCGGTATGTACGCCATGAAGACCGATGTCGAAATCGGTTACGAGTGGTCGACTGTCGCGTTGTCCATGGTGATCGCGGTGGTCGCCGCGACCGCCGCGCTCTGGTTCACCCTCAATGTGCGCGGCGCCCTGGCCACCGTGGGCGCCGCCCTGGTGATGGGCGTCGCCGTGGCCGGTATGCACTACACCGGTATGTACGCCATGCACCTGGGCGAACAGCACCATATGACGCCCTCCGGCGCCGGCGCCGCGCAGCTACTGACCCCACTGATCGTCGGTGTCAGCCTGTTGACCGTGGGCATGCTGTTCCATCTGGGCCTGACCGAGGTGAGCGGTGGGGCGTCCCTGACCCGCCGCCCCGCCGCCGACAACTACTGGCCCACCCGCGACTGACCGGAATCGTCCACATCGCGACATTTCGGCAGATCGCCCGAAATGCGTCACTGTGACACGACCCGCGCCGGATCCGCTGCCGCGCCCCTCGATAGGCTCATAGAGTGCGGCAGCGGATCATCCTGGACGTGGACACCGGCGTGGACGATTCCCTCGCCCTGCTCTATCTACTCGCCAGCCCGGACGCCGAGATCATGGGGATCGTTTCCACCGCCGGCAATGTGCCCGCGGCACAGGTCGCGATCAACAATCTGGCCTGGCTCGAACTGGCCCGCGCACCGGAGATCGAGGTGACCCTCGGGGCCGCCGAACCGCTCGAGATCCCGCTGCGCACCACCGAGGACACCCATGGTCCGCACGGCGTCGGCTACGCGGAACTCCCCGCCCCGACCCGGCGCATTTCCGAACGCAGCGCGGCGCGGATGTGGGTGGACCTGGTGCGGCGTCATCCCGGAGAACTGATCGGCCTGTGCACCGGGCCGCTCACCAATCTCGCCCTCGCTCTGCGCGCGGAACCCGAACTCCCCCGGCTGCTGCACCGGCTCGTGATCATGGGCGGGGCGTTTTCCCATCCCGGCAACACCACACCGACCAACGAGTGGAACATCCACGTCGACCCCGAGGCGGCGAAGATCGTCTTCGACGCGTTCTCTGCCACCCCACCGGACCGCCGTCCGCTGATCTGCGCCCTCGACATCACCGAAACCATCGAGATGCGGCCCGCGCACCTGATCCGGCTGGCCGAGCGGGCCGGCAGCTTCCCACTGGAGGCGGTATCGCCCGCCGACCCGCCCACGGCGCGTTCGGCGGCGAGTAACCCGATCATCCGGTATCTCACCGATGCGGTGCGCTTCTACTTCGATTTCCACCACGGATACCACCTCGGCTACCTGGCCCATATGCACGACCCGTTCGCGGCCGCGGTCACCCTGGATCCGGCGCTGGCCCGCACCCGGCCCGCCACCGTGGACGTCGAACTCACGGGCACCCTCACCCGGGGCGCCACCATCGCCGACTGGGCCGGTATGTGGGGGCGGCCGCCCAACGCCGATATCGTCGTCGGCACCGACCCCGTACGGTTCTTCGACCGCATGATCGCCCGCATCGGCGACCACGCCCGCGCCCTGTACCCCGGGGATCCGGTCGGCGAGCCCGTCACCCGGGCGCAATGACGTTCCCACCACCCCCGCCCGACCCCACCGAGAGGGGACGAACGTGAACACCTCCGGAGTGATCGAGGTCCCGGCCGACGAGGCATACCTGGCGCAGTTCCGGCAACGGCTCGGATTGCCCGGAATGATCGATGTGCACACCCATTTCATGCCACACCGGGTGCTGCGCAAGGTATGGGCGTATTTCGACGATGTCGGCCCGCTCACCGGGCGCCCCTGGCCGATCACCTATCGCGCCGATGAATCGGTCCGGCTCGACACGCTGCGCCGCTTCGGTATCCGCGCGTTCACCGCACTGGTGTATCCGCACCGGCCGGAAATGGCGGCGTGGCTGAACGAGTGGACCGCGAAATTTGCCGCCGAGGTGCCGGAGTGCCTGCACACCGCAACTTTCTATCCCGAGCCGAGTGCCGCGGGCTACGTGGCGGCCGCGGTGGAGCAGGGCGCCCAAGTCTTCAAAGCCCATATCCAGGTCGGCGCCTACGATCCTGGTGACCCGCTACTGGACCCGGTCTGGGGCCTGCTCGAGGACGCGGGTGTTCCCACTGTCATCCACTGCGGTTCCGGTCCGGCGCCCGGCGCGTTCACCGGCCCCGGACCCGTCGCCGCCGTACTGCGGCGGTTTCCGCGCCTGCCTCTGATCGTGGCGCATATGGGTATGCCCGAGTACCGGGATTTCCTGGGCCTGGCGGACCGCTACTCCGAGGTGTGCTTGGACACCACCATGGCGTTCACCGATTTCGCCGAAGCCGATATCCCCTTCCCGGCCGTCGACCGGCACCGTTTGCTCGACCACGGCGACCGGATCATGTTCGGCAGCGACTTCCCGAATATCCCGTACCCGTACCGGCATGCCGTCCAGGCCCTGGAGCGACTCGATCTGGGCGACGACTGGTTGCGCCGCGTCTGCTATCGCACCGCCGCGGACCGGTTCGGCCTCGGCTGACGGCGGTCACACAGGGTCCAGGACACGCCGCGGGGGTGCGGTGGACTCGTCATTCATGCGGACGTGGTCTTCGCGCAGGGGTTGGCCGGCGAAAGCCAGTTCCCCGATCAGCAGCCAGACCGTGAACCCTATCCCGCCGAGTAGCGCCGCTCCCGCGACGTCGACCCAGCTCAGATCCGTGTCCAGTTCGGCACGGGTGAGTTTCGCGGTCAGGAAGGTGGCGGTCAGGATGTCCAGCGCCTTGCCTACCACCAGACCCACGGTGGCGCCGAGTGTGACGCGGTCGGCGAGGGACTCGATGCCTCCGTCGAGCCCGCCGAGGGCGACGCCGGCGGCGAAGAACGCGAAGGTCGGCACCGCCACCCCTACGGTGGCGCGACCCCCGGGCGCACTTGCCGACCGGCGCGCACTGGGAGGATCGCCCGCGAGGCCGGGCTCAACGCGCTGGGTCTACCGCTGGAACCGGCGGCGATTCTCGCTGAGCACGCCGAGGCAACTGCACGCCGCCGCGCTGACTGCGGTGTTCGATCCGCCGAGCCTGACCTATCTGCGGCGCCGGGTCGAGGCGATGCTGCCGCGGATCGATCTGCCGGAGCTGGTGCTGGAGGTGATGTCATGGCATCCCGGGTTGACCGAGGCCTTCACCCACGCCCCGGAAACCGCGCCCGGGTCGCCGATCTCGGGCTGTCGGTCGCAGCGGTGTTGTGCTCGCACGCGATGAATATCGGGTACCGCGAAATCCGGCACCATCGGGCCCAACAAAGGAAGCCCGGTCAGCCGACGGCTCGAGCAACACCGGCGCCGCGCGCCGCCGGTGTCCTGTGTCGGCGTGAACCAGGTGCAGAACTTCGGCACTTCCTGAAGGGCCACTCAACATCGCACCGCCTCTGACCGGGAACTACGCTATATCCGTTCCCTTTTCGGCGTTTACTACCGGAACCCCCATACCGGCCCCGGCCCAGCGCGCCAGCGCGGCACGGCATTCGGCGATCTGCCCGGGTCCCGGCGCGGAGTCGGTGGCCCAGGCCACCCGGCCGTCGGGTCGCAGCAGCAGGGCGGCCGCCGCGGTGTCCTCCGTGTGTGCGCACACCACGCGGATCCGGCTCGGCAGGCCGGTCAGAGCCGAGGACCACGCCCGGTCGGCGCCGAGATCCACGAGCAGCGGGCGGTATTGCCGGATCAGTTCGGCCAGGCGCACCACACCGCCGTCGACGCGCAGCGTCAGGTCGGGGGCGCTGTAGCCGACGAGCGGATGCGGGTCCACGACGCCCATGTCGTAGCGCACGTCCGTCCCCGCGATCATCGCGGCCACCCGCGCGACCGTGGATTCGTCGGTGAGCAGTTCGGCGAACACTGTGCGCAGGGCGGTGGTATCGCCACCCGGCGCGAGCAGCGCCGACTGGGCCCGGGCGGCCAGCTCCGTCCGGGTGGCCGCCTGCCGGCGCTCCCGGTTGTAGCTGTCGAGCAGACCCGCCGGTGCCCAGCCGTCGATCTCCGCGGCCAGTTTCCAGCCGAGTTCCACCGCGTCCACCAGTCCCACGTTCAGTCCCGGCCCGCCACCGCCGGTGTACACATGCGCCGCGTCGCCGGCCAGGAAGACCGGTCCGTCACGAAACCGTTCGGCCACCCGGGTGTGCCCGCCGCGCAGCCGCCGCAGCAGATGCGGGCCCGGTCCCACGGGCTCACCGAGCGGGATCTCGGCACCGAGGACCCGGGTGATACTTGCCCGCATCTCCGCCAGCGTCATCGGTTCGTCGGTCGGGGGTTCGTCCCATTCGACAGTGGACAGCATCGGCGGCCGACCTGCGAATGGGGCGTAGGTGAAACCGCCCTGCTCGGTACGCAGCGACAGGAACGGCCGGACCGGGCCGAACCCGGGCACCCGCAGCTCACCGGAAGCCGGATCCACCCATTCGGCGGGGATCGAGGCGTGGACGGTGCGGGCGGTTGTGCGGTCGTAGCCGATCCCCGGGAAGTCGATGCCGCGCTGTTTGCGGACGATGCTGTGGGCACCGTCGGCGCCGACCAGGTAGCGGCTCCGAAAATGCGCCGAACCGTCCGGGCCGGAAACCTCCACCACGACCCCGTCGCCGTCGTTCGTGACGGCGACGATCGCCGCGCCGCGGCGGACTTCGATACCGAGTTCGGCGGCGTATCCGCCCAGTGTGGCGACCAGTTCGCGCTGCGGGATCGGCAGTGTATAGACCGGCCCGTCGTCGAGCAGACTCAGATCGAGGGCCAGCCCGCCGAACATGAAGTACCGGTCGTTGGGCCGGGGTGGACCCGATGTCCCGCTGAGCCGCTCGTACAGCCCGCGCCGATCCATCAGCGGCACCACCTGGCCCACCAGGCCGTTGGCCCGGGGTTCGGTCTCGGCCCCCGCGTGGCGTTCGATGACGAGCGGCCGGATTCCGGCCCGGGCCAGTTCGCAGGCCAGCAGCAGCCCGACCGGGCCCGCCCCGGCAATGATCACGTCGTAGCGCATCTCAGCTCCCGCCATTCGGTACGGGCAGCCCAGCGGCTACCTCGGTCAGCGCCGTGCGCAACGCGGCGGCGAGGGATTCGGGCGGCCGGGTGGTCCGGGAATGCTCGCTGGCCACCGCGCAGGCCGCACCCACCACCGCGGCGACCAGCTTGGGGTACAGATCCCGCTCCGGGTCCGCGCCGACCCGTCCCGCGACGGCCGCGGCCAGTTCCCGCTGCGCGAGCGCGTCGGCCTCCAGCACGGCACCGCGGACCGCGGGCTGGGACAGGATCTCCCCTACGCCCTGGGCCCAGCGGATATCACCCGTCCAGTTCGCCTCTGTATCACCCTCGCCCAGACCGAATCCGTGCAGGACCGCAGCGGTGATCGCGGTCCAGAGCGGCTCCGTCACGGGGCGCTCGCCCAGCAACCGGCCGATCTCGTACATCCGGTCCAGGTGCCGCGACGCCACAGCTTCGGCCTTGCTGCCGAAATAGTTGCGGAAAGTGCGATCGGAGACACCGACCGCGGCCGCGATCTCCTCGACCGTGACCGCGTCCCATCCCTTCTCGATCGACAGCCGGATGGTGGCGAGACTCAGCGCCAGGCGCGTCTCTCTTTTCTTGCGCTCCCGTAACCCGGGTTCGGCATCGTCCATGCCCACCACGGTTGCATAATTTTTCCAGAATGGAAAGATTTCCAAGCCGGAAACTTTTAACCGTCGAAGGCGTCCAGCAGCTTCTGCGCGGCGAGCGCCGCGGTCAGGGTCCCGTCCCGGACATCGCGCTCCACCTCACCGCGCAGCGCCTTGACCTTCGGGTTGTCGGCCAGCCGGCGGAGCAACTGGTCATGCACCATGGTCCAGGTCCAATCGACCTGCTGACGGCGACGCTTCTCGGCGAACTCACCCGCATCGGTGAGCACCCGGCGGTGTTCCAGCACGGTCTGCCAGAACTTTTCCAGCCCGAGACCTTCCAGACCACTCATGGTCAGCACCGGTGGCCGCCACAGCGCATCGTGCGGATGGATCAGCCGCAACGCCCCGGACAGCTCCCGGGCCGCCGATTTCGCCTCGATCTCGTGCTTCCCGTCGGCCTTGTTCACCGCGACCAGATCGGCCAGCTCCAGGACGCCCTTCTTGATGCCCTGCAACTGATCGCCGGTACGCGCCAGGGTGAGGAAGCAGAAGACGTCGACCATATTCGCCACGGTCACCTCGGACTGCCCCACCCCGACGGTTTCGACCAGGATGACGTCGTAGCCGGCCGCCTCGAGCAGCACGATCGTCTCGCGGGTTGCCTTCGCCACCCCACCGAGCGTGCCCGCCGTCGGGGACGGCCGGATGAAGGCGTTCTCCTCCACCGACAGCCGCGCCATCCGGGTCTTGTCACCAAGGATCGAACCGCCGGTCCGCGTGGACGACGGATCCACCGCCAGCACGGCGACCCGGTGCCCCTGCCCGATCAGCTGCATGCCGAGGGAATCGATGAAGGTCGACTTCCCCACCCCGGGCACCCCGGTGATCCCCACCCGGTTCGACAGTGCCGCACCGGATTCCGGGGTCAGCCGGAGCAGCAGCTGTTGCGCCTGGTCCCGATGGTCGGCCCGGGTGGACTCCACCAGGGTGATCGCCCGCGCGAGGGCGGCCCGCTCACCCGAGCGGACCGCCTGCGCGAGTGCCTCCACGTCGACGACACGTGTGCTCATCCCTGGCTTTCGACCCCGGATCCACTGTCGCCGGAACCGAGTTCGTGCCCGAGTGCAGCACCCAGCTTGCGCAGCAGGTCGATCGCCGCGTCGGCGATCACGGTGCCCGGCGGGAAGATCGCCGCCGCGCCCGCCTCGTACAGTTCGTCGAAGTCACCGGGCGGGATGACCCCGCCGACGATGACCATGATGTCGGGCCGGCCGACATCGGCCAGTGCCTGCCGCAGGGCGGGCACCAGCGTGAGGTGACCGGCGGCCAGCGAGGACACACCGACGACGTGCACGTCGTTGTCCGCCGCCTGGCGGGCCACCTCTTCGGGGGTCTGGAACAGCGGGCCCACATCGACGTCGAAGCCGAGATCGGCGAAGGCCGTGGCGATCACCTTCTGGCCGCGGTCGTGCCCATCCTGGCCCATCTTCGCGACCAGGATGCGCGGACGCCGGCCCTCGGCCTCGGCGAACTCCTCCACCAGATCCCCGGCGGTGGTGATGCAGGTGTCCTTGCCGGCTTCGTCGCGATACACACCGGACAGGGTACGGATCTCGGCCTGATGCCGGCCGTAGACCTGCTCCAGCGCGTCGGAGATCTCGCCGACGGTGGCCTTCGCGCGTGCCGCGTCGATGGCCAGGGCCAGCAAGTTGTTCTCCATCCCGCCCGCGGACGAGGCGGCGGCCCGGCCGAGCTCACCCAGCGCCCGATCCACCGCGTCCTGATCACGGTCGGCCCGCAACTGCCGCAGCTTCTCGATCTGCTCGGCGCGCACCCGCGAGTTCTCGACCTTGAGGACCTCGACCTCGTGATCCTCGGCGACCTGATATTTGTTCACGCCGATCACCGGCTGCTGACCGGTATCGATCCGCGCCTGGGTCCTGGCCGCGGCCTCCTCGATGCGCAACTTGGGGATGCCCTCGCCGATGGCCTGGGCCATCCCGCCGTGCGCCTCCACCTCGGCGATATGCGCCCGGGCCCGCTCGGCGAGCTGATGGGTCAGCCATTCGACATAGTAGGAACCGCCCCACGGGTCGATCGGCCGTGTGGTGTTGGACTCCTGCTGGATCAGCAGCTGGGTGTTGCGCGCGATGCGGGCCGAAAAATCGGTCGGCAACGCGAGCGCCTCGTCGAGCGCGTTGGTGTGCAGCGACTGGGTGTGTCCCTGGGTCGCGGCCATGGCCTCGATACAGGTGCGGGCCACATTGTTGTAGGCGTCCTGCGCGGTCAGCGACCAGCCGGAGGTCTGCGAATGAGTCCGCAGCGACAGCGATTTCGGGTTTTTCGGATCGAACTTCGCGACCAGTTCGCTCCACAGCAACCGGCCCGCCCGGAGTTTGGCCACCTCCATGAAGAAGTTCATTCCGATGGCCCAGAAGAACGACAGCCGCGGCGCGAACTCATCGATCTCCATGCCCGCGTCGATCCCGGCCCGCAGGTACTCCACGCCGTCGGCGAGGGTGTAGGCGAGTTCGAGATCGGCGGTCGCCC
The DNA here is from genome assembly GCA_040674215.1 of Nocardia sp. NPDC050193. Classification (GTDB taxonomy): domain Bacteria; phylum Actinomycetota; class Actinomycetes; order Mycobacteriales; family Mycobacteriaceae; genus Nocardia. The sequence goes on along the minus strand of JBFARE010000001.1, from coordinate 80,615 downwards.
CGGCTTCCTGGATGTGGTAGCCCGAAATCGAGATGGAGTTGAACTTCGGCATCTTCGCGCTGGTGTAGGCGAAGATATCGGAGATGATCCGCATCGAGGGCTTCGGCGGATAGATGTAGGTGTTGCGGACCATGAACTCTTTCAGAATATCGTTCTGAATGGTTCCGGCCAGCTGTTCCGGCGTCACACCCTGCTCTTCGGCAGCGACCACGTACAGCGCCAGGATCGGCAGCACCGCGCCGTTCATGGTCATCGACACGCTGACCTGATCGAGTGGGATCTGGTCGAACAGCTGGCGCATGTCCAGGATGGAGTCGATAGCCACCCCGGCCATGCCGACATCACCCTGCACCCGGGGGTGGTCGGAGTCGTAACCACGGTGGGTGGCCAGGTCGAATGCCACCGACAGGCCCTTCTGGCCCGCCTGCAGATTACGGCGGTAGAAGGCATTGGAATCCGCGGCCGTGGAAAAGCCCGCGTACTGACGGATCGTCCACGGCTGGTTCACGTACATCGTCGGGTACGGCCCGCGCACGAAGGGCGCGACACCGGGCACGCTGTCGAGCGGGAACCCGGCTTCGGCGACGGCATCACGATCGGCCTTGGTGAACACCGGCGGGACATCGATCCCCTCCGGGGTCGACCACACCAGCTGCTCGGGCGCGTAGTTGTTCGCCGCGGCGGCCTCCTGCACGAAGGAGTCACGGGCGCTCTCGTCGGCCGTGTCGGGGGTGAAACCCGGCTCGGTGAGCGGTACATCGGCGAAACTGCCGACCTCCTGCTCGATTCGCTGTGTCGTCATCAGGCTCCCACCTTCTCCAGCAGGGCGGTCAGGGCGGCGACCGCGTCGATCCGGGCCGCCAGGAACCCGTCCGGACGCCGGGCCTCCTCGATACCGGCCAAGACCTTCTCCGGGCCGGCCAGCAGCACGGTCCCGATTCCGGCGCCGCGCAGTTGTTCCACCGCACCGGCCGCATCGGTGCCGTAGCGCGCGTCGGTACCGCAGAGCACCGCGATCGAGGCTTCGGATTCCTGTGCCGCCGCGGCGATCTCGCTTTCGGTGAGCGGCCCCGGGTTGATGGATTCGATACCGCCGGACGCCAGCAGGTTGGCGATGAAGGTGACCCGCACATTGTGCTCGGCCACCGTGCCCAACGGCACCAGCAGGGCCTGCGGACGACGGCCGTGTGCCGCGAGGTAGGCGTCCGAGCGATCCCGCAGCGCGTCGAAGGCGGCACCGTAGCGCTGCCCGGGGCCGGCCGTGCGGGCGACCTCCGACAGGGGCGCCTCGGCGAGGTTCGGGAATTCGTTCACCCCGGTCACGGCGGTGCGGCGATGGGCGATATCGCTTTCGCGGCGGGTATTCGTCTCGGCGATCCGGGTCGCCACCAGACCCGCGTCCAGCGCGGCCCGGTAGCCGCCGGCGGCTTCGATCTCCTGCATGAATCCCCAGGCGGCGGTGGCGAGTTCGTCGGTGTAGCTCTCGACGTACCAGGAACCGGCGCCGGGGTCCCTGACATGTCCGAGATGGGATTCCTCGAGCAGCAGCAACTGGGTGTTGCGGGCCATCCGTTCGGAGAACGATGCCGAGACTCCGAGCTCACCGGCGGGCAGCGCGGAATCGAACGGCAGCACGGTGACGGTATCTGCGCCGCCCACTCCGGCGCCGAAGGCGGCGAGGGTGGTTCGCAACAGGTTCACCCAGGGGTCGCGCCGACTCATCATGGCCGCCGAGGTCACCGCATGCTGCGGGGCCGCGCCCTCCGACGGCGCGCCCAGCGCGTGGCCGACCCGCGCCCACAGGCGCCGCGCGGCCCGGAATTTGGCGATGGTGGCGAACTGGTCGTCGGTGGCGGCGAACCGGAACTCCACCTGACGCAGCGCTTCGGGGACCGGCATCTCCCCGGCCAGCACGCGCAGGTATTCGAGTCCGGCGGCGACGGCCGCGCCGAGTTCCTGGGCGTCGGAGGCGCCGGCGTCGTGGAAGACGGTGCCGTCCACGGTGATCGCCCGGACGGTTTCGGGCCGCTGTCCGGCGGCGACGGCCAGGGCCGTGGTCTCGGCGAGACCGATATCCTCGGCTCCGGCGAACGCGCTGGTGAGGGGTGCCGCACCGAGAGAGACCCGGATGGCGGCGCGATCGGGCACCGAGTACCGGTCGAGCACTTCGTAGACCGCCGCGGCCGCGGCCGCGGTCTCGGTCCCGGCACGCAGGGCCAGCGGCGCCAGCTCGAAGAGGAGGCCGTCGAGCGCGGCGGCGATATCGGCCACCGGCAGACCGTGCGCACCGACCCCGAGTTCCACGGCGCTCAGGCCGTTCTCCAGTCCGCCGGTGATCTCCCGGTTGGCGGACGCGGCATCGGCGGCGCCGATCCGGGCACTGACGAACCAGCCACGGTGGACATCGCGGGTGGCGTCGCCGCCGCGGACGAACGGATAGGCGCCGGGCAGCGGCGGCTCGGGCAGTTCGTCTCGGCGCGTGTACAGCGGCGCGATACTCAGCCCCTCGTAGGTGGACTGGTTCAGTAGCTTTTCGGGTTCCGCACCGAGTTCGGCCGCGTCTACCTTGCGGGTCTTGGCCAGCACCCCCGCCACACCCTTGCGCCAGGCGGGATATTCGGGCACCGCGGACGAGGACGGATCAGCTCCGGCCGCGGGCTCTGCAGCAATCGGCATACCCTGTTCCCTCATTGTCGTTCCAGTACGAGCGCACCACAGGTGTGCGCGGGTACCTTGGCATCCGCCCAGCTCAGCGAATACTTTGGTTAACGGGCATTCAGCCCGCTCCTCCGATGCTAGCGGGATGCCCGTACGGCATCGTCCGTGGCCACCACTACCAGCGAGTAACCTCGCGACGGCGTACCTCGTCGCGCCTGTTCACCGGTGCCCGGGGGGCCCACAGAAGAACCCGCCGCCGCTCGCGCCGTGGGCGGTCCGGCCATCACCCGGGGCACGCGACGGCCCGGACGGATCGCTCCCACACCGCTCGGCGGGCCGCCGCGGGCCGACCGGTAACCTCGGCCGGTGTCCCGAATGCTCCGCGACCGGCGGCTGGTCCTGCTCCTGTGCTGCGCCGCGCTCGTCTGCGCGGCGGCACTGCTGGCCCCATTGCCGAGCCCCGCGCAGATCCAGCAGTGGGCCGGCGAGGCTGGCCCCTACTTCCCAGTACTGTTCTTCGTGGCGCATACGCTGATCACCATCGCCCCGGTCCCGCGCACCGTGTTCACGGTGGCCTCGGGTCTGCTGTTCGGTCCCGTGGTCGGGCTCGCGGTGGCCGTGGGCGCCACCGTGCTCAGTGCCGCGACCGCCTTCCTCCTGGCGCGCGCCTACGGCCGCGACCGGGTGGGTGTGTATCTGAACCATCCCACCGTGCGCAGCGTGGACCAGCGCCTGCACCGGCGGGGCTGGCTCGCCGTGGGCGCGCTCCGGCTGATCGCCTTCGCACCGTTCTCGGTGGTCAATTATTCCTGCGCCCTGTCCTCGATCCGTTTCTGGCCATATCTGGGCGCGACGGTCATCGGGATCCTGCCCGGCACCGCCGCCACCGTCATTCTGGCCGACGCGCTGACCGGAGGCACCCATCCGGTGATGGTGGCGGTCTCGATCACCTGCATCACCGCCGGACTGCTGAGCCTGGTGATCGATCAGCGGTGGAAACCGGCGGTGGCGGATCCGGTCACCGTCCTCGACCGACCGCCGGGGGGCGACACCACGCCCGAGATCGTCGCTGACCGATAGCTGAGGGTGTCCTGAGCCCGCGCCTGCGGCCGCGACGTCGCCGAGCTGCCCGGGTTGTCGATGCGCCGCATCGCTGATCTGTATCCCGGTCAGGCCAAGACCGACGCCCGCGATGCGTTCATCATCGCCGACGCCGCCCGCACCATGCCGCACACGCTGCGGCGCACCGACGCCGGGGACGACGCCCTGGCCGAGCTGGAGCTGCTCGTCGGCTACGACGACGGCCTGGCCACCGAAGCCGCCCGCACCGGCGACCGGGTCCGCGGCCTGCTCACCGGCATCCACCCGGCCCTGGAACAGGTCCTGGGCCTGCGCATCGCCCACCCTGCCGGTCTTGGAGATCCTGTCCCGCTTCGGCGGCCCGGCAGGGATCGCCACGGCCGGAGGCAAACGCATCACCGTCGTGATCAAACACGCACCCCGCATGGGCGCCCGCCTGGCCACCGACATCTTCGATGCACTCGACGCACAAACAGTGGTAGTGCCCGGCACCACGGCCGCCGACATCGTGTTGCCGCGCCTGGCCGACTCACTCGAACCGAGTGTCCAGCAGCGCAAAGACGTCGCCGTCAATGTCGAGAGGATGCTCGATGCGCACCCTCTTTCCAAGGTCCTGACCTCGATGCCCGGTATCGGAGTCAGGACCGGCGCCCGCATCCTGCTCGAGATCGGCGACGTCTCCGCGTTCGCCTCGCTCAGCGACCCCGCCAGCCGCGCCTACTACACCCGCAAACGCAGCGAGAGCAAGAAACACAACGCCGCCCTGATCTGCCTGAGCCGCCGACGCTGCGACGTCCTCTACGCCATGCTCAAAAACAAGCAGCCCTACCGGTCACCCGGGTCTCAGCCGGCCTGAGTGCTCAATCGAATGCCGAGCTGGTCGCCACAATCAGCAACGACCGGAATATCAACCGCTCGACCAGGCGTTGACACGCGGCATGCTGATCGAGCGAGTCACCATCCTGCACGGCTACATGGCGTCCCCGTCCAGCCACTGGTTCGAATGGCTTCGCGACGAACTGACCCCCGGAGGAGTCCAGGTCCAGATCCCGGAGCTGCCGAACTCGACGGCTCCCGAGCCCGAAGCCTGGATTGCCGCGGCGGCAAAGACTATCGGCGAGCCCGACGACCAGACCGCCATCGTCGGCCACAGCCTCGGCTGTGTCACCGCACTGCACGCCCTGGACCGCCTCGACCGAAACTGGACGCTCGACGCCCTGATCGCGGTCGCCGGCTTCATCGCCCCCGCGCCCGCACCACCAGAACTGGACTCGTTCACCACGACCGTTCCCGACCTCACGCGCGCCGCCGAGAACATTCGACATCGCGCCGTCATCCGCTCCGACAACGACACATTCGTCACACCATCGCTGACCACCGAGCTCGGCCTGTTGCTGCACGCCGAGGAGATTGTCGTGCCCGGAGCCGGGCACTTCCGGGCCGCCGAAGGGATCACCACTCTTCCCAAGGTGACTGCACTCCTGCGCGGCTGAGTCAGGCGACGACGATCGGCATGACCGCTGGCAGACCGGCCGAGCGCCCACCTCGGGCAAAGGATGCGGCCCACCGGATCGATTTGACATCGGAGATAGGGACACCCCCGTGGCGCGATGCCCGCGCGTCGGCCCGGCCGGCACCGGCGGCCGCGGATCACCGTACCGGGCCCCCTCGGGTACCGGCGGTGGCCGCGACGGTTCTGGTGCTCGTGACGCCGGTGGTCATGGGTGCGCCGATGTCGTCACCGACGCTATCGATCCAGCAGCACGCCCTACGGGAAATGGCGGCGGATCAGGGCTGATCCGCCGCCTCACGCACCTCCGACGGCCAGCGCTCGAAGTCCGGTACTTCGGCCGTGCCGCGGAGCGTCGCGGCCTCGCCGAGGTAGTAGGTCACATGGGCCGCGCGGGGATTCCGTCTCTCGGCCTCGGCCAGCCAGCTGTGCGCGTAGCGCCGCACCTCGGCGATGTCGTGCGCCGGTTCGCCGTCCAGGACCAGATCGCCGTGCTCGGGCGCGATGAGCACCGCGGCACCGAGGTGCTGCAGACAGCGTCCGATTCCGCTGTTGTCGGCCAACTCTCGATAGACGGTCAGAGCGCGCTGCCAGCAGCGCAGCGCGCCGCGCGGTTCACCGCGCGCCCAGGCGACCGCGCCCGCGATCTCGTGGACCCGGGCCCAGCCGTCGGCGTTCTCGTCGTCGCGGGCGCGCAGGGCCGCCAACTCCAGCCGGTCCTGGGCGGCATCGAGGCGGCCCTGATGGATATGCGCCACGGCGAGATCGGTCAGCACCTGCACCTGGTTCGCCAGGTCTTCGCGTGGCAGTCGCCACCAGGCCGCCCGCAACCGATCGACGGCGTCGGCCAGGGCCGCGGGGGGTTCCGCCGATCCGAGTCGCGTTACGCCGGCTGCGTGTTCGGCGCGGGCGCCGATCCCGGTGGCCCGGCGCCACCACGGGCGCCACCGCCACGGTGGTGGCTCCTCGGCCGTCCCCGCGCGCAACCGGATCGCCCGATGATGGCCACCCAGGACTTCCGGACCGAGGCCCACCAGAGCCGCTGCCAGCGATTGTGTTCTGCCGGCGGGGGCCGGACCGATGGCATACCAGGTATCGAGAGCGTCACAGATACGGACCAGCTGGGCGGCCGTGGCCGAGGGGATCGCGGCGACGCGATCACTGTCTCCGAGGCAACATCGACGCACCAGCTTGCGCAGGCGCGGCTCCTCCACCGCGAACCAGCGGCGGGCCGACGGCCCGAAGGCCACCGTGGTGACCCCGACGGCCCAGCCGGTGGCCCGGTCGGCGTTGTGGCGCAGGAGCGCGAAAAGGGCTGCCTGCCAGATCCCCCCGGCGAGTACGGTCGCCCGGTCCGGTTCCGCCGGAAAGCGAGCGAGCCGGTAGCGCTGGGTTTCGTGGCAGACCAGCACCCTGTCCGAGATCAGTTGCGTCAGCAGGTCCGTGGCGGTCCATCGCTCGCCTGGTGCGATCGGCGGCGCCCCGGCCGAGAGGCTCGCGGCCGCCGGGAGGAGTGCCGACTCCATTCCGATCGCGGTCAGAATCGCGTGCACAGTGGCGGCGTCGTATTCGGCGACCGGCAGGGCGCGCAGCGCGGCCGCGACCGGGTGGACACCGAGGGTGGGGTCGGGTCCCACGCCGTACTCGCCGGCGGCCTCGGCGAGGGGTTCCTCGTTCTCGTCGTCGTTCCCGGCGGACGACGGCAGCGGGTCCGAGGTCCATGGACCGGTGAGCGGCGGCCCGTCCAGGCCGGCGAGCAGCTCGTGGCGGCGCCGCAACCGGCGCCGGGCCCGCCGTTCGGCGGTCAGCCGGTGCGCGGTGTAGAGCAGGGCCAGGACGACGAGCAGCACCGCCAGCCAGCGCAGCCCGGAAGCCACCAGCTGCACCTCGGCGCTCTCGCCGAAGGAGTCCATGACCAGGTTGCGGCCCAGTTCCAGCAAGAGGGCCGAGGCCAGCACCGACAGACCGCTCAGTACCCCCGAGACGACCGAGGTCCGCGGTAACGGTTCTCTCATCGCAGCACCCCGCCGGTCAGTCCGGGCACTATCCACCGTCGCCACGTCGCCAGCACCAGTGCTACCGGCAGCAGTCCCGCGATCAGCGAACCGGCCGCCAGCTGGGCGGCGTTCTCACCGAACTGCCGCGCCTCCCCCCACAGCAGTAGCGACCAGGGCGAGGCGCCGGCACCGCTGATCAGCAGACCGACGATGAAATCGTTCCAGACCTGGACGAATTCGAGTACGGCCACCGCACCCAGGGCCGGACCCGCCGAATCGAACAGCCGGCGGCTGATGGCGCCCGGGGCCGCCAGCCCGTGTAACGCGTCCGCGGCCGGGCTACCGGGCGGTGCCGCGACCGCGCCCCGCAGGATCAGCACCGCGATCGGCACCCCGGCCGCGGCGTGCACGAGCACGAGCGGCACCCGGGTCCCGGAGAGGCCGTGGTCGTCGATGAAGATATCCAGCGGACCCAGATACGCCTGGACCGGCAGCACCGCCAGTACCACCAGCACGGTGACGATCGTGCGGGTCACCCACCCGGCGGGAGCCACCGCGAGACGGTAGGCCAGCGGCGCGGCCGCCGCCACCACGATGATCGTGGCGAGCAGGGCCACCCAGAAGGTCGCCTCGACCGAATGCAGCAGCCACCGGTCCCGCCACACATCGGTGAACGCGGCCGCCGACCAGCCGTCCGGCCCGCGGAACGCCACCACCGCGAGCACCGCCAGCGGTATCACCGCGGCCACCGATACCGCGCCGATCAGCACGCCCCGGGCCCGGTCGGCGACAGTTCGGTCGGTGGACGCGGCGGGGATCTCCTCGGCGGGATACGTGGCGGGCGGAAAACCGGCGCGCCGGTCCTGGAGGTCGGTCTGCAGCGCCCAGGCCGCCACCCCGAGCAGTGCGGCCAGCGGGAGAGCGTAGGCGGCGGCCTCGCCCGCGGTCGCGGGATCGGTGGCCAGCCGCCACCACGACACGGTGGCGCTGTCCACCTGGTACTGGACCGAGCCCGGCACACCGATGAGCACCACATCGAACACGCGCGCCGCGGCAACCCCCACCACGAGTCCGGCGATCAGAACTATCGGCCGTTGCAGGGCGAACAACCGCCATACCAATGTGGGGCCTGGCTTCTCCCGGAGCCTGGTCCATCGCACGGGGTCACGCTCCAGCGCCCGGATACCGGCCCGGAACACCCCGACCAGGAACCCGAGCCAGGTCCACAGAAAAGCCGAGCCCAGCATCACCACGAACCAGGTGCGATATCCCGGGAACCCGTCGAAACCCAGCCGCGCGCCGGTGTACTGGAAGGTCAGGCGGAACGCGACCCCGGACACGATCGCCGAGATACCGAACGGCACGATGAGCGGCAGCCACAACCCGCGGCTGCGCCGAGTCCACCAGGCCAGCAGCATCGCCGCGACCAGCAGCGCGGCCGCGAACGCCATCCAGTACAGGCTGCGCGCATACGATTCGTCCGACGAATACAGCACGATGAGCGATACCGCTCCCACCAGCGCCGGAATCGCCCATAGGCGCCGATTCGCGCCGCGGCGGGCCGCCTGGACCGCGGCCACGAACACGGCCACCGCCACCACGCTGATCACCACCGGCCACAGCCGGGTGCGGATGGCCAGCACGACGGTTGCGGCGGCCGGCACGAGTAGCAGCGTCAAAAGCAGCGCGGCCGGTAGGCAGGCGACCAGGGTGATACCCCGTTGCGGCGGCCGCCCGGGCTGCAGCGGTCCGTGCATCGGCACGAGTGGCAACTCCAGTCGCAGGCGGTGTGCTTCGAATCCCGGCGCCGCGGTCATCGCCAACCTCTTTCGAAACGTCCCAGGGTCGCGACGGCGGCCTCGGCAGCGGCACCGACATCGCCCCCGGTATCACCGACGGTGATCAGGAATTCGGTGAGTACCCGCCATAATCCGTCGCGACCGCCGACCGCACCGATACGGTCGGACAGATCGAAATCCGGCCAGTCGGCCAGTGCCGCGGCGACGGGCGCCGACCAGCGCGAATACCCGGCGCGGGTATACAGGTTGGGCCCGAGGAATCCGCCGGCCTGTTCGATCCACGGCACCGGCGCCCCGGCGGCCGCCAGCGCGGCCACCACCGCGTCCGCGCGGGGGTCCGCCGACCGGGTCAGCACCATCACATCACCACCCACGATCCGCGGACGCTCCCCGCCCGGCAGCACGCTCGGGAACGGCACCACCGCGGCCGCTTCTTCGGTCCGGCCCGACCGCCGCAGCGCGTCCCGCACCACCGGCTCGGCGAAATCCGGCGCCGCCAGCGCCAGCGCCCGCCGATGTTCGAAGACATCACGTACCGCATCGGCGAACTGTTCGGTCAGCGCCGTGCCCACCCCGCCCGGCAACCCGTCGCGGATACCCCACAGCCCGCCCAGCCGGACGAAGGTCTTGTGCACGGCGGGCACATCCCAGGTCCGCACCCCGGTACCCAGTTCGCGATACACCGCCGGCGATTCGGCCAGCAGCAGGTTCTCGAAGAGATCGGTGAGCACCCAGCCGTCGGCCGCACCCAGCGCGAGCAGCCGCCGGGACGTGCCGGCGGTGTCGCGCACCCGCGCGAGCCAGTCGTCGACCGTCCAGCCGGCCGGATCACCCAGCCGGGACGCCGCGAAGCCGTCCCGGTCGTACCAGATCAGTGACTTGGCGCTCGCCTTGAACGGCACCCCGTAGGGCCGGTCCTGGTAATGGCACAACTGCCGCCACTGTTCGGCGTACCGCGGCCCGCCCGGGCCCGCCCACAACTCCGCCGGCACCTCGCGCAGCCGTCCAGCGGTGACCAGATCCCGCAACTGCCCGGCCTGGGGCAGCATGACGATATCCGGGGCCGACCGGCCGCGTGCGGTGAGCGCGGTGCCGATCTCGTCGCCCAGCGGCACCACCTCGACCGGTTCCGGTAAGGCCGCGGCGTCGAGCACCGACCGGAAGGCCGTCAATTCCAGCCCACTCCAGGCGACCGCGATCCGTACCACCGCACGGTCGCCGAGCAGCACATCCGGTGAGCAGGCCACCAGCAGAGGCGCGAGCGCGGCCGTCCGCAGCACGGCACGACGTGTTCTCACGATCCCCCGATGCGCTTGTCCGGCAGTGGGTTCCGATTATGACCCAGCTGCCGGTCCGGCGCGTGCTGTTCGGCGAACCTACGGGATGGTCACCGAGTGATCGGCTTCGGCGCGCGACTACCGATCCGGCTGCTGCTGCGGCGGTACGCCGGGTCGCTGCGGCACGATCCCGGGTTGCTGTGCGGGTTGCTGCGGCGGCAGGGCCGCGGGAGCGGCGGGCTGGCCCGGTTTGGTGGTCGTCACCGGTGCGGCGGTATCGACCGGGGTCCGCGCGACCGATTCCGCGGCGCGGACCGCCCGCTCGACCGCCGGATCGGTGCTGGTATCGAACCAATCGGCCACCTCGTCGGAATCGTCCTCCGGTTTCCCGGGGACCTCCGCGTCGGCGGGTGGCTCGTACCGGAACACCCCGTCCTCGCCCTGTGTCGCGAAGTTCTTCGCAAAACCCTCCAGTGCTTTGCCGAAGTCGCTGGGAACGAGCCAGACCTTGTTCGCGTCGCCGCGCGCCACCATGGGCAATGTCTGCATGTACTGGTACGCCAGCAGTTCGGGTGTCGGTTTACCCGACTTGATCGCCGCGAAGACCTTCTCGATGGCCTTGGCCTGTCCCTGAGCCTGCAGGTACGAGGCGGCCCGTTCACCCTGGGCGCGCAGGATCCGGCTCTGCCGCTCACCCTCGGCCGACAGGATCGCCGACTGCTTCGCGCCCTCGGCCGACAGGATCTGCGCCTGTTTGGCCCCCTCGGCGGTTTTGATCTGCGATTCCCGGGTGCCCTCGGCGGTGAGGATCATGGCCCGCTTCTCCCGGTCCGCCTTCATCTGCTTCTCCATCGATTCCTGGATCGACGGCGGCGGATCGATGGATTTGAGCTCGACCCGCGCCACCCGCAGGCCCCAGCGTCCGGTGGCTTCGTCGAGTACTCCGCGCAGCTGGTTGTTGATCTGGTCGCGGGAGGTCAGCGTCTCCTCGAGCGTCATCCCGCCGACCACATTGCGCAAGGTGGTGACGGTGAGCTGTTCGACGGCGGCGATGTAGTTGGAGATCTCGTAGACCGCGGCCTGCGGCTGCGTGACCTGGAAGTACACCACCGAGTCGATCTGCAGGGTCAGATTGTCCTGGGTGATCACGGGTTGCGGTGGGAACGAGACCACCCGTTCGCGCAGATCGACCTTGGCACGGATCCGGTCGACGAACGGGATCAGGAAGGTCAGCTGTCCCGAGACCGTCCGGGAGTACCGGCCGAGCCGTTCGATCACCGCCGCCTCGGCCTGGGGCACCAGCGCGATCGATTTGAACACGACCACCGCCACCAGCAATACCAGCGCCAGGACGATTATCAGTGCAGCCATCACGGCCCTTTCCAGACGACGGCGGTTGCGCCGTCGATCTTCATCACGTACACGGTCGCGCCCTCCGGATACTGCTCCCCCGGGTCCAGAGAACGCGCGGTCCACACCTCGCCGCCCAATTTCACCAGCCCGGCGTGCTCACCCACCGGTTCCAGCACCAGCGCGGTCTTCCCCGGCAGGGCATCGGCATTGGTCAGCGTCGGCGGCGGAGTACCGAAGCGCCGCAACAGAACCGGCCGGACCCCCAGCAACAGCACCACCGCCGACACGGCGAACACCACCGCGTCGACCACCGGCGCGGTATCGCCGAGGAAACTCACGCCGGCGGTGAGCAGTGCGGCGGAACCGAGCATCAGCAGAGTCAGTTCGCCGACGAACATCTCCGCGGCCGCCAGCAGTATGCCGGCGACCAACCAGACAAGTGCGGCCACACCGCCCACCTTAGTGCGATACCCGCTGTCCCGGGGCCGGACCGGCGACACCCCCGGACCGCAGACCGCCACGGCGGCGGAGCGTGCGCTACGTTCGGGCCGGTGAGCGATCGATACGGTGATATTTTCTCCGGCCACCCGCGCACCGCCCGGCGCACCGTCCCGCGGGTGGACGCCGACCCCGATCTGGTGGTCGAGGACGCGGCCAGCGGGTTCTGCGGCGCAGTGGTCGGATTCGACCGCAGCTACGACGGTGATTTCGTGAAGCTGGAGGACGCCCGCGGCACGGTACGCCTGTTCGCGCTCCGGGAAGCCGCGTTCCTGATCGACGGCGAGCCGGTCACGCTGGTCCGGCCGAAGGCACCCGCGCCGGCCCGGCCCGCCCGGTCCGCGTCGGGTTCCACCCGGGTCGAGGGGCTGCGGGCGAAAGTCGCCGCACCCAGCCGGATCTGGGTCGAGGGTGTGCACGACGCGGCGCTGGTGGAACGGGTCTGGGGCCACGACCTGCGAGTCGAGGGCGTGGTGGTGGAACATCTGGAGGGGCTGGACAATCTCGGCGCCCGGCTCACCGATTTCGGTCCCGGCCCGGGCAGGCGAGTCGGCGTCCTGGTCGACCATCTGGTCACCGGATCCAAGGAGAACCGGCTCACCACCGGGCTCGGCGAGCACGTACTGGTCACCGGGCACCCGTACGTGGACGTCTGGCAGGCGGTGAAACCGGCGGCGCTGGGCATCCCGGAGTGGCCCCGGGTGCCGCGCGGGGAGGACTGGAAAACCGGAGTGTGCCGGCGGCTCGGCTGGGGCACACCGCAGGAGGGCTGGCGCCGGGTGTATTCGGCGGTGAACTCGTTCCGCGATCTGGAGGCTCCACTGTTGGGCGCGGTGGAACGGCTGATCGACTTCGTGACCGAACCGGGCGAACTATTCTAACCGCCGGAAACAGCCTGCGCAGAGGCTGCCCGCGGGGTGCCGACACCCTTTATGCTCGATGATTATGTGCTCTCCCAGTGCCACCCTCACACTGTGGGCCGGATCGTGGCTCGCGGGTCGCAGCGCGCCCGACGATGTACTCGAGGCGCTGCACGCCTGGGCACCGCGGCATACGCTCGCGGCCGGGGATCCGGTCACCGGCGGGCGCACCGACCTGCCGTGGTCCGCGCACGGGAACCCGAACGGCACCGGAGTCATGCCGCTGCTCAAGCTGATTCGCGAGGAGCTGGCCGGCGCGGGGGCGGAATTGCGACTGGTGCTGCCGGTGCCCGGCGATGTCCGCGGCCTGCCGACCGGGACCGCCTTCGCCGCCGACGCGGTGGAATCCGGGGAGGGCATCCTGCTGGGGGTCCCGGGCGCCGAGGGCACCGGGCTCATCCCCTACCCGGTGGACGAGAACACTCTCCAGTGGACCGTCTACAGCGTGCCGATGCCGCGCGCCGCCGGACCCGATATGTCGCTCGGCGAGGCCGAATACGCGATGCGCGAAGCCGTCCGGGACGCGGCGGATGCGCTGATGCGCCTGCACACCACCGGCCTCGGCGCCGGGGACGCCGACCCACGCGAACTCATCGAGGCCGAACTCGCCGACTATTCACGGCACACCTACCCCGAATGCGTCCCGTTGCGCGCCAAACGGATCCTCGATTCGGCCGACCATGTGGCGGCGATCCTGACCGTGGCCCAGCGCGAGCCGGCCTCCGCGCCGACCTCGGCCAGCGCCGCCACCGCACACGAGACCCTGCTGCGGCCGCTGTGGGACGCCATCCGCGCGGCCCGCCTCGTCGCGGTGCACACCGCCGCGCCGCAATCGCGCTGACCCCGGGACGGGAGCGCCGCCACACACGGCGAGTTCCCGCACGCGATCACGGCCGAAACCGGAGTGTGGAGCCGACACCTCGCACGGCACACCGGCCGAATACCGAACTCTCGCAGCGGCGGGCTCTCGCCACACCGGAAACGGCCCGAGAGCCGGCTCTCCGGACAGCACCACACCGGCCCACGCGCAGCGGCCGAAGGCAGATCGCGACGTAGGTTCCGGCCCGGCCACGACGTACTCCGAATCCGTCCGAGCGCGCGGTACCCGCCGCGCTCGGTCCGCCGGGGTCGTTCGAGCAGCCCGGCACATATCGCGGGTTCGGCCGGGGCGCCGATGCCCCGACCGCCGGAGCCGAGGTTCAGCGAGAGGCGATGATGGCCGACCCGTGGCCGAACAGGCCCTGATTCACCGCGATACCCGCACGGGCGTTCTCCACCTGCCGGTCGTCGGCCTGCCCGCGCAGCTGCCAGGTGAGCTCGCAGACCTGGGCGATCGCCTGGGCGGGGATCGCCTCGCCGAAGCAGGCCAGCCCACCACTCGGATTCACCGGTACGCGTCCACCCAGTGTCGTGGCGCCGCTGCGGAGCAGTTCCTCGGCGCCGCCCGGCTCGCAGAGCCCGATGTCCTCGTACCAGTCCAGCTCCAGCGCGGTGGAGAGGTCGTAGACCTCCGCGAAGGACAGGTCGGAGGGTCCGAGGCCGGCTTCCTCGTACGCGGCCTGCGCGATGGCGGACCGGAACGTATGCGTCGGGGGTTCGACGGCCACGGCCGAGTCCGTCGCGAAATCAGGCAGGTCGAGGACTGTTTTCGGGAAGGTGGGCGTGACCGTCGACAGTGCCCGGATGCGGACCGGATCGCTGATTCCGTGACGGCGGGCATACTCCATCGACGTCAGGAGCAGTGCCGCGCCGCCGTCGCTGGTCGCGCAGATGTCGAGCAGGCGCAACGGGTCGGAGACGATGGCCGAGGCCGCGACCTCTTCGGCCGAGACCTCTTTGCGATATCGGGCGTACGGATTGTTCAGTCCGTGTTTGGCGTTCTTCACCTTCACCGCGGCGAAGTCGTCGAGCGTGGCACCGTGCAGCGCCATCCGGCGGCGGGCGTAGAGCGCAAAATAAATGGGGTTGGTGGCGCCGAGCAGATGGAAACGCAACCAGTCCGGGTCGTCGCGACGTTCGCCGCCGACCGGCTGGAAGAAGCCCTTGGGGGCCGCGTCCGCGCCGACCACCAGCGCCACATCGGTCAGCCCGGCCAGGATCTGGGCACGGGCATTGGCGATGGCCTGCGCGCCGGAGGCACAGGCGGCGTAGCTGCTCGAGATCCGCGCGCCCGACCAGCCCAGCGCCTGGGCGAACGTCGCCCCGGACACGAACCCCGGGTAGCCGTTGCGGATCGTGTCCGCGCCGGCGATATAGCCGACGTCGCGGTGGTCCACTCCGGCGTCCGCCAGTGCCGCGCGGGCCGCGACCAGCCCGTACTCGACGAAATTGCGGCCCCATTTGCCCCACTGGTGCATACCTGCACCGAGAACGGCGATATCGCGATCATTCCTGTCGGTCATCGACCGGCCTCCACATCCACACCGTGTGATCGGCTTCCTCGTCCGTGTACAGCACACCGAGGGTGAGCTCGACCGGCATTCCGACGGCCAGGTCGTCCACGGTGAGGCCACGCACGACCTGCCCGAGAACCACCATCTGCTCGACCTCGAGTTCCACCGCCGCGACGACGTAGGGCTCGAACGGATCGGATGAGACATACGGCGGGGGCGGCTTGTACCGGGCATCCGCGTAGGACCAGATCCGGCCCCGCGTGGAGAAGAGGTATTCGGACAGTTCCGAGCCGTCCTTCGGACTCGCGCACTGCGGGTTGCGGCAGGCCAGTGTGTTCCGTGGGAAATACGGTGTGCCGCACACATCGCAGCGACTTCCCACGAGACGTGGCGTGCCGTCGTCCGCGGTGAACCAGTCCGGTACCGCCGGGCGTTGTTCCTTCTGCACAATCCGACACTATAGGAACATGTTCTATTTTTGAACAAGAACACGTTCCATTTTCTGAGCGGAAACCGCCCCCGCCGGGGTATGGGCAGCGGTACCGTGAACCGCGATGGGTATCAGAGCCGTCGACCCGCAGTCGATCCGAAACGTCACGATCGTCGGCGAGCCCGCCGAGACGACGCGGGTGGTCCGGCGCCTGCTCCGCGATCATGCGAGGACTCCCGCGGCCACCGTGATCCATCGCGTACCCGGCGGCGGCGAACACACGATCCGCGTCACCGAACTGTCGAGCCACGCGCCCATCGCGGATCTGGAACGAGCCATCCGGGTGGCCGACGGCGCGGTCGTGGTCCTGAACGCTGCGACGGCGCACGCCGCCCGATTCGAGACGATCCTGCGGGTGGCCGACGACCATCAGGTGGCGCGGCTGTGCCTGGTGACGGGACTCGATCATCCCGCCGCCGACTTCGACCGCTGCGTCCGCGCGATCGCCGATACGCGGGGCGCACGGCCGCTGATGCTGCACCTCCCGCTCGGCGCCGGGCCCGGGTTCGGCGGTGTCATCGATCTGGTCCCGATGTGGGCGCTCGAGCCGATGGCCGCCGAGTTCTACGGCAGCCGTTGGCAGCTCGCCGAGCGGCGCTACCGCGAGCTGGTGACCGCGGTGACGGATCAGGACGGCGCGGCTCCGGACGACAGTCGTGGACCACGAAAGATCCCGCCCGAACAGCTACACGACCGGATCCGCTCCGTCACACGCATCGGTGAGGCCGTCCCGGTGCTGTGTGACGCGGCACGGCACGGCGGCGATAACGCCGCACTCCTGGACGCCATCGTCCGCTATCTGCCATCACCCATGCTCGTGTGCCAACCGGAGCACGCCCTCGACTATTGACGGTTCCTGCCGAAAACCCGCGCCCCGGCGCTCGACGGCGCCGGCGGGCTCACCGGCCCGCGGGACGGCGCGGTGGCACGCAGCAGTCGACCACACAGGGCGCGCCGTCGGTGGTGCACCCGTAGCCCGGCACCGTGCCCAGTCTGCGCGGTGCGACGTCGCGGACGTGTTCGCCGATCAACTCCACCACCAGCCCGGCGAACCGTGGATCGGTCCCGGGTGTGGCCGCCCGCGCAAAGGACAGGCCGAGTTCGCCGGCCTTCTCGGCGGCCTCGTTGTCCAGATCCCAGATCACCTCGAGATGGTCGGAGACGAAACCGACCGGGCAGACGATCACGGACTCGAAGCCTTTGTCCGCCAGCGTTTCCAGATGATCGACGATATCCGGCTCCAGCCACGGGATATGCGGCGGACCCGAACGCGATTGCCACACCACGTCGTAGTCGTCGAAACCCGCTGCGACGGCGCATAACCGGGCGGCCGCGGCGACCTGGCGGCTGTAGAGGCGCCCGCCGTCGGCCGGCGGCCCGGCTGCGGCATCGGCACTCACCGGCACCGAATGCGCGGTGAAGACCAGCCGGGCGACCGCCCGGTGCTCGACGGGCAGAGTGTCCCGTGCCGCGCGTACGGCGTCGGCGAAGGCGGCCACCAGAAGTGGATGATCGAAGTACTGGCGCAGTTTCACCAGTTCCGGGGCATCCGGGCCCACCGCGGCGCGGGCCCGGACAATGTCCTCGTCGTACTGCCGGCAGCCGGAGTAGCCGCCCCAGGCGGAAGTGGGGAACACCAGCGCCGACCGGACGCCGTCCGCGGTCATCCGCGCCAGTGTGTCCTCCACCATCGGATGCCAGTTGCGGTTACCGAAGTACACCGGTAGCCGGGAGCCGGTAGCGGCCAGTTCCCGTTCCACCGCGGCGATGATGTCGCGGTTGAGGGCATTGATCGGCGATACCCCACCGAAGTGCAGATAGTGTTGCGCGACCTCGGCGAGCCGTTCCGGGGGGACACCGCGACCGCGGGTCACGTTCTCCAGGAACGGCATCACCTCGTCGGGTCCTTCCGGACCTCCGAAAGACAGCAGCAGCAGTGCGTCGGCCGCGCGGGCCACGGCGTCTCCTCTCCGGCCGGTTCGTCAGTCCTGCGGCATGTTCTCGGGGAACCAGGTGTTGTGGCTGGCGCCGCCGTCGACGTAAATGATCGATCCGGTCGTCGCGGGCAGCCAGTCCGACAGCAGCGCGACGATCGATTTGCCGACCACCTCGGCGCCACCGTCCCAGCCGATCGGCGAGGCGCCGTCCCAGTAGGTGTCGAGTTGCTTCAACTGTTTCGCGTCATCGGTGGCGGTCCCGGCGATCGCCTTGGCGGCCAGCGTCTTGACCGGGCCGGCCGCGATCAGGTTGGAGCGGATCTTCTTCGCGTAGCCGACCTCGCGCGCCACATACCGGTTCACCGATTCCAGGGCGGCCTTGGCCACACCCATCCAGTTGTAGAACGGCATAGCGGTGCGGGGATCGAAGTCCATGCCGACAATCGAACCGCGCTCGTTCATCACTGGCAGCACCGCGCGGGCCAGCGCCGCGTAGCTCCACGCCGAGATCTCGAACGATTTCGCCGCGTCCGCGCTCGGGCCGTCCAGGAAGGGCAGGGCGCCCGGGCCCATCAGCGTCTTCGGGGCGAAAGCGATCGAGTGCAGGACCCCGTCGATCCCCCCGGGCGCCAGGCGGCGGATCTCGTCGGGCAGTTTGCGCAGGTCCTCGTCGTTGGTGACGTCGAGACCGATGGCCGGCGGCACCTCCTCCGGTAGCCGCTTGGCGATCCGGTCGATCAGCCGCAAACGCTCGGTGAGGCCGGTGATGATCACCTTGGCCCCTTCCTTCTGCGCGATGGCCGCCGCATGGAACGCGATGGAGGCATCGGTGATGATGCCGGTGACGAGGATCGTCTTGCCTTCGAGCAATCCGCCCATGAGTTGTCGATTCTCCTGAATGTGGTGTCGTGTCCCGCCGCGCCCGGTCGAGGTGCCGACCCGGTGACCGGTATCGGCGCGGCTTTCGATCTGTTCTGAAGGGATACGGGGCGTCAGTGCCCCATGCCCATACCGCCGTCCACCGGGATCACCGCGCCCGAGACGTAGGCGGAGTCCTCGGAGGCGAGGAAGCTGACCACCGCCGCGACGTCCTCCGGCGCGCCGAGTCGCTGGAGCGGAATGAACTTCTTCGCCATATCCCGCATGTCCTCGGGCAGGTCTTTCGTCATATCGGTCTCGATGAACCCGGGCGCGACGACATTGGCGGTGATCGACCGGGAGCCGAGCTCGCGGGTGATGGAACGGGCCAGGCCGACGACCCCGGCCTTCGAGGCCGCGTAGTTGATCTGCCCGGCCTGACCGGAGAATCCGACAACCGAGCCGAGGAAGATCATCCGGCCCCAGCGCGCACGCAGCATCGCGCGGTTGGCCCGCTTGGCGCACCGGAAGGCGCCGGCCAGGTTGGCATCCACCACCTTGGTGAACTGCTCTTCGCTCATCCGCATGAGGAGCGTGTCGTCGGTGATACCGGCATTGGCGACCAGTACCTCCACCGGCCCCTGCGCGGCCTCCACCTCGGCGAACGCCCGGTCCACCGAATCACTGTCGGTGACATCGCATTTCACCCCGAGCAGGCCCGCGGGGGCGCCCGAACCGCGATGGGTGACGGCCACCTTGTGACCGTCGGCGTGCAGACGCTGCGCCACCGCGAGCCCGATTCCGCGGTTACCGCCGGTCACCAGGACCGAGCGTGCTGTGAAGTTCGACATGGGGACAAACCTACCTGGCTGCCTCGGTGATGCTCCCATGGGACGTCCACCGAGATTTTCCCCTGGAACTTGTGCAGGTCGTACAACGCGAACACAGCATTGCGGGCCGGGTGAGGCCCGGCCCGCAATGCGATATCCACTTGTCCTCGCCGACGTCGGCAACGACGGGCCGGCCGGGTTGATCCCGGCAAGAACCCGACGGCATCAACGCTTCTCGTGAAACGGTCAGGGCAGCCGCTGGCGCAGTACCAGCGCCGCCACCACTCCCGCCACCGTGGTCAGCAGGCCGAGCAGCCACCACGGCCGGCTGGCGTCGCCCCGGGTGACCTCGTAGCCGATCTGCTCCTCCAGGGTGTCGTAGACCCTGGACAGTTCCTGCAAGCTGGAGGCGGTATAGAACTCACCGCCGGACAATCGCGCGATCTCCTGCATCGCGTCGTCGTCCACCGGCACATCGACCTGATCCGTACCGCCGTCCTCGCGCGGGATCTCGACCACACCCCATTTGGTGCCGAACGAGATCGTCGAGACCGGGATCTTCTTCGTCTTCGCCAGCCGCGCGGCGACGAATTCGTGCCGCGGATTGTCGACGTCCTCGAAGTCGGGCACGGTCTGTTTACCGTCGGACATCAGCACGATCCGGGCCGGCGGCGGGGTCTCGGAGCCGCCCAGGACCGAGGCGAGGGTCTCGATGGACTGCAATGCGGTGAAAATTCCCTCACCGGTGGCGGTCCGCTCGGCGAGTTTGATGTTGTCGATGGCGGCCTTCACCGATCCCCGGTCCGTGGTCGGCGAGACGAGCACCGATGCGGTGCCGGCGTAGGTCACCAGTCCCAGGTTGATCCCCGGGGTGAGACCGTCGGCGAAGTTCTTGGCCGCCTCCTGCGCGACCTGCAGCCGGTTCGGCGAGACATCGGTGGCCTCCATGGACAGCGAAACGTCCATGACCAGCACCACGGTCGCCCGGTTGCGAGGCACCTTCTTCTCGGCGGTGGGGCCGGCCGCGCCGATCGTGGCGAACACCATCCCGACGATCACGAGCACGATCGGGAGGTGGCGCCAGAAACTGGGCCGGTTGGGAGCGACCTTCTCCAGCTGCTCCATATTGCTGAACCTCAGCATCCGGCGATGCTTGCTGCGCTGCACCAGCAGATAGCCGAGTGCGAGCAGGAGAACGACAGCAAGGAATCCGAGCCAGATCGGTGCGGCGAAATTCGAAATACTCACTGGCGTGGCACCCGTGGGGTCGAGGCGCCGAGGCTGTGGCGCCGGGTGGAGACGAACCGGACCACATCGGCGATCCAGTCCCGGTCGGTCTGCAGGGTGAGCACCGGGGCGCCGCAACTGCGCAGGGTCTGCTCGACCTCGTCCCGGTGCCGCTGTGCGGCGGCCGCGTAATCGGCGCGCAGTTGCGGGGTGACGGTGAACTCGCGCGTCCGCCCGGTCTCCGGATCGTGCAGTACCACGTCACCCATGTCCGGTAACTCGGTATCGCGCGGATCGAGAACCTCCACCGCCAGCAGATCGTGGCGCGCGGAGATGGCCCGCAGCGACCGCTGCCAGTCGATATCCCCGAGGAAATCACTGATCACGACCGCCAGGCCGCGTTTGCGCTGCGGCCGGCGCAACGATTCGATGGCCCCGCGCAGATCGCCACGCACGCCGTCACGCGGATGCGGGGTGGTGGCGATACTGCGCAGCAGCGACTGCGCGTGGACCCGGCCGCTGCGCGCGGGGATCCGCTGCATCTGCTCACCGGTCGCGACCACGGCGCCGATCCGGTTTCCGCCGCCCATCGTCAGATGGGTCACCGCGGCCGCGGCGGCCACCGCCAGATCGCGTTTCTGGCAGGCGCCGGTGCCGAAGTCCAGGCTGGCGGACAGATCCACCACCATCCAGGTCTCCAGCTCCCGGTCCGCGATCATCTGCCGGACGTGCGGGTGGGTGGTCCGCGCGGTGACCGACCAGTCCATCTGCCGGACGTCGTCACCGGGCTGGTAGGCCCGCGCTTCCCCCGGTTCCGAACCGGGGCCGGGGATCAGACCGAGATGATCACCGTGTAGTACGCCGTCCAGGCGGCGGCGCACGGTGAGCTCCAGGGTTTTCAGGGCGGCCGTCAGATGTGGATCGGTCAGCTCACCCGAACGGAACGACGGCGGTGCGTGGGGGTCGGGCACGGTCTCTCGGGCGCGGGGGTCCGGCGGCCGGGTCACTGGGGCGGGTTCGTGCCGGCGGTCTGCGGCACCTGGGGCGCCGGGGACTGCTGCGGCGGCGCGGGCGGCCGGTTGCCGTTCTCCGCGACGGGCGTGGCGCCGCCCGGCGCCACGGCCTGCGGCGCCACCTGGGGAAGCCCGACGGTCTGCAGGACCCGCTGGATCACGTCCTCCGGGCTGATCTCGTCGGCGAGCGCGTCGTAGGACAGCACCAGCCGGTGCCGCAGCACGTCGGGCACGACCTCGATGACGTCCTGCGGGACCACGTAGTCGCGGCCGCGGATGAGCGCCACGGCGCGGGCGGCGGCGATGATGCCGAGGCTGGCGCGCGGCGAGGCGCCGTAGGCCACCCAGTTCGCCACATCGTGCATCCCGAATTCGGCCGGAGCGCGGGTCGCGGAGATGACCCGGACCACGTAGTCGACCAGAGCGTGGTGCACGAACGTATTTGCGGCCAGCTTCTGGAGGCGGATGAGTTCGGCCGGCTCGAGGATGCGGTTCGGTTCCGGCGGGGTCACACCCATCCGGTAGATGATCTCGCGCTCCTCCTCGACCGAGGGGTAGTCGACGACGACCTTGAACAGGAAGCGGTCGCGCTGTGCTTCCGGCAGCGGGTACACGCCCTCGCTCTCGATCGGGTTCTGGGTGGCCATCACCAGGAACGGATCGGGCATCGGGTAGGTCTTGCCGCCGATCGACACATGCCGCTCGGCCATCACCTCGAGCAGCGCCGACTGCACCTTGGCCGGGGCGCGGTTGATCTCGTCGGCGAGGACGAAGTTCGCGACCACCGGGCCGAGTTCGGTATCGAACTCTTCCCGGCCCTGCCGGTAGATGCGGGTACCCACGAGGTCGGTCGGGACCAGATCGGGGGTGAACTGGACGCGGGAGAACGATCCGCCGACCACTTTGGCGAAGGTCTCGACCGCGAGGGTCTTGGCGATACCGGGGACGCCCTCGAGCAGAACGTGTCCCTTGGCGAGCACCCCGACGAGCAACCGCTCGACCAGCCGGTCCTGCCCCACGATGACTCGCTTGACCTCGTAGATCGCCTTCTCGAGAGTCTGGACGTCACGCTCGAGGGTGCTCGAAGCAGGCGTCGGCGGTTGTTTCGCCAAATCTGCCCCGCTGACACCGTCCGTCGAAGTCACCAACATCCCCGCTTTCGCCTTGGTCCTGTGCGTGCTGTCACAACTATTCCAGGTGATGGCCGCGGATGCCGCAACCGGCTCCACTGTCGGGAAATTCGCCGTCGTTCGTGGGCGGTTTCCCGGTGGGGCCGACAGGGCTTCCGGTGCTACAGCGGGCACTGTCACCCACTCCCGTTCGACCATACGTACCGATACGGCATGGTGCCCGCCGTAGCGGTGACCGAAACCCGTCCGGCGCCACCCACGAATGCCCCGCTGTCGTCGCACGGGCGCCCGGCGGCTGCGATCCGCGGTGGGGCGGACGCGGGACCGCGGTGATCGCCGGGCGACCGGCCGCGGCTACCGTGCGGCCGATTCCAATTCCGGGTCCTCGGTGAGCTCGGCGCGCCGGCCCGGCGCGGCATCGGCGGGGGGCGGCGTCACCCCGGCGCGGCGGGCCTTGATCCAGTACAGACCGCCCACCGTCAGCACCAGCCCGGCCAGGAGCACGATCGTGATCTCGGTCCAGCTCACCGCCGGTGTCTGCTCCAGTCGGTTCACCAGAGTCTGCGCGGCTTGTTCGCTCTTCCCCCCGGTGAACTTGGCTTTGTCCTCGGCCCATTCCAACCGGACCCGGCTGATGGAATCGCTGGTGGTGCCGATCCAGTCGTCACTGAAGACGGCGACGGTGCCGTGCTGGAATCCGGCCACCTCGGTGGCCAGATCGCGCAGTTCGGAGTCGTGCCCCGGATTGCCGTCGAGCACCACGATGCTGAGGTCGATGCCCTGTGCCCGCGCATCGGCCACGATGGCGGCCAGTTCGCTCTGATCGTCGCCCTCGGGCGTGGCCACTCCGTTGTCGGCGAGATCGATCCGAACCTCATCGAGGGTTTTCGAATCGAACCCGTCCGGCAGCTTGGTGGCCTTGAGGGAGAAGGCCGAGGTGTGGGTGACGGTCATCTTCCATCCGGTCTGGTCGAGCCGCATCGTCCGACGACGCGACGGGGAATCCGCTACTGGCACGAACAACCGGGGTACCCCTGGGTACCGCCCGGCTAACTCGGACCAGCTCGAGAGCAGATTACGCGAAGCGTGAGCGGTTACCCGACACCCGGCACGTCCGACGGCGGGCGCGCCGCCCGACCGCCTCGACAATACCGGCCCACGATTTTCATAGGACAAGCGTACTGTTAAGGTTGGGAACCGCGGGGAACCGGCGCCTTCCCGGGCCGGCACCTCATGCCAGAGACGTACCGCCGCCGGCACAGCCCCGCCGACGGCGTCCGCACACCCGACAAGTGGAGCTGACGTGACGAAAAGTATCGATACTTTCGGCGCCAAGGGCAACCTCGAGGTCGGAAGCAACTCCTACGAGATCTTCCGGCTCTCGGC
Source organism: Nocardia sp. NPDC050193 (assembly GCA_040674215.1). Taxonomy (GTDB): domain Bacteria; phylum Actinomycetota; class Actinomycetes; order Mycobacteriales; family Mycobacteriaceae; genus Nocardia. The sequence continues at coordinate 56,259 of JBFARE010000001.1, read as the reverse complement.
CGTACCCGGCACCGAGAAACTCCCGTACGCACTGAAAGTTCTCGCCGAGAACCTGCTGCGCACCGAGGACGGCGCGAACATCACCGCCGACCATATCCGCGCGCTGGCGGACTGGGACCCCAATGCCCAGCCCAGTATCGAGATCCAGTTCACCCCGGCCCGCGTGGTGATGCAGGACTTCACCGGCGTGCCCTGCGTGGTCGACCTCGCCACCATGCGCGAGGCGGTCTCGGCCCTCGGCGGCGACCCGGAGAAGGTCAATCCGCTCTCCCCCGCCGAAATGGTCATCGACCACTCGGTCATCCTCGATGTCTTCGGCCGAGCCGACGCCTTCGAGCGCAATGTCGAGCTCGAATACGAGCGCAACGGCGAGCGCTACCAGTTCCTGCGCTGGGGCCAGGGCGCGTTCGACGACTTCAAGGTCGTCCCCCCGGGCACCGGCATCGTGCACCAGGTCAATATCGAGTACCTGGCCCGCACCGTCATGGTCCGTGACGGCCAGGCCTACCCCGACACCTGTGTCGGCACCGACTCGCACACCACCATGGTCAACGGCCTGGGGGTGCTGGGCTGGGGTGTCGGCGGTATCGAGGCCGAGGCCGCCATGCTGGGCCAGCCGGTCTCCATGCTGATCCCGCGCGTGGTCGGCTTCAAGCTCACCGGTGAGATCCAGCCCGGCGTCACCGCCACCGACGTCGTGCTCACCGTCACCGATATGCTGCGCAAGCACGGCGTGGTCGGCAAGTTCGTCGAGTTCTACGGCCAGGGCGTGGCCGAGGTCCCGCTGGCCAACCGCGCCACCCTGGGCAATATGAGCCCCGAGTTCGGCTCCACCGCGGCGATCTTCCCGATCGACGAAGAAACCATCAACTACCTGCGCCTGACCGGTCGCACCGACGATCAGCTGGCACTCGTCGAGGCCTACGCCAAGGAACAGGGCATGTGGCACGACCCGGAGTCGGAGCCCGCCTACTCCGAGTATCTGGAGCTCGATCTGAGCACCGTGGTGCCCTCCATCGCCGGCCCGAAGCGCCCGCAGGACCGCATCGTGCTCAGCGAGTCCAAGACCGCCTTCCGCAAGGACATCCACAACTACGTGGAGGATCAGCAAGCGACGCCGCATTCGCAGCTGGACGAGGCGGTGGAGGAGACCTTCCCGGCCTCCGATCCGGCCACCCTGTCCTTCGCCGACGACGGCGCGGTGAATGTGCAGTCCGCGGCGAACAACGCCGACGGCCGGCCGTCCAAGCCGATCAAGGTCGTCTCCGAGGAGCGCGGCGAGTTCATCCTCGACCACGGCGCGGTCGCGGTCGCCGGTATCACCTCCTGCACCAACACCTCGAACCCGTCGGTCATGATCGGCGCCGCCCTGCTGGCCCGTAACGCGGTCGAGAAGGGCCTGTCCAGCAAGCCGTGGGTCAAGACCAACATGGCCCCCGGTTCGCAGGTCGTCACCGACTACTACGAGAAGGCCGGTCTGTGGCCCTACCTGGAGAAGCTCGGCTTCTACCTGGGTGGTTACGGCTGCACCACCTGCATCGGCAACACCGGCCCGCTGCCGGAGGAGATCTCCAAGGCGGTCAACGACAACGACCTCACCGTCACCGCGGTGCTGTCGGGTAACCGCAACTTCGAGGGCCGCATCTCCCCCGACGTGAAGATGAACTACCTGGCCTCGCCCCCGCTGGTCATCGCCTACGCGCTCGCGGGCACCATGGACTTCGATTTCGAACACGATCCGCTGGGTGAGGATCAGCAGGGCAACCCGGTGTTTCTGAAGGACATCTGGCCCTCGGCCCAGGAGATCGACGACACCATCAAGTCGGCGATCAACCAGGAGATGTTCACCAAGTCCTACGCCGATGTCTTCAAGGGCGACGAGCGATGGCGCAGCCTGCCCACCCCGGAGGGCAATACCTTCGAGTGGAAGGACGACTCCACCTACGTCCGCAAGCCTCCCTACTTCGACGGGATGGGTGCGGAGCCGGAACCCGTGTCCGATATCAAGGGCGCTCGGGTGCTGGCCCTGCTGGGCGATTCGGTGACCACCGACCACATCTCCCCCGCCGGTGCCATCAAGCCGGGCACCCCGGCCGCCGATTACCTCGACTCGCACGGTGTGGCGCGCAAGGACTACAACTCCCTGGGCTCGCGGCGCGGTAACCACGAGGTGATGATCCGCGGCACCTTCGCCAACATCCGGCTGCGCAACCAGCTCCTCGACGACGTCTCGGGCGGATACACCCGTGACTTCACCCAGGACGGCGCGCCGCAGGCGTTCATCTACGACGCCTCGCAGAACTACCAGAAGGCCGGAATCCCGCTGGTCGTGCTGGGCGGTAAGGAGTACGGTTCCGGCTCCTCCCGCGACTGGGCCGCCAAGGGCACCCGCCTGCTGGGTGTGCGCGCCGTGATCGTGGAATCGTTCGAGCGCATCCACCGCTCGAACCTGATCGGTATGGGTGTGATCCCGCTGCAGTTCCCGGAAGGCGAATCGGCGAAGTCGCTGGGCCTCACGGGTATCGAGGTCTTCGATATCGAGGGCATCGAGGAACTCAACGCGGGTACCACGCCGTCCACCGTGCACGTCACCGCGACCAAGGACGACGGCTCGAAGATCGAGTTCGACGCGGTGGTCCGGATCGACACCCCCGGTGAAGCCGATTACTACCGCAACGGCGGCATTCTGCAGTATGTCCTGCGGAATATGATCCGGTCCTGATCACGCGGTGTCGGATGGCGCCGCCTCCGGCGGCGCGTGTCCGCGTCGGCAGGTCACTTGTTCGTTCGCTCGTAGTCTGATGGCCCCGCGCGGTGAATCCGCCGCGCGGGGTTCGTATATCCGTTGAAGGAGCACGATGCCCAAGGTCAGCGACGATCATCTGGCTGCCAGGCGTTCACAGATACTCGACGGCGCCCGCCGCTGCTTCGCCGAGTTCGGGTACGACGGCGCCACCGTCCGGCGCCTGGAAGACGCCATCGGCCTGTCCCGCGGCGCGATCTTCCATCATTTCCGGGACAAGGACGCGCTTTTCTTCGCCCTCGCCCAGGAGGATGCCGAGCGGATGGCCGAGGTGGCCGCCAATCAGGGTCTGGTGCAGGTGATGCGGGATATGCTCGCCGATCCGCAGGAGTACAACTGGCTGGGCACCCGGCTCGAGATCGCCCGGCGGCTGCGGACCGACCCGGAGTTCCGCGCCGGCTGGACCCAGCGCTCGGCGGAGTTGACCGCGGCCACCCTGGCCCGCCTGGAGCGGCGGAAGGCGGCCGGTGCCCTGCGCGACGATGTGCCCACCGATGTCCTGCTGGGTTATCTCGATCTGGTCCTGGACGGACTCATCGCCCGGATCGCCTCGGGCCACACCAACGAAAACCTCACCGCCGTATTGGATCTGGTCGAGGCCTCGGTACGCCGCCGCCCCTGAGCGCGCGGCGCCGCGCCCCGCTCAGTTCCCGGATTCCAGTGCGGTGAGCAGTTTGCCCGCGATCCGGTCGAGTTCCCCGCGTTCGGCCGCGGTCAGCGCCGACAGCATCCGCGTCTCGTTCGCGGTGTGCTCGGTGACCACCGTATCGACCAGTTCCCTCCCCGCGTCCGTGAGTGCGACGCGGACGGCCCGGCGGTCCTCCGCGTCCGCGATCCGCCGTACGTAACCCGCCGACTCCAGCCGGTCGAGGCGGCCCGTCATGCCCGCCCGCGACAGCATCAGGGTGTCGGCCAGCGCGGACGGGTTGAGTTCGAAAGGCGCGCCGGACCGCCGCAGTGCCGCCAGGACATCGAATTCGCCGCGCCGCAGTCCGTAGGCGAAGAAAACCCTTTCGATCGCGCGCTCGGCCACCACGGCGAGCCGCCCGAGGCGCCCGAACACCGCCATCGCCGCCACATCGAGGTCGGGGCGTTCCCGCCGCCACTGTCGTTCGATCGCATCGATCGCATCGGATCCGGATTCGGTCATGGACAAGATTCTATTCGCTGTCATATAGTTAGCCACCGAACTATATGACAGCGAATCACAAGGAGAGACCATGCCCGCCACCCCGAACCACCCCGCCGCGATCCGGCTGCCCGGCGATGCCGAGACACTGCGCACCGAATCGGTCACCATGCGGCTGCTCATCGATGCCGAAGAGGCGCACGGCACAGTGAGCACCCTGGAGGTCACCATGGACCGCGGCGCCGACGGTGCGGCTCCGCATTTCCACACCCTGTCCGACGAGCTCTTCTACGTCGCCGACGGCGAACTGCAACTGATGACCGGCGACCGAATCCTCACCGTCGGCGCGGGCGGCGTGGCCGTCGTCCCGAAGACGACCGTCCACGCCTTCGGCGCCACCCCCGACAGCGGGGCCCGCATCCTGATCGCCCTCATGCCCGGCGTCCAGCGTTTCGGTTACTTCCGGCTGCTCGAACGTATCGCGCGCGGCGAGGCCACCCCCGACGAACTCGCCGCGTCCCAGGACGAATACGACAACCACTTCGTCGACGCGCCCCGCTGGTGGCAGGAGCGCAACGCCCAGCGGCACTGACCCGGGAACAACCGCACCCCCGGGTGGGTTCGCACCGCTATGACCTTCTCCGTCCCCGTAACCGTGCGCGGCTACGAACTCGATGTCCAAGGCCATGTCAATCAGGCGGTCTACCTACAGTACGCCGAACACGCCCGCTGGGAGTTCCTGCTCGCCGCGGGCCTGCAGGCGGACAAGCTGGTCGCGGCGCGGGTGGGGCCGGTGGTTCTGGAGAGCACCATCAAGTACCGGCGGGAATTGCGTGGCGGGGACGAATTCCGGGTCACCTGCGCGTTCGAATGGGGCAGCGGGAAGACCTACCGCATCCGGCAGGACATGGTCCGCACCGACGGCACCCTCTCGGCCGAGGTGTCGGTGGTCGGCGGCCTGCTCGATCTGGACGCTCGCCGGTTGGTCGCCGATCCGCCCGGCCGGTTCCGCGAACTGGCCACGAGTCCGGACATGCTCGGACTCTGACCGCCGGGGCCGTGGCGACGGCACAGGGCCCCGGCCGCCGCACAGCTACCGGACGGCCTCCGGGCGCAGGACAATCCGCGGGAGCAAGATCCGGTATCCGAACAGCGGAAATCCGGCGATATCGGCTTCCGGGGCCGCCGCGCGGCGTTATGATCCGGACGCGCTCGGGTCGTGGCACACCGCCGGCAAGATCGGAGAACCCCCAGATGACCGATGCCCTCCACCTCCTCGAGACCCCCGAACGCGGTGCGGTCGCCACTCTCACCGGTGTCCTGGTCGGCGAATCCGACCGGGAGATCCGAATCCGGGTGGCAGAGGGGACGTGGACCTTCTGTCGCGGCGACGTACTGGCCGTCCGGTGCGTCGACGAGCAGGACACCGGCCGGCACGTACACGTGGACATCCGGCCGGGTGTCACGGCCGATTTCACCCGCCGCCTGCGTATCGAGGTGGCGGAGCGGCCGATGACGCTGGCGGCGCCGCCGTCCGAGGCCTGCGGCGACCGGCAGCTGCGCCATCTCACCGAATCCTGGGCCCGGCGACTCGACCTGCCCGGCACACCCGAGTTCCCCGCGACGTTCACCTGCGCCCAGACCAGGTCGCGCAACACCAGCGACGACGGCGTCCACAGCGACAGCTTCGACTGAACGGCGGGCGCGATGAGCACCCTGGAGGCCCGCGGGGTCCTCATCGTCTCCGAAGCCGACGATCTGCATGCCGCGGCCATGGTGGCGACACTGCGTGAACAGCACGCCATGACGCCGCTCCGACTGGATCTGCGTGATTTCCCGCGCGAGTCGGGTAGTTTCCGGCTCGAGGCGGCCGGGGTCGAACGGTCGCTGGCCGGCCTGGCCGGTCTGGACGAGGTCGGATCCGTCTGGTGGCGGCGTCCGCATCCGAGTTCGGTACCGGCCGGTGTCCGTGCCGACGACAATGCCTACCGCCAGGCCGAATGCGACGCTTTCGTCCAGGGCCTGCTGTGGTCGCTGGGCGCCCAGTGGATCAACGATCCGGGCAACGACCGGATCGCCCATCGCAAGATCGTGCAACTGGATACCGCGCGGCGGACCGGCTGCGCGGTCCCGGACACCCTGGTCACCAACGATCCGGACGAGGCCCGCGAATTCATCGAAACCTGCGACAGTCGTGTGGTTTTCAAACGTACCGGCACCTCCCACGCCGAATTCTCCGAAACCCGCCTGGTCGGGACCGCCGATCTGGACCGGCTCGGCAGTATCCGCTGGGCGCCCACCACCTTCCAGCGCTATATCGACCCGGAATGCGATCTGCGGGTGGTGTGGGTGGACGGCCAGGAGTGGGCGGTGCGTATCGATTCCCGTGCCGGGGCCGGGCGCGTCGACTCCCGACTGGACACCTCGGTCGATTTCGCCCCCACCCTGCTACCGGCCGCCGTCAGCAAATCGCTGGCGACGCTGATGGGCACGCTGGGGCTGAGTTTCGGCGTCCTGGATCTCCGGGTGGGCCTCGACGGCGAGTATTACTTCCTCGAGGTCAACCCGCAGGGCCAGTTCGCCTATCTCGAGATCAAGACCGGGCTGCCGATCTTCACCAGTCTCGCCAATCTCCTGGTGTACGGAGACGGGGCCGTAGCCGGCTGGTGAGCGGCGTCACCCAGCGACCCACACGCGACCACTCGCCGCCGGGCGCATCGTCCCGGCGGCGGAACCTGCGGATACGGTGCGGCTAGCGGGATTTACGGCGGTTGGCACCGCCGCGGCTGCGGAGCTGCACATGCGACTCCGTCAGCACATTGTGGATGAACCCGTAGGAGCGGCCGGTCGCACGTGCCAGCGACCGGATACTCGCCCCCGCCTCGTATTGCTTCTTCAACTGGGTTTGCAGGCGATCCCGTGACTTACCCGTGACCCGGGTGCCCTTGCCCAATGTGCTCTTGCTCTGTACCGGCCTGTCGCCCATGGCTTCCTCCGAGTCGCCGAGCAGCGTCACTCTCAGGCTAAGCACTCGGCGACCATCCGGCAATGAGTTCTTGTGATGAAACTCACGCGAGCTGAATCAATTCCAGATACTCGGCCGACCAGTGGTCCTCGGTGCCGTCCGGTAGCAAGATCACCCGCTCCGGGTTCAGGGCTTCGGCGGCGCCCGGATCGTGGGTTACCAGCACCACCGCGCCCGCATAGGTGCGCAGCGCGTCGAGGACCTGTTCGCGCGAGACCGGGTCCAGGTTGTTGGTGGGTTCGTCGAGCAGCAGCACATTGGCCGCCGAGGAGACCAGGCCGGCCAGCGCGAGCCGGGTCTTCTCACCCCCCGACAGTGTCCCGGCGGGCTGCTCCAGCTGCGGCCCGGTGAACATGAAGGCGCCGAGCAGGCCGCGTAGTTCCTGTTCGCCCGCGTCCGGCGCCGCGTGCCGGATGTTCTCCCAGACCGTGGCCGTATCGTCGAGGGTGTCGTGTTCCTGCGCGAAGTAGCCCACCTTGAGGCCGTGACCGGGCACGAGTCCCCCGGCGGTGGGTTCCTCGGCGCCCGCCAGCAGCCGCAGCAGCGTGGTCTTGCCCGCGCCGTTGAGGCCGAGCACCACCACGCGGCTGCCGCGGTCGATGGCCAGGTCCACGCCGGTGAAGATCTCCAGCGAGCCGTAGACCTTGGTGAGGTTCTCCGCCATCAGCGGCGTCTTCCCGCAGGCGGCCGGTTCGGGGAACTTGATCCGGGCGACCTTGTCGGCCACGCGGACCTCGTCCAGCTCCGCCATCAGCCGATCAGCGCGTTTGGCCATGTTCTGCGCGGCAACGGCTTTGGTGGCCTTGGCGCCGAGTTTCGCGGCCTGGGCGCGCAGCGCCGACGCCTTCTTCTCGGCATTGGCCCGCTCACGGCGGCGGCGCTGTTCGTCGGTCGCGCGGGCGTCGAGGTACTTCTGCCAGCCCATGTTGTAGACATCGGCCTCCCCGCGTACCGCGTCCAGGAACCAGACCTTGTTGACCACGTCGGCGAGCAGGTCGACATCGTGGCTGATCACGATCAGGCCACCGTCGTGGTTCTGCAGAAAACCACGCAGCCAGGTGATGGAATCGGCGTCGAGGTGGTTGGTGGGCTCGTCGAGCAGCAGGGTGGTGTCGGACCGGCCACCGCTGCCGTCGGAGGCGGCGAACAGGATGCGCGCCAGTTCGATTCGCCGCCGCTGACCACCGGAGAGCGTACGCAGCGCCTGGTCCAGCACCCGGTCCGGTAGGCCGAGACTGTTGCAGATTCGCGCGGCCTCGCTCTCGGCCACATAGCCGCCGAGCGCGGAGAAGCGGTCCTCCAACCGGCCGTACTTCCGGACGGCGCGTTCGCGTTCGGTCTCGTCGGCCAGTTCGGCCATCAGCGCCTGCTGCTTCTCCATATCGCGGATCAGCGCGTCCAGTCCGCGCGCCGAGAGCACCCGGTCGCGGGCCAGGACATCGAGATTTCCCTCGCGCGGATCCTGCGGGAGATAACCGATATCGCTGGACCGCATGATCGTCCCGGCGTACGGTTCGCCCTCTCCGGCGAGGATGCGCAGCGTAGTGGTCTTACCGGCGCCGTTCCGCCCGACCAGGCCGATCCGGTCGCCGGCCTGTACCCGCAGCGCCGGGCCGGGCGCGGACAGCAGGGTACGGACGCCGGCCCGGACCTCGAGGTCGGTCGCGGTGATCACAGATATCTCCTAGGCAACATGGGTTGGGGGCAGCGGCCCGGGGCGCCCGACAGTGGGCCCATCCACCGATCATCGGATGTCTCCGGACACGGAACCACCGATTTTACCCGGACCACGACACTGCCCCCTCCCCGGCGGCCGGGGGGTGATCCGCGCCCGCCGGGGTCACCGGCGCGCACGGTAACGTGCCTGGATATGAGCACCGATCTGTTGGGCAAGAGCGCGCTGGTCTCCGGAGCCAGCCGCGGTATCGGCTACGCGGTGGCCGCCGAGCTGCTGAGCCGGGGCGCGAATGTGCTGATCACCGCGCGCAAGGCCGAACCACTGGAGAAGGCGGCCGCCGAACTGCGGGCGCTGGGACACCAGGGCGAGGTCGTCGCCCTGGCCGGCAACTCCGGCGACGACGAGGCACGGGCGGCCGCGGTGCAGCGGGCGGTCGCGGAGTTCGGTTCGCTGGACGTCCTGATCAACAACACCGGGATCAATCCGGTCTACGGCGCGCTGATGGAAGCCGATCTGGACGCGGTGCGCAAGATTTTCGACGTGAACGTCGTGGCCGCGCTCGGCTATATCCAGCAGGCCTACAAGGCATGGATGGGCGAGCACGGCGGCGCCGTGGTGAACGTGGCCAGTGTGGCCGGTATCCGCTCCACCGGCGTCATCGCGGCCTACGGCGCCTCCAAGGCCGCGCTGATCCGGCTCACCGACGAACTGGCCTGGCAGCTCGGCCCGAAGATCCGGGTCAATGCCGTGGCGCCCGGCGTGGTGAAGACCAGTTTCGCCGACGCGCTGTACTCGGCAGACGAGGCGGCCGCCGCACAGGTGTACCCGATGAAGCGGCTCGGTTCGCCGGAGGACGTGGCGCGGCTGATCGCGTTCCTGGCCTCCGATCAGGCGGCGTGGATCACGGGTGAAACGGTGCGGGTCGATGGCGGGCTGCTGTCGACCGGCGGTATCTGAATCGATCGACGAGGGCCGGGGCAGTGCGGACACTGCCCCGGCCCTCGGTGTCCCACCGACCCTCGGCCGGCCCGCGCTCAGGAGCGATGGGGCAGATTCTGCAACCGGACCTGACCGCGCGCGACCAGTCGCCCGTCCTCATCGGTGACCACCACCTGCCACAGCTGCTGCAGGCCGCCGCGGTGCAGCGGGGTGGCCTCGGCGGTCAGCTTCCCGTCGCGCACCGCACGCAGGAAATCGGTGTTGTTGTTGACTCCGACCACCACACCGCGCTCGCCGTACCAGGCGGCGCCGCCGGTGCTGGCCAGGGTTTCCACCACGGTGCACAGCACTCCGCCGTTCTGGATACCGGCCGGCTGGTGCAACTGCGGCGTGACGGTCCATTCGCCGCGGACGCGATCGGGCCCCAGCTCGGTCACCTGCAGACCCACCAAATCCGCGAAAGTCCCCTTGCTGACCTCGTTGAGTTGTTCGGCACTGAGATCGGCCATCGACATCGGGGGGCGGGTCTGCTGTTCGGTCATGGCTCCACGATCGCATGCGGCTCGGCGGCGTGGAGCACGGGCCGGTGGCCGGCGGCGGAAAGAGCGGCGGACCCCACCACGAAGGTGGAGTCCGCCGCAGGCATTGGATCGGGGGTCACCGCAGCCCTCGGGACGCTCGCGCGATCTACGCCGCCTTTGACTATAGGGCAGGCTTACCTAACTAGGCAACACGTTGGGCACGGCGGATCGCCATACCGCGATCCTCCAGCGCCATCAGCAATCCCTGACCCCGGCGCGCACCCGCCACGGGATCGATCCGGGCCAGATCCGGAACGTAAGTGGTGGCCCCGGAAACGGATTCGGCCACCAGCGCCCAGAACCGGCGCGGACCCAGCCCCGCGCACCGCGCCAGCGCCCCCTGGATCAGCAGCAGCGACGGTTCACAGCGGTAGGCGAGCCACACCCACATCGCCCGCTCACACGGCAGCGAGACCACCCCGGGCGAGCCCTCCAGCGGGTCGCCGGCCACCACCCGGATGGTGGTGTCGGTCAGGCCCGCCCAGTCGATACCGCCGTCATTGTCGGTGTGGATCCAGACATTCTCCAGCCCGGGATCCCAGGCCCGGCCGTCGGCGACCCATAATGCGGCGACCCGGCCGAGTACGGCATGGATGAGCGCGGTGGCCACCACCTCCGAGGCGGCGGTCGCACTGATCATCTCCGCGGCGTGCCGTCGGTACATCAGGTCGATCCGACCCTCACGCAGGCCCGTGGACAACGCCCACCAGCGCCGTTTGCCCTGTTCGGACATGGCCGCGGCAGCATAGACACGCGGATGCTCCGGCTGCAGGGACCGTAACCGGGAACACGCCGACCCGAATGCCGCCTCGTACGGACGGGGGATGCGCACAGTGGCGAGTTCGGACATTCGAACCTCCTCGAGATCGGCGTCGCGGCAACGACTTGATCGAAAGATAGGTTAGCCTTACCAGACCTAGCAAGTATTTCCCTCCGGGAGAGACGTAACGGTTCCGTGACACGCCCGGCCCGTCCGGCGTGCGCCGGGGCCGCCGGGCGCCCGTCCACCGCCCACCACACGACCGGCATTTCCGGTGCTCGACGGCTTATGACAATTCCCACGCGGTTACGACACCCTGTAGTACGGCACAGCGTCGTTGGCGTCGTAAAATCGAGAGATGGCTGGACTTGGTGAACTCGAGAAAGCGGTTATGGACCAACTGTGGTCGGCCGATGAACCACAAACGGTCCGGCAGGTGCACGAGGCCCTGTCGGCGCGCCGCGAACTCGCGTACACCACGGTGATGACCGTGCTGCAGCGTCTCGCGAAGAAGAATCTGGTGGTACAGCGGCGCGACGACCGCGCCCACCGGTACGCTCCGGTACACACCCGCGACGAGCTGGTGGCCGGTCTCATGATGGACGCGCTGCAGCAGGCCGACGAGGCCGGTAGCCGGGCTGCGGCCCTGGTGCACTTCGTGGAGCAGGTCGGCAAGGACGAGGCCGCGGCCTTGCGGGACGCACTCGCTAAGCTCGAAGCAACCGAGGACAGATAGCCGCGCCGCAACGACCTCGGACCCTGGCCCCACAACGCAGTGAGCAGAGTCGATGAACGCAGCAGCACCGGCCTTCGCCGTACTTGCCTTGCTTCTCGCCGGTCCCGTCCCCGAATCACTCAGCCGGGCGACCTGGACCTATCGCGTACCGCGCGCCGCCCTCGTGCTCTGGCAGGCGATCGCGCTGGCCGCTGTGCTCAGTGCGTTCAGTTCCGGGCTCGCCATCGCCGCCGAACTGCTGGTCCCGGGGCCGGACGGCCGCCCCACCACCAAACCCACGGATGAGATCGACGCGCTGGGTCTGCCCCTGTGGCTGGCCTACGTGTCGGTGTTCATGCTCACGCTGCTGATCGGCGCCCGGCTCGTCTACGCCTCGATCCGGGTGGGCGTCCACACCCGCCGCCGCCGCGCCCACCACCGCATGCTGGTCGATCTGCTCGACCAGAGCGGTCCGTTCCGCCGCGCCGCCGATATCCGGGTCCTGTCGTCCACCGAGCCGATCGCCTACTGCCTGCCGGGGCTGCGCCGGCGGGTGGTGGTCAGCGCGGGCACGCTCGACAATCTCACCGAGCAGGAGCTCACCGCCATCCTCAGCCATGAGCGGTCGCATCTGCGGGCCCGCCACGATCTGGTGCTCGAGGCGTTCACCGCCGCCCACGAGGCCTTTCCGCGGTTCGTCCGCAGTAAATCCGCACTGGATTCGGTGAAGCTGCTCATCGAACTGCTCGCCGACGATTCGGCGGTCAAGGTCACCGGACCGAAACCGCTGGCCCGGGCCCTGGTGGCCTGCTCGAAATCGACCGCGCCGCAGGGTGCGCTCGCGGTGGGCGGGCCGAGCACACTGATCCGTATCCAGCGGCTGGCCGGCCCGCTGGGTGATCTCCGGATCGCCGGTGCCGCCTATCTCGCCTCGATCGCCATCCTGGTGGTGCCGACCCTGGCCGTCGCGATTCCCTGGCTGGTCGAGCTGAGCCGGTTGTTCCGTGCCTGACCGCTTCGCGCCGGAGACCGGAGGCCCGGCCGATCCACCCGCGGGTGCCGCCCCCACTCCCCCACTGTTCGCCGCACTGGGCCTGTCCGTACTCACCGTGCAGGCGTTACGCCGGGAGGGCCTGACCGAGCCCCTGCCCATCCAGGCGGCGGCCGTCCCCGACGCACTGGCCGGTCGCGATGTACTCGGCCGGGCGCCCACCGGGTCCGGCAAGACGCTGGCCTTCGGGCTGCCCATGCTCGCCCGCCTCGCCGGAGCGCCGGCCATCGCGCGTGCCCCCCGCGGTCTGATCCTCGCTCCCACCCGGGAACTGGCCCTGCAGATCGAACAGGCGCTGGAGCCGTTCGCACTGGGGCTGCGGCTCGGCACCGCGGTGGGCGGGATACCTGTATCCCGGCAGGCCGCGAAGCTCCAGCGCGGAGTGGACGTGCTGATCGCCACCCCGGGCCGCCTGGCCGATCTGGTCGATCAAGGCGCGGCGGTCCTCGACGCGGTCCGGGTCACCGCGGTCGACGAAGCCGACCATATGGCCGATTTCGGCTTCCTGCCGCAGGTGCGGCGGCTACTCGACCTGGTACCCGGCGACGGCCAGCGGCTGCTGTTCTCGGCGACCCTGGACGACGAATCCGTGCGGGATCTGGTCCACCGGTACCTGCGCGACCCTGTCACCCACACCGTTGCCCCCGAACCGGAGAACACCCCCGCGACCCATCACATCCTCTACGTCGAGCCGGCCGACAAACCGGCCGTACTCGCCGAGATCGCCGCCCGCGACGGCCGTACGCTGCTGTTCGCCCGTACCCAGTTCGGGGCCGAAAAGCTCACCCGCCGACTGCGCGACCAGGGCATCCGCGTCGCGGCCCTGCACGGCGGCAAGGCCCAGAACCGCCGCATCCGGACGCTGGCGGCCTTCGCCGACGGCGGTATCTCCGCCTTGGTCGCCACCGATATCGCCGCGCGCGGAATCCATGTGGACGCGGTCTCACTGGTGGTCCACGCCGACCCGCCCGCCGCTGCCAAGGACTACGTGCACCGGGCCGGCCGGACGGCCCGGGCGGGTGCGAGCGGCACGGTGATCACCGTGGTCACCCCGGACCAGCGAGCCGAAGTGGCCGCGCTGACGCGGGCGGCGGAGGTCCCCGTGGTGGAACACACTGTGCGACCGGGTGACCGGGAGGTCCGCCGGCTCACCGGCGCGCGCACCCCACCGGGCCCCGAGGCGGCGAAGACTCCCGAGGTACCGGCCGCGCGCAGCCACTTCCGTGGGCAGAGTGGCCGGGGCCGGGGCGGCGCCGGGAAACCGGCACCGAGCCGCCGGCCGCATCGTCCCCGCCGGGCCAAGTGAATCCGGCAGGTCCCCACGCGGGAGAGCCGTCCCGATTACCATGGGCGCAGTGCAGTTTCTCCCCGGACAAAATCCGCCGTACGACCTGACCTACAACGACGTCTTCCTGGTTCCGAACCGCACCGATATCGCGTCCCGGTTCGACGTCGATCTCGCGACGGCCGACGGCTCGGGCACTACCATCCCGCTGGTCGTCGCCAATATGACCGCGGTCGCGGGCCGCCGCATGGCCGAGACCGTGGCCCGGCGCGGCGGAATCGTGGTGCTACCGCAGGATCTGCCTAACAGCGCCGTGGCCGAGACCATCGCCTTCGTCAAGAGCCGTTCGCTGATCGCCGACACCCCGGTCACGCTGACCGCCGACCACTCCGTCTCCGATGCGCTGGCGCTGATCCACAAGCGCGCGCACGGCGCGGTCGTGGTCGTCGACAACGGACGACCGGTCGGGCTCGTCACCGAGGAAGCCTGTGCCGATGTGGATCGGTTCGCCCGGCTGCACGAGGTCGCCACCACCGATTTCGTCACCGTTCCGGCGACCGCCGAGGCCTCCTACATCTTCGACCGTCTCGAGGCCGCGCATTCCGGGCCCGCCGTACTCCTGACGCCGGACGGCACGCTGGCCGGCGTACTCACGCGCACCGGCGCGGTCCGGCACGGCATCTACACCCCCGCCGTCGACGACGAGGGCCGGTTGCGGATCGCGGCCGCCGTCGGGATCAACGGGGATGTGCCTGCCAAGGCCAAGGCACTGGTCGACGCCGGCGCCGATGTCCTGGTGGTGGATACCGCGCACGGGCATCAGGTGAAAATGCTGGAAACCCTGAGCGCGATCCGCGACCTCGGCCTCGGTGTGCCGCTGGTCGGCGGGAACACGGTCTCGGCCGAGGGCACCCGGGATCTCGTCGCCGCCGGCGCCGATATCGTCAAGGTCGGTGTCGGGCCCGGTGCCATGTGCACCACCCGCATGATGACCGGTGTCGGCCGGCCGCAGTTCTCCGCGGTCGCCGAATGCGCGGCGGCGGCCGCCGACCTGGGCGCTCATGTATGGGCCGACGGCGGGGTCCGCCACCCCCGCGACGTCGCCCTGGCCCTCGCGGCGGGCGCGTCGAACGTCATGATCGGCTCCTGGTTCGCCGGAACCTACGAATCGCCTGGTGACCTGCGGGTCGATCGAGACGGCAGAGCGTACAAGGAAAGCTTCGGGATGGCCTCCAAACGCGCGGTCGCCGCGCGGACCGTCGCCGATCGCGGCTACGACCGTGCCCGTAAGGCGCTGTTCGAAGAGGGCATCTCCAGTTCCCGGATGCTGCTCGATCCCGAGCGTCCGGGCGTCGAGGACCTCATCGACCACATCTGCTCCGGAGTGCGCAGTGCCTGCACCTACGCCGGGGCCCGCGATCTCGCCGAATTCCGTGAGCGCGCGGTGGTCGGCGTGCAGTCGACCGCCGGGTTCGCCGAAGGCCGTCCACTGCCGGGCGGGTGGTGACCCAGGCCACAGCGCCGCGCGGCATCCACGCGACCGTGCGCCCGCGCGCACGGTCGCGGTAGCATGAGAATCGCCGGCGGCCGCCGGCCGCAATCATCAGGACGAAAGGATCCAGTTGTCACCCGCGTCCGAGGGCGCCACTCAGGAGGGCTCATCTATCGAGCCGGGTGACAGACCCGGCGTCCTCCGCTGCACGACCCTCCCCTCTCCGGCCCTTTTCCCATCGCTGATGCCGATGCCCGCCGAGGGGTGGTGAGATGGCCGTCGCACTCACCGTCCTCAGCCTCATCGGGTTCGTGGCGCTCACCGCCGGCACCGCGTTGTTCGTGGCCGCCGAATTCTCGCTCACCGCTCTGGAACGCAGCACCGTCGAAGCGCACGCACGCGACGGCGATGTGCGGGCGCGGGCAGTCCGGCAGGCGCACCGCACTCTCTCCTTCCAGCTGTCCGGCGCCCAGCTCGGTATCACCATCACCACACTGATCACCGGCTACATCGCCGAACCCGTGCTGGCACGGTTGCTCGAACCGCTGTTCACCGTGCTCGGGGTCCCGGATTCCGCCGCCACCGGTATCGCCCTGGCTCTGGCGCTGATCCTGGCGACCTCGCTGTCGATGATCTACGGCGAGCTGGTCCCCAAGAACATCGCCATCGCCGCGCCCATGGCCACCGCGCGGGTCACCGCCGGGCCGATGGTGGCGTTCTCGGCGGTGTTCAAGCCGATGATCCAGTTCCTCAACGGCACCGCCAACTGGGCGGTCCGCCGGTTCGGGGTGGAACCGGCGGAAGAACTGCGCTCGGCCCGGTCGCCGCAGGAACTCGGTTCACTGGTACGCACCTCGGCCCAGCACGGGGCTCTCGATCAGCGCACCGCGCAATTGCTGGACCGCTCCCTGCAGTTCGGCGAACGCAGCGCCGAGGAGCTGATGACCCCGCGGGTGAAGATCGAAGCCCTGGACCGCACCGACACCATCGGCGATCTGCTCGCCGCGGCCGCCCGCACCGGTTACTCGCGGTTCCCGGTGATCGACGGCGACCTGGACAACACCCTGGGTGTCGTACACGTCAAACAGGCGTTCACCCATCCCGCGCGCACGCGGGCCGGGGTCGGTCTCGCGCAGATCGCGCAGCCGGTGCAGGTGCTACCGGCCAGCCTCGACGGTGACGAGGTGCTCGAACGGGTCCGCGCCGACGGTATGCAGGTCGCGCTGGTCGTCGACGAATACGGCGGCACCGCCGGCCTGGTCACCATGGAGGACATCATCGAGGAGATCCTCGGCGATGTACGCGACGAGCACGACGAAGAGGAACGCGAGGTGCGCCGGGTCTCCGACGGCTGGGATTGTTCGGGCCTGCTGCGCATCGACGAGGTGACCCGGGCGACCGGATATATCGCTCCCGAGGGCGAATACGAAACCCTCGGTGGTCTGGTGCTCACCCGGCTGGGCCGGATCCCGGTGGCCGGCGATACCGTGGTGCTGCCGGAGCGCGGCCACGAACGCCGCCACGGTGACGGGCAGGGCGGCTGGCTGGCCCGGGTGGAGCGGATGGACGGACGCCGTATCGACCGAATCCGCTTGGTCCCGGCCGACGCCGAGTCGATCGACCGGCGCGACCAGCAGCCCACCGGCCGGGAGGTCGGCCATGGGTGACCTTTTCGGAGTGGCCCTGACCGTGGTCCTGCTGGCGGGTAACGCCTTCTTCGTGGGCGCCGAGTTCGCGCTGATCTCCGCCCGCCGCGACCGGCTCGAGGCACTGGCAGCGCAGGGTAAACGCAATGCCGATACCGTGATCCGGGCCGGCCAGAACCTATCGATGATGCTGGCCGCCGCGCAGCTGGGCATCACGATCTGCTCGATCCTGCTGGGCCGGGTCGGCGAGCCGGCGGTGGCCCACCTGCTGGAGCGTCCGTTCGAGTTGGCCGGGCTGCCGGAAGCGCTGCTGCATCCGGTGTCGTTCGTACTCGCGCTGGCCATCGTGGTGATCCTGCACATTCTGCTGGGCGAGATGATCCCGAAGAACATCGCGCTGGCCGGCCCCGAGCGCAGTGCGCTGCTGCTGGTGCCGCTGCATCTGGCGTGGCTGCGAATCGCCCGGCCGCTCATCGCGGTCTACAACTTCGCGGCCAACCTGTCATTGCGGATGCTGCGTATCGAGCCCAAGGACGAACTCGAGGCCACGGTCTCGAGCGACGAACTGGCCGAGATGATCGGTGAATCCCGGTCCGAGGGCCTGCTGGACGAGGAGGAACACCGCCGCCTCACCCAGGCGCTGGGCACCGGGGAGCGATTCGTCGCCGAGGTCATGGTGCCGCTGACGCAGGTGCGCACGATTCCGCTGCACGCCCGCGGCACCACCCTGGGCGATATCGAGAACGCGGTCGCCGAAACCGGCTTCTCCCGATACCCGGTCCGCGCCTCCGATGGGTCCCTGGTCGGATACCTGCACGTCAAGGATGTGCTGGATAAGGTCTCCGACGAGACCGCGGGCCCCGGCACCGAGATCCCGCGCACCGATATCCGGCCCCTGCCTACCGTGCTGATGGGCACCACCCTCTACGAGGCGCTGGCCCGGCTGCGCCGCACCAGCAGCCATCTGGGCCGGGTGGTGGACGCGCGGGGCAATACGGTGGGCATCGTCGCGCTCGAGGATCTCGTCGAGGAGTTCGTCGGTACCGTCCGCGACACCACGCACCGGGTCGCCGAATGACCGCTGCGGCCATCGGATCGGTGCTCGGCGCGGCGCAGTGGCGGCGGCGCGCCGCGGCGCACCGCGATCGCCTCGACGCCCTGGCCGGCCCGTATCTGCGGGCGCGGGCCGCCGGGGCCGAACATCCGGTGCTCGATTTCCTGTTCACCTACTACGGCCACAAACCGGCCCAGTTGCGCCGCTGGCATCCCGGTTTCGGGGTGGCGCTGGCCGGCGCCGCCGAATACGTCGGCCTGCGCGGCTATCGGCGGATCGACGAGCCCGGCGCGGAAACCGGGCCGGTGGCGACCGTCGATCCGGAGTTCCTGCGGTCCCGCGCCGACACCCTCACCTATATCGCGGGTCTGCTGCGCGCGACCGCGGCCCGCCCCGCGCAGCTGTCCTGTTTCGGCCTGCACGAATGGGCGATGGTGTACCGCACCGGGGAGGTCCGCCACGATTCGGTACCGCTGCGGCTCGGCGCGGCCGGTACCGACGCGGTGATCGAATCGATGCCGGTGCGCTGCACGCATTTCGACGCGTTCCGGTTCTTCACCCCGGCCGCTGCGCCCCGCAACAACCGGCAGCTGACCCGCGACGACCAGATCCACACCGAGCAGCCGGGTTGTCTGCACGCCAACATGGACTTGTACAAGTGGAGTTTCAAAGCGACTCCGCTCCTCGCCTCGGACCTGCTCCTCGACTGTTTCGCGCTGGCGCTGGACGCCCGGACTCTCGATATGCAAGCGAGCCCATACGACCTCCGCGAACACGGGTACGAGCCGGTACGGATCGAGACCCCGGCCGGGCGGGCCGACTATGTGCGCCGCCAGGCCGAGATCGCCCACCGGGCGGACCTGCTGCGGAAGCGGTTGCTCGCGGGCCTGGATTTCCTGCTGGAAAAAGTCTCGGAGTAGGGGCCCCGGTCCGAACCGATCCCACCACCGCCGTGCCGGGTCGATATCGGTCCGTTCGGTGCGCGGCCGGACGCTGCTCGCGCCGATCCGCCTCGTGCGCTTCGGCCGGACCCACCCCTCGAACGGGTCCACCTCGAATGCCGACCGGATCCGTGCCCGGTCAGCCGGTCGGTCCGGGTTTGCGGGCCAGCACCCGGAACACCACCCCGCCGCGACCGGTGCGGGCGAAATGTTCGAGGGTGAACCCGGCGGCGGTGAGGTAGCCGACCGGCTCCCGGGTCAGGTAATCCGCCGCGAGCCGGACCGCCAGCGGTTCGGCCAGGCGCATCAGTGCCGCCACCGGTCGCGCTCGGGCCGGACCGTGCTCGACCGCGACGAACGCCCCACCCGGCCGCAGTACCCGCCACGCGGCCGCCGCGGCCGCGCCCGGATCGGGAATCGTGCAGAAGGTGTAGGTGGAGACCACCGTATCCACCGATTCGGCAGGCAGATCGAGCCACTGGACGTCTCCGTGCCGCAATTCCACCGGCACCCGCGCCGAACGGGCCCGTGCGAGGTCGAGCATCCGCTCGGACAGGTCCACTCCGATCACCCGCTCCACCCCGGGGCCGTACAGCGGCAGATTCAACCCGCTGCCCACGCCTATCTCCACCACCGTCCCGCGGGCCTGTTCACTCGCCCATCGGCGCGCATCGCCGAGCAGTACTCGTTCGGACCATCCGATCTGGCGGTCGTATCCGTCGGCGATGCGGTCGAAGATCTGTTCCACGCGGTCCAGTTCGCCGCGGGCTTTGTTGCCGGCCATGCACTCAGGAAACCAGCCCGGCCCGCCTCCGCGCATCAGGGAAACCCCCGAATCGCCCTGTGCACCGCACGTCGGGACAACTGCGGTTGCGCCCGGCCGGTCATTCATCGTGCTGCTGTGCACAGTACCGGCCCCGCGGGGCCGAGCCCAGTGCTCGGCGACCAGGACGCGGCGGCTGCCGGCGGTGTAGGCGCGGACCCGGGAGAGCTCCCAGCCGCCGTGGCCGCTCTTCGACCGTCTCCCGCTAGAATCACCTGTGCGGGCTTCCAGGAAGGACAGCTGTGCAACGTTCTCTCGCCGCCGACATCGACTCCAACAGGCTCGCCATCGCATTGATGGGAGTGGTGGCGATCCTGTTCTCCGCGGTCCCGATCGGTTACAACGCGCTGTTCCTGGCGAACTCACAGATCGTAACGGGTACCGCGGTGGAATTCGGTCAGGAGCTCACCGGCGACGCCAAGAGCGGCAGCCATCCGGCCGGCACCTCCACCGTCATCGAATTCACCACCGCGGCCGGGGAAACACTTCGATTCGACGGCGGCTCGGCGGCCTCCTCGCTCTATACCGATCTCGGTGACCGCGTCCCGGTCCGCTACGACCCCGGCGACCCCGACCATGCGATGGTCGACGAATCCTTCCTCTTCCTCCGTCTCACCTACCTGCCACTGATCTTCGCCGCCCTCGGCGCCGCCGCGCTCCTGGCGGTCGCGTGGGTCGCGTGGGCTTCGGGGACCAGGAAGTCGCCTGTCGAATAAACCCGACCCCGCATAGGTTAACCCTCCGATCGCCGAACCGGGCCACCGGATCTGCTACCCCTGTCATGCCGGGTTTCACCGGCTACCACCGCGATCGGCCGGGGTGCGCGCGGATCCGGTACCGAAGGGCACCGGGCAGCCCGGCGTTTCACTGCACACGAGCAGGTCGTCGCATCCTTCGGCCAGCGCCGTCCGCAGTGTGTCGCGCACCGCGGACAGCTCGGCGAGCTTCGCCTCGACCTCCGCCAGTTTCTCTGCGGCACGCACTCGTAACCCGGCATCGTGCCGGGAGAAACGGGTGGTTGACAGGAGGCCGGCGACCTCGTCAAGAGTGAACCCCAGCCGCTGGGCGGCCTTGACCACCCGCAACGCAGTCACCGCTTGTTCCGGATACAATCGGTGCCCACCCGGGCTCCGGTCCGGCCGGGCAAGCAATCCGCGGCACTCGTAGTAGCGCAGCGTCTATGCGTTCACTCCGGCCACCGCCGCGAGTTCGCCGGTCCGCAACCGGGTCATCGCCGGCCGCCGAGCGCGGCGTCGACCCGCGCGGCGAACGCATCGAGCACATCGACATATGTAGGGGGAACCTCGACTCCCATCAGTACACGGGTGCCGATGAGGGCGAAGTCGAAACCGAAGAACGAACAGCAGTCCGACTCCCGCTCTGCCAGATCTCGCGCCACCGACGCCGCGTCCGGATCGATCACCAGCTCCAACCGCGCCGGGCCGGGTCGGCGGACGCTGCGCACGGACTCGGCGAAGAACCTTTCGAACTCCGCGACCCGGACCGGCTGCTCCACCGTGGGCAGGGTGCACGCCCGCGGCGCCCACCCGCCGCCACCAGGAGAAATCCTCATGACACCACGGTAAACCTGTACCGCGATACACGATGCAACCCCGCACTTCGACACCGGATACACGCGGACGCCGAGCGGAGAGGTGCGCCGAGAGCAGTGCCCGGGGCGTGAATGTTGCTTCGGTGGTGCGTGATTCGTCGCGGACAGCTACGTTCATCAGCGACGAGTTGCCGTGGATGTGCGTGTGTAGGGGTGAGTGTGGCCAGGATCAGAGCGCGTGACCGGTTGCGATTCTGGTTCGACAGGACGATGGATCGCGGGACTCCGGCCTTGATCGGCTGGCTCGGTCTGGCGTCGGCGGTACTGATCGCGGTGACCACGGCGCTGGCCGCGCTGCTGGCACCGGCCGATGTCGCGGGAGTCAAGGGCGGCTGGGTGGGTGTGGCGTGGATGAGTTTGCTGCGCACGCTCGATCCCGGGACCATGGGCAGCGACGACGCGACTGTGTTCAGTGTGCCGTTCCTGGTGTTGATGCTGGTGGTGACGCTCGGCGGGATCTTCATCGTCAGTTCGTTGATCGGTGTGCTCGTGACCGGGATGGAACACCGGATCGCGGAACTGCGCAAGGGCCGGGCCCCGCTGATCGAGGCCGGGCACACGGTCGTATTGGGCTGGTCGGAGCAGGTGTTCACCGTGGTGGCCGAGCTGGCCGCCGCGAACCAGCGAACTCGCCGCTCGAGCGTGGTGGTCCTGGCCGATCGGGACAAGATCGATATGGAGGACCAGATCCGTGCCCGGGTCGGCAGCACCGGCCGGACTCGGGTGACCTGCCGGTCCGGCAGCCCTCTCGAGCGCAACGATCTGGAGCTGGTCAGCCTGGACACCGCCAAGTCCATCATTGTGCTGCCGCGGCCGGGTGACGATGCCGATATCGACGTGATCAAAGCCCTACTGCTGCTGAACAATCGGTCGTGGCCGGCCCGGCGACCGCATATCGTCACCGCGGTGCGCCGGTCGGAGGATGTGGCCGCGGCCCGGCTGGCCACCGACCCGGACACCTTGGTCATCGACGCCGAGGACATCACGGTGCGGATCGTGGTTCAGTCCCATCGCCAGTCGGGCCTGTCCACGGTGTGCACGGACCTGCTCGACTTCGCCGGCAACGGACTCTACCTGCGGGCAGAGCCCGCACTGGCGGGCCGGACCTATGGCGATGCACTGAGTGCCTACAACACGAGCTGCCCGGTGGGACTGCGCCGCGGCGACGGGACGGTGGCGGTGAACCCGCCCATGGATACCGTCATCGCCGGGGACGACCAGATCATCGTGATCGCCGAGGACGATTTGCTGGTGGAATTGGCGACCGAGGCGGTGCCCGTGGTCACCGAAGCCCTGATGAAGGTCCCGGACGACGCCGCCGACCCCCCGCCCGACCGGACCCTGCTGGTCGGGTGGAATTCGCGCGGACCCCGCATTCTCGGCCTGCTCGACGAGTACGTCGCTCCCGGGTCGGTGCTCGACATCGCCGCCCCACACCCCCCGTCCGAGGACATCATCGGCAGTCCGCGGGCCAACCTGACTGTCGGTTACCGGCCCTGCGAACCGACCGGCCGGCGCTCGCTGGAAGCGCTGGATCCCGGCAGCTACCAACACGTCATCGTCCTCACCGACGATATGCTCGACGAAGACCACGCCGACGACCGCACTCTGGTGACCCTGTTGCACCTGCGCGACATCGAGGTCCGGCTCGGCGACCCGTACTCGATCGTCACCGAGATGAACGACGATGCCAACCGGGAGATCGCGCAGGTCACCAAGGCCGACGACTTCATCGTCAGCAGCAAGCTGATCAGCCTGTTGCTGACCCAGCTCGCCGAGAACCGCCACCTGCATGCGGTGTTCACCGACTTGTTCGATCCCAGCGGATCCGAGATCTACCTCAAACCCGCCCCGGACTACGTGACCACCGATATGGAGATCAACTTCGCCACCATCGTCCATGCGGCGCGGTTGCGCGGCGGGGCGGCGATCGGCTACCGGCTCCACCGCGACGCGGGCCGGCCGCCGGCCTACGGTGTCACCCTCAATCCGCCCAAGGACACCTTGATCACCCTGTCTGCGCTGGACAGCGTGATCGTGGTCGCCGAAGAATGATCCTGCCGTCGCCGACATGACCGCACCCGCCTGCGCGCCCCGTCGCCGCCGGTCCGGTCGACGAGGAGGCAGCCCGGGAGGTCACCTCCGGGCGCGGCTCGAATCCCCACCGATGGTCGTACGGCGGGGCTCGAACCCATCGGCGCAGCACTCGGTCGGGCCGGACCAGCGCCGTCGTGAGACCGAGCAACCCCAGCGACAAGTGGACCGGCACCGCCCCTCGGTCGTTCATCCGCACCTCGGAGCGTGTCGGCCTGGGCCGCGCTCGTCTTCACCCCTATCGAGTGGGAAACCTCCTCGAAAGCCCGCGCAGGCCGGCACATTCGGCTGACGCGCCCCACGGCCCGCGAACGTCTCCTACTGCAGCTCTCGCTGTCTGGAAAGCAGGTTCCGGCCCGCGCGGCGGTGCACTCGGGCGGAACGGACCCGCCGAGCGCACCGTCGCCGACGGCGGGCTGTCCGCTTGCGCGTTCCGCGAAAACACGTATTCCACCATCCCCCGATCGCTACCATCACTGGACAAATTCCGGGTTGTGTACCGAGGTCTCCCGGATCACCGGGTCGGGCAATGATGCTCGGGAAGCGTGAGGATGCAATGGGGCGTCCCTTCGGAAAACTCCGCCGGACCAGAGCGCTGGTCCTGGGGGCCGTGGGTGTGGTCGCCGCGGTCATGCTGCCGGGCAGCGCGTCGGCGGATCTGCAGTCCGATATCCAGAATCAGGTGCGGGAATTCCTCGACGTCGGCCGGACCTCGGTACCCCGGGCCGAGTGCGGTCCCGGGTCGCTGCCCGAGCCGGGTTTCCAGGGTGATGTACCGGCGGCCGACCGCGACAGTGGCCGCAGCACACAGGGTTACCGGTGCAATATGTCGCTGGTCGGCCAGTTCGCCGGGCGCGGCGCCGGAATCACCTCCACCAGCTTCGAGCACTGCGCCTATATGGGGACGTTCTTCCCCGGCAACCTGCTGCACCAGAACGGCGGAGTGCAGGTGCTCGATGTCTCCGATCCGGCACATCCACGACCCACGGCGAACCTGAACGAACCAGCCATGGTGGCCGGCACCTGGGAGAGCCTGAAAGTCAATCGGGAGCGGAAACTGCTGGTGGGTACCGGGGTTCCGCTGCTGGTCGGTGCCGGATATCTGTCGGTCTACGACATCTCCGATTGCGCGCATCCGCGGTTGCTCAATCCCGGTCCCGGCACGAATCTGGGTATGCCGCTGCCCATCACCACCCACGAGGGAGGCTTCTCCCCCGACGGCCGCACCTATTGGGCCTCCGGGATCACACCCGGATTCCTCAGTGCCGTCGATCTCACCGATCCGGCGAATCCGCGGGTCGTGTGGCAAGGTCTGACCGGGCTCACCGCGCACGGTTTCGGGGTGAGCCCGGACGGTAACCGGATGTACCTCTCGGCGCTCAGCGGTATCACCGTGCTCGATATCAGCGCCGTCCAGCGGCGCGACCCGAACCCGCAGGTCCATCATCTCGGGCGGATGTTCTGGTCCGACGGATGGGCCACCCAGCACAGCATTCCGGTCACCTACGGCGGCAGACCGCATGTCTATACCGTGGACGAAGGGGGTTCCGGCGGTGTGAAACTCATCGATATCTCCGATGACGCCGATCCGCGGGTCGTGGCGAAGATCAAACTCGAGATCAATCTGCCACAGAATCTGGACAGCAATATCGCCTCGTCCATGGGCGGTTCGATCTTCGCCTACGAATCGCACTACTGCGCGGCCGACCGACCTGTGGATCCGACCGCCCTGGCCTGCGGCTGGATCTCCTCCGGGATAAGGGTTTTCGATATCCGGAACCCCCAGGCAATCCGGGAGATCGCCTACTTCAATCCACCGGCCCGCACCGGCCGCAACCTCGAACTCGTCAATTCGCCGCACGCACTGGCGTCGCTGCTGGGCATCCCGGCGATGACCGCGCCCAGCGCGGTCCGCGCGGTCCTCGAGGGCCAGTTCGATCCCTCGCAGGCGCTGAGTTCGCGGACCGGGAAACTCGCCTTCGGCGATATCTCCACCGACTGGTGCCTGTCGCCGCCGGAGTGGCGCGGCAACGACCTGTACGTCACCTGCTCCGACAACGGTTTCATGGTGCTGCGGGTCGACGAGTCGGTGTACTCGCCGCCCGCGGATCAGCAGTCGGTCGTGGGGTCGTGATCACCGAGTCCGGCCGCCGGGCCGCGAGGCCCGCGTGGGTTTCCGCCTCGCGGGGTCCGTCCAGATCGTGTCCGTCCCGGCAGCGTACGACCACGTCCACCGGGGCGCCGCAGTCGCGGTGCACGACGGTGAGCGCGACGGCCCCTCCGGATCGGCGCGGTGGTCGTCGTGGCTGGCTTGTGCATCGAAAGCCGGGACCGGTGTTCGCGGACACGTCGACCTCGGCCCCGACCACCGCACTCCCCGGGGCGTGGTGCACGGCGGCGTATACGCGACGATCGTGGAGAGCGCGGCCGGCCTCGGCGCCGGCGCGGCCGTGGTCGACCGCGGCGAGTTCGCGGTCGGCGTCCACAATGCAACCGATTTCCTGCGACCCGCCACCGCAGTGCGCGCATCGGTCGCCGCCGAGCCACTGCGCCAGGGACGAACCCAGCAGCTGTGGCAGGTGATCATCACCGACAGCGGCAAGGCACTGGCCCGGGGACAGGTCCGGCTCCAGAACATCCCCCTACCGGCCTGAACCCGGCGGACCGCTCCGACAGCCCTCCCCCAACCCCTACGAACGCGACGGAGCCCGGGCGCGCACAGCGTCCGGGCTCCGTATCGGCAATCGCTACCGGGTCACAGCGGCGGGAAGCCCGCCGAGCCGGTGGACGCCCAGTTCCAGAAATCCCCGATTCGCGTGATGATCAACGCGAAGATATCGATCACGGTACTACCCATTCGAACAATCCTCACTTCGGCTTGCAGATACGGCGGCCCAGGGTAGGCCGCGCGGCCGCAGGCGACAACCGGGGCCCCACCCCGATGTCACCACTGCGACAGGCGGCAGACTAGCGGTCCACCGGCATCCGCGGCCACTCCCGACCGCTGAGGGCGAGGGTCGCGGGATCGGTGGTGAGGGTCGCGACCTCGTCGGATTCGTGCTCCGATTTCGCCGCGGTCGTGGAGCGGACCTCGAGCTCGGCCACCCCGACCAGGACGACGAGGCCCACCACGACCAGCGCGACGGTGGTGAGCAGCGGAGTCAGCAACTCCACCGGCGCGACACCGTCCGGTACCGCGGTGTGGTCACCGTGATGGGCGCTCATGGCGGCCATACCGGTGTAGTGCATGCCACATACCGCGACACCCATGATCAGAGCCGCACCGACAGTGTTGCCCCAGCCCTTCACATGCAGCATGAACCACAGCGCGGCGGTCGCGGCGACCACCGCGATCAGGATGGACAGCAGGACCAGGCCGGTGCTGTATTCCATCTCCGCACCGGAGTTCATCGCAGCCATGCCGAGGTAGTGCATCCCGACGACCCCGATTCCGGTGATCGCTCCGCCCAGCGGCAGGGCGATCACCTCCCGGTTACCACGCACCACGATCGCCAGCCCGATCAGGACGACCACGATCGCGATACCGGCGCTGAGCAGCGTCATCGGCATGTCGTAGCGGATGGCCATCCCGCCGATGGAGAAACCGAGCATGGCGGTGAAGTGCATGACCCAGATACCCGCGCCGCCGAGCGCGATGGCCGCGGCGACCAGCCAGCCGCCGGCCTGTTCCGACGAGCGCGCGCGGACCGCGCACCGGAGACCGAGCACCGACCCGATGAACGACATGAAATAGGCGAGAACAGGCGTCACCCACCCATTGCTGAAGTGCTCGAGCTGCACGTGTAACTCCGATGTACTAGTCGATTTCCGAACTGCGGCCACCCGGACAGTAGCTCGACACACCCCGAGGGGGCATGCAGAGTAAAAATTTCACCCTACGGGAGTGTGCGTTCGCCACTTGATGTCACAACTGAGCTAAGTACGCATTCTGCGGATCAGCTCCGCAGGTATGCCGGAGTGGTAGGCGGCACGACGTTGTACACGAAATTCCGCCGCAGTTCGTGATAAGGCTCGCCCTCCTCGAAGAAGTTCCGGCGCATCTGCGCCAATTCCTCGGCGCGGTACTCCGCCAGCGGTTTGGCGGCCTCGTCGGCCTCCCGCAGCTGTTTCTTAGCGGTCAGCCGGTTCTCCAACTCGGGCGAATCCGCCAGCGCCTCCGCCTCCCGGCGTACCCAGGCGGCAAACTCGGCGGTGTTCCCGGCACCCACCCGATCCACCAGACCGAGGTCCGCGGCCGCCTTCGCACCCACCGGCAGGGTCTCCCGGGTGAGCCGGGCGGCCTCGGCCGCGCCGACCCGCCGCGGCAGCGAGTAGGTCCAGTACTCCGAACCGTACAGGCCCATCAGACGGTAGTGCGGATTGAGCACCGCGGCCTCACGAGCCCATACCTCGTCGGCGGCCAGCGCCAACATCACCCCGCCCGCGGCCACGTTACCGGGCAACGTCGAGATGACGAGCTTGTCCGTGGTCATGAGGATCGCCTCCACGAGATCGTTCATGGCGTTGATGTTGTGCCAGGACTCGCGGGCCGGGTCCGCGGCCGATTCGATGACGTGCAGGTGGATGCCGTTGGAGAAGAAGTCCCGGGCCGGACCGAAGACCAGGGCCCGGGTCGGACGCGCGCAGGCCTCCCGGTAGGCGGCGAGCAACCGGCGGCACTGCGCCGTGCTCATCGCACCGCCCGCGTAGGCGAATTCGAGGTAGCCCACCGACCCTTCCTCGCGGTAGCGGACCTCCGACCAGGTGTCGCGGACGGCCGCCGCGGCCGCCGACACCGGCACCTCCGGGGTGGCGGCGGGCAGGTCGACGCCGAGTGCCGCCACCGCGGGCCGTTTGAACGTCGCCGGTCCGCCCGGTGTCCGGCGGCGCCGCAATTGCGGCAACCACACCGCGCCGTCGACGGTGGCCCGGCAGATCGCGCCGTCACGGGTGGCGATCACCGCACCCGGCTCACCACGCAGCCGATCCTCATTCTGGCCACCGTGCACGAAATACTCACGACCGTAGAACTCGTCGAGCACGCCGGGTTGCGAATCGGCCGCGCGGAGTTTACGCAGCACATCGGCAGTGCTGTCGGTCGTCCAGTCGATCCGGCGGTACTCCTGGGAATGATAGGGACGCAACCGGCCCCGGACATCGGGCCGATCGTAGTCCAGCGGCTCGGGCACGAAATCCCCGGCACCGAAACGTTCGACGGCCAGCAGCACCGCGGTCACGGCGGCATCCGACATCTCGTTGCGGTACAACTCGCTCTTCCCGCACGCGGGGACCGCGAAGGGCACCGAGGCCCAGATCGGTCCGGCGTCCATTTCCTCGACCGCCTGGAGCACTGTGACGCCCCATTCGGACGCGCCCTCGCTGATCGCCCAGTCGAGCGAGGAGGGGCCGCGATCCCCCTTGGGACCGGGATGCACAATCAGCACCGTGTGCTCGGTCCAGATGTCCGCCGGGACAGCGGTGGTCAGCATCGGCGCCACGATGAGATCGGGACGGAACGCCGCGACCCGGGCCCGCAACAGGTCATCGCCGAGCGCCAATTCGACCGCGACATCGTGCCCGCGATAACGCAGTTCGGTGTGCACACGCTGTGTCAGGCTGTTGAAAGCGCTCGCGACCAGCAGGACTCGCAAGATTCTCCTCCATCGAACAGGGATCCGATCCGCTCGTTCCCCGAATACGGTCTCGACCCGACCAAGCTAGTCCTGCGCCGGAACATCCGCAGCCCGGGCCCTCCCGGACCGCCCACTGCGCGAACGGATTCGCGGTGGAGAGGCAGGCGCGCCGTTTCCCGCCGCGACACCTCAGGAGGCGATGTGCAGCCCGAATCCCGTGGTTCCCGGCTCCTCGCGTCCCGGTTCGAGCCGAAGCGAGCGACCGTAGTCACCGCCGGCCTGACGCCGGTACCGGATCGGCTCGGCAGTATCCAGTTCCGCCAACCGCTTACGCAGATCGATGGCGAGTTGTTCGAAGCGTTCGTCGTCCACCCTGATCGCGCCGTGTACGACGAACGGCGGCAGCACATCCATGCCCGGGTAGTAGAGGATGCCGTGGTGGATGGGGAACAGCAGATCCGCTGTCGGGCCGTTGATTCCGCGATCGGAGTACGCGGGTTCACGACCGCCGACAGCCACCACCAGCATCGCCCGCCGACCGGCGAGGACGCCGTCACCGTAACGCGGGACAGCGCTCCCCGCACCGTAGGCGAACCCGCAGGTGAACACCCGGTCCACCCAGCCCTTGAGGATGGCGGGCATGGCGAACCACCACAGCGGGAAATGCAGCAGCACGGTATCGGCCCATAGCAATTTCTCCTGTTCGGCCCGGATATCGTCGCTCAGCGTGCCGTTCGCGAAGGCCTCACCCGAGGCCAGCATGAAGTTCGTCTCCTCGACCGCACCGAAATCGGCGGCGTCGGCGTGCGCTTTCCAGCCCATGGCGTAGAGGTCGCTCACCCGCACCTCGTGGCCGTCGGCCCGCAACTGTTCGACGGCCACATCTTTCAGGGCTCCGGTGAGCGAATCGGGTTCCGGGTGCGCGTAAACGATCAAAACCTTCATGTCCGGGGCAACACCGCGACCCGGCGTGGACATTCCTGGCGTGGCCCGCGCGGGCGCGCCCGGGCATACGAACACGCGGTCCCCGGCCGTTCGCGAGCGGCCGGGGACCGCGTGCTGTGGTAACGGAGGCGCTTACGCCTCGTTCTTACCCGCCAGCGCCTTGGCCTCGCGGCGGCGGCGGTGCAGGATCGGCTCGGTGTAGCCGTTGGGCTGCGCGGTCCCCTCGAGGATGAGGTCCTTCGCGGCCTGGAACGCGACACTGCCCGCGAAATCGGGCGCCATCGGACGGTAGCCGGGATCGCCGGCGTTCTGCCGGTCCACCACGGGTGCCATCCGCTCCAGGCTCGCCACCACCTCATCGGTGGTGACCACACCGTGGCGCAGCCAGTTGGCCATCAGCTGGCTCGAGATCCGCAGGGTGGCGCGGTCCTCCATCAGCGCGATATCGGAGATATCGGGCACCTTGGAACAACCCACTCCCTGGTCGATCCAGCGCACCACGTAGCCCAGGATGGACTGCGAGTTGTTGTCCAGTTCCTGCTGCTTGTCGGCCTCGGACCAATTGGCGTCCGCGGCCAGCGGGATCTGCAGGATATCGTCGACACTCGCGCGCGCCCCGCCCTTGGCGATCTCGGCCTGCCGCTTGAACACATCCACCAGGTGGTAGTGGGTGGCGTGCAGGGTGGCCGCCGTCGGCGAGGGCACCCACGCCGTGGTGGCGCCGGCCTTGGGATGACCGATCTTCTGCTCGAGCATGCCGGCCATCAGATCCGGCATGGCCCACATCCCCTTGCCGATCTGCGCCTTGTGCGGCAGGCCGGCCGTGATACCGGTATCGACGTTCCAGTCCTCGTAGGCCAGAATCCAGCGCTGGGTCTTCATCTCGGCCTTGCGGATCATCGGACCCGCCTCCATGGAGGTGTGGATCTCGTCACCGGTACGGTCCAGGAAGCCGGTGTTGATGAACACCACGCGGTCGGCGGCGGCGTTGATACACGCCTTGAGGTTCACCGTCGTGCGGCGCTCCTCGTCCATGATGCCGACCTTGAGGGTATTGCGCGGCAGGTCCAGTACATCCTCGACCGCGGCGAACAGGTCGTTGGTGAAGGCCACCTCGTCCGGGCCGTGCATCTTCGGCTTCACGATGTAGACCGACCCCGTGCGGCTGTTGGTGAGCGCCACATCGTCGCGCAGCGAATGCTTGGCGACCAGGGAGGTGATGAGGCCGTCCAGGATGCCCTCGGGCACTTCGTTGCCCTCGGCGTCCAGGATCGCGTCGCTGGTCATCAGATGGCCGACATTGCGCACGAACAGCAGCGACCGGCCGTGCACCGTCAGTTCGGAACCGTCCAGGGCGGTGTAGACCCGGTCCGGGTTCATGGTCCGGGTGAAGGTCTTGCCGTTCTTGGTGACCTCCTCGGCGAGGTCGCCCTTCATCAGGCCCAGCCAGTTGCGGTAGCAGAGGGTCTTGTCCTCGGCGTCCACCGCGGCGACGGAGTCCTCGAAGTCCATGATCGTGGTGACCGCGGATTCGAGGACCACGTCCTTGATACCGGCGGTATCGGTGCTGCCGATCGGCGACTCCGGATCGATCTGGAT
Source organism: Nocardia sp. NPDC050193 (assembly GCA_040674215.1). GTDB lineage: Bacteria > Actinomycetota > Actinomycetes > Mycobacteriales > Mycobacteriaceae > Nocardia. Next base: position 24,454 of record JBFARE010000001.1, on the reverse strand, counting down.
CTCGATGTGCAGACCGTTGTTCTTCAGCAAGATCGAGCGCGGCGCGGCCGGGTCGCCGATATAGCCGACCAGCTGACCGGCATCGGCCAGACCGATGGTGGTGCCGTCCTCCAGGCCCACCTCGAGCTCACCGTCGACGATGGCATAGGAGGTCGAGCCGATATGCGAGCCGGTGATCAGGGTGACCGCGTCGTCGAGGAAGTTGCGGGCCCATTCGATGACCTTGTCCCCGCGCACCCGGTTGTAGCCGGTGCCCTTCTCCGCGCCCCCGGTCTCCGGGATGGCGTCGGTGCCGTAGAGCGCGTCGTAGAGCGATCCCCAGCGGGCGTTGGCGGCGTTGATGGCGAACCGCGCGTTACTCACCGGGACCACCAGCTGCGGGCCGGCGGTACTGCTGATCTCGTCGTCGACGCCGGCGGTGCCGATGGTGAAATCGGCGGGCTCGGGCTGCAGGTAGCCGATCTCGACCAGGAACTGCTTATAGGCCGACTTGTCATAGTTGGCGCCCGGATGTTCGCTGTGCCAGGCGTCGAGCTTGCCCTGGATCTCGTCGCGTTCGGCCAGCAGGGCCCGGTTGCGCGGCGCGAACTCGGTGATGATCCGCTCGGCGCCGGCCCAGAACGCGGCGGAATCGACGCCGGTACCGGGGAGCGCCTCGTTCTCTACGAAGTCGTGGAGAACGGTGGCAACCTCGAGCCCGCCGACCTTTTTCCGCTCTGTCATCTACGTGCCTCACTTCCGCGAAATACCGGGTGGAAAGTCGATGTTTATGTTACCGACCGGTAGCGGCGCTCCGATCGCCGGGTGATCACGTGGGCGGGGGCGCAGACGTCCCGGTTCCGGACTCTACCCCGGACCGCCGCGACCGCCCGGGCTCCGCCGCGCGGCGTTCCCGGCACCGCGGCGGTCCGCTCCGGCCGCCGTCCGGCCGTGTGGCGCTGCCCCGGTCAGGTGGCGAAAAATGAGCCGACAACCGCTACCGCCCTGTGCCACCATGTATTCCATCCGGCTCGCCGCCCCGGCAGGGCTACGACACAGAGAAGGGAGGAGTGGTCTTGTATCCAGTCGCACCGGCCGGTGACACCCGGTCGAACGCCGATTCCGCAGCACGCACCGGTGCGCCGAAACGGCCGATGGGCGTCCGCGGCGAACCGTTGCGGCAGCCGGAATTCATCATCGGCGATCGCGCGATCGACCGGCTCCTCCCACCGCGGCGCTGACCGCCCGCCTTCTCCCGCATCCGTTGTAGTCCCGGCTGTCCCGGGCCGTCGAAACCTGGTGATCCCCATGCCCACAACCGCTGTCGCCGAACCGGCGACGCTCACTGCGGACAACTGGATACACACCCGCGTCCTGGTACTCAACGCCAGCTACGAGACGCTGGCCCGGATTCCGGCCGACCGGGCGGTGGTACTGCTGACCAGTGGAATCGCCGAATCCGTCGTTATCCGGCAGCCGCGTTTCCCGATCCGGTCCCAGCACACCGAGATCATGCTGCCGGAGACGATCCGCCTCGTCCGCTACCGGTACCTGGCCCATCTCGCGGTCCGCCGGCCCGAGGGCCGTGCCACCCACGCCGCGATTCTGCGGCGCGACGGGAACCGGTGCGGGTACTGCGGCGCCGGGGCGCACACCGTCGACCACATCCGGCCGCGCAGCCGGGGCGGGCCCAATACCTGGGAAAACCTCATCGCGTGCTGCGCGACCTGCAATACCGGTAAAGCCGACCGCACCCCGGAAGAGGCCGGTATGCGGCTGCTCTGGCAGCCGCGCCCGCCGGACCCGCTCGCCCGGGCGCAGCGACGGATCTGGCGACAACTCGCGACGACCACCACCGCCACCGAGGCGATCCACGAGAGGAGGGGATCGAGATGACCGTCGAGATTCTGGCAGACCTGCTGCCCGTGTCCGACAGCCGCGGATGGCACCGGGCCGCCTGCCGTGGCGACCCGAACCACGAGGCGTGGTTTCCCTACCCGTCCCAGGATTTCGCCTATGCGCGGGAAGTGTGCGGGCGCTGCCCGATCCGGCCCGAATGCCGGAGGTTCGCCGAGCGCACCGGACAATCCGGCGTGTGGGGCGGGCAGGAATTCGACCGCGGCACGATGATCCGGGAGTAGCCGGATCGAAGCTGGTCGGAGGCACTGTGGGGCCGTGCGGTGCGCACGGCCCCACAGTCGTGACCGTGGTGCGTCACGGGGCGGTTCAGGACCATAGACTGACTGCCCGTGGGTACCCATCGCAGCACCGGTTCTTCCCGGAGATCGAGCAAGGGACCGGTGATCGCGGCGGTTATCGTGGTGGTCCTGGTCGCATTGGTTTTCGGCTGTTCTCGACTGGGCACGGATTCCGCGGACCGGTCGGCGGCCGCGGGCACGTGCGTGGAAGGCGAGGCCGTCCTCGACGTGACGGCCGATCCGGAGGTCGCCGACCCGGTCCGCACCATCGCGGCACGATACAACGAGACCCGGCCGGTGGTCCGCGACCACTGCGCGAAGGTCGTGGTCACCGAGCGGTCATCCGCCGATATGGTGGCCGCCTTCACCTCGAACGCCACCTGGAATCCTGTTCTCGGCCCCCGGCCGGGGCTGTGGATACCGGTTTCCAGCCGCGATATCGAGTCCATGCGGGTACCCGGCCTCATCGAGGGCACCCCGCAGTCGATCGCGTCCAGCCCCATCGTGCTCGCCGTGCCGGAGATCCTGCGGCACGCACTGGCCTCCACCCAGACGTCGTGGGCGGACCTACCACGGTTGCAACAGGGTTCACTCGAGCAGATCGGTCTCCCGGGCTGGGCGGGGCTGGAACTGGCGCTGCCTCCGGGCGACAGCACACTGGCCGTCGCCACCGCCGTGGCGGGCGCGATCTCCGGCACCGACCCACTCACCGAGGAGGCCGCGAAATCCGGCCAGGCCGTCTCCGCGGTGTCGGGGCTGGCCGCCGCCGCACCCGAGGCCACCGACGTCTCCGCCGCGATGGCCACCCTGTCGTCCGCCGCACCGGCCGAGGCCCCGGTGCACGCCGTACCCCTGACCCAGCGGCAGCTCGCGGCCAACGGCAGCGCGACCGCCTACGTTCCCGTCGGGGCGGCCCCGGTGGCCGACTACCCGGCCGCGATCATGTCCGGGCCCTGGGTGGACGAGACACAGAATCTCATCGCCGGTCTGTTCGCCGATTACCTGCGCCGGCCCGAACAGCAACGGGACCTGATCGCCGCCGGGTTCGCCGCCCCGCCTGCCCAGCAGGTCGTCTCCCCGCCGCGCGCCGCGCTGGACCGACTCCGGAAAGCACTCACCAACCCCGTGCTGGGGGTGCAGGCCACCGCGCTGCTGGACGTCTCGTCCTCCATGAGCACCACCGAAGGCGAGCTCACCCGCCTGGCCAACACCGTCGGGGCACTGGCCTCCACCCTGAATGTGATGCCGCCCGATTTCGGCCTGGGTATCTGGACATTCGGCAAGAACGTCGACGGCGACAACCCGTACCGGGTCATCGCCGGCACCGCCCGCCTCGACGACGAACACCGCGGCACCCTGATGGGATCGCTCGGCAAGATCGAGGCGACCACCGACAGCACCGACGAATGCTATCCGGCATTGCTGGCGGCATATCGCGGCGCGATCGAGACCTACGCCGCCGAACGCACCAACTCGATCCTGCTCGTCACCGACGGACCCGAGGACGAGTCCACGCTCAGCGGGGAAGACCTGCTGGCCGCCATCCAGGACGCGGGCGATCCCGCGACGCCTGTCCGGGTGGACGTCATCGTCATCGGGGGCGGCGAGGGCACCGATACTCTGCGCACGCTGACCCAGCGCACCGGCGGCAGCTATGCCGTACTGCCGAGCAGTTACGACCTCGAATTCGGTACCGCCGTGGTCGGGGCACTCACCACACCCTGACCGGCGGTCAGCCGGATCGCCCGGCCCGGGATTCCCGCCAGCGATAGCGAGTCCGGGGCCGGCCGGTCCGACCGTATTCGGCGCGCCGGTCCAGCACACCGTCCTCGGTGAGCCGCTCCAGATAGCGCCAGGCGGTGATCCGCGAGACCCCGATCGAGGTCGCGGCATCGGCGGCGGTGAGCCCGTCGGGCGCGGCGCGGACGGCGCGGGTGATCTCGGCGAGCGTATCCGGCGCGACACCTTTCGGGGTGCCGGCCTGCCGCGCGGGAGTGCGCAGCACCGCCAGGGCCCGGTCGATATCGTCCTGGGTCGCGGCGGCTTCACCGGTGGGCAGTGCGCCGTGGAACTCCCGGTACCGTTCCAGTTTGTCCCGGAAGGCCGCGAAGGTGAACGGCTTCAGCAGATACAGCACCACGCCGTGGGTGACGGCGGCCCGGACCATGGCCAGATCCCGGGCCGAGGTGATCGCGATGACATCCGGTCGCGGCCGCTGCCCGACCAGGGTCGCCGCCACCTCGAGGCCGCTCATATCGGGCAGACCGATATCCAACAGGACCAGATCGATGGGCGTATCGGCGGCGGCCGCCGCCGATACGGATCGCAGCGCCTCACGGCCGGTGCGGGCGTGCCCCACCGCGTGGAAGCCGGAGAGCCGACCGAGGTAGGCCGCGTGGGCGTCGGCGATCAGCGGGTCGTCCTCGACGATGAGCACCCGGATCATCCGCGCCCCTTCCGCGGGATACGCACCGTGACCGCACTCTCCGGAGCGGTCTCGGTGCCGATGGTGCCACCATGGCGGGTGACCAGCGCGAGCACCAGCGCCAGGCCAAGCCCCTGGTGCCGGGCCTTGGTGGTGTATCCGCGTGCCACAGCCCGGGCGAAACTCTCCGGCGAGATACCGGGGCCGCTGTCGGCCACCCGGACCGTCAGCGCCGTCGCGTCCGCGCGTGCGGTCACCTCCACCCAGGCATCGGGGCTGCCGGTCGCGGCGTCGATCGCGTTATCGATCAGATTCCCCATCAGGGTGACCGCCTCCCGGGTGGACAGCGGCGCGGCCGAATCCATGGCGGTATCAGCGGTCACGGTCAGTTCGACATCGCGCTCGGCCGCCTGATTCACCTTGCCCAGCAGCAGAGCCGCCAGCACCGGATCACCCACTTCGGCCAGCAGTCGATCGATCAGCGCCTGGGACAGCTCCAGTTCCGCGGTCGCGAATTCCACCGCGTCGCCGTAGCGGCCCAACTCCACCATGGTGACGACGGTGTGCAGGCGATTGGCCGATTCGTGCGCCTGGGCGCGCAGGGATTCGGCGAAACCCCGGACAGTATCGAGTTCGCCCAGGACCGTCCGCAGTTCGGTGTGGTCACGGATGGTGGTCACGGTGCCCTGGGCACGGCGGCCGAGATCGACGACGTCCTGGTTGACCAGCAGCACCCGATCGGCGGTCACATGCGTTTCGTCGCGTACGGTCCCGTCCAGGTCGCGCAATGAGGCCGGCAGGTCGGCCCGGGTCACCGGCCCCTCCGGCAGTTCGAGCAACCGGCGGGCCTCGTCGTTGACGACCTCCGCCCGCTCGCCCGCGGGCCCGAAGACCAGCAGCCCTTCGTGGACCGCGTGCAGGACCGCGTCGTGGTGTTCGTACATCGCCCACAGCTGGGCCGGTGCCAGCCCCCGGGTCTGCCTGCGCAAGCGGCGGTTCAGCAGCAGCGATCCGGCGGCGGCGACGAACAGACCCACGGCCGTCACCCCCAGGATGGCGGGCAACTGGGCGGCGAACCGTGCCCCGATCACGGCCCGGGTGACCCCCGCGGAGACCAGCGCGATCACCCGCCCGTCGGCGTAGACAGGGGTCACCGCGCGGATAGAGGGACCCAGGCTGCCGGTGTAGGTCTCGGTGAAGGTGGCACCGGCCAGTGCCCGGTCGATATTCCCGCTGAACGGTTGACCGATCCGCGCCGTGTCCGTGTGGGTGAACCGGGTGCGGTCGGGAGCCATCACCACGATGAAATCCACCCCGGTCGCCTGCCGGATCTGTTCGGTCACCGGTTGCAGCAGCACCGTCGGGTCCGGGGAGCGCACTGCCGCCGCGGTGGACGGCGCCGCCGCGACACTGACCGCGATATCGGTGACCTCGCGGGTGACGGTCCGATCGCCCTCGCGCCGGGCCTCCAGTACCGCGTATGCCACCCAGAGGGCCGTGACCAGTGCCAACAGCACCAATTGCAGGACGAAGACCTGTCCCGCCAGAGACCATCGACCGGTTCGCACGAGTTCCTCCGCTGAACGAAATGCACAAAAGCGTGACCGAGGTCACGTACCAGTCCACCATTACACAGGGGCGTGGTGGCCGGGTTCACCCGCCCGCGCACTACGACTCGGGAGGAGACCTGGTCATGGAGGACCGGACTCGAACACGGCGGGATCGCACCCACTGGCTGTATCTGGCGGTCATCGTCGCCGTCCTGGCGGGCATACTGGTCGGCTGGCTCGCCCCGGAGGCCGGCCGCGCGCTGGCGCCGCTGGGCACGATGTTCGTCGACCTGATCAAGATGATGATCGCGCCGGTGATCTTCTGCACCATCGTCCTCGGTATCGGGTCGGTGCGCGCGGCCGCCACCGTCGGCAAGGTCGGTGGTCTGGCGATCGGCTACTTCCTGTTCATGTCCACCGTGGCACTGGGTATCGGGCTGGTGGTCGGCAATCTGCTCGATCCGGGCACCGGGCTGAACATCACCGAATCGGCCGGCCAGGGCGCCAAGTACGCCGAAGAGGCGCACGGCGCCGGCGGCACCGTGGAATTCCTGCACAGCATCATCCCCACGACACTGGTCTCCTCGCTGACCGCGGGCAGTGTGCTGCAGGCGCTGTTCGTCGCGCTGCTGGTCGGGTTCGCGGTGCAGGGCATGGGTTCGGCCGGGGAGCCGATCCTGCGCGGTGTCACGCTGATCCAGAAGCTGGTCTTCCGGATCCTGTCGATGATCCTCTGGCTGGCCCCGATCGCCGCGTTCGGTGCGATCGCCAATGTGGTGGGCCGGACCGGCCTGGACGCCGTGGTCCAACTGGCCACCCTGATGATCGCGTTCTACCTGACCTGTCTGCTGTTCGTCTTCGGTGTCCTCGGCGTCCTGCTGCGACTGGTCGCGCGGGTCTCGATCTTCAAACTGTGCCGGTACCTCGCCCGCGAATACCTGCTCATCGTGGCCACCTCCTCCTCGGAATCGGCGCTGCCGCGGCTGATCGCGAAAATGGAACATCTCGGGGTCCAGCGCACCACCGTGGGCGTGGTCGTACCGACCGGCTATTCGTTCAATCTGGACGGCACGGCCATCTACCTGACCATGGCCTCCATCTTCATCGCCGACGCGATGGGACAGCCGCTGAACCTCGGCGAACAGCTCGGCCTGCTGGTGTTCATGATCGTGGCCTCCAAGGGCGCGGCCGGTGTCACCGGCGCGGGCCTGGCCACCCTGGCCGGCGGGCTGCAGAGTCATCGGCCCGAACTCCTCGACGGCGTCGGATTGATCGTCGGCATCGATCGCTTCATGTCCGAGGCCCGCGCGCTCACCAACTTCTCCGGTAACGCGGTCGCCACCCTGTTGGTCGGCACCTGGACCAAGACCGTGGACCCCGAGCAGGTGCGCGACGTCCTGGACCGGAAACTGCCGTTCGACGAGGAGACCATGGTGGATGATCACCAAGCGCGCCCTGCCGAAGAAGACGGCGCGAAGGTCCTCGTCCCGGCCTGACGCCGCACAGCGGACCGACGGGCCCGTCGCGCCCCGGTCGAGGTGCCCGTTCTGCGGAACTGCACCCGGCCGGGGCGCGGTCCGTTCCCGGCAAACGACCGCGCGCCGGACAGCAGACCGTGCCGAGCCGGTCGATACCGTCGCCCGAGTCCTCAGTGGGGGCCCGGCCGGCGCTGCCACGGTTCCCCCCGCTACCGGAAGACAGCACCCACACCCCCGAAACGGCGCGTCCGGCAGGGTACTCACGGAGCCGGTCGGCGAGAGCCGCGCCCACCACCCCGGTCCGCGGTCACCACCATGCGGCGGAGGCTCCGAGACCTCAGAGGATCGCCGATTTCCGGTCCGACCGGGCGCGCCCCGGCCCGCCGGTGCTCACACGGACGCTCCGACCGGGCGGTGGCATCGAACTGTTCCAGGACCGTATCCGCGTCAGTCCGCGTAGGCCTCCGGCGGCGGGCAGGTGCAGACCAGATTGCGGTCACCGAACGCGCCGTCGATCCGGCGGACGGCCGGCCACACCTTGGGCCTGTCGTGGCCGAGACCGAGCGGGTACACCGCGACCTCCCGGCTGTACGGGTGATCCCAGTCGCGAACCAGACTCGCCGCAGTGTGCGGGGCATTGCGCAGCGGGTTGTCCTCGGCCGGCCACTCCCCCGCGCCCACCCGCTCGATCTCGCGCCGGATGGCGATCATGGCCTCGGCGAACGCGTCGAGTTCGGCCAGGTTCTCGCTCTCGGTCGGTTCCACCATCAGGGTGCCCGCCACCGGGAAGCTCATGGTCGGCGCATGGAACCCGTAGTCGGCGAGCCGTTTGGCCACATCGTCGACGGTGACACCGGTTGTCTTGGTGATCTCGCGCAGATCCAGGATGCATTCGTGGGCGACCATATCGTTGTCGCCGGTGTAGAGGACGGGGTAGTACTCGCCGAGCCGGCGCGCCAGATAGTTGGCCGACGCGATCGCGGTGAGGGTGGCCCGGCGCAGCCCCTCGGCTCCCATCATCCGGATGTAGGCCCAGGTGATCGGCAGGATCGACGCCGACCCGTACTCCGCCGCCGATACCGCGTGCGACCCGGCGACCAGCGGATCGCCGGGCAGGTAGGGCGTCAGATGGGAGCGGACCGCGACCGGACCGACCCCCGGGCCGCCGCCACCGTGCGGGATACAGAACGTCTTGTGCAGGTTCAGATGGCTGACGTCGCCGCCGAACCGGCCCGGCCGGGCCAGGCCGACCAGCGCGTTCAGATTCGCGCCGTCGACATAGACCTGGCCGCCGGCATCGTGCACCAGCGCGCACAGTTCGGCGACCTCGTTCTCGTACACGCCGTGCGTGGACGGGTAGGTGATCATGATGCAGGCCAGGCGTTCGGCGTGGTCGGCGATCTTGGCCCGCAGATCGTCGAGGTCCACATCGCCGTTGGCCCGGCACTTCACCACCTCGACCCGCAGGCCCGCCATCGCGGCGGACGCGGCATTGGTGCCGTGCGCGCTGGACGGGATGAGGCAGGTGTCGCGGCGGGTATCGCCCCGGTCCAGGTGATAGCGGCGGATGGCCAACAATCCCGCGTATTCGCCCTGGCTACCGGCGTTCGGTTGCAGGCTCACCGCGTCGTACCCGGTGATCTCTGCCAGCCAGCGCTCCAGATCATGGATCACCCGCCGCAGACCCGGCGTATCGGCGGCCGGGGCGTAGGGATGCAACCGCGCGAATCCGGGCCAGGTGATCGGTTCCATTTCGGCGGTGGCATTGAGTTTCATGGTGCACGAGCCGAGCGGGATCATGCTGCGGTCCAGGGCAATGTCGGAGTCCGAGAGCGCGCGCAGATACCGCAGCATCGCCGTTTCGGTGTGGTACCGGGTGAACGCCGGATGGGTCAGGAACTCGGAGGTCCGGCTTTCGACCGCGGTGGCGCCCGGGTCGGCGGGGGCGATACCGAACGCGTCCAGCACGATCGCGACATGGTCGGCGGTGGTGGCCTCGTCACAGGCCACGGCCACATGGTCGTCGTCCACCCAGCGCAGATTCACCCCGCGGGCGGCGGCCTTGGCGACCACTGTTTCCGCCTGTCCCGGCACCCGGGCCAGCACGGTATCGAAATAGCGGTCGTACACCAGGGCCGTACCGAGCGAGGCGGCCAGCCGCGCGGCGTGCCCGTGGACCCGGCGCGCGATGGCCCGCAGCCCGTCCGCACCGTGGTAGCAGGCGTACATACCGGCCACGATGGCCAGCAGTACCTGGGCCGTACAGATATTGGACGTGGCCTTCTCCCGGCGAATATGCTGTTCGCGGGTCTGCAGGGCGAGCCGGTAGGCGGGGGCGCCGTCCGCGTCCTTGGACACGCCGACCAGCCGACCAGGCAGCTGGCGCGCGTAGTCGGCGCGCACCGCCAGGTACCCGGCGTGCGGGCCGCCGAACCCCATCGGCACCCCGAAACGCTGGGTTGTCCCGAAACATGCGTCCGCGCCCTGCTCACCCGGCGGAGTGACCAGGGTGAGCGCGAGCAGATCCGCACCGGCGGCAACCAGCGCACCGCGGTCGTGGGCCGCGGTGATCGTCGACGACCAGTCCACGATCCGGCCCGAGGCGCCCGGCACCTGCACGATCACACCGAAGAACTCCCCGTCGGGCAGGCCGTCCGCGGCCAGGTCGGCCTCCACGATCTCGATGCCCAGCGGTTCGGCCCGGGTGGCCAGCACCGTGCGGGTCTGCGGGAAGAGGTCGCGGTCGATCACCAACCGGGCGGGCGCCCGGCGATTGACCCGGCGCAACAGGGTCATCGCCTCCGCGGCCGCGGTGGCCTCGTCCAGCATGGACGCATTGGCCACATCGGTGCCGGTCAGATCGGTCACCATGGTCTGGAAATTGAGCAGCGCCTCGAGCCGGCCCTGGCTGATCTCCGGCTGGTAGGGCGTATACGCGGTATACCAGGCCGGGTTCTCCAGCAGATTGCGCACCAGCACCGGCGGCGTCAGGGTGTCGTAGTAGCCCAGGCCGATCATGGAGGTGGCGATGTGATTCGACTCGGCGAGCGCCGCGAGCTCGGCGAGCACCTCGTGTTCGGTGCCCGGCGCGGGCAGCCCGGCCAGCGGATCGTCATCCCGGATTCCGGCGGGCAGCGCGGCGGCCGCCAGCTCGTCGGCCGAGCCGACGGCGATCGCGTCGAGTATTCGTGCGAACTCGTGGTCATCCGGTCCGATATGACGATCTGCGAAGGCCTGGGTCACCGCGGCTCCCTGGGTGGGGCGGCCGACCGGCACGGTCGGCTCGGGGCCCTCCCCCTCTGTCGCGGCGCCTGAGAGCTTCGGCGGCCGGATCGCGCTCCGGTCCACCTTTCACCTTGGGCGGGCGGCTCGCAGCCACCACTTTCCAGAGGCGCCGGTTCCCGCACGGTCCTGGTGCCTGAGAGATTGACGGGGAGGTGCTGCTCCTTCGGCGCCCGGATCCGGCGCGGATCCGGGACTCTCCCGCACGGCTACGGCGCCTTCCAAGTCTAGCCCGCTGAGCAGCGACACCCAGGGTCCACCCGCGGGTATGTGTCGTTCCCCTCATCCGGCCGGCCGCTGGCCGCCGGCGAGCGGTCAGCCGGTTTTACGGGTCAGTCGTGCCTTGCGGCGGTAGGACAATTCGTCCTCGGGACGTTCGCTGGTCTCCGACGCGCGTTCGGCGGGGAATGCGGCGATGGCACCGGTGAGCTCCCGCATGGCGCTGTTCACCGCGATACCGAATACCCCTTGGCCGCCCTGCAGTAAATCGACGACCTCTTCCGGTGAGGTGCACTCGTATACCGATGTCCCGTCGGAGAACAGGGTGATATTCGCCAGGTCCTCTACTCCGCGACTACGCAGATGGTCGACGGCGATACGGATGTTCTGTAGCGAAATACCGGCATCGAGGAGCCGCTTGACGATTTTCAGGACCAGGATGTCCTTGAACGAATACAACCGCTGGCTGCCCGAGCCCGCCGCCCCGCGGATCGAGGGCACCACCAGACCGGTCCGCGCCCAGTAGTCCAGTTGCCGGTAGCTGATACCGGCGACCTGACACGCCGTCGGCACCCGGTATCCGACCAGGTCGTCGGGAACCGAATCGTCGGGGAACAATCCGGGTTGTATTTCGTAGCGCCGAGGCGGGCCCTCTTCCGATCGCATATCCCGCATATTCTCTGCCACTGAACTACTCCCTTGCTCCGCCGATCAGTGCCCACAGCCGACGGCCCGGCGTCGTCTATGAGGCTACTCTTCCCATTCTCTCGGCCGCAGCAGTGCCGAACCAAACGCGACGCGCAGTAACAGTCTCGACCTGTAGTTGAGGTCTAGAAAAAATGCGGGTGCTCAACTATCGGTCGCTTTGAAATCGTCCGGCGATACCGACTCGAGGAACTCCTTGAACTTTTCGACCTCGTCCTCGCGTTCGTCGGGCATCACCAGACCGGCTTCCTCGAGCACCGATTCCGCCGCGTAGATCGGGCACCCGACGCGCAGGGCGATCGCCACCGAATCCGAGGGCCGCGCCGAGATCCGCACTTCGTTCTCGAAGACGAGATCGGCGTAGAACGTGCCTTCTTTCAGGTCCACGATATGAACCTCCTCGAGGGTGTGCCCGAGATCTGCGATCAAGACCTTGATCAGATCGTGGGTGAGCGGCCGGATCGGAGTGACACCCTCCTGTTCGAGCACAATGGCGGTGGCCTCCGCCTGTCCTATCCAGATCGGCAGATACCGTTCCCCCTCCGCCTCCCGCAGCAGCAGGACGGGCTGGTTCTGTGGCTGCTCGACCCGGATGCCGATCACGCGCATTTCGCTCATCGCACTGCCTCCCATACTCCCCGGCTGCCCGCCCTCGCCGATGCAGGGCTCGCCGTACCACGAGTCTAGGCGAATTCGGCGCGGCGCCGCGATCGCTCACAGACACCGGAATCGGTGTGTTGCCACCGGCGTACCCGCCGGACGCTCGGCTGCAGGTCAGAACAGATTCCGCCGATGAGGGCGGGAATCGGACGCTCGGCTCATCCGCCGAGCGAATTGCGCACCGAGGCCTTCACCAGGCTCGCGTGCAGCGTCAGCGACAGCGCGGCAAGTTCGCGGACCGTCTCCTCGGCCCGCGCCCGGGCGCCGGCGTCGCGACTCTTGGCGATCGGTGCCGCGATCTGCGCCACCAGCGCTGCCTCCCGGTCCGCGGCGAGTTTGAACGCCCGCAGATGCCGCGCCTCCAAACCGAATTCGGCCATCGCCTTGGCGGTCGCCGCCAGAGTGACCGCATCGGCGTCGAAGAACCCGGCCGGGCCCGGAGTGATCAGATTCGCCCGGATCAGATCATCGAGGAACGTCTCATCGATCCCGGCCCGGTCCAGCAGGTCGGCCCGGGTCACCCGGATCTGCTGATCGAACTCGAAATCGTCCGGCGTGACGCGACCCGGTGGCACACCCAGCCGGCGCGGCGGGCGCGGTGACACGTCGGCGCCCTCCTCCGGCACCGAATGCCCGGTATCCGGCCGGGCGGTCCGCGCCCGGGCACGAGCTTCCCGCACCCCGAGCGTCGCGGCACCGCTGTCGATCGCCTCGAGTTGTTCCTTGATCACCTTCAGCGGCAGATACTGGTCGCGCTGTGCCGTCAGGACGAAACGCAACCGCTCGCAGTCCGCGACCGAGAACCGGCGGTAGCCGGACGGCGTCCGCTCCGGCCGGATCAGGCCCTCCGCTTCCAGGAAACGGATCTTGGAAATGGTGATATCCGGAAAATCCGGTCGCAGCAGATCGAGCACGGAGCCGATCGACATCCCTCCGTGCGCCCACTGCTGCGCCGCGCCTGTCATGATCTCGAGTCTTTCATGCCGAGGCGCCGATCACCCGGACCGGCGCACCGATCGTCAGCTGTTCACAGACTTCCCGCACCGGCCGCCGAACCGGCCTCCTGGGTCCGCGGGCCCGTGAGGAATACCAGCCGGAACTTGCCGATCTGGACCTCGTCACCGTTCTGCAGCTCCGACGAATCCACCGGCTCGCGATTGACGTAGGTGCCGTTCAGGCTGCCCACATCGACGACCTGGAAGGAATCCTCATCCTGCCGGAACTCGGCATGACGACGACTGACGGTGACATCGTCGAGAAAGATATCGCTGTCGGGATGCCGACCGGCCGACGTGGTGGGCTGGTCCAGCAGAAAACGCGAACCCGCGTTCGGGCCGCGTTTGACGACGAGCAGCGCCGCCCCGACCGGAAGACCCTCGACACCCTGCACCGGCTGTTCACCGGTCGGCTCGCCGGAGCGCGACGCGTCGACCTCGTTCAGGAAATCCGCGCGGAAGACCGACGTCGTCTCGGCCGCGGTCTCCCCGTAACCCGGGTCTTTGTTCTCGCTCACCGTTTCTCTCCTCCTCGAACCTCATAAACCATGCAGGCAGATGCCGCGATAAGACGTGGCTGGGCGGCCCCGACTCCGGGCGGCACATCCGTTGGCATTGACCGTACCCTGCCGGGCCGTACCCGTGCAGGTAGAACCGGGAAGGCTGGATCAGCCCCCGATAACTCCTTGATAACCCGCGGCATCGAGCAGTTCACCGAGGCTCGAGTCCAATGCGGCCGCCTCGGCCACCTCGAGTTCGAACAACCACCCGTCACCGTAGGGATCGGTATTCAGCGTTTCCGGATTCGCCTCCAGTTCCTGGTTCACCGCAACGACTTTCGCGCTCAGTGGAGCGTAGATATCGGAAACGCTCTTGGTCGATTCGACCTCGCCGATACCGTCCCCGGCGGCAACGTCGGCGCCGGATTCGGGCAACTGCACGAACACGACGTCACCGAGTTGCGACTGGGCGTAATCGGTGATCCCCACCAGGACACGGGTGGGCTCGATCCGACGTACCCATTCATGTTCCGCGGTGTAACGCAGATCCTCCGGAACCCGGCTCACGTGATGTCCTCTCCTCGTGTCGTCGTGCACGATGCCCGCAACTCTATGCGAGCCCGCCGCCCTCTGCCGCGCCGGTATCCCCGCCGTGTGTGGCACCGCCTCCGGCGGGCGCCGGTGGAATCCGGCGCGCCACGGCGACGGCGCGGCCCAGGTAGAGCAGACCGGTCCACACATAGACGGCCGTACCCCAGATCAGTAGTGCCCCACCGAACGCGGCGCCGAAACCATCGCCGGCCCAGTCCATCTGCCCGGCCAGCAGCCACGGCAGTGCCGACATGAGCGCGAAGGTTGCCGCCTTGCCCAGATAGATGACCTCGGGCGGGTCCAGGTCACGGCGGCGGTAGACCGTCAGGGTCAGGGTCAGCACCGCGTCGCGTCCGATCAGCAGGGCGGCCACCCACCAGGGGATCAGCCCGCGGATGACGAAGGCGACCAGCGTGGTCACCAGATAGAGCCGGTCGACGAAGGGGTCCAGCAGGGCCCCGAGCCGCGAGGACTGGTCCAGCAGCCGGGCGAGTTTGCCGTCGAGGAAATCGGTGAGACCACTCAGGATGAGCAGGACGAAAGCCCAGCCGTCGGCGTGCTCCACCAGGAGCAGCCACAGGAACAGCGGGACACCGATCAACCGCAGCACGCTGAGCACGTTGGGGACGGTGAGCAGCCGGTCGGACAGGACCGCGGCGAGCGCACCGCCGGGCTCCCGGCCCGCGGTCTCTGGTCCGCCGGTTCCCGAATCGCTCATCACATGGCTGTGCTTACCGTATGGCGTCCACCCGCGCCAGCACACCCCGCCACGTCATTCGATGAAAGAATGAGTATGAAACCATCTCATCATCGAGTTGGGTGAGAGGAAGATCATGTCAGAGTTCGACTACGACGTCGTGGTCATCGGATCAGGGTTCGGCGGGAGCGTGAGCGCCCTGCGACTCACCGAGAAAGGCTACCGGGTCGGGGTCCTCGAAGCGGGGCGGCGCTGGGACGCCGAGACGCTGCCGCGCAGCAACTGGAACCTCCGCAAATCCATCTGGGCACCGAAACTCGGGTTCACCGGACCCCAGCGAATCAGCCTGCTCGGCAAATGCGCGGTGTTCTCCGGCGCCGGCGTGGGCGGCGGCTCGCTCATCTACGGCAACACGCTCTACGAACCGCTCACCGACTTCTTCACCGACCGGCAGTGGGCGCACATCACCGACTGGCAGGCCGAACTCGCGCCCTACTACGACCAGGCGCGCCGCATGCTCGGCGTGACAACCAATCCGCGGACGACCCCGGCCGACGAGGTGATCCGCGAGGTCGCCGCGGATATGGGAGTAGGCGAGACCTTCCACCCCACCGACGTAGGAGTGTTCTTCAACGAGAACGACCCCGGTACCGAGGTCGACGATCCGTATTTCGGCGGTGCGGGCCCGCGCCGCCGCGGTTGTGTGCACTGCGCCCGCTGCCTGACCGGCTGCCCGCACAACGCCAAGAACACGACCACCACCAACTACCTGTTCCTCGCCGAGCAGGCCGGTGCCACCGTCCACCCGCTCACCGCCGCCACCGCCGTGCGGCCGCTGCCCGACGGCGGCTATGCCGTCGATACCGCACGGCCCGACCGGTGGATCCGCAAACGCAAACGCACATTCACCGCCGAACAGGTGGTCTTCGCGGGCGCCGCGCTGGGCACCCAGCAGCTGCTGCACCGGATGCGCGATCAGGGCGTACTGCCGCGGCTCTCCCCGCGCCTGGGCGAGCTCACCCGCAGCAATTCCGAAGCGATCCTGGCGGTGGTGAGCCGGTCGCGCCGCGACTTCGCCGCCGGTGTCGCCATCACCTCCTCGATCCATCCGGAGGCGAACACCCATATCGAGGTGTGCCATTACGGCAAAGGGCAGAACGCGCTGTTCCCGCTCTCGGCCCCGGTGATCGACGGTGGGGCGTTCCGGTTCCTGCGCTTCCTGCTCGCCGCGCTCGCCCACCCAGTGGTGTTCCTACGTAGTTTCAACGCCCGGCACGCCTCGGAGCGCTCGGTGATCCTGCTGGTCATGCAGTCGCTGGACAATTCGCTCACCTCGTTCCTGCGACGCGGCGGGCTGACCACGAAACAGGGCACCGGCGAGCCGAACCCGACCTGGATCCCGCTGGCGCACGAGGTCGGCCGGCGGTTCGCGGCCAAGATCGACGGGGACACCCATGGGCTCTACACCGACGTCCTCGACATCCCGGCGACCGCGCACTACATCGGCGGCTGTGTCATCGGGGACCGGCCCGAGACGGGCGTGGTGGACCCCTACCAGCGGGTCTACGGACATCCCGGCCTGCACATCGCCGACGGATCCGCGGTCACCGCCAACCTCGGGGTGAACCCGTCGCTGACCATCACCGCGCAGGCCGAACGAGCGATGGCCTTCTGGCCGAACAAGAATCAGGAGGACACCCGGCCGGGTCTGGGCACCCCGTACCAGCGGATCGCTCCCGTGGCGCCGGCGCGGCCGACGGTTCCCGCCGCGGCCCCCGGGGCGCTGCGCCTGCCCCTCACACCGCTGCGGGCGAGCTGAGCCGAACGAGCCCCGGCCTCGCGTCCACGCGAGCGCCCGGGGCCCGGGCGGACCGCCGGGTCGGTACCGTTACCGCGTGTCCACCGCTCGTATCCCGCTGCGCTCCTACACTCCCGCCGAGGACGTACTCGCCCGCGGCCGGGCCGTCCGCGACCGAGTACCCCGCACGGCCAGGGACCGTGCCGTACGCACGGACGGGCGGCCGTCGGTGGTGGAATTCGTCGAGGCGTCCAACGCGGGTCGTATCGAGGAGCTGATCCCGCTGCGCATCGGCCGGATGACCGCGTCCCCCTTCGCGTTCTACCGGGGCTCCGCCGGGCTGATGGCCGCCGATCTGGCCGGTAGCCCCGATACCGGCTTCACCGCCCAGCTCTGCGGGGACGCCCACGCCGGCAATTTCGGCCTCTACGGCACCTCGCGCGGCGAGATCGTCATGGATATCAACGATTTCGACGACACCGTGGCGGGTCCATGGGAATGGGACCTCGAACGGCTCGCCGCCAGCCTGGTCCTGGCGGGGCGGGTCGGCGGTGCCGGCGAAGAGGAATGCCGGACCGCCGCCGCGGACGCCGCGCGCAGCTACCGGCGCGTCACGGCCGTCCTTGCGCAACGGCCTTTCCTCACCACCTGGTCCGCGCTCGCCGACGAATCCGTCCTCGACCGCGTCGAGGCGCAGGATCTGCTGGACAACTTCAAGAAGGCGGCCAAGAAGGCCCGGAAGAACAACAGCGACAAGGTCGTCCGGAAGTGGACCCATATCGACGACCACGAAACCGGTATCGACAGCCACCGTTTCGTCGCCGATCCGCCGCTCCTCACCACAGTCTCCCCGGAGGTCGAGGATGCGGCCATCGATGCCCTGGAGCGCTACGGTACATCGCTGCGGGAATCCCGGCAGGAGCTGCTGGCCCGCTTCGCGGTGGCCGATATCGCGTTCCGTATTGTCGGCACGGGGAGCGTCGGCCTGCACAGCTATGTCGCCCTGCTGCACGGCAATTCCGGCGAGGTCCTGGTTCTGCAGCTCAAACAGGCGGCACCCTCGGCGCTGGCGCCCGTGCTCGGCAGCGCCACGCCGAAGCACGAGGGCAAACGAATCGTGCAGGGCGCCAGGCTCGTTCAGACCGAGACCGATATCCTCCTCGGCTGGACCACCATGTCCGTACCCACTGCCGACGGGACCCGCGAGCTGCCGTTCATCGTCCGCCAGTTCCGCAATCTCAAGGGCGGGATCGCCCCCGAGGAACTCGAACCGCACGACCTCGACGACTACGGCCGGCTTGCCGGAGCGCTGCTCGCCCGCGCGCACGCCCGCTCCTTGGATCCCCGTCTGATCAGCGGCTACCTCGGCGACGACGAGGATTTCGACACCTCGATCGCCGAGTTCGCGATGCGCTACGCCGACCGCGCCGAGGCCGATCACGCCGGACTCGTCGCGGCGGTGCGCGCCGGTAAACTTCCCGCGCAGGAGCCGGACCGGTAGTTTCGAAAAGGTGCGCCGCGCAGTCGGCGCCGCCACAGCCTCGGCTCGGACACCATTGCCTCGGCTCGGACGCGAAGGGCGGTCACCATGCTCGTGCAGGTACAGAACAGCACCGACAGCGTTGCCGAACGGGCCCTGGTCGATTGGCTCAGCGGCTGGGATGGCGCGGGGAGCCCGCAGGGCGTCGCGACGGTGAACTGCGGCCTCGTCCATCAGGGCGAGTCCTACCATTTCGACGCCGTGGTGTGGACGCCCACCAGCTGTGTGGTCATCGACGTCGCGGGGCTGCACTCGCCCCACGGTGGCACCCTGCAGGTCCCACTGACCGGCGACTGGACCCTCAACGGTGTCCGCGCCGAATTCGAAACCAGCGACAACCGTTCCCCGCTGGACCGGTCCCGTGAACACACCTTCGCCCTGCAGACCTGGCTGGCGGCCCGCGGACTCGGACAGCGCGCGGTCCACGGTGTCGCGCTGGTCGTACCACTGCAGAACGCGCCGGTGCAGATCGAGCAGAAGGTGCACGACCCGAGTTTCGATGTGATCCTCGGTGACGACGGGAACGGGCTGCGGCACTATTTCGGCGTGCTCGCCCAACGCGAATCGCACCGCTGGACCGCCAACGATGTAGCGGTGTCGTTCCGCGGGATGGGGATGCTGCCGTATCTCCCGGCGCCGCAGCGCCTGCTCGAAGAAGGATTCCTCGGCCCCATCGATGTCACCCTGTGGCACGGCGGACCGGCCCAGGCGGACGCCGAACAGTACGCCGAGGATCTCGCCGAGTACGAACGCGCGGCCGGGACGCGACGGTTCCGCTCCCCGTGGTACAGCCCGTGGCGGCTGTACCCGCGCGAGGTGGGTGATATCGATTTCGGCCGCGCCGCCATGCGCGCGGGCATCGCGCTCGGAATGTTCATCGCGATCGCCTGGGTGCTGTGGTTCCTGATCACCGCCTTCCTCACCTACGGCCCCGGGTGAGGCAGCAGCGGAGCATCGCGGGCCGGACGGCGGCGCTCCAGGCGTACCTCCGCGCCGGTTCCGCCCGTCCACGCAGCGGGGGTGGGCGTCGACCGGCTACGCCCATTAGGGTCGGACCGTGAGCACAGCATCCGGCGCACCGGATCCGCTCGGCGCGGACGGGCCCACCGGCCGTATCCAGCGCCCGGGCGCAGACCGTCCGGGAACACCGGATGCCGCCGGCGCGCACCCACCCCATCCCGGCGCCATCGACTCGGCGGACACCGCCGAACCCCGCCGGGGCCACGGACCCGGCCACACCGCGGACCCGCTCGCCACCACGGCGACCGCGACTGCCGGGGCGACCGTCGCGGCCGCCCTCCCGTGGTCCTTCCCGCCGGGCGGCGGAGAGACCTCTTTCGATCTAGCGGTCAACGAGCAGGTCGATCCACGACTTGACCCGCGGCCCTGGATCGCCGAGGTGCTCGCCCTCGCGACCAATACCGGGGTGGTCCTGGCGGTGCTGTGCGGTGGTGCCGCCTGGTTCGCCTGGCAGCGTCGATGGTGGGAGACCACGACCATGGTGCTGGTGCCGGAGACCGCCGTCGCGATCAACGCCTGGGCGTTGAAACCGTTCTGGTCACGCCCCCTGCACGACTATCTCGCCTACCCCAGTGGCCATACCGTGCACCTGGTCGCGGTGGTGACCACCCTGGTCCTGCTGCTGCGCTCGGTGCGCGCCCGCGCGGTGATCGTCGCGCTCACGGCCGTCGCCTGGTTCGGAGCGGGCATTGGAATGATCGCGCTGGACTATCATCTCGCCACCGACGTCATCGGCGGCGCCGCGGCCGGTATCGCGCTGGCCATCGGCCTCTACTGGGTGGCGGTGTACCTCGCGCGCGCAGTCGGGGCCCGGTCCGGTCAGGCCGGCCCGGGCCCCTACTGCCGCTCGTAGACGCTCGCGTCGTCCAGCATCGCGGCACCGAGCATGGATTCCGGCACACCCAGCGCCTCCACGAGCGTGAGCGCGTCCGGGCGGAGCCGGTCGACGAGTTCGTTCACCCCACGGCGGATCGCCTTGGCCCGTTCCACCGAGATGAACCGGTGCATGATGTACCAGGCCGAGTTCTCCTCGAGGATCGAGTACACGTACAGATCGCAGACGGTTTCGGCCAGCCGGCGGGGCTCCTCCTCCTCGATATCGGCGATACCCTCGATGAAGGCCTCGAGGATCAGCCGATCGATATGGGCGGCACCCGCGGCGAGAATATGATCCTGGGCGTTGTTGAACGCCTCGAACGGTTCGGTCTCCTCCGCACGCGCCCGCAACCGGTGCGCGGCCGTACGGGTCAGATAGTCCTCACGATCGGCGAACAAGGCCAGCTGGGTATCGCGGCGACCGAGATCGCCCTCGTCGACCGTCTCGCCACCGCGATCGCGCAGGTTCTGGATGAGCTGACGCACCCCGGACCGTTTTCGCACCACATCGCCGGCCATGGTCGCGGCGAACCGGACCCAGCCCAGCGCGTCCAGATCACGGATCTCGTCGGCGTAGGCGGTCAAGATCTCCTTGGCGACGAGCTGGGTGAGTACCACATTGTCACCCTCGAAGGTGGTGAACACATCGGTATCGGCCTTCAGGGTCACCAGCCGGTTCTCCGTCAGGTAGCCGGCGCCGCCGCATGCCTCGCGGCATTCCTGGATGGCTCGGGTGGCGTGACGGGTCTGTGCCACCTTCAGGCCGGCGGCCCGCTTCTCCAGCGCCCGCTGCGCCCCGGGTGACAGATCCTGGCCGGTCTGCACCAGGTGCATCCGGCGAACGAGATCATTCTGCGCGAACGCCAGCGCGTAGGAATGGGCGAGCAGCGGCAGCAACCGGCGCTGATGCATCCGGTAGTCCAGCAGCAGGGTCTCGTTACCGTTGTCCGGATCGCCGAACTGGCGGCGCTTCAGCGCGTATCGCAGCGCGATACTCAGCGCGACCCGGGCACCGGCCGCCGCGGCGCCACCGACACTGACCCGGCCGCGGACCAGGGTGCCGAGGGTGGTGAAGAAGCGCCGGCTGGGGTTGTCGATCTCGGAGCGGTAGGTCCCGTCCGGCTCCACATCGGCATAACGGTTGAGCAGGTTCTCCCGCGGGATCCGCACCTGGTCGAAGACGATGCGGCCGTTGTCCACACCGGGCAACCCGCCCTTGCGTCCACAGTCGGAAGTGGTGACGCCGGGCAGATCGTGGCCCTGCTCGTCCCGGATCGGGACCAGTAGGCAGTGCACTCCGTGCTCACCGGCCGGGGTCCGCAGCTGCGCGAACACGGCGGCCATCCGCGCATGTTCGGCGGCGCCACCGATGTAGTCCTTACGCGCCGAAGGGGTCGGCGTGTGGATGACGAATTCCTCGGTGGCCGGATCATAGGTCGCGGTGGTCTCCAGATTCGCGACATCGCTTCCGTGCCCGGATTCGGTCATCGCGAAACAGCCGAGCAGATCCAGCGAGATGAGCCGCCGGATGTACTCGCGGTGCCGTTCGGTGCCCAGGTTCTCCACCGCGCCCCCGAACAGCCCCCACTGCACACCGGACTTCACCCACAGCGACAGGTCGGCGTAGGCGAGCATCTCGAGTCCGACGACGGCCGCGCCGGGCTCCCCGGTGCCGCCGTTCTCCCGCCGGAAACCCCGCTCGGCGTAATCGAGTTTCGCCAGCGACCGCATCTGCTCCAGCACCCGTGCCCGGGCCTCGGGCAGATCCAGATCGGGATCGCCGGTGTACTCCGGCCCCGCGAGCTGAGTGCGGGCCTGTTCCCGGACCTCGCCCCACGGCCCGTCCAGTGCCGCACGTAAACGTTGCGCTGTCGAAGTGCTGCCGGTGCTCATACTTCCGACCCTAGCCGGGGTGTACGCGGGGCGGGGTCGATGGACACGCGGCGGTGTAACGCAGAACACGCAGGGTGTAACACCCCCGGAAGCGGGTATGGCGCCCGTGAGAACGGCCCAGGTCAGCGGGGTGATCAGACCGTTTTCTCCATTCGTCGTGTCAAATAAACCGGTACGTAACAAACGTCACATTTTCGGGAGCCGGTTTGCGGTGGGCAAGAGGGGGCTTCGGCCACTACCTTCGCGGCTATGGCTGCGCAAGGAATCCTGGAAGGAGCGACCTCCCAACCACCGATCTCACCGGACCCCGCCGGGTATGCCGATCCGCGGCGGAACCCGCTGCGCCTGCCCGTCCTCACCGGCGCCATCAGCAAACTGGTCGCCGATCGTCCCGCCACCGCCGACACGATCGTGTCCGCGCCGGCGCCACTGCAGCCCATCGATCTCTCCGATGACGCCGCGGTCGCCGAGGTGCTGGATCTGGCGGTACGCATGGGTGAGGTCGTGCTGGCATCGGGTTCGGCCGTCACCGATACCGAGACCACCGTCCGGTTCATCGCCGCCACCTACGGTCTTTCGGCCTGTGACGTCGAGGTCACCTACAACTCCATCCGCATCTACGCGCATCGCGGCGCGCGGCTGCCCTCGGCGAGTTCCATGCGCGTCGTGCAGTACCGCTCGCTCGACTTCACCCGGCTCGCCGCGGTGGACCGGCTCACCCGCCGCATCCGCCGCGATGTGGTGCCGCCCGACGAGGCGCGCCGGGCCCTGGACGCCATCACCACCGCACCCCACCCGTATAAGCGGTGGACGGCCACCTTCGGCTGGTCGCTCATGGCCGCCGCGATCTCGCTGCTACTCGGCGGCGGGTTCCTGGTCGCGGCGCTCAGTTTCGTCACCACGGCGGTGATCGACCGGACCAACCGGGCGCTCAACCGGCACGGTCTGCCGTTCTTCTTCCAGCATCTGGTGGGTGGCGCGATCGCGGCCGTGCCCGCGGTCGTCCTGGCCGCCTTCGCCGGGCCACTGGGTATCTCGGTGAGTCCCACGCTGATCATCGCGGCCGGGATCACGGTACTACTCAGTGGTTTGAGCCTGGTGGGTTCGGTGCAGGACGCGATCACCGGCGCGCCGATCACCGCGGCCGCCCGGATGCTCGAACTGCTGATGATGACGGGCGGGATCATCGCCGGTATCGCGCTGACCCTGCGCATCGGCGAAATGTTCGACGCGACCGTGCCATTGGATCTGAGCCCCGGGCACGGACTGTCCAACCTGCCCGTACAGGTCGTGGCGGGTGCGGTGGCCTCACTGGCGTTCTCGCTGGCCTGCTACGCGGAACGGCGCGCGCTGGCCGCGGCGGCGGGCGGCGGGGCCATGGGCACCATCTGCTACCTGATGGTGATCACCGCCGGTTTCGGACCCGTGGTCGCCGCGGGCGCCGCCGCCGTCGCGGTCGGCCTCGTCGGTGGTCTGTTCGCCCGCCGCGCGCTGACTCCGCCGCTGGTCGTGGCGCTCGCGGGAATCACCCCGCTGCTACCCGGCCTGAGCATCTACCGGGGGCTGTATGGCCTGCTCAACGACGAACTGGCACGCGGCGCGAACCAACTGCTGGCGGCATTCGGTATCGGCTGCGCCCTGGCCGGCGGTGTGACCCTCGGTGAATGGTTCGACCGGACGGTGCGCCGCCCGCCGATCCTGCGCAAGTTCGGCAACCTGCGCCGCCCGGTGGTCAAGCGCAGGAAGCGGCCCACCGTGAACCTGGGCAAACGGCGTCCGACCGTAAACCTGGGCAAGCGGCGGGCCACGCCGCCGGGCCGCCACCCCGTCCGCGTGCCGGTGCAGCATTCGACCCATACGGAGACCTCGGTGGATCTGCCTACCGGCTTCCCCGCGGCAGGGCAGCTGCCGCAGGTGCCGAAACCCCTGGCACCGCAGGCGCCCACGCCCGCCTGACCACAGAGGCCTACATTTACGAGGCCATCCGCACCCCGCGCGGCCGCAACAAGAAAGGGTCGCTGCATTCGGTCAAGCCGATCGACCTGACC